>NZ_CP053828.1:0-1200000 GCF_013372165.1 Campylobacter hyointestinalis subsp. lawsonii | reverse complement strand
GTGGATATATTAAATTTATATTTGAAGCAATAAAAATCACAAAAGAGCATAAAAAGAGATGTAAATGATTTTAAGTCTTTCAAGCAGTATAACACTGCTTGAACACACCAAAATTTATCCAAATATAGATTTGATCACTTAATTCCTACTATCTCTTTTATATATTTAATTCTATGCTCCCAAGTATAATTATTTGCTATATGCTCTGCTGCTGATCTCAATCTCTCTTTGGTATGTTTATCCATACCAAATTCATTAATTTTATATAATAAATCTTGTAATTGGCTTTCATCATTAAATGGATAGCAATAATCTTTAAAATATTTTTCTATAGCAGGTGTATTGTTGGTAATAGCTATTCTCCCACATGCTAATATCTCAATTAGCCGTCTTGAAAACATAGTTGGCGAATTTTCAATAGTATTGACATTGAGAGATATCAAGTAATCTCTATATATATCGGCAGTTTTTTTATAACTCACCGATGGAAAAATATTAACATTATCTATATCGGGATATCTGTAAATATTAGATTTTCTCTCAGAATTTCTATCATAAACATCTAATCCAAATATTTGCGATGTCAATTTAAACATCATGTCTTGCCATCGTCTTCTATTGTCATGAATATGTGTAGAGTAACTACCTACAAAATTAGCCCTATTATTTGTAATATTAAAATCTGTAAAATAATGAAATTTAGGCTGAATAGCAAACATGAGCGTATTAACCTGAGCTGAGCTGCCAACAATAGCCTTGTATCTATCAATACAATTCTCATCAACAGTAAATATATAATCAAATAATTTAGCACTATTGATAAATCTATCGAAATGTACGCCATCTTCTTTATTCCAAAAAATAGTTGGAATTTTTAAGTCCTTAGCATATTCTACTAACTTTTTTAATTGATTATTATTGCGATCCAAAAATCCTAATTTCTTAATTAAATTTATAATTTTTTTTAATTGTTTATTATTACATTTAGGGTAATCTGGATATGAAGCTATTTTGTATTTCCATAGATTATTATACCCAAGCCAAGTAGATTCTACAAATAAAATATCTGGTTTCCACTGCTTAAATATATTTTTATAGTTATACTTTGTGAGATTAACCACGCTAATACCATCTTCGGCAAATAGAGAGTCCATAGTGAGTTTATCTGAAATTAATGCTATTTTCATACACAATCCAATTCATATGTTATATTAATAAGGTATTATAACACATTATCACGAATATTTTATATCCTAATTATTAATAATATTTATATATATGATTAAAATTATATATTTATATTATTTAATTTAATAATTTTATCTTGATAGCTATCTTTTTTGTTAATAATTTTATATAAAATAATTAAGGTTTTTATCTGCTTATATAAATTTTTATTAATATTTTTAAATATAATTTCCCCTATTTTATATATAAAATAATCTTGTGATACTATCAAAGTGTTATAATCATTAAATTTACTCAATTTTTCTTCGGATGAGAATATTGAATTATCATAAGTTGGAAATTTTTTAATTTCAAAAGTAAAATATAATATGTTGATATAGCATTTTTTATAATTAAAAAATAAACTACCGACATGATGTCTAATATCATGTTTAATCATCTCTAATGATGATGTAAAATAGTAATCCTCCAATAATTTTCTAATATTTAAAATAATTTCAAGCGATGAAATATTTATAAATTTATAATCAAAAAAAATAGAACATATATCTTTTTTTAAATGATGGTTTGTAACAACTCTCTTCAAGCTATAAGAATCAAGTAATTTATCTTTATAGCTCTCAAAATATTCATTAGCACTTTTAAAGTCTCTTAATTCTAGCAAAAGAGATAGTTTTGCTAAGTAATATGAATTGTTTTTAGGATTGTAAAATATTGCCTTTTTAATATAGGTAAGCAATTCTTTTAAATTTAAATTTATTTTTTTACCAAATCTATACAAACAATAATAAGAATATCCTTTAAATATCTTATCTATAAAATCATCATTTATTCTTAATTTTATTATGTCAAATAATTGCTTTGGATCAAATATTCTATATATGTTTAAAAATTCCACCCCGCCTATATAGCTTGCTGATATAGAGAAATTACTATCAGTACCATATATGATTTTTGCTTCGCTCATAGCTATTAACTCAAATAATGCTTCTTGTGTAGAAGTAAGGCTATACCCCCCATTTTGTAAATTATAAAAATCAATTATATGATTATTGCCATATTTAGAAGTAAGATAATTAGCAACATGGCTATTATCAGAAAATATTAATATCTTATTGTTGAGCTTTATTTGATTTTCTATTATTTCACATGCTACTTCTAAATTTATGCCTTTATATATATATCTCCTACATCCCAATTCAAAGGACTATAAAATATATCGCCTGTTCTTAAGTGTAACGCAATAAAAGGCATATATTGACGAACGGTGTTTTTTGATTTATTAAAAAGATCAGTAATATTTTTATTAAATTTTATTTCATCAAATATTTTTTTATAATCTTCAAGTGCCTTTTTATCCTTTAATACTCTCAATCCTACTTCTACATTATCAGCAAAATATATAGATTCATCGCTCTGGATTTCGCCTTTAATTATTTTGGCTATTTTTGTATTATTCCCTGCTGTAATTTTAATTTTATCTTTATAAGAGTATTTTTGTATAAATTCTTCATCAAATATACAATTTTCATCATCAATATCCCTTTTTTTATTTCCTTGCATCATTTCCATTTCTTCAGGACAGTAAATATAATTATCTATACTACTCCAGATATAATTAAATTTACAATTTAATTTTCTAGATAGATAAATCGCAAATATAATTGCTCTAAGCCTTGCCCCTATACCATCGGTTCTTGCTGATATTATAGTCATATTATGATTTATTTTTATGGTTTTTCTAAATAAAATATTATTGTTTTTATCTCTTACAAAACCAGTAATGCTATAATTTTTACAATTATCAAGTTTGGTATCAAATTGGATTATGCTCTCTTTGGAATACCATTTTTGCTCTATTTTAATTCCATCTTCATAAAGATAAAATGCATACTTATCATCTTTAGAGAATACATCAGTAGAGATTTTAGCCTTACATGTATTGTTATCTATATATGCTTGTATATTGATATTTGACATATTTAATCCTATGTAAAGTGTATTAAGAAAACTTGATCGAGACTTTGAGATTTCTCATGATAAAATTCAATTGTGTAGCATTTTTCCAGTACTCCGCTTTTTCTCGATCTCCAGCCTAGTGGCCTAGGCTCTTGCTTACCTTTAACAACTCTTATGCTTCCTTTGAAATTTGGAGACGATAAATTCATTGTGCGGTTTTTGCCAATTATTTTAATTGTATTATTAACATTATCTACATTGATAGCTTTATCTATAGGAATATGAAATCTAGTAATAAACTCATCTAATTTATCGCTCATATTTACTGGAGCACATACATCGTGTAATTCAATCAAACGATTGCGTCTATCATAGGTTAATTTCCTTATATTTTTATAGCCTTTAAAAATATATGAAACTCCATTAATAATCGATGTTTCCCCATCAGTGTAGTAATCATATATCTTGCTATCTCCATAATTTTTTATTTCATCAATTGATCTACAAATTGCACAATACCTAGGTCTTGTTATATTATGACTATCAGCTGATCTAAAATAAATCCTATATGGATCTTTATTGTCATGTTTATACTCACCTCCATCTACAAGCCACTCCTCGCCATCATAAAAAAGAGTTATATTCAAATCATCATCTTGTCTATGATATTGACTTAAATATCCACTTTTAAAAACAATATGTAAGCTCTTTGGTAAATTTGCTTTCTCCCAAGTTTCCCTAAATATTGCATATCCGCTAATAGGTAGTAGCAAATCTTTATTACTAGGCTTAATGCCGTTATTTCCTAATGAAATAGAGTAAAGAAAATTTAAATAATATATACTAGACTCAAATCTACTGCCAAAAATATCTTTAACAATAAAATCTCTAGTATCTCCTATTAGTGGAAGCATTCTATTTGGCAGAGTAAAAAAACCAAGAGCAAGAATAGCTCTATCTAAAATTTTATCTGGAAAGTCAATACCATTATTATCAAAACCATTTTGCTTGATAACATCAAACGCATTTAACAATTGATTTAAGCCATAATTTAAATATGCAGGGCTATTTTCTTTATGTCCTCCATCTTCGCAAAATGCGTGATTTATCTCATTTTGAATTCTATTCTTAGCAATATTTATTGAGTTATTATCCTTAAACAAACAAGCAATTTGGTATAAAGCCAAACTTTGATCTAACCCATGATTTGTAAATTCAGAATAAAACTCATTGTCTAATAATATACTTTTATGGAATAACAATATATCTTTTAGAAGATTTACTCTTGAAATATCCATATAATTTATATTTATTATATGATTATATAAATTTACTAAATTTTGCCCACGCAAGGCAGTGGCATGATCATGCCAAGCAGCATTGTCATTAATCTTATTTTTAAATACATTCCACCAAGGTTGTAAAAATTTAAAAACAAATTCCAACCCATTATTACCTATATGGCTTTTATCATATTCTATTAATATATTGATGTAACTCATTTTATGTATATGAAATAAATGAGTTCTATTTATGATACTTATACCATAATCAGACTTATTATAATCAAGTTTATTAAAATC
The DNA here is from genome assembly GCF_013372165.1 of Campylobacter hyointestinalis subsp. lawsonii. Taxonomy (NCBI): domain Bacteria; kingdom Pseudomonadati; phylum Campylobacterota; class Epsilonproteobacteria; order Campylobacterales; family Campylobacteraceae; genus Campylobacter; species Campylobacter hyointestinalis. The sequence goes on along the minus strand of NZ_CP053828.1, from coordinate 1,195,270 downwards.
TATAATATAAATTGAATCAATATTGTATATACCAGTTTTTAAAATTTCATCTGCCTTACCCACTCACAAGCTCCAATTCTTTCAATATAGTTTGGTTAAATCCACTTTGAGATTTAACTCTATTGTTTCCTGCTTTTGATAGTTTTAAGAAGGCATCTGGATTATGATATAGATACTCTATAGCATCTGCTAAGGCTTTAGGATTTTCTGGTTCTACTACAATAGCGCAGCTATTATCTACAAACTCAGGTATAGCAGCTACATTAGTCGTGATAGCTACTAATCCACTACTCATAGCCTCATCTCTGCTTACGCCTTGAGAATCCATTCTTGTAGGGGTTAGAAATATTCCATAATTATCATGATATGACTTTATCTCTTCTTGAGTTAAGAATCTTTTTTCTATCTTTACATTATTAAATTTTTTCAAAGGTTCTGTAGTATCATCAAATAACTCCCCATCCCCCACAAAACAAAACTCTAAATCTTTAAAAAATGGTTTTGTGGATAGTATTTGCACTGCCTTAACGGCCATATCATTCGCGTAAGTACGCGAATGATATGGCCGTATGGTTAAAATTTTGGTTCGTAAATTTTCTGATTTTTCTTGATATTTAAATATATTTTCATCTATATAATTATGTATTATGGAGTATCTATCTTTTGATAAGCTCAATCCCAAATCGCCCAAAGATTCATCTTTAAAATGCTCACTAACAAACACAAAATGTAGATTTTGATTTGGTTTATTGATTAGTTTATGCCATAACTTTACTTATATAATTCTTCCAACTAAAAAAATACTTTTTAAGTTATTTTTTAGTTAAAATCCCCCTTATGGTTTGTTAACTTACTATGTCTGTAACAAGACAGCAATAGAGTCTAAGCCTAAAAGGGGATAAATCTGATTAAAAACTTTGTCTGTAAAAAGACCGCATATAAGTATAGGTTTTCCCTAAATTTATAAAAGGAGTTATTTTTGAAGTATTATATTGGTATAGATGTATCTAAGCTTAAATTAGATATCTGCATATTAAAATCTTTAGATAGTAAAGATTTTAAACAAATAAAAAACGATAAAAAAGATATCAAAGATTTTTTTATATCTTTTGAAAATCTAAATGATTTAATTGTTGTCTTTGAAACGACTTCTACATACAGCTATAACATTGCAAAGGTTTTAACTGATTTAAAAATAAAATATTCAGAACTTAATCCTTTAAAAGTTTCTCACTTTTTAAAATACATAAGCAATAAGAAAAATGATAAAATAGATAGTTACAATTTAGCTTATTATTCTTTAAAATTTGAAAATGAAATCGTTTTTGATTCATTCAATGATAAATCAAAGCTCTTACGAAGTTATCAAACACTTATCGAACTTCTAAATAAAATAAACGTTCAAATACAAAATTACGATGATAGCCAAATTCATATTTATGACGAAAACATTAAATCCGTAATAGACGAATTTCTTGATATATCTAATGATAATAAAAGAATGCTTGAAGATAAAGCCTTTGATTTAGTTTGTGATCTACTACCTCAAACAAAGACTATTTTAGAAAATGAGAAAGGCATAGGTAAAAATCTTGCAATATACCTTTTCCCGGTATTTTATTTCAATCAAGATAAAAACTATAAACAGATTATTAGTTATCTAGGTCTATCTCCAAAAGTTTTTGAAAGCGGTAGCAGTGTAAAAAAGAAAAGTATTATCGATAAAAAAGGAAATTCAAATATAAGAAAAGCTCTTTTCTTATCATCTCTATCTTGCGTTAGATATAACCCTAAATTTAAAAGATATTATGAACATTTACTTACTCAAAACAAAAACAAAAAAGTCGCTTTAGTCGCAGTTTGCAATAAAATAATAAGACACCTAAAAAATCAATATTTCAGATATTAAAAATGAATAGACGATATAAAGAAATTTTACTCATTACTTTGAACAACATCAAAGAGAAAGGATACTGCACAAGAAAAGATATTTTAGTTCATTGCGATATAAGCAATAGTTATTTAAGCAAGTTAATAAAAAACAATTATTTAATTTTAAAGGATAAACAATGAAACCTATTTTAAGCGATACAGCAAATGAGTTGTTATCATTATACGATAACCTTAATCAAAACAATGACAAATTTGAACAAAAAATAAAGATAACTGGTCTTAGAGAAGCAGAAGGTAAGGAAAAAACTGACAAAGACGGCAAGGTAATAGTAAATGAATTTGGTGAAGTTCAGCGTTGGGATACTAAGTATTATGTAACTTACAATTCTATAAACTCTAGCGGAAGTCATACAACTTCAGTATCTCAACCGCTTTTTGTTGAACTTGAAATTGGTAAGAACTACATAGCTAAAGGTCATATAGAATATAAAGTATATGGCGATAACTATAACTCAACTCCAGTTATAGTTTTTGATAAATTTGTTTCTGAAAGAGATAACCTAATTGAGGCTTTAGCTATTTTTAAGGATAGCCCAAAGTCTTCCAAAGCTTGAAAATTAGGGCGTTAGCACTTTGCTTCCGCCCTGATTAACAATATAGTCTACTGAACTACCACACTTCAAAAAAATATTCTTATACAAAAGGAAAATAGATGATTCAAAAATATATTCAAATAAAAATTTTAAAAGAAGATTTAATCCTTTTAGAAGACGCCCTAAAAACTTCTAAAAGCTTTAATGAAACTATATTTATCAAGAAAAATATTAAAAGAATTAAAAAACAAATTTCTTCTTTAGAAAAGGATTTATGATGATATTAGATAAACTTCCTACCCAAAGAAAACTCTTCTTTAATAGAAAAAACCAAATAGTGCCTAATAAGTCTATTCTACCTACTCAATCTATAAAATCTAAAAAAATTTATAATTCTTCAATTAATGAAGCAAAGGTAACTTTAGAAGATATAAATAAGGATGTTATGAGATGATTTTTGACAAACAGACAATAAAAATAGTAAATCAGTGTTTAGATACTTTAGTTATCGGTGTAAGGTGTTTTGATGCAAATATAATAAATGGAACTTATGCAAATTTGCTTAAAGAAATCAGGCTTTTAAAGGAAAATGCTAAACAAATAAAAACTTTTGGCGAAAAATTTGTAAAATCAGATCTTAATTTAGGCTTTGGAGATTTCTTTGTTTCTAGTCGCGCAAGTAATGATTACCTTGCTTATGTAAAAAATAATGATATAAGCGTATATTTTGCAAATGCAAACTCTATATCAAACAGATATCATCTAAAGATTGAGTTTCGCTCAAAGTTTCTTTTGCAGTTTGGTCACAAAAAAGCTTATGATTATGTAGAAAAGTTTATTCAAAGAATATTTTTAACTCGGTATGAAGTTTTTATATTACGATTTGACCTTGCGACTGACGTTGCTGGTGTAATGTTTCAAACTGATGATCTGCTTCGGTTTCAAACACTTCGCAAAGTCGCTAAATATACTGATATTAAAGATTTTCTAATTGATGACGTAGATAAAGAGCTAAATTTAGATATGAAATCAACCGACGGACTGAATTATTCAAGATATTTAAAAACTGATGGCTTTAGCTTTGGCAAAAGCCCTTTTATGTTTAGGATATACGATAAATTAAAGCAAATAAGCCAAAAACAGATAAGCACTCTAATAATGCTTAAATGGCAGATGAACGGCTTTAATCCAGGGGTTCATAAAAGTGTATTTAGATTTGAGAGTGAGATCCATAGACCTATATTTAGAAAATTCATAAAAGATATCGTTTTTCCTAATGATGATTATAAAAACGAAGTAGAGTTTTTATTTGCAAATTTGGGCTTTTTTTGGCGATATAGCTTAGGCTTTGTTAAATGGTACGATTTAAAAGATGAAGAAATTAGTAATATAAATAGTAATAAACTTGCTAGGACTTCAATATATAACTATTACAAAAAATGTGAAACTGACTTAAATCGCTTTGATTTATGGGCTTTTATAAATAGATTTGAAGATGATACTCTTACAAATTTGCAAAAAAGTGAGTTAATATCTAAAATAGATATGATAAAAGCAAAAAACGCTTTAAAATCTTTCATATCTGCAACTTACTCAAATGTTGGCTATGATCTGAATGCTTTTATTAATGTGTTTAATGAAACGAAAAGAGATTTAGAAGAAGAGGGTTTAACTCTTCACGAATATGGACTTATAAAAGTTTGTGGAAGATTTGTCGACACTGAAAGAAAACTTAATAAGCAAGGAATAAAGGGAAGTAACCATTATAAACCTGTTATTGAAGAAAACATTTTGGATATTTATAATCTCTTCTCAGATTTAAAATATAATCTAAAAACAAAAAATGATAACTACTACACTTTAAAATCAACTCTTGATATCTTGCATAATATCTATAAAGGAACTTATTAATGAAGATATTTGATAATATATTTTTTTTATTAACTCTAAATTTGTCTATTTTATTTTTTTGTATAAAGCTGTTTTTAGATATTCTTTAATATTTTTCGTTTACTACTTACCTTGTTCAAATATCATTTTTAAGGGTATTTGAAAAATAAAATATTCCATATTAGTAATTTTTTATAAACTTTCATAAAAAAAGGATTTGAAATGTTTAAAAACAGTTATTTTAGTAATAAAGAGTTAAGCTGTAAATGTTGCGGTGTTAATAAGATTGATGATAATTTTTTAGCTTTGCTAATTGATATCAGAGAACACGCAAAAATACCATTTATAATTAATTCAGCTTATCGCTGTGAAGAACATAATAAAGCTGTAGGTGGCGCAAAAAACTCTAAGCACTTAAAAGGTTTAGCGGTTGATATTGCTTATAAAGATAGTATAGAACTTCATAAGATTATTAAAAGTATTTTAGATTTTGATACGCTTGGTAAATCTAGGATACTTATATATAAGAGTTTTGTGCATTTTGATTATGATTTGGCTACAAAAGAGCCCATAATAAAATTAATGTAAAAGGATTAAAATATGGAAAGTATTAATAAAGCTAAAATATCTGATTTAGCTGATGGTGCAGGAACTTTGTTAAGTTCTTTGGGTAAAATTCTTGGTGTTGTAAAACCGGCTCTTGGTACTCCTATTGCTTTAGCAGGAGACGTTTTATCAAATTTATCAAAAGTTGATGATAAAGATACAAAAGATATTATAGGACTTAGTTCTACAAATATAATCCTGGATAGAATTATCACTGATATAGAAGCTGGTAAAAAACCTAAGCTTGATGAACTTCAAGCTTTATCAAATAATCTTAAAGCTCTTGATACTGCTTTAGATAAATTTTATAAAATAATTTCGTAAGGATTAGATATGGCTATTGAAAATAATTCTCTTGTAGCTGATGATGACTTTAGTGGCAGATTGGGTAATTTTTCTAAAGATGAAATCGTAACTTGTTCTTTATATCCAAAAGATGAATTTAAGGTTAAAAAAGTTACTATTTTACAAACTGATTTTAACAATTATACTTTTGTATATGTTTTAATCAGCGTTAAAGACGTTCATAATATCGTTTATATTCCGTCTTCTCTAGTAAGCAAAAAAGGTTAATTTATGGCTGTTCCTTTAATTGCTGTTGCTATTTCCGCATTTTCCAACCCTGCGGCTATCGCTGGGCTTTCTGCTTTGGGTGCTGGTGTTGTAGGTATGACTTATAAACAAATCGAGGAGCATAAAGGCGATTTTAATCCAGGTGAATACGAAAGCGCTGTATCTAAATTTAGTAAAATTTCATCTCTAAATTCAAATATTACGAATAATACCGCTACTTCCGATGATACTATTATAAGTCCTAATGGTTTGTCTATGACTCGTGATGTGTATATGGGTATTCAAGGTATGCTAAGTAGAATTAAGCGAACTGGGATTATGACGGAGTCTGAGGGAGCTCATTTAAAAAAATACGGATATAGCGTAAATATTCATAACGCAACCAACGATAAAACTTCTTATACTTTGGATTCTACTACGAACGCAACGGTTTCAAACGAGATAGTATCTTTAAAAGAGGATATCGCTGTTTTAAAATATACTATATCTTCGCTTCAAAGCAATTTATCGAGCTATATAGATAAAGAGACTTTTAACAACTCTATATTTTCTTTACAAAATCAAATAAGCTCTATTAGGACGGGTGCTTCTGATAGTTCTACTTCATCAGGAGGTCTTATAGGCGCTATAAATCAAAGCACCGCTAAATTAAATACTATTTCGGAAACTCTATTTAATCTAAGATCTGCTACTGAAGAAGTTGCAAGTAAAACTGGCTCTTTTACAGGTGAATTAAAGTTAGCAAATTCCGACGAGCTTAGTAAGTTAATAGATGCTTCTGTTAAAACAAACACTTCTGATTATTCTAGTGGCAGTCAATCTATAAATATTGATTTTTCTAAGCCTATGACTATAAGCGGATTTGGTGATTTAGTTGCTGTTCAACGCTCTATTTTAGAAGCTCAAAAAAAATCAAAGCGTTACTCTTGATATGAGTAAGCCGATGACTATTGAGGGATTTTCCGATTTAGTTGCCGCTCAAACTGGTTTAAAGGAATTAGAAGATGCAAGGGCTAAACGTGAAGAAGAGGCTCACGATATACTTAAAGAAAAAACTGATTTCCTTACAAAGCCAAGGGTTATAAGAGATATGGACGGAAATGAACTTGCAAACGCTATTCCTCGTGAAATGGCTTTAACTCATCAAGCTACTCTTGCAAGGACTTATACTGATGAGAATACTTTAACATCTGATGATATAGATTTTGGCAATTTTGATTTGGAAATACCTGAGTTTTTTAAAACTCTCAAGCCTGGTCTTGCTACTGATATTATTCTAAATTCTGATATTAAGAATACTCAAGGATAAAGAATGCTCGAAAAGATTAAATATATTTTTGAAATTTTAGTTGGTTTAATTCTTTTTTTTATTATTGTTTATAGTGTTTATACTTTTATTTCTGATGGTTTTTTAGCTTCTGATATTATAAAGCTAGAAGATATAAAAAATGAAAAGGTTAAATAATGGCTGATTTAAAAAATATTGCTCAAATGGGCGTTAATGAAGTCTTTGAAGATTTAGCCTACAATGTTGCTTATGGAGAAATTTATAATAAACTTAATAAAGTAATTCCGCTCGATGACGGCTATTTAAAAGATGCCGTTCAAAGTGGTTTAAGTGTTATGTTTAGCGGTGCTTTAATGATTTGGATGCAAAGGCAAGATAAATTTATAACTGCTATTTTTGCTTCTATTTCTTATTCTGTAGTATCTTCTCTTAGTGGTATTGGTTCAAAAATTAAGGGTAAATTATCTCGTATGGTTGGTCGTAAGCTTAAAATTGCTTCTCGTGCTGGTTCTGCTAGTATGGACGAACGTATCTCAAAGGCTAAACTTTATGTAGAATATGGTTCTATGATTCATAATGGTCAATTAGTTTCTAATACTTACGGCGGTGCTAGTAGTAGTCTTTCAAGCATTCCTAATATTAATATTTCTTCCAACACCCAAAAACTCGACTACGCTAAAGCTAAATTAGATGCCACTCATAAAAGCTTACTCTTAAAGCTTTTTACTCAAAGATTTACTGCTGATGATGTAGCTATGATTAAAAAAATCACTGGTTCTCAGAGTGTCGATATAGATAACCTCAATAAAATAGCAAATTTTATGTATGTTACAGATGATAGCGGAAATATCACAGGTCTTACAGAGCAATTTATGACTATGCTTAACGGACTTGGTTACCTAAACAATAAACAAAACAAAGGATAAATATGGCAGTTGATAGTAATAAATGTGAACAATATATAAAAAAAGAGATTGAGCTTTTGGAATTAAATACTAATCTTTTAAAAGCTATTTATAAAATTTTAAGTGGCGAAGATTTTAAGGCTTAAAATGGTTGCTCCTATTATTTGCAGTTCTCTTTCTTATGATTATGTTGATTATTATGTTGGTAAAAGTTTCTTAGTTGAATATCCTGGTGTTGATTTTTCTGACTTTCGGGGAGACGGCTACTATATTCGTACTACTTATTCAATACCTCCAGAAATTTCTTTAGACGAAATTCTTAGTTGTCTAACTGTTGATAAAATTGCTGATTATGATGGTTCTGATTGGAATACTGTTTTGCCTTTTTCTGATGTTTATAGTCGTAGTCGTATTTCTAATAAAATTTTTGGTGATGAAGTTTTTTTAAAGATTACAGGTAAAATTGATTTTTATTCTCTACGTCTTGTTTTTAAATTTACTGATTATTATTCTTTGATTAACGAGTGGGAAGTTTCTGATGAACTTAAGGACTCTTACAAAATTGATATTCCTTCTTTTAGCGGTTATGTAAAGCTTTCTGATGTTTATTCTTTTGTTATTAGCTATCTTAATCCTTTTTTTGATAAAATGGTTGATTTCGTTCGTTCAAATTATAAATTTGAACCTTATAATTATTCTACTAAACATATTCCTTGGGGTAAATCTTCTGTTATTAAATTTCCACCTAGTACTATTCAAGATCGTTTGCGTCTTACTTTTGGTTTTTCTATTGATTTATCTTTTCCTGTTTCAAAATTATGCTCTTAAAGGGAATTCCTAATGCCAACCTATAAAATAACTCAAAAACAAGGAAGTAAAACAATAACTTCCACACTTGAAGCAAAAAACCTTGCAAGTTGTAAAGCATTCTTAGAAGCTGTTTCAACCGCTAAAGTAACTTGCATATATAAAGTAGAATATGAAGATTTTAGCGATAATACTCCAGTTGATGATATGAACTACTATAAGCAGTATAAAGCCTTTGTAAGTGATAACCAAAATTTCACTAAACAGGTTTTAGTTCATCACGTAAAACCTGCAATTAATGAAAAAGAGATGGCTAATTTAATAAAAACTCATCTTGAAGTAAATAATACTCCTATAAAGGGCATTACTTGCAGACTTTTTATGAAATAAATCTTTTTTCACTCTTACCAGGTAGCATATCTATCTTTGTCTTTTTACCACTCTAACCCTTGACACATATTCTCTTTGCAGAGCAAAGAGTGGCTTATTCTCCCCGCTTCGCTTATGCAAAGCATTGAACAAACGCTTTTAAAAAGTCAAGGATTTTAACTCGCAAGGCTGTTATGAGCTTGCGGGCGTTCTACGCCTAAAAGCTCATAAAAGCCGCAGTCCTTTACTTTTTAAAAAAGCGTTTGTTATATTTGCTTGAAATAAGTAAAAGCGGGTAGAATTCTCTAAATTCGTCAAATCTTCTAAATAGTCTTTAATCTGCTAAATTTTTTTATATTTTTCGTTTACTACTCATTCTTATCAAACATAGTTTTTAAGGGTATTTGAAAAATAAAATATTCCATATTTAAATTTTTTAATAAACTTTCACAAATGATATATCATAAATGGTTTTTAATGGCTGTGCCTTATAAAAAGGCTTTAAAAAAAATAAAAATTTAAGGAGCAAATATGCTAAAACAAAAGGTAAAAGGCGTAACTATAAATATAAATGCAAATGGCAGTGAAGAAGATATAACCGCTTTACTTGGTCTTATGGTTGGCGAAATAACACAATTTGATTTAAAAGGGCAAGGTGGAACACGAGCTGATTTACCACAAGAATTAAATAAAAAAGTGTTTATTGTGGGTGCTAAATCAACAGAAAATTCTGGAAGACTTTCAACTATGATTACGCTTCCTCACGTAAAAGCTTCTAAAATGTCAAATGAGATTGCGGCTGATATTAAAAATAAATTTAATGCGAATTACGAAACAGCTATTAAAGCTGATTACGTAAATCTTAAATTCGATAAATAATAAAGGATAGAAAAATGAGTAAGGTTTTAGTTAGAAATTATCTAGGCGAAAAAACATTTGGATATAATCTTCCTTGCGATTATGATACAGCTTCAACTTTTTGCGCAAACAATCTCGATGGTCTTTATGAGATATATGAAGCTAAAGAGACTATTGATAAAGGCGAAGCCGATGGAACAAAGGTTACTGTAACAGGTAAGAATGCACAAGGCAATAAACATACTTTTAGCTTTATAGCAAAAAGTACTTTTAACGAAGATGAGATAAAAACTGCTTTAAAAAATAAAACGTTTAATAACGTTAGGTTTGAAGAAGTTTATATTATAGGTCTTAAGTTCTAATTATGGATTTATTAAAATATATTGAGCCTATCATCACTCTAGCGGTTATTATCTTAACCGCTTTAAATTGGCTCATAAAGCAAAGGATAAGTCTTATTGAACAACGAGTAACAAGGCTTGAAGATTTTGAAAAGACAAGTCAAGAAGCTTTTAAACTTCTTAGAGAGATAAAAGGCAAGATAGATATGCTTTTAAAAAATTATCCTTAATTTAAAGTATAATTTTTAAAAAAAAGTATAAAAATTCTTGACTTTTATCTTAAAAACTCTATTAGCACTAAGTCTTTTTTGTCTATCTATCTCATCAGGATTAAGCCTTTCAAACTCATAGGCTCTTCTTTGCCATACTTGTATCTCAGCACCATGGATCCATACTATAACTTTTATTTTATCTATGAATTTTTCAAGTATTTTCCACATATTAGAGTCAATCATATGAACTAAGACTTTATCATAATAACCCATATTTAAGGTGTTTTCTAAAAGAGTGGAGTCTCCACTAGCTACATCTATACCTTGAAACTCTCTAAATGGTTCATTAAATTGATTGTTTATTCTAAATATATCTACTAAAAAATTCGAATCTTTATAAGACCTTACTCTGCTATGTAAAAATCCATATTTATATAGATCATCATAGCTTGGGTATTGTTTTGATAAGATTAGGGTTTTTGATTTTGGTAGTAAGGCGTATGGATTAAGAATAAGATTATCTAAGATCAATTTTTCTATTTGAGCTTTTCCACCTCCAACTAGTTTTAATCCAAATTTGATATATTCACACTCATTAGGAATAGCTATAGTATGTTTTTCATTAGCTTTATTAATAGAGTGAGTTAAATTTGGGACTTAATAGCGCTATTTTAAATTTAAATAGAGCATTTTTACTAGATCCTTTAAATTTTAAATACAAAATTTACGAAATTAAACATTTAATCCAAGATAATAAATTTGAGATGGCAGAATATATAGCTAGATCATCTATATTATTAGATCATGATGGTTTTTTATACATACTGCTAAAAAAATTATATTATGGTTATACTATGTATGATTGTCATAAAGTATTAATTGAAAATACAAATCTTAATTATTTATATTTATCATATATGAGTGCTAGAATTTTATATGATGTTGGAAATATTCAATGTGCAAAATACATTGTATCAAAATTAAACACTAATAATTGGTATATTAATGAATTTGCTAAAAAAGTTTTAGTAACCAAATCTGAATTTGATGAAAAAGATAAGATATTGGAAAAATTAATAATAAACAATAAGAGCAATTAAATTGATTTAAAAAAGGAGAGATTGATGAAATACTTTGTAGCAAATAGGAGTGATGGGAGTGGTTCTAGAATTTTTAGTTTAGTAAATGCTATGTACTTATCTAATAGATTTAAAAATATAGGAGATTTTAGATTTATTTGGCCCAATATGGTAGGATTACACAAAGAACTTGGCGAAAATTTTAGAGGTGATAAAGATGGCATAAATGTCATAGGAATGAGCATAGAAGCAAAAGAAAATATCTTTAATAAAAATTTTATAGATAAATATTTCATAACCAACAATGATTATAAAGAAGCAAATATAAATGAAGAAATAAATGAAAACCAAATAAATACTAACCCATATAGCGATAATGTGATAAGAGAAAGAAAATGTAATAATTTTTTAGAATTAGAAGAAAAAATAAGACAAAGTGATAAAATTTTTTTCCCAGTAGGCCTAGGAGAGCTTGACTATCTATGTCAAAACGAAGAAGAGTTAAAAGAGTATAAAAATAGTTGCAGATATTGCTTTCAACAGATAGATTTTGCACCGCAAATAAAACAATATATCCAAAAAGCACAAAATGACGCTCTAAATCTTGGAAACTTTAGTGCGATTCACTTTAGAAGCGGAGATATTATCCATTTTTATACTTCAATTCGATTAGAAGGAAATAAGTCAGTATATCACGCAACTCACGCTAGTCTAATTTTGGAACTCATTAGAAAATGCCTAAAAGATGGAGATAGTAAGATTGTCCTGTTTGGCGATGACACTGGGGCTTGTAAAGAGATTGTTAGCATAATAAATAATAAAAATGTGATATTTGCAGATACTCTTAGACCCATTGAACACATATCAAATGCGCAAAGTTTTTATTATGATCTTATCTTTAATGAGTATGGCTACAAAACTCTATGGGACAAACTCAGCTCTTGTGAGATTTGCACGCTTATTAAATGCTAATTTAATATTTTATAATAACTACTCATCGGCTGTTTTTAGTCAAAAAGAACAATATGAGCAAATTTCTAGAAATCTGCCTATTTTATCAAATTTAAATGAAGCACAGCTTGCTTTTTTGGTGTATCATCATTACTTGGCTGGTAACAATACTTCAGAATATCGATTAGCTAATGGGGGGGGGAAATTGATAAATCATCTAAAAATGGCTTTATTTTACGATCCTCATAATCACAAATATACAATCAATATGATAAAAGTTTTATTGGATAATAAAAACTATACTCAAGCAGAGGAGATTTCTAAAATATTGTTATATAAAAATGGCGAAGAAATCATAAAGCTATTGCTTGCAAAAGATTGGTTTGGGCAGTGGTTTGATAATGTATTTGATAGCTTTATAAATAATATTGATTTAAATTTTCCATACACTTGCTATATAACCGCAAGAATAATGGAGTATAAAAAAGAAACTCAAAGTGCAAATGCTATTTATACTTTAATAAATAATAAAATTACAAATCCAACATTAAAAAAAATTATTCAAAATAGAATAAAACAATTAAGCTTGGAAATCGATAATCTTAAAGAATTATCACAAAAAGAGTTGAAAAATCTAAAATGTTAGATAATATTAAACTACAAAATGACAAATTAATATTAGAAATCAAAAGCTTATCATCTCAAAATGACAATATAAAATCAGAAAACCAAAAGCTACAAAAGCTAAATACCGATTTATATTTTGTTTTAAATTACGGCACAGCCAAATCCCGCATCAAAAACCAACTAACATACAAGCTAGGCGAAGCTATGATTAAAAACTCAAAAAGCATATGGGGATATATAAAAATGCCTTATATCCTAAGTTATATCAAAGAAACTCACCAAAAAAATCAAAAATTCTATCAAGAAAAGATTAAAGCTAACCCAAGCTTAAAGCTTCCGCCACTTGAATTATATCCAGATTACAATGAGGCTATAAAGATAAAAGAGCATCTAAGCTACAAACTTGGAGAGGCTTTAATAAATGCTGATAAGTCTAAACTAGGCTACCTAACTCTATGGTTTAAATGTAAAAAAATAGCAAATAAATTTAATAAATAAGGAATAGAATTGAAAAATATTTTATCTATTTACAGACCGCAAGTTATTGGCAATATTGTATATTTCAAATGGCAATCAACTTATAGTAATATCGTAAAAAGTGCCGCAAATAGTGGTTATATAGATTATGACGCAGTAGATATCAGCCAAGTTCCTTTGCAAGTGCATTATAACTCTATTATAGGATTATTGTTAAATCATTTAAGAGGGCTAGATATGCAAACGATAGTAATTACTCAAGATGAAGTAAATTTAGATATAGTAAATTTTTGGCTATCTTATCATGAACTAAATAATGTAGTTTTTGCAAACACTACAAAACAATCAATTGCCGAGCGAAACGCAAATGTAGAAATAGGGGGGGGGTGCGGCATACTTTATGGCGGTGGCAAAGACTCTAGTTATGCATTATATAGCTTAATGAACAATAAAGCTATTAAAAAAATTTCACTTATCTCTTTCGTTATACCTGAAATCGGCGTAAATATAAATGAATTAGAAAAACGCAGAGACGAAAATATGTTAAAACCCACAAAAGAAATTTTTAAAGATATTGATATCATAAAAATAAGAACCAATTTGCGTGGTATTATAAGCGGATATCATTTAGATTTATATCTAGCACCGATCGGAGTATTGATATATCTTGGATATTTTAGATATATTACTTTTTCTTATGAATATTGTCATTATTATTATAAGATAGGCATTAATAACAAATATGGTTTTAAGAGATCTCAACAAAGTTTTATGAAAGCTATGAGTGAGTTTTATACTAGTTTGTTTAACAAAGTAGATATATTTAATGCAAACGAACATATGAGTGAAATGTCTAGCTTCTACTATCTTTATAAGAAAAATCCACTATTTTATAAACAAATAGTGATGTGCGAAGCAGTGGCTGATAAAAGTGTAAAATATTGTTGTAACTGCACAAAATGTGCCGAGTTTGTTTTGTATTGTATGTATTATGATATCAAGCAAAATGACATAGATGTAGAATGGTTTTTTGCAAAAAGTCCATATATTTTAAAAATAATAAATAAACTAAAAGAAAATTCAAATTTAAAATATTTTGCAGAGCTAGATTTTATATTGCATTTTGATAGCTTTATGTTTTGTTTAAGTAAATTAAGTGATTTTAAATTTAAAACAGATGACGCAAATAAAAATTTTAAAATTTTATTAAATCGTTATGGAAATAATCAACACTTAAGCAATCCAGACGCTTTTTACCCAAAAGTTATGTACAATACTTATCCAAAAGAACTTATTGATTATGCGTTTATGGATATAAAAGATATAATAAATCAAGATGAACCACCTTTTTCTATGCATTTAGGTAATGAAATATGTTATTTTAATCAAAAAAATCAACCAGAATTTATTCATTATGCAAATAAAGAAAATGTTAATATATATGACCTTATAACAAGCTCTGATAATTATAAGCCATCGTTTAATAACTCTTACACTAAAGCATATATAAAAAGCTGCAACTTGACGCTAAATAAGTTATTAGATGAAGATATAGTTTTGGATAATTCCAATTCGTATATTGATATATATATTAAAAAAAATCCACCAATGAAAACAGATGGTTATTTACTAGAAGCGAATTTAATGTCAAATTGGTCTTATAATTTGTTGCATTTAGACATGATAAACGCAAGCAATGAGTTAAACAAAAGATTTTATCTATATTTAAATAATGAGGCAATTGATATGTCAAAGCGTTATCATGGCATAAAAATAATAGATAAAACATTTACACTTAAATTAGAAGTAAAAAATGACTTAGAAAAATGGAGATGGGGAGAAGCGGCTAGAATAATAATATCTGATATATTAAGTTTCAAAAGCAAACAGCTTCTATCCAATTTTGGGTTTGAATATAAAAATATTGTATAGAAAATATTTATACAAAAATATAATCATAAAAGTAATATTGTATAGCAAATATGGTTATAGATATAATTAATACATCTGTACCAAAATTTATATTATTTTAAATTAAATTTAGCTACAATCCGATTTAAAATCAATTATCAAATTCCCAAAGGCCACAAATGAGAAATTTGCTATTTTTGCTCTTTATATCTATATTTTTTATATCTTGTGCTGGGACTAAAACTCCATACGCACCACTTGCGATAGATGATAACTCTACTACAAACAATCTAAAATCTAATTTATTTAATAGATTTGATTTGGGTAATAACTCAAACAATTCAAATAGCAGCCCACTGCTAAATTTATCTTTATCCACATCTCTTGGGTCTAAATCAGCTCCACTAACTATAATAAACCCAAAGGGCGGCTCAGCAATAACTGTTTGGGCATTAGCTCCTGGTAATTGGCTATGGGGATATACCTTAGATAACTCAAAGGATTTTGGAGCAGCTAGATCGTGGCAAGTTATAAATTTAGGCGATGATATAGTATTAATATCAAATTTTCTTACAAATACTTGTATTCACGATGAAGGTAGTGGTATCACTCATAGAAATTGCGATATCAATAACAAATCCCAACAATGGCATCTATCAGCTATGGACAATGGTGCCATTCAGATAAAATCTAGTGCTTCAAGCAAGTGCATCACAACAGATCTTGGCTCACTAACTCAAACTGGCAGCTATTATAGTCTTGCCATGAGAGAGTGTAATTTTAAGCCAAATTTCAATCAACAATGGGTATTTATCCCTGAGGCCGCACCAACTTCTCCACTCTTAGGATACCAACAATGAAAAATCTATTAATCTTATTATTTAGCTTTATAAGTCTATATGCTAATATAGACGATTTTAAAACAGCCACTTGGAATATGCAAGGCTCAAGTGCTAGTAGCGAGGCTAAATGGAGCATTAGCGTAGCTCAAATGTTCTCAGGAGCAAATGGGCTTGATGTCTTAGCTATCCAAGAAGCTGGCACCTTACCCGCTACAGCCGAGCCAACAGGAAGGGAGTTTAGAGCATTTGGCACACAAGTAGTTGTAACTGAGCATGTGTGGAATATCGGCACAAGACTAAGACCTGATCTAATCTTTATATATTATGCTAGGACAGATTTAGGTGGTAATAGAGTAAATTTAGCTCTAGCTAGTAGAAGACAAGCTGATGAAGTATTCTTACTTCCACCTCCAACTACAGTTTCAAGACCTATGATTGGAATTAGAATTAATAATGATGCATTTTTTAGTATTCACGCATTAGCTAATGGTGGAGCTGATGCTTCAGCTATCGTTCATAATATAGATCTATTCTTTCAAAGCACACCAACCCTAGCTAATACTAATTGGATTATAATGGGAGATTTTAATAGAGAGCCTGTAGATCTACTTAGCACATTTGAGCTAGAATTAAGACTTAGAACTAGAATAATTACAAATAACGCCATCACTCAAATAAGCGCTAGAAGAACTCTAGATTACGCTGTAGTAGGTAACTCTAATAGAGCTATCGCACCAGCGCCGCTACCTCAAATCTCAGCTAGCACATTCTTTAGCGGATTTAGAACTCATATAGCAAGCGACCACTTCCCTGTAACATTTAGGAGATTTCCATGATAAAAACTTTAAAAATATCTTTAATAGCTATAATATCCATATTTATAACCGCTTGTAGCGGAGCTAAACCAGAGCAACCAAAGCAAAATATGAGCTTTTTAAAGCTTGATAGCTCTAAAGGATTTGCAGGAGATATAAGCAAAGCCCCATATGAAACAAGAGCCCCAGATAGAATTAAAATCAGTGATTTAAATGATAAACCAAATTTAAAATCAAATAATTTAAAATCAAACAACTCAAATAATCAAGATGGCTTTGATCCATTTACTTTGCCTCTAAGCCTAAGATCGCTTGATACAGGTATGCCTTTGGTGGTAAATTTAGGTAAATCAGATGAAACTTTTAATTATAACCTAAGAGAGATTAAGGCATTTGAGCCAACTATAATTAGCGAGATTAAAAGGGTTGATAGCTTTGCGAATTTGGGTTTAGAGTATGTTCAGTTTGTATCAGCTAATGATATAAATAGTTGCCTTGGGATTGATGAGAGTGGATTTTTTACTTTAAAAAATTGTATTGGGGATTTAGATAGAAAGAAGTTTGAAACTGTATTTCAGCTAATACCTCTGCTTAGTGATGCTGTAGAGATAAGGTCACTAGTCCTAGGTGGCAAGGAGTGTATAAGCACATTTTTTAACCCAAATTTAGAGCCATGGCAAAGAGTAGGAATATTAAGATGCGAATTAAGAGAGGGTTTTAGTGTAGATCTACCAAAGCTTTGGGCTATTATGCCTGAAATCAGAGAAGCTGCTGTCATACAACCGATTGATTGAGCGGTTTTAGTTTATATACTATGTTTTTGAATAGTTTAAATTTGGCTTTTAAAAAGCTATTAATGTGTTTTAAATTTGATTTATTAAATTTGCCATTAATTTAAACTATCAAAACCTATTATTTTAATAGTAGATATTTAAAACCTATAACTCACGCCAAGATATGCCCCCATATCAAGCTGTTTTAGTCTAAATGGCTTATCTTCTATCTTATAGGTTTTGCCACCATAATCAAAGCTTATATCCAAATCTTTGCTTTTATACATTGTACGCATAATTTTTGCACCAAATTCTATATCCCATCTATCATCTATTTCATACAACGCACCCAGTTTTGCTCCATAGCTAAACCCATCAAGATAGCTAGGAATTGCTTGGGCTATATCTTGTATTAGGCTATTTTTTACATCAAATTTACCCAAAGAGTATCCAGCAAATACACCTATATCGGCTCTTAAATTAGGCTGTATTAATGGGGTATAGTCATATCCTAATAAAAATCTATGAGAAGTAAATTCATATTTTTCCCACTCATTTGCTACGACTACGCCGCCTAGTTCGATATCATAGCTTCTGCTACCGCTTGATTTACCGCCATATTCATATGATATAGAGTATCTGTGCGTATTATCTATTTGATAGCCAAATTTAGGTGATAATAAGAGATTATTGTCTGATATTAAATCATAATTATCCTCATCGACCAAGCTATGATTTAAGCCACCACTAAATCCGATGAAATACCCATCAGCTAGAGCAAATGTAGCACTTAAAGATAGCATAAGAATTGTAGATTTAAATTTAAACATATTTATCCTATTTATTTTTGATTAAGGGATTATAATGGCACTTTTATAAAATATGGCTGAATTTGGTTAGCAATCTAGTCAATTTGGATATATTTTGTATTAAATTTATTTATATCTATTTTATTTTTTATTAGATATAATTGCCAAATTTTATATTTTTGAAGGATTTGGATTGCTTAGTTTTATCGTGCCTGTATTTTATAAAGATTATAATTCTTTTATATATGATAGAGCTGTGGAATTGATTAACAAATTTAGCAATCATCCAAAAATTGAAATAGTCATTGCCGATGCTAGTAAAAATCCAAATTTAATAGCTAACGCTGGTAATATCAAAATCATCTATACTTATAGCGGTGATAGGTAGAATAATCAAATGAATGGCTATATATTTTATATTAAAAATATTTTAAGTATTTTTGGTAAAAGAAAATTTTATGGTTGGGGTAGAAAGAAAACCGGAAGATTCGCAAACTATTTATCAGATAAATTTAATGGAGAATTTCGGCTTTTAGAAGATGGGTTTATCCGCTCGGTTGGGCTTGGAGTTGATGGTGCTAGGGCGTTTAGCATAGTTGAAGATGATATCGGGATTTACTATGATGCCACTAGGCCAAGCAGGCTAGAAGAGATTTTGGCAAATTTCAAATTTAGCGATGAGATTTTACAAGAGGCTAGGTGGTGTATGGATTTTATCATCACGCACAATATCTCAAAATACAATAACGCTCCAAATATCACCCAAGAATTAATAGAAAAATATGAGCTAAATAAAGGCAAAAATATCCTTATAATAGCCCAAACTAGAGGCGATGCGTCGCTGATTTATGGTCTTGGGGATAGGGTTAGTAGCGATGAGATGATAAGGGCTGCTATAGATGAAAATATCGGTGCTAATATACTTTTAAAGATCCATCCTGACGCACTAAATGGCAAGAAAAAATCTGATATAGATATATCAAATTTGCCCCCGCAAATCAAAATCATCACTCAAGATATAAATCCAATTTCGCTATTAAAGCATATAGATAAGGTATATACTAAAAGCTCTGGCATGGGCTTTGAGGCCTTGATGTGTGGGTGTAAGTGCGTTTGTTTTGGAATGCCATTTTACGCTGGTTGGGGGCTAAGTGATGATAGGATAAAAGCCCCAAGTAGGCGAAATAGAAAGTTAAGCATAGAGCAGCTCTTTGCTGGGGCATATATGATTTATGCTAAATATATTGATCCATATAAAGGCGAGAAAACTAGCTTAAAAAGCCTTTTGCCACAGATAAATATCATAAAAAATTCTAAATTAAATATGGATAATAATAAAAAATTTTTATTTGGATTTTCTATTTGGAAGCGAAAATTTATGGTGCCATTTTTGGGTGGAAATTTAAATTTTATAAGCACATTTAGCAAAGATCCACTTCTTTTGGCACTAAAAAAGGGATTAAATCCTAGCTCACTAGTCTATATCTGGGGCAAAAAAGAGTATCCAAAACTACAAAAATGGTGCGATGAAAATAGCGTGAGTATCACAAGGGTAGAAGATGGATTTATCCGATCAATCGGGCTAGGAAGCGATCTTACTAGGCCTTATTCTTTGGTTTTTGATGATGTTGGGATATATTTTGATACCACAAAACCAAGTAGATTAGAAAATATATTAAATTATCATAAATTCAGCGCTTATGAGCTAGAAGAGGCTAGAGTTTTAAAGCAAAATTTGATAAATAGCAAAATTTCAAAATATAATGATGATAAAGATGGTATAATTGCGCCTAAAAATAGCAAAAAAATAGCCTTAGTTATCGGTCAAGTCGAAGATGACGCTAGTGTAAAAATCGGCGCTGATGGGATGAAAAATATCGAGCTAATCAAACAAGCTAGATCAAGCTCTTCTAAAACTCATATCATCTACAAGCCTCATCCTGATGTGCTAAGTGGCAATAGAATAGGCCAAGTAGATGAGAGCGAGGCGCTAAAATATTGCGATGAGATCGTAACTGGGGTGAGTATGCCTGTGCTACTTGATATAGCTGATGAAATTCACACGATGACCTCTACAAGTGGCTTAGAGGCTATATTGCGTGGTAAAAGGGTTATTTGCTATGGTAGGCCGTTTTGGGCTGGTTGGGGGCTGAGCGATGATAAAAAGCCACTTCCAAGGCGTTGTAGAAATTTAAATATAGATGAATTAATCGCTGGAGCCTATATAATCTATCCTAGATATATCCATCCGGCGAGTTTAGAGCCTTGCGGGGCTAGTGATTTGGTTTTGGCTTTACAAGAGCAAAAGCAAGAGCTTCAAAAGCCTATAAATGCGTTATTACATAAGATCTGGTCGCTATATGCTAGAATAGGGCAGAAAATTTTATATGTAGTTTTATTTGTGGTCAAAAGATGAGATTAGAAGAGAGAATTACTGGCATTAAAGGCAAAAATGTCTTGCTTTTACAAGGTCCTATGGGGGATTTTTTTAATAAACTTGATAATATTTGTACCAAAAAGGGCGCTTTTGTAACTAGAATTGGCTTTAATGCTGGTGATGCCTATTTTTCTAAAAGCAAAAATTATATCGCATATAAAGCCAAGCCAAAGCAGTGGCCTAAATTTATAAATAAATTTTATCAAGATAATAATATTGATATTGTCTTTTTATTTGGGGATTGTAGGTTTTATCACAAAATGGCTATTAAGATAGCTAGGAATTTGGGGATTAGTGTTTATGTCTTTGAAGAGGGGTATTTGCGTCCTGGATTTATCACAATGGAGTCTTACGGGGTCAATAACCACTCTAAAATGCCTAGAAATCGGGAATTCTATGATGCTTACAAGCCGATAACCAAGCCATTTTCAGCTAAATCCACCTCTACTTATGCCTTGATGGCGTGGTGGGCGACGCAGTATTATCTCATAGCAAATATATTCTATTTTTTATATCCTAACTACATCCATCATCGTGATTTTTCGCCTATTAGAGAGGGGTTTTATGGAATTCGCAATCTTTTTAGAAAGATTAAATATAAATTTAGCGAAAAAGATTTAAATGAGCGTTTAAATGGGGAGCTAAGTGGGAGATATTATTTTGTAGCGCTTCAGACTTATGATGATTTTCAGGTTAGAACTCACTCTAGATTTAAGACTATGGAAAGTTTTATAGAGTATATCATCTCATCATTTTCTAAGAATGCGCCTAAGGATATGATTTTGATCTTTAAGCATCATCCTATGGATAGAGGCAAGAAAAATTATAGCTCATATATTAAGTATTTGGCTCAAATTTACAAGGTTGAAGGGCGTGTGATGGCTGTATTTGAGGCTCATTTGCCTACGATAATCAAAAACTCAAAAGCTGTAATTTTAATCAATAGCACCGTTGGGCTAAATGCCCTAAGCTACTCTAAGCCTGTAATTTGTCTTGGAAAATCTATGTATGATATCAAGGGGCTTACTACTAAGGATATAAATTTAGATAAATTTTGGACTATTCAATCTAAGGTTGATAGTGAGCTTTATGCCAAATTTAGGGCATATTTGATAGATAATACACAGATAATTGGGAGTTATTATCTAAAAGATGGGGTGGAATTTAAATAGATTTTGAATTTATTTACAACATTATTTTGATATAATTCCTTAAAACAATTTTGCGGAGGATATAGTGCTAAATGTTATAAGGGCGCTATTTTTTAGAGAGTTAAAGACTAGATTTGGCAAAAATAGGCATCTAGGATACTTTTGGGTGGTTGGTGAGCCTTTGATGCAGATATTAGTAATTACCACTTTAGTAGCTTTAATTCGTGAGCATATTACTCATTTAGTTGTCCCTGGTGGGACTCCTGTTTTTATGTTTTTGGCTTGTGGGATTATTCCATTTTTTATGTTTAGAAATATCGTTACGCAGCTTATGGGTGGGATAGCTGGGAATTTAACTCTATTTTTTTATAAACCTGTTAGACCAATTCATGTATTTTTAGCTAGAACTTTGCTTGAGTTTTATATGTACTCTTTGATATTTTTGTGCGTGATGATTTTGGCTGGGTGGTTTGTAGGTTATGATGTGGTGCCTAGGGATTTTTTAGCTATGTTTATTAGCTTGATGTTAATGGTGTTATCTGGATTTAGCCTTGGTGTGATTTTTGCGATTATTACGCATTTTATGGAGCCACTTAAGATTGTTTTGACATATTTTACAGTTGCTTTGTATATATTATCTTGTGTGATTTTTCCTATTTGGATAATTCCATCTAATATAT
Organism: Campylobacter hyointestinalis subsp. lawsonii; assembly: GCF_013372165.1. Lineage (NCBI taxonomy): Bacteria > Pseudomonadati > Campylobacterota > Epsilonproteobacteria > Campylobacterales > Campylobacteraceae > Campylobacter > Campylobacter hyointestinalis. The sequence continues at coordinate 1,172,383 of NZ_CP053828.1, read as the reverse complement.
TAAAATATATGCTTTATAACCCTATGCTTCATATTTGTGAGAGTATAAAATATTATTATTTTGATGGATATCCGCTAGCTGATGGGGTGAATTTGATCTATCCATTGGTTTTTAATGTAGTGCTATTATTTATAGGATTTTGGTTTTACTATTATAAAAGAAGAGAACTTGTAGCGAGCAGACCATGATAAAATTAGACAATTTAACCAAATTTTACCCATTAAGTAATGGTGATAAGCACTTTGTTTTCCGTGAATTTACCTTTACATTTCCTGATGATTGTAGTATTGGATTGATCGGTAGAAATGGCGCTGGTAAATCCACTTTGATGCGACTTTTGAGCGGAGCTGATATCCCAAATGCTGGCAGAGTCATCACGGATAAGAAAATCTCATGGCCGGTTGGTCTAGCTGGTGGATTTCAACACGCACTTTCAGCTAGGGATAATGTTAAATTTGTAGCTAGAGTTTATGGATATAGGGGTGAGGCTTTAGAAGAGAAGGTGAGATATATAGAGGAGTTTGCTGAGATTGGCAAATACTTTGATGAGCCGATGAATACTTACTCTTCTGGTATGAGATCAAGAATTGGATTTGGGCTTAGTATGGCTTTTGACTTTGATTATTATTTGATAGATGAGGCTGGGGCTGTGGGTGATGCTAAATTTAAACAAAAAAGCGACGCAATTTATCAAGAAAAATTAAGCAATTCTAAGGTAATAATGGTCTCTCACAATATGAGTGAAATAGAGCAGTGGTGCGATAAGGTGATATTGGTAAATTGCGGTATGACGACGGTTTATGACGATGTCAAAGAGGGAATTGAAATGTATAAAAGGATATGTAGTTGAGTAAAAGAGCTATGATTTTAAGATCAATTAAAGATATAAAACAACACAAAGAGCGTCTAAATAGACTTGATAGTTTTAAAACTGTTATTTATATAATGATTGCGGTGATATTTTACTATACCTTTATCGCTGCTGATAGATATGTGAGCGAGGTATCTCTAAGCGTTAAATCCACAGATGGTGGTAGTTCGCCAGTTTCTTCTTTAAGTGGGATAGCGAGTTTAGTGGGAGTGGCATCTAGCTCAACTGAGGATATCAAGCTTTTACAAGAGTATATAAAATCCCTCGATATGCTCCAAAAACTTGATGAAAAGATAAATTTAAGATCGCTTTATGAAAAGCAAAAAATAGATCTATTTTTCCGTATCTACTCATCAACTAGCAAAGAGAGCTATCTGAAGTATTATAGAGATAGAATTCATATATTATTTGATGATAAGACAGGGCTATTAAATGTCGCTGTAGAGGGCTTTAGCCCAGAAGATGCGCGCATTATTTCAGCTACTATTTTAGAAGAGTGTGAGAGATTTATAAACGAAATTTCGCACAATATCGCTAGAGAGCAGCTAAGATTTGCCCAAGGTGAGCTAGAAAGTGCTAAACAAAAGTATAAAGATGCTAAAAATAAGCTTTTGGAATTCCAAAATCAATATGGAGTTTTTGACCCTCAAAGCCTAGCTAAAACAAAGGCTGGATTTATCACCGAAATAGAGCTTCAAATATCTAAAAAAGAGACCGAATTAAACACTATGAGAAGTTATTTAAATGAAAATGCACCTGAAATTGTAGCTTTGAAAGCTGAATTAAAAGCGAATAAAGAGCAGTTAGAAAAAGAAAGACGCAAGGTAGCATCCAATGCTTCTCAAGATAAATTAAATGATGTTGTGGCACAATTTGAGGCCTTGTATCTAAATTTAAGCTTTGCTGAAGATGTCTATAAGACAGCTATCACAGCGGTTGAGACGACTAGAATTGAGATCGGCAGAAAGGCTAAACAAGTAGTAATAATCCAAAGTCCATATGTGCCACAAAGCGCTAAATATCCAGATAAGATTTACAATATTGTCACGATTTTTGTGATTTTGACGCTGATTTTTGGGATTGTTAGGCTAGTTCGTGCTATCGTTGATGAACATAGATATTAATGCTTAGCAAAAAACCATATAAAAACGGAATTTTATTAGCAGCCACTAGTAATTACGCCTTTGCTATTGGGACAATGGTGGTAAATATCACTGAGGTGATGAGCGGTGAAGTTGATATATTTTATATCGTTCATGATGGATTTACTCAAGGTGAGCTAGATGCCTTTGCTAGGATCAGTGATGGGGCGAAAATTAAATTTATTAGTTTTACCAAGGATGATTTTGCTAAGAGATTAAAGCCGCACACAAATAACCAAAATATATTAAATTCGCCGTTTTTCTCTCGCTGGACACATATGGCTTATGGGATGTTTGAGCCACTTTTGCTGCTTGATGAGTGTGAGTGTATAGTGTATCTTGATTTTGATATTTTGTTACTTAAAGGGATTAGCGAGCTATTTAGATTGAAGGGTTATCACTTTAGCGCTCATAGAGGTAAGAGCCTTTTAAATCCAACTCTTATGGATTATAATGGCGAATTTAAAGATTGTAGAGTTTATAGGAGTGGGATTGTGGCTTACTATGATACAATCCCAAACCCAAAAGAGTGCTATAATCAAATTTACAATTACAGCGCAAAATATGGCGCCAACGACCAGGGCGTCCTTAGCTTACTAATCTTAAATAATAAATTTAAAGTCAAAAATCTAGGCTATGAATACACTAGTAGCACATTTTGGCGTAAAAGCATAGGAGCATCGATAATCCACGCTTGGGGGCGAGATGGGCGGTTTTGGAATAATGAGCTAGTTTATCAATTTTGGGGCGAAATTTGGGATAAATACTACCAAAAATGGCTAAAATGCGGTGGCAGCGAGTATAAAGGTGGCTTCATTTGTAAAGCTAATTACGCCATAGAGAGAATAAGATATCACCTAGCTTACAAACTTGGTTATGCGATGATAGAAAATCACACAACTATATTTGGCAAGATTAAATTGCCTTTTATTTTATTAGCTATCGCTTTAAAGCATAGACGCCAAAAGATAGAATATCTCCAAATCATTCAAATCAAACCAAATTTAAAAGTTCCACCAATAGATCATTACGAAGATTACAGATCGGCCCTAGCTGAAAAACAAAGCGCACCATACAGACTAGGCCAAGCCCTTATCAAAGCCACCAAAACTTGGTATAAAGGCGGATTAATAAAATTATATTTTGAGATAAATGAGATAAAAAGGGATAAAAAGAGATAAATTATCAAATTTAAGGCTAAATTTGATAATTATAAAACGGCGGATTAATGAATTTTATCTTTAAATTTATCTACCTTTTGATTATCTCTTTTGTGGTGGCTATATTTTTGGTTAGGTAGCTATCTACGCCTTTTATAGACTCTTTTTGGATAGCTTTTATGAGTTTTTTGTATTGTTAAAATATCTTTAAAATTTTCGCCAAATTTTGGAATTTGGCAATTTTAAAATAGATAAACTTCTATAATATTTTTAAAATTATGCTAAAATTGATCTTATAAAAACTTCATAACAAAGGCAAAAAATGGCTGGTGGTGATAATTTAAGAAATGCCAAAAAGGCTAAAAATGATGAGTTTTATACTCAGCTTAGCGATATAGAAAACGAGCTTAAACACTACAAAGAACATTTTAAAGATAAAGTAGTTTTTTGTAACTGCGATGACCCTTATGAGAGCAATTTTTTTCAATATTTCGTGCTAAATTTTAACCATTTAGGGCTTAAAAAGCTAATTACTACGAGTTATTCAGACTCAGCCATTGCTAATAAAGAATTTTTGATTAGTCCGGGGAAAAGCTATAAAGTCACAATAAGCTATCTTGAAGATATGAAGGACAAATCTAGCCTTAGCAAAGAAGAGCTAAAAGCCATTATAAAGCCAAGAGCTAGATTATTGCGGGGGGGGGGCGACACGCCAAGCGAGAGAGACAAAACTTACTATTTAGCTGGTGATTTTCGCTCTGCTGAGTGCGTGGAGCTACTAAAACAAGCCGATATCGTAGTAACAAATCCGCCTTTTTCACTATTTAGAGAGTATGTAGCTCAGCTTATAGAGTATGATAAAAAATTTCTAATTATCGGTAGTTTAAATGCTATTTCTTACAAAGAAATTTTTCCACTTATAAAAGATAATAAATTGTGGTTGGGTCACGGATTTAAAGGTGGCAATGCTTATTTTAAAAGTGTTAATTTAAGAGAATTTGCTAGTGGTGTATATGATGAAAATACTGGCTTAGTAAAATTTAGAAATTGCGCTTGGTTTACAAACCTTGATATTAAAAAACGCCACGAATTTTTAGATTTATACAAAAAATATAATCCGCAAGAATTCCCAAAATACGATAATTATAATGCTATAAATGTAGATAAAACTTCTGAAATTCCCTGTGATTACTATGAGCCTATGGGCGTGCCTATTACTTTTTTGGATAAATATAATCCTGAGCAATTTGAAATTTTAGAATTAGGTATTGTCGGCAGCTGTAATTTTACTTGTAATAAAAAAATGGAGATTTTAGATAAATTCGGTAATGCTACTGGTAAATTTACTATGAACGCAAAAGGCACTTTATATAGAAAATGGGATAAAAATATAGATAAAAAACCACCTGCTTTTAAAGATTGCGAAACTGGTGATTTATACCAAAGCATTTACGCAAGAATTCTAATCAAAAGGATAAAACATGAAAATTGAAGCAAAAGAATTCACTATTAGAGATATAGTAAATGGCTATAAAAATAATGATGAAGAAGGCGTGGTAGCCTTTGGTGGCAGACTAGATATCCGCCCAAAGTATCAAAGGGAGTTTGTCTATAAAGAAGCTCAAAGAAACGCAGTAATTGATACTATACGCAAGGACTTTCCGCTAAATGTAATGTACTGGGTAAAAAATGATGATAACTACGAAGTGCTAGATGGTCAGCAAAGGACGATTAGCTTTTGTGAGTATGTGGTGGGGAATTTCAGCGTAGATGAAAAATATTTTCACAATCTCACAAACGACCAAAAAGAGCAAATTTTGGATTATAAATTATTTATTTATATTTGCGATGGGACAGATAGCGAGAAATTAGAGTGGTTTAAAACCATAAATATAGCTGGTGAAAAATTAAGTAATCAAGAGCTAAGAAATGCTGTTTATACTGGACCTTGGCTAAGTTCGGCAAAGCAAAAATTTAGCAAAACTGGCTGCGTGGCGTATAAAATAGGCGAAAAATATATGAGTGGCTCGCCCATAAGACAAGAATACCTAGAAACTGCTATAAGCTGGATAAATAATGGTAAAATAGAAGAATATATGAGCATACATCAGCAAGATGATAATGCTGATGAGCTGTGGCAGTATTTTAGGGCTGTGATAGACTGGGTGGAGCTGAAATTCCCAAAATATCGCAAAGAGATGAAAGGTATAGCGTGGGGCGAACTATATAATAAATATAAAGATAAAAGCCTTGATGCTAAAAAGCTAGAAGTCTTGCTAGAAAAACTAATAATGGATGATGAAGTAACAAATAAAAAAGGCATTTATCCTTACGCTTTAAGCCATGATGAAAGGCATTTAAATTTAAGAGCTTTTAGCGATAGCCAAAAACGCAAAACCTATGAAAAACAAAAAGGAATTTGCCCTATGTGTAAAAAGAAATTTCAAATAGAACAAATGGAAGCTGACCACATAACGCCGTGGAGCCAGGGCGGTAAAACAAATGATGAAAACTGCCAAATGCTGTGTAAAGAGTGTAATAGACGCAAAAGTGATAAATAAAAGATTTTTGGAATTCCAAATTCTAAGGAATTCTATATTTTAAACTAGAATTTCGAACTAAAATTCCAAACTGGAATTCCTAGAAAATATAAAAAAATAAACCCCCACACCCCCAAAATATTTAAAATAGAAAATATCTAAATTTTTATCTAAAATTTTAGAAATTTTTCTACCAGACAAAATGCATTTTTTATATTATTTTAAACTTATCCAACTCTACAAAGCCTATCATAGCGTTCATTAAAGCGATTTTTTTGGCGTTTAAGAGCTCGTTTTTATTTATGTCTTTTGGTGTTAAAAAGCCATTTTGAAGTAGCCTTTGTCTTAAAGTGCCTTTTAAAAGCGGAGTTTTTGGAGTCAGCCACAAGCCCAAACTCTCATCAAAAATAGCCAAATTCGCTATGCTAGTGTCTGTGATGAGAGAGTTTTTCATCATAATTATCTCATCAAAGCCGTTTTTGGCTTTATCTATGTCGCTTCTATCTAAATATTTTTTATCGTAGCTAAAGCTTATATTTACTAGCTTAAACTCGTAAAAATCACGCATTTTGTATGGAAAATACTCCACACTTACAAGCTCGCCGTTTTCATCGTATATCACTTTGGCTCTGTAAATTCCCTCTGATTTTGGCTTTAAGATCTTTGTAAAGTCAAATTTAAGCTCATTTGAGACGGAATTTTGAGCTCTTTTGATGTGAAAATCTAAATTTAAAACATTGCCGTTTTGAATTTTTATAGTCTCAAAAAGGAAAATAGACTTTTTGGATGAGTTCATCATACTCCTTTTTTGCCTCGCTCATTACCGTAATACCGCCACCGCTGAAAAAATACAGCCCATTAGAACGCTCTTTGACAAACCTTATCATAACAAAGCTTTGGCAAACTACTCCGTCAAAATATATAAAAACTCCTGTGTAAAATCCCCTAGGCTCTCTTTCGCACTCTTTGATGATGCGCATTGTCTCTTGCTTTGGCGTCCCTGTTATGCTGCCTGCTGGCAGTAAGCTAGAGAAAATCTCATCAAAACTTATCCCTTTTTTCAGCTTTGCGCTGATATGTGAGCTAGTTTGATATAGCTGCGCTACTTTTTGTATGTATCTAAAGCTCTCTACTTTAACCTCAGTAGAAATAGCGCCAAGATCATTTCTCATGAGATCTAGCATCATAGCTGATTCGCTAAACTCTTTTGGATCGCCTAAAAGCCTTTCTTTGGCTTTTGGAAGTGCTGCATTTATCGTGCCTTTCATAGGAAAAGCATGGATAAAACCATCTTTTATAGTCACAAATGGCTCAGGGCTGAAGCAGACAAAATCATCTTTTTTATAGATAATAGCCTCGCCCTTTGCATGCTCAAATATATCTTTTAAACTTAAATTTGTTTCTATTTTGGTAGAAAAACATAAATTTAAAAGATAACTATCTCCGTTTTTTTGATGATTTATGACTTTATCAAAGCTTTTTTTGTATGTATCAAAGTTTATAGGATATTTTTTTATAAAATGATTTATAGGGCTAGCTTTTTTTACATTTAGCTTAAATTCTATGCCAAATTTCTTTGCGTTTTCGGGGTGAGTGATGATATTTTGCTCTGGGGTATCGTAGCTAATAAGAGCTATGAAAGGCTGATTTTTAGGGAATTTATAGAGCATGAGAAAAGCCCTAATAGGGCTCTTTTACTTATCTCTGATGCCAAGCTCAGCTATAAGTTTTGTATAAGATTCGTAGTTTTTAGCTTTTAAATATTTTAAAAGTCTTTTTCTTCTGCCGACTAGTTTAAGAAGACCTAGACGAGAACTAAAATCTTTTTTATTTGTTTTTAAATGTTCGGTAAGTTCAATAATCCTTGCAGTAAGAAGAGCTACTTGAACTTCTGGAGAACCTGTGTCTGTGCTTTTTCTAGCGAATTTCGCAACTATTTCTGCTTTTTTAGCCGAATCTAAAGCCATAATTGACCTCCTGAGCGGTATTAAATTTTTGAATGGTGATTTTAGCTAAATAAATCAAAAATATAGCTTAAATAGAAGCTTTTTTTAAATTTAGACTAACTTAGTCAATATTAAAACAAAATTTGCTAAAATTACTGAATTTAAATAATTAAAGGAGCACAAGTGCTTTTTACAAAAGCTAGTGAATATGCGTTACTCTCTTTGATATTATTATCTCAAAGCAACTCCCCAAAAGATGTAGATGCAATGTCTTGTGAACTAGGGATCTCAAAAAGTTTTTTGGCTAAAATTCTACAAAATCTTGCAAAAGAGGGCATATTAAATTCATTTAAAGGCGCACACGGCGGTTTTATACTTGCCGATAAGCCTTCAAATATCAGCATAAGACGAATTTTAGAAAGTGCTGAAAAAAGAAAAGCTTATGTATTTGAGTGCAGTATCGATCGTAAAGACTGCCCGAGTGATAAAGGAAGTGTATGCAAAATGTGGCCTATGTTTAATGCCTTACAACTTAAAGTAGATGACTTTTTAAACGGCATTACTTTGGCAGATATCATCAAGAAGTAAATTTGGCAAAACGCAATATCTTAACAATGGTCGCTCCATTTTTAGCGCCATTTGTAAAAGCTAAAAGTTTAACCGTTGTTTTTGTTATCGTCGCTATTTTAGCCATTATTATAGTTCCGCTTCCAAGCGTAGTTTTAGACTTTTTTTTGGCGTTATCACTTTCTATATCAGTCTTGATCGTACTTATATCGATATATATACCAAAGCCTACTGATCTTAGCACATTTCCTACTTTGATACTTATAATTACGCTTTTTAGGCTATCTTTAAATATCGCTACGACTCGTATGATACTAAGTGAAGGTCATAACGGACCAGAAGCAGTTAGCGAGATCATCGCTAGTTTTGGTCAGTTTGTAGTCGGCGGTAACTATGTTATAGGTGTCATAGTATTTTGCATACTTGTACTTATAAATTTTATGGTTGTAACAAAAGGCTCTACAAGAGTTAGCGAAGTTCAAGCTCGTTTTACCCTTGATGCTATGCCTGGAAAACAGATGGCTATCGATGCTGATCTAAATGCGGGACTTATCGATGAGCAAACAGCACGCTCACGCCGTCAAGAGATCATCTCAGAAGCGAATTTTTACGGCGCTATGGATGGTTCGTCTAAATTTATAAAAGGTGACGCGGTTGCTGGCATTATCATCACTATTATAAATATTATAGGTGGTTTTTTGATAGGCACGTTTCAGCATGGTTTAGATATGAGTGCGGCAGCTCAGAGCTATACGATACTTACGATAGGAGATGGCTTAGTAAGCCAAATTCCAGGGCTCATCACATCTACTGCAACAGCCATTATCATAACTAGAGCTAGTAAAGATGAAGATAACTTTGCTGATGGCGTCGTATCTCAGCTACTTGGCGAGTATAAAACTTTGCTTATAGTAGGTTTTATACTATTTATATTTGCTATGGTTCCTGGACTTCCTACGTTTTCTTTGGGTTTTATGGCGGTATTGTTTTTAAGTATAGGGTATCTTATGAAGCAAATTCAAGACGGAAATCTTAATTTTTCAGTTACACAAGATAACACGAAAAAGCAACAAGATCCAAATTTAAAAAACGAAACATCTGAAAAACCTATCAAAAAAAGCGACGAAGAAGTAGCAAGAGAAGAGCAAAGCAAAATAGATGATATACTAAAGATCGAGATCTTAGAACTAGATCTTGGTTATGGGCTATTAAAGCTAGCAGATAGTGATCTTATAGAGCGGATAAGGGCTATGCGTAGAAACATAGCTTCGATGCTTGGCTTTTTGATGCCTAAGATCAGGATACGCGATAACTTACAACTTCCGCCAAACGAGTATAGGTTTAAGCTAAAAGGGGTCGTGATAGCTAGTGGAACTATTTATGCGGATAAATTTTTAGCTATGGATAGTGGATATGTAAGCAACGATATAGAAGGAATCGCTACAAAAGAGCCTGCTTTTGGGCTTGATGCTTTATGGATAGATGGGAGTGTAAAAGAGGACGCGATTTTAAGTGGTTATACGGTCGTAGATCCTGCTAGTGTGATATCTACTCATATGAGCGAACTAGTTAAACAAAACGCAAGTGAGCTTCTAACAAAACAAGAAGTTCAAAATATACTAGAAAAGCTCAAATCAGACTATCCAGTCGTTGTAGAAGATACGCTCAAAGTCGCAAGCGTAGGTCTCATCCAAAAGATACTAAAAGCATTGCTTAAAGACAATATCCCTATAAAAGATATGTTAAGCATACTCGAAGCAACAAGTGACGTCGCAGAAGTAAGTAAGAATTTAGATATGATAATAGAACACGTCAGAGCTGCGCTTTGCAGGGTTATAACATCTCTTTACGCAGATGAAAAAGGACAGCTGAATTTTTATATATTTGATGCTTCAGTACAACAAAAACTAATCGATAGTCTAAGCTACAAAGACGGCGCTTATCATCTTATGATAAATGTGGCTCAAACTTCGGCTATAGTTACTGCTTTAAGAGAAAAAAGAGCAAACAGAAGTGTGAGCGAACAAGGCGCTATGCTACTTTGCGTAGAGCCTAGTCTGCGTAAATTTATAGCAAATATAGTGCAAAACTTTGGAATTGATATAGTTGTTCTTAGTTTCGCAGAGATCGCGCCAAATACTCAGTTTGAGACTCTTGGCGTGATAGAAATACCAGAAATTTAAAAGGAAAAATATGAAAATTTATCATCTTAGTCATACTGATTTAGATGGATATTCGTGTCAATTTGTAAGTAGTTTTTATCTGAAAAATGTTAAATTCTATAATTCAAACTACGGAAAAGAAATCGACGAAAAATTTAGTCAAATACTAAAAGATATAGATGAACAAAAAGCCGTTATCTTGATAACTGATCTAAATTTGAGTCTAGCTCAATGTGCTAACTTTGAAAATGCTATAAGTGGAAAAGATATCAAACTTATGCTATTAGATCATCATCAAACTGGGCTTGAGTGTTCAAATAAATTTAAATGGTACTATTTAGATAGTTCTAGAAGTGCTACAAAGATCACGTATGATTTTTTTAGCTCTTTGTTTGGTAAAGATGATAGGCTTAGTGCTTACTGTAATGTAGTAAATGCCGTAGATATCTGGCTAAAAGATAGCGAAGATTTTGAGCTTGGTAAAGTCTGTATGGGTATCATATCAGGAGCAAAAGAGATAAATAAAATACTATTTGAAAACGAGCATATTCAGTATGTTTTTTATCTTATAAACTCTTTTATGAACTATATCGGACTAAATAACGCCCATATCGCTTTAGATAATGACACGCATAAGATCAAAAAAAATTTTTTTAAATTTAAAAATGACGATACTTTGAGTAATCTAAATTCTGCGTATTTAGTTAGACTTTTGAGCGATGCAAAAGAGAAATTTACAGTACTTTACAGAGGTCATAAAGGCATACTAACTCACAATATAGGAAGTACTTCTGTTATAGGTAATGACTTTTTGAGTGCAAATGATGATTATGATTTCTTTTTAGATATTACTAGTAAAAAGACTATGAGCTTTAGAGCAAATGGCAAACTAGATGTTAGCAAAATGGCAGCAGAACTTGTAGGCGGAGGAGGGCATATAAATGCTAGTGGAGGTCTATTTGTAGGATTTAAAGATGGCTTTGCTTATGAGCCTATAAAAGCTCAAATAGTTGAACTTATAAATAAAAAAACAGGAGAGTAAAATGAAAGATTATGAAAATGAAATAACACTAGAAGAGATGAGCTATGAGCTTGACTTGATGATGCAAGGTATGCTTTATTTTGCAGGAGTTAAAAAAGACAGACTTTTAGATGCTTGTGATATCTATATAGAAAATATAGATAATGCTTTAGAAAACTCTAAATCAGAGGGCGTAGATGAAATCATAGAAGCAGTTGAGTTTATGAAGAAAAACTTCAAAGAGCTGTTTAAATAAAAACAGCCTACCTCTTTTTTGAGAGGTTTTTAAATTTAAATAATTTTATCTTTTTATAAAAATCACGATGCAATTGCTTATAAAAGCTCATAAATTTAGAATTATTATCTCTATAAATAACTGCAAAAACTGCTTCTAAGTCGTTTCTTTCTTTATTTGTTAGTCTATCCAACTTTATCCCCTATGACTTTTTTTAGTTTATTTACTGTATAGATTAGTTCATCATCATCTAATTCACAAAGCATTTTACACACAGCAAGAGCTGCTTGTGGTTTAGCAATACCTAGCTTCCAATCTTGATATGTTCTCATAGAAACTCCGAGTTTCTCTGCCATTTGTGCTTGAGATATCTTTTTACCTAAGTTATTACTTTCAACAGCGTTATGTAAAATATTAAAGATGTTGCTGATTTCTGCCATGGGCGTAATTATACATTTAGTTGTATTAAATATATATTAAAAATTATATAATATCTATTATAATTTATTTAATACAAAATATATATTATATTTAAATTAATAAAATATATAAATTATACGGAAAAATGTATAAATATATTTTATTTTTGCCAAAATATGAAATTTTATAAACTATATCTAAAGTTTTATACTTAAAAGACTTGACAAATATAGGCTCAATGTTGTATAATTCTTTTAGCAATTGAATAGGAAGAGTGCTAAAAGTGAAAGTAGATAAAAGAGATTTGATATTAGAGTCTATCATACAAGCTTATCTTGAAGAAAATGAGCCGATTGGCTCAAATGAGCTAGGTATCCGTATGAACGTTAGTATCCCAGCATCAACTATCAGAGTATATTTTAAAAAGCTCAGTGATGAGGGAGCTATAACACAACTTCACATAAGCGGTGGGCGAATTCCTACATTTGCTACTATGAAACTTTATTGGCAAGACAGACTTAAATTTAATAGTCCTATAAATATCACAAATAGCGATGTTTTGAATTTTTTGGTTTATGATTTCGGTCTTTATTGTATGATTTTTGGAGTTAGTAAATTAGTTCTAAGTGAAGTTTTAAATGTGGAAAATAGATTTTTGATTCTTGATTTTGTAGGCGAGAGTATTGTTTTAAAGTATAACCCTAAAGTAGAAAAATTTCTAAATAATATAATAGGCATTAGCCTAGAAGATTTAAACAAAGTTTCTATGCAAGTTGGATTAAGCGAGCTTAGAAGCAAGATAAAAGAGTTAAAAAGAAATCGCATATATTTTCAAGAAAATGAAAAAGTTGCGTTTGAAATGTTTAAAGACGATAGAATAAAAAGCATATTAGAACCATCGTTTGAGCATATTTTTAGAACAAATTTAGCGTTTAATCCAGTGTTTGAGCCTGGTTTTATGGGCTTAAAAACAGATGTGATATTTGAGGGGAAAAGTGCAGTTATGATATGTGCCGGTAGTGTTTATAGTGATTATGAAAAATTTTTAACCAGCATAAAGGAGGTAGCGTGAGCGAAGAGATAAAAGAGCAGATTGTAGAAGATACGGAGATACAAAACGACAATGAAGAAAAAATTTGCGATGCTAAAGATGAAGAGATAGCGGCTCTTAAAGAGAATTTGATAAGAGCTACTGCGGATTTTGAAAATATCAAAAAACGCTTAGAGAGAGAAAAGAGCGAAGCTGTCAAATTTGCAAATGAGAGTTTTGCAAGAGATCTTCTTCCAGTCATTGATGCTTTGGAGATCGCTTCAAATTTACAAAGTGGAGATGATGAGATAGCAAATAAGATAAAAGATGGTATAAACTTAACTATAGAGCAGTTTAAGAAAAGTTTTGAAAAATATGGAATTAAGGAGATTAGCACCGATACAGAGTTTAATCCAGAAGTTCACAACGCTATAAATTATATAGAAACAGATGAGGTAGAAAGCGGTAAGATAGCTGCTGTCTATCAAAAAGGTTATCTGTATAATGATAGGGTTTTAAGACCATCTATGGTCGTAATTGCCAAGTAAATTAAGTAAATTAAATTTAAAAGGATAAAAAAATGAGTAAAGTAATAGGAATAGACTTAGGAACAACAAATTCATGCGTAAGCATATATGAAAGAGGCGAAAGCAAAGTTATACCAAACAAAGAGGGTAAAAATACAACTCCTTCAGTAGTAGCTTTTACTGATAAAGGTGAGATTTTAGTAGGCGATACTGCAAAACGTCAAGCAGTAACAAACCCTGAAAAGACTATATTTTCTATAAAAAGAATTATGGGTCTTATGATGAACGAAAAAAACGCACAAGAGGCAAAAAGCCGTCTTCCATACCATATAGTAGATAGAAACGGTGCGTGTGCTGTTGAGATAGCTGGTAAAACATATACTCCACAAGAAATTTCTGCTAAAGTTCTTATGAAACTAAAAGAAGATGCAGAGGCGTTTTTAGGCGAGAGTGTTGTGGATGCCGTTATAACTGTGCCTGCATACTTTAATGATAGCCAAAGAAAAGCTACAAAAGAAGCAGGAACTATAGCAGGGCTAAATGTACTTAGAATCATAAATGAGCCTACAGCCGCAGCTCTTGCTTATGGTCTTGATAAAAAAGAGGCTGAAAAAATCGTAGTTTATGACTTAGGCGGTGGAACATTTGACGTAACTGTGCTTGAAACAGGCGATAGCGTAGTTGAAGTTTTAGCAACAGGCGGTAATGCGTTTTTAGGTGGTGATGACTTTGATAACCGCTTAATTGACTTTTTGGTAAATGAATTTAAAAGCGAAACCGGAATCGATCTAAAAAGTGATGTAATGGCACTTCAAAGGCTAAAAGAAGCTGCTGAAAATGCAAAAAAAGAGCTAAGTAGTGCTATGGAGACAACTATAAATCTTCCGTTTATCACAGCTGATGCGACTGGCCCAAAACACCTTACAAAAACTATTAGCAGAGCTAAATTTGAGGGTATGATAGACGACTTGGTAAGCGAAACTATCACAAAAATCAATGAAGTTGTAAAAGATGCTGGTATAAGTAAAAGCGATATAAAAGAAGTAGTTATGGTAGGTGGTTCGACTCGCGTTCCGCTAGTACAAGAAGAAGTCAAAAAAGCATTTAGTAAAGAGCTAAACAAATCAGTAAATCCTGATGAAGTAGTCGCTATCGGAGCTGCTATACAAGGTGCTGTTATAAAAGGCGACGTAAAAGACGTGCTTTTACTAGATGTTACACCACTTAGCCTAGGTATCGAAACTCTTGGCGGGGTTATGAGTAAATTGATAGAAAAAGGCACTACGATCCCTACTAAAAAGTCTCAAACTTTCTCAACTGCTGAAGACAATCAAAGTGCGGTTACTATTAACGTGCTTCAAGGAGAAAGAGAGTTTGCAAAAGACAATAAAAGCTTAGGTAATTTCAATCTTGAAGGAATTATGCCAGCACCAAGAGGAGTGCCACAAATTGAAGTTACATTTGATATAGATGCAAATGGAATTTTAACAGTTTCAGCAAAAGATAAGGCTAGTGGCAAGGCTCAAAACATCACTATAAGTGGTTCAAGCGGTCTTAGCGAAGAAGAGATAAATAAAATGGTAAATGACGCTGAAGCTCACAAAGAAGAGGATAAAAAGAGAAAAGAAGCCGTAGAAGCTAGAAATGGCGCTGATAGCTTAGCTCATCAAACTCAAAAATCTCTTGATGAGCTTGGTGAGAAACTTCCAAACGAAGATAGAGCTAAAATCGAAGCGGCATTAAATGATCTAAAAGAGACGTTAAAAGATGAAAATGCATCAAAAGAGCAAATTGACGTAAAAGTAAAAGCTTTAAGCGAAGTTAGTCATAAGCTAGCTGAGACTATGTATAAAGAGCAAAATACAGGTGCGACAAGTGGTGAGCAAAAGAAAAAAGATGATGACGTCATAGACGCAGAAGTCGAATAAGCTTTCTGTAAATTCTGCAAATGGAGTTGCGATTAAATTCGTAACTCTAAATTTAAAAAATACTTATAAATTTACTCGTAATTCTTGTGATATAGTTGTAATAATATAATCTATAGGCTAAAAATAAACAATAAAATAATATTAACTATTTTCGCTTTTGGTGCGTATCTGTGCGTATCGGCATTTTGTGTCTGTTTAAAAACTTTTATAGATGAGATAGCAATGGCGTTTTGTATGAATATTTCTTTTTATTGCCGATTTTTTTGGGATTTTTCGATCTGCTGTTTTACTTTTAAAAATGATTAAAACGGCTTTAAAACCTTTTATTTGCTTCAGTTTATCGGTTTAAGTGCCGATTGTTTGGCACTTAAATTTACTCATCCGTGCATCTGTTTTAAATTTTCACTTTTTAGATTTTCTTCCATAAGCTTTATCTCAGTAGATCCACTTTTGACGATTTTTTCCTCGATCTTTATCTCTTTGGCCTCTATCTTATTTGGGTAATCGACTTTGTTTAGTAGATATCTAAATGTATTTAATCTAGCCTTTTTCTTGTCGTCGCTTACTATGATAGTCCATGGTGCGTAAGGTGTATTTGAAGCTAGTAGCATCGAGTATTTTGCTATTGTGTATTGATCCCATAGCTCTTGACTTTTTTGATCTACTGGAGATAGTTTAAACTGCTTTAAAGGATCTGTTTTTCTATCTTTGAAACGTTTTTTTTGTTCGTCTTTTGAAACTGAGAAGTAGAATTTAAATAGTAAAATTCCAGAACTCACCAACATTTCTTCAAATTTAGGTACTTGCCTTAAAAACTCTTTATGCTCTTCTTGCGTACAAAATCCCATCACAGGCTCAACTCCTGCACGATTATACCAGCTCCTATCAAATATCACGATCTCGCCGGCACTTGGAAGATGATCTGAATACCTTTGAAAATACCACTGAGTTCGCTCAACGTCGCTTGGTTTTTCCAAAGCGACGACTCTACAGCCTCTAGGATTTAGATGTTCAGTAAGTCTTTTTATAACTCCGCCTTTTCCTGAAGCATCTCTTCCTTCTATGATAATGAGTACTTTTAAGCCGGCTTCTTTTACGTGGTTTTGAAATTTTAAGAATTCTATTTGTAGTTTTCTAAGCTCTTTTTCATACTCTATTTTACTTTTTTTGACCTTGATGGTCACAAAATCATCATCTTTTTCCATATGACTTCCTTAAAATATAATTATATTATTGTATAGTTTATTAATTAAAATTCTGTTTAAATCAAAATAATAAATATAAATTTAATAAAAATTTACACACTTAAATTTTATTATTTAAAATTTGATTTACGTTTAGGATAAAGTATGTTTATAAATATAAAGTACAATTTTACTTATTTTTTAAAGGAAACGTAGTGTATAGGTTTTTAGTTTTGCTATTTTTATTTTTTAGCTTTAGTTTTGGTGCTGTGCTTAGTGTAGATGATGCTTTTAAAATCAATGCAAGTATCGACAAAACTCAAGGTATAAATTTAAATTTTAAAGTCAATGAGAGTGTTTATCTGTATAAAGATAAACTAAAAATTATCGTTTTGGGGAATGATATAACTGAGTATTTAAATTTACCAAATTATGAAAAATATGATGGTTATGAGATATATAAAGGCGAGTTTGATCTGTTTGTGCCATTTGGTTTGCTTTCAAACTTTACTACTAAAAATAAGCTAACTCTAGACCTAAAATATCAAGGCTGTTCTTATAGTGGATTTTGCTATAAACCTATGGAAATTACTTATGAAGTAAGCAACACTGATGGAGAACTAAAAATATCTAAAACACAAAGTTCAGAAACTCCAGTTAAAGCAGCTGTTTCTGATCAAGATAAAATAGCAAATTCATTTACAAACGATGGCAAACTTATGACTATCATAACGTTTTTTTGGTATGGACTTTTGCTATCGCTTACGCCTTGTGTGTTTCCTATGATACCTATCGTTTCAAGTATAATCATCGCAAAAAGTGGCGAGAAAAGATCTATAAAAACCGGGCTTTGGATAAGCTTTGTTTATCTATTTTTTATGTCTTTGGCCTACGCTATCGCAGGTGTTTTGGCAAGTGTATTTGGTGCTAGCATTCAAGGTCTTTTGCAAATCCCTGCTGTTATTATAGGCTTTAGTATTATATTTGTGTTGCTTTCTTTATCTATGTTTGGGCTATATAATATAGAGCTTCCTAAAAAATTTCAAAGCTATATAAGTTCAAAAAGTGAGAAAAAAGGTGGAATTCTTGGTGTGGCTATAATGGGATTTTTATCTGCTCTTGTTGTTGGGCCTTGCGTTGCAGCACCTCTTGCTGGAGCTCTTTTATATATAGCAAATAGCGGAGACGCACTGCTAGGCGGTATCGCTTTGTTTGTTATGAGTATGGGTATGGGCATTCCTCTCTTGCTAGTAGGTATAGGTAGCTCACGCTTGCTTCCAAAGCCTGGATTTTGGATGGATGAGATAAAAAGAGCGTTTGGATTTTTGATGCTAGGTATGGCTGTTTGGATGCTTAGTAGGGTGATAGGAGATGAGATAGGCTATTTTCTTTATGGAGTTTTAGGAATATTTTGGGCAGTAAGTCTTGGTGCGTTTGAGCCAGCTAGCACAAAAGGGCTTAAATTTATAAAAGCTTTTGGACTTTTTATATTTATAGTTTCATCAGTGCTTGTAGTAAATTTCAGCATAAATAAATTCGCTCCAAATTTGATAAATAAAAATGCAGCTATAAAACAAGATAATATAGAATTTATAAAAGTATCAAATTTAAAAGAACTTGATAATATCTTAGCTTTAAGCGATAAGCCAGTAATGATAGACTTTTGGGCTTCTTGGTGTGTGAATTGTAAAGAGCTAGATGAGATAACATTTATGGATCCAAAAGTTTTACTAAGACTAAAAGATTTTACTTTGGTAAAAATAGACGTAACAAATGGCAACGCAGATGATGTTGCTTTGATGAAAAAATACTCTGTTTTTGGACCGCCAGCTCTGATTTTTTACAAAAATGCTAAAGAGTTAAAAAACAAGCAAATAGTCGGATTTATAGGTGCTAATGAGTTTTTAGAACATATAAAAGACATTTGAAATTATCTCAAATAAAGATAAGCTATCATAATCTAAATTTATCCATCAGCGAAATAAACGGGGGGGGGTAGAGCCATCATCGCTTGATACGACGCAGTTTTTAGTGGATCTTTTGCCTTTATAAAGCCTTGCGTCGGCTTGTTTTATAAGCGTTTCTTTATCATCGCTTCTATCAGATACGCCAAAAGTCAAAGTACATTTTACAACCCCATTAGGTGTATTTACACGTATTTTTTCTGCTTGACGTCTCATTTTTTCAATTTTATCTAAAAAGATCTCTTTTTTTGTATCAAATGATACTATGAAAAATTCCTCTCCACCCCAGCGTGATACTATGTCATTTTTTGCAGAGTTTTGCGTGAGTATCTCTGATATATGCTTTAGTATCTCATCGCCTACGTTGTGTCCGTATTTGTCGTTTATCTTTTTAAAATTATCTATATCACAGATTGCGACTATCATATCAAAATATCTAGTTTCATTTATAATAGAAGTTAAAGCTCTTTTGTTTAAAAGCCCTGTTAGGTAATCGGTTTGGGACATATTTTTAAATTTATTCTCTTCATTTTGTAGTTTGTAAAAATGCACAATATCTATTATCCTAAGAGTTTTGGATAAGAGTGGCATAAGAAATATCAAAAATGCAAAATTTATTAAAAACAGATGTGTATCATGAAAACTTCTTTCTTCAAATGTAAAAATATAAAGTAGCACGTAAGTTACTGATTCTAATGAAGCGACCAAATAAGATATAAATATGCTTTTAAAGACGTTTATATATACGATAGAAAGTAACGCTATAAATATAAGATCAAATCCGCAGTTCCATCCGAGCTTGATTATACATATAGATATATAAATCATTATTTGGATATGTAATAGCAAAAATGCGTTATTTATACTCTCTTTTCTAAATAGATATAAGCAGATCATATAAACAAATATGTTAAATACGCTTAAGATCATCAGATCATACTGAGCTCTTATAAAGAATACAAGTGTATGCACTACAGACATTATGCAAAATACGTCTATGATCTTTTGTAAATTTTTAATTATATTGTCTCTATTATTTTGATTCATAATGCTTGAAAACCAATCTATTTTTACCTTCTATTTTACCTTGATACATAAGCTGATCTACGTCATGTATCAGCATTGATAGATTTATATCAGGCTTTATATCAGTTATATACAAAGCTCCAAAAGTTGCAGTTACGTTTAGTGCATTAGGTTTTAAATTTTCTATTTTTATCCTTGCTAAATCTATGATCTCTTTTAGATATGCTTCATCTATATCTTTTATAGAAATAAGAAATTCCTCTCCACCCCAACGCCCAAGCTCACCGTATTTTGAAAAACTACTTTTTAGCGAAGAAGAGACGCTTTTTAGGATATCATCGCCAAAAATATGCCCAAATGTATCGTTTATTGTTTTAAAATTATCAAGGTCGCAAAGTATAATACACATTGACTTTATCTTATGATTTTTTAATAGCGTAATATTTTGATTTATGATCTCTTGGATAGGAATCCTATTATAAATTCCAGTTAAAAAGTCGTGTTCTGCTATCTTTTGGTAGTTACTTCTGTTTTTTTCTAAATTTATTATCTTTGTAGCTTGAACTATGCTTAAATTTTTATGAAGATATAAAAGCGAACAGCTTATGATGATAAAATTTAGTATATAAATAGCTTCTTTAAAGCCAGTATCTCCATAGATTATCTGTTTATCTCTAGTCATAAAATATAAAAATAGACACAATAAGCATTGAATCGTTATAAGCATTATCTCTGGTTTTTGATTTTTAAATATATAAAAATAATAAACTAAAACAAAGCCTATGAAATACAGTTCAAATCCGTATCCCCAACCAAATGTGATGATATCGCAAGATACATTGTATGCGACGCCAAACTGCATATAAATATTTATGAGTTGAAAATATTTTGGATTATGGAGCGCTATATAAATAAAAATTGCAATCACAAAAGTAGTGATTTTGTTAAATGCTAAAAATGTTATCCCGTAATATAAATATATAATAGAAAATATAAATAATATAGAAATATAAATGATAATAAATTCACGATATATTTTACTTTCAATAACTCTTTGCATAATCTCACTTCAACTTTTTTTATTTATCCTACCTAAAAATGGCTTAATTTGATATATAAAATTATGACTTGATAAAAAATGATTTTAATTTACCTAGCTTCATTCTACTACTTTTCATAATCTTAACTATATTCTATCTTATTTTTATCATAGCAGACATTTTCTAAATTTTGGTTTTTCTTCGTGTTGGCAGTTTTGCAGTCTTTTGTTTGCATACAAAACTTACACTCTTTATACAAGTTATATTTTATAAATAAATTTACGCCTTTATAAACGATATCTAGTTTGGAACTATTTTTTGGCTGAGCTTTGCGGTGATCGCAGCAGTAAATTTGCGTAAATTTAGCTATGCTTAAGAGTTGCAATTTTTCATTTGTCATTTTAGTCTATTTTAAAGCCAAATTTAAGAGCTGCGGCCTCAAGATCTTCTTTTGTATCTATCCCGATACTCTCTGTTTGTATTTGCATCATTTTGATTTTTTTGCCACTTTGCAAAGCGCGCAGTTGCTCTAGTTTTTCTATATTTTCTAACTCTTTTGTTTTAAGAGTGCAAAACTCTTTTAAATTTGCTACGCTATATGCATAAATTCCTATATGCGCTTTAAAAATGTCGCATACACTTCTAGGATATGGTAAAAGTGAGCGTGAAAAATATAGAGCGTTGTCATTAGCATCAAGTACGACTTTTACTAAATTTGGATTTTGGGCATCGTCTTTTTTGACTAGTTTAAAACAGCTAGCCATAAATGATCCATTTTCAATGGCTTGTTTTGCAAAGTTTTTAAATTTGGTTAAATTTTCTACTTCAAAAAACGGCTCATCAGCTTGAACATTTATGATAATTTCGTCATCTTTTAGTTTAAATTTAGCCGACGCTTCGTTTATACGATCAGTTCCACTTTCGTGATTTACGCTTGTTAAAACAGCGTCTAAGCCGTAATTTTTTGCGATATTTACTACTTTTTCATCATCGCAAGCCACCAGTACGCTATCTGCATTTTTGGCATTCATCGCAGTTTTTACAAACATAGGAACACCATCGATTTTTCTTAAAATTTTATGCTCAAAACGAGTTGAAGCAAGGCGAGCAGGTATAATTATCATTTTTTTAGCCATCCCAAAATAGTTTCTTTTATCTCGCCTGTATTTACTATATCTTTGTGAATTTCTTTTTTATCAAAAAGTTTTAAGATAGAACTTGGAATTTCGCTTTTAAATTCGTTACTTAAACTTTTCATATCTTTAAGTTCGTTTTTGCTCTCTTTATTTTTGATAGCTTTTATCATACTTGGAGTAAATTTAACCCATTGTGCCGTTGAAGTTATAACATTTATGCGGTTTTTACTAACTTGTTTAAAGCAAGTAGCCGTGTGCGGATCGATGAGTTTGCCTTTTTTAGCTACTTTTTTTATAAATTTTTCACACTCTTGGTCTGTACAAAAATCAGCTTCAAAATCTTCTTGTAAAAGTGCAAGTTCTTCTTTATCAAGCTCGTAGAATTTTTGTGACACAAGAGAGTCCATAAGCTCTTTTGTGCGTTTATATCCAAATTTATCAAACAATAATCTTTCTACATTTGAGCTTATCAAGATATCCATAGCAGGGCTTATGGTTTGTATTAAAGTCCTATTTCTAAGATCATAAATTCCATTAGTAAAAAGCTCGGTTAGGATATTATTTGAGTTTGATGCGATTTTGATTTTAGCGATATTTGCACCCATTTTTTTAGCATAATACGCACCTAAAGCATTGCCGAAATTTCCGCTTGGCACGATGATATCTATAGGCTTTTTATTTTTGGTTATATATATGCAAACATAAATATGATAGATGATTTGAAATAAAATTCTACCGAAATTTACGGAATTTGCCGCACTTAAATTTAGATCTAGTTTTGTAAGTTCGTCTTTGAAATCATCATCGTTAAGTAGCGTCTTTAAAGCTCTTTGAGCATCATCAAAGTTTCCATTTATACCGATAACTTTTAAATTTGAGCCGTCTGCATTTACCATTTGCAGTCTTTGAACCTCGCTAGTGCCGTCTTTTGGATACAAACAAACTACTTGTATATTTTTTGCTTCGCTAAAGCTTTGTAGTGTTGCAGGTCCTGTATCTCCGCTAGTAGCGCACATTATGAGATATTTTTTGTTGTTTTGTTTTGCTAAGCTTTTTAAAATAGCTCCAAAAGGCTGAAGTGCCATATCTTTAAATGCTCTTGTTGGCCCATGCCAAAGCTCATTTATATATAAATTCTCGTCTAATTTTTTTATTTCCACTGGTTCTTTGTCAAATTTTTCATATCTTTTTAGGGCTTTTTTAAACGTATCCATAGGTATATCAAAGTCGAATTTTTCTATGATCTTAAGAGCTATTTTCGTATAACTTTTATCTTTTGCCCATTTGAAAAACTCTTTATCTAAAGTCGGAAGTTTTTGACTTACGTATAATCCGCCGTGCGATGCAGATGGGTTTAGTAAAGCGTGCGAGAGTGTGACTAAGTCATCTTTTGATCTTGTTCCTATAAACATATTTTTACCTTTTAAGTTTTGTTTTAACCATTTTTTATAATTTTTTTCTATCTTTTTTGGTTTTAGAGCGATAATTTCTGGAAGCTCATAAGTATGATATTTTAGTAAAATGTCCTTTACTTTGTTATATTTTCCTTTTATGATAAGCATAGTTTCATTTGAGTATGCTTTTTGACCTTGCCAGACATAAAAACTTTTGCAACCCTTTATTAAATTTACGCAAGTTGCAGATCTTTGTTCTAGTAGTTTTTCTGCTAAAACTTGAGCAGATTTTTCGCTACTAGTAGTGCTTAATATGATCATTTTATAACACTTCCTATGCCTTCATCTGTAAATATCTCAAGCAAAAGTGAGTGAGGTACTCTTCCGTCTATGATATGAGCTGCTCCTACACCGTTTTTTACGCATTCTAAACAAGCATCTAGTTTAGGAATCATACCGCCATTTATAGTACCGTCGTTTTTTAAATTTTGGATTTTAGACTCGTTTAGATTGCTTATAAGCTCCCCGTCTTTACTTAAAACGCCTTTTATATCGCTTAGAAATATAACCTTTTTTGCTTTTAGTGCGTTTGCGATCGCGCTAGCACAAAGATCGGCATTTATATTATAAGTATCGCTAAAATCATCGCTGATCGCTATAGGTGCGATGACTGGTATAAGTCCGCTTTGCAATGCTGCTGTGATGACACTGGGATTTACCTCAGAGATCTGTCCTACAAAGCCGTATTTGCCATCAGAGTAGCTTTTGGCTTTTAGCATATTGTCATCTTTGCCGCTAAGCCCTATGGAGCGAGCTCCGTGTTTGTTTAGTAAATTTACTATCTCTTTGTTTATAAGCCCACTTAGAGTCATCTCTACGACTTCCATAGTTTCATCATCAGTGACTCTTAATCCGTCTATAAATTTACTTTGTATGTTTAGTTTGTCTAAAAATGAGTTGATCTTTTTTCCGCCGCCATGCACTATAACGACTTTTATGCCTACTAGCCAAAGTAAGAGAGCATCTCTAGCAAAATCGTTTTTGAGCTTTTCATCAATTTGGGCTGCACCGCCGTATTTTATGACAAAAATTTCATCACGGAATTTTTGTATATATGGTAGAGCACTTAGTATGATCTCAGCAGTTCTTGAACTCTTAAGCATATCTTGATCCTAATATTTTTTAAATAATTGTATCAAATTTAGTTGTAATTTTGTATAAAATTAAGCAGTTCTTTTTTAAATTTAGTTGAAATTTCGGTCTTAAGTTCGAGTAGTGAGATATTTAGCCCAAAATCTTTTATCTTTACGTAATCTTTCATTGTCACTAATAAGCTATCTGCATTATAGCTTTTTATAAGTTTTTCTAACTCTTCTTTTTTAAATTTATAATGATCTTTGAAAAATCTAATTCCTATACATTCTCCAAAGACATTTTTTAGTCTCATAGGGTTTGCTATGGCTGTGACTAAAAGCATATTTTGAGTGCGATTTAAAATATTCATTGTTTTAATGATATCGCTTTGATCTGGGATAAAATCGGCGTATTTATAAAAGCTAATGGGATAGCGATAAGCTCCGCTTGGGATAGGTAGTTTGATGATCGGCTCTGGGTTTGGCTTTAGTAAGATGTTAAATTTAAATATATCAAATTTACCAAAACCATCATCTAAGATTATGAGTTTTGCTCCTAAATTTATAGCTTCATTTATGGCTGTTTTGCGGTTTTGGCTTACTATTACGTTTGCATTTTTTAGGCTTAGTGCGTATTCCATAGCTTCATCGCCGCTTGCTTGTACGCTAGATAATATCTCTCCTTGTAGAGCTACTTTTAGCATACCTTTTGAGCTTCTTTTATATCCTCTTAAGATTATAAAAGTTTTAAAATCATTAGAAAATTCGTTAAATATAGCTTTTACAAGCGGAGTTTTGCCAGTTCCACCAAGTACTAAATTTCCTACGCTTATAACTGGTACTTCGAATTTTTCCGGTTTTGATAGTTTTGGTTTTATACATACTATTAAAGTATAAATTAACGTAAAAGGACTTAAAAGCATAGAGATAAGCATCTCTAAATACCTTGGTCTATAAAAATACTTATCTATCCAAAAGTCAAATATGCTTTTAAACACGTGTCTTTGCCACTGATTTTATAGTGTCACAGATATATTTTATCTCACTCTCTTCTAGGGCTGCATATATTGGTAAAGATAAAACTTGTTGATATACTTTTAAAGCGACAGGAAAGTCATTTACTCTAAGATTGTATTTGCTTTTATAATAGCTAAGCAGGTGAAGAGGTATATAATGCAATCCGATGTTTATACCAGCGTCTTTAAGCTTTCTAGCAAATCCATCTCTATTCTTGTCTATTTTGATAATATACTGCGTAAATACACTATCTCTTTTTAATATCGGAGTAGTGACGTGAGGGCAACCTTCTAACTCTTTTGTATATATGGCAGCTATCTCTTTTCTTTTTTTGATGAATATTTCTAGCTTCTCGAACTGCGCCATACTAAATGCAGCACAAATAGAATTTAGATCATATTTTTGTCCTACGTCTATGACATCATAAACATATCCTAAATTTCCGTCTTTATCAAAGCTGTCATTTACTATAGCGTGACTTCTTATAAGTTTGGCACGATTTGCCATTTCATCGTTATTTGTAAGGATTATACCTGTTGATGCGAGTGCATTTTGAATTTGTGGATTTACTTGGAAGCAAGACATATATGATCCACTCATAGTTCCAAGGAGTTTTGAGTTGTATGTAGCGCCCATAGCGCGGCTTGCGTCGTCTATGATTTTTATATTATGTTCTTTTGCAAGAGCGTAAATAGCGTCCATATCAGCAGGTTGTCCAGCAACGTGAGTGATAAATGCGGCTTTTAACTTCTTATGTTTGTGTTCTATTAAAACTTTTTTTAACTGTTCTGGATTGATATTGAAATCATCTTCATTTATATCTACAAATATAGGTTCAGCGTCAAAGTGGCGAATCACTTGTGCTATACTAGGAAAAGCATTGACCGAACAGATGATTTTATCCCCACGTTTAAGATCCATAGCACAAAGCGCTAGATGATTTGCAGCAGTGCCGTTGTTTGTGGTAATAGCATGCTTTACGCCAAAATATGATTTTATTTTATTTTCTAAATTTGTAACCATATAGTTTGCATTTTTATCTATGCTTTCTTTTACTAACTCGTATTCGCGTTCGTCTGCGTACGGTCTAAAAAATGGTATTTCTTTCATATTTGATCCCTACTACTGTATATTTGCTATCAAAGGTAAATTTAGTTTAAATTTATTTTTTTCTATTCTATCATAAACGTTATTTATTAAATTTTTATCAAAGCTTTCTTCTAGCTCTTTTTTTGTTTTACCGCGTTCAATCTCTTTTAAAATAATATCTAATTGTTTATACGTATATCCTAACTCATCTTCGTCTTTTTGCCCTTCCCAAAGATCAGCGCTTGGGGCTTTATCTATGATATTTTGATCTATACCTAGATATTTTGCAAATAAAAATAGATCGCTTTTATATATCTCTCCGATAGGATTTAACGCACAAGCTGTATCTCCGTAAATAGTACCATATCCAAGCATTCTTTCGCTTTTGTTGCTAGTACCAACTACTAGAGTTCTAAATTTTGCCGAATGATCATATAATATACTCATCCTAACTCTTGCGGCTAGATTGCCGATTCTGAGCTTATCTGCGTCTTTGATCGCACTCAAAAAAGATTGAATAATAGGCTCGATATCTATGATTTCGTATTTTATACCCAAAGTTTTGCATAAATTTATGCCATCGTTTATATTCGCTTTGTTTGAATTTTTTGTAGGCAATAAAATAGCATAAGTAGGTGCTATTTTTGAGCATAAAGTAGCCACTACAGCAGAGTCTAATCCGCCACTAACTCCTATAGTAAAGCCCTTTGCATACGAAGTTTCTAAGTAGTTTGTTAGAAAATTTAGAAGTTTATTTTCTAAAGATTCAAAATCTATCATTAAATTTACCTATGAAAAAAATATTATATTCAAAAAAACGATTGCATTATATCTAAAAAATGATAAAATATAACTTTTATGTAGCATTAAGGATTAAATATGCAAATACTTTCAAGAGCGTTTGGCGATTTGGCGACAAATTGCTATATAGTCGAAAATAACGGCAAAGAAGTTATCATAGATCCAGGCGATGGGGCTTATGAATATGTAGTAAAAATTTGTAAAAATCCAGTTGCGATCTTAAATACGCATTGCCATTTTGATCATATATATGATGACTTAGTGTTAAAAAATAAATTTAATATCCCTATCTACGTTCCAAAAGATGACGCATTTTTGTGTGAGGCAGATCCATTTGGCGTGGTAAGAGATAAATTTACTCCAGATTTCTTAGTCGATCACGATGAAACGATAAATTTAGCAGATTTAGAGTTTAAATTTCTTCATTTTCCAGGGCATACTCCTGGGTGTTCGATGATAGAAGTTAATGATGTTGTGTTTAGTGGGGATTTTATATTTAAAGGGAGTATTGGAAGATACGATTTTCCTTTTTCAAATCCAAAAGATATGAAAAATAGTCTTATAAAAGCTATAAAATTAAAAAATTATACTATTTATCCAGGACATGGTTTTGCTACTAGTTTAGATGAAGAGAGACAAAATTTGTCTAAATTTCTTAATCACTTTTAGATTCTCTTTTAGTGGCTTGCGTTTCAAGAGCCTGTTTTTGTAGTTTTAGAATGTGATCTTCTAAAACTACTATCTGAAAATTTCCTTCAAAGATTTTTATATCTTTGATTTTTCCTACAACTTTTACTTCTCTTTTTTTTGATTCTTCAAAAAACGCATTTGCTTCAAATTCTATCATATCGCCTATTTTTGCAGGAGCAAAAAAGCTGACTTTTGATCCTATCGTTACAAGATATGGCAAATTTACCGCAGCTTGAGCAGCAAAGTCAGCAGCGATAAATAAAAATCCGCTATTTGCCAAGTCGCTATCGTATTTCATATCAGGAGTTAAACCAATAGATGTTTTTGCGTAATTTTTTTTAATATCTACAATTGTCCCACAAAATGCACTATTTGTATTTTGAAATACATTTACAGATATGCCAAATGGATTTTCCGGCTGTGGAGTTGGAGCTTCTTCTGCTTTATTTGCTTCGTAAATATTTTCGTTTTCAGCCATATTTTACCTTTTAAGTTAGTCTTACATAAACTCGTTTTGGTGATGGATAGCCTTCTATGGTGAGGCTAGGGTCGTTTGGATCTAAAAAATTATTTAAACTTTGCCCATCTATCCACATAGTTTTTCTTTGTTCGTTTAGATCAGTATCTTTTATCGCCAAAATTTCAAAATTATTAAATTTAGCTCTCTCGCACCAGTTTTGTAAAGCCTTGATACTAGGAACAAAATAGATATTTGGTATCTTAGAATACCTATTTTTAGGGCTTAGGACAAACTCGTCGTCTCGCTCGATAAACATAGTATCTAAAAAAACTTCACCACCCAAATTCAGACTAGCCCTTAGCTCTTTTAGCATTTTTATCGGATCGCTTCTATGATAGATCACGCCTAAGCAAAAAATGGTATCAAATTTAGTCTTATAGCTTGGCAGATCTTGCACACCTAAAAGTTCATAATTTATATTTGATTTTACAAAATGGTTTATAAAGCTAAATTGTAAAAAGCAAAGCACACTAGGATCAAATCCTGTTATGCTTTTAGGCTTAAAATCAAGCATTCTAAACATATAATATCCGTTATTGCAACCGACATCGGCGACTATTTTGTCTTTTAAATTTAGATATGGTTTTAGGAGATTAAATTTGATAAAACTCTGCCATTCGCTATCTATAAATAGATCATTTATCTGAAACGGACCTTTACGCCACGGCTTTAGATCTAATGCTAAGTTTAGAATTTCGCTAGAGAAATCATCTAAGTTTATCTCTATTTTATCACTAAATTTTACTTGTGAATTTGTTTTTTGGAGTGCATTTATACGAGCAAACAGCTGCGCGTTGCGTTCATTTATCAAATTCATTTTGGCCAATCTATAAGGTTTTTATCACAATCTTTATGGTAAATTCCAGCCCCGTCATAGTACTCTTTGCAGTCGTTGTAGTATTTATTTGAAATTCCTCGCTCATTTACCCAAAGACAACCTTGTAACAATAAAACTAAAATAATAAAGCTAACTATTTTTTTCATAGCGCTAATCTTACCATTAAAATGCTATAATTTTTGTTAAAAAAATATAAAAGTAAAGGATATGAGATTGAAAGTCATAGAATATTTTAAGGAAATTTGTAAAATTCCTCATTGTAGCTATGAAACTGATGAACTTAGGGGCTATCTAGCTGATTTTGCAAGTAAAAATGGCTTTAAGGTAGATATTGATAAATTTGGTAATATCCACGCCATAAAAGGTCATCCTAAGGTTTGCTTGCAAGCTCACTATGATATGGTTTGCGTCGGACTTGCACCAAAAATAGAGCTTATAAACGAGGGCGGATTTTTGAGTGCTAAAAACTCAAGTTTGGGTAGCGATAATGGCATAGGAGTAGCTATCATTATGGATGCTATGAGCGAATTTTGCGATTTAGAAGTTTTGATCACAAATAATGAAGAAGTAGGACTGCTTGGAGCAAACGGATTTAGTGGCAGTCTTGCTAGTAAATTTATGCTAAATTTAGATAGCGAAGATGAAAATGGCGTTTTTATAGGATGTGCTAGTGGTGTTAGTATCTTTGCAAGTTTAAATTTAAAAAGAACGTCTTGTGAAAAAAATCTGTATGAAGTGAGCGTAAGCGGACTTCCTGGCGGACATAGTGGCATAGATATCATCAAAAATATACCAAATGCGATTAAGGTTTTAAATGAGTTTTTGTTAAAAAATGGTTGCGAATTAGTAAGCTTTAATGGAGGCGAGAGAAACAACTCTATCCCAGTTGGTGCTAAAGCTATCGTTGTGAGCGACCATACTTTGATGAGCGATGAGATTTGCAAGGTTAAAGACCTTGGAAAACAAAAAGTTAAAGTTATGCAAAGCGGCGAAGTACTAGACTTTATAAATGCATTTTCACAAGGTATCAGAAGCTATGATGAAGAGCTAAAAATCGTAAATGAGAGCATAAATTTATCTATCATAAAAACAGGCGAAGATATTTTAGAAATAGAGTTTTTTGCTAGGGCGATGAGCGATGACGGGCTAGAGAGCATCAAATCTCAAATGCAAAGCTTGGCTAATTTGGCTAAATTTCAGCTTAGATACGCCGAACAAACAAGCGCTTGGAAGCCTAAAATCACTGATTTTGCAAAAGTAGTTTTACAAAGTATGCAAAAATTTAATAAAAATGCTAAATTTGAAGCCGTCCATGCTGGACTTGAATGTGGCGTTTTGCTAAATAAAAGCGGAAATAAGATCGATGCTTGTTCTATAGGTCCAAATATATTTTCGCCTCATAGCATAAATGAAAAGTGTGAGATAAGATCAGTAAATTTAATAAGTAAAGTGGTGAGAGAGATTTTAAAATCAGTATGATCCGGGAAAATCCCGGATTTGTGTATCAATACAAGCCAAATTTGCCGTCACTTCTTTTATATAAAACTCTCATTTTTGCATCTATATCGTTAAATACATAAAACTGCATATCTGAGTTTTTTAGTTTTTCTATAGCTTCTTCTATCTCCATAGGCTTGTAAAGCTCAAGCTCGGTTCTTACTATCTCATCTACGCCATCTACTATATCATCTTTTAAATTTGCTAAATTTGCTTTTTCGTCATCTTTGTTTTTATGAGTCGTAAGTTTGTCGTGGTGACGACGAAGTACCTTACTAGCACGATCCACTGCTAGATCTACTGCTGCGTATAAGTCTTTATCTTTTTGTCTTATGACAATCGTATCTTTGTGTGCTAAATTTATAGCGAAATCAACATCAAAGCCTTTTCTGCCTTGTCTTTCATCGGCTGAGATTATAACTCTGCTAGAAATAATGTCTAGATTATATTTTGCAAGTGTTTCAAATGCTGCATCAACGTAGTTTTTGATAGCATCTGTAAGTTCAAATTGTTTTCCTACAATACTTGTATTCATCGTATGCTCCTTTGCATTATTGTATGGCAATTATATCACAAAATCAAGGTTTTTGCGTGGTTATACGAACGTATCTGATATTTTGATCTTTTATAATATTTGGATCGCTTTTTACTACGGTTGTTAAGATTACGGCTCTGATTTTATTGTCTTTGTCTGTAAAATCTGTCTTAGAGTTTTCTGGTTTGCTTTTTGTATTTATGTATTTTATAAATACTTCTGCTTTGAGAACTCCATTTTTACTATTAATATTTATTTTGTCTAAATAATTTTGAGAAAAATCATGTTTTTGAATAGCGTAAATAGCATACTCAGAAGCGCTCATAGCTAAAGCTTCTGCTTGTTCGCTTAGATACTGCTCTGTTGTCTGTTTTACGCTTGTGTTTGAAAGTGTAAAAGATAGCATACCTATAGTTATGATGACTACTATAAAAACTATAGCCATTATAAGACTAAAGCCACGTTTCATATTATAGCCTTTACTTTGCATACTTCAAGATGCGGGTCGTTGTCTTTTTTGCCGACTTTTAAATTTGGATCTTTTATGCAAATTTTAAGTATAAGTCCATTGCTGTTTGCAATGTCATTTTCGCTGGCAAAATTCGTAAATCTTAGCGTAGTGACGTTTTTTGCTATGGTACTTGATATTTTGTTTTTGTCGTCCCACGGAAGAAAATTTGTTTCTAATATAAGATCATATTTTTTATCAATATAAATTCTATTTATCGTGTGTGAGAGATAGTATAGATCTTCTAACTTATCATCTTTATTTTTATTTTTTTTATCTATTATTATATCATTGCCACTAAAATAAGCTTTATATACTTTATTTGTATTACCCTTGTAGTAATTTTCTTTTGCTTTATCTTCGCTTTGTTTAAATATCAGTGCTATAGGGTTTTCTTTTGATACTTCTTCTTTTGATGATGTTATACTTTTTATGATTTCTTTTACTTTTTCTAAATTTTGTACCTTGTCATCATTATATCCTAGGCTTAAATTTATTTTATCTCCTGCTATCGTTGCTCTGTTTATTACGCCACTCCAGCCGGTTTTATTTGCTTCGCCAAGGCGTCTAGATTCGTAGCTTTGCATATACCACGCTATACCACAATCGGCTCCGCACTCAATCATATCTTTATATTCGCCATTTTCATAGCCGACTAAAGTCTGCTTTATGCGGTATTGTAGTCTTTTTGAAATTTGGGTTATGGCTAGTTCGGTTTGGGCTTCTAGTTTTGTTATGCTCCTAGTTTGTATATAGTTTTGATATACGGTGCTGATTATTTCAGTACCTATAGAAGCAAGTATGGCTGTGATAGTTATGGCTATGACTAGTTCTATTAACGTAAATGCTTTTTTCATGGATTACTCGATTATTATTTGTCCGGCTTTTTGGTCGCCTATATTAAAACTGTAGCCAGTTAAAACTATTTTTTGATCTTCGCCTTTTATATCTTTATAAGTCGTTTCTACTTTAATCATTTTTGTATCGCTTGATGTATCTTCGGCGTCCGTAAAAGTAGTGCTTATAGTATTTTTGTCATCAAAGTTTGGATCTTTTACATTTTTTGTTGTTATTTCGTAATTTAAATTTAGTATATTTTTATCTGTAGAAGCATCATTTTCTATTTTTATTTTACCACTTAATGTCTCTTTGTTAGATTTTGCTTTATAAATTTTTCGTTTATCCTCTATTTTATCTAAGCCGTTTCTAGTTATCTGTTCTGTATCGGTTTGAAATTCTTTTGACATTTCATTTGTTAAAATGGTTTTTGTCGCCAAAACAGCTTCTTGTAAAAGCGCTTGAGAGTTGCTTTGAGATGTTGATAAAATGATGGAGGGCACGACAGAAACCGCGATAGCTATGATGACTATCGCGAGTATAAGTTCTAATATTGAAAATGCTTTTTTCATAATAAAAAGTGGCAAAACACCACTATTTACCTTTTTTGATAAAGTTGCTTATTTTCTCAGCTTGACTGTATTTTGGATAATTAACAGGGTCTAAAATGACTTGAGAAAGAGTCATATTTGTCATATTACAAACTATAGGTGCTATAAAATTTACGCTAGATTCTTCTATAGGACTGCTTATGACTAGTATATTATAAACTTTAAGTTCGCTTTTATCGTTTATTTGCATTAATTCTTGGTAGTATGTCGGGATTTCGAATTCATACTCTATTAATGCGTAAGGGTTTATCATCGTAAATGAAATGTCGCTATCTAGGCTTTGCATTTTAACGAAAAAATCATCTATCTGAGTTATCTCCACGCTCTTTATATTCTCAAATCCAAGTATCGGACTTTTGATTGTAAATTTCATAACATACTCCTTATTTGATTTAAATTTTATGTATTTTACCATTTTTTAATATAAATTCAAATATTTTTTAGCAAAATTATTAATTAAATTTGTATGTTTTATGTTAAATTTATAATTCTAACGTCTATGTATGGTTTATTTAACATTATATTCACAAAAAATTTGTAAAATCGCGACATAAAATACAATAAATTTAAGAGAGTTTCAATGAAAAAATTGACAATTTTGGTAGTTGTTTTAGTGGTCGTAGGAGCAATATTTTATTATAATAACTCTAATAAACCACAAGATGAATACCTAACTACTCAAGTTAGAAAAGGCGATTTGGTTCAAAGTATAGAGGCTGTTGGAGAAGTATTTGCTTCAAATTTAGTTGATGTTGGTGCTCAAGTTGGTGGTCAGATCAAGCAATTGTATGTAAAAGTAGGCGATAGGGTAAAAGTAGGCGATAGGATCGCTCAAATCGACTCTATTCGCCAAAAAAATAGTTTAGACCAGCAGTTAGCCGCCCTTGAGATACTAAAAGCAAAACTAAACTCAGCCAAAATTTCTTCAGACATAGCCAAAGTCCAATACAACAGAGAGTTAAAGCTTTTTGAAGCAAATGCGACTTCTAGTGAGAGTTTGGAAAACTCTAGAAGCGATTTAAGCCTAAAAAATGCAAATTTAAAAGAATTAGAAGCTCAGATAAAACAGACTCAGATAGAAATAGATACCGCTAGGACAAATTTAGATTATACTGACATTAGATCCCCTCTTGATGGCGTCGTAGTTTCTGTGCCAGTAGAAGTTGGTCAAACTATAAATGTAAATCAAACTACGCCGACTATCGTAAATATCGCAGATCTATCTAAAATGGAGATTAAAATGCAGATCAGCGAAGGCGACGTAACAAAAATAAAAGTAGGAGATAGAGTCGAGTACTCAATACTTTCTGATATAAATACGAAATATAATGGAATTTTAAGCTCTATAGATCCAGGACTTACTACGCTAAGTGATGGCAAATACAATACCACTAGTTCAAGTAGTAGCTCTACTAGCAGTAGTTCAGCAGTGTATTATTACGCTAAACTTCAAGTAGATAATAAAGAAGAGATCTTGCGTATCGGAATGACTACGCAAAGCACTATCATCGTAAAAGAGATAAAAGACACGCTTTTGCTTCCTACATTTGCTATAAAAAGCGATAAAGAAGGGAGCTATGTTATAGTAAAAGATGGTGAAAATATCAGAAAAGCAAGAGTTAAAACTGGTATAAGCAGTAGTATAGATATACAAATTTTAAGCGGTGTGAATGAAGGCGATGAGGTTATCACTTCTCAAATAAGTCAAGACGAGCTACAAAAACGTATAAAATCATCTAAAAAGAAAATGAGAATATGATAAAACTCCAAAATATAAAAAAGAAATTTATTACCGGTGGTGTAGAAACTGAAGTTTTAAAAGGGATAAATTTGTCTATTGAGAGGGGTGAGTTCGTAGCTATCATAGGTCAATCAGGTAGCGGAAAATCCACTCTTATGAATATACTTGGGTGCCTTGATACTCCAAGTAGCGGAAAATATCTGCTTGAGGGTCAAGATATAAGTAAATTTGATAGGGACGCGCTATCAAATTTAAGGCTAAAGACGTTTGGTTTTATATTTCAGCGTTATAATCTTCTAAGCTCGAACGATGTAAAAAACAATGTCGCACTTCCTGGTGTTTATGCTGGTATGGGTAAAAAAGATAGGTTAAATTTTGCAAAAGAGCTTCTTTCAAAACTTGGCTTAGAGAGTAAATTTGATACATACCCAAATCAGCTAAGTGGCGGACAGCAACAAAGAGTCAGTATAGCAAGAGCTCTTATGAATGGCGGAGATATCTTGCTTTGTGATGAGCCAACTGGAGCTCTTGATAGCGCAAGTGGCGTAATGGTTATGGAGATCTTAAAGGATCTGCATAAGAGCGGACATACTATCATAGTAGTAACTCACGATAAAGATATAGCGTCTTGGGCTGATAGGATCATAGAGATAAAAGACGGCAATATTTTAAGTGATAGCAAAAAACAAAACAATATATATGAATTTAAAAAAGCTTCAGAAGGTATAAAAAAAGGGTTTAAAGCTTCATTAGATAGGTTTTTAGAGAGTTTTAGTATGTCTGTTGGTGCTATAAAAGCACATAAACTTAGATCTTTTCTTACTATGCTTGGTATCATTATTGGTATAGCTTCTGTTGTTTGCGTGGTTGCATTAGCAAAAGGATCTCAAGAAAAGATTCTAAACGAGATAAATAAAGTCGGCACTAGTACTATTATGCTAAATCCTGGAAAAGCACCAGGCGATCCAAATAAAAATAAGATAAAAAAATTTACGCTTGATGATGCGGAGTTACTTTCCAAACTTGAGTTTGTGGATTACGCTACGCCAACTGTGTCGCAATCAGGCCTACTTGTGTATTCAAATCAAAATGCAAACGCAAATTTAAGAGCTGGAAGTGAAAATTATCTAAAAATCACCGGCGTAAAGGTCGTTTTGGGTAGAGATTTTAGTAGTGATGATATAAAAAACTCAGAGTCGGTTATCATCATAGATACCGATGTAAAGTCTTCGTTTTTTGGTCAAAATGATCCTATAGGAAAAACTATACTTTTTAATAAAAAACCTTTTAAAATCATCGGTGTAGCAAAAAAAGATGAAGGGGCTTTTGGTAGTGAGAATTTGACAGTTTATATGCCTTATAGCACGGCTGTCAATAAAATAACAGGCGATAGAAACCTAAGATCCATAACAGTTAAACTCAAAAGCAATGTAAATGCCCAGCTTGCTGAGAGCACCATAAAAGAAGTGATGAGCGTAAAACGTGGAGATAGCGATTTTCACACAAGAAATTCAGATACGATAATGCAAACCATAAAAAGCACTACAGATGCGATGAGTTTGCTGATATCTGGTATAGCTCTTATATCGCTTATGGTCGGCGGAATAGGTGTTATGAATATCATGCTAGTTAGTGTTTTTGAAAGAACCAAAGAGATAGGCATCAGAATGGCTATAGGCGCAAAAAGTAAAGATATAATGATACAATTTCTTATAGAAGCGGTACTTCTTTGTGCTATAGGTGGTGCTATAGGCGTGGGACTTGCCTATCTTATAGGATATATTTTTAATATGTTTGGTGCTAGTTTCAAGATGATATTTAGCACAACTTCAATATTTATAGCTTTGGGGGTTTCTAGCCTTATCGGCATAATATTTGGCTATATGCCAGCTCGTAATGCAGCTAGACTCAATCCAATAGATGCATTATCAAGGGAGTAAATTTGAAAAATATAATATACGTTTTTATAGGACTTTTGTTTGTCGGTTGTGCTTCAAAAAACATAGATTATAAGGTCAAAGAAGTGAGTTTTTATACCCCAACTTGGTATTTGGATTTTAATCAAACAGTGCTAAATAGGCTGATAGATACTGCTTTAAAAAATAATGAAGATATAAATATCGCAGTTCTTAGTTTAAGACAAGCTATGCTAAAAGCAGGTGTTGCTAAAGCTGATTTTTTTCCAACTCCTAGCGCAAATGCAAAAGCAAGCTCATCAAGAGATATAAGCAAAGATGACGACTGGAAAAATGGTTTTTCGAGCGATTTTTCTCTTAGTTATGAGCTAGATATCTACGGCAAGATCTTTGACAATTTTGAGAGTTTAAGCTGGGATGTGGCTAGTAGTAATCTAAATTTATCAAATTTAAAGCTGACTATCATAAATTCTATCACCGATACGTATTTTAATATACTTTACATAAACGATGCTATAAGAAATCTTAAGCAAAATTTAGTAAATTTAAATGAGCTAGATAGACTTGTCATCATGAAATACGAACTTGGTAAAGAGGAAATTTTGAGCGTTAGACAGAGCAAACAAAATCTTTTAGATCTACAAAATAGCCTTCTAACTCAGCAAAAAAATTTGCAAACAAGCTATGAAGTCCTAAAGAATTTAACTAGAAGCGATATAAGCTTAGATGATCTTAGTTTGAGTGGTGTAGAGTTAAGAGATATAAGTCTTGATATTAAATTTGACACTTTGAAAAATCGTCCGGATATAAATGAAGCTATATCGTCTTTAAACGCCGGTTTTTACTCATACAAAGTTGCTCAAAAAAATTTGTATCCTAGCATAAATATAGGAGCTAGTTTAAGCGATAGCGATACTAAGCTTAGCGATAGTTTTGGATTTAATATGATAGGCGGAAATTTAAGTATAAAGCTACCATTTTTAGACTATGCTAGACTTAGCAAGCAAGTAAAAATCTCTGAAGCCGAGTTTGAAAAGCGAGTTTTGACGTATGAAAAAACGTTATCAAATGCGACAAATGAAGTCATAAAATACAAACTATACTATGATATCGACAAACAAAGCTATGAAAATTTGCTTTCTATAGTAGAACAAAGAGTGATGATAGTGGGTATCTATGAGACAAAATACGCACTTGGAAAAGCTCAGTTAAAAGATCTTTTAGAAGCTAAAAATTTACTTATAAGCGCACAAAACTCACTGCTAAATCAAAAATATAGATTATTAAACGACGAGATAGGTTACTACAAAGCTATAGCGTGGTGATAAGTGAAAGCAAAACAGAGATTTTAGTATTTGTTATATTTTGTGTTTTTGTTTTTTTATGTAGTGTTGGCTATGAATTTTTTAAATTCAAGCAATTTACGCAAAAATCACATCAATTTTTAAATGTTAAAGTAGAGCAAAGCTATACAAAAGAGGGTAAAAATGCTAAGACGTATAATGTTTTGAGATTAAACGCTGGAGAGTTTAGCTTTTATACTACTTTAAAAGGTAGTAAGATAGATATCGCAGATAAAAAGTATCTAAAAATCGGCGTTATAACTAAGAATTTGGATTTTGTAAATTACATAAAGCATACGTTTTATCTTCCAAATTTTAAAATCATACCTATAGATAAAGAGCCAAATTTAAAAGATAAATTAGTAGATTTCATAGCGCATCAGCACGAAATTCCAAAGCTAAAAGAGCTCTATTCTGCTCTATTTTTTGCAACTGCTATAAGTAAAGAGCTTAGGAGAAATATCACCAACTGGGGCGTGGCTCATATCGTCTCTATTAGCGGATTTCATTTAGGACTGCTTTTTGGATTTTTGTTTTTTATATTAAAACCTATATATAAAATAGCTCAAAACAACCATTTTCCATATAGAAATGCAAATTTCGATATCACTTTTGCTATTTTGGTATTGATGTTTGGCTATCTTTGGTTGCTTGATTTTACGCCTAGTTTTTTACGTTCGCTTATTATGGCTTGTATCTGCTTTATTTTACTTAGCTTTGGACTTAAAGTTTTTAATTTTACAAATTTACTTCTTACTATAGTTATCGCTCTTAGTTTTAATCCGTCTTTGATTTTTTCTATTGGATTTTATTTTTCTTGTTTAGGGGTATTTTTTATATTTTTATATATTCATCATTTTGGCGATAAAAAAGATCTTACAAGTAAAACAAAAATGGCTCTGCACACTCTTTATTTGGAGATATTTGTATTTAGCGCTATGAATATTCCTGTTTATTATTTTTTTAGTTCTGCTAGTTTTTATCAGCTTAGCGTTATACCTTTAGGATATATTTTTGTTGTTTTTTATCCTATGAGTATAATTTTGCATATTTTTGGATATGGAGGCTTACTAGATGAATATATGCTTAGTTTTTTAAATTTAGCTTATGAACAGACTAAAATAGAGGTGCCAACTTGGCTTTTTATATGTTTTAACGTCTCTTTGCTCTTTTCTATTAAATTTAAAAAACTTGCTTTGCTAGTAGCGTTTGTCGGTATGGCTTTGTTTATGATCCCTTTAACGCTAGCTAGCTTTTGAAATTTGTAAATTTAAAAATATTTAGACTATTTTTATACTCATATTCTAGTTTAAATCCATGAGATTTTAGTATGTTATCTACTATATAAAGTCCTAATCCAAAGCTTTTTTTAGCATTGCTTCCTTGTGTAAATGGCTCTGTATAGTATTCAAGATTTTGCTCTAATTTGTCTGCGTTTGTGATGAATTTGACTGAGTCTTCATTTATTGTGATGATGATATGCTTGTCGTTTGAGTATTTTATACCATTATCTATCATATTTTTAAAAGCTACACTCATAAGCTTAAAGTCTGCGTTTATATTTAGATCATTGATCACGTTTATGGTTACAAGCTCTTTTTCTATCATCGCTAGATCTATGGCTTCGTCAATTATATCTATGACTTTGCAAGGTTTTGCGTTTTCTACTTCTAGTTTTGAAGTCGCTCTTTCGACTGCTGCAAATTCATTTATCAGACTTTCTAATCTTTCAAAAACGTTTATCAGCCTTTCTTGATTTCTGTTTTTTTCTATCATTTCGGCTGCGATTCTGCCTTTTGTGATGGGAGTTTTGAGTTCGTGCATTATGTTTCTAAGAAATAGCTGACGTGAATGGTTGAGTGATTTTATCTGACAAACTGCGTTGTAAAATGCGTCTGCTACTTCTGAAATTTCATCATTTCCGGTACTAACGTTTTTGATATCTAAATTTCCTGTTGCAAATTTATCTATCTGTCTTTTTAGTTTTCTAAGTGGTTTTATCTTGCGTATGATAAATACGTACGTCATA
The DNA here is from genome assembly GCF_013372165.1 of Campylobacter hyointestinalis subsp. lawsonii. Taxonomy (NCBI): domain Bacteria; kingdom Pseudomonadati; phylum Campylobacterota; class Epsilonproteobacteria; order Campylobacterales; family Campylobacteraceae; genus Campylobacter; species Campylobacter hyointestinalis. Next base: position 1,131,985 of record NZ_CP053828.1, on the reverse strand, counting down.
AGAAGTATAAAAAATACCAAACCAAATATAAATTTAATAATATCATACCGATAAGGCTGATAATCTTTATCTTCTAAAAGCAAAGTAGTGCCTTTATGAACTATCTTTAAATAATGCCTTTTTTGATATAGCAAAATAGCACTGGAGCCTATATCTGCGGTTATTTCCTCTATTGTAGTTGAACCGTTTAAGATAGCGTCTTTTATGTCTTTGTCCTCTATGCGAGGCATATTTAAATTTTGTGTTTGCTGTAGGTATTCTTCTTTATTTATGAGATCATTCATATGTAAAAGAGTCGCTCTAGCTACTACAGAATACTTTGTGTTTAGCTCTCTTGCGTAGTTTTGTTTGTCATAGTCCATAAGCCAAAGAAAAGCTAAAAATATACTTGTAGTTGCAATGATAAATATAAGAGTTATCGTATAAAATATGGAAGAAAATTTCATTGAACTAGCTTATATCCGACACCGCGTATAGCATGTATGTATTTTGGATCTTTGGGGTTTTCTCCTAGTTTTGTCCTAATGCGTCCTATGATGACATCTATGCTTTTGTTTGTGCTTTCTTCGTTTATAGAGTTGCAGTTGTAGATGAGCTCTTCTCTGCTTATGGCTCCGCCTTCTTTTTTGATGAGGTATCTTAGTATGTCGTACTCAGCGACTGTTAAATTTAAAGGGGTATCTTTCAGCGTTATAGTATGTTTAAAATCATCACAGACTAGATCTTTTTTTTGTGATTTTTGCTCAGTTTGCGTTATATTTTGTCTTCTTAGATGGCTTTTTATACGTGCTAATAACTCACCTGGATTATATGGCTTTGGTAGATAATCGTCTGCTCCTAGCTCAAAAGCATTTACCTTATCGCTTAGATCGTGTCTTGCACTTGAGATGATGATAGGGATATTGTGTTTTTTTCTTATCTCTTTGCATACTTCTAGTCCGTCCATTCCAGGTAAGCTAAGATCAAGTATGACAAGATCAAATTTATTTGTATTTAACGTAGAAAGTCCAAGATAAGGATCGTCATTTGTCGTGATTTTTATATCAAATTGCTCTAAGTACTCTGTTAGTATCTCGGCTAGTTCTAGATCATCTTCTATCATCAAGATATTTATCATTTGAAACCTTTTTTTGTTTTTTATGATTATAGCAAAAAAGAGTATATGGATAGCTCAAAATAACAGGCGGTATTTTAAATTTACTATTAAAATAGCCATTTAGGCTATTTGTTCTTTTGCGTTAAATTTGTTTAATATTCCAAATTTTCGCTGAAAAATAGCCATTTAGGCTATTTGTTCTTTTGCGTTAAATTTGTTTAATATTCCAAATTTTCGCTGAAAAATAGCCATTTAGGCTATTTGTTCTTTTGCGAAAATTTTATTTCAATACTAGTCCCATCAAAACACCTTTTCTGTTGATCCAAATCATAAGCTTACTATTTTGATTTTTGCTTGATTTTATCTCTTTTATATAATCATCAATGCTATTTATGATCTTTTGATTTATCTGAACGATGATATCTCCTGGCTCAAAACCAGCGACAAAAGCACTTGAGTCTTCTTTAACATCTGTTATAAGTACGCCTTTTATATCGCCTGGAATTTTGTTTTTATATCTAACCTCATCAGTAATATTTTGTAAGCTTAGGCCGTTGTCAAAGTATGTATCTTTTTTAGATATATCTCCTAATTCCATATTTATGAGTTTTAAATTTATCGTTGAGATTTGGTTTGCTCTTTCGTAAGTTATCGAAATAGTTTTATTTGGCGATAGTGATCCTATTAGATTTTTAAGATCATTTGCATTTTTTATATCTTGATTATCTACTTTTATGATTAAATCACCCCTTTTTAGTCCTGCTAATTCTGCTGGTTTATCTTTTTCGACATTTGTTATAAGAGCACCTTCTTTGTTTTTATATAATTCTTTTTGATCATCTGTTAAATTTGAGATCATAACTCCTATATATCCACGCGTGATCTTTCCATCGGTTATTAATTTTTGTGCTATTGTTTTTACCATATTTGATGGGATCGCAAAGCCTATGCCGTTGTTTCCGCCGCTTCTACTAAGAATGGCAGAGTTTATGCCTACAAGTGCTCCTCTACTATCTACTAAAGCTCCTCCGCTATTACCTGGATTTATACTAGCATCAGTTTGGATAAAGTCTTCATACTGGTTTAATCCGATATTATCTTTATTTAGTCCAGAAATAATACCGCTTGTTATACTTCCTCCTACTCCAAACGGATTTCCTATAGCAAATACAAGATCTCCTTCAAGAAGTTTTGAGCTATCTGCAAAACTGATAGCTTGGAAATTCTTTGCATCTACTTTTATTATGGCAAGGTCTGTTTTTGTATCTACTCCGATGATCTTGGCCTTATACTCTTTTGAGCTGTCCAATAGCGTGACTATGATCTCATCGGCGTCTTCTACAACGTGATAATTTGTAACTATATATCCATCGCTTGATATGATAACACCAGAACCTAAAGAGCTTGCTTTTTGACTTTTTTCTTTTGGTATGTTAAAACGAAATCCAAAAAACTCTTGAAAAAAAGGGTCGTCCATCAAGCTATTTATATTATGCTTTACTTTTATGGTTTTTGAAGTAGATATATTTACTACTGATTTTTTGGCTTTTACTATGGAGCTATGATAAGATAAAACGCTGTTTTGATCGCTACTTGGATTTAGCCTTGTGTAGTTTTGGCTAGCATCGTTAAAACTGATATTTGCCGCCATAAGGCTTGAGGCTGCGATGATAGAAATAATGGTTAATTTTTTCATAGATATCCTTATTTGAATTTTTTGCAATTATAATATTTGCCTCTAAATGCAAATTTAATATTTTTTTCTCAAAATGTAAATAACAAAATAGCTAAAAGTTGATTGACATACACTAAAGTATTATGCTATAATCAGTATAAAAAAATATAAGTGAGGTAATATTATGAGTAATAGCTTATATGAAACACTCGGAGTTGATAAAAACGCAAGCAGTGATGAAATAAAAAAAGCATATAGGAAATTAGCTAGAAAATATCACCCAGATATCAATAAAGATCCGGGTGCAGAAGATAAATTTAAAGAGATAAACGCAGCTTATGAGATACTAAGCGATGATGAGAAACGCACTCAGTATGATACATATGGCGATAATATGTTTGGTGGGCAAAGCTTCCATGATTTTGCAAATGCTCAAGGCGGAGCAGATATCAATGATATTTTAAGAAATATTTTTGGTGGAGGCGGAAGTTTTGGTGGATTTAGCGGTGGTTTTAGTAGTCGCGGTTTTGGTGGATTTAGCGGTGGATTTGAGCCAAATTTAGATATAAATACAAAGATCACTATACCATTTAGTGCTGCTGTAAATGGCGGAGAATATACTATAAATATATCAGGAGAAAGCGTAAAGATCAAAATTCCTGCTGGAGTAAATAGTGGTGAAAAGCTAAGAATTCGCTCAAAAGGAAAAAGCCTAAATGGCAAGAGGGGAGATGCTATTTTAAATTTAGAAGTTAGCGAAGATGATACTTATAAAAGAGATGGCGACGACTTGTATAAAACCATAGATGTTCCTCTAAAAACTGCGCTTTTTGGCGGTAAAATAGAAGTTTCTACCTTTAAAAAAGACGTAAGTATAAAAATATCCCCTAATACAAAAAATGGTCAAAAGATAAGACTTAAAGGATATGGCGTACAAAATAGAAAAAGTGGAATTTATGGAGATATGTATCTAAGCGTAAATGTAATCCTTCCAAATGTCGATATGTTAGATAAAGATCTTGCTAAAATGATGCAAGATAGATTATAAAAGGTAGATTATGAAAAGTTATGAAGAGCCGGTTTATTTGATAAGTGTTGTTGCTAAAGTTTTAAGTATCCATCCTCAAACATTAAGGCAGTACGAGAGAGAAGGTCTTGTAGAGCCTTCTCGTACCGGCGGTAAAATGAGATTGTATAGTGAAAAAGATCTTGATAGGATAAAAATGATCCTTAGGCTTACTAGGGATTTGGGAGTAAATTTAGCTGGAGTTGATGTCATACTTAGACTAAAAGAGCAGATAGAAGAGTATGAAAGCACTATAGACGAACTAAAACTAAGTATGGAACAAATGAGTAAAAATGACACAAAAAGATCTCTAGTGAAAAGAAAAAATAGCTACGATTTGATATTTTTAAATGACAAAAAGTAGCTGATATGGATAGTTTTTTAGAGTTATTTTTAGTAGCTACGGCGTGTGCTGTTGTTTTAAATGTCGTATTTAAACGCTATGAGATGCCTACCATAATAGGCTATATTATCACCGGAATTCTTATAGCAAAAATATTTGGACTTACATATGATACTAAGATAACGCATATTGCTGAGTTTGGTATAGTATTTTTGATGTTTACTATAGGGCTTGAGTTTAGTTTTAAGCATCTTATGACTATGAAAAGAGATGTTTTTTTAAATGGACTACTTCAAGTTTTTATCACAGGAACTATATTTTCTATATTTTTACAATATACGTTTGACATAGGACAAAAGACCGCCATAATCATAGGTTTTGCGTTGTCTCTTAGCTCCACAGCTATAGTTTTAAAGACGCTAAATGACAATGGCGATATAACTCAAATTTATGGCAGAAAAGCTCTTGGGATACTTCTTTTTCAAGATATAGCAGTTGTTCCTCTTTTGCTTATGATAGATATATTTAGCTCAAAAGTTAGCTCTGTTGATGATCTTGTCATCACTACTTTGACTAGTGCTGCAATCCTTCTTGTGCTACTTTATTTTATAGGAAAATATATTTTTAATATGGTCTTATATTTTGTCGTAAAGACAAACTCACAAGAGATCTTTATAACTACCATATTATTTACAGTTATCGGAGCTAGTTTTTTAGCTCATTATTTTGGTTTTAGTTATTCTTTGGGTGCCTTTATAGCCGGTATGCTTATAGCAGAAACACAATATAAACATCAAATAGAAGCCGATCTTATACCTTTTAGAGATCTTCTTCTTGGATTTTTCTTTATTACTGTTGGAATGCAGATAGACTTTGGGATAATTCTCAAAAATTTATTTGTAGTAGTAATGTTACTACTAAACGTGATGATAGTAAAGATCATAGCTGTTTATGGTATTTTACTTTTGCGATTTAAAAAAAGAGTCGCCATAAAAACTGCTCTTAGCGTATGTCAGATAGGTGAGTTTGCTTTAGCTGTATTTGCTCTTTTAAATTCAAACAATATGCTAGACATAGAGACAACTCAGGTCTTAACAGCAGTCGTTGTTTTATCTATGGTAATTACTCCGTTTATATTAAAAAATATAGGAAAAATAGCCGATCAGTTAGAAACTACAGAAGATACTCCAGAGCCACAGAAGATAAAAATAGAGCCTTTGAGTGAGCATTTTATAGTTTGTGGTTATGGAAGACTTGGACAAGAAGTGGTAAATAGGCTAAAACAGCAAGGTCTTCCGTATCTTGTTTTAGAAAGCGATCTTAGTTTGGTTCAGTTAGGTAGAAGTCGCAATGAAAATGTCTTTTACGGAAATGCAACTCAAAAAATTACATTAGAACAAGCCTTTATACAAACTTGCGCTGCTGTCATCATAACAGTAAGCAATGAGCAAAAACTAGAAATGATAGCAAATGCAATAAAAAATATAGGATATAATGTAAATACTGTCATAAGATTTACCGGTGTGGAAGAGAAAAAATTGTATTCAAATTTCGGGCAGAATTTTCACTTGATAAGAGAGGAAAGAGCAGTAGCTAGAGTCTTGATACATGAAGCTCTTCAATGCAGACTAGATAATAACGACGATAATATTTAAATTTAAAAGGATATTTTATGGATCAAACGCTCATGCTTTTTGGAATACTATTTTTACTTAGCATTATATTTAGTAAAATTTCAGATAAGTACGGCGTCCCTGTTCTTTTAATGTTTCTAGCCATAGGAATGCTAGCTGGAAGCGATGGAATATTTGGACTTGAGTTTAATAATGCTAAAATAGCAGGAGACGTGGGAACTATAGCTCTTGTTTATATACTCTTTGCGGGTGGATTTAATACCGGATTTAAAGAGCTTAAGCCAGTACTTAAAACAGGCATCATTCTTTCTACTTTAGGAGTAGTTATTTCGGCTGTCGTTACTGGTATTTTTGCTTATTATATTATGAACTTTAGTATATTAGAATCCTTGCTTTTTGGAGCTATTATTAGCTCTACTGACGCTGCTGCTGTGTTTGCTATAATGAAAACTACGAAATTAAAAAATAATCTATCATATTTGCTTGAATTTGAAAGTGGTAGCAATGATCCAGCGGCTATATTTTTGACGGTGACTATTTTAGGACTTGTAACTGCAACCGCACTTCCAGATACATTTACGCTTATAAAAGATTTTAGTCTTGAGTTTATCTTTGGAGGGCTTATGGGGTATGCTTTTGGCTCTATGATTCCTAGTTTGATGAATAAAATAAAGCTTGGATACTGGGGATTGTATCCGGTTTTGCTGATTTCTATAGTAGCAATTTTGTTTGGTTTAACTGAAAAAATAGGCGGAAATGGTTATATAGCCGTTTATGTAGCAGGAATATTTGCAAATAAAAGAGAGTTTTTGTATAAGAAAAATTTAGTTGGATTTTTTGAAGGTATTGCTTGGATGATGCAGATATTTATATTCCTTACTTTAGGGCTTTTGGTATTTCCAAGCGAACTACCAAAAGTAGCGTTTTTAAGCTTTATGATGGCTGTTGTTATAATGTTTATTGCTAGACCTATAAGCGTATTTATATCTACTATGTTTTCAAAATATACAAATAAAGAAAAGCTATTTATATCTTGGGTTGGGCTTCGTGGTGTAGTTCCTATCATACTTGCTACTTATCCTCTCTCTGCCGGGGCTCAAAATGCTCAGATCATATTTAATACAGTATTTTTCATAGCTATCATATCTGTTCTTGTTCAAGGTATTACTTTAAATAAGGTTGCGAAATATTTTGGTGTTATCGACGAAAAGAAAAAGTTTATAGGTGCTATGACAAGCGTTCCTATACGTTATAGTGGTATAAGACAGTTTTGCATCGGTCAAGATTCAAAGATTATCGGTAAAAATTTGAGTGAGCTTGAGTTGCCTGATTATTTTTTGATACTTTTATCTAAAAGAAACGATGAATACATAAAAGTAAGTGGTTCGTTTGAATTTATGGAAAACGACTTGCTTTTGATACTTTGCGAAGATGAACGAAAATATCAAAAAACCCTAGAAGTTTATGAATTTTGATTTTTATTATAATGTCGGTTTATCTGATGTAAAATCGGCAATTTAAATTTAAAAGGCTGATTATGGAATTTGAGCTTTGGCATTATGGATTACTATTTTTTGTAGCATTTTTTAGCGGTTTTGTTGATGCTATCGCAGGAGGAGGCGGACTTATCACTGTTCCAGCTCTTTTATCTGTGGGTCTGCCTGAGCATATTGCACTTGCTACAAATAAACTACAAAGCACATTTGGAAGTTTTACTGCTACTGTAAATTTTAGTTTAAAAGGGTTGATAGATTATAAAGAGCTTTTTGCAGGTATAATTTTTACTTTTATAGGCGCTGTTTTAGGTACTGCTTTTGTGCTAGTCATAGACGCAAAAATACTTAGTTATCTTATACCGGTGTTTTTAGTTTTGATTTTTGTTTATACTATTTTGAGTCCAAAGATCGGCGAAGAAGATAGAGCTGTAAAACTAAGCCCTAAGGTCTTTTATATAGCTTTTGGCTTAATACTTGGATTTTACGATGGATTTTTTGGACCAGGAACTGGGTCTTTTTGGATGTTTGCTATGGTTGCTTTGCTAGGAATACATATGAAAAAAGCCGTCGCTCATACAAAGGCCTTAAACTTTATATCAAATGTTGTTTCTCTAGGCGTTTTTATAGCCGGTGGACAGATACTTTGGATACTAGGTATAGTTATGGGTTTTGGGCAAATTTTGGGGGCGTATTTTGGTTCAAAAATGGTTATTAAAAAAGAAGTTAAATTTATAAAAACTATATTTTTGATAGTTGTTGCTTGTACTATTTTAAAGCTTGTTTATGATTTGTTATTTAAGTAGATAATTTTACTTAGATTTAATCTAATTAAGAGTATAATCGCAAGAAAATTTCAAACAAGGTTGTTTAATGAAAGAACTCTTTTTGTTTTCAAATATGATTGTAGATAGCCACGCATTTACATATCTTTTTCATCTTATTTTAGTAGCTATCATTGTTTTGATCGTCGCAAAATTAGCTACAAGATCTATGCAACTAGTTCCAAGAGGCACTCAAAATTTACTAGAAGCTTATCTTGAGGGTATAGTATCTATGGGACGTGATGTTATGGGTAATGATGAGCTTGCTAGAAAATATCTTCCACTTGTTGCTACGATAGGTCTTATCGTTCTTACAAGTAATGTTATAGGTATCATTCCTGGATTTGAAGCACCTAGCTCAAGTCTAAATTTAACTCTTTGTTTGGCGCTCTGCGTATTTTTATATTATAATTTTGAGGGTATCAGAACTCAAGGAGTTATCAAATATTTCGCTCATTTTATGGGACCAAATAAAATTCTAGCTCCACTTATGTTTCCTATAGAGATAGTTTCTCATTTATCACGTATCGTTTCATTGTCATTTCGTCTTTTTGGAAATATCAAGGGTGATGATCTGTTTTTGATGGTTGTTCTAAGCCTTGCTCCATGGGTAGCTCCGCTTCCTGCATTTGCTTTGCTTACATTTATGGCTCTTTTACAAACGTTTATATTTATGATTCTTACTTATGTTTATCTTGCTGGTGCTGTTGTAGTCAGTGAAGAACACTAAGAGTTTGATATCTTTTATTAGATATCTGCTTCATTTTATGATAGGCGCATCTTGGGCGATCACCGTCCTTGGTGCTGTTTTTGTGAGTTTTAAGTTTTATTTTGTAGCTTCGTGGATCACTTTTTTGATCGGAGCTTCCATAGGGCTTTTTTTACTTCTTCTTTTTTATACCATTCTTTATATTTTTGAGTTAAATGTTAAGTTACGCAATAACAGATCCTAAACTATATCCAAATTTAAAAGATAGTTTTTTTAAATTTAAAAGACTTAAAACAGCTGATTTTATACTTTTTAGAGATAAAATTTGTAACGATTATTCGAAAAAAGCTGAAATTTTTATGAGTTTAAAACCAAATTTTAAAGCTAAATTTATAATACATAATGATATAAACCTAGCATTAAATTTAAACGCCGACGGTATCCATTTTAGCTCAAATTTGATAGTAAATTTAAAAAATGTTCCACAAAATTTAATTAAATTCGCCAGTACGCACAATGAAAAAGAGATAGAAGACGCTATAAAATTCGGCGCTGATTTTATAACTTTTAGCCCTATATTTTCTACTCCTAACAAAGGCGAACCAGTCGGTATAGAAACTCTAAGAAAAATCGTTTTAAATTCGTCAATTAAAGTATTTGGACTTGGCGGTATAGTCACTAAAGAGCATATAAAAATGGTGGAGCTTGCAAAAGCTGCTGGATTTGCATCTATCAGATATTTTGCTAATTAAAAATTCAATAAATTTATGATAAAATCACACAAATATAGATAATAAAAAAGGTAATTTTATGTTCGAAACTGTTATAGGTTTAGAGGTGCATTGCCAACTAAACACGAAAACAAAGATATTTTGCGGTTGTAGCACTAGCTTTGGCGATGAGGCAAACACTCACGTATGTCCGACTTGTCTAGCACTTCCTGGAGCACTTCCAGTGCTTAATAAAGAGGCTGTAAAAAAAGCTATTAGCTTTGGTAAAGCCATAAATGCGACTGTAAATAAAAAAAGCGTATTTGATAGAAAAAACTATTTTTATCCAGATCTTCCAAAGGCATATCAAATTTCACAATTTACCATTCCTATCGTTGAAAAAGGCGAACTTTTCATAAAAGTAGGTGGCGAAACAAAAAGAATAGGCGTAACAAGAGCACACCTTGAAGAAGACGCAGGTAAAAATAACCACGAAGCAAATAAAAGCCTAGTAGATCTAAACCGCGCAGGAACTCCTCTTCTTGAGATAGTAAGTGAGCCAGATCTTAGAAGTAGTGATGAAGCAGTGGCGTATCTTAAAAAACTTCATAGCATACTTAGGTTTTTAAATATCAGCGACGCAAATATGCAAGAGGGCTCATTCCGCTGCGATGTAAATGTCAGCATACGCCCAAAAGGCGATGAAAAGCTTTATACAAGAGTAGAGATAAAAAACCTAAATTCATTTAAATTTATTCAAAAGGCTATAGAATACGAAGTAGAGCGTCAAATAGAGGCTTGGGAAGATGGCAAATACGACGAAGAAGTTTATCAAGAAACAAGGCTTTTTGATACAAATAAGCTTGTTACAAAGTCAATGAGAAGTAAAGAAGATAGTGCAGAGTATCGTTATTTCCCAGATCCTGACTTACTTCCTGTTATAATACCTGATGAGATGATGGAAGAAGCTAGTGTGCTTCCTGAACTTCCTGATGAGAAAAAAGCCAGATATGTCCGTGAGCTTGGCATAAAAGAGAGCGATGCTGAAGTAATCATAAGTAGCTATGAAATGGCTAGATATTTTGAAGATCTCATAGAGGCAAAAAACTCACCAAAACTTGCCGTTACTTGGCTTTGCGTGGAGCTTTTAGGACGTCTTAAAAACGGAGTTACTATAGAAACAAGCCCTGTTAATAGCAAAAAACTTTCAAATTTAATAAGTCTTATAGAAGATGGAACTATCAGTCAAAAGGCTGCAAAAGACGTGCTTGATTATGTTATGGAACACGATGAAGATATTAGTAGTGTCATAGAAAAACTTGGTCTTAAGCAAGTTAGCGATGACTCAGCGATCTTAGCTATCATTGATAGCGTTTTAGCTGCAAATAGCGATAAAGTTGTTGAGTTTAAAAGCGGAAAAGATAAGCTTTTTGGATTTTTTGTGGGTCAAGTTATGAAAGAAGGAAAAGGCGCATTTAACCCGAGCAAGGTAAATGATCTGCTAAAATCAAAGTTGTAATATGAAAATAGCAATAATAGGAGCTGGAAAATGGGGCGAAGCTCTATTTAACGCTCTAAATGAGAACAATGAGTGTGTCATAAGCTCAAGAACTAAGCGGAATATTTCAAATTTTGTTAGCATAGAAGATGCTTTTGAGTATGAATATATCGTATTTGCGTTAGCTACTCAAAAGATTAGAGAGTTTTTAAGCTTACATTTTAAAAATAGAGATCAGAAGTTTCTCATCGCTTCAAAAGGGATAGAAACTAGTAGTGGTAAATTTATAGATGAGATATTTGGCGAATTTGCATCGCCTTTGAATTTAGCGTTTTTGAGCGGTCCGAGTTTTGCTAGTGAGGTAAAACAGAAGTTGCCGTGTGCTTTGGTGATCAGTAGTCATAATGAAAATTTGGCAAAAACTTGGGCGGGTGTGTTTCCAAATTTTATCAAAACATATATAAGTGGCGATGTCATAGGTAGTGAAATTTGTGGAGCGTACAAAAATGTTATCGCGATCGCGAGCGGGATCTGCGATGGCTTGAGCCTAGGAAATAATGCAAGAGCGAGTTTGATCTCACGTGGGCTTGTAGAGATAACTAGATTTGGTTCGTATTTTGGTGCTAAAAATGAGACGTTTTTAGGGCTTAGTGGAGCAGGGGATCTGTTTTTGACTGCTTCAAGCGCACTTTCAAGAAACTACAGAGTAGGGCTTGGGCTTGCAAAAGGAGTTTCTCTTGATGAAATTCTAAAAGAGCTTGGAGAGGTCGCAGAGGGTGTGCCTACAGCTATGGCTATAACTAAAATTTCTAAGCAAAACTCTATCTATACCCCGATAGCAAATGAGGTTTGTGCTATGCTTGAGGGTAAAAATGTAAAAGAGTCGTTGCGTGATTTGTTGAGAAAAAAATGAAGAAAATTATACTATTATTTGCTAGTATTTGCTTATTATTTGGTGCTTCAAAAGATGAAGCTGAGCTAAAAAAAATGATCGGTCAAATGGTTATGGTGGGATTTAGCCACTCAAGTGCAAATGATAGCTGGACTGATCAGCTAGTACTTGACGCAAGTCTTGGTCGCATAGGCGGGGTTATGCTTCTTTCTAGAAATATCAGCACCAAAAACGAACTTATCAAACTTACAAAAAAACTATCTTCGTCAAAAGCAAAGCACAAGCTTCTTATAGCGATCGATGAAGAGGGTGGGGAAATTAGTAGATTTATAAATAAAGATGGTTTTAAACATTTCCCATCAGCTTATGAAGTCGGTAGCAAGATGAATTTAAAAGAAGCAAACGCTATATATAAGGATATGGCAGATCAGCTAAAAAGTCTTGGTATAAATATGAACTTCGCCCCAGTAGTTGATGTCTATAATCCAAACTCATCTATAATAGGGCAAAAAGATAGAGCGTTTAGTAAAAATCCAGATGAAGTTATAGCATACAGTAGTGAGTTTATAAAAGCTTTTGATAAGGCAAACGTAAAAACCGTATTAAAGCATTTTCCAGGTCACGGAAATGCTATAAAAGACACTCATAAAGAAAAAACCATCGTAGATAACTATGATGTCGAGGAATTAAAACCGTATTTTGAACTGATAAAGCGAGATGAGGCTGACTTTGTGATGGTAGCTCACGTATATGTGCCAAAGCTAGATGATAAAAATCCAGCGGTTTTGTCAAAACATATAGTAAGCGATATCTTAAAAGATCGTTTTAAATTTAAAGGTGCGGTTATAAGCGATGATCTTCTTATGAAAGGTCTTGGCGAACTTAGTATAGAACAAAAAGTAATAAAAGCGATAAATGCCGGAGTAGATATTGTCTTGGTTAGTGAATATTTTTTAAATAATTCAAATTCTATAAAGATAGTAAATGACGCCTTGCTAAATGCGGTAAATAAAGGAAAGATAAGCAAAGAGCGTATAAAAGATGCTTATACAAGGATACTTAGATCAAAAAAAGGCTTATGAGTTTAGCTTGTCAAACTCAGCTTTTAGATCTTCTTTTATCTTTTGGCTTATAGTTTTTCCATCTTTTAAATTTAAATTTACAAAGTCATCTACTTTGCTTAAAAAGCCAAATAGTTTTTCTTCCCAAATTTGCTTATTTCTATTTGTGTTCATAGTCTGTATAAATACTAGTTCTTTACTAAAATTTGCGATATTTTCTAGTAACTTGTCTTTATCTGAAATATCATTTATTTCGCCATTTTGAACTAATTCTTTAAGCCACGATAGTTTTTGGTCTATAGCATTACAAAAGTCAGCGTAATAAGAAAAATCAGGATTTAGTTCCTCATTGTCTATTTTTTGCGTCACTTTTCCTAGTTGTTGTTTTATAACTGCTCCTACGATAAGAGCTGCTATAAGCATAAGTATGATGTCGCTTTGATTCATCTTTTTCTCCATATTTCATTTAAGCCGGCTAATGCCAAACTGATCCAAATAAGTATAAAACTTACTAGCTTGTAATTTCAAGCGTTTCATTATATAAAAAAACAGCAATCAAAAGGCTTAAAGTAGTGCTGATATATTGTAAAAACAGGTAGCTTTAAATATTTTGTTGATGCACTAAATATACTCACTATACCACTTAAAAATAGCATCTGTAAAATGCAAATAATAATGAAATGTAGATATTAGTCCGGTTTGCGTTTTTATCCATCTTGATTTGCTATATTGCCTATAAATTTGAGAATTCTTCTGTTTTTTTGATTTGAGAAAAAATCATCTGGGTTTTCTATAGCGAGTATCTCTCCACTTTCTAAAAACATAATTTTACTAGCGACATTTTTTGCAAAACTAAGCTCGTGAGTTACTAATATCATAGTTTGTTTTTCTTTAGCAAGGAGCTTTAGTGTATTTAAGACCTCTCCTACAAGCTCTTTATCTAGTGCGCTAGTTGGCTCATCAAGTAGTAAAATATCTGGTTTTAAAGCGACTGCCCTTATGATGGCTACTCGCTGCTGCTGTCCACCGCTCAAAGAACTCGGATATAAGTTTGTCTTATCTTCTAATCCTACTTTTTTAAGAAGTTCTAAAGCTAAATTTGTAGCTTCAAATTTATTCATTTTTTGAACTTGAATAAGACCTTCGGTTACATTTTCAAGAGCTGTTTTATGCGGAAAAAGATTAAAAGATTGAAATACCATACCCATTTTTCTGCGTAGTTTTAGCGTATCTGATCTGCTTATATGCTTGCTAAAATCGAGCTCTAAAGACTTATCGCAAAAGCTGATAATACCGCTATCTGGATTTTCTAGTAAATTTAAACATCTCAGTAGCGTAGTTTTGCCACTTCCGCTTGGACCTATTATGGCTAGGACGTCTCCTTTATCCACATGAAAATTTATATTTTTTAAAATTTGGTTTTCTTTTATTGATTTGTTTAAATTTGTTATATTTAGCATATTTCACCTATAAATGTTTGCTGAATTTGATCTCAAGCCTTGTTTGTAAATAGCTTAAAAATATACATATTACCCAGTATATAAGTGCAGCCTCTGAGTATGTTAGCAAAAATTTGTAATTTTGACTAGCTATGGTTTGAGCCTCTCTAAATAGCTCAGTTACTAGTACGACTGAGGCTAATGAGCTATCTTTTACAAGAGCGATAAATGTATTTGATAGTGTTGGAAGTGCGATTTTAAACGCTTGAGGAGAGATGATTCTTATAAATGTATTTAAATGAGTCATTCCTATGCTCCAGCCAGCTTCCCATTGGCTTTTAGGTACAGCTAAAATACTAGCTCTGATCGTCTCGCTTGCATAAGCTCCGATATTTAAACTAAAGGCGATAATGGAGCTTATAAAAGGATTTAGCGTGACACCGATGTTTGGAAGACCATAAAATATGATAAATAGCTGAACTAAAAGAGGAGTGCCCCTAATGATAGATATGTAAAATCTACATACTATCTGTGATATTTGGATAATGAAGTTTTTTGTGGTATTTATACGGATTATAGCTACAATTACTGCGATAGATATACCGACAAAAAATGAGATAATACTCAAAGGGATCGTATAAAAAATAGCCCCTTTAAGCATAGGAATAAATGTCTCTAAAAGGTTATTCACTTACATCAACCCCAAAATATCGCTCGGAGATCTTTTTAAGTGTGCCATCTTTTTTCATACTTTCAAGAGCTAAGTTTATCTTATCTCTAGCATCTGTTAGCTCTTTTTTAAATAAAAACACGCTTCTAGTTCCATCTCCTATTGTAAAAGCAATCTTAACGTTTTTATCATTTGTAGTTTTTAAGTAGTTTAAAATAGCAAGTTTGTCGTTCATGGTTCCATCTGCTCTTCCTTGACTTACTGCTTTTAACGCCGGAGCTAGGTTATCTACCAAAACGATTTGTGCGCCATTTGCGACTGCAGTATCGTAATATGCACTTCCTATGGCTTGAGCTATTTTAGTGCCATTTATATCTTTTAGCTCTTTGATGTTTTCATTATCACTTCTGATAGCCACAGCCGCACTAGTAACTATATAAGGTATGCTAAGCGTATAAAGTTCAGCTCTTTTTGGATTGTTATCGCTGATCTGATTTGCTATCATATCAAAGCGACCACTATTTAGCCCAGAAAATATAGCATCCCAGTTTGTTTCGAAAAACTCAGGTTTAAAACCAGCCCTTATCGCAGCTTCAGTGATGACATCTACGTCATAGCCTACTAGCTTTCCAGTTGTATCGTGGTATGTAAATGGAGCGTATGTGCCTTCGGTTCCTATTCTTAAAACTGTTTTGTTGTTATCTTTTGTATCTGCGCTTTGGCATCCTGCAAAGATAAAAAGTGCAAATATCAAACCTAATATCTTTTTCATAACTATCCTTTAAATTTTTTCGTAATCATATCCAAAACGACTGAATATGTCAAGCATAAGCAGTATATATTTAATAAGTAAGATATATCGATATTTCTAAGCTATTTATTTAATAATAAAGTTTTTTTATATTCTTTTATTTTTTATGTATGCTAGTATGTATTCTAAACCTGAGTAAAGAGTAAGTGCTACTGCTACCCACAGCAGTATATTTCCTCCCCACCATTGCATAATCAAAAATCCTATAGATATCATTTGAAATATCGTTTTGACTTTTCCAGCTATAGATGCACTCACGTCGATATTTTCGCTAGCCATAACTACTCTAAAGCCTGTTATAAAAAACTCACGGATAAGTATAAGATAGACAGCCCATGCATTTGCACGGTCTATCATCATAAGACCTAAAAAGGCTGCTAAAGTTAGCATTTTATCAGCTAATGGATCTATTATGGCACCTAATTTTGTTTTTTGATTCCAATTTCTAGCGATATATCCATCAAAAAAATCAGTAATACTTGCCACTACAAAAATAAGAGCACAAAAATAGTTCAGCCAGCTTATAACTGCCGTATTTGTTCTATTTTCTAACTCTAAAAGCAGAAAAAAAAGTAAAGGAGCAAGTAATATACGGATAAATGCCAATAAATTTGGAAGATTTAAACTCATTTAAATGTTGTACCGCCATCGATTATAAAGGTATGCCCTGTTACCCAGCTAGCTTTTGAACTACATAAAAATAGACAAGCCCCAGCCAAATCTGTTGGTTGCCCCATACGACCAAGTGGGCTTAAGGCAGCTGTTGCGTCCCTAACTTCTTCATAGTTTGTAAAAGCTCTTAAAGCGTCTGTCTCTATAGGCCCACCGCTTACTACATTTACACGGATATTTTTATCTCCTAGCTCTGTTGCAGCGTATCTTGCCATAGCTTCTACTGCCGCTTTTGCGGTTCCATGTCCGCTGTAGTGTTCTATATAGACTAAATTTCCAGTTGAGCTAAGGCTTATAACGCTTCCGCCGCCGACTTTTTCCATCCTTTTTGCTGCTTCTTGAGTTCCGCAGACAAAAGCATTTACTGTTGCAGTAAAGATATTGTTGATACCGCGAGGTTTTAATTTCATAAATTTAGTATATCCACCAGCTACTGCACGACCTGAGATTATGGCGTTTGATATAAAAAAATCAACTCTATCAAAATCCTTATCAATCTCTAAAAATAGCTCCTTATAAGTTTCAGGCTCTAAGATATTGAGAGCATAAGCTCTAGCCTTTATCCCAAAATCTCTTTCTAGCTCCAAAGCTTGATTTTTAGCCATCTCTTCATTTGAGTTATACGTAAATGCTATATTTGCTCCAGCATTAGCAAATTCCAAAACTATAGCTCTGCCAATTCCCCTTGTTCCACCGCTTATTACTAGTGTTTTACCTTTAAACTCGTCATTATAACAACTCATTAAAATCCTTTTATATCATAACTTTTCATAATTTCTTCGATCTTTTTTAGATTAGCTGCGCTTGGGTTGCAAAGCGGAAGTCTATACTCTAAAGTATCTATAAGACCAGCTATAAACATAGCGGCTTTTATAGGTATAGGATTGCTTTCGCAAAACATTATTTTATTTATATTATAAAGCTTATCGTTTATCTCTTTTGCTTTTAAAAACTCATTATCAAGTGCGTAGTGAGTAAGTGCTGCAGTTTGATCTGGAAGTAGGTTTGAAGTAACTGATATGACGCCTTTTCCACCATTGCTTAAGATCGGATAGTTTATCGCATCTTCACCGCTTAAAACATAAAGTTTAGGCTCGTGAGCTAGTAGATCAACGCATCTATCTATACTTCCGCTCGCTTCTTTAACTCCATAAATATTTTCGCAGTCGTTAAATAGCCTTATGATCGTCTCTGGAAGTATATCGCACCCTGTGCGACCAGGAACATTGTATAGCAATACTGGAATATCAACTGAATTTGCTATAGCTTTATAGTGTAGATATAAGCCTTCTTGCGTAGGTTTGTTATAATATGGCGCTACTGAGAGTACGCCATCAGCTCCGTGATCTTGTGCAAACTTAGCAAGTCCGATCGCCTCATGAGTCGCGTTGCTACCAGCCCCTGCTAGAACTTTTACATTTGTGTTTTTGCAAGTATTTACAGCTATTTCGATGCAAACTCTGTGTTCATCATGAGTAAGAGTCGCACTTTCTCCTGTAGTTCCTACAGGAACCACTGCATCTACGCCGTATTTTATCTGTCTTTTTATAAGCTTTTCATATCCTACTTCGTCTAATTTTCCATTTTTAAATGGCGTTATGAGAGCTGTCATAGCTCCAAAAATGGCTGCTTTGCTCATTTTAAACCTTTCTTGAGTATTATTGTTGTTAAATTTTTGCTTACGAAATATCTATTTGCGATGTCTTTGATACTTTGCGAACTTAAAATTTCTGAAGCATTTTCAAGCTCGTAAAGTGGCTCTATGTCGCCTCTTGCTATGTAGCTACCGTATAAATTTGCTAGTTTGCTTGCACTAGTTAGAGAATATACAAGTTCTGATCTAAGTGAGTTTTTTATCTTAAATAACTCATCATCGCCTATTAGCTCTTGTTTTGTCTGCTCTATCAAATTTAAAAGTTCAATCTCAACTTTACTAGCGTCTATTTCAGGGTTGCAAACTGCTAGAAATACAAATAATCCCTCGTCTTTACAATCTATACGATAGGCATAAATTTGATTTACCAAATTTAGTTCGTCCATAAGTTTTTTTTGTAAAATAGAGCTTTTTCCACTGCTTAAATAATTACTAAGAGCATCAAGTGCTATCTGATCTTTATGATTAAAAGGTGGTATCTTATAAGCAAGACCTAGCATCTCTACATCGCTATCTTTATGTAAGATCACTTTTTTTTCGCCATTTTGTTCTGGTTCTTTAAAGTAAAAATTTGGAATATCTTTTCTGTTTTTTATCTTAGAAAAATGTTTTATACCGTATTCAAAAGCCGTTTTTTCATCGCAATCACCAGTTATCATCAAAAAAGCATTTTTTGGTTGATAATAAGTCTGCCAAAACGCTTTTATATCTTCAATGTTCCAGTTTTCTATATCTCTAAAAAAGCCGATTGGAGTCCAGTGGTATGGATGATATATAAAGGCATTATTAAATAGCCTAAAATACATAAGCCCGATAGGATTATTATCAGTTCTCCATCTTCTTTCTTCTAATACAACGTCTCGTTCTGTTTGAAACTCGTCATCTTTTAAAGCCAAATTTTCCATAATATCTGCGTAAAGTTCAAGACTTTTATCTAAATTTGCATTTGAACATTTTATAAAATAATGTGTATAGTCAAATCCTGTGCTTGCGTTATTTACGCCACCAAAGCCCTTTACTATCTCATCAAATTCCCCAGCTTTTCTAGTTTTGGTGGATTTAAAATTTAAATGTTCTAGCATATGAGCTATACCGCTTTTTCCCATAGTTTCATTGCGACTACCGACTTTATAAAATAGGTCTATGCTTATAACATTTGAACCCAAGTTGAGAGGAGTGTGATATATCTCAAACTCATTTTCTAAAGTAATTTTTTTAAATTTAGGTAACATCTATTTTCCTACGTTTATGCCGACTGCTTGAGTGATATTTGTAAATCCATCTTTTGATAGAAGTTCGCTGAGTTCTGAGCCAATCTTTTTACAGATCATAGGTCCTTCAAAAATAAAACTTGTATAAATTTGGATTAAATTTGCCCCCATTTTTATACGTTCGTACGCATCTTTACTGCTGCTTATACCGCCACAACTAATAAGAGTTATTTTGCCAAAAAGCTCGTCTGCGACTGCTTTAAACAACTCTTTGCTTTTTTGAGCGATCAAAGCTCCGCTTATACCGCCAAAGTTTTTTGTATTTTGACTTAGAGTATAATCCACGCTGGTATTGTTTATGATAATAGCATCAGCACCAAAGCTAAGTGCGTTTTGACATAGTTCTATTGCTTTTTTAGCTTCCATATCAGGAGCTATTTTTAGTATTATAGGTAAATTTGTTAGAGGTTTTAACGTGCTAAAAAGTTCTTTTATAAAGCTATTTTCTTGAAGAGCGCGCAGGTTTGGAGTATTTGGCGAACTAATATTTAACACAAAAGCATCGCAAAGTCCGTTAAATTCTCTAACTAAAAATTCATAATCTTTTAACGCTTCATCATTTGGCGTAATTTTATTTTTACCTATATTTGCAAATAATGGCAAGGCAAACGGATATAGTTTTTGCGCTCTAGCTTTTATCTTCTGGCTACCGTCGTTATTAAATCCCATTGCATTTTGCAAACTTTTTTCTTCTACAAGTCTAAAAAGTCTCGGTTTTGGATTTCCGTTTTGAGGTTTTGGAGTGAGTGTTCCATACTCCAAAAAACCAAATCCAAAGCAAGATAGTGGTTTTGCCATAGTTAAATTTTTATCAAATCCCCCTGCAAGTCCTATCGGATTTAGAAAATTCGTCCCAAGTATATTTTGAGATAATCTTGTATCTACATAACAAAATTTATCTACTAAAATATCTGCCACAAAAGGCAAATTTATAACGCTTCTCATACCGTATTCGGCTATTTTGTGAGCGGTTTCAGGGTTTAGTTTGAATAAAATTTTTTTAATATCGCCATAGTCCATTATATTCCTTTAAAGTCAGCAATTTTAGCTAAAATTTGCTTAAATTTGCTTATAATTTAATTAAATTTAATGATATTTTGGCTGAGTTATTATAATCAAAATTATAAATTTAAGCTGAGCTTATGAGTAAATTTAGTAAGTAGTAAAGTATAACGCTTTATAGGCAATCTTAGAATTGTTTATATATGATTTTTGTTAGCTTATGCGAATTTTAATTTATATAATCAGCCTTTAATTGTTCTATTTGTAATGTTTCTAATAGCAAAAATTTAAAAATAATTTATATAATATTCATTTATAATAATCATAATACAACTTGCAATTAAAAATCAAAAAAGGATCTTAAATGAATAGAAGAAATTTCTTAAAATTAAATGTCTTAAGTTTAGCAAGTATGGGCGCGGCTTATGCAAATTCTCATATGGGGCATAACATGGATATGATGGATCATAACATGATGGGGCATGATATGATGGGACATGATATGATGGATCATGATATGGATAATGCTAAAATGCCAATGAATAGAGAAATTGATACCTCTTTTATCCAATTTGCTAAAAAAGATTTAAAACTTTTAGATCAAAAATATTTTCCTAAAGGAGAAGCTCTAAAAGCTCTGCCTCTACTCAAAAATGAAAGCAAGGAAAAAAATGTTTTTCGCGCGACAATAGAGGTAAAAGAGAGTCAAATCGAAGTGATTAAGGGCAAAAAAACAAAATTTTATACCTATAATGGCTTAATACCAGCTCCAAAAATAGAGGTTTACGAAGGGGATAAAGTTGAAATTTTAGTTAAAAATACACTCAAAGAGCCAACAACCATACATTGGCACGGACTTCTTGTACCGCCTAATCAAGATGGAAATCCACACGATGCTATTTTAGCAGGCCAAGAGAGGATTTATCATTTTATAATACCACAAAACAGTGCTGGTACTTACTGGTATCATCCTCATCCGCATTTTATCTCTTCAAAACAAGTTTTTATGGGCTTAGCTGGATGTTTTGTAGTCAAAGCTAAAAAAGACGCTCTTAGTCATCTTAAAGAAAAAGATCTTATGATTACTGATTTGCGTCTTGATGAAAACGCTCAAATTCCACATAATACCTTAATTGATTGGCTTAATGGTAGAGAAGGTGAGTTTGTGCTTATTAATGGACAATATCAACCTAAAATCAAACTCGCAAGCAATGAACGCATACGCATTTATAATACAAGTGCGGCTAGATACTTAAATTTACGCATACAAGGAGCTAAGTTTATACTTGTTGGAACAGATGGAGGGCTTATAGAAAAACCGATTTTTAAAGATGAAATTTTCTTAACTCCTGCTTCACGCGTAGAAGTTTTAATAGATGCACCAAAAGATGGAGAATTCAAGCTTGAAAGTGGCTATTACGATAGAGATAAAATGATGGTAAAAGAAGAGCCAAATACTCTTTTCTTAGCTGATATTTCTTTTAAAAAAGAAAAATTACAACTACCAAAAACATTAAGAACCTTTAAGCCTTTAGAAGAACCAAAAGATTTTAAAGAAGTCATAATGAGCGAAGCTAGTATGCAACATAGTATGATGATGGGAGCAAATACAGAAGAATTAAAAATTATGCTTGCTTCTATGTTTTTAATCAATGGGAAAAGCTTTGATTTAAATGCTGTTGATTTACATTCTAAAGTAGGAGTGACAGAAGAGTGGATAGTGGTTAATAAATCGCATATGGATCATCCTTTTCATATACATGGCACACAATTTGAGCTTATCTCATCAAAATTAAATGGTGAGGTTAAAAAAGCAGAATTTAGAGCCCTAAGAGATACTATTAATGTGCGTCCTAATGAGGAATTAAGACTAAGAATGAAGCAAGATTTTATAGGTCATAGAATGTATCATTGTCATGTTTTAGAACATGAAGATTTAGGTATGATGGGAAATTTAGAAGTGAAGGAGTAAAATTTTAAATTTACTTAGGAAAATCAAAATATAGATATTATCTTATAATATATTTTATTCTAAATCTATTTATGCCATGGGTGATTTTAGCCATCTGTGGCATATTTTAGTTATAATTTAAATAAATTTAATGATATTTTAGGCTGCGTATAGATATAATCAAAATTATAAATTTAAGGTGTTAAAATGGCATATCAAGAGAAAAAATGGCAAAATTTTTATGAAAATGCCTGGGCTATAAGGGCTGAGTTTATGAGTAAATTTATAAGCGGGGGGGGGTATAACGCTCTTCAAGTGATTGGCGAATTAGAAAAAAAGAGCGTTTAAATCAACTTAAAGCCGATGAAAAAGGTGTGTTAAATTGGTGTAAAACTGATTTTCCTAGTGAGAAATTTAACTTTGCTGATATTGTGCAAATAACCTCTTTAAATGGTATAAATATTCTTGTTCCATTTTATACTGATAATTGTTGATTTTATTATTGATGCTTTGTCGAGTATGATAATGTAATCGAGCTTGGATGTGGATATGGTAGAAATTTGTTTAAGATATTTTATAATGGTGGTGGGGTGAATTTGAGATATTTTGGTGGCGAATTTACTAGTAGCGGTGTGGAGATGGCAAAAAAATTAGTTAGTATCGCTCCATTTGTAAGGTGTATTCACGCTGAGCCATTTGGGTTTCAAGTAAAAGATTTAGGAGAAGTAAGCAAGGAGCATCGCAATTTTTTTATCAAAAATGGCTGGAATTTAAATTTCGCTTCAACACTTAAAAAAGCTAATCAAAATGGTGATATAATCATCGAAGATGCTATGCTAGAGTATAGCTGTGGGACTGATCCATTTAACCCAACTTCAATTGCTGTGTACAGATCGGTTTAAATTTTATTTATGGCTATTTTTTGGCGTTTTTAGAGGCATTAGACCCGAAAGCTATTTGGAAATTTGCTAAATAATCTCTATTTGATAAAGTGTTAATTAAGCTTTCTTGAATGGATTTTATGGTGTTTGATCTCTCTTTGGCTGATAGATTTTGTGCTATTTGTGGATATAGTATTAATTTTTGTCCTTTTAAGCTAAATTTAACTATATTTATCTTGTTTTTTTAACTATTTAGGGCTGATATTATATCTTGGGTGAGATTGTCGTTATTTTGATTTACTAGCTTAGGTTGGGAGATTTTTAGGATTGATTCTATTTTGGGATTTGAGCTGTTAGCATATCTTAATTTGAATTTATATATCGCAATAGCGGTTTTATGATGGTTTTAAATACCATTTTTTTGATAAATTTAGATATAAATTTGCTTTTTTAGTGATTGTGAGTTGATTATTTGCGCAGTGTTCTTTGGATATTGTGAGTTTAATAATGCTTTTATCATCATTATAGCAGATGCCTTTTAGTGCGTCTAGGATGTATTTGATGATATTATCTATATCTGCTGGGTTGCTTTGTTTCCATAGTATATCTACGATCAAATCACCATCCATGATAAAAGCATCTTGCTGATTTGCTACTTCTGCTATTTTGATATGCTGTTTTAGCGTTATCATTTTTATTGTTGATACTAGCTGGTTTGTCTTTATATACTATTATCTGTTTCATTTTAGTGGATTGTTGATTTAAGATTTTTATAGATTTCACACTCTTTTTCTAACACTTCATCATTGCCAAATCCAACTATCTTTCCATTGTCTAAAACGGCTATTTTATCGGCATTTTTTATCGTGCTTAGGCGGTGAGCTATAACAAATATTATTTTATCTTTACTTAAATCTTCTATGGCTTTAGTGATCTCTTTTTCGCTTTCGTTATCAAGTGCGCTTGTGGCTTCATCAAATATGAGAATTTGTGGATTTTTATATAAAGCTCTTGCGATCGCTATCCTTTGGCGTTGTCCGCCACTTAAATTTGCTCCAAACTCATCAAGTACTGTATAAATTCCTTCACTAAGATTTCTTACAAAATTATAAGCATTTGCTAGTTTTAAAGCTTTTATGACTTTTTGTTCGTCGAATTCGCCACCATAAGCTACATTTGCTGCGATAGTGTCATTAAATATATAAACTCTTTGAGTGACTAGACCTATATGATCTCTTAGATCTTTTAAGCCAAACTCGCAGATGTCGTTTTCGTTTATAAGAATACTTCCGCTATTTGCGTCGTAAAATCTCATAAGTAAATTTATAAAAGACGTTTTTCCACCGCCACTTCCTCCGACTATGGCTATCATCTGTCCTTTGCTTGCCTTTAGGCTTATACCATTTAAGACTTTAATCTCTTCGTAGGCAAAATGCACGTCTTGCACGGTTAGAGAATTTACTACTTGAGGGAATTTAGTACTTCCGCCGACTATGCTAGGAGTAAGGTCAAGAAGCTCAAAAGTTCTCTCACTAGCAGCTACTGCGTCTTGCATTTTGTTATAAAGACTAGAAATCCTTTTTATAGGAGTGTAGAGCATAAAAAGCGCAGTCAAAAACGAGAAGAAACTTCCTACGCTAAGACCGCCATCTATGACTTGTTTTCCGCCTATGATGATAACTGTTGCTATGCCTATAGAACCCAAAGTTTCCATCATAGGACTTACTAGTTCGTTTATTTTTACGCTTTTTAAATTTAGTTTGAAGAAGTTTTCGTTGTGTTTGTCAAATCTATCTAATTCTCTATTTTCGGCATTATTTGCTTTTATGATCTCTATGTTTGAGAAAATTTCACTTAAAACAGAACTGATATCGCTTGTTTGTTCTTGAGACATTCTTGAGATCTTCTTCATTTTTTTTGCTAAGAGTGAAAGTGGATACACTGCTGCTGGGAAGATAACTAAGGCAAAAAGCGCTAAAAGCGGACTTTGGTATATGACGACAGCCAAAAGTCCTATGATAGTTATAAGCTCACGAGCGAGTTCTGGTATGATATTAGAAACTATGCTTCTTATGCGTTCTATATCGTTTGTATTTCTACTGATAAGCTCACCTGTTCTAAATTTGTTAAAAAAGCTCATATCTAAAAATAGTAGATTATCTAGCAATTTATGTCTAAACTTTTTTACCATATCCTGTCCGATGTAAGCCGTAAAGTATGCTTGCAAGTATGTCCCAAGGCTTTTTACAAAGTATATCGCTATGATAGCATAAGGCAGAAGATAAAGCAGGTCTTCGTTTTTTTCTACAAATATTTTATCAAGTACCGGTTTTACTAGATATGCTGAAACTGCAGTTCCCACGCTTGCCATTATCATACCTAGCAAGACAAAACCAAACTGCGAAATATAATCTTTAAAATATGGCGAAAATCTTTTGAAAATATCTATAACGCCCCTCATATTTTCTCCCACACAACGCCATTAGCGGTATCCATGATAGATACGTTTAAATTTGAAAGTTCAGCTCTGATTGCATCTGCTAAAGCAAAGTTTTTATCTTTTTTAGCTCTGTTTCTTTGCTCGATTAAGCTTAAAATTTGTTCTTTTTCCTTATCATCTACTCCCCATTGAAACCACTGGGACTCATCAGCATAGCCTATTCCTAAAAGCTCTTTTATAAACTCTAAATTTGCAGCAGTAACTGCCTTAAAAGCTTTGTTTTTTGGCTCATTGTCTAGAGTTTGATTTGCTAAGTTTATCATCTCGTCGATGATACCAAGACTTGCTGAGATATTTAGATCATCTCCCATAAACTTAAGCAGATCGTTTTTAAGCTTATCATCTACGTTTGAAGTAGGTATTTTGCCAAGTCTCTTTTTTAGGCGGTAAATTTTATCAAGACGTTTTTTGCTTGATTTTAGATCTTCTATATTGTAGTTAAAATTTGCTCTATAATGACTGCTCATAAGATAAAATCTAAGAGCTTCACCAGGAACTAGCTCAAGAGCGTCTTTTATAAAAAATGAGTTTCCTAGGCTTTTACTCATCTTTTCATTATCTACTTGCACAAAACCATTATGCATCCAGTATTTTGCAAGATTTTTATGTTTTGCACATCTACACTGTGCGGCTTCATTTTCGTGATGTGGAAAAAGCAGATCTGCGCCTCCTGCGTGGATATCTATCTCAAATTCGTCGTTTCCTACAAAATGTTTTTGTATCATTGCTACACATTCGCTGTGCCAACCAGGTCGTCCTTTTCCAAAAGGGCTTTCATACCATTTTTCATCAAATTTCCAAAGAACAAAATCTTTAGGATCTCTTTTTTCATCACTACTTTCTACTCTAGCTACTAAATTCTCATCTTTTCTACCACTTAGGCTTAGATAATTTTCATCTTTACTAGTATCAAAGTAAATTCCATCATCAAGTCTATACGCAGATCCATTTTTTACGAGTTCGCTTATATAAAGTATGATATCATCTAAGCTAGTAGTCGCTTTTGGAGTAATGCTAGGTTCTAAAACGTTTAAAGCAGACATATCGGCTTTATATCTGTTTATATAGTGGCTTGTTATATCTTCTAGGCTCTTACCAGATTCACTCATTTTTTTAAGAATTTTATCGTCTATGTCGGTGAAGTTTTTTACAAATTTTACCTTATATCCAAGAGCTTTTAAAGTGCGGCGAAGTAGATCAAAGCTTATGCTGCTTTTTGCGTGACCTAAGTGAGCATCATCATACACAGTAGGTCCGCATACGTAGATATTTGCTTCATTTTCTCTTATAGGTTTAAATTCAACTTTTTGTTTTAAAACGCTATCATAAATTTGCATAAATAATTTCCTTAATAAAGGTGATTAAACCAGCAAAAATAACCCCGCTTAAAATAGTTATTGCCGTTTTTTTGCTTAGGATTATATCTAAAAACTCTCTAAAACCAAAAATAAAAATAGCATAGCCAAATAGATACGCCCCTGATATCGATCCAGCAAGAGCTAGTCCCACAGCTCCAAAAGGCTTAAATAAAATAAGGCTTAAGATTGTATTTATAACTAGCGAATATACTGAAATTTTTGCTGCTATGCGTTGTTTCATATTTGCATAAAGCCAAAGCGAAAATAGTTTGTAAAGCCCATATGGAAGCAGTCCTAGCATATACATCTGTAAAACTTTTGCCGCTTCAAGAGTATTTTGCTTATCAAACTCGCCACGCTCAAATATCAGCCATATAATCTCATTTGCTAAAATTACACCGCCTATAGTAGAGAAAAGTAGTAGGAAAAATAGGACGTGAAAGCTTTTGTCCAGTAAAAATTTCGCGTTTTGTATATTTTGTGCTTTGATCTGTTTTGAAATTTTTGGAAATATTGCAGTGCTTAAAGCGATAGCAAAAAGTGCGAGTGGTAGCTGAAAAATTCGGTTTGCATAGTAAAGATAGCTGATACTTCCAGCTACTAAAAAACTAGCTATAAATGTAGAGATAAAATCACTTAGTTGGTTTGCGCTACTTCCTACAACGCCTTGAGAAAAATTTATCCAAAATCCTTTGCTAGAAGCTCTTTTTCCTTTGATAAATTTATACAAGCCAAGCGTTAAAAGCTTCATCAAATTTAGTCTTTTAAGAGCGATTAAGTGAGCTAAAACTTGAAGTATTCCACCAGCTACAACGCCCCAGCTAAGGTAATAAACGGCGATATTTGGTGGTAGCCTATAGGCTAGAAGTAGCGCCACTATCATCGCTAAATTTAGTAGAGCAGTACTAAAAGCAGTCGTGCTAAAATGATTTTTGTACTGCAAAACAGAAGCGAAAGTAGTTACGCTAAATATACAGATGAGATACCAAAAGTTTATTCGCACCAATGGAACGGCTAGTTCTATAGTTTTATCATCAAATCCAAAAGCTAAAAGTTTTGTAACAAATGGTGCGAAAATCATCACGCCAAGACTTAAAATAAGCATAAAAGAGATAAATTTTAAAAGCACTTCAGCTAGAAAAAGCCCTTTATGGCTAATTTTTACGAAATTTGGTAAAAAGCTTTGAGTAAAAGCTCCCTCTCCAAAAAGTCGTCTAAATAAATTTGGTAGTTTAAACGCCACAAAAAATATATCGCTCCACACGCTTGCCCCAAGAGCAAAAGCAGTCAGCAAGTCGCGAACAAGCCCTAAAACACGAGAAACCAAGATCCCAAAACTATTTGTAAAAAAGTGTTTTAACATAAACTCCGCCAAAAAATTATTGTTATTTAAATAACAGATGAAAACTTTGTTTATTATATCTTTGGTTTGCTAAATTCGGTATTTAAATTTACTATAAATTAAGGTCAAATTTATAAAAATGATAAATTTTTTACTTAAATTTAAAAATGTTTTGAATATTTTTCTAAAATAAATTTTGTTTGTCAGTATAATTAAAGCAAAATACCAAAATTTCGCATTATTAAAATAGTTCTAAATTTAGCTATTTTAGCAAATTCATAGTCAAATAAATATCTATTTTCAATTAAAACACAAGAAAAATATTATAAAATAATAAGCTTGTATTTTATTATATTTTTAAGGTTTTAAGATGATTTTTGAGCGACAAGATTTTCAGCAAGAGTGTATAAATAATATTATAGGCATTCTTCAAGATTTTAATTTTAAAGAACAAGATAACCTTAAAGAGTGTCTAAAAAAATTTTATAAAAATTATCCATTACCTTATAAAACTACTAGTGATAAACTAAATTTAGATATCCTTATGGAGACTGGTACTGGTAAGACATTTACATATTTAAATTTGATATTTGAATTAAATAAAACCTATAAACAAAATAAATTTATTATTTTCGTCCCTAGAAAGGCGATCTTAGAATCAGTAAAACAAAATATCAAGCTTACTCAAGATTACTTTTATAATATCTATAAAAAACATCTTAAAACCTACATTTACAGCGATACAAAAAGTATATCTTCTATCGTAAATCACTATATAAAAAACGAAGATGAGCTTTCAGTTTTGATCCTTACAAATAGTGCTATAGATAAAAAGGATAATATTTTAAATCGTAGAAGCGAAAATTTATTTAATGATGGAAGTATATTTGAAAATATTATAAATTTAAAGCCTATTTCTATTATCGATGAGCCTCATCTTTTAAAGGGCGATAAATTTAATGCGAATTTTTCTAGATTAAATACGCTTTATTTTAGATTTGGTGCAACCTTTCCAAGCGAAGATGGATTTAAGCTATCAAACGTGGCTTATATCCTTGATAGCGTATCAGCGTTTAAAAACTATCTTGTAAAACAGATAAAAGTAAGTCAAATAACTAGCATAGATGATGATCTTGTTTTATTAGAAGCAAACACCAAAGCTAAAAAAGCTATATTTTCTTATTTTGTTTCAGGAATAGACAAAAAAATTACTTTACATTACGGCAATGATTTGGGATTAATTGATTCTAAATTTCGTGGCATAACTCTCCAAAAAGTTACCAAAAACAGAGCTCATTTAAGCGATGGCAATGTAATAGAAACCAAATCATCTTATAGATTAAACCAAGATGAGATAGCAAATTTGCTAAAAGTATCTATAGATTTACATTTTGAAAAAGAAGAGCTTTTATTTACTAAAAATATCAAAGCTTTAAGCCTATTTTTTATCCCAAACATAGATGATTTTAGAGGCGAAAAACCTTTTATCAAAACCAAATTTGAAGAGCTTTATAAAGCAAAAAGAGAAGAGATTTTAAAGCAAAATATAAGCGATGAGTATAGAGCTTATCTTATGCGTGATTTTGATGATGAGGGCAATTTATGCGTTCATCAAGGCTATTTTAGCGGTGATGCTAAGCCAAGTAAAGGCGAAAAAAACACAGACAAAGAGAGCCAAGAAGCAAGAGATATAAGACTTATCTTAGAAGAAAAAGAAAAGCTCATTAGCTTTGATACGCCTTTGCGTTTTATATTTAGCGTTTGGGCACTGCAAGAAGGCTGGGACAATCCAAATATTTTTACACTCACAAAACTTGCAAGTAGCTCAAGCGATATCAGTCGCCACCAACAAGTCGGGCGTGGGCTAAGACTTTGTGTAAATACAAGTGGCAAGAGAGTTACGCACAACTTTATGAATTACAATGATAGCTTGTTTTACGATATTAACTCACTTGATATGGTAGTAAGCGGAAGTGAGCGAAGCTATATAGAAGGCTTACAAAATGAGATAATAAATTCTAGTTTTAGCTTTAATGGTAGCGTTTTGTATAAAAATATTCTTAATGTATTTGAGTTAAATTCAAATCAAATAATGAGATTTTTTATCCATTTAGAAGATAATAATATTTTAGAATTTGATGAAGAAAACGACAGCTACAATATCATTTCACCGATTTATGAATATATGAAAGAAAATCAAAGCTTAAAAGAGCTTTTAAAAGATAAATTTGATTCTATCTTAGAAGTTTTCAAAGACTCGCCAAACAAAACAAGTCAAATCATAAACAAAAATTTAAACCAAAAAATGATAAAAATAAAAACAAATTTAGCAAAAGAGTTTAAAGAGCTTTGGCAAACTATAAATAAAAAATCCAAAATCGTCTATAAAAATATAAAAAACGATGAGCTTATAAACGCCGTAGTAACTAAATTTAACAATCAAAAAATAGAGCCAAATTTCATCTACTTAGAGACTAAAAAATATGACACGCAAAAAAATAAAATCATCACCGAAAACACTCAAATAATAGATAAAATAACTCATAAAAATATAAAAATATTAGAGCTTTTAAAAGATTTTTGTACTGCGCAAAAATTACCGATAAATTTTTGCGTAGAAATTTATAATAAACTAGACAAAAATATCATTAAAAACAATCCCAAAAAAGCATTTGAGCTATTAAACAATATCATAAAAGATAGCCTGCACACTAGCCTTATATCTTCAGTCTCTTATGAATTTTGCCAAAACCAGTTTTCAAATTTAAGCATAGAAGATGCCTTATATGACAGCTTTGGTAAGCCTAAAAGTAGCATAGAAGCACACAAACTAGGCAGATACATTACAAAAGACAAAGTCCCAAGCGGTGCGTATTTGTATGAAACAGCCGTGTGGGACTCAAAATTAGAAGAAGAAGTTATCTTTGAAGATATCAAAAAAGTGGGAAACTCTGAAATTAGAGTTTTTGCTAAACTTCCTAAATTTAGCATTCCTACACCTTTTAAAGATTATGAGCCTGATTTTGCCTATTTGTTAAAAGACAAAAATGGCAAAAAGATATTTTTTATTTGTGAGACAAAAGGCTATGATACAAAAGAACAAATTCCACCAGATGAAGTAAAAAAGATAGATTACGCTAAGAAATTTTTTGAAAGTTTAGAGCGTGATTTAAACGATATTAAAGTTAGTTTTCAAACACGCATAAACAAACAAAAATTAATAGAAATTTTACAAGAGGTACTACAAAATGATAGATAAAAACCTAATCAAAGAAGCAAAGATAAAAGAGCCTGTAAAAAATGAGTTTTATGAACTCTTAAAAAGCAAATTTCCTCAAACTATAAATAGCGATGGAGCGGTAAATTTTGACACTATAAAGATGCTTTTAGATATCAAAGTAAAAGAAAATATCAAAGGCTATGAGCTAAACTGGACAGGCAAAGGTCTAGCAAATGCCCTTTATACCACGCCTTGCGATAAAGAACTTAAATTTAATAAAACCAAAAGCAAAAACACAAACTCAACCCAAAATATAATAATAAAAGGCGATAATCTTGACGCACTAAAACTACTTAAATCAGCATATTATGAAAAGATAAAAATGATCTACATAGACCCACCTTATAATACCAAAAATGATGATTTTATCTATCCTGATGATTTTAGAAAAGATTATAAGCAAATTTGTATAGAAATAGGACTTATCAAAATAGAAGTAGATGAATTTGGCAATAAAACAGAGGTGCCAAGTGAAGCTATGGATTTTTTCACTAGCATAACAAGCACCAAAAGCCATAGCGGTTGGCTTAGCTTTATGTTGCCACGCCTTAAATTAGCAAGAGACTTGCTAAAAGATGATGGGGTGATATTTATCAGCATTGATGATAACGAACAAGCGAATTTAAAGCTACTTTGTGATGAGATTTTTGGGGAAGAGAATTTTGTAGCTGATTTTATACGAAAAACAAAAAGCACCACAAACGATGCTAAAACTGGCATAAACTATCAACATGAATTTTTATATTGTTATGCTAAAAATAAAGAAAATGTAAATTTACTAGGCGGACAAAAAGATTTATCAAAATACAAAAATCCTGATAACGACCCAAATGGTGCGTGGGTAAGTAGCGACCCATCAGCAAAAAGCGGAACACCGCAAAATGGATATTTTGGAGTTACAAATCCATACACAGGCAAAGTGGATTATCCGCCAGAAGGAATGTTTTGGCGATTTTCTCAAAATACAATACAAAAGCACATTGATGAAGGGCGAATTTGCTTTAAAAAAGAGCATAAAGATGATGAACGTGGATTTATCTATAAACGCTATTTAAAAGATTTAAAGACCGATTTAACAACTTTTGATAGTTTGAAATTTGTAGATAATAAATTTATGAATCAAAGTGCCACAAAAGGCTTAAAAGAGTTAAATATGGTTGAAGCCTTTTCTTATCCAAAAAGCGTAGAATTTATACAAGAAATTATAAATCACGCCACAAATGATAATCACGACATCATCCTTGATTTCTTTGCAGGAAGCGGCACAACCGCTCACGCCGTAATGGCACAAAACGCACAAGATAATGGAAATCGCAAATTTATCCTAGTTCAGCTTGATGAAAAGATCGATGAGAAAAAGAGCAAAACCGCCTTTGACTTTTGTAAAAATGAGCTAGGAAGCAAGGAGCCTGTAATTAGCGATATTACGATTGAGAGAGTTAAAAGAGCAGGAAATAAACTTGAAAAACCAAATTTAGACACAGGATTTTGCGTCTATGATTTAACCGATAAAGATGCTCTTATACAAAAAAGCGATGGCACTCTAGATTTTTATCTAAACGAAGATTTAACCCCTTTGGATAAAGCCTTAAATTTAGCTCTTCAAAGTGGAAAAACGATTGATATAAAGTCTGAAGAAATTTGCAAAGATAAACTTTATAAATTTGATGATAGCTACTATATTGTAAGCTACGATAAAAATGTGTTAGAAAGCTTAGAAGCAACCACAGATAAGCCTGTTTATATAAGTGGATATAACGATATCAAATTAGATGATTTTTTAAATTTACAAAGCGTTTTAAAAGATAGATTAAATGTAGTGTATTAAAAAAGGAGATATTGTGGAAAATTTTTTTGAATTAACAACAAAAGAGCATTATATGGGCTATAGAAATAGGAGACTAGATTGATAAATTTGCCAAAAAATTGTGTAGTTTTTACATATCCAAAAATGGGAAAAAATGGAGAGTTTTTACCTGATGAGCTAAAAAATTTAGCTGGGCTTACAGGATGTTCAAATCAGTGTAAAGCTTATCAGCAAAATTTAAATTTGATAAAAAATATCGGCTTTGAACTTATCGCCATTAGCTCACAAAGCCAGAGTGAAATAGATGAATTTAAAAATTCGCTAGGACTTGATTTTAAGCTAATAAGCGATCCAAATTTTAAGATTGAAAGTGAGCTAAATTTAAAAACATTTCAAACTCTGAATGGTAAAAAATTTTACCACCGTCAAACTTTGATATTTAAAAATTGTAGCCTTATAAAACGTTTTGATTTTGTAGAAAATCCGCAAAATGATGCAAAAAACGTAATAGAAGTTTTAAATAGTATAAATCAAATTTGATAATAGCCAAAATTTATATTTTAAGAAATGTTTAGCTAAAATACATCACAAAATTTAACAAGGATATCTTATAAAACGTTTAGCTGTGGCAGTTTCTGGTAAAAGCGGAAGCGGTAAAACAACACTTATCGCTAAAATCGCTAAAAAGCTCATATCCAAAGGTTACAAAGTAGCTATCACAAAGCACGACCCAGGCGATAAAGCTAAATTTGATTTTGAGGGAAAAGATAGTTATCTTTTTAGCTCACTTGGCGCAGACGTCGCAGTAGTAAGCCCAAAACGCACTACTATGCTTTTGCAAAGCGGACTTTTTGGCGGGAGTGAGCGTGTAGGCTCAGAAGCACACGACAATAAAACAGAGGAATTCTCGCCTAGCAAAACAGAGTGTGAGAATGACTTAAATAAGCTTGTAGGCTATTTTGGTGAGTTTGACTATCTCATAGTTGAGGGGCTTAAGTTTATTCCACTTCCACGCATTACGGTTTTTAGGGGTGAGATCGATGAGAGATATAAGCCATTTAGCGATGCTTACGCTACAAATTTAGACTATTTTAGCGACGAAAATAAACCTAAATTTGGACTTGAAGATATAGAAAATATCATAAAATGGATAGATAATAATGCAAAAAGGGTATAAAATGCAAGAGATCATAAAAACGATAGAAAAAATAGCAGTTAAAATAAGCCAAGAGCTAAAATATTCCGACCTTGGCTACACAGATCACGCAAACTCTACAGGCGACACTCAGTTAAAACTTGATGTCAAAAGCGACAACATAATCACGCAAGAATTTATGGGAGTTTCTAGCGTAAGATCACTAGTAAGCGAAGAGAAAGAAGATGCGCTTAACATCCATAAAGATGGCGAGTTTATCATCGCTTATGATCCGCTTGATGGAAGTAGCTTAGTTGATGTAAATTTCGCCGTTGGAAGTATTTTTGGTGTATATAAAAATGAGCTAAAACCATCAAATTTAGTAGCGGCAATCTATTGTATTTATGGGCCTAGACTTGAGATGGTAGTGTGTGAAGACACGCCAAAACTTTATCGTTTGGATAGAGATGGAAGTTTTAAATTTATAAAAGATCTAAGCCTAAAAGAAAAAGGCAAACTAAACGCAACAGGTGGCACCCAAAAAGGCTGGAGCGTGGCTCATAGAAACTTCATCAAAGCTCTATTTGATGAGGGATATCGCCTTAGATATAGTGGTGCTATGGTTAGTGATCTGCATCAAATTTTGCTTAAAGGTGGCGGACTTTTTAGCTATCCGGCTACGACTGACGCACCAAATGGAAAGCTTAGAGTTACTTTTGAAGTCTTGCCTTTTGCTTTCATATACGAAAGGGCAGGCGGTGCTACTACAAATGGAAAAAATAGCTCACTTTTTGATATAAACTTAGAAAAAATCCACCAAACAACGCCTTGTTTTTTTGGTTCAAAATATGAGATAAACAGACTTTTAGAGTTTTATAATGGTTGAATTAAAAGAATTTAAAAATATCGATGAAGATTTTTATGAGAGTAAAAAACAAGATTTGCAAGAGTGTCGAAACGAAAATGTTAAAGATGCGGTAAAAAGTTGCTCAAACTGCCCTAAAGTATTTTATTGTGATAAGATAAAAGAGTTTGTAAAGCTACAATTTGAGATAGCTATTTCAAAACTTAAACAATGTCAAGAAAGCAATTCTTTAAATAGTTGTATGAGTTGTGAGCTATTTTTTGAGTGTCAAAATAGAAAAAATTATGTCAATGCCACTTATGAAAAGATGAATGAGGGTCGTGGCGGCGAGTTTGACTTTTAAATTTAACTATAATAAGGAAAAAAAATAATGAAAAAATACATAACTACACCTATTTATTATGTAAATGACGTACCGCATATCGGTCACGCATATACAACCATTATAGCAGATACTATGGCTAGGTATTACCGATTAGCAGGATATGATACGTTTTTTTTAACAGGCACTGACGAGCATGGTCAAAAGATAGAAGAAGCTGCTAAAGCACACAATAAAACACCAAAAGAGTATGCTGATGAAGTGAGTGCTAAGTTTAAATCGCTTTGGGATAGTTTTGATATAAGCTATGATAGATTTATCCGCACTACTGATGAAGATCACAAGCTTACAGCTCAAAATGCATTTATGAAAATGTATGAAAAAGGAGATATCTATAAAGGCGAGTATGAAGGCAATTACTGCGTTAGTTGTGAGAGTTTTTTTCCTACAAAAGATCTTATAGATGAAGAGTTTTGCCCTGATTGTGGCAAAAAAACCCGTATAGTAAAAGAAGAAAGCTACTTTTTTAAACTATCTACCTATCAAGAAAAACTTTTAAAATGGTATGAAAAAGACAGCTGCATACTTCCAAAAGGCAAAAAAAATGAAATTATAAGCTTTGTAAAAGGCGGTTTAAAAGATCTATCTATCACTAGAACTAGCTTTGAGTGGGGAGTGAAGCTTCCTAGTAGTTTAAATGAACCGCGTCATGTGATGTATGTGTGGCTAGACGCTCTTATAAACTATCTTTCAGCACTTGGTTATACTACTGATAACAAAAGAATGGATTATTGGAATGACACGATACATTTAGTCGGAAAAGATATCTTAAGATTCCACGCCGTGTATTGGCCTGCATTTTTGATGAGTTTAGAACTTCCTCTTCCTACTAGCGTGGCTGCTCATGGCTGGTGGACAAGAGATGGCAAAAAGATGAGTAAAAGCATAGGAAACGTAGTAGATCCTAAACAGGTTGCAGATGCTTATGGGCTTGAGGCTTTTAGATACTTTTTGCTTAGAGAAGTGCCATTTGGTCAAGACGGCGATTTTTCTCAAAAAGCTCTTATGGATCGTATAAATAGTGAGCTTAGCAATGATCTAGGAAATTTACTAAGTCGTATAGTCGGAATGAGCTCAAAATACTCAAACTATGATATAAACAGAGAAAACGTGGCTAAGTTTTATTTAGCAGAGTTAGAGACTGCCAAAACTCATCTTGAAGGTGCTATAGAAGCTATAAACGAAATAGCTACAAATCGTTATTTGGAGGAGCTTTGGAAAGTTTTAAATTTAGCAAATGCAAGCGTGGCAAAGTATGAGCCTTGGAATTTGATAAAAGAGGGCAAAAGTGATGAGGCAAATGCTTTAGTTGCTTTAGTAGCAAATTTACTTGCAAAAGTTGCCGTGCTACTAAGTCCTGCTATGCCAAAAAGTAGTGAGAAAATAGCTAAAACTTTGGGTTTTGAGATAAATACTAAGACTTATAATGACATTATTTTAAAAAATGAGCTTTTAAATTTAAAATCAAGTGATACAGAACCTCTTTTTACCAAAGTAGAATCAGAACTAATGGCACCGCCTCCACTTCAAAAAATAGAGCCTATAGAAAATAAACAAGAGATAAAAATCGACGACTTTAAAAAATGCGTGATAAAAGTAGGAACTATCTTAGAGTGTGATAATATCGAGGGTAGTGATAAACTTTTGAAGTTTAAAATCGATCTTGGCGAAGCTAATCCTCGTCAGATCATAAGCGGTATTGCTAAATTTTACGAACCAAAAGATCTAATAGGAAAGCAAGTTTGTGTTTTAGCAAACTTAAAACCGGCTAAGATATTTAAACACTTAAGCGAAGGAATGATACTTAGTGCAGAAGATGGCAGCTTAACTCTTCTTAGTACTTTAGCACCTGTAAAAAACGGAAGTTTAGTAGGATAATGCGTATAGAAAATCTAACTCGCCTTGTCGATGGAGAGCTACAAAATAGCCCAAAGATAAGTATGGTGAGTGGATTTTGCATTGATGCGAATTTGGCTAAAAATGGTTTTGCTTTTATAACTTTTGACGGCGATAAAAACGAAGTGGCAAAAGCTATTGCAAATGGTGCTTACGCCGTTATCTTTGATACGAAACTAAAGGTTTTAGAAAGCGAAATAGCATATATAAAAGTAGATAGCTTAAACCTATGTTTGCTTCGTTTGATTCGGTTTTTTGCTACTAGTAAAGAGATAAGTTTTATCTGTGTAAAAGCTGTTGAGTTTTGTATATTAAAGCATTTGACGATACCAAAAAAAGTAAAATTAATCGGTTCTAATCTGCAAAATATATTTTTAGAAATTCTAGAAGCTGAGCAAAATAGCATATTTTTTTGCCCCCATTTACAAGTGCTAGAAAAATTAACTCCTAGCTTTTCGTATTTAGAAGATGAAAAGGCTGTTTTTATAAATAAAAGTTCTATCTTTTTTACAAATGCCTTGCTTGCTAAAAACTACTATCAAAACATTATGTTTCCATATATTTTTGCAGATGAACTATCTAAAATAACACACTTTTTTATAAGTAAAAATATAGATTTTAAATTTAAAAACATAAATGATTTTCCACATTTTAAGCCTTTGTTTATAGATAGATTTTTTTGTATGAAACCATTTGGTAGCACTGAGAGAGCTTTTATAGTAGAAAATGATGATGAGTTATTTATAAAAGAAGCTAGTTTTTTAAAATCTAAATTTAGTGATGTTTTGATATGCGTCCCAAGTACGCAAAAAGTAGGTTTTGATGCAGATTTTATTTTTAATGATATAAAAGAGCTAAAGAATTTAAAAGATTTTAGATACGCTCTTGTCAAAGCTGAGTTTGAAGAGCTAAGTGCTATGCTAAATGAAAAAATAAACGAAGAAAGCTTGTTTGAGTAAAGGAATAAATTTTGATAAAGCAAATCCCATTTTTTACAGATCTAAATGAAGAAGAGATAAAAAAGCTTGAAAATATCTCTGTTTTAAAAAACTATAAAAGAGATGAGTTTTTATTTATTGAAGGCGAAGAAGCAAAGTGGTTCAATGTACTCTTAAAAGGAACTATAAAAATTTATAAAACAACTCCAAAAGGCAAAGAGATATTTCTACATACGATTACTCCGATCTCTTTGGTGGCCGAACTAGTAAATTTTGAAAATATACCTTATCCTGCTAGTGGTATATTTTTAAGCGATTCTGAGGTTCTAAGGATAAATTATCACAAATTTGAAACAGAATTTTTACAAAATCCAAAAATTTGCTTTAAACTTTTAAAATCTATGGCTTCAAAACTTAGAATTATGAACAATGTGTTACAAAATGAACTAACTCTTAAAAGTGATGCAAAAGTAGCAAAATTTATAGTAGAAAATCATGAGCTATTTTCTACGCTAAAACACGTTCAAATAGCGTCTA
Organism: Campylobacter hyointestinalis subsp. lawsonii; assembly: GCF_013372165.1. Classification (NCBI taxonomy): domain Bacteria; kingdom Pseudomonadati; phylum Campylobacterota; class Epsilonproteobacteria; order Campylobacterales; family Campylobacteraceae; genus Campylobacter; species Campylobacter hyointestinalis. Next base: position 1,092,593 of record NZ_CP053828.1, on the reverse strand, counting down.
TACTGAATATTACGCCCGAAACTTTTTCAAGAATTATTGCACAATTCAAACAGCAAAACTTAATTAAATTTGATGATAACCTTAATCTTATCTTTAAAGATAATGAAAAGCTTATAAGCATTTTTAATCAATAAATAAATAATTATAAATTTATTTATTTTATTGTTTCAATTTTATTAAAAATATGTTAGAATACCGTTCTAAATTGTAGAAAAGAAATTTTCTAGGGAGGGGAGTGGAGTTGAGAAAGACAAAGCTTTTTACTATAGTTATCTTTGTTATAGGTGGCTTAGTTGGGCTTGGATTTGCTCTTGGTATAGCACAGTTTATGTATGTGACCGGTGGAGATAAGTTTTGCGTATCTTGCCATGTTATGGAACCTATGGTTGGCTCGTATAAAAACGACATTCATGGCGGAAATAACAAAGTTGGATTTAAAGCAGAATGCGTTGCTTGTCACTTACCACATGACAATATAGTTAAATATACATATCAAAAGGCTGTCAATGGTATGGTTGAAGGTGCCATTACGCTCTTTGGCAACCCAGAAAAATACGACTGGGAAGCTAGAAGAAAAGAGTCTAAGAGATATGTGTATGATAGTGGTTGTATGCACTGCCATGGTGACATAAAAAATGTTTCTTCACAAAATATGAAGTCGTTTTTGCCACACCGTGATTATTTTGCCAAAAACATAAACAAAACTTGTGTCGAATGTCATGAGCACGTCGGGCACAAAAATCTTGGTTTTCACCTTAAAGCTAAATTTGGTGATTTAAATATTACAAAGTAAGGAGATTAGCAAAATGCTTAAAAAATTAGTTTTAGCATTAACCTGTTTTGCCGCTATCGCTTATGCTGATAGCGTTGGAAATATCAATCTTACAAAAACAATGAAGGTTGATAGAAGCTTAAGCCCATTGGCTAAGCAATGTGTGGAGTGTCACGCTGATAAAACTCCTGGTATCGTAAATGATTGGAAAAGTTCACGCCATGCTCACGCTGGTGTAAGCTGCTTGGATTGTCACGCAGTTCCAGCTGATAGCCCTATGGCGATCAAAAAAGAGCACCCAAAAGATAGTGGTAATCACGTAAGTATTTTAGTAAGCCCAAAAACTTGTGCTAAATGCCACTCTAAAGAAGTTGAAGAATTCCAACAAAGTGGTCACGCAAGAGGTGGAGTTCAAATGTTTGCTAAAAAAGGTATGATAGATCTAATGTACCACTATGAGGGTAGAGATCATCCAGATCTTAAAGATTCTCCGGCTGCAACTGGTTGTATACAATGCCACGGTATGGAGATCAAACTAGATAAAGAAGGTTATCCAGTTCCTGGTAAAGGTTGGCCTAACTATGGTATAGGCAATGCTTATCCTGATGGTAGCGTAGGTAGTTGTAAATCTTGCCACTCAAGCCATACATTTGATATGACTGAAGCTAGAAAACCAACTGCTTGTGCATCTTGCCACCTTGGACCTGATCATCCAAACATCGAGATCTATAATAACTCAATGCACGGAAAGATCTTCAATGCTGAGGGCAATAAATGGAAATGGGATAGCGCTCCAGATACTTGGGATGTTCCAGACTATAGAGCTCCGACTTGCGCTACTTGTCATATGAGCGGAATAGGTGATCTAAACACTACTCACAATGTTAGCTTACGTCTAAAATGGAATCTATGGGCTCCACATAGCAAACAAAGAACAGGCGGTTTCGAAACTGCTGCGTTTGAATATGCTAAATCTGGTAAAATGACAGCTGGTAATGTACTTGCAGGTAATCCAAAAGGACCTGAGGCTGCTAGAGCTGAGATGAAACAAGTATGTAAATCTTGTCACTCAACTAAATCAACTGATTCATTCTTTGTAAGTGCTGATATGCATGTTGAACTATACAATAGCTATCACGCAGATGCTAAGAAAATGCTTGATGACTTGAAAGCAAAAGGTCTTCTAAAAGCTGATGAGTGGGCAGATGAATTCCAAAGAATTTACTACCACTTATGGCATCACGAAGGTCGTCGTATGAGAATGGGTGCTGTAATGGGCGCTCCTGACTATGCTCACTGGCATGGTGTATTCGAAGTACAACAAGACATCAGAAAACTACAAGATATCTATGATGCACGTATCAAAAGCGGCAAAATAGAATAGTCTTTTTCACTTTACAAAAAGCCTCGCTATTTGCGGGGCTTTTAAAATTCTCATTTTATTTTTATTAAATTTGATTTTTTAAATTTGATTTTTATCAAAAAATATTTATTTTTTTCGATTATACTTATAAATATATATAATATATTTAATGGAAATTTAATTTTAAATTTATTAAATTTACAGATTTAATTTTGAATATTTAAATTGCTTTCCAAAGTTGATTTAAGCTATGTAGAAGGGGGCGTAAATGAATAAAATTTCAAAAATCACATTCTCATTAGTATGTGCAACGGTTTTATTATCAAATACAAATGCATCAACACAAGCAAATGAAGTTGCTGATAAATTAATCAATCTTGATAAGGCAAGACAAGAAAATCCAAATATAAACGGCACTGGCGTGGTGGTCGGCGTTGTAGATAGCGTATTTAACACAAATAATCCTATCTTAAAAGATAAATTAATAGGTTCGATCAATAATAAAATTGATAGCGATCGCTTTGCTGGCAACGATAAAGCTACTATGCTTCACGGCACTCAAGTGGCATCGCTTATAGTCGGTAATGGTGATGAGCTAAAAGGAGTAGCAAACGGTGCTAAATACTATGGATTAGCCTATCTAAATCCAAGCCCGCTATACTCAGGCGATATAAAAGCAGATATCCAAAAGATGATAGATAGTGGCGTAAAAGTAATAAATCATAGCTACGCTAGTGATGGATTTGCTCTTATAAATCGCAAATGGGGCAATGGCCTAGAGTTTATAGATATAAGCAATCAAAATAGCAACACTATAAGTTATGAAGAATTTAAAAAGCTCACTCAAAGCGATATAAGTTTGCAAAGGGCTCAAGCCCTAGCTGAGCTATCTAAAGAGCAAGGGATATTAAATGTAGTAGGCGTAGGAAATGATGGTTTTAGCTCACCTAGAGCGAATTCTATTTTGCCAAGCTATGATGAGAGCTATCGTGGGCTTTTGGCTGTTGGGGGCTTGAATGCTGATAAAATTACTATCCAAAATGACGGAAAGTTTAAAATCAGCGCCATTGCGGAAGAAGACTGGAAAGCAGTAGCAGATAAATGGAGCCAAGGCAGAGGCGATAAAAGCAAGGTAATCCTAAATGATCTCATCACAAAGCAAGGAATTTATGCTTATAGCAATTTTTTTAAAGGTGGAGCGTCTCTTTATGGCATTATGGCACCAGCTCAAAACATAGTAACGGCAAATGGTAGATATGGCTATATATATTATGATATTTATAGCAAGGATATAAAAACAGACCAAACCACCACTATCATAGATTCTGGGACTAGCTTTGCAGCGCCATTTGTAAGCGGGGTGGCAACTTTAGTAGAGCAGAAATTTCCATTTTTAAATGGCTCACAAATCGGCGATATCTTGCTAACTACGGCGAATAAAAATATAGAGACTCCAAATTTGGTTGTAACTAAAAATGTAGGCAAAAATGGCTTGTCTGAGTTTTATAGCATTTTTTATATCAATAAAGAAGTGCCAACAAAAGATAAAGCTATAGACTTCGAACAAGTCAAAAAAGATTTAGTAGCAGCTGGATTTAAATCAAGCCAAGATGATGAAAGCATAGCAAAATATATAATAGAACATTTACTAAAAAGCAACGCCGATGCTAGTAGCAGTCTCAAAGCAAATTCGGTAGCAGTGATGAAACTAAGTAAAGAAGATTTCATTGGTAGTGGTATTTTAGACGCTCAAAAAGCCTTAAATGGCTTAGCAGCGCTAAATATAAATCGCCTAAATCCTAATGATATCCAAGAGTTTGACGACGGTAATGGAGTTAAAAAGTATTATGGATTTTACACCATCGATACAAATGGGCTAAATGGCACTTTCACAAATGACATAGATGAGATAAAATGGGATGATACATACCATTTAAACGACGCTACAAACTCTCTTAAAAGCGATGATAGAGTAAAATCGAATTTATCCACTTTACAAGCTGGATTTATAAAAACGGGAAATGGAACGCTTAAATTTAGCCAAAATACTTTAAGATACAACGGACCTACGATAGCTCGTGGCGGGATTTTAGAGTTTGATAGCGTAACGGCGGAGAATTCAGATCTATATGCTGATAATGGCGGTCAAATTCTAATATCAGGCGAAACTAACGCTAAACAAAATTTATACGCTATCAATGGCGGTGAGGCTAGAATCGTCGGAAAGCTGATAAATGGTGATGTTTTTGCTAGAAATCGTGGTATGATAAGCGGAACTGGAACCATAGCCAAAAATCTCACTAATGAAAGCGGTATTGTGATGCCTGGTGGAGCGGGGCAAATCGGCGTTTTAAATGTAAATGGCACATATACCCAAAATCAAAACGGCAATCTACATATAAATTTCAATAATACCACCAACTCAGATATCATCGCTACAAACTATGATATCAAGGGCGGAAATTTGGTTTATATCCCGCTTAGTGGGGAGTTTTTTCACAATGGACAAGAGATTACAATTAATTTTAATAAGCTTAGTGAGAATGGGAATTTAGATAAATTTACTAATATCTCAGTCCTAGATACAAGCACTTTAAATTTTAAGCTAAAAGATAATAACACAATAATATCAAGTGAAAACACCAACAATTCTAGCAATCAAAGCAATGAAAGCATAAATCCACCAAGCAGTGAGAACAACAAGCCAAATAATGAGAACAACAATCTAGAAAATAAAAATAATGGCAATCAAAGCAGTGAAAACACCAACAATTCTAGCAATCAAAGCAATGAAAACATAAATCCACCAAGCAGTGAGAACAACAAGCCAAATAATGAGAACAACAATCTAGAAAATAAAAATAATGGCAATCAAAGCAGTGAAAACATAAATCCACCAAGCAATGAAAACACAAATAATTTTGGCAACAACACTATAATAGTAGAAGTAAAAGAAGATGCCTATAAGCCTACAAACGCCTCACCAGCTACAAACTTGGCAGTATCTCAGGCATTGATGCAGATTAGCAGTTCAGCGAATTTAAGCCAAAAATATAAACAATTCTTTGGAGAATTAGGTGGAAAAAGTCAAGATGAAAAACAAGAAATTTTATCTAGCACAAACCCAAATGATACTCTTTCAAATACAAAAGATACGCTAAATTTCCAAAATCGCTCTATGCTAAATAATATCTCTTTTTTAGCTGGAGGCTCACTAAGTAATGCTGCTAAAGTCGCTGCAATAGCTAAAAATTCGCAATTAGCCCTTATAAATAGCGATATGGCTGATAATATGGTCTATGATATCTTACAAGATTATAATGATGCTTTAAGCAAAAGCGAAATCTCAAGCAAGGTCTCATACACGAACTTCAAAGGCGATGGGTATAAAACTAATGCCTACTCTGTGGATCTAAACACTAGAAAATGGATAAGTGATGATGTGAGAGTAGGGGCATTTTTAAACTACTCATACCAAAATGGAGATTATAAATTTTCAGACTTAAAAAGTCAGATAGTCTCTGTTGGATTAAACGGCTTAAAAGATTTTGGAGTTGTTAGCTTAATAGGCGGAGTGGATTTTGGACTAGCCTTTAACGATATGGAGCGTCAAATTTTAACACAAGATACAAAGCTTCAAGCAGATTATAAGAGCTATTTTGTCTCAACTGAGCTTGGTATATCAAAAGATTTTATCATCGGTGATAACCTTGTTTGGACGCCGATTTCTATCTTAAATTACATATACTCTAAACAAGATGGCTTTAAAGAGAGTGGCGGCATACTTGCTAAGGGCTATAATGATATAGATTTAGATACTTTAAATTTAAGCCTAGGTGGAAATCTAGCTTATAGCTTCATCAACCAAAATAATACTTTTACCACCTTAAATGGCTTTGCGTTTTATACAAGGCGTTTAAATAGTGATAATTTTGCTAGTAAAGAGTATTTTGTTGATGCTAGTAATAGCACTTGGACGCATAATTATAAGCTAAATAAAGATAGCGTTTATTTTGGTATCGATACAAATATCGAAAAAGGCAATAAATTTATTAAATTCCTTATCTCAAGCGAGATAGCAAAAAATGAGCATAGCATAAATACAGCCATCACAGCTGGACTTAGATTTTAATCTTGATTTAGCTTAAAGCTAAATCAAATTTATCATATATCTATTTTTACCGCATTTTGATAAAAAACCAGTTTTTAATAGCTTATTAAAAGCAGTAGATACGCTTTGTCTCTCAAAGCCAAGTAGCTCAGATAGAGTTTTGATAGAAAAAGGTAAGGTTATAACCTGCTTATCCCTTATAAACTCATTTTGTTCGTTTGCTAAAGAGATCAAAAAACTATAAAGTCTCCTATCTATATTTTTAAAAACAATATCTTTTATGATATTTCTTTGAAGAACTATTTGCCTTATAAGAGAGTTAAATAGCGACATAGAAAACTTCTCATTTTTTAAGAGCTTTTGCACTTTATATAGGCTTATTTCTAAAACTTCGCTATTTTCTAAAAACTCCATAGAGATATTTTTATCAAGTAAGGCGATATTTCCTTGACTTAGAAAATTTAGTATAAATTCCTTTCCATTTTCAAAAAAGCTAAGCTTCGCAGAGCCTGATTTTATGAGTAAAATTTGAAGTTTATCGCAGTAGATTGTATTTGATTTTAGATGGCAAACTTGTTTAAATTTACTAAGCTCATCATCGCTAAGCAATGAGTAGTTATCATACCTACCAAGGTTTAGTCTAGTTGTATTTATAGAGCTTGATTTGCTTTTCATAAAACTACCTTAAATTTTTAGCTTTTAAATCAAAAATGTCATCAATATGACATTGCTAAAAAATATTTTACCATATAATTTTATAATTTTTTAAAGGAGCAAATATGAAAAAAGCCTTATTTATGGGTTTGCTTTTTTGTGGTTATGCTTTTGGCGAAGTCGTCTATAGCAACGCTGTAAAGCCAGTATATCTAGACAAAAACTCAAGCATCATAGCAGGAAAACTTCTTCCTACTAATTCTGTAGAGATTTTAGAACAAAAGGATGGATTTATTAAATTTAGTCTAAGAGGCTACCAAAATCCAGCCGTGCCAAATGTTGTTTATTATAGCGACAATCAAAGAATTTTATCTCTAGCCTTTGCTAAGACTAAAGTGCCTAAATTTGAAATCATAAAAGAAGGAAAAAACGGGCAGTGGAATGAAGTAAAAGTAGATGCTTATACTACAAGTGGTGAATTTGAAAATAACTTAGAGCCTATGATGAAAAAGGCTAGTGAGCTATATACTACAAACTGCTCTGTTTGTCATGCCCTACATAAGATAGATAGGTACAGCGCAAATCAATGGCCATCGCTTTTTAAATCTATGCTTTCAAGAACACCGATAGATAAAAAAGATGAGTGGCTAGTCATACAATACCTACAAAAAAATGCAAAAGATAGCATAAAGGAGACCAAATGAAAACAGATAATAGCAGAAGAAATTTCTTAAAAGCAGGTGCGACACTCTCTTTAGCTCCGCTTATTCCAAGTAGTATTTTTGCTGAGAATTTAAATACTCAAGTGGTTAAAAACGGCACAGTAGTTACAGCAGCTCACTGGGGAATTTTAAAAGCCACTGTAGAAAATGGAAAAATAGCAAAATCAGAACCTCTTTTACGCGCCTCAAACATACCAAACACTCTTCAAAACACTATGAAAGATCTAGTAGAAAATGTCCGCATAAAAGCACCAATGGTAAGAAAAAGCTATCTACAAAATCCAGATAGCCCAAAACCTGAGCTAAGAGGAAAAGATGAGTGGGTCGAAGTTCCTTATGAAGATGCGATAAAACTAGTTGCAAGAGAGCTTAAAAAAACAAGGGCTAAAAAAGGAAATGAAAGCATCTTTGGTGGAAGTTATGGCTGGTTTAGTCCTGGAAAACTACATAATCCACGCATTTTGCTACATAGATTTTTAAATTTAAGTGGCGGATTTACCGGAAGTTTGGGTGACTACTCAACAGGAGCTAGTCAAATCATAATGCCACACGTAGTTGGAACTATAGAAGTTTATGAGCAACAAACCGCGTGGCCAGTTGTTTTAGAAAATTCAAAAGTAGTTGTTTTATGGGGAATGAATCCGATATCTACTCTAAGACTTGCTTGGAGCGTAACAGAAGAGCAAGGATTTAAATACTTTGAAAAACTAAGAGATAGCAATAAAGAGATTATCATCATAGACCCACTCAAAACTCAAACAACTAAATTCTTTGGAAGCAAAGCACAGCATATCAGACCTATTCCAAACACAGACGTAGCAATGATGCTTGGTATGATGTATCATCTTTATGAAACTCAAAATTATGATAAAAACTTCCTTGAAACATATACTGTTGGCTTTGATAAATTCTTATCTTATTTGCTAGGTAAAAAAGATAAAACACCAAAAACACCAAAATGGGCCAGTAAAATTTGCGCAATTGATGAAAAAATCATAAAAGATTTAGCGATTAAATTTTACAAAAATCGCACAATGCTGATGAGTGGCTGGGGAATGCAAAGGGCTCATCACGGCGAGCAGCCTCATTGGGCTTTAGTAACTCTAGCTAGTATGATAGGACAGATCGGACTTGCAGGTGGTGGATTTGGGCTTAGCTATCACTACAGCAATGGTGGGGCACCAACTTGCGTAGGAGGTATTTTAGGCGGTATAAATGCAGCTAGCATAGGCGTGATAAAAGATGATAAATTCCTAGGACTTGCAAACGCTATAAAAGAAGATGATGGCACTCCAGCTTGGCTAGCCAAAACGACAGATACGGCATTTCCAGTAGCTAGGATAGCTGATGCTATATTAAATCCAGGCAAGGTTTTAGACCATAATGGGACTAAGATAACATATCCTGATATCGACTTTATTTACTGGGCTGGTGGAGCACCGCTAACTCATCAGCAAGATACAAATAAAAATATCAAAGCTTGGCGAAAACCACGCACCATAGTCGTAAATGAGATTTACTGGACACCAACGGCAAAAATGGCAGATATAGTCTTTCCTGTGACAACTGAGTATGAAAGAAACGATGTCACTATGAGTGGAGATTACTCAAATATGCATATAATCCCTATGAAGCAAGTAGTGGAAAAACAATACCTTGCAAAAGATGATTATGAAATTTTTACTGATCTTTGTAAAGCATACGCAGATGGATTAGCCGAAGCTTTCACAGAAAACGGCAAAACAGAGATGGACTGGCTAAAAGAGTTTTATGATGTAGCTAAAAATCAAGTAAATTCAAACATCGCCTTAGGTATGCAAATGCCAAGCTTTGAGGAATGGTGGAATAAAAATGAGCCAACTGAGTTTTTATCAAATATAGATAGCGAAAATTATGTCAGATACGCAGATTTTAGAGAAGACCCTATTTTAAACGCTTTAGGAACGCCATCTGGTTTGATTGAAATTTACTCTGAAACGATAGAAAAGATGGGCTATGATGATTGCGCTGCTCATCCAAAATGGTTTGAACCTGCTGAGTGGCTAGGTATGAAAAATAAACAAGCAAATTTTCATCTACTAACTCCGCATCCAGACAATCGCCTTCACTCACAACAAAACAATACGCACATTAGAAGCGAAAACAGCGTAAATGACAGAGAAGCTATCACAATAAATTTAAAAGATGCTAAAAATTTGGGCATCAAAGATGGCGATTTAGTTCGTGTTTTTAATGCTAGGGGCGAGATTTTAGCTGGTGCTAGAGTAAATGATGATGTGCCACCTGGTGTGCTTAAGCTTTGCGAAGGTGCGTGGTATGATGGCTTTGATAGCGGACTATGCAAAAATGGCTCGGCAAACGTTTTAACCATAGATATCCCTACAAGCAAACTAGCCAATGGCAACTGCTCTAATACGGCCTTAGTAAATATAGAAAAATTTAAGGATAAAGCTCCAAACTTGAGTGCATTTTCATCACCAAAAGGTGCTAAATAACATAAAATTTCCCATAGTTAATTCTATGGGAAATTTGATATTTAATGTCTCACAAACTTAGTTTTATAAAACATTAAATAAAATTTAAAGTCTAATTAAGTGGGCTTTAAATTTTATTTTTAATCATTTTTAAATTTTTGCAAGACTATACAAGATATTATGCTAAATCCCACGCCAATGCAAAGCGATCTATTTTCTATTTCGCGTAGTTTAAAGGAAATCATCAAATTTACCAAATTTGATTTAAGATTATTGAAACTAATCTTAAATAAATAAACTAGTATATTTTTCTCATTTCATTTTTTTTGATAATCTACCGCCAAAGTTTCGCGGGAGAGATTATGCAAATAAAGGTTAATAAATTTGTTAGAGAGTATTTAGAAGAGTTTAGCGTATTAATGGCTTATTCAAATGGCAAGATTTGTCGCTACAAAGATGATGAAATGATAAATGTCCCAGATAGTGGTTTTATGGAAGAATACTCTACTATAAATAATGGTAATAACGCTTGTCAAATGGGGGAGTTTTAGCTATTCAAATGCGATTATTCCTAGACTAGATATCAAAATGGGAATGTATTGCTCTATTGCTGTTGGGTTAAATTTCATAGCAGGAAAGTACCCTTTAGATACTATCTCAACTTCATCTTTTATCTATGATCCAAATTTTTACATTTTTAAAGATGCTAGTATAGAGCGTATCAAAAAGCCCTATACGCATACTCCGCATGGCGTGCTAGTCCCGACGCCAGGGCCAACTATTTTTGAAAATGATGTCTATGTATGAAAAATGCTCTATTAAAGCCAGGGATTACACTTCACACAGGCTGCGTCGTAGCTCAAAATGCCATTGTTACAAAAGATGTCCCGCCATATGCTATAGTCGGTGGAAGTCCAGCTAGAATACTCAAATACCGCTTTGATGAGGCTACGATCAAGAGACTTTTGGGGTTAAAATGGTGGGAGTATCACTTTGCTGATTTTGATGGGATAGATAATAAAAAAGATATAAATTACTATTTAGATGAGCTAGAAGGAAGAATCCAAAATCACGCTATAAAGCCATTTAACCCTAGAAAAATGCAGTTTGAAGATTTAATCCAAAGAAGCAAACAACCAGTTTTAATAGCCACGCCACAACCAAAGGTATCGCAACCCGCTCAACCCGTCACGCCACCACAACCAACCCAACAAGAGCAGATAAGCTCACTCAAAGAAGAGATAAATAAAAAAGATAAGGCTATAAAAGAATTTAGTGATAAATTGAGTTTGCAAGAAGCTAATCTAAAATCAACAAACGAGAGCTTACTCAAAAAAGACCTAGAGATCAAAAATTTAGAAATAACTAGCCAAAAAGCCCAAAACATCAAAAATCATCTAAGTTAGGAAATGCTTTTATAAAAGCACACAAAAGCTGGTATAAAGGCGGATATATTAAATTTATATTTGAAGCTATAAAGATCAAAAACGAGCATAAAAATAGAACAAAATAAAGATAAAAAATAAATAAAAATAAAGCATTATGGCTGAGCTATTTAGTTTTTGTAATTTTAAAATATAATAAATACAAAGTAAATAGCCAAGCAAAATGTTATAAATTTAAATTTTGTAAGACAACCAAAAATAATCAAAATATCATAAACTTAAATTTATAAAATAGGCCATAATCAGGGCTAAAACATCTCCAAAATATCATAGTTTGTGTTACGTTTAGCAGGAATTTCGCCTATATCTTTGATGATTTCTATCATCTCATTTTGGCTCATTCTAAAGCTTGCTCCGGCTGCTTTGACGACGTTTTCTTCCATCATAGTGCTACCTAGATCATTTGCTCCAAATTTTAATGCAAGCGCCCCAACATAACTGCCTTGAGTCACCCAGCTACTTTGTATATTTTTAAAATTATCTAAAAATAGTCTTGAAACTGCAAGCAGTCTTAAGTATCTATTTGGCGATTGTTTTTTGATATTTGGATACTCTTCTTTTAATTTAGTGTTTTGTGACTGAAAACTCCAAAGTATAAAAGCTCTAAAGCCACCTGTTTCATCTTGAAGACGTCTGATTTTATCCAAGTGTTCTATTATCTCAGTGTCAGTTTCAACCGTCCCAAACATCATCGTAGCCGTAGTTTTCATACCTATAGAGTGAGCTTCTTTATGGATATCAAGCCATTTTTGGCTACTGCATTTTTTAGGTGCGACTATATCTCTTACTCTATCACTTAGCACCTCAGCACCAGCTCCTGGGATACTATAAAGCCCTTTAGCTTTTAGACGTTTTAATACCTCAAGCGTGGATATCTTAGAAATTTTTGCTATATAGTCTATCTCTACAGCAGAAAATCCATGGATATCTATCATAGGATACTTTTTTGCTATATGTTCTACAAGGTCTTCGTACCATTCTATCTTAAGTTTTGGATGAACTCCGCCTTGAAATAGAATTTGCGTTCCGCCTATAGCGATTAGCTCTTCTATTTTTTTATCTATCTGGTCGTAGGTAAGCACATAGGCATCATCATCATTTACATGGCGATAAAACGCACAAAATTTACAATCTATAAAACATGCATTTGTGTAGTTTATATTTCTATCTACTATAAAAGTCGTGATCTTTTGTGGGTGAAGCTCTTGTTTTTTGGCAAAGGCAAGTCTTCCAAGCTCGTTTAAGTCTGTATTATGAAGTAAATTTAAAGCATCATCTACGCTAAGTCTATTCAAAAATAATCCTTCTGTTTTTTTGGCGAGATTTTATCACTAATTTACAAAATAACGGCTTAATTACCTTAAATTTAGATATAATTACTCTTTAAATTTTTTAAGGAGAATTGTATGAAAAATACATTGTTGTCATTAGTTGCATTTACATTGCTTATAGGTTGTTCATCACCACAAAATAAAACAAAGACATTTAAGACATCTTTGCCTTGTGCTGATTGTGATGAGATAGTATCTGTTTTAGTTTTAGATGATAATGGAAGCTTTGTTTTAAGTGAAACTTATGTAAAAGATACAAATGAGACTTTTACTAAAAATGGTGTGTATAGCGTAGAGGGCGATATTATAGTCATTCCTAGCGATGATGAGACATTGCGTTTTAAAAAGGATGGGGAAAATTTAAATAGGTTAGATTTTGAAGGAAATTTGGTTGAAGGTGAATTTAGGGATAATTATAACTACAAACTTAGCAAATAATATATGATAAAGTATTTAGCACTTCTAAAATACAATAGAAATCTTAGAATTTTGGCTTCTATACAGATGATATGCTATTTTGGTATGTGGTTTTCGCATACTGGAATTTTTACTCTTCTTATAGATCTAAAAGCTCCTGTTTGGGCTATTACTTTAGCAGCTGCGATGGCTTTTATACCAAATGTATTTTTAGCTCCGATAAATGGGATCATTATAGATAAATTTAATCCAAAACCTATGATGATATTTTTGATGCTTATAGAAACTGTGAGCGTTTTAATGCTTGTTTTTATAGATGATCTTAGTCTTTTATGGTTTTTATTTGTTTTGATATTTATACGAATGGGAGTAGGAGTTACGTATTTTCAAACAGAAATGAGCTTACTTCCAAATTTGCTAAGCAAGAAAAATCTCAAACTAGCAAATGAGATTCACTCTATCATCTGGGCGGCTTCATATACTGCTGGAATGGGTATAGCCGGAGTTTTTATACACTATTTTGGTGTTAAAGAGGCATTTTTGTTTGATTTTGCTCTTTATATATTTGGTATGTTTCTTCTAACTAAGCTAAATATTCCAAATATCGTAAAAACCAAAACTCAAAAGGCTTTTTTAATGATGAAAGATGGTTTAAAATACATAAAAAACAACCCACTTATAGTGCATCTTATCTTACTTCACTCTTTTGTAGGGATTACTGCTTATGATAATCTTATCGCTCTTATGGCAAAGTATCCATATAAGGAGATCTTAAGTGCATCGCTTGTAATAGGATTTATGAATATGACTAGAGCCTTATCTCTTGTAGTAGGTCCTATAATTCTTAGTAAATTTATAAATACAAAAACTCTGTTTTGGCTATTTATCGGTGAGTTTTTAGGTATCGGGCTTTGGGCTATTTTGCAGTTTAATTACTATCTTGGGCTTATCGGGCTTATCGCAGCTGGATTTTGTACTTCTAGTCTTTGGTCATTTACATTTACTATGCTTCAAAATAGCTGCGACAAGAAATTTTATGGTAGAGTTATAGCGTATAAAGATATGGTGTATTTTATTATCTCGGCTTTTGTTTCGCTCACTATCGGTTTTGCGTATGAGCTAGGCATAAGTCTTATGGCTATAACTTTTAGTATGGGATCTGTGTTTTTGATAGGTGCGTTTTACTATAAATTTGTATATGAGAAGTATAAACTATAACTTCTCATAGTAGCTAGTACTGCTATTTATAACTTTTTTATAAGTATCAGTGTGTGGTACTAGATCGGCATTTCCTACATATAGTCTTCCATTTGGTTTTAAGATCTTAGCAAATCTCTCTATGGCATTTAGTCTATGGGCTTCATCAAAATATATAAGCATATTTCTTGAGCTGACTATATCAAATGTCCCAAGCTTTAGAAATTCTGGATCAAATAAATTTGCTTGTTTAAACTCAATTTTACCTAAAAGCTCTTTTTTTATCTTAAATTTGTCTTCTATTTTAGTAAAATATGTATTAAGTTCTTTATTATTCAAATTTTTTACGGCTCTTTCGCCATAAATTCCTTTTTTAGCTTGTTCTATGACTTCTGAGTTTATATCAAGTCCTGTTATCTTTACTTTGTTTGCTATGCCTACTGCTTTTGTAAGTATAGCTAGTGAATAAACTTCATCGCCACTGCTACAAGGTATGCAGAGTATATTTACATATCCGCCTAGAGAATTTGCGTATTCTATTATGGCATTTAGCTGTTTTAACTCTCTGTAAAAATATGTCTCATTTACGGTTATAAGATTTATAAATTTTTGTCTTAGAGAGCTATCGTATGAAATTTTTTGCAGCAATTCATCGCCGTCTTTTATGGAATTTAAATTCATAAAATTCGTGATTCTATGTTTTAAAATTCCTTTTTTATTTGCAAGGTCGTTTCCGCTAAATCTCTTTGCTACATCTAGTATCTTATCTAGATTTTCTAAAGATAAATCATTCATTTATAAATTTCTCTAATTCTATTTTTATATTGTGTAAATTTGCGGTTTCTAGCTTTGGATTTAACTCTTTGGCGCGTTTTGGCATTCCATATACTATTGCTGTTTCTTCGTTTTCGGCTATACATTTTGCTCCTGATTTATATAGTTTGTCAAGTCCTATCGCCCCATCATCGCCAAGTCCTGTTAAAAGTACAGCAAAAACATCACTAAACTTACAAGCACTCACCGCCGAAGAAAATAGCATATTTACATTTGGATTAAATATAGTTGGAATTCCACTATTGTCTGGACTTATCATAAGCTGTTTTGTATCTAGTATGATACTATTTTTTTCACATATATAAATTTGATTTTTTAGTAACTCTTTTTCTTTGACCATAGTTGCTTCAGATTTTATATCTTTATTAAATTCTTTAACAAAGCTTGGCAAAAACGCTTTATTCATATGCTGAGCTATGACTATAGAAACATTTTGTGGTAAGATAATATCCCTAAAAAGCTCTCTTAGATGCCCTGGACCTCCAGTAGAGGCTCCTATTAATACAAGTTTTTGTTTCAAATTTGAAACTCCGTTTTAGTTTATAGTGTGGAATTATATCATTTTTTTATTTTATATCAAATTTAGAAATATTTGTTTATAATTTTAACTCACTCTTTGAGATTATTAAGGATATAAATGGCAGAAGTAAAAGGTGCTATGTCTCCTGTAGTCATAACTACAAAAAATGTTTATGAAGATTTAGAAGATATAGCGCATAAAGCAAACGTAGATATAAATAATATAGACTTTAATATTTTAGCCGTATATACAAAATACAAAACCGACGCTGATAGCGAATTTAAAGATGTTGATGAAAAATCTCTAAATATATTTAACGACGATGAGTTTATTTCAAACAAAAATCTTGTTATATCACAAAGCTATAATGTAGAGTATTTTGATAAAAGTACTAGAAGTGCTTCTTTGATGCCTAAAATTTCTTTTGGTGCAAATAAAAGTATGACAAAGATAGTCGCAACTATAAAAGAGAGCTTAGATGTAAAATACACACCTACATTTGAATCAGAGCTCATAAACACAATCTATAAAAGACTCATAAAAATCGGAGTTTTGATAGGTATAAGAAATTCTGTAATGCTAAAAGAGATAAGAAGACTAACTTCTGTTTTGCGTATAAAAGGCATAATAGATAAAAGCGTCACATTTGTGGTGGCTTTGGGACTTGATCCTTTGCAAAGTGTAGATGATGCTATCATTTACTATTACATTAACAAAGCAAAAAAAGACAATAAAGAAGATAAAGTCGATTATGCAAACCGCGGATTTATCCAAAGCGTTAGCCCAGGTGAGCTTATCATCGAGTATATAAAACCTAAATTTGGAGTTCCAGGAAGAAATGTAAAAGGTGAGCTTATACCGGTAAATGAACCTAAAATAGCAAATCAAGTTCAGATAAATTATACTGATAATATCGAAATGCGTGAAGATGAAAATAGCATAAAGTATTTTGCGAAAAAAAACGGATACGTAAGCAAAGAAAAAGATACTTATGATATCGCAGATGAACTAGATGTCAATGAAGTAAGCTTTAAAACTACAGGTTCTATAGAAGCAGGATTAAATAAAGATGTAAAAATCAATATAAAAGAAAGCGATGTTTTAAAAGATGCAGTAGGTACTGGCATGAGCATAGAAACTACTAAGCTAAATGTAGAAGGAAATGTAGCAAAAAACGCACGTATAGTTGCTAAAGAAGTGAGTATAGGCGGACAGACTCACGCCAAATCCACTATCGAAGCACAAAGCGCTTTTATCTCTGTGCATTTAGGAAAGCTTACTTGTGATGAAGCTACTATCGATAGACTAGAGGGCGGTTATGTAAAAGCTAAAAAAGCTACGATAAATTCGGCTATAGGCGGAGAGATAATAGCATCTGAAGTCTATATAGGAAAGCTATTTTCTAACGTAAATATAACAGCTTCAGTTATAGTGCAAGTAGATGAGCTAAAAGGTAGCAATAATAAATTTATAATAGACGCCGCTAAGATTTTGGATTATGAAGATAAATTTAACGAATATATGCAAAAGATCTCAAATATTCAAAATGAGATAGCCTCTACACCAAGAGAACTAAAGAAAAAACGAAGCGTTATAGAATCAAACAAAGAGTCTGTAAATTTGATAAAACAGAGGATAGAAGAGCTAAGAAACGATTCTAAAACTCCGCCGATATCATTTATCAATAAACTAAAAGATTTTCAAGCTTTAGTCCAAGAGTACAACACAGCACTAAAAGAATTTCAAAGAAAAAAAGCAGCTTTAGATAATTTGCACGATGAGTTAAAACAGATGCAAAGTATGGTTTTTGATGCTAAGATCATAAATAAAGATAGATGGAAAGAGCTAAATGAGATCAAATTTAAACTAATAGAACCTAAAAAAGAGATCGTATATAGCACAAAAGAGAACGAACTAGCAAAGCTCATTATGCTTAAGCATCTAGTCGTAGCAGATGAAGATGTGTATGAGATAAAAAAATCAAACGAGATAGACCTATGATAAAAGCAATAGAAGGAATAATCACAAAAAAAGAGCCAACTAGCATTTGGCTAAAACTGCCTTGTGGCGTAACGTATGGCGTTTTTATATCGCTTTTTACAAGCTCAAATTTAAATAAAGGCGACAATGTAGAGCTTTTTATTACTCAGATCATCAGAGAAGATGCAAATTTACTTTATGGCTTTATCAAAGAGAGTGAGCAACGCATTTTTGAAATGCTTTTAAAGGTAAATGGTATAGGTGCTGCGACTGCTATGGCGGTATGTTCTTCTCTAAGCCCAGATGATTTTAGTAGAGCGATAATAAATGGAGATTCTGAGACTTTAAGAAGAGTTCCTGGTATCGGGCCAAAGACTGCTAGAACTCTCATCGCTCAGCTAAGCGATGCTAAATTTAGCGAGATAAGCTCTATGGAGAGTTATCAAAATGAAGCGTTTATGGCTCTTGAGAGTTTAGGTTTTAAAAGAGATAGAATTTCAAAAGTGCTTAGCGAATGCGTGAGTGGCGACACGACTTCACTTATAAAAGAAGCGCTTAAAAAACTTGCTTAAGGAAATTTGATGAAATTTGGTATAGTATTTGGTGGAAATAGTTTTGAGCACGAGATAAGTATAGTTTCAGCTGTGTCAGTTAAAAATGTTTTAAAAGCCGATCTTAGCTTTATATTTGTAGATAAATTTAGAGATTTTTATCTGATAGATAAAAAAGATATGAGAGCAAATTTCTTTAGTAGTGGCAAGTATAAAAACTCTAAAAAGCTATATTTACAACAAGGTGGTTTTGCCACTCATTCATTTTTTGGAATGAAAAAACTTGATATTGAGTGTTATATAAATTTAATCCACGGAAGTGATGGAGAAGATGGCAAGATCGCTGGTATGTTTGAGTTTTATGGTCTTAAGTTTATAGGCCCACGACTTGAAGCGAGCGTGCTTAGTTTTAACAAAGAGCTTACTAAACTTTTAGCTTTAAAATGTGGTGTAAAAACACTGCCTTATGAGATGATAAAAAGAGATGATAAAATCAAAATGCAATTACCATTTATCCTAAAACCTGCTCGTCTTGGAAGTAGCATAGGAGTAAGTATAGTGCATAATCTTAGTGAGCTTGAGTATGCTTTGGACGTGGCTTTTGAGTTTGATAGTGATATCTTAGTGGAGCCTTTTATGAGTGGCATTAGAGAGTTTAATCTAGCTGGATTTAGGGTTGGCGATGAGTTTGAGTTTTCGCTCATAGAAGAGCCGACAAAAAAAGAATTTCTTGATTTTGAGCAAAAATATATGAGTTTTTCAAGTCGCACTTCAGTAGAAGCAAGTATCAGCGAAGAGTTAAAAGAGGGCATAAAAAAAGCTTTTATGGATATTTATGATGGCGGAAACTTTGATGGCGCTCTAATAAGGTGTGATTTTTTTGTATATGAAAATGAAATTTATCTAAATGAGATAAATCCAAACCCAGGAAGTATGGCAAACTATCTATTTGCTGACTTTAGCACTTCAGTGCAAAAACTAGCTAACTCTATAAAATTACCTAAAAATATACAGATTGATTATAAATTTATACACTCCATAACAAGTAATAAAGGCAAACTAAACTGATACTTTAAAATGTTTTAAGCCAAATTTATGTAGAATTTTGTGTAAAATTCTACATAAGGACGCAATATGGCTACATTTAGTAAAAACGAAGTATATACTGCCACAGAGGTCGTTAGAAATTTCAGCTCTATCCTTACAAAAGTTTCAAAAGCCGAGATGAAAAGAGCTTTTATAGTTAAAAACAATCGCTTTGAAGCTGTGCTTTTAAATATGGATGAGTATGAAAGACTAAATGAAGCCGTAGTTTTGCTAGAAGCTATTTATACAACAAAAAAAGTAAAAAAGGAAGAAGATGGCAAGTAAAGAAGTAACTATCAAAAGTCATAAATACACTATTAGCTATGAGATATTTAATCCTACTTTGGAGCCTTGCATACTCATACTTCACGGTTGGGGTGCAAATAAAGAGATAATGAAAAAGGCTTTTTTACCATATTTTACAAATTTAAAACAAATTTATATCGATCTTCCCGGCTTTGGAAATAGCCCTCTAAATCATCCTTTATATACGAAAGATTATGCTAATATCGTTCGAGAGTTTTTAAACAAGCTTGATCTTAAGCCTGAGTTTATCCTAGGCCATAGTTTTGGTGGCAAAGTAGCGACTTTGCTAAATCCACCAAATTTAATACTTCTTAGCAGTGCTGGAATCATTCAAAAGAAGCCATTTTTAGTAAGACTTAAGATCAAAATATTTAAATTTTTAAAGCTTATCGGTTTTGGTAAATTTTATAAATTTTTTGCGTCAAAAGACGTAGCTGGAATGAGTAAAGAGATGTATGAGACGCTAAAAAATGTTGTTGATGAGAATTTCTATAATATTTTTAAAAATTACAAAGGCAAAGCTTATCTGTTTTGGGGTAAAGAAGACAGAGCAACGCCTTTAAAAAGTGGCGAAGAAATAGCAAGAATCATCAAAAATAGCGAATTCTATCCACTAAGTGGAGATCATTTTTTCTTTTTACTTCACGCAGAGTTTATCACAAAAACCATTCAAAACAGAGATTAAAAATGCTAGAAAATATATACTTACTTGCCTCTACTCTTCTTTTTACGCTAGGGCTTGGCTACTACCTTATAACTGCTTTGCAGTGGTTTAGCTATAAGTGGGAGCGTATCTTATTGCACTACACAAAGCCACTTTGGCATTTGTATTTTGCTATTATACCATTTGGAGTTTTTGCGATTTTTAGCACTTTTTGGTCAAGCTTAACTCCTATTTTTGCAGGTTTATATCTTGTTGTTCTGTTTTTTTGGCAAAGAAAACTTGATAAAAAACTTGTATTTACAAGTAGGATAAAACGATTTTTTTGCTTTTTGATCTCTGCTTTTTTGATTTTTAGTTATTTTTTGCTAAATCAAATTTTGGTTTTAGTTTTCTCACTTGCTATCTCATTTTTACTTATGGAGTTTTACGAAAAACTTTTATATATCAAATTTAAAAATAGTGCCAAAAACAAGCTTGCTTCTATGCCTGATCTAAAGATAGTTTTGATAACGGCAAGTTTTGGTAAAACTAGTATGAAAAACTTTTGCGCGTCTTTGCTTGAAAAAGATTTCAATGTCCTAAAAACCCCTCGCAGTGTAAATACTCTAGCAGGTATCATAAAAGATATAAATGAAAATCTTACGCCAAACACTCAAATTTACATAGCCGAAGCAGGAGCTAGGCTTAAAGGTGACATAAAAGATATCGCTCAGTTTTTAAACCCGCATTTTGTCATCGTAGGAGAGATAGGAGCTATGCATATAGAGTATTTTAAAAGCTTAGAAAATATCCGTAGCACAAAGCTTGAAGCACTTGTCAGTAAAAACTTAGAATATGCGTTTTTGCATAGCACGACTTTAAAAAAAGATGATGAAAAAACTTGTATTTATGACAATAAAGTCAGTGATATAAGTGCAAATCTAGATGGTATTAAATTTAAGCTAAATGATACTTGGTTTAGCTCAAAACTTTTAGGCGCATTTAACGCGCAAAATATCGCCGCTTCTGTTTTACTAGCGTTAAAACTTGGCGTAAAACAAGACACTTTAAAGATGAGCGTTTTAAATTTAAAAAATGTAGAGCATAGGCTAGAGAGACTTGATGCTGGTGGAAAAATCATCATCGATGATAGTTTTAACGGAAATTTAAAAGGTATGAAACAAAGCTATGAGCTAGTAAAAAGTTATAGTGGTAGAAAGATTTTGCTTACTCCTGGTATCGTCGAAGCAGACGATGAGCTAAATGAAGAGCTATCTAAAAGCATAAATGAAATTTTTGACGTAGTCGTGATAACAAGTGGCATAAATGAGAAGGCTCTTACTAAATTTTTGAGTAATCCTGAAGTAATAATCCTAAAAGATAAGTCAAAAATACAAGAGTTTTTGAGCCAAAATACGACTAGTGGCGATCTTATACTTTTTAGTAACGACGCTCCAAGCTTTATATAATCAAGATAAATTTTTTATATGTTGGTATAGATCACAAGAGAATTGCAACTCTTGCGATCAAAAGGAGAGAAATGACCGCCATCAAAAGATGGCAGTTTAATTAGCATTCTAAGATACCTAGTATATTAGAATTTATATTTTAAGCCTAGGCTTCCATTGACGTATCTATCGTCTCCGTTTGTTTTAAAACCAGCACTTACAGTAGCAGAGAAGTCTTTTGTCACTGCATACTCGCCACCTGCTATCACTTTAGCATAAGTATCTTTTGTCTCATCTGCTTGTGTAGTAAATGAAGTGCTAGCGCCTCTAAATTTAGACACCAAGTCATCTCTGCTTACGCTAAGTTCTTGCTCAACGCTAGGAGTTACAAACATAAAGCTTCCGTCACTTAGGTATTTTCTAAGCTCTACACCTAAGTTTGCACTAAGAGTTGAACCATCTATTTTGTCAAAATCTTGACCCATTACAGCATTGCTTAGAGTAAAGCTATCGTTTTTGTTGTATGCGTAATTTAGTCCGATAAATGGTTTGATAAATAGGCTATTTTGAGCTTTAACTACATAACCGTAAGTCGCAGCTAAATTTATAAATTTAGAATCATAATCGCCACTTAGATACTCATTTAGAAGCTTATAGTTGTTTATATCGTTTTTACCTATACCAAAGCTTAGTGTAGTATCAACCTCGCTATCGCCAAGGTAAGCACGACTATAAATTCCAAGCTCAAAGTTGTCTGCTTCACTCTCTAAATAGCTTGTATCTAGACTTGATTTTGCATAAGTGAAGTATGAACCAACCAAGAAGTTATCAAAACTTCTATCATATCCTACGCTAAATCCATAAAGTTTTGGATCGCCATTATCTGTGTATCCTTTAGCTCCTATGACGTTTGCATATACAGAGTTATCATAGTTAAATCTATCTGTGTATTCTTTTATGATACTTGATAGTGCAGAGTTGTCGCCACTTGCTACCTCTAAGCCGTCCATATTTTTTATAGCACTAGCTAAAGCAAGATCTTTGCTATATGGAGTGCTAAGTTTAGCAAGTCTAGTCATAGTATTTGTTTGGTTTGTCATAGATAAAGCAGCAGCTGGAGCGTTAAAACCACCGCCTATAACATTGCTTAGAGAGTTGCTTGCTTCTCTGATAGGTTTTTCTATCTGCTCTGCGATATCTTGAGCTATAGTTGCATCTGTAACAGCTCCGTTTACATCTGTAGTTACTAAATTTATATTATTAACTACCAAGTTTTTCAAACCAGCTTCATCTAGCGATTTTACTACATTTGATTTACTGTTTTTTGCTACATCTGCAAATGAACTACCAACGGCTACTCTATTTAGCTGCTTTTTCATTTCGTTTAAAGCTGCTATAAGTTCGTTATAAGCTTGTATTTGCGCATCTGTTATAGTATTATCAGCTAATAAACTTTGTAGTGTTACTGCATCATAATTTGTAGTGTCTATAGTGATACCTGTACCTGCAAGACCAGTTATTGTGGCGTTTGTTATCGTAGTGCCTTTTGCTGTTTCTAAATTAGTTCCAGCGTTTAATTTAGCCACATTAGCTGCTGCTAATACTTTAATCTTTGCATTAGCTATAGCTAATTGTTTAGTATATTCTGCATATTCTTTTGCGTATTCTTTTTGATGTTCTGGTGTAAAAACAGCACTATTTGCAGCAACTAAACCATTACTAATAAAACCAAGATCAACTCCTGCATTTCTAAAAGTTTTATTTAACGCATCTGCTTTAGCTACGAAATCATCAATAACTTTTACTATTTTTGGTTGAAGTGCTTGTAATGCTTTTAGATTTGCATCTGCAGCTGCTTTTGTGGCACCAGTACCAGTTGCGTCTTTGTATATGGTATTAATTAGATCATATACAGTTGGTTGATCTTTGCCTGCTGCTACGTTTGTAGCTAGTAAATCATTTGCTAGATCAGTATTTAGAGTTGCGTAAATTTTAGAAGCATTTTCGGCTACATTTTTTATATCAAAGTTGCCTTTAGCATCTTTTGCTGCTATATTAGAAAATAGTGTTTTAATATCACTAGCAACTTTTGCAGCGAGAGCTTTTGCATCAGCTTGTTTATCTGCTTTTATTTTAATGTCATTTTTGCCGTCATTTATCAATACGCCTTGTTCTGCATTTACAGCGGTTGCTACATTTGCTCCAGCACCAGTGAATGATAAATCTTTTGTGGCTTTTGTGAATTCATCAGCTAAATCTTGTATCTGCTTAGCAGAATTTTTAAAATTTGCTATATCTGTTGCAAATTGTGTTTTATAACTGCTAGCGTCATTAGCGTTGTTTAAAGCTTGAGAGTAATCACCTAGAACCCGCGCTTTATTGGGATTAATGTCTGCTGCTAAAAGGCTCGACCCCCCCCCATTGTCATAAGCGCTGAAGCCAGCACCAAAGAAAGTTTAAATCCTTTCATAATTTCTCCTTAAAAATTTATTGAATAGGGCGAAAGTATAGCATATAAATAGCATAAAAAGCAATTTTTGTTTAAAATTTATTTTCGATAACGAATATTGCATACTTTGAATGTTTCATAATGCAGTGTTTGGATATGGGGGGGGGTAGGAAGAAAGTGATTTTTTTAAAATTTAATGACTTTTTTATATTTTCTTAAGAAAAAATGGTAAATTTGTAAAAGTAAAAACGTATAATATTGCTCTTGATAATACTAATAAAAATTCTTTTCTTTAAGGGACAGGGGAAACTAAAATTTGAAAGCCAAAACAGTTTCCCCTATCCCTTAAAAATCCCAACCCCTTCCCAGTTTGGCATTTTTATTTTTATTTTTTAATTCGCAGGTGAGCTTAGCTCACCTTTGCGACCAAAGTTTAGCACTTTCATAGAAACCTCGGCTAAAGCCGTCGCATTCGCTTGTTTTGGAAACGCACTAAAGTTATCCGTCCGGCTAAAGCGGACTAAATTTAGGTTTTTTTACTTCGCACGGCAAATTTATAAATTGTATTTGCTAAATTTGATTTTTAAATTTCTATTGGCTATGAGTTATGGCGTAATTTTGTTGTTGAGCTGTGAAAGACTTGAAACTATACAGATTTTTTAAAATTTATGCTTAAAATCGCACTTATTAATAGGCGTTTTCTCGTGTGGTAATTTTTATAATCTCTATTGTTAAAATATCATTTTCTACAATTCCGATAATCCTATAGTCTTTAATTTTTCAACGATAATGTTTTTCATATCCTTGAAGTTTTTTACAATTTGGTAGCCTTGTAGGATTGTCCGATTTAGCTAGTTTTGTGTCTAAAAATAGTCTAATTAAATGAATATTTTTGGGTCTCCTTTGAATTGTTTTGATAAATATTTATCTACATTTTTAGGAATTATTATTTTCATTTTATAATTCCTTTTGGTTCATTATTATTTAATAATGCTTCTAGTTCATTTTTTAGCTGTTCTTGCTCTAATTTTGGTAAATTATCAAAGCTTTTTTTGATTGTATTAAGTGCAGGTGAAGTTTCAATCGTGTAGTTTTTTTCTTTATTAAGTTTTTCATTTAGTTTTGCTTTTAAAAACTTAATTAGCTCTTTGCTATCTTTTAATTTTTCTTGTAATTCAGCTTTTAATTTGGCTTCTTTTTTTTCAGCATTTAGTAAAGAATTTAAAAGCTGTCTTTCATTCATATTTGAATATTTTGCATAATCAATTGCCATATTTATCCTTTTTTGCTTGAATTATAGCGAACTTGTAAGCTAAAATACAAGCAAAAAAAAGAATAAAATTTAAATTTGATATGTTAAAAACTCTGTTTTTATAGTTTGCTAGACCGCCAAGTCAAGCGACCTGTCTTTTGTCTAGCTCATCTAAAGTTTAAATTTATTTGCTATTTTAAATTTTCGATGATACGAACAGTATCTTCAGCGATAGCTAGCTCTTCATCAGTAGGCACTATGATGATACGGACTTTAGTCTCAGGTAGCCCAACTCTTCTAGGTTCGTCTAACAAGACGCTATTTTTATTTTTATCCATTCTGATACCAAAAATCTCTAAACCGCTACAAACGGCTTCTCTGATCCTAGCATCGTTTTCGCCGATACCTGCTGTAAATATGATAGCGTTTATCTCGCCAAGAATTGCTATATATGCGCCTATATATTTTTTGATACGCAATACAAACATATCAAAAGCGAGTTTGGCATTTTCATCGCCTGCGTCCATTTTAGCTTCTATCTCACGCATATCATTTGTGCCACTTATAGCTAAAAGTCCGCTTTTTTTGTTCATTATGGTATCTATCTCTTCGCCACTTAAATTTGCATTTTTCATCAGAAACGGAACTATAGCAGGGTCGATACTGCCACACCTTGTCCCCATCATAAGTCCCTCAAGAGGCGTAAGACCCATACTTGTATCTATACATTTTCCGTCTTTTATGGCTGTTATGCTTGCACCACTTCCAAGGTGCAGCGTAATACAGCTAAACTTATCAAAATCAATTCCTAGTATCTTTGCACCTTGCCTTGCTACAAAGTTGTGGCTAGTTCCGTGTGCGCCATAACGTCTTATTTTGTATTTTTCATAAAACTCTAAAGGAAGCGGATACATATATGAGCTTTTTGGCATAGTTTGATGAAATACAGTATCAAAAACTGCTACGTTTGGAATGTCTGGTCTGACTTTTAAAGTCTCTTTCATACCGGCAAGATGAGCGGGGTTGTGAAGTGGGGCTAGAGGGATTAACTCTTCAATTGTTTTCATAACTTTTTCGTCTATCAAAACAGCATCATCAAAGAGATCAGCACCTTGAACTACTCTGTGTCCTACGCCGTCTATCTCATCTAAGCTTTTTAGTGTGTGACTGACAAATAAAAGCTCATTCATTATATCTATGCCGATACCGTGATTTTCAATCTCTCCAAATTTTTCGAAGCTTTCACCGGTTTTTAGGACTATTAGTTTTGCGTGTGAGTTTTTAGAGCCTATCTGTTCTATCAAGCCTTTACAAATAGCTATTTTGTTTTGCATATCATAAAGTTTAAATTTGATAGAGCTACTACCTGAGTTTATAACTAAGATTTTCATATGTTTTCTCCTTGAGATTGAATTGCACTAATTAGGACGGTATTTACTATATCTTCTACCAAACAGCCGCGGCTTAGGTCATTTACTGGTTTGTTTAGTCCTTGAAGTATAGGTCCGATAGCAACGGCGTTTGCACTTCTTTGGACGGCTTTATACGTGATATTTCCACAATTTAAATTTGGAAATATAAATGTATTTGCGACTCCTGCGACTTTTGAGTTTGGAAGTTTCTTTTTAGCCACGCCTAAATCTACTGCGGCATCAAACTGGATAGGGCCTTCGATATCTAAATTTGGTGCTAGGGCTTTGGCCTTTTGTGTAGCAGTTTCAACAAATTTTACGTCTTCCCCGCTTCCGCTACTGCCTGTTGAGTAGCTGAGCATAGCGACTTTAGGTTCTAAACCAAAATCACGTGCCGTTTTGGCTGTACTTATAGCTATGCTAGCAAGCTGATCGGCTGTAGGATTAGGCGTGATGGCGCAGTCTGCAAAAAGCTGAATTTTGGTATCTAAACACATTATAAAACTACCACTAACTGTGCTAATGCCCGGTTTCATTTTTATAAATTGAAGTGCTGGTCTTATAGTCTCTGCTGTAGTAGTGCTAGCTCCACTTACCATAGCATCGCATATGCCCTTATATACTAGCATAGTTCCAAAATACGTTCTATCTTTCATAAGCTCACTAGCTTTTTCTTTAGTCATTCCTTTTTCGCGTCTAAGTTCGTATAAAGTAGTGGCAAATTCATCGCTAAGATCACTATTTTGCGGATCATAGACCTTTATATCTTCTAAATTTAGTCCGTATTGACGAGCTTTTTTGTTTATTTGGTATTTATCACCTAAAAGGACTATATTTACTGCTTTGTTTTCAAGCAAGATAGCAGATGCTTTGAGTATGCGTTCATCGTCACTTTCAGGTAGGACTACTGTTTTTAAATTTGACCTAGCTTTTTTATAAAGTAGATTTTCAAATCTAAGAGGCGTCATAGCGTTGCTACTAGTGCTAAATATCTCTTCTATATCATTTAAAACAGTGAAATTTAGCGTCCCTTTTTTAAATTTGGTATCTTTTGAAAGTAGGAATGGCGCATTTAAATTTCTAGCTAAGCTATCGTCTAGAGTTTCTATAAATCCACCTACTACTATAATGAAATCAGCGTCTATTTTGTCAAATTCTGTTATAACGTTTTTGATTAGTTCATTTTGTTTTGAATTTAGTAAATATAATTTTGCTTGATTTTCTTCAAAAATAGTGTTACTATTTTTCACATTATTTTCTCCGATAGGTAGAAATGTGACAATTTTCTTATACGTACTGCTTAATTTTTCCAACAATTTTTGTTTAAAATCTTCATTTCTAAAGTCTGAATTTAAAACATAAATAGCCCTTAGCATACTCTTCTCCTAGTTTTGGAACTTAATTTGCTTAAGCATTGTAGCATATTTATATTTAAGGTATATTATGAAAACAAAATATATTTTTATTTCAATTTTGTCTGTGTTTGCGTTTGCAGGTTGTGCTACTGGCACTGATCCAAAGATATCTATGCAACCCCCTGTTTATGTAGAAGAGCTACCATCAAGAGAGAACGGACTTGGACAAAGCAATCTAGGAAGTCTGTTTGGTAGAGGGGATAATCCGCTATTTTCAGATAGAAAAGCTATGAATGTCAATGATATAGTAACTGTAGTCATAGAAGAAACTACAAGTCAAACATCAAAGGCAAATAAAGCTACTGAAAGAGATAGCACTATATCTTTAAACGGCGGAGCATTTACTACGCCAGAGGGCTCACCGCTTAGCGGACCTTTAAGAGATGTCAATAAAATAGCAGGAATTGGATTTAGCGGTGGTGGCTCAAATCAATACAGCGGAAGCGGTAGTAATAGCAGAGACGAGGCATTTAATACGACTATTTCAGCTAGAATCATAAAAGTTTTAAATAATGGAAATTATTTTATAGAAGGCAGTAAAGAACTTCTTGTAAATAATGAAAAGCAGATCATACAAATAAGTGGAGTTATAAGACCTTATGATATCAGCCAAAAAAATGAGATAGAGTCAAAATACATAGCTGATGCCAAAATTCTCTATAAAACAGAAGGCGAGATAGCGCGTGCTACTAAAAAACCTTGGGGAACAAGTCTTTTAGAAGCTATCTGGCCTTTTTAATTTCTTGTATATGACCTAATTTATTTAGTAAATGTGTAAAAAACACACATTTACTACTATAAATTTGGTTTTTTATCTTATATTTTTATACTCTTTTAATTTTACTTAACTAAACTAACGTTATAATTTTGGCATTTTTATACAAAGGTGGAATTATGAAAAAATTAAATGGTTCACAGATGATTAGTGAAGCATTAAAGCACGAAGGAGTTAGTGTTGTTTTTGGCTATCCTGGTGGGGCAGCTTTAAATATATATGATGAGACTTATAAGCAAAATTATTTTACTCATATACTTACTCGTCACGAACAAGCAGCAGTTCATGCAGCTGATGGATATGCTAGAGCTACAGGAAAAGTGGGTGTTGCTTTTGTTACAAGTGGTCCTGGTTTTACAAATGCCGTCACAGGACTTGCTACTGCTTATGCTGATTCGATTCCACTGGTGCTCATAAGCGGTCAAGTCGCATTGCCGCTCATAGGTACAGATGCCTTTCAAGAGATAGATGCGGTAGGCATTTCGCGTCCTTGTGTAAAACATAATTTTTTAGTTAAGACAGTAGATGAACTTCCACTTGTGCTAAAACAAGCTTTTTATATAGCAAGGTCTGGCAGACCAGGACCTGTGCATATAGATATACCAAAAGACGTTACTGCTGCAATAGGCGAGTTTAAATACCCTGATGAGATAAAGATGCAAACGTATAAACCAAATACAAAAGGTCATCCAAATCAGATCAAAAAAGCTTGTGAGGCCATAGCAAAATCAAAAAAACCTATAGTATATATAGGCGGTGGGGCTGTAAGTAGTAATTCAAGCGATGAGATAAGAAAATTTATATCAAAAACAAAGATACCAGCAGTAGAGACGCTTATGGCTCTTGGAGTTTTAAGAAGTGATGATGAGCTAAATTTAGGTATGGTAGGAATGCACGGAAGTTACGCTGCAAATATGGCTCTTAGCGAAGCTGATCTTATCATCTGTTTTGGCGCAAGATTTGATGATAGAGTAACTGGCAAACTTAGTGAATTTGGCAAAAACGCTAAAGTCATACACGTAGATATAGATCCAAGCAGTATCGGTAAGATAGTAAATGCTGAGTTTCCTATAGTCGGAGATCTAAAAAATGTTATGATAGAACTAAATAATAAAATAGATCTAGATCCTGCGAATTTCGCTTCGTGGAGAGATCAGATAAAAATCTACGAAAATCTTCATCCGCTTTGTTTTAAAGATAGCGATGATGTGCTAAAACCGCAGTGGGTAGTACAAAATATAGCTAACATAGTAGGCGATGATGCTATCATAGCAACAGATGTCGGACAGCACCAAATGTGGGTTGCGCAGTTTTATCCGTTTAATCATCCAAGACAGCTTCTTACAAGCGGTGGATTAGGCACTATGGGCTTTGGCCTACCTTCTGCTATGGGCGCAGCATTTGGAAGTGATAAGCCAGTCATCGCAGTAAGTGGGGACGGCGGATTTCTTATGAATGTTCAAGAGCTTATGACTTTGAGCGCTAATAAAAAAAGAGTTATAAATATAGTTTTAAATAACAACTTCTTAGGAATGGTTCGTCAGTGGCAAACATTTTTTTACGGCGGACGTTACTCAAATACAGATCTTGAGTTGCAGCCTGATTTTGTAAAAGTCTGCGAAGGCTTTGGCGGGATAGGATTTAGCGTAGAAACAAAAGATGAATTTAAAAAAGCCTTGCAAACAGCTTTAAAAAGCGATACTGTTAGCGTTATAGAAGTAAAGATAGATAGATTTGAAAACGTTTTACCGATGGTTCCAGCAGGTGCTGCGATCTATAATATGATTTTGGAGTAAGAGATGAGAAGAGTTATATCAGCTATAGTTTTAAATGAACACGGTGTTTTGAGCCGTATCGTCGGGCTATTTTCAGGGCGTGGATACAACATCGACTCGCTTACGGTTGCTCCTATCCCAGAAAGTGAGTTTTCAAGAGTAAATATCGTAACTAGCGGTGATGAGAGGGTTTTTGAACAGATAGTTAAACAGCTTCATAAGCTCATACCTACATATAAAGTCATAGATAGTGGCGAGTTTATCGAAAAAGAGATGGTTTTGGTAAAAATTTCATTGTCTGAGGACTTTAGCGGACTTGATGCGATACTAAAATCATATAATGGAAGCGTTGCAAATGCAAATGAAAACTATATCATAGTTATGGCATGCGATAACGCTAGTAGGATAGACTGCTTTATAAAAGTTATGAAAAAATATAATCCGGTTCAGATAGTTAGAAGTGGATCTGTGATGATGGAAATTTGATGAAATTAAGTGAAATTTATAAGATATTAGGGTTAGAATTTAGTGGAGCTGATATTGAAATTTTGGCTCTAAATTCGCTCGGACGTGCAAATGAAAATGAGCTAAGCTACTGCGATAGTCCAAAAAACGCTAAATTTATAAAAGAGAGTAGAGCTGGAGCTATTTTAGTGACTAAAGATTTGGCAAATTTAGTTAAAAGTAGAGCCGTAATAGTAGAAAATCCTCATCTTGCTTTTGCCTTGCTCTCAAAGCCGTTTTCTAAACCGCTTTTTTATCCAAAAGTAGAGCCTACCATAGATAGCACCGCAAAGATAATGCCAAATGTCTATATAGGAAGTAATGCTAAGATAGGTAAAAATGTTGTAGTTATGGCCGGAGCATATATCGGCGATAATGTTATCATAGGAGATGATAGCATAATCCATCCAAACGTAGTCATCTATAATAACTCAAAGGTTGGCAGTCGTTGTCATCTAAATGCGAATTGTGTTATAGGGAGTGATGGTTTTGGATTTGCACATACAAAGCTTGGAGAGCATATCAAAATATACCATAATGGTTGGGTAGAGATAGAAGATGACGTAGAGATCGGAGCTTGCACAACTATAGATCGTGGAGTTTTTGAACCAACTATCGTAAAACGCTACTCAAAAATAGACAATCTAGTTCAAATAGGTCATAATTG
Organism: Campylobacter hyointestinalis subsp. lawsonii; assembly: GCF_013372165.1. Classification (NCBI taxonomy): domain Bacteria; kingdom Pseudomonadati; phylum Campylobacterota; class Epsilonproteobacteria; order Campylobacterales; family Campylobacteraceae; genus Campylobacter; species Campylobacter hyointestinalis. The sequence continues at coordinate 1,060,490 of NZ_CP053828.1, read as the reverse complement.
TGAGCTTGGATTTGGTTGTATTATAGTCTCTCAAGTAGGTCTTGCAGGAAGTAGCAAACTAGGTCGCAATGTAGTCATGGGCGGACAAAGTGCGACTGCAGGACATCTTAGTATAGGCGACTTTGCACAAGTCGCAGGTCGTGCAGGAGTGACGAAAGACTTACTTGGTGGCGAACAATACGCCGGATATCCAGTAATGCGACTTAAAGAGTGGTTTAAAATACAAGCTAAGATATTAAAAGAATTTGGGGTTAAAAGAAAATTTTCGCAATAGAAAACTCGTATGAGTTTTCGGCGAAAATTTGGAATAGCAAACAAATTTAACGCAATAGACTTTTTATCTTGCAGATGAGCTAGACAAAAGACAAGTCGCATGACTTGGCGGTCTAGCGAACAATAAAAGTAAAGCTACAAAAGCATGAAAATTTGAAATATTAAACAATTTAAAGCATTTGTTTTTTATATTAAGAAAAAAATTATTTTTCCTTTCTTTTGATATAAAGATAGACTGCTGTTATAAAAAATACTACAAATATCAGAGCTATGGTTATGATATGCAGATACTCTTTTATAAGCTCTTTTTGATCTCCAAGTATATATCCGATAGCCATAAGTATAGCAACCCAAATTCCAGCTCCTAGAGTTGTAAGCAGTGAAAATCTAAATATATTCATTTTAGCAAGTCCAGCAGGCAAGCTGATGTACTGACGAATTCCAGGAAGTAAGCGGCAATTAAAAGTCGATATCTCGCCGTATTTTTCAAAAAATGTTTCAAATTTTCTCATTTTTTCTTCGGTTATGCCGACGAATTTACCATATTTTTCTATAAAAGGACGTCCAAAAAAGTAACATAGATAATAATTAAACAGTGCTCCAAAAAGGCTTCCAAAAGCTCCTGATAAAAATGCTAAAAACATATTCATATCGCCTTTAAAAACTAGATAACCAGCTGGTATCATTACTACTTCACTAGGAAATGGAAAAAAACTACTCTCAAGCGCCATAAGTAAAAATATACCTATATATCCCCAGTCTGCGACTAGATCGACTAAAAAATTTATAATACTTTCTAGCATAAATTTATCCTTTTAAAAAGTGTGTATTTTACCCATATTTTTTAAATTTGGATTGTTTTTACACATAGTAATGCTATAAATAAAAATATAAATAAATTTATCCATATTAGCAAAGATAATGGTGTATTTTGCGATATGGATATCTTTACAAAAGTTTTTAAATTTAAATCTTCAAAAAAGACATTATCATATTTTTTAGCTAAAAATAGTTTTATTTTAAGTAAAATTTTATATACAAATAGCCAACATTATAAAAATATACTTTACAATGACAACAGGCTATTATAAAAAACTATCTTTTCTGTTGCAATTTTAGGCAGATTAGCTTCTAGCGCATTTTTTACTAGTTGGCATTATGATACAGATGGTTGTGACACAAGCGAATGTCTTGATAAAGTAAGAGAAATAAAAAAGATAATAAGTTAAAGCAATAAATAGAAATTAAAGCAGATTTTAAAGAAGAAATAAAAATTGAGACTAAAAACGAAGAAATCGCTATAAAATCAGACAACAAAAAAATAAGATTGATAGTAACAAGGATAAAAATTCTTTAGTTGATGTTTTTGGTTTGATTGTCTTGAAAATCTACCGCCACAAATATAAATTACTTTAAGCTTTCTTTAAATTACTCTAAGAAAGCACCTAAATTTTAGACTAAATTTAGCGATATTATAAATGGCGTTATTTAAATTTAACTAGCTAAAATATTGAGCTTTATTTAATAGCTCAGCCATAATGCTTTATTTTTATTTATTTTTTATCTTTATTTTGTTCTATTTTTATGCTCGTTTTTGATCTTTATAGCTTCAAATATAAATTTAATATATCCGCCTTTATACCAGCTTTTGTGTGCTTTTATAATGGAATTTCCTAGCTTGTAGCTTAGATGATTTTTGATATTTTGGCTAGTTATTTCTAAATTTTTAATCTCTAGATCTTTTTTGAGTAAGCTCTCGTTTGTTGATTTTAGATTAGCCTCTTGCAAACTCAATTTATCGCTAAATTCTTTTATAGCCTTATCTTTTTTATTTATCTCTTCTTTGAGTGAGCTTATCTGCTCTTGTGGGGTTGGTTGTGGTGGCGTCGCTGGTTGAGCGGGTTGCGATACATTTGGTTGTGGCGTGGTTGGCTTTGGTGGTTGCGGTGGCGTGGCTAACTGCTCTTTAATCCTATTTATGATTTGTGGGCTTAGAACGCTATCAATATGCTTTGTGATATTAGGATACAAATGCCCGATATACTCATCTATAAACTCCATAGAATCTTTGAAAAATACAATATTTGGTATCAGATAAGAGCGGTCTATATCCCTATCAATCTCTATATCTCTATCACTTGGGATAAGGCTTAAATCAAATAATTTCATTTTTAAATTTGGCTTACATAAGAAAAATGCGATTAGATCGAAGTATGGTAAATTTATTGAATTTGGGCGGTCTTGAAATGCGGCGTGGTAAAACTCGGTATCTGGTAAATAATTTTTATTAAACATAGCTACAAATTCACTAGCAATCATCGGCTCAGCTTGAACTTCGCAATAATGATTAATTTTAGCAATTTTTTTAACAATAGCTACATTTTTATCACCAATGTATATTGCGGCGCAGTTTGTCAAAGCAGTACCAAATGAAAGCTTTGTAATTTCTCCATTAACTTCTAAAATCCAACCATGCATCCCAATAATTTGATACCCTTCATACCCTTCAAAACTCAAATGATTATCACCTTCTAGCCTATAAACAATCTCATCATACATTGAATTTTTAGGATTAAAAATCTTAAAATTCCCCACTCTTTTCATATCTTGTGGGGTTAATATCTTAAATTCAGGTAGATTGATATCTAAATTCTTATTTGAAATTTTAAAACAATCAATATTTTTAGCAATCTCTTTGCCGACATATCGATTAACTATCGCAAGCTGATGAGCGCCAAATTTATTACCAAACTGGATTATCTCGCTTTTTTCATAATAACTTTGCATATCTATAATATTTAACCCAAAATAATTAGCCAAAAATCTATGCATATTATCTATCGCCACATAACGATGAACTCCAAGTGGCAAAATCAATATACAAACTGGCTTTTTAAGCTCATATAAAGTTGCGTATAAATATTGTAAATTTTTAAATATTATCTCTAGACTAAGAGCTTCTTTTTCATCCGCATTATTATATATTTCATTTATATTACTCTCAGTTACTATCAAATCAGCATTTTTAATGGCTTCTTGATTTTTTTCTCGTTTTAATTCATATAAATTTTGTAAAGAAGTAGAACTACCTAAAGCCAAACTTGTCACATTCGCATACTCTCTAAGACTTTTTTGTAGCCCATTTACCATCACAGAGTTGCTACCACCAAGAAGTATGATATTTTTCATTTTACCAACTTTTAAAATTCAATTTCAAAAGTAGGCAGTTTATCAAAAAAAAAAAAAAAAAAATGAAATTAGAAAGTAAAGCTAATAAAAATATTTAATAATAAATTAATATTATAACAATCCATCTAGCTTTGAGACTTTATAAATTTCTCAATATCAAATCCACAAATATCAAGCCTAACACGATTAAATCTATCAAATTGGGTATTCTCATCAACTAGCATTTTCATCTGCGATATAGTATAGAAGTTATACTAATATTATGCTTGATATCTGTTTTTATAGTTTAACTTTTAAGCAAAAAAACTGTATAATCCACCAAATTTTTTTAAATTTTTGGAGCGGTTGTGGATTATATTTTAAAGATTGATTGCAATGACGAAAAAGGTCTCATACTAAGAGTTAGCGAGATAGTATTTAAAAATGGGCTAAACTATGTAAGTACAAGCGAATTCGTCGATCACGAGAATGAGCGTTTTTATATGCGAGCACGAATGGTGGGCGATGTAAATTTAGATGAATTTAAAAATACTTTAAGTGCATTTTTACCGCGTGATGCGCGTATTTTTTGTGAAGAGATCAAAAAAAAAGATATTGCGATTTTAGCTACAAAAGAAAATCACTGCTTAGGCGATCTACTCATCAAACATAGCAGTGGTGAGCTAAATGCCAACATAGTTTGCGTAGTAGCAAATCACGATACGCTTAAGCCTTTAGTAGAAAAATTTGACATCCCATTTAACTTAGTAAGCGCTGAGAATCTTAGTAGAGAAGAGCATGAAAATGCGGTTTTAGAAGTGCTTAAAAAGTATAAATTTGATTATATGGTTTTAGCAAAATATATGCGAATTTTAAGTCCTTTTTTTGTATCGAATTTTCCTAAGAAAATCATAAATATCCACCATTCGTTTTTACCTGCTTTTATCGGTGCAAATCCATACAAACAGGCTTTTGAGCGAGGAGTAAAGATCATCGGAGCAACCGCTCATTTCGTGACTGATGACTTAGATGAGGGACCTATCATCACTCAAGACGTTATAAGGGTAAATCACGAAATGACTTGGAAAGATATGCAAAGAGCCGGAAGAAATGTCGAAAAAGTAGTGCTTGGCAATGCTTTAGATCTTGTTTTTGACGAGCGCGTTTTTGTATATGGAAATAAAACGGTGATTTTTTAGATGTTTAATATAGTTTTAGTAAATCCGCAGATCCATACAAACACAGGAAGTATCGGAAGAATGTGTGTAAATTCAGGCTGCAAACTACATATCATTAAGCCTTTGGGGTTTGAGATAGATGATAAACATTTACGCCGTGCTGGGCTTGACTATTGGGCTAAATTAGATCCAAAAATTTGGGATAGTTTGGAGCAGTTTTTAAGTATAAATACTAAATTTAAAGATAGATTTTTTTTTGCTACGACAAAGACAAACCGGCTTTATTTCAATGCTAAATTTCAAAAAGGAGATTTTATATTTTTTGGTTCTGAAACGAGCGGATTGCCACTTGATCTTATGCGTTTAAATAAAAAAAACTGCATAACCATACCTATGACAAATGATGGTAGAAGTCTAAATTTAGCAACAAGTGTAGGTATAGTGACTTATGAAGCTATTCGCCAAAATATAGATGAATTTGATTTTAGGGATGAGATTTGCGAGTTTTGATCATACTTTTTATCTGCGTGTTTGCATTTTGCGCTGAGCTTAAAATCGCTACTTTTAACACTGAAAATTTATTTGATGGCACACAAAATGGTAACGAATATAAAGATTTTAGAGATGGTAAATGGAATAACGCCAAATATTCTCATAAACTAAACCAAATCAGTAATGTTATAAAATCCATAAATGCCGATGTTATCGCACTTCAAGAGATAGAAAATGAGGGAGTTTTAAAAGACTTAGCTATCAAATCAGGCTATAAGTATTTTAAATTTGCCATAAGTGATAAAAATTCGCCATTTGGGCTTGGTTTTTTGTCTAAAAAGCCTATTGTAAGTAGTAAAATATTTAACGTAAATGGTGTAAAAACAAGACCGATTTTAATGATAGAAATAGCGTTTGCCAAAGAAAAAATAAAGCTTTTTACCGCTCATTTACCAGCTTATAAAAATGGCTTAAGATATAGAAAAATAGCTGCAGATACGCTAATAAACGCCGCTAAAGGCGAAAAACACGCTGTAATCTTAGGCGATCTAAATAGCGATTTTGGATATGGCTTTTTGCTAAATGAGTTAAATGGTGAGTTTAAAAATATGTGGGAATTTCTAAATTCTTGGCAAAGAAAGTCCCATGTAAGAGGGAGCGCTATAGATCATATAATGCTTAGTAATGATTTTTTTAGTGGCGGTGATCTGATATATAAAAAAAATAGTTTTAGCGTTTATGATAAAAGCAGCGCCTCAGATCATTATCCGATTTATGTTGTTATCTTAGATGAACAAAAAATGCAAAATTTACAATTAAAAAATATAAATGAAATTTATAAACCTAGCAACGAACCTTCAAGGATAATCGGTGTTTTGATTTACCGCGATGATAAAGGTTTTGTTATAAGCGATGAAAATAGACGTGGAATTTATGTTTTTACGGATAAAAAACTTCCTCTTGGCACAAAAATCGATATGAGCGTTTTTGAAACAAAAGAGTATAAAGGAAATCTCGAAATCACAAATTTTGATATAAATAGCGTTCAAACAGGAGCCTATGAGAACCTAAAAGATTTTATGCTTAGCTCTAGTGATTTAAGTATGGCTAGGAGCGGAGATGTCTTGCACTCTGTAAGTTTAGAATTAAAAGATGGTTATGCGTACATAAACTCGCAAAAATTTAAAATTTATAGTAAATTTAGAAGTTTAAAAGATGGTATCTATGACTTTAAAAATGTTTTAGTTTGGAGCTACCGCGGGCAAAAGGAGCTTATAGTTGAGTGATTTTTTGAATTTTTTAATGTGGATTTTGATAGTTTTGTTTGTGTTTGTTTTTGTGGTAGGATTTAATCGTCAGATGATGGAAAAAAACCGCATTAGAGATGAGATAATAGCTAAAAGAAAAGAAGCAAAGCAAAATGAAGAAAATAAAAAAGATAAATAAGTTTTTAGCACTATAAAGCTATTTGTATTTATAATGAAAAATGGAGATGAAAGATGAGATTATTGATAGAGATTGGCGTAGAAGAACTGCCGGCGATTCCTTTTTTAAAAGAGTTAAAAAATATAGTTCCAAAATGGAAAAATTTGCTGGATGTTTATGGGCTTGAGTCTAAATTTGAGTTTGAATTTACGCCTAGAAGATTGATGATAAGTGGCGAGATCCCTGAGTTTTCAAAAGATATAGAAGTAGAGTTTATAGGTGCTCCAAAAGCTGTAGCACTTCAAAATGGAGTTTGGAGTGCGGCTGCAAAAAGTTTTGCTAATAAATGTGGGATAAGCGAAGCCAAGCTTGAGTTTAAAGATATAAAGGGCAAAGAGGTTTTATACTATAAAAGCGTTCAAAAAGGAAAGCTTACAAGCGAACTTTTACCAGAAATGATCTCTAAATTTGTAAGTTCTTTAAATTTTGGAAAGTCTATGCGTTGGGGAAGTGGCGAATATGAGTTTATCCGCCCGATCCGCTCACTCATCTGTATGCTTGATAATGAAAGCGTTGAGTGTGAGTTAATGGGAGTAAAAAGCGATAAGGCGTTTTATCCTCATAGAAGATACGGATATGAACCTATTAAATTTAATACCATAGATGAGTACTTTGAACTTCTACCTAAATTTGGTATTATGCTTAAAAGCACGGATAGAAAAGCTAAAATACTTAGAGAATTTAAAGAGATAGAAGCCTCAAGCGGTCTTAAGATAGAGCTTGACTTTGAACTTTTAGACGAAGTTGTAGCCATAACAGAGTTCCCAACGGCTCTACTTGGCACTTTTGAAAAAGAGTTTTTAGAAGTTCCTTCTGAAGTCATCATCACTTCGATGAAAGAAAATCAACGTTATTTTCCACTGATAGACAAAAATGAAAAGTTAAGCAATCATTTTATAGTGGTAAGCAACGCTTTAAGCGATGATAAAACACTCATAGTAAAAGGAAATGAAAAAGTACTAAGAGCTCGTCTTAGCGATGCTAAATTCTTTTGGGAGAGTGATTTAGCTGCTGAGTTTAGTAGTGAAAAACTAAAACAAATATCGTATCTAAACGAACTTGGAAGTATGTATGATAAAGAAATTCGTGAGCGATTTGTCGCAAGGACTTTAAGCGGATTTTATGATAAAGAATTAAAGATCGAGTTTGATGGCGACTATGAAGACGAGCTTGATCGCGCTGTGATGCTTTCTAAAGCAGATCTAGCTACTAGTATGGTTTATGAATTTACAAATTTACAAGGCATTATGGGTGCTTATTACGCAGCTTACAGAAGAGAAAATCCATTTGTCATAGAAGCGCTTAGGGAGCAGTATTTACCAAGTGGAGAAGGAAGCAGATGTCCTAGAACTCTGTTTGCTAGTATAGTTGCGCTCTCAAATAAGCTAGACACGCTTATGGGACTTTTTAGTATAAATAAAATACCTAGTGGCACAAAGGATCCTTACGCGCTTAGAAGGGCTGCTAGCGGTCTTATCAAGATAGTTTTAAATTTAGGTATAAATTTTGATGTTAAAATCGTTTTAAATGCTATAAAATCAAATTATAAAGAATTTGATATAAGCTTGCTTGAAAACTTTATATACGATAGACTTTACTCTATGCAAGATGCTAATCCTTCAGTTGTCAAAGCTTGTATAAATAGCGGTGAGAGCGACATCAAAAAGCTAAATTTAAACATTTTAGCTTTAAACGAAATTTGTAAAAAAGATGATTTTAAAGAGAGTTTTTCTACATTTAAAAGACTTGCAAATATCATAAAAGATGCTGAGATTTGCGCTGTAAATGAAGTGCTCTTTGAAGATGAAAGCGAAAAAGAACTAAACTCTAAATTTAAAAGTTTAAATTTAGATGAAGAGAATGCAAAAGATTATCTTGAGAGTCTTTTTGGGCTAAAACCATATATTGATAAATTCTTTGATAGCGTGATGATAAACCACGAAAATGAGAGTATCAAAGCAAACCGCAAGGCTCTCATCGCTCAGATCTATAAAGCGTTTTTACGTATCGCAGATATCAAGGAAATCAGCAATTAAGGCAGGATCAAGCATTTTAAGAGACTAGCTTATGGCGTATTTTAGGTAAGCTCATCTTTTTTATCTAAGACAGACTAAAATTTGCAAAAGCATGGTTACTAAGTCTTACTGCTTTAAGAGATTAGTTTGATGCTTAAAGACTGCAATAGACTTATGGGCAAATTTAAGTAAAACTTGCTTTTGCATATCAGTAAATTTAGTTGATTTTTGCTTGAACTTAGCGTCTAAATTTGGTTAAATGCTTATAAATTCTAAAACTTTCCGCTATAAAGTACTTTTTCATCAAAGTCGTATTGTACGTATATTTTTCCGTCTGTTTTTCTAATATCTCTTAAGTACCTAGCTATGTCCGCAGCTGTTTTTTCAAAAACTTTTTGGCTTATTTTCGTTTTTCCTATCAAATTTGCTTGTGTGTCTTTTGTTTGCGCTTTTAAATTTACATCAGACAATATATCTTTATACATCAGCACTATATCTTTTTGATTTTGCTCATCTATACTCATATAACCAACTTCTATATCGTAGCTAACTTCGTCATTTTGCGTCTGCAAATTTGAAGTTTCTTGCTCTAATATCTGAGTGTTTTTAACCGTGCTAGCTTGATTTGTACATGCACTAAAAAGTAGTGCAAAAGTCAAAATGTAAAGTTTTTTCATATATCTTTTTTAGCCTTCTTTCTACTTCGTTCGTTTAAAAATTTAGCATATTTCGTTCCATAAAGACTAGCATGCCAGACGCTAAATCCTATTAAAGCCACTCCAGATACCGTGTGCAACTTCGCGGCTTGTCTATTTTTTAAATTTAAAGCCGTTATGGCTAGTATTGCTAGACTAGTGCTCATCGCTATCTTAGCAGCGCTTCTTTGAAACTCTATATCTAATAATTTTCCGCTTATTATATCAAATTTATCTTGCATTAGTGTTCCTCGTATTTAGTGAATTTAAAAGTAGTGCTATGGTTGTTCCATTATGTAAAACTGCGGTTTGGATAGGGTTTAGCTTACCAAGAGTAGCCCCTAGTAAAATGGCTGAGTTTATACCTACTGTAGCTTTGAAATTTGTATTTATCTTATCCATTGTTTTGTTTGCTATGAGCTTTACTTTTGCTACTGAGCATATATCGTCTTTTAAAAGACTTATATCTGCACTCGCTTTTGCGATATCTGCGCCTTTACTCATACTTATGCCGACATTAGCTTTAACTAAGCTTGGAGCGTCATTTATCCCGTCTCCTATGAAAGCTACTTTTTTACCCGAATTTCTTAAATTTTCGATAATCTTTGCTTTATCAGTAGGCAAACAGTTTGCAAAGACTCTGTCTATACCTAGATTTTTTGCAACTTCTTCAGCTTTGCTTTTTATATCTCCGCTTAGCATTATTATCTCTTTTACGCCGTATTCTTTTAGTTTTGAGATGCAATCTCTTGCATTAGCTCTTATCTCATCTTTTAAAGCTATAACTCCTATGAGTTTTTTATCATAAGCTATATAAAGTAGAGCTAAACCACTATTTTCTAAAATGTCTAGCCTGTCTTTGTGCGCTCTAAAATCCACCATTTCATCATCTTCTAAAAAGTGACGACTACCTATGATAACTTCTTTGCCTTTTACAGTCGTCTTTACGCCATGAGCTACTATAAATTCAACCTCTTCATGATGAATATGATGAAAGCCTCTTTGGCGCGCTGCTTTTACTATGGCTTCTGCTACTGGATGAAAATAGTGTTCTTCGGCACTTGCGCTTAAATTTAAAAGCTCATTTGGGCTTATGTTTTCATCGAAGCTATAAATTTCGCTTACGCTTAAGTTTCCATAAGTGAGCGTTCCTGTTTTGTCAAATACAAAAGTATCAGCCGCGCTTAGCGCTTCTATAGCTTTTGCACCTTTTATGAGTATTCCATCTCTTCCGCATATACTAATGCTAGTTTTAAAAGCAACTGGAGTGGCTAGCTTAAGAGCACACGAATAATCTGCTTGTAACACCGAAGCCATTGACATAGTATTTTTATTTATCAAATAGCTAAGTCCTGCAAGCCCTAAGGTGACCGGGACTAATTTATTTGCTAGTTTTGTAGCTTTTAGCCCTATGTTTGATTTTTCATTTAGGCTTGACTGAATGTATTTTTTGATACGATTCGTCGTTGTTTCTTCTCCTATGAGCTCAGCCCATATTTTTATACGTCCTTCTTCGACTATAGTGCCACTCATAACAAGATCGCCTCGCTCTTTTTTTATAGGCTCAGCCTCTCCTGTCATACTGACTTGATTTATACTTGCACTTCCTTCTACGATATATCCGTCGATAGCTATGCTCTCGCCAGTAGATACTACTACAATATCTCCTTTTTTTATATCATTCGTATTTACCAAAACTAGCTCGTTTTTGCCGTCTTTTTTTATCTCTATCCAAGCCTCTTTTATGCTAGGTTTTGCTAGTTCTTTTATGAGATCGTCACTTTTATGGACGGTGCTTTCTTCTATATATTCGCCTAAATTTAAAAGCAAATTTGTACCATTTGCCGCTCCGTAGTCTCCTCTTGCAAGGCTAACACCGACTGCTAAAGCCTCAAGCGTTTTGCTAGTAAGACCTTCGCTAAATAGCTCATAAGATCCGGCTTTTAGTAAATTTATCGAACCGTATAATGAAGCTAATTTATTAAATTTAGCATTATTATTTAAAGCACTAAGTGCCAAAATAGCTATCGATTTATAAATTTCAGCTTTGCTTGGCTCTTCTTTTTTATTTTTTAACTGCTTTATTTCTATACTTTGCAAACGCTTAAGCAGTGTATTTAAACTAGAATTATGAGTTACAATGATACTTTTTGCAGCCTTATTTACTCTTACACTTGTGATCTCGTCAAATTTAAGAATATCTGCTTCTAATCTTCTTTCGTCGCTAAGTTCGTTTAAGTCATCGCATATAAATCTAATTCTATTGCCTATTTTACTAGCAATGCTAATTTTTTGCATTTATTTCGGCCTTAGCATCTTCAAATCTCTCTTTTAGCTCCTCAGCTCCTGCTTGAAGTAAATTTGTTGCTTTGATTATAGCTTTAAACATAGCTTGTTGTGCGTTTTCATTTGTAAGTATATAAGTTAGTCCAGCACCTATCAAAACGCCTTTTAAAAATCCTGCGGTATTAAAGTTTTCAGGTATAAAAGGAACGTCTTTTGCAAAATTATTTATAGCATTATCTAGCCCTTGTGAAGCTGAGTTTTGGTTGTTGTTTATATATGGATTTGTCACTGATCTTCCTTTGTATTTATAAATTTATTTGTAATTCCTACAAGAGTTATGCCCAAAGCTAAATTTAAAGCAGCTTTTGAGTACTCACCTCTTACTATATTATTTGAAGCCGATATCCCAAAGCCTGCTACGATACCACTTTCTAGGCTAAATTTGAGAGTTTTTTTAACACCATTTTTAGGGTCTATTTTTGCATCTTTTATCTCTTTATAGTAAAAAGCACCGCTACTGATAAATCCTATAAGAGCTCCGCTTAAAAAGTTATCTCCTGGCAAACGTGAGCTAGAAAATAGACTATTTTGAGATAGCATCATTAGATTTTGCCTTGTTGGTTGTAGTTTTTTTAGCTACTCTTTTTGCTTTTACGGGCGCTTTTTCTGGTTGCTTTTTGAGTTTAGACATAGTTTCGTCTTTGGCTTTTATAGCTATATCTTTTCCTTTTTCAAGTCCGCACATAAGTTTATCTTTTATAACTTTTCTATTGTTAAAAGCTAGTATTGCTAAACCTCCAGCTACTGCTCCTGCTATAAATGGAAGTGCCATTTTAAATCCTTTATCTGAAGTGTTATTCATCTTTTTTGCCTTTGTTTATCATTTCGCTTATCATCAAACCTACTAAAGAGCCAGCTGCAATACCGCCAAAAAATGAGAAATTTGGATTTTTTAAAAGATTTTGTAGATCGTCTTTACTAGCCTTGCCTGATGCAATCAAATTTGCTTTATCAAGAAATTCTTGTATGCCATTTGTGCTGTGTTCGTTTTTGTTTTTATTTTCACTATTTTTGTTAAAAAGTTGCTGTTTTAAAGCTGGGATATATTCGTTATTAGAAGTAGCCCAAAGTCTGAAAAATAGATCTTTTACATCATCGTCTAGATCCTCTACGCTGTTTTTATAAAATTCGTTTAGCTCTAGCTCATAATTTAAGCAAACGATGAGTTTGTCATCTAAATTTGAAGGAGTTATGATTTGGTGATCGTAGTTTTGCAATTTGTAGTTTTTGATACTAGCTAAGCTTTCTAGCAGTATGATTCCATTTTTTTTGATAGCTAAAATTTGAGCGAAAATGTCATTATCATCTTTAAAATTTGAATATATAAGCAAACCTTTGTTTTCATAATTGTAAGCCAAAGAGAAGATCTCTTCTTTACTATTTTTATTTAAATTTGTTTGCATGATATTCCTTTTTGATTTGGTTTATTTTTTGAGAGATGCTTTCTAAATTTATCCCATTTAGCAGATCGTGCCAAATTTCTTGCGGAAATTTGTGATTGTCGTAAAGAATTGTTATAGAGCCTACCATTTTATTAAATTTTACGCTATGTATGCCTTCTATTTTCTCTATAATTTCATCTAATTTATGCAAATTTACTTCGTTTTGTAGTTCTTTTATTTTTGGAGAAACTCTAACTCTAATACGTCCAGGAGTGCTATGGATCAAAGAGCAGTAATCAGCCACTTGTTTTAATATCTCTATGTTTGAGTCCATTTGTTTTGTTTCCTACCTACTTGATTTTATCGATATGATAAAGCTTTTATTTGTTATATTATATAAAAATATTTTAAAAAATTCTTTATCAAAACTTACTTTTTACAGATTATAATAAGCGATATCAAGATAATTTAAAAATTGTAATGAAAATATCCTTAATAAAATATAAAATTTAACCGATAAAATGGGTAAAATATGGAAAATTCATAACAATTTTTATCATATTTTTTTGATAATCTAAATTTATAAATGAAATTTGTTATCATAAAGCTTGGATTAAGATTGTTTTGATATTATTCGCAAAATTTATTTTTTATATATTTGTATAGGAGATTTACTTGACTTATGATGAATTAGAGCTTGAAGCTATGATACAAGAGGTCTTAGAAGAGTTTGGCGACTTCGAAAATTTAGATGACGAAGAGCTTTACGAACTTATAGAAAATACAAAAAATTTCACCGATGGTGATGCTGAAGAGGCTTACGAACATCTTAATCAGTATAGCCCTATAAATAGAAAGAGATTTGTGAATTTATACTCGGTTTAATAGCTTTAAATTTACGTAAATTATGATATCATAGATTTAGAAAATATCTTTTTTTGGATCTATGATGAAAAAACTAATACTATTTTTTACATTTATTACCCATTTGTTCTGTGCTAGTGTGAGTAACGGTGAGCTTGAGATCATTACCATAGATGCGAACTTCGCTAAAAATTTTACTATAAATGATAAATTTACTCCTTGGCTAAAACATCCTACGAAAAAAGGTTTTATGATAGCTTTTATACCAGTAGATTATAATGCTAGTGGAGTTATGAGTATAAAAAATACTATAAACGATACCGTGGGGCATACTGAGTTTATCATATCTAAAAAAGATTATAAAACAGAAGATATAACCTCTATAATAAATAAATTTAGGATAGATGATAAAACAGCAGAGCTAATAAAAAAAGAAAAAATAAATATGCAAAAAATTTATAATACACTTAGCAGAGATATATATTTTGATAGTAATTTTATCAAACCATTAAATGGTTTTGTAACAAGCGAATTTGGAAGTATTAGAGTGGCGAACGGAAGCTTTAATCACTACCACAATGGTATGGATTTTAGAGCCAAAGTAGGGCAAAAAGCCATCAGCTCAAATTCTGGTATAGTTCGCGTAGCAAACTTTAAATATGATAGCGGATATAGCGTAGTCATAGATCATGGCGGTGGAATTTATACGCAGTATTTTCATCTAAGCAAAATGTTTGTAAAACCTGGTATAAAATTAGCCAAAGGTGATGTTTTAGGGCTTAGCGGTGCTTCTGGTATGGTTAGTTGGCCACATTTGCATTTTGGCGTTGTGGTAAATGGTGTGCAAGTAAATCCGTCTGTGTTTTATAGAGAAAACTGATAATTTATTTAATTAACAATTGCTCAACAAATTTAGATTATGATTCTGCTATATTTCAACATAAAGGATATAAAATGAAAAACAAAGTTTTATCAGCTGTTTTATCTGTATCTATTTTAGGAAGTTTGGCTTTTGGTGCTGATAGTGCGGCGGTGCAATTTAGCAACAAGGTATTTGCTGCAAAGAAAGAAGCTAGTGTAAAAGATTCTCAAATCAGAGATATTTGTATGAAAATCCATAATGAAATGTTGGATATAACAAAAAATATGACTCCAGCTCAAAAAGATGATTTTGCAAAAGAATTTAAAATGCAAATGAGAAAAAATATGGCAACTTTAGGAAAAGACGAATACTTTAACCCAAAAGTTTGTGGTAAATTTATGAGCAACAAAAAAATGAACTCAAACGGCGGACATGGCAGAAATGGCGGTATGAAGGGCAATGCCAACTGCATGCAAGATGACTGCCCTTATACTAAATAAATATGAATAAAATCCTAGTTTTAGAAGATGAGCCGATGCTTGCAGATATGATGAGTTCATATTTGCAGAGCTTTGGCTATGAAATTACGCTAAGTGATAACTACGATGAAGCACTGAGTTTTGCCTATGAAAATCATTTTGATCTTTTGATCTTTGATGTTAAGATCATAGGCGGAAACGGCTTTGACTTGCTTGATGAGTTAAGAAACTCAGGCGTAAAAACTCCTTGCATTTTTACTACTTCGTTAAATGGTATAAATGACGTCACAAAAGGCTTTAAAGTAGGATGTGATGACTACATAAAAAAACCATTTGAACTAGCTGAGCTTTTACTTAGGGTAGAAAATATCCTTAAAAGAAACTTTTGTCAAAATTCACAAGACATTGTTATAAATGAACATTTAAAATTTGATATACTTCAAAAAAGACTCTTAAAAGACGACAAGCCTGTTTTGCTCTCTAAAAAAGAGAGTAAGCTATTAGCTCTTTTTTTACAAAATAAAAATAGAATTCTTTCAAGAGAGGAGATTTACTCTCAAATTTGGGATTATGACGAGCTACCTAGTGAGCTAAGTTTAAGGGTTTATGTAAGAAATTTAAGGAAGATAATAGGAGAAGATAGGATCATAAGTCACTCTAAACTCGGATACGAATATGCTTAATAAAAAATACTTCCTTCCTATATTTTTACTTTATACTATAACTAGTAGTCTATTTTTAATATTTTTTACGCTTTCATACTATAAGACCGAAAAAGACGATATATACAAAAAAACAGCTCATCAGATAAGAGCATATGCAAGCGAGATAGAGTTTATGCTACGTGCAAACGGTAGCTATGAGAAAATTTTAAATTTACAAAATGAGTATGAGATAAATCTTTTTGATATAAAATCTAATAGGTATATAATAAAACAATTTGATAAACCAAAATTTAAAAACAAATTTTATAATGACGATCGCTATATGTATTATTCAGACGATATTCATTCAAGAAAAAGAATGGTGGAGCTAAACTTAGACATCAGAACTTCAAGTCCAAAGCAAAGCATAGACGCTCTATTTTTGCGTACTAGCGTGATATTTGTAGTTGTTTTACTAGCGATATTTATCATAGCTTATTTTATAGTAAGACTCTCGTATCTACCGCTTTTAAATCAGATAAAAACGCTAAATAATTTTATCACAGATACGACTCACGAGATAAATACTCCTCTTAGCGTGATCTTGATGAGTGCTGAAATGTTTGATAAAAATCCTACAAAATATCTTGAAAATATCAAAATAGCAGCTAAAACATTGTCGCATTTATATAGCGATCTGTCGCTAAATTTAAAAAATGAACCAAATCATATAGAAACTTTAAATTTAAAAGATATTCTAGAAAAACGCATCCAGATGTTTGAACTAAGTGCCGCAAATAAAGGCATAACCATAATATCTAAATTTGAAGACGTTAAGATAAATACCGATAGTTCTAAATTTAAAAAGATATTTGATAATCTTTTATCAAATGCTATAAAATACGCCTTTAAAAACTCAGATGTTGTAGTGAGCTTAGATAACTCCACTCTTAGCGTGGTAAATCATGGAAATGTCATAGAAAAAGAGAATTTGAATAAGATATATGATAAATTTAGTAGGTTTGATACTCAAAATGGCGGTTTTGGCATAGGACTTAGCCTAGTTAAACGCTACTGCGACGATCTTGGGTTTGAAGTTTATTGTCAAAGTGCTAATGAAAAAACCGAGTTTAGCGTCAAATTTAAAAACAATTATAAAAAAGCTTGAGATTAAATAAATTTTTATTTTATTTTTTGAATTTAAATTGTAAAATACTACAAAATTTACCAAAAGTATGCAAATGGAAGCATTTTTACTAGCTGAGTACGTGGGTATAGCTTCGGCTGCACTGAGCGGTTTTTTGTTCGGGATAAAGCGAGGTTGTGATTGGCTTGGCGTTTTTTTAGCTGCGTTTTTAACTGCACTTGGTGGCGGACTTATGAGAGATGTTATAGTTGGGCGTCCGGCGTATTCATTTACTCATTTTATGCCAGTTATTATCGTCATTGGCGTGATGATTTTTGCTATACTATTTAAATTTCATCATGAAAATAGACAAGGGCTTGAGAAAAAATTTATATTTATTATGACTGACGCAGTTGATGTGATAAGCTTTTCCATAGTAGGGTCTATCGTAGCTATCGAGTATGGACTAAATATATTTGGTGTGATACTTGTGGCATTTTGCAACGGAGTTGGGGGCGGTATTTTAAGAGATGTGCTACTAAATGAAGTTCCTTGGTTTTTAAAAACCGGACTTTATGGAACTATCAGTATGAGTATAGGTCTTATATATTATTTTATGAGTTTGTTTGAACTTACAAATATATACTGGATTATGATTTTATTTGTATTTGGTGTTGTTGTCAGACTTTGTGCTTACTATAGAAATTGGCATTTGCCAGAAATTCATTATAAGGAGTAGTTGTTATGTTAATGCAAAATTATGCTAGAGTAGATTTGGGCTTTAAATGCGGTAAAGGCTCTGTATTATGGGATTTTAATGGAGAAGATTATATAGATTTTGCAAGTGGTATAGGAGTTTGTTCTTTAGGGCACGCGCATAAAAAATTAGCAAAGACCATCTCAAAACAAGCTCATACTCTTTTACATACTTCAAATATATATAAAATAAAACCTCAAGAAGAGTTAGCAGATAAAATCTCAAGACTGTTAGGCAGTCCGTATTATCTATTTTTTGCAAATTCAGGGGCTGAAGCAAATGAGTGCGCTATAAAACTTGCTAGAAAATATGGTAATAGTTTTGAAAACAAAAAATACGAGATTATCACGTTAGGAAATTCATTTCATGGTAGGACGATTGCGACTTTAAAGCTTACAGGACAAGAAAAATTTCATCCAAATGATTTTGCGCCATATCCAGATGCTTTTAAATTTTTTAACTCTATAGATGAGATTATCGAAAATATAGGTGAAAATACTATAGCAGTTATGGTAGAACTAGTACAAGGTGAAGGTGGAATAAATCCTTTAAAAAAGGAAGAAATTCAAAAGCTAGCCAAAGTTTTAAAAGAAAAAAATCTTTTATTTATCACCGATGAAGTTCAATGCGGAATTTATAGAACGGGAGAGTTTGTGACTAGTAAGCTTTATGATGTTGAGCCAGATATCATAACCTTTGCAAAAGGTCTTGGTGGTGGCGTAGCCATAGGAGCGTGTGCAAGCAAGCAAGATATCTTTAAGCCAGGTGATCACGGAAGTACTTTTGGTGGAAATTTTTTGGCGAGTAGTGCTGGAATATCTGTCTTAAATGAGCTAGAAAAGATGAAAAAAACAGGAAAATTAGATATCACTATCGCCAAATTTACAAAAAAACTTGATGATATGGTTGATCTTTTTCCAGATATTTTTGAAAAAAGAGTAGGGCTTGGGCTTATGCAAGGTCTTGTTTTAAAAGATCCGCAAAATTTAAACAAGATCTTTAACAAAGCTTTAGAACATAGAGTTTTGATTCTCAAATCAGGAAAAAATACAGTGAGATTTTTACCGCCTTTAAATATCAACAAAAAAGAGATCAAGCAAGGTTTTAAACGCTTAAAAATGGCTATTTCGGATCTATAATGAAGCTTTTGACATATAGTATAAATGGTGTTGATAAGGTTGGAGTGATCGGCTTTGATGGTAGCGTATTAGATATTTCTTTAGCTGGAATTTATAAAAAAGATATGAACGATCTTATAGTAACTAGCACTAAAGATGAGCTAAACAAGCTAAGAGAGTTAAGCCAAAAAAGTGGAGGCCTGAACCTAAAAAATATCACAAAAAGAGCAGTTATACCTTATCCTTTACAAGATGTGATATGTTTAGGTATAAATTTTATGGAACATGCTGTTGAGTCATATAATTTTAAAAAGATTAAATTTGATGGCAAAAGAGAGTATCCGGTATATTTTTCAAAACGTGTAAATGAAGCAGTCGCTGATGGCGATACTATTTTATCTCATAGCGATATCACGAAATCTTTGGATTATGAAGCAGAACTAGCTCTTATCATATCAAAAGATGCTAAGAATGTTTCTAAAGACAAAGCGCTTGAGTATGTATTTGGCTGGTCTATCATAAATGATATAAGCTCTAGAGATATACAAAACAAGCATAAGCAGTGGTATTATGGCAAAAGTTTAGATAGATCTTTGCCATTTGGTCCTTGGATAGTTACTAGCGATGAGCTGGACGTTTCTAGTTTGGATATCAAATCATTTGTCAATGGTGAGCTAAGACAAAACTCAAATACCTCAAAGCTTATTTTTGATGCGGCTTATGTTATAAGTGATCTTAGCAAAGGTATGACGTTAAAAGCGGGAACTATCATATCTATGGGTACGCCAAGTGGAGTTGGTATGGGATTTACGCCACCGAAGTTTTTAAATAGCGGTGATGAAGTAGTCTGCTTTATAGAGGGCATAGGTGAGCTAAAAAACATTATTTTATAGATTATAAAATCTAAATTCAGCTAAATTTGGATAAAATATATAAAAAATCAAGGAAATTTTATGGCAGAAGAAGCAAAAGAAGAAGTAAAGAAAAAGGGCGGAAACGTACTACTTATAGCAGTTATAGGTGTGCTTGTGTTTTTACTAATCATAGGTTTTTTAGTTGTTTTTTTAATGCTTGGATCAAGCGATGAAAATACAGCTGCAATGCAACATCAAGCTACTACTACTACTCAAGGTCCTGCTCAAAGTCCAAAACAGAGATCAAATGACTTTTTTAACATAGGTCCTATGTATCCTATGGATCAGTTTTTAGTAAATTTACTTAGCGAAAGTGGTTCTAGATTTCTAAAAACGGCTTTAAATTTAGAACTTAGCGAAGAGACTCTTTCTCCAGAGATAGACAAGAAAAAACCTCTCATAAGAGATATTATCATAAGAACTTTATCATCAAAAACTTACGAAGATGTAAGCACAGCAAAAGGTAAAGAGCGACTTAAAGATGAGCTTGTAACAAAGATAAATGAGACCTTAAGAGATGGTTATATCAAAAATGTTTATTTCACCGATTTTATAGTTCAATGATCGGTATAGATATAATAAAAATCGATAGGATAACTAAAGCTAAAAGTAAATTTGAAGATAAATTTTTATCTAAATTTTTATCTTCAAACGAGATACAAATAGCTAAAAACGATGCTAGTTTAGCTGGATTTTGGGCTGCAAAAGAGGCGGTCTCAAAAGCTCTTGGTTGTGGTATATGTGCTGAGTTTGGCTTTTTAGATGTGGAAATTTATAAAGATAATAAAGGTGCTCCAAAGCTTAAATTTGAGCCTAATGTAATACATAAATTTGGGATAAAAAATAGCAGTCTTAGCATCACGCACGATGGCGGATTTGCCATCGCTGCTGTGATTATAGAAAATTAATCATCAAATACGGTTGTAGAAAGATATCTCTCTCCAGTATCGCAAAGAACTGTTACTATAGTCTTGCCTTGATTTTCTTTTCTCTCTGCTATAGTTTTAGCTGCATAAACATTTGCACCGCTTGAAATTCCTACTAAAAGACCTTCGGTTCTTGCTAGTGCTTTTGTCGTATTCATAGCGTCTTCATTTGATACTGTGATAAACTCGTCTATGATACTTTGGTTTAGATTTTTAGGTATAAAGTTAGCTCCTATGCCTTGTATGGCGTGAGGTCCTGCTTCACCTTTTGTTATAAGAGGCGATTTTTCAGGCTCTACTGCTATGATCTTTATATTTGGATTTCTCTTTTTTAGTACTTCTCCTACACCACTAACTGTTCCTCCTGTTCCAAAACCAGCTACGAAAATATCTACTTTGCCATCAGTATCGTTTAAAATTTCAACTGCGGTTGTTATTTTATGCATTTCAGGGTTTGCAGGATTGTCAAATTGACTTGGTATAAAACTATTTGGGTTTTCTTTTGCAAGCTCTAATGCTTTATCTACTGCACCTTGCATACCGTATTTTGGTTCTGTTAAAACTAGCTTAGCTCCAAATGCTTTTAGTAGTTTTTGTCGTTCTACACTCATTGAGCTTGGCATAGTAAGTATCATATTAAGACCGAGCTCTGCGCAAACCATAGCTAATCCAACTCCGGTATTTCCGCTAGTAGGCTCTATGATGACGCTGTTTTTATCTATTTTTCCATCTTCCATAGCACGCTTTATCATATTAAAAGCTACTCTATCTTTAACCGAATGGCTAGGATTTAAAAATTCGCATTTTGCAAGTATTGTTGCATTGTTTCCAAATTTATTTATTTTTACAAGAGGTGTATTTCCGATCAACTCTTTTACGTTGTTTGCTATTTTCATAATTTTTCCTTATATTACATAGTTTAAGTATTTTTTAGCTTCTGCTTGGTACTTTTTAAAACTACTTAGTGGCTCTTTAAATAATTCTGTAAGCTTGTCGTCGTATTCTCTAAATAGCAGATCATAAGTCGCATGTTTTGAATACTCAGGCGTCAAGCAAAAATCGTTTTCGATACATTTAAAAACATCATAAAACGTTATCTCGTCTAGCGTTTTGAGTAGGAAGTATCCGCCTTTAAGCCCTTTGATACTACCTACGAAACCGCTGTTTCTTAGTGCGTTTAAGACTTGCTCTAGATAGTTTTTTGAAACCTCTATATTTGTAGATATGTCTTTTAAAGAAACAGGATTTTGTCTATCGCCTTTTGATATCTCATAAATCGACATCAACCCATAAACACCTTTTGTGCTTAGTAGGCTCATTGCATTGCCTCTTGCAAGTCATCTATTAAGTCTTTGGCGTTTTCTAAACCGATACTAAGTCTTATAAGTCCGCTTTTTACACCGGCATCTTCTAACTCTTTATCGCTTAGTTGTTGGTGAGTAGTGCTTGCTGGATGAGTTATTATTGATTTACTATCGCCGATATTTACTACTATGCTAAATAATTTTACTTTATTTAATATCTTTACTGCAGTGTCTCTATCTCCGACATCAAAGCTAAGTAATCCACTAGCAAGACCGTCTGTAAAGTTTTCTTTGATATATTTATTTAGTGGTGAGCTTTCAAGACCTGGATAATTTACACTTTTCACTTTTGGATGAGATTCTAAAAATTTAGCTACTTTTAGTGCTGTTTTAGAGCATTCTTTTACCCTTAAGCTTAGTGTTTCAAGCCCTGCGATTAGCTGCCAAGCATTAAAAGGCGATAGAGTAGCACCTATATCTCTTAATAAACTTAGTCTGATCCTTAGAGTAAATATATCAAAATTATCGATGAGATCAGCATAAACAAGCCCGTGGTAGCTCTCATCTGGAGTGTTAAAATGACTATATCTAGGATTTTTTGCTAGTTTGGCGTTTAGTCCAAAGCTACTCACAATTGCTCCACCTATGCTCAAACCTTGTCCGCTTATATATTTACTAGCGCTATGGATAACTACATCAACACCTTTTGTGATAGGGTTAAATAGTGCAGGAGTAGCAACAGTGTTATCTGCTACGGTCACAATGCCGTATTTGTTTGCTATATTTACGATCTTTTCTACGTTTGCTACTGCTATTTGCGGGTTTGATAATGTTTCAAAATACACCGCTTTAGTATTTTCATCTATCAAGCTTTCTAGATCATCAGCAGTATCTGCGTCAAAAATTCTAGCTTCTATGCCAAATCTTTTTAAGGTATGAGTAAGGAGCGTAACAGTACCGCCATATATCTTTTGACCAACTATTATATTGTCTCCAGCGCCTGCTAAATTTGCTATAGCAAAAAATATAGCCGCTTGTCCGCTTGAAGTACTTATGCCAGCTTTACCATTTTCAAGTGCAGCTATCCTAGCTTCAAAAACATCTAGAGTAGGGTTTGTAAGGCGAGAGTAAATTTGCCCTAACTCTTTTAAAGCAAATCTATTTGCAGCAGTTTCACCACTACCAAAATCATAAGCAGTGGTTTGGTAGATAGGAACAGCCATAGACCCAAAAGCGTCTTTAGTGTTGTAGCCAAAATGTGTTGCGATACTTTCTTTTTGCATCGTTTTCTCCTTTTTATAAATTTATTTGTTTTGAAATACTATCAAAAAAATAAATAAATGTCAAGTATATCTGTATAATTAGTATATTTTATATATAAAAGCCTTAATTATCGCATTATAAATCATATATTGTATGTATTATTTAAATAAATATATTTATATAATATATTATTATCAATGGTTTAAATAGTTAAATTTAATATGGAAATTTAAAAATTAAATTTAAAAAATTGATTTTTAAATTTATGCGTGTATCAGACTTGTTTTGTTAAAATCTTTTTAAATTTAAGGAGATAAAATGGAACAAGTCAAGTATCTTTTAAATCACGAAAACATTAGTTTTACAGCCATCAACGATAGTATAAAAGTTACAAATCCAGCTACTAAAGAAATCCTAGCTTATGTCAAAAAGAGTGATGAAACAAGTCTAGCAGATATCATCAAAAATGCAAATTTAGCTTTTAAAAGCTGGTCTTCTGCTTTAGCTAGTTTTCGCAGCGATATACTGATGAAATGGTATGAACTAATCATGCAAAATAGGGCAAATTTAGCTAGGCTTATGACTTTAGAACAAGGAAAAAGTCTTAATGAAGCTAGTGGCGAGATAGCATACGCGGCTAGTTTTATAAAATGGTTTGCCGCGCAGACTTTAAGAAATGACGGCGATATTTTAACAAGTGTTAAAAAAGATGAAAAACTTCTTGTTGTAAAACAGCCCATAGGCGTTTGTGCTGCGATAACTCCTTGGAATTTTCCTGCTGCTATGATAACTAGAAAAGCAGCGCCAGCACTTGGGGTAGGGTGCGCTATGATAGTAAAACCAGCTAGTCAAACTCCACTTAGTGCTTACGCTTTGGCAAGTTTGGCTTACGCTGCAGGCATACCAAAAGATCTATTTGTTATCGTTAGCGGGGACGCTAGTATGATAAGTACGGCGTTTGCAGACTCAAAAATCATAAGAAAGATAAGTTTCACCGGCTCAACTGAAGTTGGTATAAAAATTTATGAAAAAAGCGCGAAAACTATCAAAAAACTTAGTCTTGAGCTAGGTGGAAATGCTCCATTTATAGTATTTGACGATGCAGACTTAGACAGAGCAGTAGATGGAGTAATAGCTAGTAAATTTAGAAATAGCGGTCAGACTTGCGTTTGTGCAAATAGAATATATGCTCAAAGCGGTATTTACGATGAGTTTTGTGCTAAACTAAATATCGCTATAAAAGGTTTAAAATTAGGAAACGGCTTAGAAAATGGGGTAAATCAAGGCCCACTTATCGATGAAAATGCTCTTAAAAAAGTAGAAGAGCATATAAATGACGCTTTAAAAAAAGGAGCTAAGTGCTTAAGTGGCGGTAAGAGAAGCTCTCTTGGAGGAACCTTTTTTGAACCGACTTTGCTAAGCGGTGCGACTAAAGATATGTTAGTAGCGCGTGAAGAGACGTTTGGGCCACTTTGTCCGGTTTTTAAATTTAAGAGTGATGATGAGGTGATAGAAGCGGCAAACGATACTGACTTTGGGCTTGCTAGTTATATCTTTACGAATGATCCTAAAAGACAATGGAAAGTGTCTGAAAGTCTAGAGTATGGAATGGTCGGTATAAATACCGGACTCATCAGCAACGAAGTAGCCCCTTTTGGTGGCGTAAAGTTTAGTGGTCTTGGACGCGAGGGAAGCAGATATGGTATGGACGAATACACGGAGCAAAAATATATCTGCTTGAATTTGTGAGTTTGATCTGCTAAATTTACAACCATCTACATATAAATTTAGTGACAAATGCTATATTTATATAGATAAATTTAGATCTTAAAGTATAGTTTTAGCTACAAAAGACTATACTTGATTTTTTTAAATTTAGATCTTAAATAGTACAAAGGACAAAATATGACTGCTAATAAAAATCTCTTTTATTTCTTGCTTTTTTTATCTATGGTTGCATGGGGTGGCTCTTGGGTAAATATGAAAATTTTAGTGGATTACGGTGATCCTTTTAATCTGATTTTTATAAGGTTTGCAATCTCTGCTATAGCTATGATACCGATCATTTATTTGTTAGGACATTCGTTTAAGATAGATTTTAAAAGTTTGGTCGTATCGATTTTGGCAGGAATTTGCTTGATTTTTTTTATGTTTTGCTTTTATTATGGTGAGAAATATGGTACGGCTTCGCTAGGTGGTGCTATGGTTACTACTATGATACCGATCATCACGTTTGTTATTTTGATATTTTTAAGAAAAAGAAAAGCTGGTGCTAAAGATATATTTGCTCTATTTTTAGGAGCTTTGGGAGTTGGCACTATGCTAAATGTATGGAAATTTGATATGCAAAGCATACTAGCCGTGCAAAATTTATACTATATATCAGCTGCATTTCTTTGGGCTATTCTCACTATTATAAGCGCAAAATCCAAAATATCCCCTATAGTTTTTACTTTTTATCTTTATGTAATGTCATCTTCTATAGATGCCGCGTTATTTGTTAAATTTGATGAGATTGGTTCGTTCGATAAAATATTTTGGATAAATATGATATTAATATCATTTGGAGCGACTGTTTTTGCAAACGCTATTTATTTTTTAGGCGTAGAAAAATTAGGAGCCGCAGAAGTTAGCTCATTTGTATTTTTAGTCCCATTTTGTGCTATTTTGCTTAGTTTTATATTTTTATCAGAAGATATAAAAGTATCTATTGTCGTAGGGACAGTGCTTACTTTGTGGGCTGTAAAATTGCTAAATAATATAAAAATATTTAAATTTAAAAGTGCGAGAGTTTAAGCAGAGGCTTAAACCCATAGAATTAATTCGCTTTTGAGTTTTTATATTTCATAAGTATGGCGTATGCTTCGTCTTTTAGTCTTAATTTCTCTTTTTTAAGAGTTTCAAGCTCGAAAGAGTCAGCGCGTTCTCTGCCTTCTTCTATATCTTTGATTCTTTGATCTAGTTCGTTGTGTTTTTCAAAAATACTATCAAATCTAGCATTTTTACCTTTTAATTCCGTGATAAGATCCCTGTATTCGTGTAACATATTTTCTCCTTGATATAAGTGGTTTATTATTTTACCAATTTGTTACTTAAAACTCATTTATGATCGGTAATCAGCGTTGATTTTGACGTATGTGTGACCCAGATCACATCCATAAGCGGTAAATTTACCATTCCCAAGTCCAATCTCACAGCGGATCTTGTAGCTATCTTTCGTCATAACTTTATGTGCTTTTTCTTCAGAGATTTCATCAAGCTCGGGATGATCTTTGTCAAATACCAAAACATCATCATAATATATCGATAGCTTTTCATCATCACACTCTATTCCGCTAGCTCCTATAGTAGATGCGATCCTGCCCCAGTTTGGATCTTCGCCAAAAATCGCTGTTTTGACTAAGAGAGAATTTGAAAGAGCTTTGGCTGCTTTCATAGCTTGTTCATTATTTAATGCCCCATTTACTTCAAATGCCACTACTTTCGTACTTCCTTCGCCGTCTTTTACTAAATTTAGAGCCATAGTTTTTGTGATAGTTTCAAGTGCAAATTTAAAAGCAGTTTTGTCATAGACTCCGCTTTTTTGTGAGCTTAAAAGCATCAATGTATCGTTTGTGCTAGTATCTCCATCTACGCTTATGGCATTAAAGCTTTCTTCTACGCTAGCTTTAAGAAGCTCGTCCATATCTGATTTTGGTATATCTGCATCTGTCAAGATAAAGCATAGCATTGTCGCAAATGCTGGGTTTATCATACCAGCACCTTTGCAGATGCAAGCTATATTAAAGCTTTTGCCATCTTCAAGTTCTACCCTAAAAGCCATCTCTTTTTTAAAGCTATCAGTTGTCATTATCGCTCTAGCGGTTGCGTCTGAGTTACGTGAGTTAAAGTCAAATTTATTTGCTGCTTCTATTATTTTATCTTTTTTAAGGCGATATCCTATGACTCCAGTTGAGCTCATTATGGGATTTATTAAATTTAGTTTTTTGCTAAGTTCTTTAAATATATCGTCTATATCGTCTATCCCTTCTTTTCCTGTCATCGCATTTGCGTTTTTTGAGTTTAAAAGTATGAAATTTGTTTTAAAATCATTTCCGTATCTTAAAAAATGTCTTATCGGTGCAGCTTTAAATTTATTGCTAGTAAAAATAGCACAAACTTGCACCGGCTCATCGCTTCTTATGAAGCCTAGATCATTATCTCCGTTTGTTTTAAATCCAGCATTTAAGCCGCCAAAATAAAATCCACTCACATTTTCAAGCCCATTTTTGAGACTGATTAGGTTAAACATATCGCACTTAATCCTTTAGAAAGTATAAAAAATAATGCGATTATTGTATCATTTTGGAACTTAATTAAGTATTTATTAGTCTGTGTTTATTAAGCATAACTTTATAGTATTGTATTTGTTTTTATGATACATAGCATTGTTTTAAGGATATTTTTTAAGATGGATTTGTTTTTGCCCACTAAGTGATACATACAAGGATTTTAGATCACTTAATATATCAAAACCACAGATATTTGAAAGTGTTATGCCTATTTTAAATGTGCTTAGTTCTGTTTTATATGTATCATTTAAATTTAATTTAGAAAAACATTATATTTAAAGATAGTATAGTGTCAAAAATAGTTGCTTCTGCCTTATTGTCAAATCGAAATATAGCTTAAATATTAAGTTTTAAAACTAAAAATGATAAAAATGGATATTATTAAACATATTTAAATTCCTCTGGTTTGTGTTTGCTAAAAATAAGTTTTTTAGTAGCTCTTATGCTTTCTGCTGTTCCTATGACTAGGAGTTTTGAGCCTGTTCCTATGAGCGTGTCGCCTTTTGGCATAGGCGTAAATTTATTATTTTGATCTCTGATGCCTACGACATCTGCGTTTGTGATGTCTCTAAGGTGAGTTTCTTTAAGGCGTTTAAATCTAAGCCAAGATAGTTCTGGAACTTTTATCTCTTCTATATCTATAGGTGAGTCTTTTTTATATAAAAATTGATCTAACATATTTTCCATATCAGGGCGAACGCTTACTGCTGAGAGCCTTTGAGCGACAAGTTTTGCCGGGCTTACTACTGAGTTTGCACCGAGCTTTTGTAGTTTTTCGGTATCGTCTTCATTGTCTGAGTTTGTCATGATAAAATATGGCTTTACTCTGCCAAGCTCTTTTTCATACAATCTAACTGTGGCTATCATGGCTATGTTATCAGCTATATTTGGACTTAGGGTTATGAGTCCCTTAGCACTTGAGAGATGAGTTTTTAGCAGTGCATTTTGCGTGTGTGGCTCATCTACTATATAATATGGATATTTATATGTTTCGGCAAACTCTTCTAAATTTTCTCTGTTATCTACTACTACAAATGGTATGTGATTTTCTCTGAATTGTCTAGCTAATTCTATAGTATAGTTATTGTGATAACAGATTACAAAGTGGTTTTTAAGCCTAGCTATTTTGTAGAGCATATTTCTTTCCTTTAAAATTTTTATTAAAGTACCTTTTTTTAGTACTTCTATAACAAGACCCATAGAAAATGTAAAAAGACCAAATCCCATAAGAATAAAAGTTATAGTAAATAATCTTCCGGCGGTATTTATATGTCCGACTTCGGTAAATCCTACGGTTGTAAATGTCATACCGGCTTGATAGATTGCATCTATCAGTGAAAAATTAGTTGTAAAAACATAGCCTAATGCCCCAAAAAGCATCATAGAAACTACAAAAATAAGTGGAAGTCTGAAGTATTTTAGTTGTTGATAAAGTTCATCATCTAGGCTGTATTGTGGTTTTGGAGTTTCACTCCAGTTGAGGAATTTCTTAATCTTTTGAAGCAAAGACATAAATTCCTCTTCTTAGCATAATATTCTAGTTGGCACTTTGTTTTTTCATTGTTCTAAGTGTAGATGCTGCAACTCTGATTTTTTTAGTTGTGCCGTCTTCTAACATAACGCGAACAGTACGAAGGTTTGGCATAAATCTTCTTTTTGTTCTATTATTTGCGTGGCTCACATTGTTTCCAATCATCGGGCCTTTTCCTGTTATCGCACATCTTTTTGACATATTTTTTTCCTTATAAACAAAAATTTGGGCTGATTATATCTTAAAAAATTGTAAATCTAGCTTAAATATCTTAAATTTATGTGTAGATTTGGGTGAATTTGCACCCAAATTTATGATTAAAACGCTGGAATTATGGCACCTTTGTATTTATCTGCTATGAAATCTTTCACTGCCTTAGTATTTAATGTAGCATCAAGTGCTTTGATCTTTTTGCTATTTTGATTTCCTTCTTTTACGACTACTATATTTACGTATGGACTATCTTTACTCTCTAAAGCAAGAGCGTCTTTTGTAGGATTTAAATTTGCATTCATAGCAAAATTTGTATTTATCACGGCGATATCTACGTCATCTAAAGTCCTAGGAAGAGTTGCTGCTTCTAACTCTTTAAATTTAAGATTTTTTGAGTTTTTTGTGATATCAAGTGGGGTTCTAAGTTTTACACTATTATCTACTTCTATAAGTTTTGCATTTACCAAAACATCAAGTGCGCGACTCTCGTTTGTAGGGTCATTTGGAATGCTTACGGTAGCTCCGTCTTTTAGATCTTTTAGCGATTTGATCTTTTTGCTATAAATTCCCATAGGCTCAAGATGCACCCCAGCTGTTTTTACAAGATGTGTGCCTTTGTTTGCATTAAACTCATTTAAGTATGGTATATGTTGAAAATAGTTTGCATCTAAATCACCGTCTTCTACGGCTAAATTTGGCACTACGTAGTCATTAAATACTTTTATCTCAAGCTCGTATCCCTCTTTTTTTAACTCAGGCTTTATAAATTCCAAGATCTCTGCGTGAGGGATCGGCGTAGCTCCTACTTTTATAACTTCGGCAAATGCCGCACTAATGAAGCTGGTCGCAAGTAGCGCCATAGCAACTGTTTTTTTCATTTTAATCTCCTTTTTTAATTTGATTTGTTTTAAAAATTTCGGTATTATACAAAAAAGATAGATAAAAATCAAGTATTTTTATATGATTTATATATTTTTATAAATTTATTGCTATATATAGTTAAAATACGCCATTTATAAAATATATTTTTTATATATACTTTATAAATTTAAATATAAAATAACTACCTATTTTTAGCATATGTTAGCATAAAGTATAAATGGTGTTTTGTCTTAATTGCTATGTATTTATTTAGGATTGCATACTTTTTGATGCTATAAAATCATTTAAAAAGCTATTTTTTTAGCAAAATTTATTTAAAAATCGCTAAAAAACAGCTAGGAATTCTAGAATTTTTTCTAAAATAAAAAATTCTAGAATTTAAATTTAACTAAAAGCCAAGTTTGACGCCACCACCATCATTGACTTGATAATTAGCATCACGACCTTCGCTATATCCTGAATCACCACCTAGTGGGCGGCAAATATAGCCTTCTTTCATTTGACCTTCTATGATTTTAGCATAGCTTAGTTTTGGATCAGCTCTAGTAATTTCTACTTGCCCAGCCCTAGTTTCTACTCTCATATCACCTGTGCTTTGCTTTGTGTAGCTGTCTTTTAGTGCTTTGCCTTGAGAAAAGCACTCAAATCGCTCACCTACGCTTAAATTTTGTGTAAATACCACTTCTTGCCCATTTATGTTGGCGATTTTTAATGGATAAATAGCGTTTAGTATATCGCTTGTGATTTTATCAGCGATTTTTTTATAGGCTTCTTCATTTGATTTTAGATCATCTTTCACGCTTACACTCATAGCTAAGGTATTGCTATATTTAACCTCTCTAGTGGCAAATAAAATCACTTGATAATCCACCGCAACTTCTGCTTTTGTTATATTTTTGCCAGTTAGATTACTCTGTTTTGTTCTAGCTTGTGCCGCTTTTATATTAAAAATCATAAGATAATCACTACCAAGCACATTTTTAAGCTTATAGATCTCATCACCACCGGCATTACCGCTACTAATTAGAGCTTTTTCCATCTCATAATATCCGCCATTATCTCTATCAAGGATATTAAATTTTCTTGATTTAGTTAAATTTGAGATTATATGACTTTTTAAGCCTTCACCAAGACCTCTAGTCTCTCCGTAGCTAGCATTAAATACCGCTAAACTGCGTCTTTGTTTATTATCAAGACCTGGGGCTTTGTAGCTTTTGGTAGTTTTTGAGTTTTTTATCTCAACTACTACGACATAACTGCCGCCGCTTTGGCTTTCGCTAATGACATCGTAAGTGTCAAATTTTCCGCCAGTTTGTTTGCTAATTTGGTCGCTATAAACTTTTGTGAAATCTCTATCTTTATTATGTTGAACTGAGTTTGTTCCCATAAAAATGTTTGAGTTCATTTTGGCACCATTCATTTTTGAAATAGCTTCAATCAATGCTTTATTTACAGCTTCTTCGTATGTTGTGCCTGTGCCTTTTCCTTGTGCTGTTTTCGTGCTAGTGTGAGTTACGACTTCACTATTAGATAGAGAAAATAAAAGAAAAAATAAAAATAAAATTTTTTTCATTTCATACCTCTAAAAATCATCTACTTCAATATTTGTAGTGCGTTTAACACCAGCTTGTGTTTTTATCTTTTTAGGCTTTTCCTCTTTTAAAGTAAAGCTATCATTAGCTACATTAATACTATCCATTGAATAATACCTTATAACACCCACAACTTCACTATCCCCAAAATCTACATTCCAAATTCTAGCATCTTCCAATCCTATTAAGTTCATAGATGACGAGCTAGCAAAATCTTTTGACATTTCTTTTATTATGGCATTTTTCTTTTCTTTTTTAGATGCCCCCATTGTAGTTTTGCCATCTTGCCTAGCTGCTTTTTTCATAGCATCTACTGTTTTTTGTTGTACTTTGGTGTCTTTAATAAAAGCATCTACATTAGAATTTAAGAAATTTGAAATAAACTTATCAGCCATGCCCCTTGCTCTTTCTTTGGCTTCTCCTCTATAATCAGCATTCATACCATCTTCTTTGATAAAGCTATCTATACCATAAGCGATTAAGGCAGGACGGCAATTTTCATTATAGAAAAATTTCAAACCAAAAGTAGATGTTAATTGCTCATCTTCTAATGCATCTACTATATCCTCAGCACTTTTACATTGAGCTGCATCTTCTATTTTAGCACTTTGCTTACCAGCGGCTAAATCACGAGCTAATTGTAAAGATTTTTGAGTAGTATATGCTAAAACACCTATTTCAATCTCTCCATTTTCACTAGATGTTATAATGAAGTTTTCATATGGAATTAGCCCTTGTATGCTATCAAAGCCTTCTTTTGTGAAACCTTCAGTAAAAGCCTTATTAAAAATATTTTGAGAAACTTCTGCTTCAAATTTTTTCTTTTCTTCTTCTGGTTTTTCGCCTAGTGCTTTATTGATAACTTTTGTAACCAAACCGAAAATATCTTCTATTTTAGAATTTGATTCTAATTCATCTAGCTCACTATTTACTTGCTTTTCTAATTCTTTTTGAAGCATGTCATCTGGTATTGTCTTTTTATGATATTTATATGCTTCATTAATAGCTACTTTTCCAGCTTTTGCTAAAACCATTTGTGCTTTTAGTTCCAAAACAGCTTGATTGTATGCCGAAGTAAGATAATCAAAATATTGACTATCATCAGGACTAGCATCAACCGAAGCAGTAGCAGTATACACTGTTATTTTAAATCCACGACTTTTTGCTTTCTTTTCCATTTCTCTTTTCGCTTTTTGCAAAAGATCTTCCATATTTTCTTTTTTTGGTTTTTTAGCATTATTTATTTCTTTTTCTAATGTGCCAGGCTCTATAACCTCAGCCGTTTTATCCCCCATCCCAAAAGCTAGAGTTGCACAAACTGCTAGTGATAACAATGTTTTTTTCATTTAGTGTCCTTTATTTGAAAGTAAATTTAAGTTTTTAAATGCAGATATTAGGAATTCTAAAATGAAAAATTTAAAACAAAGGTAGAATTTTAGAATTCCCAAATTTTAAATCAAATTTCTACCAGCTCACGCTTTTTGAGCTGCCTAGTTTTTTGATCTCTTTTTCATCTTCCCAGTAGGCAAGACCGCTATTTAAGTCAGTTAAGCGAAGTAAAAAGAAGTACTCAACTCTAGTTTTTCCGCCAACTTGGATATTATCTTGGCGAATTTTACCAGAAAGAGAAAAATCAGGTGCAACCATAGTGCCTTTCTTAGCGATTGTTTTTTGATTAAACTCATCGTTATCTCTTAGCTCTCTTACATCTTCACTCATGCTATCAAGCGCCCCACCAGCTGCTACTGCTGTTGTTAGCACAAATTTGCCAGATTGTCTCATCGCCCTTGTGATTTTGGCTGTTAGCTTCTCTGTATCTATGCGAAGAGCGGTGTCGTTTTTAACTCTACCGATAGCTACTACCTTTCTTACCCCAGCTGGTGCATTGGCAAATGCCGGGTCACTAAGCAAACTATTTATCATAGTCTCAGCTGCTAGCTCAAAGTCATCGCCACTTAGTTGCATAGTGCTTGTATCGCCACTACTGCCTGCGCTAGTGTTTCCTACGCTTGGTTGCTGGTTACAACCTGTCAAAAGCAGTGCAAAAGCAGCTGCTAAAACTAAAAATGATTTTTTCATTTTGATCCTTTTGAAGTGAAATAAATTTTAAAACTTTTTGCTCTTTTGTCTTGTGCGATTTTATTTAGCACAAATTCTCTATGGGCTTTAAGCTCGATACTATGATAGTGCTCATCTATGGAGTTTCTAAGGACAAATCCACTATCATCTAGCCAGTCAATTTTATAAAAAATGGTTTTATCAAATTTACTTTTTAAGATAACTTGAGCTTGTAAAAGCCCAAGAGCGTTAAACTTTTTTCTAATGTCGCTTACTATATCCATATCGATACTCTCAAAGCTTACTAAGCTAGAATCATAGATGCGGTCTTCTAAAACCACATCTTGATTAT
This sequence comes from Campylobacter hyointestinalis subsp. lawsonii, assembly GCF_013372165.1. Lineage (NCBI taxonomy): Bacteria > Pseudomonadati > Campylobacterota > Epsilonproteobacteria > Campylobacterales > Campylobacteraceae > Campylobacter > Campylobacter hyointestinalis. Next base: position 1,026,240 of record NZ_CP053828.1, on the reverse strand, counting down.
TAGCACAACTTACAAATAACAAGCCAAATAATAAAACAGCAAATTTTTTCATTATTTTTCCATTACCACTACCTGAGGCTCAGCACCAGCTACAGAGCGAACCCAGATTAGAGCGTTTTTATTTTTTTCTATATTGCCTTTTGAAATTTCGTTGCCATTACTATCTTTGATGATATATGAGCCCGTATTTTCTACCATAGCTATACTTGCTGTTTTTGGCAGACTTAGCCAACTTCTAGTATCGGTTTTATTTATTTCTGATAGCAAGGCTCCAGCCCCTAGACTAGCTAAGCCACCACCAATACCGCTTGTATTATTTGCAACCGCACCAGCTGCTACTCCTTTTACTACGCTAGACATTACGCTTTTTAGTATAATCCCAGGAAGTTCTATTTTAAACTCTGTAGCAAAAATATCATCAAAATTTGCTATTTCAAAGCTTTGTTCTCCATTTAAACTAATTGTTTTTAGGTCAGCATCTCGCTTGACTATTTTTGGAAAGGCTAAGGAAGTAGCTGTTATCTTGCCATTTATTGGCAATGGAATTGTTAGCTTAAACTCATCTTTTTTAGAGCCTAACCCATCTTCAAATGCTAAGAAAATGTAGTTTTTACCACCTTTTACGCTATTTGCTGCTTTGCTAAAGTTTTTCTCAAAAGGCACTGCTTTTTTATTTATCGCTGAGATTTCTTTAAATTTATCTATGGCCTTTGCATAGTCTTTATCCATAAAACTAAAAACGGCTTGAGCGTAGCTAGCATAAGGGTTTGTAAATTCCTTTGCTACATTATACCCATCAAAAAGGTGCTCATATTCGCTTTTTACTTCTTTGATGCCGTCTTGGACTTCTTTTGTGTAGTTAGGGTCTTTTTTAGCTTTTTCTTGTTCTTCTTTTTCTTTTGCTATTTCTTGTTTGAAGTATTCTTTTGCCACCTCTTGGCGAAGTGCTACTCTATTAAATTCAACCCTAGCATTTTCATAATCTCCAAGACTCATAAAGTTAAATCCTTTATAAGTATTTACCATTATTCTTTCATACATATTTCCATCATAGTCATTAAAAGTATCGCTCAATACTAAGCTTGTTACAAGCTTTGCTCCTTTTTTGCCTACGCTTTCTAAATCCACATCATTTTTGTATTTACTCTCAGCAAGGTCAAAAAACTCATTGCTTTTATTAAAATCCCCGCAAGACCTAGCAATGCTACCTGCGTTAATGGCTACAAAAATAGGATCATCATTTTTATTTACTTGCTCCATTTGTTTTTGCAAGAAGTCTGTGCTTTGGCAGTTTGGATTTGCAAATTCTTGGTTAAAGTCCATCTGTGATTTTGAAGTACCTAAGACAGAGCCAGCACATCCACAAAACACTGACGCACAAAGCGCAAAAGCAATATATTTTTTCATATTTCCCCTTTTTTATTAAAAAATTATTTGTAATTATACCCCCCCCTATTAATTTAAACTTAAAAAATTATTTACACGAAATTTATTTATGCCGTTTGAGTAAATTTGATATAGGCTTTTTTGCTTATTTGACTAGTAAAAGATAGATAAAAAAGCGTAGTGGGAGGGGTGGGTAAATAGTGTTCCTTGCTTGTGACTTTGTAGCTAAAGCTTTATATTAGCTCTTTGATATTGAAATAATGATCTATCGCGCCATTTCCATGACCGATTTGCTCATTCCAGCTAAGTGCTTTGTTTATAAAGCTTTTTGCGCGTTTTATAGCCTCTTTTAGCTCTAGTCCAGTTGCTAGACCACAAGCGATGGCTGAGCTTAATGTGCAGCCAGTGCCGTGAGTGTTTTTTGTAGCAATTAGCTCGCCTTCAAACTCGCTAAAGCTCTGCCCGTCCCACAAAATATCAGTAGCATTTAAATGACCACCTTTTACTAGCACAGCAGTCCCGCAACGCTCATATATAGCCTTTGCAGCCTGTTTTTGCGTAGCGATATCTCGCACCTCAAATCCAGCCAAAACACTAGCCTCAGCAATATTTGGCGTAATCACACTACTTAGCTCAAAAAGCCCCCAAAGCGCAGCAATAGCGTCATCTTCAAGTAGTTTTGCCCCACTTGTAGCTATCATAACTGTATCGCAAACTACATTTTTTGCGTTATTTTCTAGCAGAGCCTTTCGCACCGCTTCTATGATCTCTGCGTTAAAAAGCATGCCGATTTTAAGAGCGTCTGGGACAATATCATCAAAAACAGCCTTTATCTGCGCAAAAACAAACTCGCCACTTACAGCACTCACGCCGCTTACGCCCATTGTATTTTGCGCTGTTAGGGCTGTGATTGCGCTCATAGCATACATTTTGTGAGCTGTGATGGTCTTTATATCAGCTTGCACTCCAGCTCCGCCACTGCTGTCTGATCCTGCTATGGTAAGGATTTTTTTCATTTTTTGCCTTTTGTTAAATTATTTTGGTAAATTTAGCATTTTTTTGTGAATATTTGGTGGTAAATTTAAATATAAAATGCTTTTTGGTATTTTGGTGTGAGCGTGAAAAGTTAGTGTTTGCTGATTTTAAAGAGCCTTGTTTTAAAAATAAATTTAAATAAGATTTTTTAGCACCCATTAGGTAATCGCATTTATATTTTTTAAGGCTCAAGATAAGTTAAAAACCACTTTAAAAGTTTTTTTGACTTAAATTTATTTTTTGGTTATCTTATAAAGCAAGTTTCCTATCATCTGTATAGCTTGAACTAATACTATCAAAATAATGACTGTGTATGCCATAATGTCTGGACGAAATCTTTGGAAGCCATATCTCATCGCTACATCTCCTAGCCCACCACCACCTACAGTGCCTGCCATAGCGGTAAATCCTACTATCACTATAAGCGTGAGTGTTATGGCGTTGATTATACTAGGAAGGGCTTCTATAAGCATAACTCTAAATATAATTTGAGATTTACTTGCACCAAAGCTAAGTGCAGCTTCTATGATGCCATAATCTACTTCATTCATCGCATTTTCTATAAGACGTGCTATAAAAGGCGCTGAGCCGATAGTAAGAGGAACGATAGCTGCGCTTGTACCTATGCTAGTGCCTACTATGATTTTTGTAAGCGGAAAAAGCACGATTATAAGTATGATAAATGGAAAACTTCTAAGAACATTTACTATCAGATCAAGACTAGAATATATAATCCTATTTGGCATAAGTCCGTTTTGTTTGGTAAGAACTAAGATGATAGCTAAAACAAGCCCTATTATAAAAGCCAAAAAAGTAGATATAAAAGTCATATAAATAGTATCTAAAGTCGCTTCGTAAAGTAGTTTTGGTATCATTGCTCTTCTCCTGCTATCTCATATAAAACACCTGTTTTTTCTATGTAATCTATGACTTTGGTTTTGTCTTTTTCATTTATATTTATCACGAGGTTTCCAAGGACATTTTTATCTAGGCGTTCAAGTTTGCCCCAAACTATGTTAAAATCAATATCTAGACTTCTTGCCATACTAGTAATGATGGTATTAAACGCTACTTTTGGCGGGAAGAAAAGCCGTATATTTATGCCAGTTTGTGGCAAAATTTCTTCTTCGCCAAGGAACGTTTTCATATTTTTGTTTGGTTTTAAGAATATATCGATTATGCTTCCTGAGTTGGTTATGACGCCATCTTCAAGTAGTATAGCTCTGTTTGCTATGCTTTTTACGACTTCCATTTCGTGAGTTACTAGAACTATGGTTATGCCTAATTTCTCATTTATTTCTCTTAGGAGTGCTAGAATTTGATTTGTGGTGTTTGGATCTAGCGCACTTGTAGCTTCATCGCTAAGTAAGATTTTTGGCTTCAAAGCTAAAGCCCTAGCTATAGCAACTCTTTGCTTTTGGCCGCCACTTAGCTGACTTGGATAGCTCCTAGATTTATCTTTTAATCCTATTAGATCAAGTAGCTCATTTACTCTTTTATTTATATAATTATTATCAAATTTCCATAGTCTTAGCGGTGTGGCGATATTTTCAAAAACCGTTTTTCTACTCATCAAAGCAAAGTGTTGAAATATCATACCGATATCTTTTCTAAGCTCTCTTAGCTCACACTCATTTAGCTTAGAAATCTCTTTATCAAAGACCCTAAGGCTGCCACTTTGATAGCTCTCAAGCCCATTTATACAGCGCAAAAGCGTGCTTTTACCAGCACCGCTATGACCGACGATAGCGAATATTTCACCCTTATTTATCTCACAACTAACATTATTTATGATGAGATTTTTGCCATAATATTTTTTTAAATTTTTAATTTCTATCAATGACGTTCCTTTTTTATGGTTGCAATACCGCGTATCCATCAAGCTGCCTTAAAACTACTTCTTTTGGTGCTGCTTTGACTGTTTTTATACCATCGCTTAGCCAAGCTACATTGATACCGTTTCTTTTTATTGCTCCATCACAAGCCACTACTCTGACGTTTGGCATAGCTATAAGTGATTTGATTTTCTCTTGCATTTCTAGATCTTTTTTGGATCTGCTAGCAAAAATTTCAACAGAACTTCCACCTAAAACAAGCTCGATATCTGCTTTTTCATCTTTTTCAAGTGTTTTTTGCAAACCGCTAGTGATTATAAAAGCACTATCAAATTTAGCTTTATCGGCTAGAAAAATAACTACATTTATATCTTTAGCCGACATAGTAACGACAAATAATAAACCTGCTAAAATAATACGACCTAAATTCATAATCCATCTTTAATAAAAGTCTATTTTTATCTACCTAAAACTTTGAGTTCGCTTACGACTTTTTCAAATTTAGCTTTTGCGGTGGCTAGGCCTTCGCGGTTAGCGCTCAAGACGGCTTCTGGAGCGTTTGCTACGAATTTTTCATTATTTAGCATATTTTCAAGTTTAGCTATCTCTTTTTCAAGCTTTGATTTTTGCGAAATGAGTCTAGCGATGATAGGGGCGGTATCTACGCCATCAAGCGGTACGAAACTCTCAAGATTCTCGCTCACATCTCTAGCGGAATTTGGGATTATCTCATCTGTTAGCTCTATCTCTTCGCATTTTGCAAGTAGTTTGATGTAATTTGTAACTCCGTTTATATCTATTTTATTATTAAATTTAATATAAGCTTTTTGTACTTTTGCATTGCCTTGATCTATAGTCGCTTTTGCACGCCTTAAGCTTACTATAGCTTCTATGACTGCGCTCCAAGTTTCGACTATTTTTTTATCTGGAGTGCTGATCTTAGGGTATTTCATCACCATTATGGATCTAGAATTTTCTAAGTTTGTACCGCTTAATTCGTGATATAAATACTCGCTGATAAAAGGCATAAACGGGCTTAGTAGCTTCATACTTTCTTTAAATATCATTCCTAGCTCGATCACACTACTTTTATCTACTTTTGATAGCTCAATACCCCAGTCGCAAAACTCATCCCAAAGGAATTTATATATGTCATTTGCTGCGTCATTAAATCTGTATATGTCTAAATTTGATCTTAGTGAATTTACGCAGCTTTTAAAGCGACTTAGCATATATCTACCAAGTTCTGTTTTTATACTATTTTCATCAAAATCAGGGAATTTATCCGCGTTTAGAAGTAGGAATTTACTAGCGTTATAAAGCTTATTTGTGAAGTTTCTTACTAATACCATTTTTTCTTCGCTAAGTCTAATGTCGCGACCTTGCACGCAAAGTAAAGTAAGAGTAAAACGCAAGATATCGGCTGAGTATTCGTCTATTTTAGTAAGTGGATCTATCACATTTCCACTGCTTTTACTCATTTTTTTGCCGTCTTTATCTTTGACAAGAGCGTGAAGATAGATGTCTTTAAACGGAAGTTTGTTAGTTGCATTGTCACACTGAAACATCATCCTAGCAACCCAGAAAAATAGTATGTCAAATCCTGTTATAAGCATAGAATTTGGATAAAATTCGCTCAAGTCTTCATCAAACCATTTCTCATTTTTCAGCGCATCACCATTTCCCCAGCCAAGTGTTGAGATAGGCCAAAGTCCTGAGCTAAACCACGTATCAAGAACATCTTTGTCTTGAGTAAATTTATTTCCGCCACATTTTGGGCATTTGAGTGGTTTTTCGTTTTCATCTGCCCACTCATGTCCGCATTCGCAGTAAAATACAGGAATTTGATGTCCCCACCATAGCTGACGGCTTATGCACCAGTCTTTTAGCTCTCTCATCCACGCATTAAAGCTATTTATCCAATGAGATGGGAAAAACTCAGCTCCGCCACTATTTACGCTTTTGATAGCTTCATCGGCGATAGTAGATTTGACAAACCACTGTTTTGATATGTATGGTTCTACTACATTTTTGCAGCGATAGCAGTATCCGACTTGATTTTCATAGTCTTCTATCTTTTCTACAAAGCCTAAAGACTCTAGTTTGGCTACTACTTTATCTCTTGCTTCAAGTCTTTCTAGTCCTTCAAACTCACCGCACTGCTCATTTAATATACCTTTCTCATCAAATACCGTGATGAACTCTAAGCCGTGTTTGTTACCGACTTCATAGTCATTCGTGTCGTGAGCCGGAGTGACTTTAACTATACCTGTTCCAAAGTCCATATCTACGTGATCATCGGCTATGATTTGTATGCGGCGATTAATGATAGGAAGAGTGACAAATTTACCTACAAGCTCTTTGTATCTCTCATCGTTTGGATTTACCATGACGGCGGTATCGCCAAAGTACGTCTCTGGTCTAGTAGTTGCGACTATTATAAATTTATCGCTATCAACTATAGGATATTTTATATGATAAAGTTTGCCTTTATTTGCTTTGTGTTCTACTTCTATATCGCTAAGGGCGCCATCGTGCGTACACCAATTTACCATATAGTTTGCACGAACTATCAAGCCTTTATTGTATAAATTTACAAAAGCTTTTCTTACAGCATTTTTAAGCCCAGCATCCATAGTAAATCGCTCTCTACTCCAAGCAGGTGTTATGCCAAGACGTCGCATTTGATGCACTATCGTACCGCCACTTTTTTCTTTCCATTCCCAGGTTTTTTTAAGGAATTCTTCGCGTCCGATCTGTTCTTTTGTAACCCCACTAGCTAAAAGCTGTTTTTCAACCACATTTTGAGTAGCGATTCCTGCGTGATCAAGTCCAGGCTGCCAAAGAGTTTTAAAGCCATCCATTCTTTTGTATCTTGTCATTATATCTTGTAAAGTAAATGTAAGAGCGTGCCCTATATGTAGGACTCCTGTGACGTTTGGCGGTGGCATCATTATGCAAAATTTCTTATCTTCTTCTAAGATATCTAAGTTTGCATCTATCTCAAAATACCCACGCTCTTCCCAAATTTTATAGAATTTTTCTTCAACTTCTTTTGGATTATAAAAATCAGCCATAAATTTACCTTTAAATTTAAAAAATGCTAGATTTTATCTAAATTTAGCTAATAACATACTTACGTAAATGCGTCATATTCTTAAAAATTACTTTTGTCAATTTTTAATTAGAAATTAAATTTTTATTTTTAAATTTAAATGATATAATCGAAAAATATATTTTTTTAAAAGGAAGCATTATGGAATTTCGCATTGAAAAAGACACAATGGGTGAGATTAAGGTGCCAAACGACAAGTATTGGGGAGCTCAAACTGAGAGAAGTTTAGAAAATTTCAAAATTGGCAAAGGCACAATGCCAAGCGAGGTTATAGAGGGTTTTGCCTATCTTAAAAAGGCTTGCGCTATCGTAAATAACAAACTTGGTCGCTTAGATGATGCTAAAACAAAAGCTATCGGCGAGGCTTGCGATGAAATTTTAAGTGGTAAGTTAGATGGAAATTTCCCACTTGTAGTATGGCAAACAGGTAGCGGAACTCAATCAAATATGAATTTAAACGAAGTTATCGCTAACCGCTCTACTGAGCTTTTAGGTGAGGATTTTAGAACAAAAAAATTAGTTCATCCAAATGATGATGTAAATAAAGGTCAAAGCTCAAATGATACTTATCCGACAGCTATGAGAATCGCTTTTGTTTTAGAGCTTCAAAAACAGCTTTTCCCAGCTATTGATAAGCTTTTGGCTACACTTGAAGCAAAGAGCAAAGAATTTGCTAATATCGTTAAAATCGGTAGAACTCACTTACAAGACGCTACTCCTTTAACCTTAGGTCAAGAGTTTAGCGGATATGCTCATATGCTAAAAGCTAGTAAAGCTCAAGTGTTAGCTAGTTTGCCGTTTTTAGAAGAACTTGCAATAGGCGGAACTGCTGTTGGTACGGGTCTAAATTCTCATCCTGATTTTAGTCCTATGGTGAGCAAAGTTTTGAACGATTTAACAAAAACAGAGTTTAAGTTTAAATCTCATCCAAACAAGTTCCACGGCTTAACAAGTCATGATGCAGAAGTTTTCTTAAGCGGTGCATTAAACGGACTTGCATCAAATTTAATGAAAATAGCAAATGACGTTCGTTGGTTAGCAAGCGGTCCAAGATGCGGTATCGGTGAGATAAATATCCCTGAAAACGAACCCGGAAGCTCTATCATGCCAGGTAAAGTAAATCCTACTCAATGCGAAGCCGTAACCATGGTAGCCGTCCAAGTAGCAGGAAATCACGTAAGCGTTGCGATGGCTGCGTCTCAAGGTAACTTTGAGCTAAACGTATTTAAACCTGTACTTACTCATAACTTGCTTGAGAGTATTCGTCTTTTAAGCGACGCTATGGTTAGCTTCAACGATCATTGCGCTTTAGGAATCACTGCAAATGAAGCCAAAATAGATAAACTTCTTCATGAAAGCCTTATGCTAGTAACTGCGCTAAATCCGCATATCGGATATGAAAATGCGGCAAAAATAGCAAAAACTGCTCATAAGCACGGTACGACTTTAAAAGAAGAAGCTATAAATTTAGGTCTTTTGACAGCTGCTCAGTTTGATGAGTGGGTAAAACCTGAAGATATGACCGCTCCTAAAAAGTAAATTTGTATATTTCGGGGTCGTTATGACTCCGATGTCTGCTCTGTTTGATTTATATATTTTTTGATTTAGATTAGAGTAATTATGGCATATACGTAGGCTATAAGGATTTGAATATTACACTTATAAATTGAGAATTTATGTTTTTTTGGTTTGTATTATTATAAATTTAGTAAAAAGAGGCTAGAATTATCGCTTTTTAAAGGAGTTTTATGCCACTTTCAAAACTAAATCGCGAACAATACAGCGCAGCTACGACTTCAATGGGACGAAATTTAGTCATAGCTAGTGCAGGAACTGGAAAAACCAGTACGATCGTTGCTCGCATAGCTCATCTTTTAAATTTAGGTATAAAACCAGAAAAAATTCTGCTTCTTACATTTACAAACAAGGCTTCAAGCGAGATGTTGGAGCGTCTTGGAAGATTTTTTGATAAAAAAATAGTAAATTTAGTCACTGCTGGAACTTTTCACTCAGTATCAAATTTGCTTTTAAAAAAGCTAAATAAAGGCGTCATTTTAAAGCAGCCAAGTGAGCTCAAAACGCTTTTAAAAAGCTTAGTAGAAAGGCGCGAGTTTCATAGAATAGGCGAAGTAAAAGCTTATAGCGGAGCTTATCTTTATGACATTTACTCGCTTTTTTGCAACTCTTGTGTAAATAACGAAAGCTTTGCTGATTGGTTTAGCATAAATTATGAAGATCAGGCACAGTACGCAGAAATTTATGAAGATATCTTGCGTGAGTTTGAAAATGAAAAAGCAAAGTTCAACTACGCCGATTTTAATGACCTGCTAATCAAAATGCGAGGTGAGCTAAGAAAGGGAGCAAGGATAGAATTTGATGAAATCCTAGTCGATGAGTACCAAGATACGAATTCTCTTCAAGGCTCTTTGATAGATGCTTTTAAGACCAAAAGTCTGTTTTGCGTGGGTGATTTTGACCAGAGTATATATGCGTTTAATGGTGCAAATATCGATATCATAGGTGGATTTAGTGAGCGTTATAAGGATGCTAGAATTCATACTTTAAATATAAATTATAGAAGTAGCTCAAAGATACTTGCTCTTGCAAATAAGGTTATTTCAAATAATCCTCGTCTTTATCCAAAAGAGCTTACTGTAAGTCGCGTGGGGAATTTTAAAGCCCCAAAGCTTTTAGTTTATGAAGAGCTATTTCATCAATATGAAAATATCTCTGAGATGGTGGCAAATAGTATATATAAAAAAGATGATATAGCGATAATTTTTCGCAATAATTCAAGCGCGGACGGACTTGAGGTCGCTTTAAAAGAGCAAGGCATTGCGTGTAAAAGAAAGGGCGGCGTTAGTTTTTTTGAAGCTAAAGAGATAAAAGCGCTTATAGATCTGATAGGAATTTTTGTTAATCCAAAAGATATTATGGCGTTTATCCATATATTTGAATACGTGCGCGGTGTGGGAAATGCAGCTGCTAAGGAGATATTTGATGCGCTTTTAGTTTTAGGAGATAATGATATCGTAAAAGGGCTTTTAAATCCGGATAAAAACGCGAAAGTGTATGAGAAAAAAAATAAGAATTACCAGCTCGGGCTTTTTGACGATTTTAGCGAATTTATGGATAGTGCAAGATTTGCTGGTCTTGGACTTGATCCATTATTTATGAGTAATCCGGTGCTGAATTATTCAAATTTAAACAACAATGGGGCGATCTTTTTATCAAGTCTTTATGAGCTTTTAAAGCAAATTCAAAACGAAACAAACTCTTATGGAATAGTAAATTCTGCCATAAACTCAAAAGCTTATGGCATCATAGTAGAGTATTTAGCACATAAAAGAGCCACTTTAAAAAACGGAAATATCAATGAAGAGCTTAAAAAAGAAGCAGTAAATAGAATTTACGCAAAAGCAAAAGTGCTTTTAGAAATGAGTAAGCGCCATAGTAATTGTGATATATTTTATAACTTTTTGACGCTTGGTAGATCTGAGATGAGCGAAGGCGAAGGCGTAAATTTACTAACCGTGCATGCTAGTAAGGGGCTTGAGTTTGGACAAGTTTTTGTTGTAGATCTAGCACAGAATCGTTTTCCAAATTTAAAACTTATGGGAATGGGCGGGAGCTTAGAAGAAGAAAGAAGGCTATTTTACGTAGCAGTTACAAGGGCGCGTGACGAGCTGTATCTTAGCTATGCAAAATATGATAAAATCAGAAAAATAGACTATAAACCGAGCTGTTTTTTAGAAGAAGCACAGATGGTAAAGCGATTTTGATGATGCAAATTTAAATAATTTATCGTTTAATCATTTTTTGTCGCTATAGCTAAATTTATATAAAGTTATCTTTTGAAACATTTTGGAAAATACAATAAGTTACATATTTACACATAATCTATATCTAAAAATATACTTAAAATATTTTATTACTAACAAATTTAATGATAAAAATTACGGCAAAATTGTTATAATCAAATCACTTAAGTTTAAAGGATAAAAATGATAGATAACACCATTACAGACACTAGTCGTATCAAGGATGCAAGGTTCTTAAGCAAAATAATCAAAGCAGATGAAGCAGCGGCTTTGATAGGTGATGGCTCTACAGTTGGCTTTAGTGGTTTTGTCGGCGCTGGAAGTCCGCTATATGTGCCTTTAGCGATAGCTAAGAAAGCCGAGAATTTACACGAGCTTGGAAAACCATATAAAATAAATATCTATTCTGGCGCCAGCACAGACGTAGATCTTGATGGAGCGTTAGCAAAAGCTAAAGCAGTGGGCTTTAGAACGCCTTTTAATACAGATCCAAGTATGAGAGCTTGTATCAATTCAGGAGAGACAAAATATCTTGATGTTCATCTTTCAAGTTTGGCTTGGCAAGTAGAGGCTGGGTATTTTGGTAACATGGATTTTGCTGTAATTGAAATTTCTGGAATTACTGAAAATGGAGAACTCATTCCTACTACTTCAGTAGGAAACAATCAAGCTTGGCTAAACTATGCAGACAAAATTATTTTAGAGCTAAACATTCATCAACCACAAGAGCTTGATGGTTTTCACGATGTCTATTTACAACCACTTCCTCCACATAGAGAGCCTATACCGCTAAAAACTGCTAGAGATAGAATAGGAAGTCCTTATATGAAAGTGGATTTTTCTAAGGTAGTTGGCGTTGTTTTAAGCTCGACTGAAGACAGACTAAATAAATTTACGCCACTTGATGATATCTCTATAGCTATAGGAGATCACGTGGTTGATTTCTTAAAAACAGAAGAGACTGCTGGACGTTTGCCAAAAGGTAAGCTTTTGCCTTTGTAAAGTGGTATCGGAAACGTAGCAAATGCTGTTTTAGCTGGACTTCAAAGAGCTGGGTATAGTGGGCTTGATTGTTATTCTGAAGTGATACAAGATGGAATGCTAGAGCTTATAAAAAATGGAGTTGTCGATTTTGCTTCTGCTTCTGCTTTGTCGCTTAGCCCTGATGGAGTCAAGGATTTTAGAGATAATGTTGAATTTTATAAAAAACATATAGTTTTACGCCCTCAAGAAATTTCAAATAGTCCAGAGATTATCCGTAGGCTTGGCGTGATCGCAATGAATGGAATGCTTGAAGCTGATATCTATGGAAATGTAAATTCAACAAACGTAATGGGAACTCAGATAATGAACGGCATAGGCGGTAGTGGGGATTTTGCTAGAAATGGATATCTTTCTATATTTTTAACGCCATCTATAGCAAAAGGCGGAGCGATTTCTGCTATAGTTCCTTTTGTGAGCCACTTAGATCATACAGAACACGATTCTATGGTGATCGTAACAGAGTATGGTTTTGCTGATTTACGCGGTTTATCTCCAAAAGAGCGTGCTAAAAAAATGATAGCTATCGCTCATCCAGACTATAGACAAATGTTGCAAGATTATTTTGATCGTGCTTGCAAAGAGCCAAAAGCAGGTCATACGCCTCATATTTTAAGCGAAGCTCTTAGTTGGCATGATCGCTACACTAAAACAGGAACTATGAAAATTTAAATTTACAAGTCCGGATTTATCTAAATTCGGACTTAATCTTCTAAATTTATCTGCGTCATCTGCTAGTCATATTTTTACTGATATTTTAGCTATAAGTAGCGTGAAATCAGTAGCGCTCAAGCTCTTTAATGGTGCTACGGTTGCCAAAAGAGCTGTATGACACTGACTAAGTACGCTTTGCATATAGCAGATCTGCAAGACGCGGTAAAGCAACATAATTAGTTTGTTTGATAAAAAGCAATGTATAAAGTAAATTTTTATTTATGATATCTTCTTTTTTTATATCATAATCTTGTTTGTAATGTTTAAATCTCTATAACTTATTCATCAATTTAATAACGTCTGTATAGTTTAGCTCTATTAAATTTGGTTTTAATAAAAAATATTTGTCATAGCATATAATACAATAAATAAAAATATTAAAATAAGGTATAATATAAATATAAAATATCTATAATAATTTTAAAAGAATTTATTAAAAATTTAAAAAAGTAAAATCAAAATAAGCGTGATAAATATTAGCAAAGATCGAACTTTAATAAAAGGAGAGTTAGACTCTCCTTTGCATTTACAATGCTTTTACCATTATATTTGTGAGTTTTTTGGCAAATTCGCTTGGATTATCTACTGGTATTCCTTCGCTGATTTTTGCCATATTTAGAAGTAAATTTGAGATGTCATCTACCATAAGCTCATTGTTTTCTAGCTTGGCAAATAGTTCGTGTTTAGGGTTTATCTCTAAGATAGGTTTTACTTTTGGGGCAACTTCTCCCATTTGTTTAAACATCATTTGCATAGCATAATCAGGATCGTTTTTGTCAAATATAAGACAAGCTGCTGAGTCATTTAAGCGGCTTGAAATTTTTACATCTTTGATCTCATCTTTTAATGCCTCTTTGATTTTTACTAGTAATTTTGCATATAGTGTATCATCTATTTTTTCATCGCTTTTTATCTCGTCGTTAATGTCTGAGTTATTTACCGGTTTTATAGGTGTTTTGTCAAATTCATATACCATAGGCATTACGATAGTATCTATCTCTTCGTCACAGATAAGCACTTCTATACCTTTTGCTTTAAAGTTTTCAAGGAGCGGTGAGTTTCTTAACATTTTCTCGTTTTGACCGCTTATGTAATATATGGATTTTTGATCTTCTTTCATTGCTGATTTATACTCTTTTAGGCTTACTAACCCATCTCTACTGCTTGATTTAAACAAACACAAATTTAAAAGCTCATCTTTATTTGAATTAAATCCATAAAGTCCTTCTTTTAATACCTTGCCAAAAAGCGAGTAAAATTTGACATATTTTTCTCTATCATTATTTAATGTTTTTTCAAGCTCAGATAGTATCTTTTTAACACTTTGTTCTTTTACACTAGCTAATATCTTGTTTTCTTGTAAAATTTCACGACTCACGTTTAATGGTAGATCTTCGACATCCATAATACCACGGACAAATCTCAAATACGGTGGAAGCAACTCTTTTGCGTCATCTGTGATAAACACTCTTTTTACATATAGTTTTACACCGCTTTGATAATCTACTCTAAATAGATCAAATGGTGCAACGCTTGGAATGTAAAATAGGGTAGTGTATTCTATTTTTCCTTCGGCTTTTGTATGTATGTGCATAAGTGGATCGCTACTATCATGGCTTATTTGTTTATAAAAGTCGTTGTAATCTTCAGGTTTTAAATTTGATTTTGGCAATCTCCAAAGAGCTGAAGCTTTATTTATTTGAGAGTATTTGTTTTCGTAGTGTCCTTCTTTTTCTCCATCTTTTGGAGCTATCCACTCTTCTTTATCCATAAAAATAGGATATGGGATATGATTTGAGTATTTTTTGATTATGCTTTCTATGCGGAAAGAATCGCTAAATTCATCATCGTTTAGATACAGCACGATATCAGATCCTTGAGTATCTTTTGAAGATGGTTCTATTTCATAACTTTTTGCGTCGCTACTCCATTTATAAGCTTTATCGCTCAGTGCTTTGCGGCTTATCACTTCTATCTTACTTGCTACCATAAATGCAGAGTAAAATCCGACTCCAAACTGTCCGATAAGTGAGCTGTCTTTTTTAGCATCACCGCTCATAGAGCTTAAAAAACCTTTGGTTCCGCTTCTTGCTATCGTTCCTAGATTGTTTGCAAGGTCTTCTTCATTCATACCTATACCATTGTCGCTTATGGTAATAGTTTTTGCATTTTTATCTATTTTAAGTTCGATCTTTGGAGTATAGTTTAAACTCTTATAGGATTCGTCTGTTAAGCATAGATAATTTAATTTGTCTAAAGCATCACTAGCATTAGATATAAGCTCTCTTAAAAAGATCTCTTTGTTTGAGTATAACGAGTGAATCATTAAATTTAGTAGGTCATTTACTTCGGTTTGAAATTCTTTTTTTGCCATTTTTTATCTCCTTAAATTTTTAGCACATTATATCAAAGAGTGCTAATCTTGTCAAGATAAATTTAAAAAACTTGATACTATGCTTATCAACTTAGTATTAAGTTTTTTAAATTTATCAAATAATATCTTATGTAGTTAGAGTATGAAAAATAGGGAGAGCAGTTAAAAATTGTTAGCCATTAGATATATAAAGCATAAGCAATCTAACGCAACTAAATAATGGTTAAAATAAATTTAAATAGATATGAATGAGTCTTAGGAGATAATAAAAGATTATTAAGAATTCCTTTAGTTAAAAATTATAGAAGCCATAAATTTGTTTTTAGTAATCAATTTAAGTGCGATAAAATTAATTCTTATTTGGTTGCGAGAGAAGGACTTAAACCTCCGACCTTTGGGTTATGAGTTTTTTAGACGTAATAATTTTGCTTTAAGCTTTGATTTATTATACTTGTATTACAAAAAATACAAAGGATTTAAAATGACTATATCAGTAAGACTTGATGATGATTTATTTAATTCTGTCGATATGCTTTCTAAATCAACAAATAGAAGTAAATCTTTTTATATAAAAGAAGCCTTAAAAGAATATTTATCTACTTTTGATAATAGCAAATATGAATTAAATGATGATACTCTAAAATCTATCAATAATATAGAAAAAGGTGTAAATTTATCTAAAAAGTTTAATTCCGTAGATGATTTGATTAAAGATTTAAATAGCTAATGTTAGATATTTATTACGAAAATTCGTTTAAAGCGGATTATAAAAAGCTTGTTAAGCAAGGTTTTGATATTGATTTGTTATCTACAGCCATAGAATATCTTATAAATAAAATAGAATTACCTAAAAAATATAAAAATCACTCATTAACTGGTAGTTTCAAAGGCTATTTTGATTGTCATTTAAAGCCTGATTGTGTTTTGATATATAAAATAGAAAATAATACTTTATGTTTAGTTCGTATTGGATCTCATTCAAATTTATTTAAATCATATAAATAACTAATTTTCTTTAATTTGTAAAAAATTACACTCTGCTTTATGTTGTTGAAAGTAGAGTTTTAATCATAAGTATATTGTTGTCTGATTGTGCCTTTTAAAGTTCATTATACACATTATTTTCAATATATTTTGCATTTTCAGTGATGTTTTAAATTTTTACGTATCATCAAGTAACACTGTTACATTTTTACTAGATAAATAAGCCAAAATTTAGCTAAAAATAATCAAATTTAGTTATTATTATGCAAAGATTTTACAAAAGGTTAGCAATGATACATAAAATTCTTATAGCCAATCGTGGCGAAATCGCAGTTCGTATAGTTAGAGCTTGTAAAGATCTGCATATAAAAAATGTTGCCATTTATACTGAGCCAGATCGTGAGTGTTTGCACGTAAAAGTCGCCGATGAAGCTTATCAGATCGGCAAGGATCCTATAAAAGGTTACCTTGATGCAAAAAGAATAGTCGAAGTAGCAAAAGCTTGTGGCGCGGACGCTATCCATCCAGGATATGGATTTTTGAGTGAAAATTATGATTTTGCAAAAGAAGTAGAAGATGCGGGTCTCATATTTATAGGTCCAAAATCTGAAGTTATCCGCAAAATGGGAAATAAAAATATCGCTAGATTTTTGATGAAGAAAAATGGAATTCCAGTCGTTCCAGGTACTGAAAAGCTAAATAATGAAACGATAGAAACGATAAAAACTTATGCTAGTCGTATAGGCTATCCAGTCATACTTAAAGCAAGTGGTGGCGGTGGCGGTCGCGGTATCCGTGAGGTTTGGAGCGAAGACGAGCTTGAAAATAACTATGAAAGTTGCAAAAGAGAGGCTAAAGCATTTTTTAACAACGATGAGGTTTTTATGGAAAAACTCATCGAAAAACCTCGCCATATAGAGTTTCAAATTCTAGGCGATAATTACGGAAATTTAATACATTTATGCGAAAGAGACTGCTCGATACAGCGTCGCCATCAAAAAGTCATCGAGATAGCTCCATGTCCGACCATTAGTGAAGATCTAAGAAAGAGAATGGGCGTCGCAGCTGTGGCTGCAGCTAAGGCAGTCGGCTATACAAATGCCGGAACTATCGAGTTTTTACTAGATGATTACAATAACTTTTATTTTATGGAGATGAATACGCGTATCCAAGTAGAACACGGAGTTACTGAAGAGATCACAGGAGTTGATCTTATAAGTCGTCAAATCCGCATAGCATCTGGTGAGATTTTAGATATAGAACAAAGCGAGGTAAAACCAAGAGGTGTATCGATAGAAGCTAGGATCACAGCTGAAAATGTGTGGAAAAACTTTGCCCCAAGCCCTGGAAAGATAACCGGATATTTTCCTGCTTTAGGTCCAGGAGTAAGAGTAGATAGCCATATATATCAAGACTACACTATACCGCCTTTTTATGACTCTATGATAGCAAAACTTATGGTAAAGGCTACTAGCTATGATCTAGCAGTAAGCAAGCTAGAGCGTGCCTTAGATGAGTTTAAGATAGAAGGCGTTACTACGACTTTACCATTTTTATTAGCTATCTCAAAACGCCGTCACTTTAGGCGTGGATTTTTTGATACTAGCTATATTGAAGAGCGTTTGCAAGATATCCTAGAACACACTCACGATGCTCATCAAGACAATAAAGAAGAAGTCATCGCAGCCATAGCAGCGGCAATACAAAAAGTAAAAGCCGACAGAAGCAAGGAGTAGATCTGGTGAATGATTTTTTCGATAGTTTAAAAGGCATTAAAGACGAGCTTATTAAGGAGCAAAAAGATAACAAACCGCCTAAAAAACCAAATTTAAATAGAGACGAGTTCAAAGATGTCTTTATGGAATCTGATGAGATAGAAAAGCTAGATGCTAAAGAACGCAGGCTAAAAGATGAATTTATGGAATTTATAAAGTATTCGGATATAAAGAAGATTGAACGAGATTGATTTTTGCACTTTAGATGCTTCTTGCCCATATCTTAGTGGCAAGAGCTCTAGAACTATGTATAAATACGTAGATGGTTGTGATTTTGCTTACAACTCAAAGTTGGTAAAAGAAGGATTTAGGAGATTTGGTAATTATTTTTCTACGCCTATTTGTGATGGTTGCAATGAGTGCAAAAGCTTACGCATAGATGCTTTGAACTTTAAATTTACAAAAAGTTTAAGACGTGTCATAAGAAAAAATTTAGATACAAAAATACGCATTTCAAAGCCAAATTTATCAAATGAACATATAAAATTATATGAAAAATATCATAAATTTATGCACGAAAAACGTGGCTGGGAATTTCATGAGTTAAATTTCAACAGATATTATCACGTATATGTAGAAGGTGCTGGAAGTTTTGGCTATGAAGTTGATTATTTTGTAGAAAATAAGCTAGTCTGCGTAGATCTTATAGATCTAGTAGATGACGGGATAAGTTCTATTTATTGTTATTATGATACTGATTTTGCTCATCTTAGCCTAGGTAAGTTTTCTTTGCTTACTCAGATAAAGTTAGCTTGCGAGCATAATCTTAGATGGATATATCTTGGATTTTACGTAAAAGGATGTCCGAGTTTAGAGTACAAAGATGAGTATAAGCCTTATCAAATTTTAAATAATACAAATGGCGATCTTATTTGGGAGAATTTGGAATAAACTTTGCTTATTAATAGTCAAATATTTGTAAGTGAGGCTTTTAATGAACATAACTCAAACTCTAGAATCAATAACCATCACAACAGATGACGATAGTCTTTTTTTAAATTTAGCAGATAAGATCAAAGAAAACTTTACGAATTCGATAAAAAGTAGGGATAAGGTTATCTTATTTTACAACGAAAACGAACTAGTGCAACGCAAATATTTCTTAAAGCTTATAGGTAAAATATACGAAAAAATATCAAACGATAAAATAGATTTTTTATTTACTCATCACAAAAATATAAAACTTGTCTATAAAAAAGCAAATTCAGTCCAAATTTTGATCAATATAAATATAAAATTTGATAAAAATCATATAATTTTTGATTTAAGTAAAAGCGATGATATTTTCAACAAATACCTAATAAAATGCGTTGAGACTATGAAATACGAGTTTTTTAAAAACGAAAATTTGCTAAGTGTGAGCGTGGATAAAGCTGAAAAGCTTGATACTTTTGATAGCTTATTTTCATTTAAAGAGCATATCAAATACGCCGTGAATTTTAACTTTGACGAGGGCGAGTATGAGAGCTTTAAAAAGCGAATTAGAATTCAAAATTCAAAAAATTACGTAAGAAGATTTTCTATGCTTGCAAGCTTGCTTGAAGAGCATTTTGAGACACTTGGTTGCAATGCTAATGATGATTTTGAAACAGTTCGTGCGAAATATTTAAATTTAACTAAGATGTATCATCCTGATCGCCATTTGCAAAAAACGATAGAAATTCAAAAGAGCTACACCGATAAATTTCAAAAGATCGGACTAGCGTATGAAGCCTTAAAACCATACTTTAGAGAGCAAGATAGCTTTATAAGTGCTTAAAGAGTATTTATGTATAATACGCCAAATTTAAAATAAGGATTTGTATGAAACTTGGCGTAAATATAGATCACATAGCAGTTTTAAGAGAGGCTAGGGCGGTAAATGATCCTGATATTTTGCAGGCTCTTTTTATCGCTGTTAGCTCAGGAGCAGATCAAATAACCATCCATCTTAGAGAAGATAGACGTCATATAAATGAAACTGATGTTAAAAATATCATAAACTTAAGCAAAATCCCAGTAAATTTAGAATGTTCGATAAATAGCGAGATTATAGATATAGTTTGTGCCCTAAAGCCTAGTAGGGCTACTTTGGTTCCTGAAAAAAGAGCCGAACTCACGACTGAGGGCGGACTAAATTTAAACTCGCCAAATTTGGCTAATGTTATCAAAAAATTGCAAGATAATGATATAGAAGTTTCGCTTTTTATTGATCCAAATTTAGATGATATCCGTGCTTCAAAAGAGTTTGGAGTTCAGTTTATAGAGCTTCATACTGGAGCTTATTCAAATACATTTTTAATGCTTTTTTCAAATTTAAGACATACAAAATATAGCGTAAATGGCTTAGATCTTTCAAAAAATGAATTAAAACAGATACTAAACAAAGAGATAAATAGGATAAAAGAAGCGGCAAAATTAGGTAAAAACTTAGGATTGAAAGTTGCCGCAGGACACGGACTAAACTATCAAAATGTAAAAGCTATCGCTAGTATAGATGAAATCTTTGAGTTAAATATAGGTCAAAGCATAATAGCAAGAAGTGTTTTTGTAGGATTAAAAACAGCTATAGAAGAGATGAAAGAGTTGCTTATATAGGCAAATTATTATAAATTTAAGTAAAATATAAGGTTGGTTTTTGTTAAAATGAGTGAATTACCAAAAATAGCCATAAGTGTTGGTGACATAAACGGAGTAGGTATCGAGATCGCACTAAAATCTCATGAAGAGATTTCAAAAATTTGTAGTCCTGTTTATTTTATAAATAAAGAGCTTTTAGAAAATGCTGCAAATCTTTTAAATTTTAATATTCCAGATGATTTTGAGATAGTAGAATGCGGTAAAAGTTTTAAGATAAAACCGGGTAAAGTCAGTAAGAAAAGTGGAAAGTTTTCTTTTATTAGCTTTGAAAATGCTCTGCTTTATGTAAAAAACGCCCATGCAAAAGCGCTTGTAACGCTTCCTATAAATAAAGAAAGTTGGAAAAAAACAAATCTTCCTTATGTAGGTCATACAGATGTTTTGAGCAAGCATTTTAAGAAAAAGGCAATTATGATGCTTGGTTGCGATGAGCTATTTGTCGCGCTTTTTACAGATCATATCCCGCTTAGTAAAGTTTCAAAAAAGATAGTTGCAAAAGATCTGACTAAATTTCTACTAAATTTATACTCTTCTACTAAATTTGAAAATGTCGGCGTTTTGGGTTTTAATCCTCACGCAAGCGATAATGGAACTATCGGCAAAAAAGAAGAGATTACTATAAAAAAAGCAATACAAAAAGCAAATTTAATACTTAAAAAAGATATTTTTAAAGGGCCTCTTGTTCCAGACGCAGCATTTAACAAAAATTCGCTTAAAAGCTGCAATAGACTAGTAGCTATGTATCATGATGGCGGACTAGCTCCTTTAAAAGCACTATTTTTTGATAGATCTATAAATGTGAGTTTGGGGCTACCTATAGTTCGCACTAGCGTAGATCACGGAACGGCGTTTGATATAGCTTATAAAGGCATAGCAGATAATAAAAGCTATTTAGAAGCTATCAAATTTGCTATAAAATTGCAAAACTGTAGCTAATTTTAAGAACAAAGAGTTATAATACAAAATATATAATTTTGGAGGTGTTCTTTGTCAAGAGATAATCTCTTTGCGCTTACATTTTTCGTAATTTCAGTCGTTGCTTTTTTTATGTGGGGTTATAGTTATATTCCTAGCAATCATCTATTGCTATTCATTTTAGCAAGTGTGTTTGGTCTGTTTATGGCTTTTAATATCGGTGGAAACGATGTTGCAAACTCATTTGGAACTAGCGTTGGTGCTAAGACTCTTACTATCAAACAAGCTCTTATCATTGCGGCTGTTTTTGAACTAAGCGGTGCAGTTTTTGCTGGAGCAGAAGTTACAAATACTATTAGAAGTGGCATAGTCACCCTCCCAGATGAGATCATAAATCCTATGAGTTTTGTGGTGGTTATGATATCGTCTTTGTTTAGTGCTGGAGCTTGGCTTTTTATAGCTACAAAAAAAGGTTTGCCTGTCTCTACGACACATTCTATAGTAGGCGGTATAGTTGGAGCTGGACTTACTATGGGTTTTGTGTATTATGGTAATGACAGGGCGTTTGAAATGGTTAGTTGGAGCGAGATTGGTCGCATAGCTCTTAGTTGGGTTGTGTCTCCTATAATGGGCGGGGTTGTTTCGTATCTTATATTTGGCTATATAAAGTCAAAGATTATTATTCCTTCTACTATTTTACAAGACAAATTAAAATCTATAAAAAGAGAGCGTAAGCTATACAAAGATCAATACATAAAAGATCTATCAAGCAAAAGTGAGGCCGAGCAGATAAGAGAGCTTAGGCGGATCGCCATTACTGATGAAGAAGAGTGCGAGGGTAGCGAGTGTGAATTTAGAAACAAGATAAAATCTATGAAAGAGCGTGAAAAGAGCATTGATACGACATTTTTTATGCGCGCTCATATACCTATTGTAGCTGGCGTGGCAGCTATGATTATAGCTGGAAGTATGCTTTTTAAAGGTTTAAAACATCTAAATTTCAACCTAAGCTCTATCCAGACTTTATGGATCATTTTTGTTATAGGTATCGCTGCATATCTAGCTAGTTTTGCTATAGTAAATTTGATTAAAAAAGATAGTCCGCAAAAAAGTATAAATAGAATTTTTGGTTGGTTTCAGATATTTACAGCATCATCATTTGCATTTTCTCATGGAGCAAACGATATAGCAAACGCAGTAGGTCCATTTGCTGCGATTCTTGATGTTTTGAAAAACAACTCTATAAATGAAAGCTCTCCTATCCCTGGTGTTGCTATGGCGACATTTGGTATAGCTCTTGTGGTTGGGCTTTGGTTTTTAGGTAAAGAAGTTATCACCACAGTTGGCTCAAAACTTGCTGAGATACTTCCTACTACTGGTTTTAGTGCTGAACTTGCTGCTAGTATAGTCATACTTATCGCTACGAAAATGGGACTTCCTATCAGCTCTACTCACGTTCTTATCGGTGCGGTTTTGGGTATTGGGGTTTATAATCGCAATGCAAATTGGGGTATGCTAAAGCCTATCGGACTTGCTTGGATCATCACTTTGCCTGTTTCTATGATAGGTTCTGCTGTGGGATATCTTGTCATAAAAAATATTATGGGATTTTAGCCTCAAACTAAATTTGGGGCTAAATTTATGGCTAAATTTAGTCTCTGTTTTTTAATATATTTTTATCATATTTATCTAAATTTAAAACTGCCGATTTACTCAAGTGGAACTTAAATTGCTTTAATAAATTTATAAAAATTAGGAGATAAAATGAGAATTACAAATCAACTAACAAGCTTCAACACGCTTTCAAACTATAGAGCCAGTCAAACTGATATATACAATTTAAACAATAGATTTTCTAGCGGATTAAAAATTCAAAACTCCTATGATGATAGTGGAATTTATGTAGATGGAACAAGACTTGAGTATGAGATAAATTTACTTGATCAAGTCAAAGAAACCACTACAAAAGCCTCTGAATTTTCAAAAAACTCCGATCAAGCGTTAAGTGATTTCGTAAAACAACTTGAAAATTTCAAAACAAAACTTATTCAATCAGCAAACGATATGCACGATGCAACATCAAGAAACGCTATAGCAAACGATTTAGACTCCATAAAAACGCATTTGCAAACTATTGCAAATACTTCGATTAATGGGCAGTATCTATTTTCTGGAACAGCGCTTGATACTAAACCAGTCGATTCAGAAGGAAATTACAAAGGAAATAGCGAAACAATAGAAGCCGTGGTCGGTGCAAATCAGACTGTTCCTTATAATCTAAACGGATATGATCTATTTTTAGGTAAAGATAACGACTATAACAAAATTCTAACGACAAATGTAAGCTTACACAATCAAAGAAAAGAAGCTAACGAAAAATTAGATTCTGTATATCTACAAACTACAGATACGATTAAAGATATGATAGGGCGAAATTATTACTCTGAGGACTTACTAAAGCAAGACCCTAATAAAGACCCAGATAAAGACCAAGTCGTAAAAGGCTATAATACAACATTTTTTATGCAAGGCAAAGATGCTAATGGCAATAGCTTTGCTAAAAAATTTACTCTTACGCCTGATGCGAGTATTCAGAGTTTATTAGATGAGATAGGATATGCTTTGGGTAATGATAAAAATGGTAAAAATAAACTAGTAGATGTCACGCTAAACAATAGCGGTCAAATAGAAGTAAAAGATATAAAAAAAGGAAACAATCTACTTGATTTTCATATAGTTGGACTTACTAGCCAAAGGACAACTGAAACTTATAAGATCGGCAATACAAATTTAACCATAACAGGCGGTGATAAGGGTAATTTTAAAGCTAAATTTGAAAACGGAGAGCTTGTTTTAACAGATGCAAAAAATGCAAATACAAAATATACCATTAAAGCAGATGCTAATGGAATTACTGTAAATAATCAAAAAATAACCGGAACAAATTTAGTTATAGACCCAGCAGACTTAGCAAACGGCGTAGATCAACAAGATTTTAAAACATTTAATGAAAAAGATGTAGAAAAATATTCTTACGCCGGTAGTAGAGATAGAGATGGAAACTGGGTTTTTCCTGATCAATTTACTAGCTTAGAAGAGGTGGATTATAATGTGCAAAATGGTTTAGCGTATGTAACTGAGTTTATAAAAAGTGATTTTTCAAAAGATAATGGAAGCAAAAATTTAGCTAGTGATTATAATAGACTAAGATTTGCAAAAGATAGCAATACATTAACCGGCAATGTATCTCAAATAGTAAAATCAACTAACGAATATGCGACCGATGCTACAAAGCTTAGCGAAGTAGCAGGGGCTAGTTTAAATACTCTTTCTACTTTAGATATGAATATCGTTGCAAAAAATGGCGAAAAATATAAAGTTAGTATTAAATTTCTACCAGACAAAAACAATAATAAACCTATTGAGTCAGAATTAACCATAAGCAAGGCTGATGATAATTTTAAAGCACAACAACCAGCAGTTTATACTTCTAAAATCTATAACGGAGTTTATGATGATGCTAAAAAAACCACAAATGCAGTTGTAACTAAACCTGAGGATATCACATATAGACAACTAAGCGATATAATTTCAGTCGTAGCTTCAAATAATATTCCAAATTTACAACCAAATGCTACAGACCAGCAAAAATATGAAGCTTTTTTTGTAAAGGCGGTGCAAGATTCATCTACTAGCGTAGATGTAGGTTTAAACTACAGAGGTCAGCTTGAGATAAAAGATAAATCCAACTCTGTTACTCCGATAGAAATTAGCGTATTTGAAAATACTTTTAATAGCGGAGAGTTTATGGAAGGAATGGCGTCTGGGTCGATGCTGAGCTTTAATGCAAATAATGCTATTACTATAGATGAGAGCAATGTTGATATATTTAAAGACCTTGAAGATATGATAAAAGCCGTAAGAAGTGGAAGCTATAGAGCAAATGCTGATGATGGCAATAATGCTAGAACTACTGGTATTCAAGGTGCTTTAAAAAGGATTGATCATCTTATGGATCATATCAACAAACAACACACTCAAATCGGTTCATATACAAATTTACTTTCTAGCACAAATGATAGAGTAAGCACTCTCAAAGTCAATGTTTCTACGGTAAAATCAGAGATTATGGATGCTGATTATGGAGAAACATACATTATGTTTCAACAAAGACTAATAGGATATCAAGCTATGTTGCAAGCGACATCTAAGATAAACCAAGTTAGCTTATTAAACTATATGTAAAAATTATTTAGTTATAATCATGAGCTAACTTTTAAATCAAGGATTTGATATTTTACGTGAAATTTGGCTTATTATAAGCATCTGTATTTTGCTATTTTTTGGAGTTTCTACTATATTGCCAAATGCTTCTTTTGTAGGAAGTGTTGGCAATCTTATAGGAAATTTAAACTATAAACTTTTTGGCTTTATCTCTTACATATATCCGTTTTTACTCATATATCCAGCGGTTTTAAACTATAGAAATTTTAAAAAACTAAATTTAAAATTTGTAGGAAATATCGTAGGTGCCGTGCTACTTTTCTTTTCTATTTTACTTCTTTTATCTATGTTTTCTAAAAGTTATGGAGGCTTAGTAGGAGCGTTCATCATAGACTCACTTATATCTGTTATAGGAAGTGTTGGAAGCGTAGTTTTTATACTTATGATATTTTTTATTGCATTTGGACTTGCTTTTGATGATAGGCTTGATATCGTTATAAAAAAAGCATTCATAGAACAAACAAGGTCATCAAATACGCAAAATGAATCAAATTTATCTAAATTTAGCACAAAAAACAGCGTCTCAAATTTAAATGAAAACACAAATTTGAATGAAAGTATAAATTTGAATGAAGATACAAATTTAAAAGATGAACCAAATTTAGAGCAAAAATGGCGAATAAAACCCAAAGAGCCATTAGAAGAAATTCAAAACATAGAAAAAGATAAAATAGAAGATGAGATTTCGCAAAATAATGTGATAAAAGATGAGCCTTTAATTCTAAATGGCGTAGAAATTTTAAACGAAGTAGCCGAAAATAAAGAGCTTTTAAATCAGATTGAAAAAGGTAAGATAGAAAAGCCAAAGGATTTTAAACTTCCAAGTTTGGATTTTTTAAATGATCCGCCAAAAAGGTCAAAAAGCATAAATGAGTCTGAGATCGATCAAAAGATCGCTGATCTGCTTGATAAACTTCGCCGTTTTAAGATAGACGGAGATGTTGTTAGAACGTATTCTGGACCTGTGGTTACTACTTTTGAGTTTAAGCCAGCAGCTCATATAAAAGTAAGCAAAATCCTTACTTTGCAAGATGACCTTGCTATGGCTTTAAAAGCTCAAACCATACGCATTCAAGCGCCGATCCCTGGAAAAGATGTCGTTGGCATAGAGATACCAAATAAAAATATTGAAACTATTTATTTAAAAGAAATTTTGCAGAGTGAAATTTATAAAAATGCAAAAAGTGAGCTAACTATAGCACTTGGTAAAGATATAGTCGGCGATCCGTTTATTACAGATCTTAAAAAGCTACCTCATCTTCTCATCGCAGGAACTACTGGAAGTGGAAAAAGCGTAGGGATCAATGCTATGCTTTTAAGTCTTCTTTATAGAAATTCTCCAAAGACTTTACGCCTTATTATGATAGATCCAAAGATGCTTGAGTTTAGCATTTACAATGACATACCTCATCTTCTTACGCCTGTTATAACAGAGCCTAAAAAGGCGATTACGGCTTTGGCAAATTTAGTTGCTGAGATGGAGCGTCGCTATAGAGTAATGAGCCAAACTAAAACAAAAAATATCGAAACTTACAATGAAAAAGTAAAAAAAGAGGGCGGTGAGACCTTGCCTTTTATCGTCGTTATCATAGATGAGCTAGCAGACCTTATGATGACAAGTGGAAAAGAAGTTGAGTTTCATATCGGTCGCTTGGCTCAAATGGCAAGGGCTAGTGGAATTCACCTTATAGTAGCTACACAACGCCCAAGTGTAGATGTTGTAACGGGGCTTATAAAGGCAAATTTGCCAAGTCGCATAAGCTATAGAGTAGGTCAAAAGATAGATAGCAAAGTCATACTTGATCAAATGGGTGCTGAGAGTTTGCTAGGGCGTGGCGATATGCTTTTTACCCCTCCTGGAAGCCCTGGAATAGTTCGTTTGCACGCTCCATTTGCAAGTGAAAAAGAGATAGAAGATATAGTCGATTTTCTAAAAGAGCAACAATCAGTTGTTTATGAAGAGAAATTTTTAAAAGATTCTAGCGTCGAAGCAAGTGAGCAAGGAGTCGCTCTTGGCGAGACAGATGAACTATATGAAGAGGCTAAAAATATCATTTTAAGTGAAGAAAAGACTTCTATAAGCTACTTGCAACGCCGTCTTAAGATAGGCTACAACAGAGCTGCAAGTATAATAGAACAGCTTGAACAAGCAGGAATTCTAAGCCCTATAAATGCAAAAGGACAAAGAGAAATTATAAAATAACCCCTTATTTAATGGGTTTTTTAAATAAATTATTATAGAATTAAGTTTCATTTTATTTTAAGGATTTAAATTTGAATTTTGATGATGATATATTTGGCGGTGAGCCAAAAGGTAAATTTTTTGATATAGTTTTTAACGCAAATAGAAATTTGGTAGAAAACGAGATAGAAAAGCTTTTTATAGAGCTTGTTTGCCTTAGAGATCTATGTGAGCAAAAAGGCATAAATATAGATGATATTCATACTTATCAAGCTTTAAACGCAGATAAAGTAGAGCTTGGTCTAAATGATGTTTATATCGGTGTCACAGGAGATATTCTAAGCCAAAATGAGTAGAGTGTTATGGCTTTTACTACTTTCTTTTTTTAGCTTAAATTTTAGCTTAAATGCTGCTGGGCCTAGTTTCGAACACGCTAAAAAATTTGAGCTAAAAAAGGATGAAAAGGCGTATGTTTTTATAACAGATAGAAGAGAAGGCATAGAGGATATTTTTGAGTTTTCATGGACTTTGTTTGATAATACAAATATGGTTTTGCATACTAAATTTAGAAAATATCCGCGTCAGATAGTGCTTAGTTTAAGACGCGGACTTGAGCTTTATAAGCAGATTGTTTTACCGCATCTTAGAAAAGAGATAGAAGGTGAGGTTATGTTGTATCTTGAATTTAAGGATTTTAAAAATGGCATTGGAACATTTATGGTTTATATTGATGATGATGCAAAACGCGTAAATGTGCGCTTTGAGCCTAATGTCGGAGATGAATAATGGATAAAATAGATAGTATAATGAACGAATTTGTCACGTCGCTCGGATTTGATCATGCCTTAAATATGTTTAGCAAGATAAACCCAGGTAAGAAGCTTAGAAGTAAGCTTATACTAAAGATAGCAGGAGAGAGCGAAGCTAGTTTAAAGCTTTGTGCTGTGATAGAGATCATACATCTTGCAAGCTTACTTCACGATGATGTTATAGATAGTAGTGATGTTAGGCGAGGAAGTCCGAGCATAAATGCTCTTTTTGGAACAAAAAACGCAATAATGCTTGGAGATATTTTATATTCAAAAGGTTTTAATGAGATAGTTAAATTTGATACAAAAATAGCAGATATCGTCTCTGAAGCTGTTTGCAAACTAAGCATCGGAGAGATGATGGATACTTTGCTAGAAGATAAATTTAATACAGATAAAGAAAAATATCTAAAAATGATATATCTAAAAACAGCTGTTCTTATAGAAGCAAGTGCTAGGTCGGCTGCTGTTTTAGCTGGTCTTGATGAGAAAAAATATGCTATTTATGGTAAAAATTTAGGTCTAGCATTCCAAATAGTCGATGATATACTAGATATCACACAAGATAGCTTAAAACTAGGCAAACCGGCTATGAATGACTATAAAGAGGGCAAAACAACTCTTCCTTATATATTTTTATATGATAAACTTTTACCTTATGATAAAGAAAAGCTAACAAGCCTTTTTAAAAAAGAGTTAAATAGTAATGATATAGCCTGGATAAAAGATAAATTTAATGAGTTTGATATAATAAATTTAAGCATAAATTATGCAAAAGATCTTGGAAATAAAGCTACTAGTGCTATAGATAATAGTGAGCTTAAAAACATAGTTACAAGCATGATAGATAGGGATTTTTAATGAACTACGTAAGTGTAAGTTTTACTCATAAAAATACCAGTATCGAGGTGCGTGAGAAGCTCTCTTTTAGCGATCTAGAAAAAAAAAGAGAGATATTAAGGCTAATTGGGGCAAATGAAAATATAATCGAATCTATGGTTCTTAGCACCTGTAATAGAGTAGAAATCTTTGCTTATGCTATAAATCCTAGTATCGCTACAAAACATATACTAAATTCCATATCTATCATTACATTAGTTCCTTATGACGCACTAGAGTTAAGAGCTGACATATATGAAAATGATGGAGCCATTCACCATCTTTTTTCTGTTGCAAGCTCACTTGATAGTTTGGTAGTAGGTGAAACTCAGATAGCAGGACAACTCAAAGAGGCATTTAAATTTGCTTATGATAACGGAGATTGTGGTGATAATATCTCAAATGCCGTGCATTTTGCATTTAAGTGTGCAGCTGAAGTAAGAGCCTCAACTCAGATAAGTAAAAATCCAGTTTCTGTCTCAAGCGTAGCTGTAGCTAAAGCCAAAGAAATTTATGGCAATATCGGCGGTATGACTGCTATAGTAATAGGTGCTGGAGAGATGAGTCGAATAGCTGCTCAGCATCTTATAAATGCGGAAGTAAATGTTATAATTTTAAATAGAGATCTTACAAAAGCCAAGAGCTTAGCTGAGAGTTTAGGGGATCTTGCTAGTTTTGATAGTATAGAAAAACTAGGTGAATATATAAATCGATATAGATTGATATTTAGTGCGACTGGGGCTTTAAATGCTATCATAACTGATGAAATTTTAGAGCCTAAAGATTTTCATAGATACTTTTTTGATATAGCAGTTCCTAGAGATATCGATATCAGCGAAAACGAATTTATTCACGTTTATGCAGTAGATGACTTAGAGAGTATTGTAAGGACAAATTTAGCTCTTAGAGAAGAACAAGCAAGTGTAGCTTATGCAATTGTAGGCAGATCCACTACTGCATTTTTTAAATGGCTACTTTCTAAAAGCAGCACTCCGGCTATCAAGGCTTTAAGGCAAAAAGCAAAAGATATAGCCATAAAAGAGATAGACAAAGCGATAAAAAAAGGTTATATAAGAAATTGCGATAGAAATGAGGCTAGTAAATTAGTTCATCAAGTTTTTAAGGCGTTTTTACATACTCCAAGCGTTAGGCTAAAAGAAAAGAATAGTGATGATGTTTTATCAAATTTAGAATATTTATTTGACATAAAAATACAAAAAGATGAGAATTTAGAAGGGGATTTGAAGTGAAATTTACAAAATTATACATACCTACGACAAAAGAAGCTCCAAAAGATGCCACTTTGCCTAGCCATCAGTTTCTTATAAGAGCTGGATTTGTAGCTCAGATAGGAAGCGGATTATATAACTTTTTGCCTCTTGGAAAGAGAGTTTTAAGAAAAGTTGAAAATATCATAAGAGATGAAATGGACAAAGCAGGAGCAAATGAGCTATCTTTGAGCTTTGTAGTTCCAAGCGAACTTTGGAAGCAAAGTAGGAGATATTTTAAATTTGGAAAAGAGCTTTTGCGTTTAAAAGATAGAAAAGATAATGAGTTCTTACTAGCGCCAACTCACGAAGAATCCATAGTAGATTTAGTAAGAGATAAAGTCACTAGCTACAAGCAATTGCCACTTCATTTATACCAAATAGGGCTTAAATTTAGAGATGAGGCGAGACCTAGATTTGGACTTTTGAGATGTCGTGAGTTTATAATGAAAGATGGTTATAGCTTTCATGCAAACGAAGCTGATTTAAAGCGTGAGTTTGATCTTATGGAGAAGACTTACACTAAGATATTTAGTCGTTTAGGACTAAATTTCCGAGCTGTTGAAGCTGATAGTGGAGCTATCGGTGGAAGTGGTAGTAAGGAATTTATGGTGCTAGCAAAAAATGGCGAAGACGATATCTTAATAAGCGATACTTCAAAATATGCAGCAAATGTAGAAGCTGCAAAAAGAGCTAAAAGAGTTTGTGCGGCTGAGAGACCACAGAGCAGTTCTATGCAGAAATTTTTTACTCCTGGTTGTTCTACCATAGCCAAAGTCGCCGAGTTTTTTAAAGTAGATCCGTTTTATACCATAAAAGCTGTGATGAAAAAGGCTATCTATGAAGATAGTGAAAAAATAGTAGTATTTTTCGTGCGTGGAGATGACGAACTTCAAGAAGTAAAAGCCTGTAATGCTTGCTCTGCTCTTGAGCTAAGTGATGCTAGTGAAGAAGAAGTTATAGCTGCTGGGTTAGTTCCTGGATACTGTGGTCCAGTCGGACTTCATGAAAATATAGATTTTTATATAGATAGCGAATTAGAAAATGAAAAAGAGATGATATGCGGTGCAAATGAAAAGGATTATCACGCTATTGGAGTAAATATTATAAATTTTAATAAAGATAGATTTAAGGATCTAGCAGAAGTAAGAGCTGGAGATAAAGCGCTTGATGGCGGGATTTTGTCTGTCACTAA
The DNA here is from genome assembly GCF_013372165.1 of Campylobacter hyointestinalis subsp. lawsonii. NCBI lineage: Bacteria > Pseudomonadati > Campylobacterota > Epsilonproteobacteria > Campylobacterales > Campylobacteraceae > Campylobacter > Campylobacter hyointestinalis. The sequence continues at coordinate 994,009 of NZ_CP053828.1, read as the reverse complement.
AGGGATAGAAGTAGGGCATATATTTCAACTTGGCATAAGATACTCTGAGGCTATGGGTGCTACATTTTTAGATGAAAATGGCAAATCAAAACCTTTTTTTATGGGTTGCTATGGCATAGGCGTAAGCAGACTTGTAGCTGTTATGGTAGAAGCTAGTCATGATGAAAAAGGCTGCATTTGGAAAAAAGAGTGCGCCCCTTTTATAGTGCATATAATAGTTTCAAATACCAAAGATGCTAAGCAGATGGAATTTGCTTTAAATTTAGAATCCGAGCTAGAAAGTAGCGGAGTTGAAGTTTTACTTGATGATAGAAATGAAAGATTTGGCGTAAAAATGGCTGACTTTGAGCTTATCGGCGTACCTTTTGGCGTGGTAGTTGGTAATAGTTTGCAAAATTCAGAAGTTGAGCTTATAATAAGAGATGGGCTAGAAAAAGTAAAAGTAAGCTCAAATGAGATACTAGGTAAATTAAAAGAGATAATATGATAAAAATTTCTCTATTTCCGTATTTTGTTATCGAGCTAGTTTGTGTGGTTCTTTATATCTCAAAATACGGAATACTGAACTTTTTTGGCGAGGTGTTTTTAAGCGGTATTTTTGGATTTTTCCTAGTGCTTGGCTATGGATTTTCAAATTTTTATAGTAAATTTGATAATTTGAACTTAAAAAATGTATTTGGCTCTATGGGGCTTGTTGTTGGTGGAGTTTTGCTTATGGTGCCTGGAATTTTAAGTGATATATTTGCAGTTTTTATCATAAGTATATCTTTGATATTAAAGCTCATTAGCTATTTGCAAACGCCTACTCATAAAGAGTATTACACCAAAGACTATAAAGATGACGTGATTGATGTCGAAATTATTGATGAGACAAAAAGAGGTTAAAATGAATATACGAATTGCTAGTAGAAATAGTGCTCTTGCACTTTGGCAGACTTACCACATAAGAGATTTGCTTATATCTAAAGGTCATAGCGTAGAGATAATCACTATGAAGACAAAAGGCGATGTTATCCTTGATACTCCACTTGCAAAGATAGGTGGCAAGGGACTTTTTACAAAAGAGCTTGAAAACTCTATGCTTGAAGGTAGTGCAGATATAGCAGTACATAGCCTAAAAGATGTACCTACGACATTTCCAGATGGTTTAAAACTAGCTTGTGTATGTAGCAGAGAAGATGTAAGAGATGCAATGCTTAGTATGAAGTATAGAAGCCTTGAAGAACTTCCTAAAAATGCTAAAGTAGGCACTACTTCGCTCCGTAGAAAGATGCAAATTTTAGCTAGTAGAAGTGATCTTGAGATTATCTCTCTTAGAGGAAATGTAAATTCGCGTATTGCTAAACTAAAAAATGGCGAGTTTGATGCTATCATACTAGCTATGGCAGGAATCAATCGTTTGAAACTGAATAATGAAGTTAAATTTACTAGCCCTATCAATACTATCCCAGCTATGGGACAAGGCGCTTTGGGAATCGAAGCTGTGAATAAAAAAGAGATTTTAGAAGCCATAGAGTTTTTAAATGATGAAAAAAGCGTGGTTGAGACTACTATAGAAAGAGATTTTGTGCATACATTAAATGGTGGATGTCAAGCTCCCATCGGAATAAATGCAAAATTAAAAGGTGATAAAATAGAAGTAGAAGCAATACTCGGCCTTATAGATGGAAGTGAAATTCTAAGAGATAGCAAGACTTATCCAAAGCTTGCTTATACCATAGCTGGAAAAAACTTTGCAGATGAGTTTATAGCACGTGGTGCAAAAGAGCTTTTAAAAAGAGCCGAAAAAATGGTAGAATTAAGCTAGATTTTCTAGCTTAATTTAGAGAATAATATAATCATAAAGGCTGCAAATATGGCAACTACAATTTTTATATTGCCTTGTATATTTGTGAGCCAAAATTCTTAAATTTATCCAAAAATTCGAATCTATTTTCTAAGGAAATAGGTAAGACAATCCCGTTAAATCCGCACATTCCTTTTATGAGTGCATCATCTTTGCACGGAAGAAAATCTAAGTAAAATTTATCAAAAAATGTGTAATTATTATAATTTTTTATCAAAGATTTTATCCTAAGTCAGCTTAAAGCGCTAAGGTTGTTTTGTCGTTTATATTTTGTTCTAAAATATTGCATAATTTTATACCATATAAAAATATTATCCAAGATAAGTAGATCCATACAAAGAAAAACAGCAGGATTGAAAATGAGCCGTAAATGCTTGTATATGTTTTGTTGTAAAAAGTGTATTCTATAAATATCCATTTTGAGAGCGACCATATAAAAGACGAACAAAATGCACTAAAGATCACGTTTTTTAGATTTAAATCTTTATTTATGGATATAAGATATGTTATGCTAAAGATCGCCCAGATAATCAGATACGGAAACACACCTAGAAAATTTATACCGCTCGTGTAACTGCTTTGGCTAAGGATATTTTGGATTAAATTTGATAACCAAAACGACAGCCCAAGACCAAGAGGCATAAGTGTGATAAGCGTCCAATACGTGCTAAGAGAACGCCAAAAACCACGTGATTTTGTATTTGTTAGTTTAGATATTACAAACTCGTAATCGCTAAAAAACATAATGCTAGTTATGATTACTCCTATAAGACCTACAATACCTAGATTGTTTGAGTTAGATAAAAATTGATCTATATAACTAACTATATTTTCTTGATTTGACGGAAGTAAATTTGAAAATATAAAATCTTTTATCTTTGCATAATACTCCTTAAAACTAGGCAGTTGCGTAAATATAGATAGAGATATAAGCAAAACTGGTATCAAAGATAAAATGGTATGAAAACTAAGGCTAGCAGCAAAGTGCATAAGCTGCTTATCCTCAGCGATTTTATATATATTTTTAAGGCTTATCCAAATTTTTTGCCTATTTATACTCATCAAAGTCCCATTTTATTTGGATTTAAGATGCCATTTGGATCAAATGCTTTTTTTATTGTTCTAAAAAGATTCATCTCTTCATCACTAAATGCAAGACTCATAAATGGCGCTTTGCTGATTCCTATGCCGTGCTCTCCAGATAGTGTTCCGCCAAGTTCAACTGCGACTTTAAAAATTTCAGTTATCGCTTCATGTCCTCTTTTTACTGCGTCAGGATCATCTCTATCTACCATAACGTTTGTATGAACATTTCCATCGCCTGTATGTCCAAAACAAGGAGTTGTTACTTTAAATTTTGCTGATATTTCTTTGATTTTTTCTAGAAGTTCAGGTAGCTTTGAGCGAGGAACTGTAATGTCTTCATTTAGCTTTAAACTTCCATAGCAAGTTATAGCTTGAGAGCAGTTACGCCTTGCAAACCATATATCGGCGGATTCTTCTTCGTTTTTTGCTACTTTAAATCCTGTTGCGCCGTTTTGTTCAAATACGTTTTTGATGATCTCTAGCTCGCTTTCTAAAACATCTAAATTTGATCCATCTACATCGCTTATAAGTATAGCCCCAGCGTCTCTTGGCAGACCTTTGGCAAATTTATTTTCAACGGCATTTATGCTTAGATTGTCTAAAAACTCCATCGCCACAGGTGTTACTCCTGCTACCATAGTTTTATAAACAGCGTTCATAGCAGCATTTACACTAGGAAATACACCCATTGCGGTTTTTTTAAATTTAGGTTTTGCGATGAGTTTTAAAGTGATCTGCGTGATAACAGCCAAGCTTCCCTCACTAGCTATTAAAATACCGGCTATATTATATCCTGCTACGTCTTTTATAGTGCGTTTTCCTGCTCTTATTATGTCTCCATTTGGCAACACAGCTCTTAAAGCCATAACGTAATCTTTAGTTATACCGTATTTTGCAGCACGCATACCGCCTGCATTTTCACTCACATTTCCACCTATAGTACTGTAGTTTTCACTAGCAGGATCTGGCGGATAAAAAAGCCCCACTTCTTCTACTGCTTTTTGTAATTTTATATTTATAAGCCCTGGTTCTACGACTGCTACCATATTTTGCATATCTATTTCTAATATTTTATTCATATGTTTTTCAAATGACAAGACAACTCCGCCACTAGCTGCTAAAGCTCCACCGGTAAATCCGCTTCCAGCACCTCTTGGGACTATAACTATTTTATTTTCATTGCAGTATTTAAGTATATCGCTAACATCTTTTTCGCATCTTGGAAATAGCACTCCATCAGGCTCAAAACGCTTTTTTGTAGCATCGTAGCAGTAGGCTATTTTGTGTGCTTTATCAAATTTAGCATTTTCTTCGCCTAAAAGTTTTTCAAAAAATTTAATATGCTTACTATCCATTATTTTTCCTTAAGCAATCTTTTATAGTATTCATCATAGTTGTTTATCTTAGCGCTATCTAGTTTCCAAAATACGGTATCGATGCCTTGTACCCTTGTATAAAATGGAAGTTGATAGTAATCAACTGATCCGCTTTTAAATCTTTTTAGCACTTCAAAACTACCACAATCAGCAAAAACAGCTTCGCCATCAAGTGCTATAAATATAAGTCCAGCAGCACTATTAGCACACATTTTGCGGAAATCTTCTCTGCTAGGATTTGGTTTGTATTCGTAGTGAAGATAAGCTCCTACGATATCTGGATGGATAAAAGTAATGTTTTTGAAATTTTCTGTTATTTCTTTATAAATTTCTTTATTTGGAACTATGATAAGAGATCTGTCATATAGATAATTTAATATGATCTCATCGCCGACGATAGGCAACATTTTTGGCACTGGAAGTGCAGTTTGCTTAAGTGATCCAAAAACCTCAAATCTAACTTTGGCAAAACCATTTTGCTTCTGTGTTACTACAGCTCTTGCGATGATGGATTTACTTCCATCTTTAAATTTATGCATAACAACGCCACTACTACCGACTATAATATCTGGACTATCTGTTATCTCAGCTATATTATCTTGTAAATTTAGTATTAAAGCATAGGTTGTTTTCATATTAAATTCAGCTCCAAAAGCAAAGCCGCATAAGATAAAAACCATAAAAAGAACTCTTTTCAATCATTTCTCCTGTGTGTAAATTTTCATCATTATATCTAAATTTATTTTAATTTTCGCAAAGTGATTTACCTTAATATGAGATTTTTAGAGATAGCAAAAAGTATTATGTAAGTAAGTTTAAGTTAAAATAATGAGATTTTTTTTACAGAGGTAGTTTATGCTTAGAAAGATTATTTTATTTTTATTTTGCGTGATAAATTTATATGCTATAAAACCAAGCGTTGAAGAACTAATATGGCCAAATGGCGAGAGTTTTTTGATGTTTTTGGAAAACAATAAAATTCCTTTAGCTTTATATTATAACTTAGAAAAAGAAGATCAAGAACTAGCCAGTGAGATAATGAGCGGAACTAGATTTCAGATCTTAAGAGATGAGTTTGATAACATAACTCAAGTTTTGATTCCTATTAGTGAAGAGCTTCAAATACATATATATAAAGATCATTTGGGAAAATTTGTTTTGGAGTTTTTGCCTATCATATACTCCACAGAAGATCTTGTCTTAAGCATAGATATAAACAGATCTCCGTATCAAGATATCATATCTAGCACTGGAAATGTCGCCTTAGCAAGTTCATTTATGAATGCGTTTAAAGGAAGTGTCGATTTTAAAGGGCTTAGAAAAGGCGATAGGCTAGTTATTATTTATTCTCAAAAAAGAAGACTTGGGCGTGTTTTTGGTATGCCAAACATCAAAGCTTCTATGGTGGAAATTCGCGGAAAAGCTAAGTATGTTTATCAATACGATGATAGATTTTACGATAAAACCGGAAAAGAGCTAGAAAATTTCTTCTTAGTAAAGCCGGTTTTAAATGCTAGGATAAGTTCAAGATTTAACCCAAAAAGGTGGCATCCTATCTTGAAAAGATATAGAGCGCATTTAGGTATGGATTATGCTGCTCCAAAAGGGACAAAGATATATGCTGCTGGCGATGGCGTAGTGAGTTTTGTCGGAAACAAAGGCGGATATGGTAAGGTTTTGACGATACGTCATACTGATAATTATATGACATTATACGCTCATTTAAACGGCTTTGCTACAGGTATGAGAAATGGTAAAAATGTTAAAAAAGGACAACTCATAGCCTATGTAGGAAATACTGGAATGAGTACTGGACCGCATTTGCATTTTGGTTTATATAAAAATAATCAAGCTATAAATCCCGAGTCTATAGTCAAAATAGCAAAAAGTATTTTAAGTGGCAAACAAAAGATTGAGTTCAATGCTTTGGTGGAAAAATTTAATAATGAATTTATTTCTAGTTCTAATGGTCACGTAAATGCTCCTAAAGAAGAGGATTTTGAAAACGTAATCGCATTTTAAGGTATCAAATGACTAAAGAATTAGACGAGATAAAAGAACAGTTAGAAAAGCATTTTGAAGATGGCACCGGACTAAATGATTTAAGTCCTGCTGATCTTGCTGAACACCTTAAGGTCTTAAAAAGACATGATGAGAATGAGTATGCAAACTATCTAGAAAAACTAGATTCTCAAAGTCTTGGTGAAGTGGCTATAGAGATGCCTGATCACATGCTAAAAGACTTGATAGAAAATGTCCCAAATGATAAAATAGCAAAAGCTATCGAAGAGCTTGAGAGTGATGACGCGACTGACTTGCTTCAGTATATCGAAGATATAGACGAAGATAAGGCAAAAGAGCTTTTTCGTTCTCTTGAACTAGATAGTCAAAAAGAGATCAGCAAGCTTATAAATTACGCAGAAAATGAAGCCGGTGCATATATGCAAACTGAGCTTTTCTCAGCTAAATTAGATGAAAAACTAAGTTCGGTTATATCTCGTTTTAGAGTTATGAAAAAACTAGGAGAAATCGAAAATATATTTCAGCTTTTTGTAGTAGATAAAAATGGAATTCTTTGCTACGCTATACCGCTTGAAGATTTAATAGTATATGATTTTGATCTAAATTTAGAAAATATAGTAAAAGATGGCGGAGTAGAAAAATACAAACCTCACGCCGCAACAGATACAGATGATATAAGCGAAGTTGCAACTATGGTAAAAGATTTTGACTTAAGTGCCATAGCAGTCGTAAATAAAGCTGGAGTTTTATTAGGACGTATCACTACTGATGATATACACGACTTCTTAGAAGAGAGCGCTACTGAGCAGATATATAACTTAGCCGGTGTCAATGATGAAGCAGAAGAAGAAGATACGCTTTTTAAAGCAGGGCGTGCTAGAGCAGTGTGGCTTTTTATAAATTTAATCACCGCACTTATCAGCGCTTCTATCATAGGGTTTTTTGATAAGACTATAGAAGCTTACGTAGCTCTTGCTATACTTATGCCTATTGTTGCTAGTATGGGTGGAAATACCGGAACTCAAGCACTTGCTGTTACCGTTCGTAAGCTTGCTACTCATGAGATAGATTTTAGCGACGCAAAACGCGTAATCTTTAAAGAAGTCAGTATAGCTTTTATAAATGGGCTGATTTTTGCTACTTTGATGGGGATCATAGCTTATATATGGTTTGGCGTTAGCTTACTTGGTGTTGTGATAGCTATTTCTATGGTTATAAATTTATTTTGTGCGGGATTTTTTGGGACGCTCATACCCTTGATACTTAAAAAATTTAGCATAGATCCAGCTGTTGGAAGCTCTGTTTTACTGACTACAGTAACTGATGCGGTTGGATTTTTTAGCTTTTTAGGACTTGCAAAATGGATACTATTATAAAAAATTTAGAGATCGTTCCTCTTGAAAAATCAAAATTCGTAAAACCATTTAGTATTTTATATACTCAAGATGGGAAAAACAAACGCTGGGACTGCGTAGAGGCTCACGATAGTGTTTCTTGCATAATGTATCACAAGGAGTTCGACGCATTTTTGCTTGTCAAGCAGTTTCGTCCATCGCTTTGGTATTACCAAACTAGGCATTCTATAAATTCAGATGAGCTAGGAGTGACTTACGAGCTTTGTGCTGGTATCATGGATAAGGGCTTAAGTCCTGAACAGACCATACTTGAAGAGATACTTGAAGAGACTGGATATGAGGTTGGTAAGGTAAAAAAGATAACTAGCAGTTATACTGCACTTGGATTTGGTGCAAATCGCCAAACGCTATTTTGTACTTTTATAGATGAAAGTATGAAAAAAACCGCAGGTGGCGGAGTCGATGACGAGAGGATAGAAATAGAATTTATAAAAAGAGAAGAAATCACCAAATTCATATATGACGAAAGTAAGGTTAAAGCACCAAATTTGCAGTTTGCGGTGCTTTGGTTTTTGGGGCATTTTGAAGAGTTAAAAAAGATTTTTTAGTCCTTTTATCAGCTCTTTTGCGTTGTTTTGTTTAGTTGCGTTTTCATCTGTTTTAAATACTTTGTTTAAGGTTTTTTCTATTTTTAGGTTTATATAATTTGAATCAAACGCATATCTTGGTTTTTGCGTTGTTCCTGAGACTTCTACTCTAAGGTCTGTTTTTTCTATATTTAAATCAACTGGTATAAATATCTTTGAATTAGCCAAATTTAGTGTTCCTTTTGTTATGTTTATGTCTGATTTTGGTGAGCTAATCTCTGCTTTTAAGGTTAGTAAATCTCTGTTTATATCGCCTTTTATATAGCCATTTTTATATACTTCTTTTGTTATATCTCTATCTAAAGCTACGCTTATAGCTTCTGTAAGTCCGCTTTTTGTAAGGCTTCCTTCTAGTATGTCTATTTTGAAATTTCCTTTTGCTGATTCTATGTCATAGTTAGCGTTTAAGTTTCCTTTTCCACTATAGAATTTTTCATAATCAAGCATTGCTAAAAGCTCGCTTATATCAAAATTATTCATATTTAAATTTAGCTTATTATCTTCTAGTTTAGAGCTTAGCTCACTATTTAGCAGTTTTGATTTTAGCGTGGCGTAGAGATTTTTATCATATTTTATTTTGCCGTCTAAATTTGTGGCTCCTATTAATTTTTTGCCGCTTAAAAACTCTAGTTTAGATAAGTCATCTATTTTTGCGTTATAAACTGCATCTAAGAGCATCTTGTTTATGTCAAAGCTGCCGTTAAATTTAGTTATATCCATCAAATTTGAGTTTAGATTAGATGAAAAATACACAATAGAATTTGTTATAGTCGGTTTTATGTTTAATTCAAATTTGACGTCTTCAGGGATATTTTTCTTTAAAATTTGACTAATATTTTTTGAGTTTAAACTTCCGTTTTTTATATTTAAAATACCTTTTGCGTTTAAGTTTTTGATATCTATGCTATCAAAATTTAGATCCGCATTTAAAATACCATTTGCTAGTGGCTTTTGTCCTGCTATAACAAACAAATCGTTCAATGAAATACTATTTAAATTTGCTTTTAAGTTTTGATTATTTAGTGCTATATCAATTTTTCCGCCAAGTAAATTTCCATTTAAATTTAGTATTTTTAAGGCGTTTGATCTTATATTTGCAGCACCATTTAGTAAGATTGTTCCTTTTAAATTTTGATTTGTAAGCTTGCTAAGATCATTTATGTCAAGTATAAAATCAAAATCTCCACTTTTTTGAGCCAGATTGTATTTTCCATTTAACTTATTTAAATTTAAAATCTGCGAAGTTATAATAGAATCAAGATTTAATAAGCCTTTATCTACGCTTATTTTGATATCGCTATTAAAAGGTATATCTTTGTTAATGCCTATATTTAAGAGTTTATTTACAGAGTCTTTTTGGATTTTTGCTTTTGAAATTCTTAAGCTTGCTATACCGCTAATTAGGCTAGGCGAGCTGATATCTTTTATGTTTATTGCGCCTTGCATTAATCCATTTGCAACATTTGGTAACATAGCTACTTTTAGGACTTCATCAAGCTTTATATCTTTTAGCTCGGCAGTTATTTGATCGTCTTTTAATTTTGCGTTTATATTTCCCCCAAAACCTTTTATGAGCGCATCAAAATACTCAAGTTTGGAAGCAGATATTTTTATATCGCCTTTGAGCGTTATCTCTCCGCTAAGCTTGTGATTTATGATTTTTTCTAGTTTGTTTAAATTTGGAATGTTTAGGTTAAAGTCGCTATTTAGCTCATTTTTATTTATATCGTAAATAGAATTTAATGCCGCAGCTATGGCAATAGGTGAGCTTAAAACCGTTTTTGCCGTTGCTATTTTGTCTAGTACTTTTATATCCGAGTTTAAATTTAGATAGAAATTATCGCCTAATGTTATATTAAAATCTTCTTTTACTAAAGCATTGTTCGTATATAATTTAGAAGATGTTACTTTAGCAAATCCCAAGCTAGTGCCATTTGTATCAGAAATATCAGCGATTAAATTTAGTTTTCCGTTTAGATATGGTTTTTGGTTTATGCTTATTAAGATATCTTCTACATTTAGATTTTTAGCATCTAGTTTGATCAAAGATGGTTTAAAATCTATGATTTTTGTATTAAATTTGATATTTGAGCCAAATGCATTACCAGCCCCATTTGCTATAAAATTATTTAAATTTCCGCTTAAAATACCTTTTAGCTCCATCTCTTCTTTTACATTCAACCCAAAACTTTTCAACCTATTTGCACTTAAAACGTATTTTAGATTAAAGTCTTTTTTAAATAAATTATAATCTCCAGATATGCTTAAATTTAGTTCTTGATTTATATCTGCACCTATTTCTATGGCGGTAAGACCGACTTTAAATTTGTTTAAAACTACATGAGTATTTGTCTTTTGTTGTAATAAATTTTGGACATAAGGCTTTAATAAAGAATTCCCGAAATTTGTAAAAAGTATGCCATACACACATGAAAACAATAAGATCGTGACACCAAAAATCCAGCCGACTATCTTCATAAAAACTCCTGATCTTTGTAGAAATTAGGCTAAATTATACTAAATCTAAGTTAAGAAATAGTAACTTAAGATTTTTTTCAAAAGTTGAGTGTAATAGACTAAAATTTTATGATAATTTTCACTATAACCCTTGACTTTTAACTTAAATTATGATATATTTTCGTCACTCAAAAGGTTAGAGTGCTAATTTTAAAAAAGAAAATCTAAAAATACTGAAAGGAATAAAGATGAATTTCGAACCACTTGGAAAACGCATTTTAGTAGAGCGTGAAGAAGAAGTTAAAACTACTGCTAGCGGTATTATCATACCAGACAATGCTTCAAAAGAAAAACCTTCAAAAGGTAAAGTAGTAGCAGTCAGCAAAGAAGCTGAGAATGTTGGTGTTGGCGATATCGTGTATTTTGCAAAATATGCAGGTAGTGAAGTTAGCTTAGAAGATAAAAAGTATTTAGTTTTAAATTTAGAAGATGTTTTAGGTAAAACAAAATAAGGAGATAAAAATGGCAAAAGAGATTATATTTTCAGATGATGCAAGAAACAGACTTTATGAAGGTGTTAAAAAACTAAATGACGCCGTTAAAGTAACTATGGGACCACGCGGACGCAACGTACTTATCCAAAAGAGTTTTGGCGCTCCTTCTATTACAAAAGATGGCGTAAGTGTTGCAAAAGAGATCGAGCTTAAAGATACTATAGAAAATATGGGTGCAAGTCTAGTTCGTGAAGTTGCTAGTAAAACAAATGATGAAGCAGGAGATGGCACTACTACTGCTACTGTTTTAGCTCACGCTATATTTAAAGAAGGACTTAGAAATATAACTGCTGGGGCAAATCCTATTGAGGTAAAACGCGGTATGGATAAATTTGCAGAAGCTGTCATAAATGAGCTAAAAGTATCTGCTAAAAAAGTAGATGGTAAAAAAGAGATAGCTCAAGTAGCTACGATCTCTGCAAATAGCGACACTAGAGTAGGCGATCTTATAGCTGAAGCTATGGAAAAAGTAGGTAAAGACGGCGTTATAACAGTAGAAGAAGCAAAAAGTATAAATGATGAGCTTGTTGTTGTTGAGGGTATGCAATTTGATCGTGGTTATCTAAGCCCATATTTCATCACAAATGCAGAGAAAATGCAAGTTGAGCTAAGCAGTCCATATATACTTTTATTTGATAAAAAGATTACAAATTTAAAAGATCTACTTCCTGTTTTAGAGCAAATTCAAAAAACAGGAAAACCTCTTCTTATCGTAGCTGAAGATATAGAAGGTGAGGCTCTTGCAACACTTGTTGTAAATAAACTAAGAGGTGTTTTAAATATTTCAGCTGTGAAAGCTCCTGGATTTGGCGATAGAAGAAAAGCTATGCTTGAAGATATTGCTATTTTAACTGGTGGCGAAGTTATAAGCGAAGAGTTAGGTAGAACATTAGAGAGCGCTAGTTTGCAAGATCTTGGAAGTGCTGATAGAGTAGTGATAGACAAAGACAATACTACTATCGTAAATGGTGCAGGCGATAAGAGCTCTATAGAAGCTAGAATCAATCAAATAAAAGCTCAAATCGCTGAGACAACAAGCGACTACGATAGAGAAAAACTTCAAGAAAGACTAGCTAAACTAAGCGGTGGAGTTGCTGTTATAAAAGTCGGTGCTGCTACTGAAACTGAGATGAAAGAGAAAAAAGACAGAGTAGATGATGCTCTAAACGCTACAAAAGCAGCTGTAGAAGAAGGCATTGTAGTAGGTGGTGGTGCAGCACTTATAAAAGCTGGAAACAAAGTAAGTCTAAATCTAAAAGGCGATGAGCTGATCGGTGCTGAGATCGTTAAACGTGCGCTTTTTGCTCCACTTCGTCAAATAGCTGCAAATGCGGGCTTTGATGCAGGAGTCGTAGCAAATGCAGTTCAAACAAGCAGTGATGCGAACTATGGATTTAACGCGGCTAATGGCGAATACGTAAATATGTTTGAAGCAGGTATCATCGATCCTGTTAAAGTTGAAAGGGTTGCTCTTCAAAATGCAGTTAGCGTAGCAAGCTTGCTACTTACTACAGAAGCTACTGTTAGTGATATAAAAGAAGACAAACCTGCTATGCCAGCAATGCCTGATATGGGCGGTATGGGTGGCATGGGCGGTATGATGTAAGCCACTTTGATCCCCTTTTTTGGGGATCATCTACATACACAAAATATATAAAATAATAAATTTAATTAAAACTTGCATAAATCCAACCAGCTGATTTTTTGTAGTTTTGTATAGAAAATTTACCATTTTTGACGTATATGGCAAAAATCAATATGCAAAGTATATTTACAAAAGGTATCGTAAATGCTGTGATTATAGCACTTTTGATATCTCAAATCAAAGTTTTTAAGAAAATCTAAGATATAATTTTCTTAAAAATAAAATATAGGAAAAATATGGAAATTTATATACTTTTATCTGCTGTTATCTCTGCTCTTTTAGTTTTGGTTTTATATCAATTCTTTCATACAAATAAGCTTAAATTTGAACTTAAATTGCAAAATGAGAGATTTTTAAATTTACAGATCAAACTTGATGAAAATAGAGCTAAACTGCTGAGTTTGGAAAACAAAATTCAAAACCTAAATGAGCAAAAAACACAAAGTGAGATAGAAAAAGAAAAACTAAAAACTAAATTTGATGAACAAATTCATATAAATTTAGAATTAAAAGCAAGACAAGACGAGCTAGATTTAAAAACGAGAGAGTATTTTGAGCTAAAAACCAAAGAGATGAGCCAACATCTTTTAAATTTAAATAGTAAAACGCTTAGCGAAAACTCACAAAAGATCCTTGAAAATCTTATAAATCCGCTCAAAAACGAGATAGAAAAATACCAAAAAGAGAGCATAAATACAAGCACTGTATTTAAAACGAATTTTGAAAATCTCAAAAGTGAAACCAAAAATATAATGACTCAAGCTAAAAATCTCGCCGAGGCGCTAAATGGCAATAAAAAAGTTCTTGGCAACTGGGGTGAGATACAGCTTGATAGCGTGCTTAGTGCTAGCGGACTAGAGCTAAATAAAAATTATTTTAAGCAAGTCGCTTATAAAGATAAAAATGGAGCACAAAAATATCTTGATGTAGTCGTTGATTTTGGTGATAGTAAAAAAGCAATTATCGACGCAAAATGCTCTTTGGTGAATTATAATGCGTATTTTAACGAAAGCGATGAAGCCAAAAAAACGCAGTTTGCAAAGGCGCTTTCAAATGATGTTAAAAAACACATTGAGTTACTTAGCTCAAAAGAGTATCAAGACTATGACACTAAAACGTATGAATATATATTTATGTTTGTTCCAAATGATGCTATATTTTACACGGCTTTAAATCAAGACAGCACAATATATGAGTATGCTTATGAAAGAGGCATTTTTATAACGACTCCGCTTACTTTGCTTATGGCTTTAAAAACCGTTTATATATGCTGGAGAAATTTAAAAAGCGATGAGAATGCTATGAGAATTCTCACTGAAGCTGGAAAAATATATGATAAATTTAGTATATTTACAGATAGTTTTGAGAAGATCCAAAATCAGCTAAATACATTAAATAAAACTTTTGGAGAGTGTCAAACTACTCTTAGTGAAGGCAGAGGAAATCTGCTTGGAAGATTTGAAAATTTAAAAAAACTAGGTGCGAAAACTACTAAAAATATAGGTAAAACTTACTACGAATTTGAAGATGACAGCGTTATATGATTTGACTTGAATTTTATTAAATTGTATAATTACACTTACAAAATCAAGGCTTTGGATTTTGGATTGTTAATGTATTAAAAATCCATGTCTTAAAAAAAGGTTTTTATACTAATGCTTTTAGCTTTAAATGCTACTTTTGCAAAACCTACTATTTATATACTTGCCACAGGCGGAACTATCGCAGGAAGTTCTTCAAGCGCTCTTAGTAACAGATACTCTTCAGGAACAGTTAGTGTAGATAAACTTATAGCCGCAGTTCCTAAAATCAATGAGATAGCTACCATAAAAGGCGAACAAGTAAGTAATATCGGCTCTCAAGAGATGAATAACGAAGTTTGGCTAAAACTAGCAAAACGCGTAAATGAGCTTTTAACTAGCAAAAATATAGATGGTATCGTGATCACTCACGGAACAGATACTATGGAAGAGACTGCTTATTTTCTAAATTTAGTCGTTAAAAGCAATAAGCCTATAGTTATGGTAGGAGCTATGAGAAACTCAGACTCTTTAAGTGCAGATGGTCCTTTAAATCTATATAATGCCGTAAATGTCGCAATGGATAAAGAAGCAGTAGGTAAGGGCGTTTTGGTTGTTATGAATGATGAAATTCACGCCGCTAGAGAAGTTGCTAAGACAAATACTACTGCTGTAAATGCTTTTGCTTCTCCAAATACTGGTAAAATAGGCACTGTTATTTATGGAAATACTAAATTTTATATGCAACCAACTAGAAAACATACAAAAAATAGCGATTTCGATATCACTAAAATCGAGTCTTTACCTAGAGTAGATATACTATTTAACCACTCAAACGATAATCCTGATTTTGTAAATATCGCTGTGAAAAATGGAGCAAAAGGCATAATCAACGCTGGAATGGGAAATGGAAATCCATATCCAAGTATGCTTGAAGCTTTAGGTAACGCGGTAAAAAGCGGTGTAGTTGTCGTTAGAGATAGCAGAGTAGGTAGTGGAGAGACTACAAACAAAGGCGAAGTAGATGACGTAAAATACGGCTTTTTGACAAGCGATAATCTAAATGCACAAAAAGCTAGAGTGCTTTTGATGCTCTCTTTAACAAAGACAAATGATCCTAAAAAAATTAGAGAGTATTTTTTAACTCACTAAGCCATAAAGCCCCTTGATAAGTGGCTTTGTTTTATTTGCTTAGCAGTGCTTTTACTAAGTCGTTTTCTTTTATATTATTTTTAGTTGCAAATTCTTTTATGCTTATATCTTCAAATTTAAGTCCATTTTTATTTAGGTATTCATTAAATAAGTTTTCATTCGTGCCGAAAATTTTCTCTGCAGTACTTAAATTTAGATTTGTGAAGTTTTGATATACCTCTTTAAACGGCGGTTTTGGATTATTTGGTGTAACGGCTATAAAAACTACGGACGCTACAAATAAAACGCTCATTATAGCTAATTTTTTTCCTACAAAGTACTTTTTAAACGGTGTTAAATTTGCCATTATATGCAATACACATGCTATCACCATTGCAATACCTATATATTCGTGTAAAACCTTTATACCGCTAGATTCTATATCAAAAAACATAAGAATTCCCGTGATCCCTACTACTACAAATGTGACTATCGTGGATGTTGTCCCAACTGGTTTTGAAATTTTCATCTTTTTCCTTTTTTATAAATTTGATGGAATTATTGTAAAATAGTGTTAAAAAGTTGTGAATTTATATAAGTTTTTGATACAATACTACGCAAAAATTAAGGTGATTTTATGGACTGGATTTTATTTATTACAAGCTTCTTTTTGGCTGCTTTAAGCCCCGGGCTAAATATGCTTATGGCGCTTACTATCGGGCTTAGCGCAGGTTATAAAAGAGCGTTTTTATTTATCTTATCATCTACTTTTTGTTTGGCTGCTATGGTATTTTTAAGCGGAGTTGGGATAGGATTTTTGATAACTAAATTTCCATTTTTCTTTACTATTCTTAGGATTTTTGGTGCGTTTTATCTATTTTTTATAGCTTATAAGATGTTTTTGGCTACTAAAATAGATAGTGATATAAAGATAGATGTTAGAAATTTAAGCACAAAAGCTATAGTTTTTCAAGGATTTGTAAGCTCTTTTGGCGATCCTCTTATATGGGGATTTATGATAAGTTTGCTACCTAAATTTATGGACATTCATAATCCTTTTAACTCTACTTTTGCGGCATTTATCATAGTTATAGCTTGTATAGAGTTTGTAGCTACAAATATCTATGCTACTTTTGGCTCAAGCGTAAAGATGTTTTTTAGTTCAAACTTTAAGATTATAAATAAGATCAGTGCAACTATGTTTTTACTACTTGGAGTTTGGATGCTTTTTGACGCGTTTAAATCTTTTTAGGTGTTATTATGGACTGGTTGCTTTTTATAACTACTTTTTGGGCGATCTCGCTACTTCCTGGGCTAAATATGACTTTGGCTCTTAGCCTTGGTATGAGCGTCGGCTATACAAAAACGCTTTTTATGATGGCAGGAGCGACGATAAGTCTTGGCATAGTCGCTTTTGTATGCGCTGTTTCAGTAGGGGCGGTGTTGGCTAAATTTCCGATATTTTTTCAAATTTTTACCATTATATGTGCTATTTATCTTTTGTATCTGAGCTATAAAATGTTTCTTGGAAGCAAATTTAACCTTGATGAAAAAGCAAAAGATATAAGCTCTAAAGCTCTGTTTTGGCAAGGCTTTATGAGCTCAGTATCAAATCCAAAGGCGTGGGCGTTTTTTACTGCTTTATTTCCGCTCTTTATAGATAGCGTTTCGCCCTTTGGTATCAGGCTGTATATGATGATATTTGTCTTGATGTTTATAGAGATCATCGACTTTAATATCTATGCTCTTGGCGGAGTCGCGTTTAAAAAACTGCTTAAAACAAAAGCTTATCTGATAGAAAGAGTAAGTGCGGTCTTGATAGCTATCATAGCAGTTATGATGATAATTGAGCGATTTTAAGTTTAAATTTGATATAATCGACCAAATTTTTAAAGGAAAAATATGTCAAAAGTATGGAAATTTAAAGATAATATTGATACTGATATAATAATCGCCGCAAGATATTTAAATACAAGCGATCCAGAAATATTAGCAAAACATATAATGGAAGATGCAGATAAGGATTTTTATAGTAAAGTTACAAAAGGCGATATAATCGTAGCTGGAGAGAACTTTGGCTGCGGAAGTAGTCGTGAGCACGCTCCAATAGCACTAAAAGCAGCTGGTATCAGTGTGGTAATCGCAAAGTCTTTTGCGAGAATTTTTTATAGAAATAGCTTTAATACAGGACTTTTGATACTAGAATGTCAAAGAACAGATGAGATAAATGAAGGTGATGAGCTAGAAATAGGCTTTAGCGAAGGAATAATCAAAAATTTAACTCAAAAAACAGAGTATAAATTTGAACCGATTCCTGAGTTTATGCAAGAGCTTGTGAGATCTGGCGGACTTATAAACTATGCTAAAAAAAGTTTATAATGTAAATTTAATAGAGGTTGAGCTATGAAAAGATATAATGTATGTGTTATAAAAGGTGATGGCATAGGGCCAGAAATAGCAGACGAAGCGATAAAAGTTCTCGATAGCGTGAGTGCGAAATTTGGGTTTGAGTTAAACTACGAATATTTTTTAATGGGTGGAGCTGCCATTGATGTTTTTGGC
This sequence comes from Campylobacter hyointestinalis subsp. lawsonii, assembly GCF_013372165.1. NCBI lineage: Bacteria > Pseudomonadati > Campylobacterota > Epsilonproteobacteria > Campylobacterales > Campylobacteraceae > Campylobacter > Campylobacter hyointestinalis. Next base: position 975,808 of record NZ_CP053828.1, on the reverse strand, counting down.
GTTCCACTTCCTGATGAGACTTTGGATGCTGCTTTAAAAAGTGATGCTGTGCTTTTTGGGGCTATTGGTGGTGAAAAATGGGACTCTCTTCCTAGAAATCTTCGCCCTGAAAGCGGACTTTTAAAGATAAGAAAATCGCTTGGGGCTTATGCAAATTTACGTCCAGCTCTTATATTTGACGAGCTTATAAATGCTTCTACTTTAAAGCCTGAAGTTTTACAAGATGTCGATTTACTAGTAGTTCGTGAGCTTACTGGTGGTCTTTATTTTGGTGAGCCTAGAAAAAAAGAAGAAGATAGAGCTTATAATACTATGGTATATAGCACAAGTGAAATACAAAGGATAGCTAAGATCGCTTTTGAAGTAGCCCTTAAAAGAGATAAAAAAGTTTGTATGGTAGATAAAGCAAACGTACTAGAAACATCTCAACTTTGGAGAGAAGTGACTACAAAAGTCGCAAAAGACTATCCTGAAGTAAGCTTAGAGTTTATGTATGTGGATAACGCTGCTATGCAGCTAGTGAGAAATCCAGCACAATTTGACGTTATTTTAACTGAGAATTTATTTGGTGATATACTTAGCGATGAAGCTAGTATGATATGTGGTTCTATCGGGTTGCTTCCTAGTGCGTCGCTTGGTGGAAAAGTAGGGATTTATGAGCCTATACATGGAAGTGCTCCTGATATCGCAGGGCAAGGAATCGCAAATCCTATAGCTATGATACTTTCAGCTGCTATGATGCTAAAATACGCATTTAATGAAAATGATGCGGCTGATGCCATAGAAAAAGCAGTTCGCGCAGTGTTAAAAGATGGATACAGAACAAAAGATATAGCCAAATTTGATGCCAAAGAGATATGCACTACAAGCGAGATTGGCTCTATAATTAGTGATTATGTAAAGAAAATATGAAAAATACGATAACTGAAGCACTTATTTATGAAAATCAAGGTCTTAGAGATGACGCTCTTGAGGTTTATAAAAATATCTTAAAAGCCGATCCTACCAACAAAGAGGCAAGTTCTGCTATAAGAAGACTTAGTGGTTTAAGACGTAAAAATACTCAGGCAAATTCGCAAATGCTTGAGTTTTTTTTAAATTTAAAAACTGAAGAAGAAATACGAGAATTTAAAAGGTGGCTAGTAAAAATATGAAACTTGAAGATATCGCAAAGATCACAATAGATGAGGTCGCTGCCGAACTAGAAAAAATCCAAAAGCTTGAAGATATGCAAAAAGCTAAAGCTGAAGAGCAAGTGCGAAAAGAACCTTTTTTCATATCTGAAGACGAGCCAAAAGAGCAGATGACCTTAAGCAAACAGTCTATCCAAAACACGCAGGATTTTGATAGCAAGATCAGCAGTGAGATTATATTTTTACAAAATCTAAAAGAGCGTATAAGCGTACTTTTTGATGGATTAAACAGCACAGAAAGTACAAATTTAGATCTTAGACTTGATATTACTATCAAGTTTTTAGAGTTTTTGCTTGCAAATGTCGAAAATCGCCTTAAACTTATCTCAAAATAACGAGTTAAGCGCTCTTATAAAATTCCTAAAAAAACATACAAAACGTGCTTATTTGGTAGGCGGATGTGTCAGAGATCTGTTGCTTGGCTTGCCAAATAGCGACTTTGATATAGAAATATATGATATTTCTAGCGATAAGTTTGATGATTTGATGAAAGATATCGGCGCTAGTGGTGTAGGTAAAAGCTACTTTGTATATAAATTTAAAAACTTTGATCTAAGCCTTCCTAGAATCGAGAGTAAAAATGGTGTAGGGCATAAAGCTTTTGACGTTTTTTACTGTAATGATGAAATGATCGCTAGTAAAAGGCGTGACTTTACGATAAATTCCATAATGCTAAATATTTTTACCGGCGAAATTCTTGACTTTTGGGGTGGCAAACAAGACTTAAAGAGTAACACTTTAAGAGTTGTAGATGAAAATAGCTTCAAAGATGATAGCCTTAGAGTGTTAAGAGCTGTGCAGTTTGCGGCTAGATTTGCCTTAAGGGCAGATAATAATAGTTTAAAAATAATGCAAAGTATCGACATAAGCGACTTGAGTTTAGAGCGAAAACGCCAGGAGCTTGAGAAATTTTTCAAAGCAGAACATCAAGCTTATGGAGTTGGGTTGCTTATGGACTTAGGCTTAGACAAAAAACTTTTTGGAGTAAAACTCAGCGCTAAATTTGGTAAAAAAGTGGAAAAACATTTTGCTTTATTGCAAGATAGTAGAGTTTTTTTGTATGATCTCATAGGCGAGTATAGGCTTGATCCAAAACAAATTTTATCAAGTTTAAGTTTGGGAAAGTTTTATCGTAGGCTAATTAACGAGCCATTTTTAAAAAGATGTACTAAATTTGATATGATGAAAATATCTCTAAATATGAGTTTATCGCAGTGGCTTGGGCTAAATACTAAAAAAAGGATAAGTTTAGCAAAAGAACTTGGTTTTTATGATAAAAAATTTAGTCCAGTTATAGATATAAGCAAGGCTAATGGGCTAAAATCAAAAGAGCTAGGTAAATTTATAGAGCAACAAAAAGAGCTAGCGATAAAAAAATACTTAAGGATAAAAAATTGATCTGTATCGATCTAGGCTCAAATACTCTTAGAGCTTGTTTGATGAATGATGAGCTTGAAGTAGTCCAGGCTTATGAAAAAATAGTAGGATCTGCTAGAAATTTAAGCGATAAAGGGCTTAGCGATCAAGCTAAGAAAAGGATTTATGATGCTTTGGTTCAGCTAAAAAGTAGGTTTGATTTTGACTCAAATTTAAATATTGCAGTCGCAACAGAGGCTTTTAGACTAGCTAAAAATGCCAAAGACTTTTTTGAATTCATATCTAGTGATTTGGGTATAAACTTCAACATTATAAGTGGATTTCTTGAGGCAAAACTTACTAGGCTAGGCGTGGAAAATAGGGCGAAAAAGCTCGGAGTAAATATAGAAAAATCTCTGCTTATAGATCTTGGTGGAGCTAGTACTGAGATAAGTTTTGGAGATAATTTTGCTAGTTTTAAGTTTGGCATAGTTAGATTTTGGCAAGAATGCGACTTTGATATAAAAGATAGTGATAAATTTGCTAAATTTGCAAAAATAAAAACTAATGAAGCTGTAAAGTTTATAGATGGTTTTAAATTTGAAAATATCATCTTGACTTCTGGAGTTCCTACAAGTGTAGCAGCACTTAAGCTAGGATTAAAATATGATGATTACGATGCAAGGCTGATAAATGGTATGGTTTTAGATATGAATGATTTTTATGATGCGAGGCGGATATTATGCGCCGCAAAAGATCCGGATTTGCTAGTTGGAGATGATAGAGTAGAGCTTGTTATAGCTGGAATTTGGCTAATGTCTTCTATGATATCTAAATTTAAAGTACCTTTTATCGTCATTGATGATGGGCTTAGAGAAGGCATAGGAGTTGGTGCTAAGCTTAAATTATTAAATTTAAAGGAGTAAAAATGAGTGTAAAAGAGCAAATTTTAAACGACATTAAAGAGGCGATGAAAAATAAAGATAATTTTCGTCGTGATACTTTAAGAATGATAAATTCAGCATTTAAACAAATCGAAGTTGATGAAAGAGTAGAGCTTAGTGATGAGCGAATTTTTTCTATTCTTCAAACTGAGATAAAGCGTAGAAACGAATCGGCAACCCAGTATAAAGCGGGAAATAGAGACGATCTCGCTCAAAAAGAACTCGAAGAAATAGCCATTATAAGCGTATATCTTCCAAAACAATTAAGCGATAACGAAGTAGAAGAGGGGCTTAAAGCCATCATATCAAAAAATGGTTTTGCCTCTATAAAAGATCTAGGAGCCCTAATGAAAGTAGCTAAAGATGAATTTGGCGCAAGCTGCGATGGCAAAAGAATGAGTGAATTTGCTAAAAAGCTTTTAAACAGCTAAAATTATCTTAGCGCTAAGTTCTTCTATAAATAACATATAAGAGATATTGATTTTATTTGATAAATTAAAAAATATATTATCAAATCTCTTGCTGAATGGGTCTTATAACTTTTTGTTATCACCTAAATACTATGGAAGAAAATGATTTTTAAATAAAAATTTATCAAAAAGACTTCATCAAATTTTCTCTTGAACATGTAGAGCGAAAAAAGAATATTTATGATAGGTTTTGCTTATTTTTCTTTGAGAAAAATAAGACATTTTAAAAAAATAGTATAAATTTGATTAGCCGATTTATAAATAAGATAAATTAAATTTATTTTACGGCGTTTGTCATATCCCACATAGGCATAAAAATACCAAGTCCTAAAAGTATGACCGCACACGCTATAAATACAAGCAGTATCGGCTCTACGTAGCTTGATATATTATCTATGATATTATCAAATTTATCTTTATAATAATCCGTAACTTTTTCTAGCATAGAGTCTAAACTACCACTTTTCTCCCCTGCGCTTATCATTTGTATAAGCATACTTTCATAAAGTTTTGTGTCTCTAAATGCTGAATTTAGCGAATTTCCTTGCTGGACGCTTATTTTTACGTTTGACATCTTATCTTTTATATATGAGTTTTGTATAGTCAAACACGCATCGTCTAAAGCATTTACTACAGGGATACCAGCCTTAACTAGCTCGGAAAATACAAGGTTAAATCTATGCATAGTCGCAAGATGTATTATATCTCCTATCAGATAAACTTTTAGTAGATATTTATCGGATAGAAATTTAAATTCGCTATTTGATTTATAAAATTTCTTGATAAGAAAAATCAAAACAATGATTCCGCCAAGCATATATAGCCCAAAATTACTAAGGACGTATTCTATATTTAGTAAGATTATGGTAGGCAGTGGAAGCGTAGCATTTAGTTGCTCGAAAATTTCTCTAAATTTCGGCACTACTACGACCATAAGTAAAACAAAAGCTATTATTATAGCTACTATGACGGTGATAGGATATCTTATAGCTTTTTTAAATTTCTTTTGATTATCCCATACTTCTTGTAAAATATCAGCTAACTTTTTGAGTGCTTCTGAGAGATTTCCGCCTTCTTCTCCAAGCCTAATCATAGCTATAAATATATGTCCGAGTTCGTATTCGTATTTTTTGAGCGACTCAGTTAGACTCATACCGGCATTTAAGTCCATGCTTACGTTTTCAAATATACCTCTAAGTTTTTTATCAGATGTACTAGAAACGGCTTCTTTTATGCAGTCGTGTATGGAAATTCCTGCATTTGACATAACGCTTATCTGTCTTACTAGGGCAACTAAATTTGGGATTTTTATTTTTGAATTTAAAAAAAATTTGCTTAGTTGTTCTTTTACTTGTTCTAGTTGTTCATCAAGCGGGATAGAGTTTATCTCATTGATTTTTAAGATTGGGCTATTGTTTTGTGTTTTTGCTAAAGCCCTAGCTTGATTTAGACTATCTGCTTTTATGATGACTTTAGTCCGCTTAAAGTTTATCATCTGTTCTATTTCATAAATTTTCATGTTCTAGCTACTCTATAAACTTCTTCTATCGTTGTTATACCGTTTGCAGCTCTTATGATACCATCATGAAACATATTTATAAAGCCTTCTTCTAAAGCTACTTTTTTTATATCTTCTTTTGATGAACCAGATGCTATCATTGATTGAATTTTATCACTTATAGGTAGTATTTCGCTAATCATTTCTCTGCCTAAAAATCCAGTTCCAGAGCACTGTTTGCAACCTACGCTTTTATAAAATTCATAGTTTTGTGGCAGATACTCTTTGATATCTTCAAGAACATTGTTTGGAAGAGTTATCTTTTGTTTGCAATTTGGGCATAGTCTTCTAACTAGTCTTTGGGCTTCTATGCTTATAAGCGCACCGCTTACTAGATAGCTTTCTATACCCATGTCTATTATGCGGATTATAGCGGAAATAGCGTCGTTTGTGTGTAAAGTAGAAAAGACTAAGTGTCCAGTAAGAGCTGCTTGGATAGCTATCCTAAGTGTTTCTTGATCTCTGATCTCGCCTATCATTATGATATCAGGATCTTGCCTTAAAATCGAACGCAAAGCCATAGCAAATGTTAGACCGGCTTTTTCATTGACGTGAACTTGTTGTATCATATTTAGTTGATATTCGACTGGGTCTTCTACTGTTATGATCTTTTTTTCTATACTTTTTATGTCGTTCAAAGCTCCATAAAGTGTCGTAGTTTTACCACTTCCAGTTGGTCCAGTGACTAGTATGATGCCATAAGGTGAGTGCATAGCGTTTTTAAATTTAGCAAAGTTTTTCGGGTGCATTCCTAAATTTTCTAAGCTGATGATAACTTTTGATTTATCAAGTATCCTTAAAACTATACTTTCGCCATTTAAGATAGGTAGAGTTGAGATACGAAAATCATACTCGCGTCCTGAAATTTGAGCTGAAAAACGTCCGTCTTGTGGTTTTCTACGCTCTGCTATATCCATATTTGAAAGTAATTTTATACGGCTTACTAATGGCGGATATATATCTTTATCAAATATAAAACTCTCAGTTAGCATACCATCTATCCTACTTCTTACGATACAGTGGGTTTCTGATGGCTCTATATGGATATCGCTTGCTCTTGCTTCTATAGATGATTTTAGTATAGTTTCAATAAGCTTTAAAATGCCGCTGCTGTCGTTATCTGAGGTCGTATTGTTTCCAATCTCTTTTCTTATTTCTAATATCAGCCCATTTACACTTTCGTTTAACTCGATTTTACTCATATATTTATCTATTTGTAGCGGGTCGCACACTACTATTTTTAGCAATTTTCTGTTAAAAAGGTAACTGACTCTATCTTGAGCTTCTATGTCAAATGGGTTTTTAAACGCTACATATACGTTTATTTCATCTTCTTTTATCGGTAGGGCGCCCATTTTTTTGAGTTGGGCTACTGGAAACTTTGAAGAGAGATTGTAATCTAAATTTGTATTTTCAAGATCGCAGTATGTAAATTTAAAATGGTTGGCTAAGTTTGTTAAAAATAAATTTGAATCTAGCATAAAATGTTCGGACACGTCTTTAAGATTTATCCTATCTCTTTTATACAGATCAAATAAAGCTAGTAAAAAATCTTCATTTGTTATATAGTTGTTATTTACAAGCGTATTTTTTACGCCGTTTTCTATGATCTCTCCTTCAAGCTCAAGAGCCAAAGAGCTATCTAGTTTTTTATCTTTTACTAGTGAAAGTAAAACTTGTTTGTCTATGGAATTCATCATATCTTTTTTTGGTTTTTGATAAAATTCCGGTCCGGATATTAATTCTTCTTTTTCGCTCATTACAAAGTACCCATTTTTATCTGTGTAAGCAGCGCGTCGATACTTTTTGACGGTTGCTTTTTGTTTATAGTATTTAAAACATTTATAGCATCATCTTTTTTGCCTGTTTTGTATTTTGATTTGGCAAATATGATCCAGCCCTCAACCCTATCTTTGTCCATATTATTTATCGTAAAAGCCCACTTCATAGCATTTTTATAGTCTTGTTGTCTGTAATACTCCTGCGCTATAGAAATAGCAAATTTAATATCATTTGTAGATTCAAATTTCTTTTTTAAAGACGCTATAGATAGCTTCATTTCTTTTGATTCTATAAAAATCTTATTTTGTTTTTCTTCTTTTACTTCGCCTTGGTTAGCATCAAACTCTTCTATGAGCGTCGGTTCTGGTGCTTGGCTTATTAGTTGTTTTGTATTTTGAATATTTGGTTTATTTGGGACGATAAGCATCGGAGTGAGATTTTCTTTAGTCATCTGCTCATCTGTAGCTAAAGTCGCTTGCTCTTCTGTTTTGTTTTTATCGGCTTCAAATTTTAGCTTGGCTTGCTTAGCTTTTTGTTTTAATTCATCAACTTGTTTTTTTAAATTTAAATCTACTATCTCTTGCTTTTTGATATCGTTTTGTTCAAAATGTTTAAATGTTTCATAGCTTACAAATATGACAGATAAAATAGATATTAAGATCAAAAAATACAATGCTTGTTTTTTTCTATTTCTTTTATTGTTAAAATCTTGCCATTTTCTTTCTAATTCTAGAATTTCGTAAGCGTCAAGCATCTAATAACTCCGAGCTGATCGCCGCCATCTCTACGATCTGTGTTTTTAGATATTTTGAGTTGATAAAAGATGGTCTGTTTTCTTCATAATGTTCATATATCTCATACATTTTGTATAAAAGTCTATTTAGTGTTCTAAGGTTTCCATTTGTTAATTTATGTATGAGTTTTATATGAGATGGCTTATACATAGAAAAAAAGCTATGTTCGTTGTGATATAGCAGTTTTTTTTCTATATATAATCCTACTTCATCATTAACCAAATTTAAAAGTTCTATGCTTTCCCAAATTCTTGTTCTAAAATAGTCCTTTGCAAGTACGTCTTCGCTTTTAGTTTTATGCACTGTAAAAAGTATCTTAAAATGCCTTGTGTCCGCTAAAAGGCGTATTTTTTCTATGAGAAAATCTGGATATAACTGAGCCTCATCTAATAAAAGAATGATTTGCTTTTTTAAAATATTTTCTTCTTGATCAATGCTATTTTTATACGTATCTATAAATTTTTCGTAAGTATTTACATCTTTAAATTCTTGTTTGAAAATTTGAGCACAAAGAGCTTGTATAAAATCTTTTTCATTAAAAAATGGTTGAGAAAAAAATATAACATCTTGCTTTGATCTTAGATCATTATAGATTTTGTTTAACAAAAAGGTTTTTCCAGAGCCTGGCTTTCCATAAAATAGTATTAGTTTTAGCGGTTTTTTGAGTGCGTTTAAAATTTTATGATAAGCTAAAGTTGATTTATCTAAATTTATATAGTCAAATACGCCATTGTCTTCTAAAAAAATATCTTTTATCTTTGTATATCTGTTATTCATAAATCGACTCTGAAAACCCTAAATCTTTTAAAGAGCTTTTTATTGTATTTGGATTATCTATATTGACTACTTTTGGTTTAATAATAAAAATAAGCTCAGTTGTTTTAAATATATCTTGATCGCTTTTAAATAAATTTCCAATTATAGGCAGATCTCCTAATAGCGGAACTTTATTGATATTTTTACTATTTGCTTCGCCTATCAATCCGCCTAATACTATAGTATCGCCGCTATTTACTTGAACTACTGTTGATAGTTGTTTTTGGTTTGTATCAGGAGCGATTGTTCTAATATCTGCATTTGCTTTATAAGTATCATCTTGAGAATATTTAAATTCACTAAGGCTCGGGTTTATTCTTAGCATAATTTTATCATCATCGCTAACTTCTGGTAAGATATTTAGTAGCATACCTATAAAAACAGAATAATTAGTAAAAGTTGTATTTGTAGTAGTGGTAGTTCCATTGTTTGTTGTATCTTCTTGCGTGCGGTAATTAATATTACTTCCAACTGTGATCAAAGCTTGTTGGTTATTCATCGTCATAATCTTTGGGCTTGAAACAACTTTAGCTTTGCCGTTTGTTTCTAAGAAATTTAAGACACCGTCTATACTTAAATTTACTCCGCCGCCAAGAACAAATCCGCCTGTGATATTTCTAAGGCTTTGAGCTGGATTGTCATTTGTGCCTGTTCCAAATTGAATATTTGATGGTAGCTTATTGCCATCGGCGTCTTTTTGGGAGCCGTTGCCTAAATAGCTATTAAATCCAAGCTCAAATTTAGACCAATCAACGCCTTTTTTATATTCGTTATCTAACGTTACTGATATGATTGAAACATCTAACATAACTTGTTTTTTTAGCCTTTGTTCTAAATCTTTAATATATTTTTCAACACGATTTAGTTGAGAATTTGAAGCAGTTATCGTAACTAATCCTGCATTTTTATTTATTATAATAGCAGGCGAAGTTGTTTTTTGTTGCCCATTAATACTTTGAATATCGTTACTTAATATAGCTGTTAATTCATCGCTTAAATTTTCCCAAAAATCAAATTTTTCTTTAGTAGTTATAGCATTATCTAGTTTAGTGACTTCGCCGTTGTCGCTGTTTTTATCATTGTCTCCATCTACTTTTACAGGAGAAGCATTTACAGAAGCTTTTGTGATTGCGTGTCCCGTTCTAATTGAGGTTATATAGTCTATCTTAAAAGTTTTTGTTTGGAATGCTGAAATTTTTAATAGATTATTATTAAATTCATAGCTAAGGTCTCTTTGTTCGACCAAAATGTCAAAAATTTCATTTAATGTCATATCTTTTATGTTTATACCAGATATTTGGCTATTTAGAACCGATTTAGTGTGTTCATCGCTTTGAATAATGCTAAAATGGCAACTATCAGATAGTTGATTTAGAATTTCATTTGTTGTTACAGAATCGCTTATTTTTATATTAAAAACTCTATTTTGGCAGTTTTGAGCTACAAGTGCTGACTTAAGTATAAAAATAGATAAAAACAATAAAATAAATTTGATTTTTTTATCTATATGTAATAGAAACATTTTGATTACCTTTGATGATATTGAGCTCCAAAAGCTCTTCTTGATTTTTTAGCACAACACTACTTTTTTTGATTTTATATATATCGTATTGATCTATTTTATCATTTAGTTTATACCATAAGTTGTTTATTTTTACTTTATTGTTGAAGATGGCATAAAGACGATATCTAGGTGCTGTTTGATTGCTGTCTTGACTCGCTTGCAAAGAGCTATTTGCTTGTTCGGATTTGAAAAAAGGATTTGTTATATTTTCAATCTCTTTTTGAGTAAGACCTGTTTTAGCTTCTGTTAAATTTTTTAATATATTTTGATATCTTTCTAAGCTGTTATCTTCACAAAAGCCTAAACTCATAGTCGCTAATGCTAAAAATATATATCTTATCATTGATATTTTATCCCCCAAGTAGAGATATCCATACTTCCTATTATGCTTAAACTAGAAGCATTTAGGTCTATATTATTTATATCTATAACCAAATTTAGTTCTTCTAAAGAATTTATATATTTGAGAAGATTTGTAAAGCTTGAGCTAAAAGTAATCCTAAAATCATATATCTTATCCATAGTAAATAACTGCAAGAGCGGTTTTGTATTGTTCGTGATATTTGTGATATTGATACTATTTTGTTCGGCTTGTTTTGATATGTAATTCAAAAACGAGTTTTGGTTATTTATATCAAAAAAAGACGTGGATAGCTTTTTTAATTCTGTATTTAAAAAACTATTATTTGCTTTTAAAGCTTTTAGTTGAACTAAGCTATCTTCTAACTCTTTTTGTTTTTTAGATATCACTTCGTCAAGATATTTTGGGGTAGGTAGTTCCAAGTATGATTTTTCTAAATTTTCTTTATTTATGATATTTTGTCTGCAGTACTCATCAGAAATATCATACAACGACATATAAGCCACATAAAATATGATAAAAAATGTAGCTATAAAGACCATCTTGATCTCGCTTGGTTTTTTATTTGCAAAATAGCCGTCGAGTTTTAATATGAGTTCTTCTATATTCACTGTTTTATCTCCACGGTAATATTGCTCTCATAGCCTAAATTTGGATTGCTTAAAAGAAAGATTTTTTTAGTTCTTATCTTGTATATTTTTGAGCGTTCTAGATCTTGCATAAACTGAGTTATCTGTTTATCGCTGCTGCTATTTATGGATAGTGAGATATTTCTATCTTTTATAGATAGCTCTTTTATCTTGATATCCATATCTTTTGTGTATCCAGCTATATCATATATCGCAACACCTTTCATAGGATAATTAACTTTTTTATCGTAAATTTGATTTAATAAATTCTTTTTTAAATTTAGATCTTTATCGTTTAAGTATATGTTTTGTTTTGTGGCTTGTATGTCTAAATTTATCTGTTCTAGCTTTGCTTGTAAGACTTGTATTTGGGATTTTCTATCATTTATCTTCTCTTGTTCGTAATTTGCTTGTATATTTACGAAATACCCGTATAAAAATTGATAACAAGGATATGCTAAACTAGCTACTAAACTAGCACAAACTATGCTTAAAAATATTCCTCCATTTCTTTTATAAAAAGCAGGTGGTCTTAAGAAATTTGAAAAGTTTATACTTTGTAGATCGCCTTTTATACAATCCATAGCATACAGCGTCATAAACGTATGAAGATAGCTATGATCAAGTTCTCTGTTTTTTAAATTTATATTAAAATCAAAAGCCTGTGTTTTTATGAGAATTCTGTCTTGGACGAACTTATCTAAACCATCTATATTTCCTAAATCGCTGCTTATATATATATTGTTTATAGATAAATTTGAGAAATTTTGTATGCTGCTTATGATGTCTGAGACATAATAAAACACATCGTCTAAAATTTGACTTAGATATCCTGCGTCTTCTAAATTTAAACCATTTATTCTTAGCTGCTTTGCAAAATCATCATAGCTTAGTTTATTTCCGCTTAACTCGCAAAGTTTTGTGTTTATAGCACTAAGAGAGTACCTAGAAAGGGATTTTGATTGTAAATATTTTCCGTATTTATACACTACCAAAAATGCATCGTCTTCTTGCAAGTATATAAAACAATCAACTCCGTCTTTTTTTAAAATATTATTTTTATAAAGAACTTGCATAAGAAAAGGAGCTGCGGTGATGCAATCTATGTATTTTATATTTTGAAGTATCTCTTTGTAATTTTCATATATGGCTTGAGTATTTGCTATAAAAGTGTCATAAATGGTAGCAGAGTCTTCTTGTTTTATATAATTTATCTTATATTCAAAGTTTTGATCTAGCCCAAGCTCTTCATATGCTTTTTGTGTTATTACACCTTCTATCTCTTCTGGCGATGTTGGAGTATATCCTGCTAAAGAGACATCTATAGGCGATATAATGAGATCTTTATGTTTTATGTATGATATAAAATATCCGTCGTTTTTATGAATATTTGATAAGCTTTTTAGACTTAGTCCGATATTTTGGCTAAAGCTGTAGATACTTTGCTTTGATTGATCGATAGATATAATGCATTGTTTTTTTGATTTCAAAATTAACTCTATTTCTTAAATATTTTATGCATTGTAACAAAAAGCTTATAAAAAGTCAATACAAAAATTGTTCTCTAACCCTTTGCTCATCGCTATTCCAGTTCTTATCTATCTCTACATTTAAGCTTAAAAATACTTTATTTTGTAGCAGCGTATTTATTGTTTTTCTAGCAGTTATTCCTATCCTTTTTATCGTCTGACCATTTTTCCCTATCAATATGCTTTTATGATGACGATTATCTGTGATGATAGTAGCGTAAATTTCGGTAATATCCTGTTTTTCGACTACTTTTTTTATACTGACATCACTAGAATATGGAATTTCATCACTAACGCATTCATAGATCGCTTCTAGTATAAAGTCTCTAAATATATCTTTTTGATTTGTCGTAGTGATATACTGCGGATCATAAAAGTATTCGTGTTCTGGTAGGTATTTGCAAATTTCATCTAAAAGTATCTTTTTGTATGCTTGTTTTTTTATGCTTGTTGGAATAACTGCTTTGAAATGATCTGCGTATTTTTGATATTCGTTTAACTTTTCAAATATCTGCTTATCGTTTGCTTCGTCGATCTTTGTAAGGGCTATGATATGTGGAACGTCTCTTTTTAGGCTTAAAAACTTTTCGTAATCGCTTAGATTATCAAAAATGGTTGCCACAAAAAGCAGTAGATCACAATCTCCTATAGATTTTATAGCAGCTTCAACCATGAGTTTGTTCATGGTTTTAGCACTTTCATGAAGTCCTGGCGTATCAACAAAAATGGCTTGATTTTCTTTGTGCATTACGACTCCATTTATCTTTCTTCTAGTCGCGTTTTGCTTGTGTGATACAAGTGAAATTTTCTCATTTAAAAGATAGTTTAAAAGACTACTTTTTCCTGCATTAGTACGTCCTATGATGCTTATAAAACCGCTTTTCATAATATATACTTTGCTAGATCTTGATCGCTACATACAAAATCTAATTTTTCACGCACCATCTCTTTTGTTATGGTTATTTTTTGACCTTTGTATTCGTCTGCTTTAAAACTTATATCTTCAAGCACGCGTTCTATCACCGTATGAAGTCTTCTAGCTCCGATGTCTTCGACATTTTCATTTGCATTTTGAGTGATTTTTGCTATCTCTTTTATGCTCTCATCATCAAATTCAAGCTCCACATCTTCAGTTTTTAATAGTGCTTTATACTGTTTAAGAAGTGAATTTTTAGGTTTTGTAAGTATTTGCACAAGTGCATTTTCATCAAGGCTATCTAAATTTACTCTAAGTGGAAATCTTCCTTGAAGTTCTGGTATGAGATCGCTTGGTTTGCTTATATGAAATGCTCCTGCTGCGATAAATAGGATATGATCTGTTTTTATACTACCAAATTTAGTAGTCACGCTCGATCCCTCAACGATAGGAAGTAGATCTCTTTGCACACCTTCTTTGCTTGGATCTTGACGACTTGAATTGTTACTAGAAACTGCAACTTTATCTATCTCATCGATAAAAATGATGCCTTCATTTTCGGCTCTTCTTAATGCTTCAATCTTTATACTATCCATATCTAAGATTTTTTCACTAGCTTCTGTTTTTAGTGCTTCTTTAGCATCTTTTACTTTAAATTCTTTTTTTACTTTTTTATTTGCTATACCTATGACTTTTATAAAACTTTCTTGCATAGCTGCCATATCAGGTGGTATATTTGAACCTGCCTCAAAAGTAGCTTGATCTATGTCTAGTTCTATATTTAGATGGTCTAGTTCGCCTTTTTTAAGCTTTTCTTTCATTTTTTCATAGCTAGTTTCATAATCTTTTAATTTATCTTCACTAGCACCTTTTGGAAGTGGCGGAAGAAGTTTTTCTAAGATCTTCTTTTCTATATATTCATCTATCTTAGAACTATTTTTCTCTCGCTCTTCTTTTTTAACTAAATTTAAACTTGCTACAGCAAGATCTCGCACCATAGATTCAACATCGCGTCCGACGAAGCCGACTTCAGTATATTTACTAGCTTCGACTTTTATAAAAGGCAAACCAAACATTTTAGAAAGTCTTCTTGCGATCTCGGTTTTTCCAACTCCAGTTGATCCTATCATAAGTATATTTTTGGGTATTATATCTTCTTGCTCTTCTTTGTTTAGTTTAAGACGGCGATACCTATTTCTAAGGGCTATGGCTATGACTTTTTTTGCGTCATCTTGACCGATTACATAATCGTCTAAAAATTTTACTATCTCTTTTGGTGTTAAATTCATCTATTTTTCATCCCATAATGCGTAAGTTTTTATATTTGTATTTGTATATATACAGATTTCTCCAGCTATTTTTAAACTCTCTTTTACTAGCTCTTCTTCATTCATATCTGCAAATTTATCTAAAGCTCTAGCTGCTGATAAGGCGTAGTTGCCACCACTTCCTATGGCTGCTATCTTACCATCTTCAGGTTCTACCACATCCCCGGTGCCACTTAGTAAAAATATATGCTCTCTATTTAAAACAAGCATCATAGCTTCAAGTTTTCGTAAAACTTTATCTTTTCTCCACTCTTTACTAAATTCTATAACAGCTTTTAAAACATCACCTTTTGCGCCTTCTAAAATCCTCTCAAACATATCAAATAAGTTAAAAGCATCTGCTGTGCTACCTGCAAATCCTGCTAAAACTTTTCCTCCGTATAATTTTCTGATTTTTACGGCATTGCCTTTTAAAACAGTATTTCCAAAACTGACTTGCCCATCACCGCCGATAATAGAGCCGTTTTTTCCTTTATAAGCTAAAATCGTAGTAGCGTGGAACATTACTCGCCTACCACTTCTAGACTAAATTTGGCTGTGATAGAGTTGCCTAATTTAACCAAGACTTCATAAATTCCAGTAGCTTTTATATGGTCGCATTCGATAGCTTTTTTATCTATATCATAACCTTTTTGGGATTTAATCGCGTTTGCTATCTCATCTTTTGTTACGCTTCCAAATAGCGCTCCATTTGCTCCAAGTTTTGATTTTATAGTGATTTTAATATTTTTTAGTTCATCTTTTAGTTTGTTTGATTGAGCGATTTCATACTCTTTTAGTTCTGCTTCTTTGCGTTTTTCGGCTTCAAATTGTTTTAAGACAGCGCTTGTTGCTGCTTTTGCGTAACCCTTACCTATCAAAAAGTTATTTCCGTAGCCGTCTTTTACTTCTTTTATCTCACCGGCTTTTCCTAGACCTTTTACGTCTTTTATCAATAATACTCTCACTGATTTTTCTCCCGATTTTTTAAATTTAAATGGATTGTAACATAAAAAATTTAACGCATTAGTAAAATAAATAATTCAGATATAAAAAATCTAAATTATTTATTTAGTATTTTAAATGTTGGCTTATAATTTGGCAAAAATAAGAAAAAAGGTGATTTTATGGCTTTTGAAAAAGTTTTGCAGGCGATAGATGATATAAAAAATGGAAAAATGGTTGTAATGGTTGATGATGAAGATAGAGAAAATGAAGGCGATATAGTTTATGCTGCGTGTTTTAGCGACATAGAAAAAGTAAATTTTATGATAAGTCACGCAAAAGGAGTGTTATGTACGCCTGTGACTAAAGAGTTGGCAGATAAATTTGAGCTAGTTCCTATGGTAAGCTCAAATACAAGCTACCATGAAACTGCATTTACAGTTAGTATAGATGCCAAACAAGCAGCCACCGGAGTAAGCGCCTATGAGCGTGATATGACGATAAAAATGCTTGTTGATTATAATACCAAAAGTGAAGATTTTGTGCGTCCTGGTCATATTTTTCCTCTTATTGCTAAAAAAGGCGGTGTTTTGGAGCGCACAGGACATACTGAAGGAAGCATAGATCTATGTAAATTAGCTGGACTCGCTCCAGTTTCAGTTATATGTGAAGTCGTAAATGATGATGGGACTATGGCAAGACGTGATGATTTAGAGATTTTTTGTAAAAAATTTGGTTTAAATATGGTAAGCGTTTCTGATATCATAGAGTATCGTTTGCATCATGAAAAACTTATAAACGTAAGTGAGTTTGCAGATGGAAGTGTGGCTGGTTTTAAGGCTAAAAAATGCGAAATTATTGATCATTTAGACAACAAACATGTCGCCTTTGTCTTTGGAGATATCAAAGACAAAACAAACGTCAAATTTCATAAGATTAGAACAGATATCGAACTTCTTAGCTCTGCAAAATACTGCGAGTTTATCTCTCATGTTGAACTACTTAGTAAAGAGGGTGGGATTTTGATCTTCTTAGACGGAGAGGACTCTAATTCAAATTTATTTAAAAATTACGGCGTAGGAGCTCAGATCCTAAAGCATTTTGGTGCTAAAGATATAGAAATACTTAGTTCTAGCGAATGTAAAGAGTTTGTTGCTATAAAAGGCTTTGGGCTAAATATTTTAGGATATAAAAACTGAAGTTTATAATAGTTTTGCCCTTGCAATTTGGGCAAAACTTGAAAATTATTTTTATTTGGATTTTATAAATATGCTTTTTCTAAATTTAGTAGAGATTTTTTTGTTTCAAGTCCATTTCCACCACTATATCCTCCTAAATTTGTCACTGAGACCACTCTATGACAAGGCACTATGATAGGAATTTTATTTTTTCCATTAGCATTTCCCACGGCGCGGGCTGCTTTTGGCAAACCTAAATTTATAGCTATATCCTTATAAGTTGCAGTTTTACCGTATGGAATTTTAAGTAAGGCTTTATAAACTTTTTGTTCAAATTCCGTTCCACTTAGTTTAATTTTCGTCTTAAATGTCTTAAGTTTTCCTTGAAAATATAAATTTAGTTCATCTACACATAGTTTTAAGTTCTCATTTGTTATGCTTGTATCTATAAACTCATCACAAAAATCCAACCGAATTATTTCTCCGTCATCATCTGTTATTTTTAAGTTTCCGATAGGGGATTTTATGTAAGCCGTTTCCAAAATTTATCCTTTATTTGTGAAGATTATTCACACTTTTCTTTAAGCAATTATAAAATATCAAATTTAAGTTTATTTTTTCTTTTTTAGTTTTGTTAATTATGATAGAATTATAATAAAAATTTTATTAAAGGAAAAATTATGGGCTTTTTTGATGATTATAATAAGGCTAAAGAAGAGCGTTTAAAACTTGGTATTCCACCACTTCCACTTACTAAAGAGCAGACAAAAGAGGTATGCGAATTACTTAAATCATCTGCTAGTGCTGAACTTGTTGATTTATTAGCAAATCGTGTTAATCCAGGCGTTGATGAGGCAGCAAAGGTTAAAGCTGAGTTTTTAAATGAGATTATAAATCACGGCTTAAATTGTAGTTTAATTAGCAAAGTTGATGCTGTAAAAATGCTTGAGCCAATGCTTGGCGGATATAGCGTTATAGTGCTTGTGGCTACTCTTAGAAGTAGTGATGAGAGCGTAGCAAAAGCTGCAGCTGATGTATTAAAAAATACAATTTTTGTTCATGATTACTTTAATGATGTAGCACACCTTGCTAAAGAGGGAAATAAATTTGCCGCTGAAGTTATCAAAAGTTGGGCAAATGCTGAGTGGTTTAAATCTAGAGATGATATCCCTGAAAAGATCGAGGCTATAGTATTTAAAGTCCCAGGCGAGACTAATACTGATGATCTAAGTCCAGCTAGTGAGGCATTTAGTCGCTCAGATATACCACTTCACGCAAATGCTATGTTAATGAAACGCCAACCAGGTAGCTTAGAAAAAATTGCTGAGCTTAAAAAAAGTGGTCGTGAAGTTGTCTATGTAGGTGATGTAGTTGGAACAGGTAGCTCAAGAAAGAGCGGTATTAACTCAATTCAATGGCATATAGGTCGTGAAATTCCAGGAATCCCAAACAAAAAAACAGGTGGTGTAATCCTAGGTAGCATCATCGCTCCAATATTCTTTAATACAGCTGAAGATAGCGGTGCTTTACCAATTATCGTAAATGTAGATGGCTTAGAAACCGGTGATGAGATTGAAATTTACCCATACAAAGGCGAAATAGTAAAAGATGGTAAAGTTATAAAAACTTTCAAACTTGAGCCAAATACCCTAAAAGATGAAGTAAAAGCCGGTGGTAGAATCCCGCTAATCATAGCTAGAAGCCTATGTGCTAAGGCTAGGGCTGAGCTAAATTTAGGTAGTGAAGATATCTTTACTAAACCAGCACAACCAGCAAGTGATGATAGTGCAGGTTACACTCTAGCACAAAAAATGGTCGGCCGTGCTTGTGGATTAGATGGTGTTCGCCCAGGTATGTATGTAGAGCCTATCACTCTAACAGTAGGTAGCCAAGATACAACAGGCCCAATGACAAGAGATGAGATAAAAGAGCTTGCAAGCCTTGGATTTTCGGCTGATTTTGTATTACAAAGCTTCTGCCACACAGCAGCTTATCCAAAACCAACAGACGCTTTGATGCATAAAACTTTACCAGATTTTATGATTAGTCGTGGTGGTGTGAGCTTAAAACCAGGTGATGGCGTTATCCACTCATGGCTTAATAGAATGGTTTTACCTGATTCAGTAGGAACAGGCGGCGACTCTCATACTCGTTTCCCTATCGGTATAAGTTTCCCAGCAGGTAGTGGTCTAGTAGCTTTTGCGGCGGTTTTAGGCTCAATGCCATTAAATATGCCGGAGTCAGTTTTGGTAAGATTTAGTGGTAAGATGCAACCGGGCATAACTCTAAGAGATCTAGTAAATGCTATCCCATATTACGCTATCAAAAAAGGTCTTTTAACAGTAGAGAAAAAAGGCAAAGTAAATGTATTTGCCGGTAAGGTACTTGAGATTGAAGGTTTGCCAGATCTTAAAGTAGAACAAGCATTTGAATTAAGCGACGCAAGTGCTGAAAGAAGTGCCGCAGCATGTGCTATCGCTCTAAATAAAGAGCCTGTAATAGAGTATCTAAAATCAAATATAACTCTAATTGACGCTATGATAGAAGCGGGATATGGCAGTGATAAAACTTTAGCTCGTCGCCGTGATAAGATGAAAAAATGGCTAGAAAATCCAGAGTTATTACAAGCTGATAAAAATGCGAAATACCACACTATAATTGAGATCAATATGGATGAGATCACTGAGCCGATCTTAGCTTGTCCAAATGACCCAGATGATGTGGCTACTTTAAGTGAAATTTTAGCTGATCCAAAACGCCCTAAAAATATAGATGAAGTTTTCGTAGGTAGCTGTATGACAAATATCGGCCATTATAGAGCTTTAAGCGAAGTCTTAAAAGGCGAAGGTCAAGTGCCTACTAGATTATGGGTTGTCCCACCTACAAAAATGGATGAAGCTCAATTAAGAGCCGAGGGTAGATACTCACTATTTGGTGCAGCCGGTGCTAGGACAGAGGTGCCAGGATGCTCACTATGTATGGGTAACCAAGCTAGAGTCGCTGATAATGCTATAGTATTCTCAACCTCTACAAGAAACTTTGATAATCGTATGGGTATGGGAGCTAAGGTTTATCTAGGTTCTGCTGAGCTTGCAGCGGTGTGTGCTATGCTAGGAAGACTTCCAAGTGTAGAAGAGTATATGAAGATAGTTCCTGCAAAACTCGCTGGTAAAGAAGCTGAAATTTATAAATATTTAAATTTCAACCTAGTTCCAAACTTCAAACTAGAGTGTTTTTAAAAATATTTAAGTCTTAAATTTAAATCCGCTTTTTGGCGGATTTACTTCTATATTTCATTATTTAAATATACTTTAAAAATATTTGATATACAATCTTGAACAAATTTAAATACCAATATTTATAAAAGGCGTATTTTGGATAAATTTAAATACTTCAATGCTTTATTTACTGATTTTTACGAACTTACAATGGCTCAAGGTTACTATAAAGAAAATATCAATCACAAAGTTGTATTTGATATGTTTTTTAGAAAAAATCCATTTAATAGTGGTTTTGCTATTTTTGCCGGAGCCCACACTTTACTTGACATCATCAGCGAGTTTAAATTTAAAAGTGAAGATATAGATTTTTTAAGATCTCAGATGATATTTGATGATGATTTTTTAGACTATTTGAGAGATTTTAAATTTGGCGGCGATATCTATATGGTAGATGAGGGTAGTGTTGTCTTCCCCGATGAGCCGTTGCTTAGAATACATGCAAATCTCATAGAAGCTCAGATCATAGAAGGTATAGTCTTAAACACGCTAAATTTCCAAAGTCTTATAGCTACTAAAACAGCTAGAATTTGGCTTGCGGCAAAAGGTGCACCTATAATGGAATTTGGGCTTAGAAGAGCTCAGGGATTTGACGGGGCTATGAGTGCTTCAAGAGCCGCTTATATAGGTGGCTCAGCAGGCACTTCAAATACTTTGGCTAGTAAGATTTATGGTATTCCTACTATGGGAACCATGGCGCATTCTTGGGTTATGTCTTTTTCTAGCGAACTTGAAGCTTTTAGAGCTTATGCAAAGATTTATCCTCAAAACTCTGTTTTTTTGATAGATACTTATGACACTCTAAGATCAGGCATCAAAAACGCTATCATAGTAGGTGGAGAGCTTGTTAAAAAAGGTTATAATTTTGGCGTAAGGCTGGATTCTGGGGATATCTCATATCTAGCAAAGGAAGTACGCAGAGAATTAGACAAAGCTGGATTCTTCGGTGCTAAGATATCTGTATCAAACGAACTCACAGAAGAGATCATCAGTACTCTCGTAGCTAGTAATGTTCCTATTGATAGTTGGGGCATTGGTACCCATATGGTTACTGGTGGCAGCGAGTCTTCATTTGCTGGAGTATATAAATTATGTGCAAAAAGCGATGAGACAAACTGCATAAAACCTACTATGAAATTTAGTGATAATCCATTTAAAATGACAAATCCAGGCGTAAAAAATGTGTATAGACTATATGATGAAAATGATATGGCTATAGCCGATATTTTGACTTTAGACTCTGAGATCATAGAGCCAAATATCCAGTATAGATTTTATCATCCAATGATGGATTATAGGCAGTTTTCTTGCAAACCTGCAAAAGTAGAACCATTGTTAAAACAGTGTTTTTCAAATGGTAAGCGTGTGACTTCAAGACTTAGTGATAAGTGTGTACTTATCCAGAGCCGCACGACTATGCAAACAGGGCTTGCTAGTTTAGATGAGTCATATAAAAGACTGTTGAATCCTCATATTTATAAAGTGTCTTTATCTCAAAATCTTAGAAATCTTAAAGCTAAATTTATAGAAGAAAACATCAGATAAATTCTAGTTTTAGTTTGATAAATTGTCAAAATTATTTGAATTATAATAAAAATTGTGTAAATTTTATTGTTTTATTTAACGTTGATTTTAAATTTGCTACACTTTGAGCTTCTTAATCAAGGATAAAAATGCAATATAAAATGAAAATACACTAGCTAAATCAAGACGGAATAAATCAAATTTTATGTATTGAGGATGCGTGAAGTTTTCTAAATTCCTAAATCAAAATATTTTAAAAACTTTGCAAAAGATAGTTATTTTGATATAAACTTATGTTTTATTTGTTAAAAAATATAATATAATGCAACGAATTTATCGCAGTTAAATTTATTTTAGACTAGCGCAGAAAGTATAAAGCAATGAAAAAATAAAAGTATCAAAATATTTAGTCGCCTTTTTGCTTATTATGGCGATATTTTTTACTGCGATCATTTCTTACATTATTCACAAAAATAATCATAAAGAACTAAATTTATTGATGAAAAATCAAATATCGCAAATGCAAAATAGTATAGATAAGGCTTTGCTTGGCGCGTATGCTTTAGAAGCGCTTGTGCTAGGTGCAAATGGCTTTGATCATCTTTATGAATATGCCGATAAAGCCCTGTACTTTTCAAAAGTAAAAGGTAGAGACTGCTACACTTTTTATTCGGATATATCAAAATCAGATATTTAATGTAAACTGTTAATATCAGGAAGCTTTTTTACTTTAAAAATTTTTATAAATAGCAATACAAGCATCTATAAAATAATTAGATATAATTATCTATCTTAAACTATATCTAATAAAATAAAAGCTACAATAATCTAAATAATAAATAGATAAGGAGCCGATATGTTTAAAACAGGAAGCCCTGTAAAAGGCGATGATTTTATAGATAGAAAAAAGCATTTACCGATATTTAAAGCTTATTTGGAAAATAATCAACATATTATGATTAAAGCTCCTAGGAGATTTGGTAAAACTTCTTTGATAAAACAAGTTTTTGAGCATGAAAAAGCTTTTAATTATATTTATATAGATTTAAGAAGAGCGATGGACTTAGCTTCATTATCTAATCAAATTTTAGAAAAAGCTTATGGATTTGCCGGTATCTACGGCTTTTTTGAGCAATTTAAAAAGTCTATCACCGAGCTTCTAAAAACAATACAAAAAGTAAAAATAGATGATATAGGTGAGATCACTTTAAAGCATTTAGAAAATGGCGTTAAAGATGAAAGAGAGTATTTTTTACACTCTTTAGAAGTGGTGGAAAAAATATCTAAAAAAAAGAATTTAAATATTAAATTTGTATTTGACGAGTTTCAAGATATTTTGCGTATAAGCGATGATTTTATATTGGAGCAAATTCGCTCAGTAGTCCAGCATCATCAAAACGTTACTTATATTTTTTTAGGAAGCATAGAAAGTGTAATGACAAAGATATTTTCTTCTAAAATTTCGCCTTTTTTTCATTTTGCTAAGATTATAAAGCTAGATGGGCTAGATATAGAAGAGTTGTTTGACTATGCTAAAGAAGTGTTTGATAAAAAAGATATCAGTTTGGATCACTCACTATCAGATATGCTGAAATTTCTAAACGGACATCCAGATTATTCTATCCAAGTATTGCAAACTTTGTACTATAAAACTACTGTTGAGAGTATTAAATTTATAGATTATAGTTTGTGCGTTGAAGTTTTAACTTCTGTCATAATCGCAAATAAGCCTTATCTAGAAGAGCTTATTTCCAAAACTAAACAAAAGAAATCTCATTATGAAGTTTTGCACGCGATAGCAAACGCTTATAGTCCAAATTTAAATCCTAAAAGCTTATATAGCATTCATAGCTCTTTAGAAGATATGGGACTTATAAGAAAAATAGGACGCGGAGAGTATAAGATAAACGATATATTTTTAGAAATTTTGTTAAAACAAAAAGATGATGAATTAATACTTGAAAATAAAATAATAATTGACGATTTTTTAGGAGCTTAAACTTATCATATTTTTATCCAAATTTAGCTACACTTTGCGTATTAAATTTATGGAAAAAGATATGCAAAGATACAAAACAAGACAAATTCAAGTAGGCAGTGTAAAGATAGGCGGTGACGCTCCTATCAGCGTTCAGTCGATGACGTTTTCAAAAACAAGAGACGTAAAAGCGACTTTAGAGCAGATAAATCGGCTGTATTTTGCTGGGTGCGATATAGTTCGTTGCGCTGTGTTTAATAAAGATGATATAAAGGGGCTTGAGCAGGTTAAAAAAGATAGCCCATTACCGATCGTGGCTGATATACACTTTAACTATACTTATGCTTTGGAAGTGGCTAAATTTGTAGATGCTATCAGGATAAATCCTGGCAATATCGGCGGAAAAGAACGCATAAAAGCTGTTGTTCAGGCCTGCAAAGAAAACCAAATTCCTATTCGTATAGGAGTAAATTCAGGTAGTCTTGAAGAGCAGTTTGAAAAGGCTTATGGTAGAAGCGTTAAAGGTATGATAGAAAGCGCGCTATATAATATAAAACTTCTTGAAGAGTTCGAATTTACTGACATAGCTATCAGCCTAAAGTCAAGTGATGTTGCTAAAACTATGGAGGCTTATAGGACTTTAAGACCGCTTGTAGAGTATCCGTTTCATCTTGGAGTGACTGAGGCAGGAACTACTTTTCACGCTACTATAAAGTCAGCCATAGCACTTGGAGGTTTGTTGCTTGAGGGTATCGGCGATACGATGAGAGTGAGCATAACAGGAGAACTTGAAGAAGAGATAAAAGTAGCTCGTGCCATACTTCAAGATAGTGGTCGCCAAAGATCTGGGCTAAATATCATCTCATGTCCTACTTGTGGTAGATTGCAAAGTGATCTTATGAAAGCTGTGAAAATAGTAGAAGAAAAAACCGCTCATATAAGTGAGCCTTTAAACGTAAGCGTAATGGGATGTGTGGTAAATGCGATAGGAGAAGCAAAAGGTGCAGACGTAGCGATCGCTTTTGGCAAGGGAAATGGGCTAATTATGCGTCATGGCGAAGTTGTGGCAAAACTAAAAGAAGATGAGCTAGTGGATAGATTTTTAAGCGAGATAGATGATGAGATTAAGCAAAGGGCCAGCAAATAATGATCAATGAAGTAGGGCAAAATTTATATGATTTAGATATGGAAAGATCGATCTTAAGTGCGATCTTATTTAGTGAAGACAATATCGGCGAGATATATGATCTAATTTCTCCAAGCGACTTTTATCTAAAAGGTCACGGCGATGTTTATAATGCGATGGTGGAGTGTTTAAATCACGATGAGCCAATCGATCCTGCATTTATCAAAAAACGCCTTGCAAATAATTTTGATGATAAGATCTTTACTGAGATAGTTACTACAAACTCCATACTAGATATCAAAAAATACGCATTAGAACTAAAAGAAAAGTCTATAAAGCGCTCATTAGTAAAAGTGGCGCACAAGATACCAAATAAGGTAAATGAAGACAAAGCAAGTCGCGATATAGTCGATGAGATAAGTGGCGAAATTTACTCTCTTGTAGATAATTCAAATGGTGGGGTTATCAAAGAGAGTAAAGAGATAATAGAGGGCGTCATAAAAGAGATAGAAAAGCAAAAAACACTTATAGATAAAGACGTAGTCGGTGTAGATACCGGATTTAAAAGATTAAATGAGATGACAAAGGGCTTTAAAGACGGCGATCTTGTCATCATCGCGGCTCGTCCTGGTATGGGAAAGACGGCTTTTGTTTTAAATTTAGTTCAAAAAGTTTTAAATCAAGATTTAGGTGTAGTATTTTTTTCACTAGAGATGCCAGCCACTCAGCTTATGCTAAGACTGCTTAGCGCTAAGACTTCTATCCCACTTCAAAACTTAATGACAGCAGATATGGATAATGATGAGCTCTCAAGGCTTAGCGATGCTTGCGATGAGATATCTAGAAAAAAACTTTTTGTATATGATAGCGGAAATGCTACTATCCACCAAGTAAGAACACAAATGAGAAAGCTAAAGGCGTCTAATCCTGAGATAAAGCTTTGCGTGATCGATTATATCGGTTTGATGACAAACTCTTCTACTTACAGCGACAGGCATCTACAAATAGCTGAAATTTCGCGTGGGTTAAAACTTTTAGCTAGGGAGCTAAGTTTGCCAGTTATCGCTTTGTCTCAGCTAAATCGTAGCTTAGAAGCTAGAGCCAACAAGCGTCCGATGCTTAGCGATCTAAGGGAATCAGGAGCCATAGAACAAGACGCAGATACGATACTTTTTGTATATCGAAACGAAGTTTATCTTGAACAAGAAGAGAAAGAAAGAGAGCAAAAAGCAAAGCTTGAGGGTAAAACGTATGAGAAAAAATTCGTTCCAAACAAGATAGAAGAAAATGCCGAAATAATAGTCGGTAAAAATCGTAATGGTCCAACTGGAACTGCTGAGATGATATTTCAAAAAGAATTTACTCGCTTTGTGGATAAAAGCTATTCATCTCCAGTCGAAAGTAGTGAGTTTAACGGCTAAATTTAAATATAAATTTGATTATTTTTTAAATTTAAACAGCCAAAACATAGATATAACTATAAAAAATATCATAGCTATAAATACCACAACTGTGCCGTTTGCTCCACTTAAAAACATATCTCCGGTATTCATTCCAAAAAATCCGGTTATCAAATTTAATGGCAAGAAAAAAGCAGATACCATAGTAAGTATATATAAGTTTTTGCTATGTTTTTGATCTTTCATAGAGTTGTAATAACTAAATATAATAGACAGCCTTGATGATGTATCATCTATAACCTTGTCTATTCTTTTTAGCGATTGCGTATCATTTTTAAACTCTTTTTTATAACCGCTAAACTCATCTACGAAGTCATTTAACGCTACCATAAAATACTCATGAAGTATAGCTAGAAGTGAAAAATTTCTTTTTAGCTTAAAATAAACGCTCAAAAAACCACTATCAAATTTATTTTTGTATATAACATTTTCTATGTTTATGACTTCTTCTTCGTATTTATCTAGTGTAGTTTTAAAATACGCTAAGGCATCATCAACTGCTTTTTTAAATTTAGCAAAATCGGTTTTTATAAATTTATCTTGCACCTTTTCAAATATCTCATCTCCTAAAAATACAAATCCAGCATTTTGACTATGAAAATCTGTGCTTATGATGAGTAGTTTGTAGTTTTCAGTGCTAAAATATCCACTTCTACTAGATACTTTTTCTAGCTTTTTTCTATGTTCGTCATTTATCATAACACGCCTCTTTTTGCGTAAAATTCTTTTTTAAATTCTTTGAACTTACCTTGCATTATCGCTTCTCTCATCTGTTTTACTAAATTTAGATAATAATGCAGGTTATGAAGACTTGCTAGTCTAAAAAACGTAAGCTCTCTAGCTTTATAAAGATGATTCAAGTATCCGCGACTAAAGTTAGAGCAAGTATAGCAGTCGCACTGCGGATCGATCTTATTATCATCTTTGATAAATGCCGCAGCTTTTATATTGACTTTGCCAAAACTCGTAAAAAGCGTGCCATTACGTGCGTTTCTTGTAGGCATAACGCAATCAAACATATCCACGCCGCGCTCTACATTTTCTACTAAATCCTCAGGCGTTCCAACGCCCATTAAGTAGCGTGGGCGATCTTTGTCTATGAAAGGCATCACTGCTTCAACCGTGTCATACATCTCTTCGTTACTCTCTCCAACGCTTAGTCCTCCTATAGCAAGTCCGTCAAACTCCATCTCGCAAAGCGCTTCAGCACAGAATTTTCGTGCATTATAGTCAGTTCCGCCTTGAATGATTCCAAAGATATTTTGATCTATGCCAACGCCTTTTTGCTTATTTGATTTGTGATATTCACTGGCTATTTTCGCCCAGTTTATCGTCCTTTTTATGCTTAGCTCAACTCTCTCAAAACTAGCCGGAAGTGCTACAAGATCATCAAGTATCATCATAATATCGCTTCTTAAATCATATTGCGTATCAAGTACGCTTTTAGGTGTAAAATAGTGCGTACTTCCATCTATATGGCTTTTAAATTTAATTCCATTCTCATCTGGTTTTGAGATCTTTGATAGTGAAAATGCTTGAAATCCACCACTATCGGTTAAAAAACTTCTATCAAATTTACTAAAACCATGTAACCCGCCAAACTCCCTTACGACCTTGCTTGTCGGGCGTAAATATAAATGATAAGTATTTGCTAGTATTATTTTTGTGTCTAGAATTTCTTTTAGATCTATGGCATCTAGGCTTTTGACCGCTCCAAGTGTTCCAACAGGCATAAAAATGGGAGTTTGGATCGTCGAGTGTGCTGTTTTTATGGTACAAGCCCTAGCATTAGCGTCTGTTTTATCTATTTTAAAATTCATTTATGATACAATTCCTTTTTTTAATTTTTGGAGATTTTATGAAAAATATCTTAATAATTGCAGATGGTATTTTAGCAAATCATTTCTTAGAAAGGCTTTTTAATAGTAGAAATAACAGCCTTCACAATTATACGATAATAACTTATAATGATGAAACTCTTCCGCAAAATAGGGTAAATTTTGAAAATTTCAATTTTTTAAATTTTGATCCGACGAGCTTTTCTAAGCTTAGACTTCATATAAAATCGGAATTTGAAAAAATAATGATAATTATGGAAAGAGAGCTTGATGCAAGAAGTGTATATGAAAATTTAAAAAAGATAAATCAAAAAGTAGAGATCGACATAATGGATTTTTGGGGTTTAGAAGATAAGCTAAATAATGATTATCTTTTAAGGCTTATAGATGTAAGAAAGATCTTAAGCTCGAGATTTATGGACTTTTTACCAGATGTTCCTGTTATCGCCGATAATATTGGGCTAGGCATCGGTGAGATTATGGAAGTAAAAGTACCAAATGGAAGCAGCTACGCTTATCGCCACATAGGAAATATAAGAAAGAAAAAATGGAAAATAGCTATGATATATCGTCATCAAAACTACATCATAGCTACGCCAGATACGATCATTTTACCAAACGATGTTTTGCTCATAGTCGGAGAGCCAAGAGTTTTGGAGAGTGTTTTTAGAGCCGTAAAAAAAGAGCCGGGGCAGTTTCCAAGTCCATTTGGAAATAATATTTATCTATCTTTAGATATGAAAAATATGAGCGAAAGTGCGATATTTGCTCTGATAAACGACTCTTTACTGCTTCATTCTAAACTGAATAATAAAAAACTTTTCATAAACGTTATAAATCCGACTTTATCGCCTGTATTTGATGAGATCAAAAAATTACCATCTAAAAATATATTTGTTAATATAGACTATTTTACTTCGAATTACAATATCGCAAAAAAGGTTATGAGTGAGCTTGATATCGGCTTAGTGATCACAAATACTGAATTTTTTAAGAAAAATAAAAAAATGTTTTGGTCACTTAAAACCCCAGTTTTAAAGATAGGTAAAAGCGGATTTCCTTTTGTAAAAAGAGGTGTCGTAGTAGGAAATGAAGAGGACGCTGAGTATCAATCTAGCGTTATTATGGACTGCTGTACGCAGCTAAATTTCGACATAGATTTTTATCATTTTGATGCTAAATTTGATCAAAAAACAGACAATTTAATGGAGCATTTTGATAGTCTTTCAAAGATTTTTAATAAAAAAGTAAATATCATAAGAGACAATCACAATCCTATCTTAAAGCTGAGAAAACGAAGTGATATGTTGCAGTTTATATCTTTTAGCACAAAGGTTTTAGAAGGTGGATTTTTTAGTATTTTTTCAAAAGATATGGGTAGATTGCACTACATACTTGATAAAAACTATCAGCTTTTTATACCTCAAAGTGATAAAATTTAAAAGAGTAAAGAAATAGACACTATCCTTTTATGAAACATATAATTTTTTTAAATTTATGTGCATTATAGCATAGCTTTACTCTTGAAATTAAATTTTTTGATAAAAAATGGAGCGGATATGCAAGCTAATCTTAGATGTAATGTATTTGATTATACTTTGATAGATAAAAATAGTGCAAAAATAGAGTTTTTAAGTAGTGCTGGTTTAAAATCAAATTTAGGAGAAATAAAGTGAAAAATACAGCTTTTATAACAGGAGCAAGCTCTGGATTTGGAGAGGCTCTTGCTAGAGGACTTAGCAAAGAGGGCTTTAAGCTCATACTTTTAGCAAGGCGTAAAGATAGACTTGAAAGTCTTGCTAAAGAGCTTGGAAATACGCACATAATATGTGCTGATATCAGAGATAAAAATGCTGTTTTTAAAGCAATCGATGAGCTTCCAAAAGAGTTTAAGGATATAGAAATTCTTATAAATAACGCAGGTCTTGCTCTAGGGCAAGAGAGCGTAATGGATGCAAAAATGGAAGATTTTGAAACTATGATAGATACAAATATCAAAGGGCTCATCTATGCTACAAAAGCGACTTTGCCACTAATGAAAAATGGCGGATATATATTTAATCTCGGCTCAGTTGCTGGGAGTTGGCCATATCCTGGCGGAAATGTTTATGGTGCTACGAAAGCCTTCGTGGAGCAGTTTAGTCTAAATCTTAGAAATGACTTAAAAGGTAAAAATATTAGAGTAACGACGATAAAGCCTGGAATCGCTAAAACTGAGTTTAGCCTAGTAAGATTTAAAGGCGATAAGCAAAAAAGCGACAATGTTTATAACTCTACTAAATACCTAGAAGCTAACGATATCGCGCAAATAGTCATAGACTGCATAAATTTACCTAAACACGTAAATATAAATACTCTTGAAGTTATGCCTACTACTCAGAGTTGGGCAGGTTTTTTCTTTGAAAAAGAGTAAAATTTGAAGCTTGATTGCGTGTATATTAAGGACTGCGGAAGCTGTATTTTTGAAACTAGCTATGATGAGCAGATCAGATTTAAGCAAGGTTTTGTAAGAGAGTTGTTTGATGAATTTTATAGTGGTGAATTTGAGTTTTTTAGTTCGCCTGTGTCTAAATTTAGAAGTAGGGCGGAGTTTGGAATTTATCACGATAATGATGGCATTAGCTACTCTATGAGAGGAGCAGATAAGAAATTTGTCAAGATAAATGCGTGTGAGATAGTAAGCGCTCAGATATCAAATTTAATGCCTATCTTGCTAAAAAAAATAAGCTCTGTTTTGGCTTTAAAACAGAAGCTTTTTGGGGTGGAGTTTATCTCTACAAAAAATGAAATTTTGGTTATTTTGCTTTATCATAAAGACATTTACGCTATAAAAAAAGAGCTTGAAGACCTTCATTTTGAACTAAGTGTAAATTTGATAGCTAGAAGTAGGGGTAAAAAGCTTGTTTTTGGCAGCCCTTATCTAAATGAGACTTTGTCTATACAAGGTAAGGACTATAGCTATACTTTTGGCGATGCAGCTTTTATCCAACCTAATACGATTATGAATGAAAAAATGATCTCTTGGGCATTGGAGTGTTCTTCAAATACAAAAGATTTACTAGAGCTTTACTGCGGACATGGGAATTTTACTATCCCGATGAGTTTTAAATTTAAAAAAGTATTAGCTACTGAGATAAGTAAAAACTCTATTTTAAGTGCTCAAAAAAACTGCGAATCAAACAGTGCGAAAAATATCAAATTCCTAAGAATGAGTGCAGAAGAGCTTATGGAAGCGTTTGCTAAGAAAAGAGAGTTTATCCGTCTTAAAGATATCTGTTTAGACGAGTTTGATTTTAGTCATATTTTAGTAGATCCGCCACGTGCAGGCTGCGATGAAAGCGTACTAGCATTTATGAAAAAATATGAAAATATCATTTATATATCTTGTAATCCTCTAACTTTAAAAGAAAATTTAAAAACTCTTTGTAAAACTCATAGAATAGCTAAATTTGCTATCTTTGATCAGTTTGTGCATACAAAACATATAGAATGTGGAGTTTTACTAAGAAAAATTTAAAAAGCTAAAATTTGTAACTAAAAGAAATTTACCGCAAAAAAGCGGTAAATCATACTAATCCATAGAGCAAGTTTTGGCTTCAACCATTTCATTAAATATATTAAATAGTTTTAAGCTTTCTTCTTCAGCCTTATTAAACTGCTCAATTACTTTGTCGTGAGAAGAGTGGTTTTTAGATAGATCAATAGCTTTATTTATAGATTCATGAACATGTTTATGTGGTTCTATTAGTTTTGCATATTGTGGTGTAGTTCCGAATGCTTCTTTTCCTGCACCAGCATACCATTTGCCTAGACGACAATTAAGATGATCGCTCATAGACTCATAATCTTTAGTAAGAACATGTCCGTATCCAATTATTTTGAATATCACATGGTCTAGTTTTGCAAGACTAACAAATATATCTGTTGATATTATAGTTGAGCTACACTCTATAAATTTTGAGCTCTTAACCAAATCACCAAATTTACCAATAAATTCTTGAATATGTTCATTTGATTTTAT
This sequence comes from Campylobacter hyointestinalis subsp. lawsonii, assembly GCF_013372165.1. Classification (NCBI taxonomy): domain Bacteria; kingdom Pseudomonadati; phylum Campylobacterota; class Epsilonproteobacteria; order Campylobacterales; family Campylobacteraceae; genus Campylobacter; species Campylobacter hyointestinalis. The sequence continues at coordinate 943,241 of NZ_CP053828.1, read as the reverse complement.
TGAGATATTTTCCACTTCTTCGCTTTGAGAAAACATATCACTAGCATTTTGTTTAAGTAAATTTATATTCATTTCTACTTCTGCGGTTGCTTTTTGAGTACGCTCTGCTAGTTTTCTTACTTCATCTGCAACGACGGCAAACCCACGTCCGTGTTCGCCAGCACGTGCCGCTTCTATAGCTGCGTTTAACGCTAAAAGATTTGTTTGATCTGAAATATCTTTTATTAAATTTATTACATTTGTGATCTCATCTACACTTTTGTGAAGATTTTCAGCTGTTGTGCGTGATTTATTTGATGAGTTTGTTATCTCATTTAAAGATGTCAATAACTCATTAGTCGAATTTGATAAAATCTCTATACTATTTATTGTATCTCTTGTCTTATCTATAGTATCATGAGATAATTTTAAATTTTTTTCTATGCCTTCTTGTATATTTTTGATACCGTTTTTTGCTCCACCTACCATAGTGCTCGCAAGTGCAGATATTGCCTCACAGTCAATATCTGAGTCGATCTTTGCTTTGAGCTTTTGATTTTCTTTGACTAAAAGCTCATTTTCTCTGTTTTTTTCTTCAAGCTCTTTTTTTAAAGCTTCAACTTCACTTTGGTATTTTTTTATTTCACTGCTACCAAACATTTTATCCTCCCATAATCCATAATTTAGATTTTTATATTTTATATAAATTGTTAATTATCAATCAATATTTAATTAACAATTATAATGCTATATTTTATGTAAATTCAAATTAATTATTGCTTAATAATATTGATAAAATGGCAAATATTAACATATTTTTTAACTTTAAAACAATAATTTTATATTATTTTAAAGAAATATATTTGTTTAATTTTGATATAATTTTTCATAAAACTTGAACTTTTGGAAGCTGTAATGAATGATGATAAATTTAAAAGAGTGCGTTATCTAAGAGCTTTAGAGAAATATAGTAAGCTTGTTATTAGAAATTTAAAGCGAGAAGATTTTGATATGGATAAATTTACCGCTCTTATTAAGAAAAATCTTGAAATTTTATTAAAGGTAGAACCGGCATTTTTAGATCAACCTTATACTAAATCACTTTGTGACTTTGTAAATCTAACTTCAAGATCTACAGACAAAGATGAGCTATTAAGAGCTGCAAATAATCTAGAAAAGCTAAAAAAATCAAAAACTTATAAAAAAGAAAAACATAAAAAAGGTGGCTTAGATGAGTATTAAATGTGTAATTTTTGATATGGATGGCACTCTTATAGATAGTAAAAAAGCTATCTGCAAGACGATAAATTATATGAGAGCTTGTATGCATATGCGTGAATTAGATGATGATTTTATAATGTCTATTATAAATGATCCGCAAAAAAACTCTATCAGAGAATTTTATGGTTTTGATGAGATAACTACCGATATGAGATTAAAATTTGAAAAAGAATTTAATAAAAACTATGAGCTTTACGCCGTAGTTTATAAAGAGGCTATGGAGCTTTTAGAAGCTTTAAAATCAAAAGATTATCTACTTGCAGTAGCCACAAACGCACCACACGCAACTATAGAAAATATCCTTGGGCATTGTGGTATTTTGGGGTATTTTGAGACTATAGTAGGAGCAAGTAAAGCCATTGCACCAAAACCAGATCCTGCTATGCTAAACATCATAAGAGATAAATTTGGTGTAGAATGTGTATTTATCGGAGACAGCACGAAAGATTACTTGGCTGCAAAAAATGCCGATATGCGTTATATCCACGTTATATGGGGTAGAGATGAGATCATAAGTGAGATAAAAAACTATAAAACTGCAAAAGAGATCATAGAAGCTTTGGATTAAAATTTAGTAATGAGTCTAGAAAAATAACTTAATTTTTTATAAAAATAAAAAATAAATAGGCTAATGATATAAAAATTAACAAAATATTTGATAAAATTACGAAAATTTAATAAAAAAGGAAAAAAATGGCAGATATAATCTACACTTACACAGACGAGGCGCCAGCACTCGCGACTTACTCTTTGTTTCCTGTCATAAAAGAGTTTTTGTCACGTGGTGGCATTGATATAGAAACTATGGATATTTCTTTAGCAGCAAGAATACTTGCAAACTTTCCAGACTATCTAAAAGAAGAGCAAAAAGTACCTAATTTCTTAGAAATTTTAGGTGAAATGACAAAGGAAAAAACTGCAAATATAATCAAGCTCCCAAATATTTCAGCGTCACTTCCGCAACTAAATGCTGCTATAGCAGAGCTTCAAAGCAAAGGTTACGCAGTTCCAAATTATGTTGAAAATCCTAGTAATGACAAAGAAGCGGACATAAAAGCTAGATATGCAAAAGTGCTTGGAAGTGCTGTAAATCCAGTGCTTAGAGAGGGAAATTCAGATAGAAGATGTGCTGCGGCTGTTAAAGCGTATGCAAAAGAATTCCCACATAAAAACGGAGCTTGGAGCAAAGATATAAAAACACGCGTATCATATATGAATGGTGGTGATTTTTACTCAAATGAAAAATCGGTCATAGTTAGCAAAGATACTAAATTTAAGATAGAATTTGAAGATGCAAATGGCAAAAAAGAGCTATTAAAAGACGGCATAAAAGCTGGGCGTGGGGACATTATTAGTGCTACATTTTTAAGTGTTAATAAACTTGATAAATTTATAGAAGAAAGCATAAAAGATGCTAAAGACAGCGGTTTGCTTTACTCAGTTCATCTAAAAGCTACTATGATGAAAGTCAGCGATCCTGTGATTTTCGGACATTTTGTAAAGATATTTTTTAAAGAGATATTTAAAGAGTTTGCAAATGAACTAAAAGAAGCTGGAGTAAATCAAAATAACGGGCTAAAAGACCTATTTACAAAAATAGAAAATCTACCTTGCAAAGCAAAAATTCTAGCTAAATTTGATGAAATTTACGCCACTAGAGCAGATCTTGCTATGGTAGATAGCGACAAGGGCATCACAAACTTGCACGTTCCAAGCGACGTTATAATCGACGCTTCTATGCCTGCAATGATAAGAAATAGCGGTAAAATGTGGGATAAAAAAGGTGATGCTAGAGACACTTTGGCTGTTATTCCTGATAAGACTTATGCTACCATATATGAAGCAACTATCGAAGATTTAAAAGCGAATGGAGCTTTAAATCCAGCAACCATAGGAAGCGTTTCAAACGTTGGGCTTATGGCAAAAAAGGCTGAAGAGTATGGAAGCCACGATAAAACTTTTATAGCAAAAAGCAATGGTAAATTTATAGTAAGTAGCGATAATGGCGATAATATGGAGTTTAAAGTAGAAGAAGGAGATATATTTCGTGCTATAGAGGCTAAAGATGAAGCGATCAAAGACTGGATAAAGTTAGCAATAAATAGAGCTAAAGCTACAAAATCGCCTGCTATATTTTGGTTAGATGAAAATCGTGCCCATGATGCAAATATGATACAAATCGTAACAGATGAACTAAAAAAATATGATCTTTCAAATTTAGATATAAGTATAGCTGAGCCGACAAAAGCCATAAAACGAAGTATATCTATCATTAGAAGCGGAAAAGATGCTATAAGCGTGACAGGAAATGTGCTAAGGGATTATTTAACCGATCTATTTCCTATACTTGAGCTAGGAACTAGTGCGAAAATGCTATCTATTGTACCTTTATTAAACGGAGGTGGGCTTTTTGAGACTGGAGCTGGCGGAAGTGCGCCAAAAATCGCAATGCAACTTATAGAAGAAAATCACCTTAGATGGGATAGCTTGGGTGAATTTTTAGCTCTTGGAGCAAGCTTAGAACATCTTGCAAATATCAGTGGCAAAAAAGAGGCAAAAATCTTAGCAGATACTCTTGATAAAGCAATCCAAAGTTATTTAAAAAACGACAATTCTCCACGTAAAAATATAGGTGAAAATGATAACCGCGGAAGCCATTTTTATCTTACTCTTTATTGGGCAAATGAGCTAGCAAATAGTGAGCTAAAAGACAAATTTAGTGCTATGGCAAAAGAACTTAGCGAAAATAAAGAAAGTATAGTAAATGAGCTAAATAAAGCTCAAGGTAAAAGAGTCGAAATAGGCGGATATTATAAATTTGATGATAAATTAGTGTCAAATATAATGAGACCTAGCAAACTTTTCAATGAAATTTTAGGAAAATGATTTGAAAATTGCAATTATAGGTGCTGGAAATGTTGGAGCTTGCACAGCAAGTTTGCTTATTTCTAGGCAAGTGTGTAAAAAAGTAGCACTTATAGATATAAATAAAAAACTTGCGACTGTTAAAGCTATCGATCTAGCTCAAATGGTCGCTGCTTTAGATCTTGATATAGATGTAGTCGGCGGTGACGACTACTCTTTGATCAAAGATTATGATATAGTTGTCATAACAGCAGGTTTTGCTAGAAGAGAAGATCAAAAAAGAGAAGATCTAATAACCACAAACGCCAAAATAGTAGCTTCTAGTGCAATTAACATTGCTAAATGGGCGCCAAATTCTATTATAATAGTAGTAACAAATCCACTTGATATAATGGTATATGTAGCCTTAAAAGCTAGTAAATTTAGTCCTTTAAAAGTCATAGGTATGGCAGGAGAACTAGATAGTGCAAGGCTTAAGTATGAGATAGCTTCAAAACTAGGAACGTCGTCCGCAAAATGCTTTGCAAAGTGCATTGGAACACACAATAATGATATGATATGCTTAGAATCGTCTATGAAATTTGAAGATAAAAGTATAAAAGATATCTTTGATATAGATGAGATAGAAGAGATAAAACAAAGAACTAAAAATGGTGGTGCAGATATAGTAAAATTAATGGGAACTTCGGCGTTTTACGCACCTAGCGCAGGTGTTTTAAAGATGTGCGAAAGCATAAAAAACGGCGATGAAAAACCTCTTAGTTGCTCTGTATTTAGTAAATTTGGTGAATATGAAGTGGCTATTGGACACTTAGTAAAACTTGACAATAATGGTATCAAAGAGATTTTAGAGTTAAATTTAACACAAAAAGAGATTGAAAACTTTAAAGATAGTATCGAAAAAATTATTAAAATTATAAGCTATATAAATATATAACCGGTTTAATATTAATAATTTATAAAATAGATAATCTAGTTCTTAACTAATGCTTTTTTATCAACTTTTTTAAGTTAAATTTACATAAGCACAAAGCTTGGTGGGATCTATAAAATATCCATAGTTTTTAGACTAAATTTCCTTAAAGAATTTTGGGATATTTCAGACTTGATATTTTTAGATAGTTATAAAGTCCTTGATAATAAGATCAAAGAATTAATAGGAGAATGATATGAAAGAACAACCAGTAGGTATGGCTGTTTGGGTAGATGAGACCAGATGCAAAGCTTGCGATATCTGTGTTAGCTACTGCCCAGCAGGGGTTTTAAGCATGAAAGAAGATATTCATGCTATTCAAGGTATGATGATAGAAGTAAGTCATCCTGAATCCTGTATAGGATGTAGGGATTGTGAGCTTCATTGTCCAGATTTTGCTATCTATGTTGCCGACAAAGGCTTTAAATTTGCGAAAATTACCCCAGAAGCAAAAGAGAGAGCTGCTGCTGTAAAAGCAAATCATTTTAGGAAACTTAAATAAGGATAGCAAATGAGAAGTATAATAACAACAGGAAATGCACTTGTATCACGTGCAGCTGTGGATTGTGGTTGCAATTTTTTTGGTGGTTACCCTATAACACCATCAAGTGAGATAGCACACGAATTAAGCGTTTTATTGCCTAAAAACGGTGGTAAATTTATACAAATGGAAGATGAGATAGCTGGTGTTTCTGTTGCTCTTGGTGCTAGTATGAGTGGTGCTAAGGCTATGACTGCTAGTTCTGGCCCTGGTATTTCGCTAAAATCAGAGCAGATAGGTCTTGGATTTATAGCTGAGATTCCTTTGGTTATAGTAAATGTTATGCGTGGTGGTCCATCTACAGGTCTTCCTACTCGTGTTGCTCAAGGAGATATTCTTCAAGCAAAAACTCCTAGCCACGGTGATTATTGTTCTATCGCAGTAGCTCCAGGTAGTTTAGATGAAATTTATACTGAAACAGTAAGAGCATTTAACCTTGCAAATCGTTTTAGTACTCCGGTTTTCTTACTTCTTGACGAGACTATCGGACATATGCAAGGAAAAGCCGTAATTCCAGATGTTGCAGATCTGAAGATAGAACCACGTCGTGAGTTTAAAGGAGATCCAAAAGATTATAAGCCTTACGAAGCAAAAGAAGACGAACCAGCTACTTTAAATCCGTTTTTTAAAGGTTATCGCTATCACATAACAGGTCTTCATCATGGTGAGACAGGCTTCCCAACTGAAGATGGAAAACTAGTAGATTACAATATCAAAAGACTATTTAATAAAATAAAAGGTCATATAGATGAAGTATCAAACTATGAAGAGTATAAACTAGATGACGCTGAAATTTGTATAATCTGCTACGGTAGCGTAAGCTTAGCGGCAAAAGAAGCGGTTGATAAACTAAGAAATGAAGGCATAAAAGTAGGTATTTTTAGACCTATTACTTTGTGGCCAAGCCCAGAAGCCAAACTAAAAGAGATAGGTTCTAAATTTAAAAAGATTTTGGTGACAGAGCTAAATTTAGGTCAATATTTAGGAGAAATACAAAGATGTACTTTAAGAAATGATTTTAAAACATTACTTAAAGCAAATGGTCGTCCGCTTAGTCCAAGCGAAATCATAAGTAAAGTTAAGGAGTTTTAAGATGGCTTTTAATTATGATAATTATCTAAGAACAAGTAAAATGCCTACACTTTGGTGTTGGGGTTGCGGTGATGGTGTCATCTTAAAAAGCGTTATAAGAGCTATTGATGCCATGGGTTGGAATATGGATGATGTCTGTGTAGTAAGTGGTATAGGTTGTTCTGGTAGATTTTCAAGCTATGTAAATTGTAATACAGTGCATACAACTCACGGTCGTACTATAGCTTATGCAACAGGTATTAAATTAGCAAATCCAGACAAGCATGTCATTGTTATAACCGGTGATGGTGATGGCTTAGCGATCGGCGGAAATCACACAATACATGGGTGTAGAAGAAATATAGACATAAATCATATTTTGATAAATAACTTCATTTATGGTCTTACAAACTCTCAAACAAGCCCTACGACTCCACAAGGCTTTTGGACAGTTACGGCTCAATGGGGAAATATAGATCCAAACTTCGATGCAGCTAAGCTTGCAACTGCTGCTGGAGCTACATTTGTAGGTCGAGAAAGCATAATAAATCCTTCTAAATTAGAAAAACTTTTAGTGGAGGGATTTAAACACGAAGGTTATAGCTTTTTTGATATTTTTTCAAACTGCCATATAAATTTAGGTAGAAAAAATAAAATGGGTGAAGCTACACAGATGATAGACTGGATCGATCAAAGAACGGTTTCAAAAGTTAAATTTGACGCTCTTAGTGACGAAGAGAAAAAAGGCAAATTCCCAACTGGCATACTTCATAAAGATGAAAGTCATATAGAGTATTGCAAAGCCTATCAAAAAGTTATTGAGGCCGCTCAAAACAAAACAAAAATCAACTTTGAGGAGATCAAATGAGTTTGGCAGAGTTAAGATTTGTCGGAGTAGGCGGACAAGGCGTTATTTTGGCTGGAGAGATACTCTCAGCCGCTAAAATAGAAGCAGGGGGATATGGTGTAAAGGCTTCAACATATACCTCACAAGTGCGTGGCGGTCCAACAAAAGTTGATATCATATTAAGCGATGAAGAGATAAAATATCCTTATGCAAATGAAGGCGAGATAGAGTTTATGTTAGCTACTGCACAAAATAGCTATGATGCCTTTAAAGATGGTGTAAAAGAAGGTGGCATAATAGTAGTAGAGCCAAATTTAGTAAAACCTAGCGAAGAAGATAAAAAACGCTGGAAAATATATGAGATTCCTATCATTTCTATAGCTAAAGATGAAGTTGGAAATGTCATCACTCAAAGCGTAGTAGCTCTTGGTGTGGCTATCAAATTTACAGGCGTAATGGATGCAGAGATAGTTCGTGCCAAAATGCTTAGTTCAGTTCCTGATAAAGTAAAAGAGGCCAACAATAAAGCTTATGATCTTGGGCTTGCATACGCTTCTAAATGCTTATAAAATTACTCAAAGTCCTATAATGGGCTTTGAGCTTCTATGATATTTTTCCTTAATATTTTAATATTATTTAAGCACAATTTTTGTCTCATTTAGATATAATTCCGCTAAATTTTATTTTTAAGGATGGAATATGTCAAAAATAGGCGTTATTTATGGTTCAAATGGTGGTGATACAAAAGAAGTTGCAGAGTATATAGCAAGTAAATTTGATAGCGAAGTTATCGATGTAAAAGATTTAAGCATTGATTTTTTCGATAAATTTGATAAATTTATATTTGCAACTTCTACTCACGGACACGGTGAGCTTCAAAAAGATTTCAAAGCTAAATTAAATTTAGTTGCTGAAGCAAGTTTTATAAATAAAACAGTTGCACTTGTAGGAGTAGGTGGTCAAGTAAAACATCCAAATACATTTATAGATGGTTTAGTAGAGTTTTTACCACTGATTCGTGGAGCAAACTTGTGGGCGCTAGCGATATAGATGGATATAAATTTACACACTCATTAGCACTTATAAATGGTAAATTTGTTGGTGCTGCGATAGACTTCAAAAATGATCCAGAGTGGAAAACAAGAGCTGATAAATGGGTCGCTTCTATAAAAGGTGAGTTTTAAACTCGCTAAGGCTTAGCTATTTGCTAAGCTAAATTCTACGATCAAAACAATTGATTTTAAACTTTATATAATTAAAATATCAAATTTAGTCTAATTTTTATCAGCTATTTATCTGTTTCTTACTGCTATGATCTATATAAAATGTAGTTTATAAATGTTTAGGCTAAATTTGCAAAACGCAAGTAGTCAAAGCCACTGCGTTTTACTTATCTAAACTTACGCTCCTATAATACCGCCATCATCTTTAGTTATCATTACGACTGCTGATTTTGGAGTGTGAGAGCCACCCTCTGGCCAGTGTGAGCCTTTTAACTCTTCGCCTGGGTGCTGGACGCTGATAAACATAGTCTTATAATCATCGCTAAATGCTATTCCAGTAAGCTCACAAGCCCTTGGGCCAGTGGCAAATCTCTTGACCTCTCCGCTATAAGGATCAGCGCAAAGTAGTTGGTTATTTCCCATGTCTTCGTAATCTCCTGTGTTTGAATAACTACCATCAGTAGCTATCCACAAACGACCATCTTTATCAAAAGCAAGACCATCAGGAGAGTTAAACATATTGTTTAAATTTATGTTATTACTACCTTTATAAAGTCCATCTTTGATCTTTGGATTTCCAGCCAAAATAAATATTTCCCACGCAAAGTCGCCATTTGCATGATCGCCGTTTTTTGGCGCCCATTTTAGAATTTGACCATATTTGTTTTTTGCTCTAGGATTTGCAGCATCTACTTCTTGTCTTACTTTATTGTTTGTAAAAGTGGAATATAAAAACTCAGAATTTGGATCCTTGCTTATCCACTCACACCTATCCATAGGAGTAGCCCCTACAAAACTGGCCGCCTCTCTAGCTCTTATTAAGATATCTGCTTGTGAGATGAAGCCGTTTTCTTTAGTAAGTCCATTTTTGCCAAATGTTAGCTCTATCCATTTTAATTTACCTTTAAACTCTCCAAACTCGCCTTCAAATTTAGCCACATAAAGCGTACCAAACTCAAGAATATCTAAATTTGCTTTTAAATTTGTTCTATCAAATTTATTTTTTGCGACAAATTTATAAACGAATTCGTTGTTTTCATCATCGCCACTATAAGCTACTACGTTATCAAATTTATCCACTACTACTTCGCAATTTTCATGTTTAAAACGTCCTAACGAAGTACGTTTTTTTGGCATACTTTTTGGATCAAATGGATCTATCTCCACTACCCAACCAAAACGATTTGCCTCATTTGGAGTGGCTTTTATGTCAAATCTATCATCAAAAAGGTGCCACCCATATACACCGCCTTTTGCTTTTATGCCATATCTTTCAAAGCTTTTGCTAGGCATAAATTTACTATCTTTTGATCCAAAAAAATCGTCGAAATTCTCTTCACAAGTCAGATAAGTACCCCAAGGAGTTTTTCCGCATCCGCAATTATTTAACGTGCCAAAAACAAGCTCTCCTTTTGGATCTGTGGCAGTTTTAAGAGCGTCATCGCCTTTTGCTTCGCCTGTTATCAAAATAGGCGTATTTGCATTTATACGGCGATTATATTTGCTATCTATCTTGTATTTATAAAAATTTGAGCCGTCTCTTTTGATGTTTAGTATGGTTACGCCAAGGCTATTTTGTTGATATTTTATATCATTTGCACTCATATTTTTACCATTGTGATTAAACATAAGTTCTGGATTGACGTATTCATTATTTGTAACTAAAAGTCCTTCTTTTGAGCCATTTATTGCAAAGTATTTTTGCCCATCGGCATCATCGCCAAATACAAAATTCGCATTTTTTACATAATCATCGTCTATATTTTTACTCTCATCAAACTTTTTTGCATGGCTAAAGATCGGATCGCTCCATTTTACAAGAACCTTTGCACTATAGCCTTTAGCTACCTTAAAATCATCATCTGTACTAATGGCGATCTGCTCAAACCCTATCAAGTTTTTAGTATTTGCACCGATCAATGAATTAGTAAAAAATCCACTCATCAGCCCTAAGCTACCTAGTTTTAACACACTTCGTCTTTGCATTTTGTCTCCTTGTAAGTTTTGTAGGAGAAATTTAACAAACCAAAGAAACAAAATGGATACATTTTTATAAAATGTCACACTTGATATCTCTTTTATTTATAAATTTTATTTATACAAAATCGTTCCAAGACGAATCATATTTGAGCCACATTTTATAGCTAGTTCGTAGTCACTGCTCATCCCCATAGAGCAGATCTTTGCTCCATATTTTTGCAAATTCTCATAAATTTTATATGTGCTCTCAAAGCTTTTTTGTATCTCTTTTATCTCATCACTATGAGCACCGATGCTCATCACTCCTGCTAAATTTAGATTTTTGCAACTCTGTTTGATACGTAAAAATTCGTCTATAGCTACATTTGGATCTACGCCTTGTTTGCTCTCTTCGTGAGCTGAGTTTATCTGAAGCAAGCAATCCAAAGTATAATCAAGCCTTTTATCCACAGCTAGAGCCATAGAAAAACTCTCGCAGCTTTGCCACAAAGTAGGGTGCAAAGCTAGAAGATGATTGATTTTATTTGCTTGTAAACGACCTATGAAATGCCAGTTTAAATTTAGATTATGCAATACATCTTTTTTACGCTTTAGCTCTTGAACTCTGTTTTCCCCAAAGTCCATTTGACCTTGATTATATAGCTCCAAAACTTCATTTTCAGTAACGTTTTTTGAAACGGCGATAAGTTTTGTACTTCCTATTTTGTTTAAAATTTCATCTAATCTCATTCATAAACTCCTGCAAGTCTTAATATGTCATTTAATATAGTAAATGCCATCAACGCAAATAAAAACGCCATAGAACCGTAGCTTAATGCTGTAAAAACCTTTTCATTTACCGGTCTTTTAAACACCATCTCATAAAGGTTAAAAACTATATGTCCGCCATCAAGTACGGGAAGTGGAAGTAAATTTAAAACGCCCAAATTTACAGATATCAACGCCACTATCAAAAATAACACCGAAATGCTTATAGTTGAAGCTTTTGTCGTGATATCAGCCATAGCGACTATGCCACCCATCTCTTTGATAGGAACTACACCAGTTATCAGCTTTTCAAGCCCTTTATAAATGAGCTTTGAGCTTTCTAAGGTTTCGTTAAATGCGTAAGAAATACTGCTTAAACCAGAGTTATACACTTTTGTTATCTCACCGCTTGGGCTGATGCCTATGAGTGGAGTTTGAATTTTTTCTCCAAACATACTAATACTTTCGCCGATTTTAGGCGTTAAATTTATAGATAAACGCTTGCCATTTCTATCGATGATGATATTTATCGGTTCAAGTTTAACTTGCTTTTTGATGTCATCCCACTGCTTTATCGATACGCCATTTATGCTTATTATTTTGTCGTCTTTTAAAATTCCTGCACTCTTAGCAGCAGAGTCTTGCTGGATAGCTCCTACGACAGGAGCCAACTTATCTACGCCGATAAATCCTAATGCGATATATAAGAAAAATGCTAACAAAAGATTAAAAAACGGACCTGCAAAAAGTATGGCTATACGTTTTATAGGGCTTAAAACATTGTAGCTATCGCTATCATAATTTTTTAGCTTTGGGTCTAAATCGTCCTGTCCTTTAAGCTGTACGTAGCCACCAAGCGGAATAGCACTTAAGCAGTAGTCTGTATTTCCAACTCTTTTTGTGTAGATTTTCTCACCAAATCCGATGCTAAAAGTATTGACTTTAACGCCAAAAAATCTAGCAACTAAAAAATGACCGAGTTCGTGGAAAAATATAAGAAAAGATATGGCTAAAATAGTCACTCCAAAATGCACACCCCAATACCAAAAACTAGCTATTAATAGGGTCAAAACTAAAAATATACTCTTCAAATTTATCCTTTTTTATTTTTAGTATAACATAAAATTGTAAAGAAGCTTTCAAGAGGTATATTGTTTTAGGTGAATTTATGCAATTAAATTGTAAAATTACGGCTTGAAAGGTAAAAAATGTATGTAGCACCAAGTATATTATCGGCAGATTTTGGAAGGCTAGATGACGAAGTAAAGGCTATCTGCGAGGCAGGAGCAGACTTAGTTCATGTAGATGTTATGGATGGGCATTTTGTGCCAAATTTAACCATAGGGCCGCTTGTAGTAAATGCAGTCGCAAAATCATCTATAAAGCCTTTGGATATTCATTTAATGGTAGAAAATGTGCCATTTTTCGTAGATCTATTTTTGCCACTTAAACCTAAATTTATAAGCTTTCATATAGAAGAAGAAAAACATCCTTTAAGACTCTGTGATCACATAAGAAAAAATGGCGTAAATCCTGCCATAGTGTTAAATCCACACACCCCTGTTTCTAGCTTAGAATACATAATAAACGATGTAGATATGGTGCTTTTGATGAGTGTAAATCCCGGCTTTGGCGGACAAAAGTTTATCCCATCAGTCTTAGATAAAGCAAAACAACTAAGAGAACTCATAGAATCCAAAAACGCAGCTTGTCTTATAGAAGTCGATGGAGGCGTAAATGGACTAAACGTTAGCGAACTTGATGAAGCGGGCGTAGATATAGTAGTAGCTGGAAATTTCGTATTTAGCTCAAGCAATTACGCAGAAGCTATCAAAGCGTTAAAATTATAAAAAGTTATAAATTTGGAACAAAAGCTAGAAAATTTTATAAATTTACTCGGCAAAAGTAGCTTAAATCATTATGATTTCTTACAAAAAGCCAACGATATAGATAGTATCAAAGAGCTCATCGATATAAAAAACTTTGATGATTGGCGTATTTTGGGATTAGACCTTATAAAAACTGAAACCAAAAAAGTCACCCTAAAAACTAGATATACAGACTTTAAGGATCAAATTTTTTGTGTAGTTGATATAGAAACAAATGGTGGTATCAAAACAGGTCAGATCATCGAAATAGGGGCGCTAAAATTACTTGATGGTAAAGAAATAGGCCGTTTTGAGAGCTTTATTTATGCTCCTGATATTCCAGAAAATATCAGTGAGCTTACGGGGATTTATCCTACAGATCTTATAGATGCACCCAGTCTTGCTAGCGTACTTGAAAAGTTCAAGCTATTTTTAGGAGATAGTGTATTTGTAGCACATAATGTTAAATTTGACTATGATTTTATAAGCGTTAGCCTAGAAAAACAGGGCTTTGGTATGCTTTTAAATAGACGAATTTGCACTATAGATCTAGCTCGCAGAACCATACCTTCGCAAAAATACGGACTTGGTACTCTAAAAGAACTTTTAGGCATAAACAATGCTCATCATAGGGCTTTAAATGACGCTATAGCTGCGTCTGAGATCTTTAAAGAGTGTATAAAAAGGGTGCCTTGGAGTGTTCAAAGTGTTGAGGATCTTATAGTTTTTAGTAAAACTGCAAAAAGTCTAAAACTACCAAATGTGGTAATAAATCAGTAAATTTAGTTGAAATTTACCGGATCTATATCCACATTTGCAAAGTACTGCCTAGCTATCTCACCGGCTTTTAGGAGCGGTATGTGTGAGTAAGAGCGTAGCATTATCTCACGTCTGTATTTAGATGATATCTGCTCGATGAGAGCTTTTCCGTGTCCTATTATTTCCAAATTTTCTATGTTTTTTATTGAATTTAGTATATTTTTTTCAAGACATACTGCATTTTCTTCATTTTTGTCTTGTATTATTATCCTAAGCAAACGACTAAATGGCGGATAGAGTGGATTTCTGTACCCTAACTCATCTTGTATAAATTTGTCGTAATTCTCTATATACTCACTAAAAAATTCACTTTGCAAACTTTGCAAAACTACCCTAGCATTTCCAGCTCTTCCAGCTCTTCCTGATACTTGCATAGCTAGAGCCAGAGTTTTTTCTCTAGCCCTAAAATCGCAGTATTCTAAATGCTCATCAAGTCCCATTATAACGGCTAATTCTACGTTGTGATAGTCGTGTCCTTTGCTTAGCATTTGCGTACCGACTAATATATCTATTTTTCCATCGTTAAATTTTTTAAGCAAATTTATTAATTTTGAATGCGTAGTTATCTCGTCTTTATCAAATTTGGCGATAGTAGCGCTAGGAAATATCTTTTCTAGCTCACTTGCTAGCTCGCTAGTGCCCATTTTTTTTGCTTCGAGCATTTCATTCCCGCAGTTTGGGCAAGTTTTTGGCAGAGGCAATACAAAGCCGCAGTAGTGACATTTCAAAGCATTTGCTTTTTTATGCATACTCATAGAAACACTGCAATATGGGCATTTTATAGTAGAAAAACACTCTTTGCATACTATAAATTTAAAGTTTGCACGAGTAGGCAAAAACACGACTGCTTGTTTTTTTAGCTCCAAAGTACGCTTTAACTCATTTATGATGGTATTAGAAATACAAATTTGATTAACGTCGTAAATAAACTCCTTTTTCGATGAGAAAAATGTGCCTTTGAGACGAAAATATGGAAATTTATATACGCTCGTGATACTTGGAGTAGCGCTTCCTAAAATGACTTTTATGCCGTGTTTTTTTCCTAGATAAACACTGAGATCTCTAGCATTATAGTATGGTTTTGAGCCGTTTTTATAGCTATCGTCATGCTCTTCATCTACGATGATAAGACCTAAATTCCAAAATGGCAAAAATAGAGCCGACCTTGCTCCTGCGATGAGTTTTATCTCGCCATTAAAAAATCTCTCAAGTAAAATTTGCTTGTTTTTAGGCGAAATTTTAGAGTGCCAAACTCCAACCGATTCTCCAAAGTAATCCTCTAAACGTTTTTGCATTTGAGGTGTGAGCGAGATCTCAGGCATCAAAAGTAAAGCTTGTTTTCCGCTATTTAAAACATCTTTAATGCTTGTTATATAGACTTCACTTTTTCCGCTTCCAGTGTCTCCAAAAAGCAATGATATATCGTTTGCATTGATGAAATTCAAAGCATCTTTTTGAGTATTACTTAAATTTGGAGCTTTTATAAAAGATATATATTTGTTTTTATACTCGCTAATAGGCTCAAACAGAGCTAAGCTCACGCCTATCTCGCAGAGATAGTAATGCGATATGAACTTTGCTAAGCTTATTTGCGTATCTGTGAGTTTTGTTTTTAAAATTTGAATTACATCTAGAGTTTTAAACTCAGGTTTGCAAACGTTTTGCAAAACAAAACCGCTTTGGATACGATTTTTAACTCGGACTTTGACTTGGGTAAAAGGAGCGATAAACTCATCACTTTGATATGTCAGCGGCTTTAAATCCAAACCGCTTATGGCGATTTCATAATAATTCATTTAAGTTATTTGTCTAAAAGCCTACACAAATCATCATCAATATTGCATTCAAATTTTCCATTCTCTTTGTCATAAGTAAAAGTAACACTTTTGTTTGGCGTAGAAAAAGTGTATTTATCACCATTTTTGCTCCAGCCATATTTTTGATCTGTTTTTGCTTTTATAGGGTTATCTAATATAGCTGAAAACAGACCTTCTTTGCCTTCTTCTTCTAAATTTGGATACTCTTGGCTTCCGCTAAGTTTTTTTTCATTTGCATAAAGCTGAATTTTAGTTCTGATAGTCGCGATTTGTGTTTTAGCTTTTACTATCTCTGCATCACTGCTACTTCCAACTATTTTTGGTACCGCAAGACTAGCTAAAACTCCTAGTATCACTATAACAAAAACTAACTCTATAAGCGTAAAAGCTTTTTTCATATTTTTCCTTTTTAGTAAGATTTTTCGCCTATGATTTTACATTTATTTTCATCAGATGTGCAAATAAGCTGACCTTGGTATGACTTACATTTTGCTTCACCTGATTTAGAAGAGCAATAATCCATAGTTATGATATTTCTGCCTATAAATATAAGATATCTAGTTTTAAATTTAGTATTTGTAGACCAACCATTTTGACTATCGCTCCAGCCTTGTAAATTTGATTTTAATGTGCTATTTGGAAGTATTTCGTTAAACAATATGCTTCTATTTTTTCCATTTGTATCGCCATTTTTTTCTAGAGATTCTGGGTAGATATCGCTTTTACCAGCTAAAATTTGCTTATTTGCGTATGCAGTCAAACCAGCCCTTGCTTGTGCTATTTGGTTTTTTACAATCTGGGCATAAGCTTCATTTTTATCAGTAACAAACTTAGGCGCTACCATACTTGCGATCACACCAAGTATTACGATAACAAAAACAAGCTCAATAAGTGTAAATGCTTTTTTCAAAGTTATTTTTCCTTATTCAAATTTACCGCCAAATAGCTCTTTGCAACCGCTTTCACATGTAAATTTACCATTTAAGCTATTATATTTAAAAGTAGCAGTTTTGCCACTTAAATTTATAGTGTAAGTATCGTTTGAGATTTTGCTCCACTCTTTAAGAGCAGCACCGGATAAAACTTTCGAAAAAAGCTGAGTATTGCCATCTTCTAAACTACTTGGATATGAGTCTTTTTCGTTTAGTTTATTGCTATCATTGTAGTTTTTTATGCCAGTTCTTATAGCTGATATCTGCTCTATGATTTTAGCAATTATCGCATCATCTTTGCCAGTCATGAGCTTTGGGGCTGCAAGACTAGCCAAAACCCCTAGTATGATTATCACAAAGACCAACTCTATCATAGTAAATGCTTTTTTCACGATCTGACCTTATTTTAATGTTTTGTCTAAACTACCTAAAATTTGATCCATTTGAGAGCCTTGAGTGTAGCTTTCGTGGCATTTATGGACAAATGCCGTTAGTAGATCTTTTACGCCAAATTGATATTTGTTTTGCAAAAGCTTCTCTATATCTTTAGAAAAGGCATCTGCAAAATCATCTTCTAGACTTATAGTATAGTCTTTAGAGGCGATTGTTAGGACGATTTGTTTCATCTGCCAAGAACTGCTTCTACTTGCTTAAGAAGATCATCGCTAGCTAAATTTTGTGTTTTTAGCTCTTCTTCAAGACGCATTATCTGGTTTGTTTTAGCTTCGTTTTGAGCTTTTACACTAACTAGCTCGTTTCTTAAGGCTTCAGCTGTTTCACAAGCTTCTTCGTACTTTAGCATCAACTCTGTTACTTTTGAAGCTAGTGTATTTAAAACTTTTTCATTTTCAAACATAATCATTCCTTTATTTTTTAAAAATATGATCTAATTTTACCATACTTTTGTTCAGAATTATCTAAAAATAGATACTTTTATTTAGCTAAGTTTTAAATTTATCAGCATAACTTAGCTATAATTTCGCAAAAATAAAAAAGAGAATATATGGATAAATTTGAAATATCTAGTAAATTTAAGCCAAGCGATGATCAAGAAAAAGCCATAACAAACATAGTTGGTAGCATAAGATCCGGAAATAAATTTAACGTTCTCTTAGGAGTAACCGGAAGTGGCAAGACTTTTACGATGGCAAACGTGATAAAACGCCTAAATATGCCAACTCTCATTATGACACATAACAAAAGCTTAGCAGCACAACTTTATAGCGAATTTAAAGGCTTTTTTCCTAAAAATCATGTTGAGTATTTTATAAGCTACTATGATTATTACCAGCCTGAAGCCTATATACCGCGTCAAGATCTTTTTATAGAAAAAGATAGCTCTATAAATGATGAACTTGAGCGTTTAAGACTTAGTGCGACTGCAAATTTGCTTGAATTTGATGATGTGATAGTAGTGGCTTCTGTATCTGCAAACTATGGTTTAGGAAATCCTGCTGAGTATAAAGGTATGGTTTTAATGCTAAACATAGGTATGAGCTTAAATCAAAAAGAACTACTTTTAAAACTAGTAGATATGGGATATAAAAGAAATAATTCATACTTTGATCGCGGGGATTTTCGAGTAAATGGCGACGTGGTAGATATCTATCCGGCTTATTTTAATGACGAGGCTATAAGGCTTGAGTTTTTTGGAGACGAGCTTGATGCGATGTATCACTTTGACGCTCTAGAAAATAGACGCACAAAAGACGTTAGTAAATTTATACTATATGCGACAAGCCAGTTTGTAGTCGGAGAAAATAGACTAAAACAAGCGATAAAAGATATCGAACTTGAGCTTGAAGATAGACTTGCATTTTATGAAAAAGAAAATAGATTAGTCGAGTATCAAAGGCTTAAGCAAAGAGTGGAGTTTGACCTTGAGATGCTCTCAAGCACCGGAAGCACCAAAGGCGTAGAAAACTACGCACGTTACCTAACAGGACAAAAGCCAGGAGAGACGCCATACTCTTTGTTTGATTACTTTGAAATAAGTGGCAAGGACTATCTTGTTATAGTAGATGAAAGTCACGTGAGTTTGCCACAATTTCGCGGAATGTACGCAGGTGATAGAAGTAGAAAAGAAGTTTTGGTTGAGTATGGTTTTAGACTTCCATCAGCACTTGATAATAGACCTTTGAAATTTGATGAGTTTATCGCTAAAAAAGCAAATTTTTTGTTTGTTTCAGCTACACCAAACGAGTATGAGATGGATCTAGCAAAAGGTCATATTTATGAGCAAATACTTAGACCTACTGGACTTCTTGATCCACGTATAGAAGTCATAAGTAGCGATAATCAAGTAGAAGTTTTGTTTGATAGAGCTAAAGTTGTCATAGCAAGAAATGAGCGAGTACTAGTAACTACTCTAACTAAAAAGATGAGTGAAGAGCTAACTAGGTATTACCTTGAGCTTGGTATCAAGGTTAAATATATGCACTCAGATATCGACGCAGTAGAGAGAAATGAGCTTATAAGAGGTCTTAGAAAAGGTGAGTTTGATATGCTTATTGGCATAAATTTACTTCGTGAAGGACTAGATCTACCAGAAGTATCTTTAGTAGCAGTTTTAGACGCCGATAAAGAGGGTTTTTTAAGAAGTCGCACGAGTCTCATACAAACTATGGGAAGAGCGGCTAGAAACGTGAATGGAACGGTTATATTATTTGCAAATAAAATAACAAATTCGATGAAAGAAGCCATAGATATAACTAATGCAAGGCGTGAATATCAAAATGAATACAACAAAAAGCACGGCATAACTCCGCACTCAGCTAGTAGAAATTTAGAAGATAGTCTAAAAGAAGAAGATCTATCAAATTTATATAACAAAGCCAAAAAACTAGAAAAAATACCAGCAAGCGAGCGAGCAAAGATCATAAAAGAGCTAAGAAAACAGATGCTTGAAGCGGCTAAAAATTTGGAATTTGAAAAAGCTGCAGCCTTAAGAGACGAGATAGCAAAACTTAGAGAGCTTTAAATATTTATTAAATTTAAGTACCGCGATATTAGTCACGATTGGCGTGTTAAATTTGTTATAAATAATACGATTGATCTATTATAAAATATTATAATACTAGTGTTTTATAAAGTAATTTTAGCATCTATAATTAGTATTTATCTAGATACATTTTCATTTAAAAATAATAAAATATATTATTAAAATTCTTGAAATAGCTCATAAAAACAGTTAATTTTATAAATTTTATAACGGATTATTTTAATAATCATTATTATTAAGTAATATACAAGTTTTAGTTATATATAATTCCACCATTGTTATCTTAATTTTAATATTTTCTAATATATAAAATTAAATTACATTATATTTAAGGATAAATTTGAGAAAAATATTTTATAGAATTCATAAATACCTGGCAATTATATTTTTTATTCCGCTTATCGTTATAGGATTTAGCGGATCTTTGTTGGTATATAAAACAGAGTTTGATAATCTCATAATGCCAAACGTAGTGAGCGTAACACCTGGCGGACAAAGAGTTAAATTTGATGATATGACTAGAAATATCAATAATACTTATATCAACCATGAAATAGTAGGTTGGCTTATAAATACAGATAATACAAAATCAGATAGAGTTTATCTCATTGAACACAATGATACACAATGGAAGTCAATATATATTGATCAATACACAGGCAAAATTATGGATAAACTAAAGCCGCACGATAGTTATCTTAGCGATATTATACTTGAGATTCACGACAATTTACTTTTGGAGCAAAATGGCAGGATAATGGTTGGAATTTTGGGTTTAATAATGTTTTTTATAGGAGTTAGCGGATTTGTTATTTATAACCGGTTTTGGATAAATTTATTTAAGTTAAGATTTAAAAATATAGCAGTCGCTATGACGGATATACATAAATTTATAGGAGTTTGGGCGTCTGCGCTTTTATTTATAATCGGTCTTACTGGATCTTGGTGGGCATTAAATTTTTTATTTAAACAAGCTGGTCAAATAGATGAAAATTTTAGAATAAATGAAAAAATTTATAACAAAAATTTATCGATTGATGAGCTTTTTGAAAAGTCCAAAATTGATTTTGACGGATTTATACCTTATTATATAAGTTATCCGTTTTACATCGATAGAAACATCACGTTTTACGGAATGAATAAGAATCAAAATTTCCTTCATCATCAATACTCAAATCAGGTAAGTTACGATAAACAAAGCGGAAAATTGATAGAAATAAAAAATATAGAAAATGCAAAAATAAGCGATCGATTTTTATCTACATTTAGAAAAGCGCATTTTGGTTATTACAATGAGGTGACTAAATTTATCTGGTTTTTAGTGGGTTTGACGCCATTTATGCTAAGCATTACTGGTATTTATCTTTGGTTAAAAAGAAAAAAATAAGAAAATAATGAAACTAAGGAGACGATATGAAGTTAAGTAGAATTTTGCTTTCGGCAGTAGTTGCTATATTTGTACTTCAAGAAAATACTAAAATTTTAGCAAACGAAACAAAACAGGTATCTTTAGAGGCTGTAGATATAGTAGCTCCTATAAGAAATGACGATAAAAACTATAATACTCAAGAGATCGTTAAAAGCACTACAAGGCTTGATTTGAATGTTCGAGAAATACCGCAGTCTTTAAGTATCATAACAGAAGCAAAGCTAAGAGATCTTGACGTAAATGACTATCAAGAGCTGCTTCGTCATATACCAGGAGTTACTCTTAACAAATGGGATGAGCGCGTTTATCCGACTATTAGGGGTTTTAGTGTTGATTATTATCTGCTTGATTCTATGCCGAGTTTCGGCGGTTTTTCACTTGGAGCAAACGATATGAGCTTGATACCATATGAGAGAGTTGAAGTAGTCAAAGGAGCAAACGGACTTCTAGCGGGCGCCGGAAATCCTGCGGCTAGTATCAATTTTATAAGAAAAAGAGCAGATAGTAGAGATTTTAAAGCGGTATTAAAAACAAGCGGAGGATCATATGATAAATACGGTATCTCAGGTGATGTTTTATCCCCTTTAAACAAAGATGGCAGCATAAGAGGAAGACTTTCGTTTTCACATGATAAATCTAGATCTTTTATGGATTATTATAAACGTAAAAATGACGTGATTTATACCGTTATAGATGCCGATGTAGGCGATAACTCTTTGGTTTCTTTAGCCGGATTTTATCAAGATTTGCAAAGAAACGGAGTTCGTTGGGGCGGTATGCCAGCATTTTATACAAATAAAAGCAGAACAAATTTTAGTAAAAACCAAATTTTTTCTCAGCCTTGGACTAGATGGGATATAAAAACTCTTGATTTTTACGCCGATTATAAATATTTTTTTATAAACGATGCCGTTTTTAATTATTCATATTCGTTTAGACGCGCAAACACTGACTCAAATTTGCTTTATTATGGTGGAAATCTCCCTACGAATAACATAGGAAATATCGACGGGCTTTCCGCCTATGCAAACAAACGTGAAGAAAATATACACAATATCGATAGTTATCTAACGCTTCCTTACGTCGCTTTTGATAAAAATCATGAATTTGTTTTTGGTGCTATGTATAATAACTATAAAAAAAGCGCAGATAGCGTAAGTAGCTATTGGAATTCAAAAAATACGCCTGCTGGACTTAAATTTACTTCCGATACTATTTTAAATTTCAACAATTTATATATAAACGATCCGAGATTTCCATATATAGATCAAAATAATCGTGACAAAACTATTCAAAAAGCAATATATATGGCAAATAAATTTGAAATTACAGACTATGCTAAATTTTTAGTAGGCGGTAGAATGAGTTACTGGAAATATAGCATTGAAGGCGGAAATGAAAATAGAAATTTTACAAGAGAAATAACTCCGTACATAGGAATAGTATATGATTTAAACGAAAATTATTCTCTTTATGCTAGTTATACAAGTATATTTAAACCGCAAGATAAAAAAGATATAAATGGAAAATATCTTGATCCTGTAGAAGGTAAAGACTATGAAGTCGGTATCAAAGCAGAGTATTTTGGAGGAGCTCTTCAAACTTCATTTGGTCTATTTAAAATAGAACAAGATAAGCTTGCAACGGCTTATGAACCAGATATAAAGATACCAGGTACGTCACAATCTGCTTATATCGCTTCAAAAGGTGTTTTGAGCAAGGGATTTGAGATTGATGTTATGGGCGATATAAATAGTGATTTGAGCTTAAGTTTTGGTCTTACTCATTTTAAAGCAGAAGATGCAAAAGGTATGAAATACAACACTGAAGCCGCCAGAACTACTGCTAATTTATTTGCTAAATATACCATTCAAAATCTTAGAATAGGCGGAGGTATTTTATATAAAAGTAAAATTTACGTAGATAGCGGTGATAGTCGAATAACTCAAAATGACTATGCTTTAGTAAATTTAATGCTTGGATATAAAATCAATAAAAACTTTGATATCCAGCTAAATATCGATAATTTATTTGATAAACGATATTATGAAGGTATAGGAGCAAATAAGATGGTTTATGGCGATCCAAGGCTATTTAACTTAACTTTTAGTTATAATTTCTAATTGAAATTTAAGGTTTTTATATTTAAATTTTAATGTAAAAACCTTATTAAATTTATACTTTATGGTGCGTATTTTACATAATTACCAAATTTTATATTGTATTTTATAATTAAATATATTTAACAGATTTAATATTAAGTGGAATTTTTACTTATTTTTTGTATAACTGTTTAAATTTAAAAAAGGTGATTTATGATGACTTATCGGTACGCTTGTCAAAATAAATTATACTTAAAATTAAATTTATACATACAAGCTATCAACTGAGTTTATTAGCGTTTTATTTTTTTAAATAGCAAAAAATTTAAAAAATAGGAGTTGATATGAGCTTTAAACCTACAAAATTATTTATAAAATATGCTTTTTCAAATATGATAAGTATGCTTTTTATGTCTTTATATTTTATCATAGACGATATTTTTATCGGTAAAATTTTAGGCGTTAAAGCCTTAGCGGCTGCTGGATTAATAATGCCTTTTATAATGATATCTTTTAGTCTAATAGACATAATTGCTGTCGGTTCGTCCGTGCAAATTTCAATTCATCTTGGGCAAAAAGAGTATAAAAAAGCAAGCGAAATTTTTAGCTTTAGTTTAATTTTTATCGTGATGGTTTCTATGCTGTTTTTTGTTTTAGGAATTTTATCTTTAAAATGGTTATGTTTATATTTTATAGATGACTTAGAACTAGCAAATTTATGTATAGAATATGCAAGAATTTATATATTATTTTATCCATTTGTAGCTCTATGTTTTGCGATAGATGACTATCTAAGAATAGCTAAAAGCCGATATATAGTATGATTTTAAACCTTATCGTTGCTATTATAAATTTAGTCTTAGATTATCTATTTTTAGCAGTGTTTGACCTAGGGCTGCACTTGCTACTTGTATAGGTATGAGCGCTTGGATTAGCACCATTTGTTTTGCAAAATTTAAACCTAAAAATAAGCAAAATTTATATAAATTTAAATTTGATAAAAAATATAGTATTAAATGGTAGTTCTACATTTTCGTCTGTTTTTATGATAGTCGCAAACGCTATTTTGCTAGAAATTTCCACCGAAAATAGCGTTGCTATTTTATCTGTTTTGATGAGCGCGGAATTCTTTGCTTCGTCGTTTATTATGGGAATGTGTGGCGGAATTTTGCCATTATTTAGTTATCATTTTGCAGCAAAAAATATGCGAACCTTTAAAGGGCTTTTAAAAATCATATTTTTAAGCACGGCTTTGATGATTTTTGGGCTTGTGTTTTTGTGCGAATATTTTTTGGAAAAAATTGCAAACAAAGTTTTAAATTTAAGTATAAATTTACACATTTTAATAATAATTCTATTTTAAATTTAGAATATTAAGTGAATTTTTCACTCATTTTTAGTATAATCATACCAAATTTGAAAGGGTCAAAATATGAAAAACAGAGATATTTTTATCAATCGCGAACTATCTTGGCTAAGATTTAATTCGCGCGTACTAGCTCAATGTGAAAAAGATCTTCCGCTACTTGAAAAGCTCAAGTTTATAGCTATTTATTATACAAATTTAGACGAATTTTATATGATCAGAATAGCCGGACTAAAGCAACTTTTTGCCGCTGGAGTCGTAGTAAGTGGAAATGATGAAATGACTCCTCTTGATCAGTTAAGAGAGATAAGAAAATACCTAAAAGACGAGCAACAAATTTTAGAAGATTACTATAAAGATACTGTTTCAAAACTAGCAAAAGTAGGGCTGCACATCAAAAAATACGAAGATTTAGACTCAGATATCAAACTTAGGGCTGATGAGTACTTTTTCTCAAATATTTTGCCAGTTATCGTTCCTATCGCAGTAGATGCAACCCATCCTTTTCCGCATCTAAACAACCTTAGTTTTGGACTTGCAGTGAAACTTTGCGATGATGCTCATCCTGAGATAATAAAATTTGGAATGATACGTATCAGCCGTGTGCTTCCTAGATTTTACAACGCCGGAGATGGCATATATGTACCTATAGAAAGCATAGTTCATCGTCACGCAGAAGAGATATTTCCAGGGTACAAACTACTTGCAAGTTGTGCATTTAGAGTAACTAGGAACGCTGATATGGTGATCGAAGAAGAAGAAGCGGACGATTTTATGATGATACTAGAACAAGGCTTAAAACTTCGCAGAAAAGGCGCTTTTGTTCGTTTGCAAATCGAAAAAGATCCAGATCCAGAGATACTTGAGTTTTTAAATTTGCATATGAAAATATTTTATAAAGATATATATGAATACACTATTCCTCTAACCCTTGGAGCTTTGTGGCAGATCATCGGCGATAAAGAGTTTTCAAATTTGCTCTTACCTCAATATACGCCAAAGACACTTCCTCCATTTGGACAAAATGTTTCGATGTTTGATGCTATAGATAAAGAAGACGTTTTGCTTTTTCATCCATACGAAAGCTTTGATCCAGTAACTCAGTTTATCAAAGAAGCAGCAAAAGATCCAAAGGTCATATCTATACGTATGACGCTTTATAGAGTTGAGAAAAACTCAAGCATCATTCAAGCTCTCATAGACGCTGCAAACGATGGCAAACAAGTGACCGTAATGGTAGAGCTAAAAGCTAGATTTGATGAAGAAAACAATCTTCACTGGGCAAAAGCGCTTGAAAACGCAGGGGCGCATGTGATATATGGTATTACAGGATTTAAAGTTCATGCAAAAGTTTCTCAAGTCATACGTCAAATAGGCGACAAACTCAAATTTTATATGCATCTTGGTACTGGAAACTACAACGGAAGTAGCGCAAAGATCTACACAGACGTGAGCTACTTTACTAGTAGAGAAGACTTTGCAAAAGATACTACTACTTTTTTTCACATACTATCTGGATTTAGCAAAAACAGACGTCTAAACTCGCTTTCTATGTCTCCTATGCAGATAAAAGAACGTGTTATAGATATGATAAAGAATGAAGCAAAAATGGGCGGTGAGGGCAGGATCATCGCCAAAATGAATGCTTTAGTTGATAGCGACGTCATAAAAGAGCTTTACAAAGCAAGTAAAGCAGGGGTTCAGATAGATCTTATCATAAGAGGAATTTGCTGTCTTAGACCGGGTGTAGCTGGCATAAGTGAAAATATCCGCGTTCGCTCTATCATAGGAAAGTACCTTGAGCATGCTAGGATATTTTATTTTAAGCACGCAAGTCCTAAATTTTACATATCCAGCGCGGACTGGATGCCACGAAATCTAGAGCGCAGACTTGAGCTTATGACCCCTATATATGAGCCTATGCTTGCCGATAAATTAAATGAAATTTTACGTTTGCAACTTAGTGATAACGAGCTTGCTTATGAGCTTGGAAGTGATGGAGAATACACGAGTGTCATAAAAAAAGATGATGAAAAAGAGCTAAATAATCACGAATTTTTTGAAAATCATCTAAATAGAGTCTTTAAAACGCTTAAAAAAGATAGCGATCAAGATAAAGCTCAAATTTTAGCTTCAAAACTATTTAAAGAAAGCTAATGACGCTAACTAGGGAATTTGAAATAGACTCTTGTGATGATGTCGAACTAGCTATTAAACGCAGATCAAAGCTTAAATTTAAAGTTACTTTTGATGATGAATTAGAGCAAAAAGCAATTGTAGTTTTAGTGCCAGGTTGCGGAGATGACAATAACTCAAGCTATCAACAAAATTTGGCCGAATTTACTTCTAAATTTGGAGTTATTGTGCTACAAGTGAGATATTTTGGTATTAGAAACAGAACTCATTTAGGTGGAACTTTATTTGCCGATGAAATAGACAAATTTATTTTAAAAAAGATGGCTGAAGCTATTGGGCTAGATCTAAATTTTCAAAATGATTATGTTTTTAGGATTATTAATGAAAAGATTGAAAATTTAAAAAAGTTAGGCAAATTGCCAAATGACTATAAGATGTCCCTTAGTCTTACTATTGCCCAACCTGACAATGAATACCAAAATTTCGGAGTAATGAGTGCGATAGATGTCATAAACGCACTCATTTTTACTAGGCATAACTTAACCAAAATTTTAGCTGGTGGGGGGGGGTTAAAAAATCTTCCTTGTATTTTGATTGGCTCAAGTCATGGTGGATATATAGCTTATATGTGCGCTAAAATCGCACCTTGGTTAATCGACGCTGTTATAGAAAATTCAAGCTATACAAAAACAAATCTCTTATACTCAGGCTTTGGAAAGCAAATAGATTTTACAAAATATTATTCCTTTAAATCAGATGATGAACTAATTCCAAATTTAGAAATCCTAATTAGCGATATAACGCTATGGAGTTTAGATGAAAAATCGCCTTATTTCTTTTCAAAAGCCAGGGAATGCATCAGAGATATAGACAATTTAGACCACCTAAAAATTCAAAAAAAGTTTAATAAAACTAAATTTATCAGCTATCACTCGACAAAAGACAACATAGCACCATTTGAATCAAAAGCCATTCTTTACCAAAAATTAAATTTTTTGGGATTTAAAAATAAATTAAATGTCATATCGCATCAAAGCCAAATTGATGGTAAATTTATAAAAAATTTAGAACATGGAATGAGTATGAGCTTAAAGATATTATTACAAAAAGAGTTAGTATCGCTTTTAGAGTATTTTTCTAAAAATAGCATTAACAATAGTCGCAAAAAAGAGGTAGTTTATCCTAGCAATGAAAGTTTTTATAAATTCAAAGAGACAAAAAACGGACTTGAATTTGAAGTAATAAATAGTTAATTTATAAAAAAATTATTTTTAATTTAAATTTTATATTTTTTTAGTTACAATCACCAAACTATTTTAAAAGTACAAAAAAAGGCGTAAGTATGAGCTGTCCCATGTGTAAAAGCGATAAGCAAAGCACTAAAAAATAAAAAAGATTTCAAATTTATATTTAACTTAGAATTTACTTTTATAGGTGTATTTTCATATCTAGCTTTTATCGTTACGTTTCCTATTCATTGCAACTGTATTTTTAAACGCAAGACCCGCCTTACGCTATTACATAACCATTTTTTCTTATACTTAGATGATGATAAATTATTTTATAAGCTTCACGGATTAAAACCGCCATTAGTTATTTTTGAAATGCGTAAATTCCACTAAAAACATTATATTTTTTAAATTTAGTTGGTCTAAGACCTTTTATACTATAATTATGTATTTTAATAAAGGATTAAATATGTCAAAAAGTTTTATAATAGGATTTCCTAGGATAGGCGAACAAAGAGAGCTTAAATTTGCGCTTGAGAGTTTTTGGGCTGGCAAGAGTGATTTTAGTGAAGTTGAGAAGGTGGCAAAAGAGCTAAAAGCGAGACACTGGAAGTATCAAAAAGACGCACATATAGATTTTATAAGTGCAAATGACTTTTCTTATTATGATTTGATGCTTGATAATATTATAACTTTTGGAGCGATTCCGCCGAGATTTGAGGGGCTTAGTGGAGTAGAGCTATACTTTTCAATGGCAAGAGGAAATAAGACAAGTGTAGCTATGGAGATGACAAAATGGTTTAATACAAACTACCATTACATTGTTCCAGAACTTAGCAAAGAGACTAAATTTAGTCTAAATCCTACAAAAATATTAAATGAATATAAAGAAGCAAAAGCCCAAGGCATCACTCCAAAGATAAATTTGATAGGGCCTATAACGTTTTTAGCGCTTAGTAAAACAACTGATGGAAGCTGCGCACTTTGTCATTTAGACGCCCTAGTAGAGCAGTATGCTAAGCTTTTAGTTGA
Source organism: Campylobacter hyointestinalis subsp. lawsonii (assembly GCF_013372165.1). Lineage (NCBI taxonomy): Bacteria > Pseudomonadati > Campylobacterota > Epsilonproteobacteria > Campylobacterales > Campylobacteraceae > Campylobacter > Campylobacter hyointestinalis. The sequence continues at coordinate 914,003 of NZ_CP053828.1, read as the reverse complement.
AATTTCTAAGCTGGATAATGAAGTCGTAGTTCAGATAGATGAGCCTATCTTCGTCACCGATAAAGCTGAAAAACTAAAAGATCAAATAGTCCCTGTTTATGACAAGCTATGCGTCAAAGATAATGTTAAGATTATATTTATGACATATTTTGAGCATGCAAATGAAGCTGTAAAAGAGATCGTAAAAACTAAAGTTTGGGGCGTTGGACTTGATTTTGTACATACAAGCCACCAAAAAGCTTCTTTAGAAATCCTAAAAAATAGCGATAAAGTTCTATTTGCTGGACTTATAGATGGTAGAAACGTTTGGGTAAGCGATCTTGATGTTAAACTTGAGCTAATAAACAAGATCAAAGAGTATATCCCAAGCGAACGCCTAAATATAGGCACTTCTTGCTCACTTTTACACGTTCCATATACTCTAAAATACGAAGAAAAACTAAGCATAAAAGAGTGGCTTAGCTTTGCATTAGAAAAATTAACAGAAGTAAATTTGCTAAAAAAATTAGCAAACGACGAGCATTTTTGCGAAGTAGGTGAGGGCTTGCTTGCTAAAAACAGAGCTGCTATCGCTTCAAGAAAGACTTCTGAATTAATAAACGATAAAGCTGTTCAAGAAAGGGTAAAAAACATATCTAAATTTGAAAGAGATACTCCTTATGAAGAGCGTATAAAGGTTCAAAAAGCTAAATTTAATCTTCCAGAGCTTCCAACTACGACTATAGGTAGCTTCCCGCAGACTCCAGAGCTTCGTCAAGTAAGAAATGCTTATAAAAAATCTCTGATATCGCAAGAGTCTTATGAAAAAGATATCAAAAAATACATCGACGAGTGCATAGCTTTTCAAGAAGAGTGCGGCTTAGATGTGTTAGTTCATGGCGAACCTGAGCGTAATGATATGGTTGAATACTTTGGAGAGCAACTAAAAGGGTATGCATTTAGTGCTAATGGCTGGGTACAAAGCTATGGTAGTAGATGCGTTAAACCGCCACTCCTTTTTGGTGATGTTAGTCGTCCAAAAGCTATGACCGTAGACTGGATAAGCTACGCTCAAAGCAAAACAAGCAAGATAATGAAAGGTATGCTAACTGGACCTGTAACTATTCTAAACTGGAGCTTTGTAAGAGATGATAAACCAAGAAGCGAGATAGCAAAAGAGCTTGCGCTTTGTATTTATGATGAGATAAATGATCTTCAAAATGCAGGTATCAAAATCATACAAGTAGATGAAGCTGCATTTAAAGAGGGTTATCCGCTTAGACGTGAAAACGTATCTAGTTATGAAAAATTTGCAGTAGATTGCTTTAAATTAAGCGTTTCATCAGCTAAAGCACAGACTCAAATTCACACACATATGTGTTATTCTGAGTTTAATGATATCATAAAGACCATTGAAGCGATGGACGCCGATGTTATCAGTATAGAAACTGCTAGAAGCGGAAATGAGCTATTAAAAATCTTTAAATCAGTTGGTTACAAACAGGAAGTAGGGCCTGGAGTTTATGATATCCATAGTCCAAGAGTTCCTAGCGTAGAAGAGATAGCTAATCAAATTCACGCCTTACTAGAAGTTCTTCCAAAAAGCCAACTTTGGATAAATCCAGATTGCGGTCTAAAAACAAGAAAATGGGAAGAGGTTAAACCTAGCCTTAAAAATATGACCGCAGCTGTTAAAATTGTTCGTCTAAGCTAAACAACTTGTCCCTTTTTGGGACAAGTCCTAAAGGTTTATCAATGCTAAAAGATAAGATCAAAGAAAATAAACCTGGCATTTTGCTTTACGGTATCACTCCGCCAAAAATAAATTTAAGCAAAGATGAAGCTTATCAAATAGCCAAAAAACAACTAGAAAGACTAGAAAACACCGGCATAGACGGACTTGTGATATATGACTTACAAGATGAAAGTTCGCGAAATAATAAGAAGCGTACATTTGAGTTTTGCGGAACTATCAAGCCTGAGATTTACCATAAAGAGTTTTTAAAACTATCATATCCAGCAGTCATCTATAAAGCTGTAGGAAACTACACAAAAGAAGAATTTGCTAACTTTTTAAATACCTATAATAATGATATGTTATCCGTTTTTGTAGGAGCAAGCTCAAAGAATGACTTGCTTAAATTTAATCTAAATGAAGCCTATCAACTAAAAAAAGAGCAGGGCAGAAACGTAACAGTAGGCGGGATCTGCATACCTGAAAGGCATGAAAAAAAAGGCGATGAAGACCTAAGAGTGGCTTCAAAAATCGTCAAAGGATGTGAATTTTTTATCACTCAAGCAGTTTATAACATAGAAAATGCAAAACGGTTTTTAGACGACTACGCAAATTTAGGAATAAAAAAAGTCCCTATAATATTTACATTTACGCCTTGCGGTAGCCCTAAAACGCTTGAATTTATGAGATGGCTTGGTATTTCAGTGTCTAAACAGTTTGAAGATAGACTATTTGAAAGCGACGATCCACTTAGTGCTTCTGTTGAACTAAGCCTTGATATGTTTGAGTTTTTATATAAATATGGACGTGCAAAAGGTGTAAGCGTTGGGGCTAATGTAGAGAGCATATCCACAAGAAAAGTAGAAATAGAAGCTTCTATAAATCTACTTTGCGGTATAAAAAATATCATACAAAATGAAAAAGAGTGCAATCTAGAAGAACTCATACAAAGCGCATCTAAATTTTACGAATAATAAATTTGGAGTTTTTAGCTAAGAATTTATTTTTTGATTTATTTCTAGCAAAAAATGTATAAATATAAACCTATACGATAGATATTTAATTAAATTTAAAAGATAAACGTCTATAAAAGTAAGCCGTAGAAAAAAACTAAGCTCGCATAAAAAGTATGCTTATTTTGCTTAAAAAAGTAAAATACATGCTATTTTTATTATTTTGTATTGAAAACAAATATTTTCAAAGTTTTATAAATATACTCTTCTATCCCTATCTGCATATCAGTAAAACTATGTTTTTATGAGTATTTGATGAGATTTACTTTTTGAGTTTTTAGAATTTATCCATTAAATTTATCATAGTTTTTTGATTCATACTATACATATGATTTTACATATGATTTTACATATATACTTCATCTAATTTTTTTGATATTTTAAAGCAATGATTATATATTTATAAAAATCATAAAATTAAACACTCAAATTTTTTATATATAAATATATATAAATTTGATATTTTTTATAAATAACTAGTTTATGTCAACTATAGATTTGAGAATATGATTTCGTTGATTTTTTTGAGCTTATATGGATTTTTATTAAGCAAAGATCAAAAAATGCAATATATAAATTTGATCTTCTCTGTTTTTTGTTTTTTATAGTAGAATACCATAAAAACGATTTTTGAGCTATCCCCTATTTTCTATTATTTTTACAATAAATCAAAGATGCTTTCTAGGATAGTCAAAAAATACAGCATGTCCGTGATGCGCTTTTATATCTTTAAAACTACAACAATCAAATTTTATGCAAAATATCCCGCCAGTAGGTATATTTCCGATATCAGAATCGCTTAAAAGCTCTGAGATCTGCGTTATACTAGGATTGTGACCTATAATAAAAATAGTATTATATTTATCATTAATAGAGTTTATGAACTCAAGCATATTTTCCAAACTTGCATTATACAGAGCTTTGACTTGGATTATATCTTTTTTAAATTTAGTCTCACGTGCTAGTAAATTTGCACTTTTTATGGCGCGTTTTGCAGGAGAGGCAAATATCATATCTGGAAGTACTTTATATTTTTTTAATCTTTTACCCATAAATTCAGCATTTTGTTTGCCTTTTTCAGATAGGTCTCTATCAAAGTCACTATTCCCTTCTTTTTTAGCCTTTGAATGTCTTATAAAATATATAGTTTTAATGTCAGATTCACTTGTTTTAAAATGGCTTATGGATTGTTCTGTTGCTACTGCTTTGCTAGTATTTATACAAACATCAGCCTTTAAAGACTTTTGGCTTATGGACATACCATTTTTTGTAGTTTTATTTTTCACTATTTATCCTTTTGTAGATACGAAATTTTTGTGATTTCAGACTCGCTAAAACCAGCAAAAAGCCTATGTTTTTTATCTAAAACTCTTTTTGTGTTAAATGCATTTGGATAATGTTTTAAAACTATATCTATCCACGAATTTGGATCTATGCCACACTTTGCAGATGCAAATTTAAACCACTTATCGCCTTTTTTGACGTGATCTATCTCTTCGGCATGTATCACTTCTAAAACCTCCAAAAGATATCTTTTTTTAGAATCAGCCCTAAGCTTACTCATCATAAACAAATTTGCATCCAGCCCGTTTGCCTCCATATATCTTGGTAAAACCGCCATTCTATCTATGAGAGAGTTTTGCGTTTTTTGCATCGCTATAAAAAGCCCATTATGTACGCCAAAATCACCATATTTATATCCTGACTTTTCTAAAAGCTCATTTATCATCTTAAAATGCCTTATCTCATCATTTGCTACTTCTAACCAGTCAAAATAATACTCTTTTGGAAGATTTCTAAATCTATAGCAAGCATCAAGAGCTATATCTATTGCGCTGTACTCAATATGTGCTATAGAGTGTAAAAAAGCTGCGTCTTTGTTTTCGTTTTTATGGTTTTTTAACTCTTTCATCTCATATACGGCGCAGTTTAGTGCGTAACTAGGAGCCACTAAAGGATTTGGCTTAGAAGTTGAGTTTAGATCGTAACAACCAGAGTTAAAATCTGCAAATATACGTTCAAATCCACTAAATTTACTTTCTAAATTCCCATCATTTTGAATTTTCCAAATGTCTTCAAAAAAGTTCATCTAAAAACCTTTAAAAATCCAAACAGATAGCCTATACCAAATCCAAATATATGCGCATACCAAGCTATATTCGCACCTAGTAAAAGCGGAGCGAAACTCATCAAAATCACTGCGATGAAAAGTCCTTTTCTATTGTATCTATCCAAATTTGCCATAAAACCCAAAAGAACGCATATCGCACCGCTTGCACCCACTAAATTTACGTTTGCAAAAGCAAGATAACTAAGGCTAAGCAAGCTAGTAACGATACCGCCACCTATATAAAGTAGTATAAATTTAAAACCACCAAGATATCTTTCTAAAATCATACCAAACTGATAAAGTACAGCCATATTCATAAGTAGATGCATAAGCGATCCATGCAAAAACATAGTAGTCAAAAGCTGCCAGTAAGCACCTAAAAAAAATAGTTCATTTAGCCCAAAATACATACCAAACACGTCGCTATTATAAACGTAATATTCTAAAAAATACACTACACAATTTATAGCTATAAGAACCGGCGTTGTAAGCAAATTTATCCTTGAAATTATCAAATTTAGTCTATTTGAACGTTTTTATCCACTTTACCAAATCCGGCGAATTTATTCGATATAAGGCAAGCTGGGGTTTGACATTTTAGTATGATGTATGCATTGATTTTTTTACCATTTAGCTTATGCGTATTTTTGTGATTTAAATTCATAACGCTTTTTATATTTTTACCATTTATATTATGCATAAAAGTTATGGTGCCGTTTGATTCTACTTTATCTATAATGCCAAGATGCGTTATGGCTTTATTTTTTGATTTATTAGTCCTAGAAGTAGTATTGTTGAAAAATACTAAATCTCCTGGTTTTGGATCTGTGTATGAAATTTTATTTTGTGATTTATAAAGATTGAAAATGGCTTGTGATTTTCTACCATTTTTATCATAAAAATTATTTACTATATTCTCATCAAAATACAAAGATTTACTATCTTCATTGACTAAAGATACAAAACCAGAACAATCATTTCCTAATTTTTTATTAAGATATTTACTTAAATTTATATTGTAAAACCCATCAGCGTCTTGATTATAATTAAAATTATACCCGCTTGTAGTGTCGTTTTTTTGATATTTTGAGTCTGCATTATCATAGCTGTTTTGTTTCGGATCTATGCTTTTTGTAGAACAACCACTTAAGATAAACAACAAAGCAGATATGGTTAAAACTCCTTTAAATAACATAGTTTATCTCCATTTTTAAGTTATTTTGATGATTTTACCAAATATTTTCTTAAAATCAAAATATAAGAATAAGTATTGTATAATCACCATATTTTTTAAAGGCTGATAATGGATTATTTAGAGATAAAAGGCGGAAATAGACTTAGTGGCAAAGTGGATATTAGCGGTGCAAAAAACGCAGCTTTACCACTCATTGCTATGAGTATTTTAGGTAAAAATAACACAGAGTTTTCAAATATTCCGCACGTTGCAGATACGCAGACTTTAGTAAAATTACTTGTAAATTTAGGTGCAAATGCTAAATTTAATGGCTCAAATTTACTTATAGATACATCGACTATAAATTCCACAAAAGCTACTTATGATATCGTGCGAAAAATGAGAGCTTCAATCTTAGTTTTAGGGCCACTTTTAGCGCGGTTTGGACAGTGTGAAGTTTCGCTTCCAGGAGGTTGTGCTATCGGAGCAAGACCTATAGATTTACATCTTAGCGCACTTGAAAAAATGGGTGCAAATATCAAGATAAAAGACGGATATGTCGTAGCAAAAGCTAATGGTGGATTAAAAGGCGCAAATATAGTTTTTGATAAAATAACAGTAACTGGAACTGAAAATATAGTCATGGCTGCAGCATTAGCTAAAGGTAAAACAACTATATTAAACGCAGCAAAAGAGCCCGAAGTCGCACAAGTCTGTCAAATTTTAAATGATAGCGGTATCAAGATAGATGGAATTGGCACGAGTGAGCTTATAATACACGGAAATGGCGGAGAGCTTTTAAATTTAGCTAAAATTTGCGTAATACCAGATCGTATTGAGGCTGGTACTTATCTTTGTGCTTGTGCTATAAGCGGCGGAGAGATAACGCTAAATGGCGTAGAGCCAAGCCACTTAGTTTCAGTCCTTGATAAACTTAGCGATATGGGCGTTAAATTTGAATTAGAAAAAAATAGCATAAAAGTCATATCTAATGCAAAATTAGCCCCGGTAAATATAATCACTACTGAATTTCCGGGATTTCCTACAGATATGCAAGCACAATTTATGGCTTTAGCCGCAGTCGCTGATGGCGTAAGTACCATAGATGAGCGGCTTTTTGAAAACAGATTTATGCACGCTAGCGAGCTTAGCAGAATGGGAGCTGATATAAAACTAAACGGGCATATCGCCACTATCAGCGGATCAAGCTTAAATGGAGCAGATGTTATGGCTACTGATCTAAGGGCTAGTTCGGCACTGGTTTTAGCTGCACTTAGAGCAAATGGAACCACTAGAGTTCATAGAATTTATCATTTAGATAGAGGATATGAAAACCTTGAGAAGAAGCTACAAAATCTCGGCGCAGATATAAAACGACTAAGCGAATAAAGGATAAAATTTGTTAGTAGATGAAGCGTTAAATGTGATAAATTCCATAAAAGCACTAGATTGCTGCGAAATCATCAGCTTAGAAAAAGCAATAGACAAGATCTTGTTTGAAGATATTTATGCTAAAAAAGCATTGCCCTGCTTTGATAACGCAGCACTTGATGGTTACGCTATAAATTACGATGATAGAAATTCGCCTCTAAATATAAAAGGAACTATATTTGCAGGAGATAAAGCCAAATACGAAATAGATAAAAACGAATGTTATAAGATAATGACCGGAGCTATTTTTCCTAAAGGAGCAAACAGCATAGTTATGTTAGAAGATGAAAAATTTGATGAGCAAGGAAGACTTTTAGTGCCTTCAAATTTAAAACAAGACAACGCAAGACGCATAAAAGGTGAAGAAGTGAGCGTAGGCGATATCTTACTTAAAGCAAATGACCGCTTAGACTCTGCTAAAATAATGCTCTTAGCGTCTCAAGGTATAAGCTACGTAAAAGTATATGCTAGACCTAAAATCGCCGTTTTTAGTAGTGGAGATGAGATAAATGAGCCTTGGGAGTTTTGTGATGAAAGATCCATATATAACGCAAACGCTTCTGGGATAATGGCGCTTTTACAAAGTAATGGTTTTAAAAGCGAGTATAAAGGCATCTTAAAAGATGATAAAGATATTTTAAAAACTCAAATAAACCTGCATGCTAATTATGATGCGATTATCACAAGTGGCGGCGCTAGTAAAGGCGAAGCCGATTTTATGCGAGAAGTTTTACTTGAACTTGGCTTTGAAGAAATGTTTGATAGCCTAGATATCAGACCAGCAAAACCAACAAAACTATATAAAAAAGGCTCTCAGATAGTTTTGTTATTACCAGGAAATCCTATGTCGTGCTTTGTGGCTTGCTTTTTAGCCGGTATCCCTGCTCTTAAAAAATTAAGCGGACAGGCAAACTTCTCACACGAAACTTTTTTTGCTAAATTTAAAGGCGATATCACTATGAAAAATAGCCGTGCAAATATAGTCATCGGACACTATGAAAATGGAGAATTTACTCCTATAAATGATAATAAATTTAGCCCTGCTATGATAAAACCTCTTGCTATGTCAAATGCCATTTATCTCTCAAAAATAGGAGAATCAGGGATTTCAAACGAAAATATCATAAAAATCTTAAAGCTATCTTGACATATGAATAAATTTATGATACAATCACGCTCTTTAAAAATGATAAGCGGGAATAGCTCAGGGGTAGAGCATAACCTTGCCAAGGTTGGGGTCGCGAGTTCGAATCTCGTTTCCCGCTCCATTCTACTTTTTATATTTATCTCATATATTTTTTCAAATTTGGCTTTTGGTGCGACTTTGCATGATATTATAAAAGATAAAATTCAAAAAGAAATTCCAAATATCACTATAAATTCGTTATCCATACTAAAGCCAAACTCCATTCCAGAAGACTTTGATAAGTACATTCTTACAGACGTAGTTTTGCTATCTATGAGAAATGAAGACGGAAATGTCAAAGCGATATATAAAATGCCAAATAATCTAAACAGAAGTATATTTTTTAAATTTAAAATAGATGCTACAGTAAGTGTTTTTGTCTCGCTTATAGATATGGATAAGGATCATATTTTAAATTTAAATGATTATAAAAGTGTGCAAGTTAGCTTAAAAGATTTTGATAAAGATGCTATTTTGAATATTCCAAAGGCAAAACTCATCACAAAAACACGTATAAAAAGAGATAAAGTTCTAACAAATAGGCAGTTCAAAACTCTAAGCGATATAAAAAGAGGAGATACGATAAATGCCATTATAGTAGATGGCGGACTAAAAGTAGAAATTCAAGTAAAAGCACTTGAAGATGCAAATATCGGTGAAATAATCAAGGTAAAAAGCGATAATAATCAAATTTTTAAAGCAATCATAGTAGAAAAAAATAGAGCAATCATAAGGTAAAAATAATGAATAAATCTTGTATATATCCAGGGACTTTTGATCCTATCACAAACGGACATATGGACGTCATCAAGCGAGCTTGTAAAGTTTTTGACAAAGTCATAGTAGCAGTTGCACTAAATGAGAGTAAAACGCCCTATTTTTGTTATGATAAAAGATTGCATTTGGCAAAAATAGCGACTAGCTCCATAGCAAACGTAGAAGTCATGGGCTTTGATAACTTGCTTGTTGATTTTGCAAAATCAAATGGTATAAATACCGTAGTTAGGGGTCTTCGTGCAGTAAGCGACTTTGAGTATGAGCTACAAATAGGCTATGCAAACGCTTCTTTATGGAGTGAGTTTGAAACTATATATTTTATGCCGAGCCTTAAAAACGCATTTATATCAAGCTCCATAGTTCGCTCAGTTCTTACGCATGGTGGCGATATAACAAATTTAGTTCCAAAAACTGTTTTAGACAATATAAAAGGTGAAAAATGTTAATAACATTTGAAGGTATCGACGGTGTCGGAAAATCTACTCAAATTTCTCTTTTAAAGGAATTTAAACCTAATGCCATTATCACAAAAGAGCCTGGCGGAACTGAGTTTGGTTCTTGGGTAAGGGAATTTTTACTTAAAAATGCTAGTAAAATTTGCAATAAAGCTGAAATTTTACTATTTTTAGCAGATCGTGCCGAACATTACGAAAAAGTTATTAAGCCAAATTACGGAAATTTGGTTTTAAGTGACAGAGGATTTATATCCGGAATAGCTTATGCTATGGCAAATGACGATAATCTTGATATAAGCGAACTTTTAAATTTAAATAAATTTGCATTAAACGAAGATCTAGGGGATAAATTTATCTTTTTAAAAGCAAATGAAGAGCTTATCAAAAATAGACTTTTTACGCGTGGAAATAGTGATGATATCGAAAAACGAGGCGTTGAATATTTAATGAGAGTTCAAGGATTTATGAGTATAATATTCGCCGACTTAAAATTTAATGTTTTAGAGATAGACGCAGGGCTTAGCGTAAGTCAAATACAAGAAGAGATAAGGAAATTTATATGATAAATGCACTTCGCGGAATGAAAGATCTACTTGATGATGATGGAAAACTTTATAAATTTATAATAGAAATTTGTGAAAGTGTTGCCAAAAATTATGGTTATGAATTTTGCGAAACTCCAAAAATGGAAGAAACCGGGCTTTTTAAAAGAAGTGTAGGCGAAAGTAGCGATATAGCCCAAAAAGAGATGTATCAGTTTATCGACAAAGGCGGTAATGACGTATGTTTAAGACCAGAAGGAACTGCTGGAGTAGTTCGCGCTTTTATAGAAGCTAAATTTGATAAAGCCGGTGGGGTTAAAAAATACTTCTATCACGGAAGTATGTTTAGATATGAAAGACCGCAAAGAGGACGTTTGCGTGAATTTCATCAGTTTGGTGTAGAGTGTTTTGGTGAATCTAGCGTATATGAAGATGCTAGCATTATACTAATGGTGGGTGAAATTTTAAATAAACTTGGTATAAAAGCCACTCTAAAACTAAATTCGCTAGGCGATAGCGACTGTATGCCAAAATACAGACAAAAACTTATTAAATTTATAGAAGCAAATAAAAATGAACTATGCGAAGACTGCAACAGAAGGCTTGAAACAAATCCGATCCGCATACTTGATTGTAAAAAAGAGCATTGTCAGATGTTGTTAAAAAATGCTCCACTTATCACTGAAAATTTAAATGAAGAGTGCGAAAAAGACTTTTCAAATTTAAAAGAAATATTAATACAAAACAAAATCAAATTTGAAGTAGATCCTAAGCTCGTGCGTGGGCTAGACTACTACTGCAAAACTGCTTTTGAGTTTGTGAGCGATGAGATAGGTTCTCAAAGTGCAGTCGCAGGTGGCGGAAGATATGATAAACTCACTGAGTTTTTAGGCGGAAAACCTACTCCTGCCATAGGCTTTGCTATGGGTTGTGAGCGCATAATGGAGATACTCAAGCAAAAAGAGTTTGCTCCAAAAAGAGATGGAATTTATATCTGCGCTTTAGATGAAAAATATATAAAACAAATTTATTCTCTTGGATTTAATCTTAGAAAAAAACATAAAGTTGAAATTTCTTATGAAGCAAAAAGTCTAAATAAACATCTAAATTTAGCAGACAAAAAACTTGCTAAAATATTTTTATGTATAGGCGAAGATGAAGCCAAAAACGGCGAAATTTGGTATAAAAATTTAGAAAACAAAGATGAAAAACGTCTAAGTTTAGATGATCTTAAGGAAGTGTTATGATAAATGATTATGGGCTTAGCCTTTGGGGGGATTCTAATTTTATAATTGATAGCGGGAAAATTTGCCTAAATACCGACTTTAAACCAGCTATCATCGACATAGTAAAAGAGATAAGAAACGACGGATATAGAGGCCCTCTTTTACTAAGATTTCCACACTTGATTAAAAAGCAGATAGTTCAAGTTTATACTAGTTTTGATCGTGCAAAAAAGGAATTTGATTATTCAGGAAGTTTTAACGCGGTTTATCCTTTAAAAGTAAATCAATACCCCGGTTTTGTAGAAAATTTGACTAAATTAGGCGAGCCTTACGGATATGGCTTGGAAGCAGGAAGTAAGGCTGAACTTCTACTTGCTATGGCATATAACAATCATAGCGCGCCGATCACAGTAAATGGCTTTAAAGATAAAGAGCTTATAGATATCGGCTTTATCGCTGCTGAAATGGGACACAACATCACTCTTACCATAGAGGGATTAAACGAACTTGAAGCCATCATCGCGACTGCCAAAGAGAGATTTAAGCCAAAACCAAATATCGGCCTTAGAATCAGACTTCATAGCAGTGGAACTGGCGTCTGGGCAAAAAGTGGCGGAATAAATTCCAAATTTGGCTTAACATCAACAGAGCTTATTGAAGCAGTAAATTTGCTAAAAGAAAATGATCTAATAGAACAATTCACAATGATACATTTTCATATCGGAAGTCAAATAAATGAAATTCATCCACTCAAAAAAGCCCTAGTAGAAGCTGGAAATATATACGCAGAGCTTAGAAAAATGGGAGCTTTAAATTTAAAAGCTATAAATTTAGGTGGCGGTTTAGCTATAGAGTATTCGCAGTTTAAAGAGCATCCTAGCAGAAACTATACATTAAAAGAGTATGCAAATGACGTCGTTTATCTGCTAAAAACTATAGCAAATCAAAAAAACGAAGTAGAACCTGATATTTTCATAGAAAGTGGCAGATATATAGCTGCAAATCACGCTGTTTTAGTAGCTCCCGTGCTTGAATTATTTAGTCAAGAATATACAGAAGAAAAGCTTGTGCTAAAAAAGAACAACCCTCCTTTGATCAGTGAGCTTTATGATCTTTATACTAACATAAAACCTAGTAACGCCATAGAGTATCTTCACGATAGTATAGCCCACATGGAAAGCGTTTTGACGCTATTTGACCTTGGCTATGTTGATCTACAGGATCGCTCAAACTCTGAGATCTTAGTGCATCTCATTATGAAAAAATCGATCTCAATGCTAGGCAATAAACAAAACTACGCTGAGCTTCTTAAAATTCAAGAAGAAATTCAAGAAAGATACCTAGTAAATTTCTCTATGTTTCAAAGTTTGCCTGATTTTTGGGGTCTTGGGCAAAACTTTCCAGTAATGCCTTTAGATAGACTTGATGAGCGCCCTACTTTATCGGCGTCCATTTGGGACATAACTTGTGATAGCGATGGAGAGATAAGCTTTGATGCAAATAAAAATCCGCTATTTTTACATGATGTAGATGTAGAAAAAGAGGAGTATTTCTTAGGATTTTTCTTAGTTGGGGCGTATCAAGAAGTACTTGGTATGAAGCACAATCTCTTTACCCATCCTACTGAAGCGACTATCATATTTGATGAAAATGGAAATTATGAGATAAAAAATATATTAGAGTCGCAATCCATTATGGATATCTTAGAGGATTTAGACTACGATATACACGCTATCAGAGATACTTTAAACGAAAAGATAGAAAACTCTACTTTAGTAGATGAAAAACAAAAAAAACATATTTTAGGTGAATTGTATCTATTTTTAAATGATAATGGCTACTTAAAAACGATAGGATAAATATGGGTTTTTGGAGTATTATAAAAGAAGATTTAAGTCAGCCTAAAGTGCAAGACCCAGCATATAGATGCTTTTGGGAGCTTGTATTTAACTATCCAGGTGTTTGGGCTATAGTAAATTACCGTTTTACTCATCTTTTATGGGAGAAAAAATGGCACAATATGGCTAGAATGCTTGCTGGAGTTAGTAATTTTTTAACTAGAGTAGATATCCATCCTGCCGCAAATATAGGCAGAAGAGTTTTCATAGACCACGCAACTGGAGTCGTGATAGGAGAAACTGCTGTTATAGGAAATGATTGTTTAATATATCAAGGCGTTACTCTTGGCGGAGTTAGTCTTGATAAAGGTAAAAGGCACCCTACTTTAGAAGATGGCGTAGTAGTAGGAGCTGGAGCTAAAATACTTGGAGATATAACCATAGGAAAAGGCTCTAAAATAGGAGCAAATTCTGTCGTCGTAAAAGATGTAGCACCTAATTGTACTGCCGTGGGAGTTCCTGCTAGAGCAGTCGGCGGCTGCGCTAAACCATTAGAACACAACAAACTTCCAGACATAACAAAAGAGATGCTTGGATATCTTATAAAAAAGATAGAGTTGCTAGAAAAAGAAATTTCAAAAAATAATGAAAATATTTGTAAATCCGAAAATGATTTAAATGAGTGTTATAAGCAGTATATAAATTCGATAAAGGAGTAAAAAATGTTGTCTAAAAAAATAGGAGTGCTTTCAGAGAGCCTAACTATAGCCATAAGCTCAAAAGCTAAAGAGATGAAAGCAGATGGAAAAGATGTCATAAGCTTTAGTGCTGGCGAACCTGATTTTGATACACCAAATGTTATAAAAGATGCGGTAAAAAGAGCATTAGACAATGGTTGTGGCAAATATACGCCTGTCCCTGGTACGCCTGAAGTATTAGAAGCAATCGCTACAAAACTAAAAAGAGATAATGGCTTAGAGTATAAAACAAGCCAAATCATCACAAATGTAGGAGCTAAACACTCTTTATTTAATGTCTTTCAATGTATTATAGATGAAGGTGATGAAGTCATCATAGCGTCTCCATACTGGGTAAGCTATCCTGAGATAGTTAAATTTAGTGGCGGAACTCCTGTCATAGTTCAAACAGATGAAAGTAGTAAATTTAAACTCACAAGTGAAGCTTTAAAAAAAGCTATCACTCCAAAAACAAAAGCTATTGTGTTAAACAGCCCTAGTAACCCATGCGGTGGCGTTTATACAAAAACTGAACTTGAAGCCATAGCAAAAGTTTTAGAAGGTACAAATATCGTTGTTTTAAGTGATGAAATTTATGAAAAACTTACATATAATGGTGAGTTCGTAGCTACAGCTAGTATAAGCCCTGATATGTTTAAACGCACCATAACTATAAATGGTCTTAGCAAATGCGGAGCTATGCCGGGCTGGAGATTTGGATATATGGCTAGTGTTATTGATGATATAAATTCAGCGGTTAAAAAACTACAGAGTCAAAGCACTAGCAATATTTCAAGCATAGTTCAATGTGGAGCTGTGCCTGCTTTGCTTGGAGAGGCGGATAAAGATATAGAGTTTATGCGTTCTAAATTCATAGAACGTCGCGACTACGCAGTAGATGCCATAAATGCCATAAAAGGACTTAATGTAGTAAAGCCTGATGGTGCTTTTTATTTATTTGTAAATTGTAAAGAAGTAGAGCCAGACTCAATGAAATTTTGCAAAGAGCTATTAGAAAAAGCCCTAGTAGCTACTGTGCCAGGCATAGGATTTGGTATGGATGGATACTTTAGACTAAGTTTTGCTTGTGATATGGATAGCATAAAAAAGGGAATTGATAAAATAGCGAAATTTGTAGAAAGTTATAAAAAATAGTGCCAAAAATTAGCGTGATAATCCCTTGCTTTAACGCGGAGAGATTTTTAAAAGAGTGTTTAGAGTCACTGCTAAATCAAAGCTTTAAAGATATAGAAGTTATAGCGATCAATGATGGAAGCAGTGACGATACTCTAAAAATCTTAAATAAATTTGCTAATATCGATAGCCGCCTTGTTGTCATAGATCAGAAAAACAGCGGTGCGAGTGCAGCTAGAAATGCCGGTATAAAATTAGCCAAAGGCGAGTATTTGGCGTTTTTAGATAGCGATGATTTTGCCGCAAAAGATAGCTTATCTAAATTTTATGAAGCGGCAAAAAAATACGATGCCGACACTGTTTTTGGAGATTTTAATACCTACAAAGACGGATATACTACTAAAATAAATAATTATATTTGTGATGGCGGATTACTTGATAAAGAGAGTTTTTTATTTGATTATTTTACTATCAACAATGCTAAAAGCATATTTCCTACAATGTGCGCTAAACTCATAAAAACTAGCCTTATAAAAGAAAACAATCTACTATTTTTAGAAGATATCTTTATAGCCGAAGACTCAAATTTAAGTGCAAAAATACTATGGCTTTCACAAAAAATCGTAAAAATAAATGAAAGCGTTTATAGCTACAGAGTTGGTCTTAATAACAGCTCTAAAAATATGAAATTTAAAAACTTTGAAGATGTTAGAAAATGCGAACTTGACCTGAGAGAATTTTTTTCTAAATTTAAAAAAACAAAAAAACAAGAAGAGTATTTGGAATGCTACTTTTTACATCTTCGCTATGACGCTGCTTTAAGTATAGAACCATATAGCTTTAAAGAGTATCAAAAAGCCTTAGAGTTTGCTTGTGCAGATATAAGATCAGCTTTTAAAAGCAAAGGATTTAAATATCTTAGTTTAAAGCTAAAGATTCTTTACTACCTTTATAGATTTTTTCCAAAATTATACCCAAAAATCATCAAGCTCAGATATAGATAGCCTACTTCTTCTTTGGTCTAAAAGCCTTTATTTTGCTTTCGTCAGTCTGCAAATATGCAGCACCTATTAGATCTAGGCAGTAAGGCACAGCCGGAAATATAGGCTCTAAACATTCTTTTATGGCTTTTGGCTGTCCAGGTAAGTTTATGATAAGGGTTTTGCCTCTGATGCCAGCAGTTTGTCTAGAAAGTATAGCCGTAGGGACGTATTTAAGGCTAGTAGATCTCATAAGCTCACCAAATCCAGGCATCATTTTATCGCAAACTGCTTCAGTCGCCTCTGGTGTAACATCACGTCTAGCAGGACCTGTTCCTCCTGTTGTTAGTATAAGATCGCACTTTATATCATCGCACATATTTTTTAAATTTAAAACTATCTGATCAAATTCATCAGGTATAACTTGGTATTTAAATTCTACTTCGCTAGTTATCCACTGACTTAAGATATCTTTTATAGCAGCACCGCTTTTATCTTCGTAAATTCCAGCACTCGCTCTATCGCTTAAAGTAAGTATTCCGATTTTTGCTTTCATTGATCCTCCTTTATTATATTTTTCATAGTTTGTATATCTATACTCTCGTTATTAAAAAGATAATTGCTCACTTTAAATAGCTCTGCTTGTATTTGCCCCATAAACTCAAGCATATCTTTATAGCTAGCACATAGCAATGAGCTAACTTCGGCATCATTTGACGAAAACTTTTCATTCATAGAGTAGTCAAAGATCAGCTTTCTAGCAATCTCTTTAGCAGCAACTAAATCCAAATTTGAGTTTGTGTAAAGCTCATTTTTATAAACTCTAAGCGCAGCCATACCAGCTAGTAAAACTTTTATCTTTGATAACAAAATAGTTTTTGACTCTAAAAAATCATCACTTTGTAAAATATGATCTTCTAAAAGAGAGATCCGTTCAAATTTAATACCGAATTTATAAGCCACAACCGCTCTTGCAGCTTTATATAAAGATTGGATCTCTTTTTCATCTTTGCTTAAAGAATGTAGTTTTTTCTTTCCAAAAAGCACCCTATTTTTAACTTCGTTAAAATCGTCTTCATTTAAAAAATCTCTTTTATTTCTAAAAGCATTGATAGCAGCTTCATTTGTCAAAGTCGCAAGCCCTGCTCCGCTAAAACCTGTAGTATTCATAGCTAAATTTACTATATCTACTTGATGCTTTTTATCTTTAAGATATGATTCTAATATAGCCGTTCTATCTTTAAGATCAGGAAGTCCTAAAAATATACGCCTATCAAAGCGACCACTTCTAAGCAGAGCTTCGTCTATAACATCTATCTTGTTTGTTGCTGCTATGACTATGACTCCGCTGTTGTCTTCAAAGCCGTCCATTTCAGTAAGAAGCTGATTTAAAGTGGCTTCTCTCTCATCACTTCTACCACCACCCCTTGTCTTTCCTGCAGCGTCTATTTCGTCGATAAATATGATACTAGGAGCGTAAGCTTTAGCTTTTGCAAATAGCTCTCTTACTCTTTTTGCACCCATTCCGACATAGATCTGCACAAAGCTTGCTCCACTTTGGTAAAAAAATGGTACATTTGCCTCTCCTGCGACTGCTTTTGCCACAAGCGTTTTACCGACACCAGGAGGTCCTACCATTAACACGCCTTTTGGCATTTTAATACCCAAATCTTTATACGCTTTTGGATTTTTTAAGAAATCAACTATCTCCATAAGCTCAACTTTTACTTCGTCTATCCCAGCAACATCTTTAAACATAATATTTGAAATAGAAGGCGTTATGGCAGATGTGACCATAGAGCTTAAATCATCTTGTGGCAAACTATTTTTAGTCTCTTTTGGTAAGTCTTTTTTTATAAATTTAAAACCAAAAAAGGCAAAAATCAAAGATGCAAAAAACAAGATCCAAATAAAAATATTAAAATCTCCAGATGATTTTATAGCCACTTTTTGACCAAGTTCATTTAAATTTATAGAATCTTTAAGAACGCAATAACTCCTACTTCCAACTTTAAGTATGACTTCATCGCCATCTACAACCGCATTTTGGATAGAATTTGACTGCAAAAGATTGTCATACTGCATCAAATTTATATTTTTAGGACTATTGCGAACTGCTACAAAAGTAAGCAATAAAAAAAGTATGATTCCAACTACTATAATTATATTTTTTTTATTTAATTCAAATTTCTGCATAATTGACATCACTTTTTACCTCATAATTTTCGATTTTAATCCACTCTTTTGAAATATCATTGTTAGATTTGATCTTTATCTTGTTATAAAACTGATCAAATCCATCGTAAAGCCCATTTGCTTCTTGCTTTTCAACTAAAATTTCAAGAGCTGTTTTGACTTTTTTTCTAAATTCAAAATTATTTACGCTAACAATATCCTTTAAAATATTTAATCTTTTTTTCGCAGTTATACCATCTACATCCATTTTCATCTGTGCTGAAGTAGTGCCACTTCTAGGGCTATAGATAAAAGCGTGAAGATGAGTGAGTGGAAATTTTTTAAAATTTATTAGAGCCTCATCCCATAACTCCTGGCTCTCTCCTGGATGCCCTACGATAAAATCAGTCCCCAAAGCAAAACCTAAATTTGAAAGCTCATTAAAAAGTTCAATATCTTTAAAAGCTTTATTTCGTCTTTTCATAATATTAAGCATTCTTTGGCTTGTATGCTGAAGTGCTATATGTAAGTGTTTTTCTAGCCAAGTTTCGTGCAAAATTTCTTTAAAACTATCATCTATCTGACTTGGTTCTATACTGCCAAGACGAATTCTTTTTATGCCATTTATCATTCCTAGTTTTTGCAAGAGTTTTCCTAAACTAGAGTTGTTTGTATGGCCGTAACTTCCTATATTTGTGCCTGTTAGGACTATTTCGTTGTAGCCATTGTCAGCTAGCGTCATAGCTTCTTTTAAAATGATCTTCTCATCAATACTTCTGCTAGAACCTCTAACTGAAGGTATGATGCAATAACTACATTTAAAATCGCAACCTTCTTGAATTTTTATAAAAGCTTTTGTGTGATTTTCATAGTTGCTAATTATATTTTTATCTATAAAATTCAGATCTCCAAGCTCGAAAAATGGTTTATCTAAATTTAAAAAATCATTGATTTTTGATTTATGACTTGCTCCAAGTACGCCAAAAACCGAACTATTTTTAAATAGTTCTTCGCCTTTGCTAACAGCACCACAACCGGTCAAAATAACCTTTTTGCCACTCTTTTTCATACCATTTACATAGCTTCTTACTCCGCTATCTGCACCATTAGTTACAGTGCATGAATTTACTATGATGATATCGGCTAGATTTTCGTCGTTTGTGATAGTTGCATTTTTAATATAGCTTTTCATAAGCTCGGTGTCGTAGATATTTGTCCTGCAACCAAAGGTTTTAAAATATACTTTCAATATAATATTTCCTTACTAACATCTGGTAAATTTCTTAGTTGATCAGTAGGTTTTGCGCCAAAATAAAGTGTCTGAGTAGGGAAAGCTATCTTTATATCGTCTTCTAAATTTAGGGCTTCTACTATCTCACTGCTTATGGTACTTCTAAGAGCCAAAGCGGCGTATGAGTTTGTCATATACCAAACACTTATATTTATACCATAAGGCTCAAAAAAGCTATAAATTCTAGGCTCCACGTTTGGATTTTTGATGCTATACTGATCTCTTAGCTTATTCATCTGCTTTTTGGCTATGTCGGTATAGCCTTTTGAGTATTTTCTAGTGATATTTTTGATGATATACATAGCTTTTTTATGATTACTATCAAAACTAAGCATTATATCTATACCATCCCACACAGTTTTCATACCGCTATGAGTATAATTTGCAATGAGTTCTGTAAATATATAGTTATTTGGTATAAAAACTATACGCCCGCTACGTCTATTTGTGCGGTAGGTGGTAAGCGTGATATCTTCATATATAGTCATTCTAAGCAAACTTATATCGATGATATCGCCTACATAATCGCTATTTTGATAACGTACTCTTATGCGATCTCCTACGTGAAAAGTACCGCCAAAAATGATAACGCTCCAGCCAAGCAAACTCATAAACATATCTTTCATAGCAATAGCAAGACCAGCCGAAGCAAAACCTAAGATAGTTACCATATAGCTTACATTTTCTATATAAGCAAAAAGTAGAATAAAGATAATAATCGTGAAATTTAAAACATTTATAAATTTATTTATAGTATAAATTTTTTGATTATCGGAAATGTATTTTTTAGTTATAATCTTACATAAAAATCCAAGCAAACTCACTATAATGATAGACAAAACTATACTAAAAGCCTGTTTTATCTGATCTTTTACTTCTAAACTAGCTCTATTTATGGCTTCATCAAGCTTTTTTTGATACACACCAAATGTCGTAGTAGCTATGTCTTTTGCTATTTGAAACTCATTTATTTCTCTGCGTACTTCATATAATTTTGATGAGTTTAGACTTGTTTGATTTAGATCATAAAGCTCTTTAAACAAAATCTCTTTTTGCCTGAAAGATTCTAAAGCGTTTTCTAGCTGAAATAGCCTATTTTGATAGTCATCTTTTTCATTTTTTAGCTTTTTTATATATGAAAAACCGCCTATTAAGGCCACTGGGTTTGTTATTTTCCCTATCTCCTCGATATCAGGGACTACTAGCATACTTTGAAACGGAGATTTTTCATACTCTTTTAGAAATTCGATCTGCTCTTTTAAACTAGAGATTTTAGTCTTTAGCTCATCTATTTTTTGTATATCTTTTTTATCTGCCAGCTCTAGCTCAGATCTTACTCTTGTTATCTCTGTTAGCAAATTTTGATACGTGTTGTAGTTTGAATACCTAATAAGCCAAATATTATTTTTTAGTTTAGCATCATAATCTTTTATCTTGAGATTTATCTCTTCTATTTTATCTGTTTGGCTACTATTTGTTTCTGCAAAAACATTAAAAGCCACAAAGAGTAAAAGAACGATCAGCCGTTTCATTTAAATTCTCTCAAAGTGTCTAAAACTATCTCTTTAGAGATATCGTTTTTCATACAAAAATCCCCGATACCTTTTGGTAGTATAAATTTAATCTTGCTATTTTGACTTTTTTTATCTAAGAAAAAAGCGTTGTAAAACTCAAACTCATCTTTTATCTCATACGTCACAGGAAGTCTAAATTTACAAAGTAAATTTTTTACCATTTCTAACTCATCTTTTGAGATAAGCCCAAGTTTAAGAGCCAAATGATTTGCCATATTTATACCGATCGCGACAGCTTCTCCGTGCAAAAACCCTGTATAATTCGTCTGCATTTCTATAACGTGGGCAAATGTATGACCGTAGTTTAACACCGCTCTTATACCGCCCTCTTTTTCATCTTTTGCTACTACTGCGGCTTTTAAACTTACGCATTTTGCTATGACATTTTTTAGGGCTTCATCATCATTAAGATCGCTATTTTGCATAAAATAAAAAAGATCTTTATCAAACATAACAGCCATCTTTATAGCTTCTGCAACTCCTGCGCTAAACTCTCTAGAAGGCAGTGATTTTAAGAATTTAGTTTCGCAATAAACAGCGCGCGGTTGATAAAATGTACCGATGAGATTTTTACCAAATTTATTATTTATCCCTGTTTTGCCACCCACGCTAGCATCTACTTGAGCTAAAAGCGTAGTAGGTATATTTATAAATTTAATTCCACGCTCATAAATGCTTGCTACAAATCCGGTCATATCGCTTATAACTCCGCCACCAAGAGCTATTAATGTGCTACTTCGCTCAAGTTTAGATATGAAAAGCTGCTCTAAAATTTGCTCTATACTAGAAAGATTTTTGTATTGTTCGCCATCAGGCAGAGTAACTACAAAAATTTCATCGGCTTTTATCAAATTTAAAATATCTTTAACATATAGTCCGCCGACTTTTGAGTTTGTTATGATTGCAACTTTACCGCCGATATTAAGGGCTTTTAGCTCATCTATAAAAACTGGGTAACTATTTTCTTTTAAATCAATATTGATTTGCATATTTTCCTCTTTGTAATTTTTATAATTATTGTATCAAAATCACATTAAAACATAGATATCTATTTTAACTAAAATTTATAAACACTATCAGAATTAAGCATTTATAGCATATATTTTTTTTCTCTCATTTGAGCTTGCTATGCCTAGCATTTTTCTATATTTTGTTATGGTTCTTCTAACTAGCTTTATATCAAACTCTTTTTCTATAGAGTTTAAAATACTCTCATCGCTTAGCGGTTTTTGGCGATTCTCGTTTTTTATAAGATTTTTTAAGAATTCTTTTAAAGCAGCGTTTGATATCTCTTCACTAGCAGCAGCAGCAAAAAAACTCTTAAGCGGCACAACTCCTCTTTGCGAACTAATAAATTTATTTTGTATGGCGCGACTTATGGTTGAAGGATTTCGCCCAAGGTCATCTGCGATGTCTTTTAGCTTCATAGGTTTTATATCGCCACCAAAAAAATAGTCATACTGATACTCTATAATCATAAGTCCTATCTTATAAAGAGTAGATTTTCTCATCTCTAAAGCATCAATCAAGTCTTTTGCTTCTTTGATTCTAGAAGATACAAAATCACATTTTTCATCTACGCCATCTGCATCGATAATTATATCTGGATAATACTCGTCATTTATTTTAACCTCTATAGATCCATTTATGTTATAAACAAAGATATCTGGGATAATCTCTCTTTCATCTTCAAGATACTCTATAGCAGGCGGATTTTTAAATTTTTTTATGATCTTTAGTGCTGCTTCATAATCTTTATCTTTTGTATAAGAGCCAATATTTTCCATATCGCAAATGATTGTTTTTGCTAAAGCATAAATTTTTTCATCATCACACAATTCTTCAAGTTGAAACAAAAAACTCTCTTTGTAGTCTTTAGCACCAACTCCAGTCGGCTCAAGATATGCAAATCTCGCTCTGATACGCTCTACTTCGTCTATACTAAATTCTTTTAAAATTTTATCGTCCCACTCAAAATACCCTTCGTTGTTTATACATTCGATGATTAAATTTGCTATTTTGCAAGACTTCGTAGTTGGAAAAAGTGGAGCATTGATCTGAGAATAAAGCTTTTCATATAAGCTTTCATGATGTAAAGCTTGGCTTTCTAAGCTTTCATTTGGCGAACTTTTATAAAGCTCATTATAAAAGTTTTTAGGAAATCTACTTTTGTTTTGTTCGATACTAGCAAATGGATTATCTTTAATAAACGGCTCCAAAGCCTCTTTTAGCTCATCAACTGGTGCTTGAAGTATCGGTAGCCAACTTCTTAGAGTTTGGTTTAATTTTACTTTTTGAGTGAGCTTTTGTGTAAGTTTCATTAGTCTAAAAGTTTAAACTCTTCGCCAAGATAGTGAGTTCTGACAAGTTTGTTATTTGCGACCTCACTAGAAGTTCCACTAGCAAGCAAGCTTCCACTTTTTATGACATACGCTCTATCACAAATAGCCAAAGTCTCCCTAACATTGTGATCTGTGATAAGTATGCCAATTCCTAGCTTCTTTAGATCTTTTATAATGCTTTGGATATCAGCGACTGCGATAGGATCAACTCCTGCAAAAGGCTCATCAAGAAGCAAAAACTTAGGCATAATCATAAGACTTCTAGCTATCTCTGAGCGTCTTCTTTCTCCGCCACTAAGACTAAGTCCTTTTCTAGCTCTAATAGGCTCTATATTTAACAAATTTAGCATTTCGCCGACTTTGCGATCAATCTCTTCTTTATCTTTATAAAAAATTTCAGCCGCTAAAGTCAAATTTTCTTCTACACTTAGATCCTTAAATATGCTACTTTCTTGCGGAAGATATCCTATGCCTTGTCTAGCTCTTTTATGTAGTGGCGTTTTTGAAATATCTATATCATCAAGATAAATACTCCCGCTAGTTGGTGAAATAAGCCCACATATCATATAAAATGTAGTTGTTTTACCAGCGCCATTTGGACCTAAAAGCCCTACTACTTCTCCACTTTTTACATTTAGAGAGATATTATTTATAATTTTAGTTTTTTTGATAGTTTTTTTTAAATTTTTTACTTCAAGTTTATGCAAAGCTCACCTCGTAAATTCTTTTATTTTCTTTAGCCGTGATATCTACTATGCACACGTCAATACCATATTTTTTAAGCAAACGTATCAAATTTTCATCACCCCATTCAACTATATGAAGTCCATCTTCAAATAAATTTTCAAATAAACCATTTGCTTTTAGACCATCAAAACCATTTTGATATATGTCGTAATGATATATATTTTCATAATTTTGCATTATGCTAAATGTAGGCGAAGTCACGTCTGCTTTAATACCAAAAGATGCGACTATAGCTTTTGTAAGTGTAGTTTTACCGCTTGCAAGGTCTCCTCTAAGCACGATAACGCCAGTCTTAGGAAGCTTTTGTACTATAGCATCTAACTCATCAAGCCCAAGCTCAAATACACTTTGCATATTTTTCTTGCTCACTTTTTGGTACGGTTTTTAAATTCGGTATCCCTACGACTTCGTAATTTACAACTCTAGTAAGAAAAGTTATGGTTATCTTATCCCCTACTTTTACCTCTTTGCTAGGTTTAGCAACGACTCCATTTACTGATACGACGCCACTTTTGCACATATCTTCGCTTATAGCTCTTCGTTTTGTGATATTTACGGTATTTAAAAATTTATCTATTCTCATAAGGTTTATTTTAACTAAATTTGGCTGAATTTTTCATTGATATCGTTGGAATTTTAGTAATTTTAAAGATGAAATTATGGTGATAAAAAGTAAGTCTAAGTAAAAAAATCCCTCCTTAAAGAAGGGATTAAAAATCAGATTATTTCTTTTTAGATGCACATTTTGAACTACCGCAGCTAACTTTAGCTACTGCATCTTTAAGGTTTTTTCCTACTTTGAATTTAACAGCTTTTTTAGCTGGAACTTTGATCTCTTTGCCTGTGCTAGGAACTTTTGCTGTTCTAGCAGCTCTTTCAGTGATACCAAAAGTACCAAAACCAACAAAAGTTATACTATCACCTTTAGTTAGTACTTCGCTAATGCTTTCTAAAAAGCCATCAAGTGCAAGTTCAGTATCTTTTTTTGTAAGACCAGCTTTAGAAGCGACCAAGCCAACAAATTCTGCTTTTGTCATTTCAAATCCTTTGATTAAAAAATTATAGCTAGTATTCTACACTATTTTTTAACCGAATTCAAGTATTTGGGCAGTTTTTGACTATAAATTTAGATAAAAAATGAATTTTTTATAAAAATATACTAAAACAGCCAAAAATAAGCGTAAAAAGATTTAAAGAGATAGTTGCAAGGCTTAAATACTTAGAAAAAAGCAGTTTTAAATTTCGTTTTTGATAAAATATTATATGTTTTAAATGGGTAAAATGACAAGCGAAGAATTAAAAGCGTTTTATAGAAACTTCGCTTCGCTTGTTTTGTAAAGAGCGAAATTTAACTTAATAAAGAGTTGGCGGAGAAAATAGGATACGGCGAGGGAGCTATTAAAAACGCAAAACTTAAACGCATCGAATGTCCTTTTATAAATATATGGTAAATGCTACTTATTAAATGGCAAAAATGCATAATGTTTAAATATCTTCTTTAGAATTTGGCAAAAATAGCATTGCAAAACTTATTATAAACGCACCTACAAAAAAGCCCATTACAAAGCACTCAAGGTAATTCATTTTTTGCCTTTTTGTTTTCTTGCAGTCGTAAATCATCTAAATATGCTTTTGGGTTTAACCAAACATATAAAGCTCATCGTTAAAATATATGGCTAACTTTTCTCCATTCAAGCCATCGTAAAATTTGGTGCGCTCTACTTTGCAATTTGTAAAGTCAATCATTCTAAAATATACCTTTTCCAAGTTTAATTAAACTAATACAAATAGAAGTTATCCAAAGAGACAAAACAAAAAACGCCCAAAATTTTGCGTATCCATAAATATAATCAACAATGTCGTCTCCAAGCCATTTCTTTACTTTACAAGTAATGCCAATCTTATGAAATATCCAAAGCGGAAGAAGAAAAAATAGCGGAACGATAAGTGTAGGTATTATCAATATAAAACCTATAATGTTTTTATGAACAACTCCATATTTGACAAGAATTGTTAATAGTATAAAAATCGCAAATGGGGCAATCATCCAAAATATTTTAGGTTTAAAACTTTTTTCAAAAATTTTTTCTAGTCTCTCTTTCAAATTCACTAGTCCGAACTCCAAATTCTGCTATCTCCGCAAGTTTTCTTTGTCTATCGTGCATATTTTTCACCTCATCTCTCCTTTAATTTATTAGTATAATTATAACCAAAGAAACTATAATAGATGCTTTAACTATAATTATTGGTGCCATACCAACAATTGGATTCATAGCTAAAGCAGTTATTGGGACTATACTTCAAATAGCTAGTGATGCAACTAAAAGCCTTGTATCTTTAATTTTTACTCAATGGATGTTAGAAGAAATGGTAAAAGCAATTCCCGTAGTTACAGTTTGTATTGCTAGTTTAATTGCTTCTATAGGTTATATTGTATCTTTATGTAAATACTTTTATATATCGCCATTTGTGGTAGCTTTTGCTCTTAGCACTAAACAAGTAGATAAAATTACTTAATTTTTAATTAGTGGTTTAACTATTTTTCTCCAACCAATATTGATAGTGCTATTTATCTATTTATCTCTATTTTTAAATACCTTAATATCAGAATTCTTTATTTTAATTAGTTCTGAACAATTCAATGCAATACCACTAAATATGGCAGACCCTTCATCTATCATCAAAATTGGAGTAATAAGAGAATTAATTATTATTTTAGGGTATCTAGCAAGTTCATATATTATGTGGAAACTGATTATATCTGGACATAAATGGGTAATGGACTTGGTCGGTGTAAATACTCAAAATGCTAATTCTATTATGGATAATATGGTTAGTAACTTAGAAAAAAGAAGCTTTATATAAGTATATAATACACTCCCCACGCATTTAAGCGTGGGTTGTTTAGAACATTGTAACTCCAGCTAATCCAATAAACAGACCAGATATATATACAAACAATATAAACCATAAGAAAAAAGATACTAACTGATTAAGAAACTTATACCACAAAAGTTCATCATCAACATACTTATCTTGTTTTTGAATTTTAGATATTTTATAATATAATATAAACTTTAGAATAAATAATATAGGAACACAAGGCATCGTTAAAACAGCGATAGGAATACCAAATACACCCTTACCATCGAAATAAAAAACAAAAGACAACAGTATTGTTACTGCAATTGGAGAAATAATCCAAAATTTTTTAATTTTGCCAAATATTTTGAAAAAATCTTTTCTCAATCCTGTAGCCATATCAGATAATCCATATATTGCTTGTTTATCCTCGTGTGAAAATAATGCCATATCAATTCTCCTTTAATAATTTATATAATAAAAATTTTTAAAAAAATATACCCCAAACCCTAAGAACCAATGAAGCAATAAGACAAAATATAAAATATACAACCATATAATATACAATTTCTATAATTTTTCTTATTCTTTTTGCTACTTTCCCATCATTATCTTCTACTTCATATAAAAAGTCATAAAATTTAAAAAAAAGATATTATATGCAATCGCACTTGATACGATAAAACCCAAAATACCTATTATTGGTGCAAATATTAATACACCCCACATATCAGTTCTCCTTTAAATAATTTATATAATTATAACCAAAATATCATTAATTAGTCGCCTTTTTTGTAGCTTTTTACCCTTTACTTCTACTTGGTCTGATTTTAATACATTTGGTTCAAAATCACCTACAAACCAACCACGAATCATACTATCTAAATTATCGATTTTTTCTTTTTCATATCCTATTACTACGCTCAAAAAACAATAAAATCAATATAATTTTATATTTAAATGGAAAATTATATTATATTGTATAAATTTAGCTTTTCTGTTGTCTAGAATATTTAATGCTGATTATATCTAATTTTAGTTTTTAATCAAAATTTCAAAAAAACGCAGTCAGAGTAAATTTATATTAATGATAATATTTCTATCTGTAAAAATGATGGAACTTTTGAAGCTTTGGTTATCAATATTATTGGAGTTCTTATTACTGCGTTTGAGTAAGCCAAACACAGGTGTTTTACCATTTGCACCACGACATCTTTTACTACAGCTTTAAAATAGCTCTCATCTATTTCTGTGCTAAATTTGCTTATTTTTTCACACTCATTTGCCATTAAAATATAAATTTATTTGAAAATTTTGATAAGCTTTGCCTTGAAATTTAGCTAAATTTAGAGATTTTATTTATCTCTAAATCTTTGCAAAAATAGTTCAAAATTTCTCTAAATTTGGTTTGTGAAATTTTTGAATTTTTTATGTATTTATTTTTCATCTTTGTCATAGCAACCAAAAGCTAATTTTATTATGCTTTTGATTTGCTTGACCCAAATAAAATTAATCACTTAGAATTTCGTCTATGATTTTTTTAGCGCCATTTTGACAAATCATATCTTTAAGGTGAAGCGAAATCCGATTTATATCCATTTTTAATATGATATTAAGTATATGTTCGCTACTTGCATCTTTTTGTTCGCAAATAGTAGCTAGCTTTTTATCTTGCAAAAACTTAGCGTTAAAAAACTGATGATTTTTAGCAGCGTATGGAAAGGGTATAAAAATGCTAGGAAGTGCGTTGGCTACTAATTCCCAAAGAGTACTTGCCCCTGCCCTACTTACGCAAATATCTGCTTTAGACATAAAGTGCTCAATATTTGGACTAAATTTAAAAAGCTCCACTTTGATACCTAAATTTTCATAAGATTTTTGCAGACTATCAAAATCTTTTTCTCCGCATTGATGGATAATGTTGATATTTTTTTGATCTAGTCTCGGCGCCAAACTTAAAGCCAGTGAATTTATAAAACTAGCTCCCCCAGAACCGCCTAAAAAAATTACCGTTTTTAAATCATTTCTTACCCTAGAAACAGCAAAAAATTTCTTATCCACCGGATAATCATAAGGATTATTTCCATACGAACTAAAAAATTTTGCACAAAAAGGCTTTAAAATTTGATTTAGCCTTCCGCAAATAGCATTTTGCTCATGTATAAACAACTTTTTTCTAAAAAATATAGCCGCAAATGAAGCAGGAGCAGAGCTGTATCCACCAACACTAATCACCAAATTTATATTATGTTTTTTAAAAATTTGACCGCATTTTATCGATAATTTTAGTATATTTAGTAAGCTAGCTAGCTTGCTTATGCCTTTTTTATTTACTACGCCACTACTTGATAAAAAGTACTTAAATTTAAAAGTATTGTCGTTTTCAAACCACATCTTATCTTGACCTCTTGATGAGCCTATAAATACTATTTGAAAACCCCTATTTTGTAGCTCTATAGCCAAAGTCTTTGCTATGGCTAGATGACCGCCCGTGCCCCCACCTGTGATCGCTATCATGATAAATCCGCCTTTTTACTGATCATTAAAACCATTCCTATACCAACGCATAGTGCTAAAACAGAACTTCCTCCATAGCTCAGAAATGGTACCGCAATACCTTTTATAGGCGTGATAGAAGTAATACCATAAGCGTTCATCAAAAACGCTAGTGTGATGATAGAGCCAATACCAAGAGCAAATAGATGATAAACTTTATTTTTGCTTCTTGATGAAACTTTAAATATCCTATAAATGATATAAATCATAAGATAAGTTATAGCTAAAATTCCCACAAAGCCTATCTCTTCTGCGATACCTGCTAAAACAAAGTCTGTATGCACTTCACTCAAAAAACCGAGTTTAAACGTACCATTTCCAAGTCCAACACCAAAAAAACCACCATGATATATGGCATTTAAAGAGTGGGTTATCTGATAAGGCTCTTCAGCGTCACTTATCCGCATAAACTCAGCAATATTACTAGGCAAAATAGATAGTATAAAGTCTTGATTTGTCACCCACCATGACTGAAAACGCCTGATTCTGTGAGGTTGAGATATGATAGCAAGAACTACAAGTATGATACCAACTACGCCTATAGTTCCAAAAAACTTTTTGCTAGTCCCAGCAAACGTGGCTAGTATCATCAAAACTAGAGTTAAAACGACGACTTGTCCTAGATCTTTTTGTAATATAGCTATCAAAAATACAGCCATACCAAAAAGTATAAAATACGGAAAAAGTATCTTAAACTCATCTTTAAGACGTTTTTTATTGTTATCTATTTTTCTAGTAAAACTCCAAGCTAGAAAAAATACAAAGCCTATCTTGAAAAACTCAACCGGAGATAAAGATATGCCCCCAAGCCTTATCCATCTCTTTGCTCCACCTGTTACAGGGACTAAAGAAGCGGGTAAAAACTGCATAATAATCATAAGCAAAAATGAGCTAAAAAATATAAAAAACCCTATGACTTCAAAAGTACTTAAATTTCCAAGTATGATTCTATTTGGATTTAGTCTTGATATAAACCAAATGATAAAAATTCCCAACATTCCAACTATTAGTTGCCTTATAAAAAAGTGGTAACTCGCATAATCTAAATATAAAACCGTAAATGCAGATAAAGAAAGCGAAAATACGATCCCGATTGCGATTAGAGCACTGATAGCATAAAATAATTTTGTATCGGCGAACAAATTTGTCCTTATTTAAATTTAGGGGTAAATTATACTCTGATTTGGCTTTAAAATGAATAAATCAGAGTTCATTTAGATCTTCGGCTACTTTAGCAGCAAGCTTGAGTTTATCGCTATCAAAGTGAGTATATATCCTAGAAGTATTTAAGCTAGCGTGACCAAGAGCTTCTTGAACTAAAACAAGATCTTTTTGTTTTTTGTAGAGCATAGTAGCAAACGTGTGGCGAAGCATATGAGCGCCGTTTTTTTCTTTGCGGATTCCTGCTTTAAAAAGTATCTGCTCGACTATACGACTTATATAAGCTTGTGTGAGTTTGGTGCCTTTTTTATTTACAAAAAGATATCCGTCTTGATTTATGTAATTTATAGCTATATTTTGAAGATGCTCTTCTATGAGATGCCTTTTTATCATAACTACGCGGTATTTATTTCCTTTGCCACGTATTCTTATGATAAATAGATCTCCATCTTCACTAAGATCTTTTCTTTTTAAATTTAGAGCTTCACTTACACGAATTCCTGTAAAAATAATAAGTTTTATGATAAGTTTATTTCTGTTTCCATTTTGCTTAAAATCAGCTTCATCTATGGCTTTTAAAAACTCTTTTACTTCATCTTCGCTCATAAACTCAGGCAGTTTTTGCCCTTTGTTTCCTGTGATTCCGCCCCAATTTTTAAGCTCGATATTAAAAAGATGAGCTTTACCATCTTCTTCATTTTGTTTTTCTATAAACTCAAAAAAATTTATCACGGCGATACGGTAGTTTTTCTTTGTAGCGTCGCTAAGATTTCCAGTAGTACTTGCTAAAACTTCGCTTATGAGCTCTTCATCTATCAAAGTTAGGCTTGTTAATTCATAAAATTTAAGTACTTCATAAATCTTTTTTAATGGATTAAAATAAGTATTTATACCAGTAAGCCCTGCATTTCTAGCCTTTTTTGCTAGACCATCAAGTTCATCTATGTTTTTTACACCTTTTGTAAGTGCAAAATTTACCGAAGCAAGAGCGGAGCCATCTTGAAGTTCTTTGTTTGAGAGTGAGTTTAGCTTATACTTGACAAAACGAGTCAGCCAAAACAAAAATGAGCTTTCAAAACTCTCTTTACAATCTAATTTGTATTTCATAATTTACTAAAATTTACTCCAAAATTTATGCTAAAAACTCATTTAAATTTATTTCAAATTTAAGATAAAAATAGCCTATTTAGACTATTTTTATTTAAACTTTATAAAACGTTTTTAAATTTTAATACAAATTTAATAGGTAAATAACCATTCTTGATTATTTGCTTTTTGCTAAAATTTACGTCCATTTTTTCCAGCGATTATAAAGCGTAAAGCGTTAAGTTTTATAAATCCATTCGCGTCTTTTTGGTCATAAACGCTATCTTCTTCAAACGTGCAGTAGGCTTCGTTAAATAGATTATCGGTCTTACTATCCCTGCCTATTACTATAACATTGCCCTTATAAAGCTCAACCCTAACACTGCCATTTACGTTCTTTTGACTCTCATCTATCGCAGCTTGAAGCATTTTACGCTCAGGCGAAAACCAGTATCCGTTATATACCAAACTAGCATATTTTGGCATAAGTTCGTCTTTTAGATGCGCTGCTTCTCTATCCATAGTAATGCTCTCTATGGCTCTATGAGCTTTTAGCATTATAGTGCCTCCTGGGGTTTCATAACAACCCCTACTTTTCATACCTACATAGCGATTTTCTACGATATCAATACGTCCTATCCCGTGTTTTGCGCCAAGTCTGTTTAGCTCTGTTAAAATTTCATAAGGCTTCATAGTTTTACCATTTATCGCAATAGGATCTCCGTTTTTATACTCTATTTCGATGATTTCGCTTGTGTCAGGAGCATTTTTTGGACTGACACTCCATCTCCACATATCTTCTTCGGGAGCGTGATTTGGATCTTCTAAAACAAGTCCTTCATAAGATATATGAAGTAAATTTGCGTCCATAGAGTATGGAGATTTACCTTTTTTCTTGCTTATATCAATGCCATTTTTCTCTGCATACGCTAGAAGTTTTTCACGGCTATTTAGATCCCACTCTCTCCAAGGAGCGATAACTTTGATATTTGGATTTAGGGCGTAAGCTCCTATCTCAAAACGAACTTGATCATTTCCCTTGCCAGTAGCACCGTGACTTACACAATCTGCTTTTGTTTTAGCAGCTATCTCAACAAGACGTTTTGCGATAAGTGGACGAGCGATAGATGTGCCTAAAAGATACTCGCCCTCATACAAGGCATTTGCTCTAAACATAGGAAATACGAAGTCTCTTACAAACTCTTCACGTAAATCCTCTATAAAGATATTTTCAGGTTTTATACCTAAACTTATAGCTTTTTTGCGAGCTGGCTCTACCTCTTCGCCTTGACCGATATCGGCTGTGAAAGTCACAACTTCACATTTATACTCATCTTGTAGCCATTTTAAAATGATACTTGTATCAAGTCCGCCGCTATAAGCTAAAACAACTTTTTTAACATCTTTCTTTTGCATCTGCTGACCTTTGTGTAAAATTTCTAAAAATTGTAGCTAAAAATTTATAAAGGCGAAATAAAAAAATTAAAAAATACTTAATATTTGAAATTCATTTATAAGCTTATCAAGTGGAATTTTATCACCAAAAATAGCGTAAATCTCCATAGATACTATAAAGACTAAAGTCGGCAAAAGCAGAGTTCTTTCAAAAGCTGAATTTGTATAAAATCTAAATTTCACAGGCAACAAAGCAAAAACTTTTCCTTTAAAAAATGGATAAAACGCATCTTTTATACCGCTTTTTGTCAGCGCGTCTCCTAAAATATGTAAAAAATATCCTATTATAAATCCAGCACCAGCGACTACTAAATTTAAATTTTTAGGTAAAAATAGTAGAAAAACTATAGTAAAAATAATAGGAATTATAAAAAAATGTGTAACGCCTCTGTGTCCAAACACAGCTTTTATCAAATTTGATACTCCAGTAAATTTACGACCTATTTTTGAGTTTGGCTCATCTATATCAGGAAATAATGAACCTAAAAAAACGCTAGCCATAAAAATCCCAAGAAGTTCCCTATCTATCTCAAAATCTAGTGCAAAACTAGCTAAACTAATAGGTGCTAAAGCTAAGCAAAGAGCGAAACTAACGTGAGTTTTTGCTATCATTTTGTTTTATTTATCTCTCTTATATGGCTTTCATAGTTTTTGCTAAATGTATGTTTGAGCGTTTTTGGGTTACGCACAAAGTATAAAAAATCTGTTTTTTTAGGAAAAATAGCCGCCTTTATAGCATCTAAACTCACATTACAGACAGGACTAGGCGGAAGTCCTTCATAAAGATAGGTGTTATATCTGCTTTTATCTTCCCTTATACGCTCACTAGTAACTTTATCGTGTGAGTATAAATCATAGTTTAAAGTTCCGTCCATTTGAAGCTTCATACCTTTTTTTAACCTATTATAGATGACTGATGAAACGATAGGCATTTCGCTCGCATCAGCAGCCTCTTTTTGGATAACTGAAGCTATAATTAAGAAGTTAAACCATTTTTTTTCATCCCACTCACCAAATATTTTTTGACTGATTTGACGATGATATTTTGTGGATAAATTTACCATATAATATATCAAATGTTTCTCACTAATCCCTTTTGGCACTTTATATGTTTCAGGGACAAGGTAACCCTCTTTTATAGGAGACTGCGCTTCATACTCTTTTATAAGAACACTATAGTTAAGATTTAGTTCGTCTGCGATCTGCTTTAAAAAATACTTAGTCGTCTCTCCTGGTATCAGTGTAATGTTTTGCATAGCAGCTTTTGCGGTCGTAAGCTTGTATAAAAAGTCAAATTTGCTTAATTTTTCAGAGCCGATCTCTATCCAACCAGACTGCGGAAAACCCATAAAAACTAAAACATATTTGTCAAATTTATTGACATTAAAGTTGCGCTGAGTTAAATATGATATAATTTCCCCCACGCTTCCACTTGGAAGATATACAACCTTGCTAGTATATATAGGTCTTGCGAGCGTTGCAAATAAACTTAGGAAAATTATGAGCACGATTTCAAAAATTATCAAAAAAATACGCTTCTTTTTTGCACTTTTTATCATTATAATATCTGCCTTACTTCTAACTTTAATCAACGGAATAAAAATAGACAATTTTCATTCAAATATAATTGATATCGAAAAATTATATATAAAATTAGATAAAAAACTAATTGTAAATTTAAAAAATTTAGAAATTCATAAACAAAAAAATCAAAAAAAGAGCAACAAAGAGCTACTTGATATAAGTGATAATATAATTTGGCTAAATAGACTATTTAAAGAGATCAATATAGAAAATTTAACTTACGGCGAATTTAGTATTAAATTATTATACAAAGACAATATATTTTATATCGATACACCAAGGCTTACCATAAATACAGTCATAGAAAATAAAAACAAGATTTTGATAGTAAGTGCGAAAGAGATCAAATTTAAAGATTACAACCTTACTATTTGGGGAAATTTTAAAGTAGATATAGCAGAAAACAAATATAGCTTTTTGGGGAATTTTGCCTCTTATGAGCTAAACGGAAGGCTGTATTTAAATTTAAATAACGATATTTTGGATTATTATGTTTTTGATACAAAAGCAGATAGCTTAAAAAACTTTATAGAAAATTTAGCTATAAAAACTGGTCTTAACCAAGAGATAAAAAACTGGATATACGGATATATTATAGCAAAAGAGTATGTATTGTATGAATTTGGTGGAAAGATAAATTTAAACAACTTAGAGTATTATCCAAAACAGATGTATGCAAAAGCAAGAGCTAAAGATCCTATTATAAAATTTCATCAAAACGTAACTCCAGCAGTAGCTGAGTTTGTAGATGTGACTTTGAAAAACGATACTCTTAGTTTTGCGCTTTCAAACCCAAAATTTAAAGATAAATCTATAAATGGAAGTAGCATAAATATATATAATCTCCTAACTCAAAACTCGCATTTAGTGCTAAATTTAAAAACAAATTCTTTGCTTGATTATGATATCCACGAAATATTAAAAGCTTATGAGATAGACTTTCCATTAAGTCAAAATAGTGGAAAAATGGATGCAAATTTAACATTAGATATAAATTTTGATCCGTTTTTTATAAATAGTTATGGGGAATTTAAAGTAGAAAATTCAAACATCGATATAAGCGGGGCTAAGTTTTATAGCAAACAAGGGCTCATATATTTAAAAGATAATATCATAGATATAAAAAATTCAGATCTTAAAAATGATATCTTTGAAGCAACCATATATGGAGCCATAGATACAAATACTAGTAACGCTAAATTTGGTACGTATTTTAAAAATATCTGTATAAATGAATGCAAGGTGCTTAATATCAAAGATCAAAACGCCACTGTAAATTTGGACTTTAATGATGAAGTAAAACTCTCATCGCCAGAGCTAAACTTTAATATGAATATAACCAAAAAAACTATAAATTTAACAAACCTTGCAAATTTAAAAAAGAGTTCTCAAATAATGCAAGAGCTGGGTATTGAAGATGCAAATTTGAGTCTCAAAACAGATGATTTTTCTAAATTCAATATAAATCTTACGGGTACTAAATTTGATATGCCACTTCAAAAACGTGATGGTACGCCTTATAAAGATGATGATTTTAGCATAAATTTAAATAAAGATATAAACGTAACTAGCAAAAGTGAGCTTATGAAATTTGATATCTCGGGTAGCTTGATAAAAGCGTATTTTAAAGATCTAATTCTTATAGTAGATAAAAATATGAGCAATCAAAACGAGCAAAAAGATATCAAATTTTTTGCTACAAATTCTGCTTTATACTTAAAAGATTTAAACCGCACAATATCGTTTGATAAATTTAGCGGAAGTATTACTAAAAATGAGTTGGTATTTGATGGAAATAATAGCTTTGATTCAAACATAAGAGTGATAAAGAAAAATGGTGATTTAAAAATATTTGGGCAAAATCTCAGCTCTGAGATTGCAAATGACTTTTTAGGATTAAATTCATTTAACGAGGGTAATTTTACTATAAAACTATACGGCAAGGATTTTGATACCTTTCAAAGCGAAATAAAGGTAAAAAATACATATTTAAGCAGCTATAAATTCTATCAAAAATTTCTAAGCTTTATAAATTCCGTCCCATCGCTTTTGATATTTAAAGTTCCTGATTTTAACGACAAAGGATTTACCGTAAATGATGGCGTGATGTTCATAGAGCGCGATAACAACAGACTAAATATAAAGGCTTTAAATTTAACAGGAAGTAGCGCAGATATCGCAGGACGTGGAAGTATAGATTTAGACAGCAAAGATATAAATATAGATTTTGAGCTAAAGCTATTAAAAGACGCAAGTTCTATTATAGGCAAGATTCCATTAGTAGGTCATATATTTTTAGGAGATAATAAGACTATCTCAACTGTCATAGAAGTAAGAGGAACTTTAGATGAACCTAAATTTGAAACACAAATCATCAAAGATATTATCAAAACGCCGTATAATATCATAAAAAATACCTTACAGCTTCCATTTACTATATTTGACTAATTCAGAAACAAAATGATAGGTTAGAGATGGAAACTATTCCATCTCAAGACGCATCAAATACATATCCTCACCAGCTACAACATCAAGCTTATTTTCACCGCATTTTGGGCATAAAAAGTTATTTTCTAAGAGTGCTCCTTCAAAACCACAACCACTGCATTTTACAATAACGTCTTGTGTGCCAATGACAAGCTTTGCGTCACTGCAGATAGTATTTATCTTAAATGCATCAAACGCACTCTCTAAATAGTGTGGCTCAACACCACTAAGCCTGCCTATTTGGACTTCTACTCTTGTCACTTTTCTAGCGTTATTTTTCATAGCATTTGTTTCACAAAGCTTAAAAAGATCTTGAACTATGGCTAACTCGTGCATTATCTTCCTTTAACAAATTCTCGGTAAAAGCTCACCTTTTGGTACTTCTAAATACCTACTTGAGCCATAAATATTTTCTATTATCACACCTGTTTTTTTATCGCTTACAACCTCGCCTATAGTGTTTGCATTTTCGTCAAATTTACGCAAAATCTCAAGCGTTTTTTCTTCGTCTTTAGGATCTACTGCTATGACAAAAGTCCCCTCATTAGCAAGTTCATAAGGCTCAAAACCAAGAAGTTCGCAAATTCCACTAACTTCATCTTTGATCTTTATCTTTTCTTCATAGATCTTTAGCTCAAATCCTTTGAAATTCGCCCACTCATTTAACACAGCAGAGATTCCTCCCCTTGTAGCATCTCTCATGCATTGAGGTTTTATACCACAACCAAGTATCTCTAAAACAACATTTTTTAGTGCTTTGCAGTCACTTTTTAACTCACTTTGCAAAGATAGTTCTTCACGGCTAGCAAGCACGACTGCTCCATGTCTTCCGATATCTCCACTGACTAAGATCTTTGCCCCTACTTTTAAATTTTTTACTTCGATATTTTCAGTTACTATCTCTCCGACACCTGAAGTATTGATAAAAATCTTATCACAACTCCCCTTGCTAACTACCTTAGTATCACCGCAAACTATAGCCACTCCAGCCTCATCAGCCGTGCTTTTCATACTATTTAAAATATCTTTAAGCTCATCAATACCAAGCCCCTCTTCTATAATCAAAGCACAACTAATATACCCAGGCTTTGCCCCTACCATTGCTAGGTCATTTATCGTCCCGCAAACTGCGATTTTACCGATATCGCCACCTGGAAATTTAATAGGGCTTACTACGAAGCTATCGGTGCTAAAGGCTATTTTACCACTTAAATTTAAAATCGCACTATCATTGCTTTGAGCCAAAATTTCATTATCAAAAATCTTAAAAATCAACCCATTTATGAGTTTATTCATCTCTTCACCGCCACCACCATGGCTTAGCATGATTTTTTGCATTTATACCCTTTTAGCGTATTTATAATAAGCCGCACAAGCGCCCTCGCTACTAACCATACAGCTTCCTATAGGATTTTGCGGATTACACACCTTGCCAAAAACTTTGCAATCATACGGCTTAGCAAGACCTCGAAGTATCTTGCCACATATACAAGCTCTATTTTCTCCTGTGCTTTGCACACTGCAATCAAATTTAACTCTAGCGTCTAAATAGCTAAACTCGTCTTTTAGCTTCATACCACTTTTTGGTATCTCGCCTAGCCCTCTCCACTCAAAATCACAAGGCTCAAAATAACGCTCTATTAGCTCTTTGGCCTTTAAATTACCATCTTTGCTAACCACTCTAGCATACTCATTATAGACCTTATGAGTGCCATTTTCATGCTGATTGACTAAATTTAATATACTATCCATAAGATCCAAAGGCTCAAATCCGCTCACCGCAATAGGCGTTTTAAACTCATTTGCTAACTCTTCATAAATTTTACTACCAGTAATCACGCTCACATGACTAGGACCCAAAAACGCATCGATTTTCACATCTTTATCACTCATTATAGCCCTTACTGGTGCTGGGACTGTGACATGATTTATATGAAAAAAGATATTTTTTAGACCTAGTTCTATAGTTTTTTGTATTAAAACCGCAGTCATAGGAGTAGTAGTCTCAAATCCTATAGCAAAAAATACAACTTTTTTATCTGGATTTTTTTCAGCGATACTTAAAGTATCAAGAGGCGTATAAAGAGCTCTTATATCATGCCCTTCGCCTCTTAGCTTCATAAGACTAGTTTTGCTTCCAGGCACTCTTAACATATCAGCTAAAGTACAAAATATCACACCATCAAAACTAGCAAGTTTTATAGCTTCATCTATCCTAGTTTTTGGCATTACACAAACTGGGCATCCTGGGCCATGGATGAAATTTACATATTTACCAACGAGTTCAGGGATACCGAATTTCATAATACTATGAGTATGACCGCCGCAAATTTCCATGATATTTAATGGCCTTTTGCTTCTTTGCTTAATTATCTGGCTTAAGGCTAAAATCTTATCTTTATCTCTAAAACTATTTATCAAATCCATTAAAAACCCTCATATGTGTTAAAGGCTAACTTATAAAGAGCCATCAAAATATCATTATCAAGATCTTTAATCTCTTCATAAACGCTATCTTTTTGTAGTTGCAAATGCAAGTTTTGCTTTAGTAGTTTTTCTATAGTTTTAGGTAATTGTTCGCACATTTTTTTAAAAGCCACTTTATCACCTGTTATAATTTCGTAAAATTTATCAATAGAAATTCTGCGTAATTTCTCATTTTTAGCTTGCCTTTGTCCATCAAGGCTAATAACCCAAGGCTCATTTGCTGATTTTTTAGCTATTACTTCTACAAGGGCGCAAATATCTTTGGAATTTTTAGAATTTAAAAGATGATTTTGCATTTTCATAAAGGTTTTTTGGCTTGATGAGCTATTCATTGTATTGTGTTTATTTTTTAGCTCAACAAAATATGAGTTTTTTTCGCCTTTAAATACTATATCCCAGCCACTTTTTGGAACTTCGCAACCTTTAATATATTTAAAAATATTTTGATGAAAATATCCAATAGAGTTATTATTTGACTTATCTCTTTGTCTTTGTAGCTCTAAGGCTATAATTTCTTCATAACTTTTAGCATAAATATTTTTATCAAAAAGCAATTTTATAGGGTCAATTATATTTGAGTTAAATTTGCTTAAATCAATGCTTTTTAGCACTTCTTGATACTCGTTTAAAGTCTGCAAAACATGTTTTTCAAAGTCTGTTTTTGATATAAAGTCTAAAATAAACTCTCGCCCCACTTCGTTTCTCCATTTAATGACTTAATTATTTCTTTACCCACTTCATATGCTAGTTTTACAGGCACAGCATTGCCGATTTGTTTGTATTGTTCTGCCATAGAGCCACAAAACTCCCACTCATCTGGAAAAGACTGAATTCTGGCATTTTCTCTTACACTAAATGGTCTAATTTCGCTTGGATGGCACCTGTCAGTTTGTTTCATTTGCGGTGTTGTAAGCACAGTTAGGCTTGGCTCATCAAAGCTAAGTCGCCTTAGAATTCCAGTTCTGCCACCAGCCATATCCCAGCAAGTTTTCATATACTCTTTTGCTATATTTGGGTCTATATCACGCCAATACCCACCAGCAGGCACAAGAGCAAAAACAGCCGCTTTTTGCTCTGAGTATTTAGCGCACTGGCTTTTTGGGACATTTTGTAAAATATCTCTTAAAACCAGCTTCTTATCGTGCTTTTTAGGAAAAGCAAAAAACACCTTACCTTGCAAATCTTTTCTAATTCCAACTACAATCAATCGCTCTCTTTTTTGCGCCACACCATAATCAAGCGCATTTAGCACTTTATATTCTATATTATAGCCTTGTTCGCAAAAAATATCACAAATTATTTTAAAAGTCTTGCCTTTATCGTGCGTTAAAAGTCCTTTTACATTTTCAAACAA
The DNA here is from genome assembly GCF_013372165.1 of Campylobacter hyointestinalis subsp. lawsonii. Taxonomy (NCBI): domain Bacteria; kingdom Pseudomonadati; phylum Campylobacterota; class Epsilonproteobacteria; order Campylobacterales; family Campylobacteraceae; genus Campylobacter; species Campylobacter hyointestinalis. Next base: position 872,525 of record NZ_CP053828.1, on the reverse strand, counting down.
AAACATTTTAGGCTGTAATTTTTTTAAAAACAAAGCATAATGATAAAAGAGCGTCCCTCTAGCATCTTCAAGCCCAAGCCTCTTGCCAGCATAACTAAAGCTCTGACAAGGCGCACCGCCTGAGAGTAAATCTAATTCACCACTTTTTATATTAAATTCTTTTTCTAAATCTCTGCTAGAAATCACGCTAATATCATCACAAATAACATTCCAATTGGGTTTATTTGCCAATAAAGTTTTAACAGATGATTTATCTATTTCTATCAAACCTATATGAGCAAAACCGGCTCTTTCTAATCCAAGAGCCATACCTCCGCCACCAGCAAATAACTCAATACTTTTAAACATCAATCTCTACTTCAATGCCACTAAGCCCATATCGCCTTCATCGGCTGGTATTTTGCCGTTATTCATATCATCTGCGATCTGCTTATAAATCTCTAAGCTCTCTAAGGCGTATTTGGTATCTATCTTCTCCATCGCGAAGCCTACATGTATCAGCACATAATCCCCTACTTTTACAGGCTCAGCTATCAAGTCCAAGCTCACCCCACGCCTAACTCCCATAGTATCGACTATAGCAAAATTATTCTCATCTATTGATATCACTTTTGAAGGTATGCTAAGGCACATTATTTTAATTCCTTTTTCATTTTTAAATAATTTATCCACTTATCTATGCCAAGACCCGTTTTGCTATCAACTTCTATGATATCAACTTTTGGATTTAGCTTTTTAGCCTCTTTTTTCACCTCATTAATATCAAAATCAAAATGCTCTAATAGCGAAGTTTTCGTTATAACCACTATATCAGCTGCTCTAAACATAACAGGATATTTAGCCACCTTATCGCTTCCTTCTGGCACACTGATTAAGACAGCATTAAGGTGAGCTCCCACATCATAACTAGCTGGGCAAACTAAATTTCCAACATTTTCTATAAATACCAAATCAAGCTCTTTAAGCGGCAAGTGGTGTAAGCCATTATGTACCATAAAAGCATCTAAATGACAAGTTTGACCGGTGCTAATCTGATGAGCCTTGCCGCCTGCGTTTATAATGCGATTGGCGTCTTTATTTGTCTCTAAATCCCCCTCAACTACCCCAACTCTTAGCCCACTTGATTTTATAGTAGCTTCTAAAAGCGTGGTTTTCCCCGCTCCTGGGCTACTCATCAAATTCAGACACAATAGCCCATATTCGTCTAAATGCGCTCTATTATGAGCAGCTTCGTGGTCATTTTCCTGTAATATTTTGGTTACTACTTCTATCGTCTTTTTCTCATTTAAAGCTGGATGGTCGTGATTATGAGTATGGTCGTGATTGCTATGGTTTCCCATGCTACAACCGCAATCTTTACACATATTTTCTCCTTTGAATTTATATTTAATGTTTTGGCACTGCTACCCTAGCAAGTTTTGAAAACTTAACACCTTTAAGACCAGCAATTCTGTCGCTAAAAATCTCTACTTCTTTGGCTTTACCTTTTAAAACCATATTTTCTAGACAATTATGATGATCTATATGAATATGATTTGTACATATAATATTTACATTAGCATCATGTTCTATACTCATTTTTTTAGTCATTAGACCACTTTGATGATGATCATAAACTATACTAAGGACACCTATAAGGTCTTCTTTTTCATTTGACCAGCTATCTTGTACTATCTTTTCTCTGATAAGATCTCTAGTAAATTCGCTTCTACTAGCGTAATTTTTTGTCTTTATCATCTTGTCTAATTCGCCCAAAAGCTCTTCTGGCAAAGAGACACTAAATCTTATAATCTTATCTTCTTTATCCATCATACAACCTTTTTACTATTTATTTGAATTATAACCCAAAAAGTTTAAACCATAGTAAATTTGCCCCATAGCTAGTCCTGAGTCATTTGCAGGCTCATCTTTTGGTAGATAAAACGTAATGCCCGCTTGTTTTAAATTTGATATCGTCTTAGTTAGTAAAGCTCTATTTTGAAAAACTCCACCACTAAGAACTAACGGCTTTTTATACATAAGCGCAACGCTTAATATAAGATCTGCCAAACCATTTATAAACCCGGTCGCCAAAACTCTTGGGCTACCACTCAAAGCATTCAAAAACACGTCTTTATAAGTTATAACGTCATTTTCTATCTCAAATTTATATGAAATATCTAAACTCTCATCATATAAAGCTTCTAAGCTCATAGCAGCCTGCGCATCGTAACTTATGGTATCTATCTTAAGAGCTAAACAGGCAAATGCGTCAAATATACGTCCAAGCGAGCTTGTTTTTACTAAATTTATATTGCGATTTAATACCTTGTCTAAATTTAAAAGAGTTTTCTCATCAAATCTACTTTTAAATTCCGGCGCATCGATATCGTACTTTCTAAGAATTGCATAAGCCAAATAATATATATTTTTGATAGCCTTATCGCCACCTATAAGCTCAAACTCATCAAAATGTAAGATCCTTTTATAACCCTTTTGATCACATAAAAACAGCTCTCCACCCCAAATATTCCCATCATCGCCATATCCAGTACCATCAAACGCTACTCCAAGTACTTCAGTGCTAATATCATTTTCTATCATTACACTAAGTAAATGCGCCCAGTGATGTTGGGCTTTATACAGCTTAAATCCTTGCTTTTCAAAATACTTTGTGTGTAAAAAATGTGGATGCAAGTCGCCGACTATAAAGTCAAATTTAAAATCATAAGTTTGGCTAAATTTCTCAACTAAATTTAGAAATCTTTCAAAAGTAGCTATATTTTTTAAATCCCCGATATAAACAGAGCTAAATATCAATCCATCTTTATAAATAGCAAATTGATTTTTAAGCTCACCGCCAAGAGCCAAAAAACAGCCTTTTTGACTAAATTTAGAACGGATTATTTTTGGTTTTATACCCCTTGAAGTACGTATCCATTGAAGTCTATCATCTGCAAAAAAAGCGATACTATCATCACTTGGATTTATGATCTCTCTATCATTGTCAAGGATGAGATGAACTACGCCTCCTAGCTTTTTAACTATATCTATGGAATTTGTAATGATAGGCTCGCCGCTGATATTTGCGCTAGTTGCAACGATAGGAAAATCTATATATTCAAAAAGCAGTAGATGAAGAGCGGTAGGAGCTAAAAATATTCCTATTTTTTGAAGTCCTGGCGCAAGCTCTTCTAGAAGAGCATTTAAATTTGAAGCTAAAACTATAGGCTTAATGTTTGAGTTTAAAAGCTCTAACTCTTTTTTACTAAATTTAGCATATTTTAATGCCATTTTTTCATCTTTACACATAAGCGCAAATGGTTTGCTTGGGCGCTGTTTTTTTTGTCTAAGAGTTCTTAAAACTTCGCTATCATCGGCTCTACAAACAAGATGAAAACCACCTATTCCTTTTATAGCTATGATTTTACCTTTTTTTAGCCAAGCTGCACATAGTTTTACCGCCTCTTTGTTTTTAGCCAAAATCTCTTCACTCATATCTTTTAAATAAACTTTTGGTCCGCAATCATTACAAGCTATAGGCTGAGCGTGATAGCGACGATTAATCGGATTTTTATATTCATATTCGCACTTATCGCACATTTTAAAGTTTATCATAGTTGTGTTTTTACGATCATAAGGCAAGGATTTTATGATAGAAAATCTAGGGCCACAATTAGTACAGTTTATAAACGGATGATGATAACGCGGATTAGTATGGTCATAAAACTCGGCTTTACACTCATCACAAATAGCAAAATCAGGAAGTATCGGGTTTAGTTTTTGGGTAAATTGCGAATTTACTATCTTAAAAGTATCAAATTTAAGCTCACTATGTAGTACTTTGAAATCATCAATCCTAGCAAGTGGCGGAAGTTCGTCAAATATAGCCTTGCAAAACTGATCGCAAATTTCATCTTTAGCGTAAATATCTATTTTAACGCCTTCGCAGTCGTTAAAAACTCTACCAAAAACCCCAAATCTAAGAGCAAGATTATATATAAAAGGACGAAAACCTACACCTTGAACTAAACCAAAAATTTCTATTCTAAGAGATTTCAAGAGGGTATTGCTCGCTAAATCTCGTTTTATAGTTTGAATTTGAATATTTTAAAACTAAATTTGCTATAGTTTTGCTCTCAAAAAGTTCGCCACTAAGTAAGAAATTTTGACATTCAAACTCATCTTTGATGATATCGCCAAAATCACTGACAAAAAAAGCCAAACTTTCAAAACAACCAAAACTAATATTTTTAGGCTCTGCCCCGGCTAATTTAAAACTCATAGCAGAACGTATCAAAGTAATGACGTCAAATTCATTTTTACTTTTCATTTTATAGTCTATCCTAACGCCTTTTGAGCCTCCAAAATCTCTAGCAAAGTCAAATAACTTTCCATCAAAGCCCAAAATCTCATCTAAAATAGTATAAATAGAATAAAAGTTGTTTGGCAAACTAAACTTACCACTAGGTAAAAGAAAACTTTTTTTATAGTTTTCAAGCAGTCTATCTCCACCATTAAACGTAGCTATTTGCTCATAAATTTCTTCATAGCTTTTTGGAATACTGAGTTTAAACATATCAAACTCATCACTCCCCTTATAAACCTTGATAAAATCATCAAATTTATGACTAAAAAATAGCCTTGCTACGGTAGTATCTAGCAAGTTAAATTCTTTTAGCATAAGTCCAAAGGTGGCTAAATTTTTATCACTTTTAGAGCCGATAAAATCCAAATCCTCTCTTTGTAAAAACTCACTATTTCTTACTATCAAAAAGCTATCATCTAAAACGTTTATCTTAAACTCATTTTGGCTTGATTTCACTTTTAAGAAATTTATACCTTTTGAGTTTAAAATACTAGCTATCTTATAAATATTTATATCCCAAGCCGCTCTTACATCAAAAAAAGTCGGTGTGTTTTTATGATTTGTTCTAAAAATAGCATTTGTTTTTAGAGATAAAATAGGTTTTTCAAAACTAGCTAATGCGATCAATGATTTTTCATCAACAACAAATATTTTAGGAAGAGTATTTAGGTTTGTAGGCAAAAGATAATCCGCATCAAAACTATCAAATTTAGATATCAAAGCACCTTCATATATGATACTTTCTCCATTTTCTATACGTTTTACAGCTTCATTTATAAATTCATCATCAAAGCCAAAGCCAAACTCATTTTTTCCATTTTTTAAAGATTTTGGAGTGATATTTTTAAATTTAAAATCAAAAATTTGCTCTTGATGAGCTGGCAAATACTCAGCTACTTTAACTTTGCTAGATTGTAAAAATATAGAGTGAGGAACCAAGGAAAGATACTCATCGCTAAATTTACCAAGCTCTTCATCTGCTGCGCTAACATAAAGTCGTATTATGTCTTTTTCGTAGTTTAAAGCATACTGCAAAGTACTTTGTTTTGCCCAAAAATCAAGAAAAAAAGCAAATGTCTTTAGACTACAACTAAATTTAAACTCAAAGCAAAGTATCAAAATTGCCCTTTCTTCCACTCATTTGCGATATCTTGTAAATTTTTGTCATCTATCTTGCTATACTCAAAACCGATTGATTTTAGCTCTTTTAAGATTATTTTACTCATTAGGTCGGCTGAATTTAAAATCTCACTGCTAAGCTCAAAACTCATAGGCTCGACTCTCTTTGGTACCACGCCAATTATCTTAGTCTTTGGTCTATCACCTACCAAATCCATCATCTCTATAGTTTGTAGCATCTCAATCTCATGAGCTGACCCAGACCACTTTATACTCTTTGGCATATCTTCAAAATCAAAAAAATACACATCACCAATCTGCCCGCCATCGGCATCAATACAATCAACAACAATGAGATAATCACTATCAGCCATTATCGGCGTTAGATAGTTAGCTAAGGTGCCACCATCAATGAATTTTAAGCTATGCTCATCTGAAGTGAATTTAAAGTTATTCTCTATCATTTTAACAAAATGAACGCCGACTCCCTCATCGGCGAACATTACATTTCCTATACCTAGGATTAAGACACGCATCTACTTCTCTTTTGGGAATTTGTAGCCGCTGATTATCGCATCAATAGCACCATCTTTGCCTTTTATAGCGTTAAATACAGCCATATAGATATGAACTACCATAAAAATAAAGATAATCCACATAGAAATATGGTGAATTTGACGCACATTAGCAAGTCCTCCCATCCAAGCCTCAATAACTCTCATAGGTGTATAAAGCAACCCACCAAGCCCATCATGATATACATTGACATATAAAATCAATCCAGTTAAGCAGATCACAAAAAGCACAATATAAAAGAATAGATAAGAGGCAAATTGTAGTGGATTATAGGTTCCTTGCATATGCGGGTGCTTGCCTAAAAATAGATAGTATTTGATCTGCTCTATACAAATTTTTGGGCTTAGAAAATCCCTTACACTCACTCTTTCTATATGGCTTTGCTTATCAAAGAAAAATAGATAAATTTTAAAGATAAAACAACCTATTAGTATAAATCCAGCTATTTGATGAACAGCACGCCATTTAGCGTTCATAAAATTTATAGGCTCACCTGTTATAGTAGGACTTACAAAGACATAAGCAAGATAAAATCCGCTCACGCTCAAAACCACAATAGATATAGCCCTAATCCAGTGCGTAAGGCGTAATCCTATGCTAAATTCATAATCAGCGATATGTTTTTTACTATTTTTCATATCTGCTCCTTAGATTAAATTCGGATTAACTTTATAGCTACTTAATTCATTGCCTTTTGTATCCATCACATGGACAGAACACGCTATACAAGGATCATAAGAGTGAATTTTGCGTATTATCTCTAAAGGCTGTTTTAAATCAGCGATTTTGAGTCCAATCAAACAAGCCTCATAGCTACCCATTTGACCTTTAGCATCTTTTGGGCTAGCATTCCAAGTAGATGGAACGACAGCTTGCCAATTCTCAATCACTCCATTTTTAATCCTACACCAGTGGCTTAGCATACCACGAGGCACATTACCGATAAATCTACCTTTATACTCTTTTTTGCTATCTATTTGATATTTAGCACAAGTGCTATCATCGATTTTTAAATTCTCAATTAGATTATTAAAAGCCCTTAAAGTATTATCAGCGATAATTTTTGCTTCAATCATCCTACAAGCAGTCCTACCCAAAGTTGATAGCACAGCACTCACAGGAAGTCCTGTTTCAGCTAGGAATTTATCCACTACTGGCACTACATTTTTATTGCCTTTAGCGTAATTTACAACTATATTTGCTAATGGGCCAACTTGCATAGGCAAACTATCATATCTTGGGGCTTTGATCCAGCTATATTTACCATCTAAATCAAAGACTTTAGAATCTTCCATTTTACCCTTAGCATTTAGAGTTTTAGCATCTTTAAATCCTGTGTAATTTGGCGTAGTATCACCATCATAAGGGTGAAGTGGAGCGTCGTTTTTATACCATGAGTGAGTCGCTTCTTCGGTGATTTTGCTCTCATCTACTTCAAATACCTTAGATATATCGCCATTTAAGATATAACCACCATCAAATAGATACTCATTAGCACCAATTTGGAAATCTCGATATGTTAGTAAATTTGGAGCTCCTACATCATTTACCACACTTGGCTCATTCGCATAAGCCTTAGCCGCCATCACCAAATCAGGCCAATAAGCACGATTGATAAAATCAGCCATCTCTTGGAATTTCACCATATATTCACCTAGTCTTGCTGGATCTTGTAGATCCATTATACAAGTTACGCCACCGACAGTTAGGCTTTGAGGGTGTGGTTGCTTAGCACCAAATACCGCCATAGCTTGAGCTATTGTTCTTTGAAGTCTTAAACACTCTAAATAGTGGCTAAGGGCTATTAGATTTTGCTCTGGGCTAAATTTATAAGTAGAGTGCCCCCAATAAGCATTAGCAAATGGCCCAAGGTTGCCTTTTTCTACAAATTTTTTAACCTTATCTTGGACTAATTTTAGCTGGTCTGCACCACAAGCATATGGAGTATCGCAGTATTTAAATGCCTCTTCACTAGCCTTTTTTGGATCAGCGCTAAGAGCACTCACCACATCTACAAAATCAAGCGCATGAAGTTGATAGAAATGCACAGGATGGTCATGTAAAAATAGAGCCGCATTCATAAGCGTTCTAGTGAGTTTGGCATTAAGTGGTGGGACGATACCAAGAGCATTTTCTACAGCTTCAACCCCTGCTCTATAGTGCGAAAATGTACATACTCCGCAAATTCTTTGCGTCATAAAACCAGCATCTCTTGGATCTCTACCTTTTACGATCACCTCAATGCCACGCCAAAGAGTTGAGCCACTATAAGCTTCTTTAACTACATTATTCTCATCAACAACCACCTCTACACGAAGGTGACCTTCAATTCTAGTTATCGGATCAACTACTATTCTTTGTTCGCTCATATTTTACTCCTTCTCTTTTGTTGCAGTAGCAATAAGTGCGTGAGCCGCTACAGCTACACCTGTGATGGCTAATACACCTATACCGATCTTATCGCTTATAGCGTCCGCTCCAAGCCCATCAAACACGGTATTATATAATCTATCGCCTAGTGGCATCTCAAATGGCCCCATCTGATCCCAAAAATCAGGCTCAGAGCAGCCGATACAGCCATGACCTGCTTGAATAGGCCAACTAGTGTGTTGATTAAATCTCTCTCTAGAGCAGTTATTAAAGGTATATGGCCCTTTACAGCCGACTTTGTATAAGCAATAGCCTTTTTTAGCGCCTTCATCGCCAAATTCTTGGACAAATTCACCCGCATCAAAATGCCCTCTTCTCTCGCAAAGATCGTGAATTCTAAGTCCATAAGCCCATTTTGGTCTATTATAGACATCAAGTGCTGGAAGTGTGCCAAATAGTAAGAAATTTAAGACATTACCAACTATATTTTTCTCACTTGGCGGACAGCCTGGGACATTGATTACTTGTTTATTGGTGATTTTGTGAAGTGGTTTTGCGTTTGTAGGATTTGGAGCTGCAGCTTGAATACCACCAAAACTAGAGCAAGTCCCGATAGCAAAGATAGCAAGAGCATTATCACTAGCGTGGATAGCATGTTCTCTACCTGTTGTGCCTTTTGGGCCTACTGTTAGATAAAAGGCGCTATCGCCATCTGGAATTCCGCCTTCTACCATTAAGACATATTTGCCTTTATACTTCTCTATAGCTTGTTCTAAATTCTCTTCAGCTTGCCAACCAGAAGCTGCCATAACTGTTTCATGGTACTCTAAACTGATATAATCAAATATTAAGCTATCAATTGTAGGTGCATCACTTCTTAAAAGACTTTCACTACAACCTGTACATTCAGCCATATGTAGCCAAATCACAGGCAATCTATCGCTAAGCTCAGCTGCTTGAGCTACCATAGGTGCAAAACTAGCCGGCAAAGCCATAAGAGCAGTCATCGCTCCAGCCCATTTCATAAAATCTCTACGAGTAAAGCCGTGTTCGTTTAAAACAGACATTATAGAACTATTTTTTTTAAATTTAGGCATCTTTGATAAAGCATCTAGCCTATCTTGTATAGTATTTAAGAGTTTATGCTCAACCATAAATCCTCCTTGGAATTGAAATTAAATTTATATATAACAAATTTTTAACTTCATTATTCTACACTTATTTATCTTAAAGTAATTAACAAATATTTTTTAATTATTTAATATAAAAATTTATTAAAAATTGTAATATCAAATCAAGTTTAGTAATATCTAAATGATAAAGTCGAATATTTAATTGGCTTTATAATCGGCATAATTAAAATCTATAAATCAATATTTTAAAAATAAATTTAAATAAAATAATCAGTAAAAATATAACAAAATATCATATTTGATATAAAACAGATATAAATTAACCTAGTATCCTAACTAGCAACATATAAATAATAGTCGGAAGCACTATACTAAGAAGCGAGTTTTTCTTCCAAATTTGTAAAACAAAAACTAAAATCAAACAAAATATCGCAGCAGTCCCTAGACTATAAGTAGAAAAATCCATATTTCTTAAAGCATAGATCAGCAAAACTACCATTATTATCAAGCTTATAGTTTTTTGCAAATATAGCAAAGTTTGGTTTTGGGTACGTTTTTTAAACATCAAGTATGGCAAAAACCTAGTTAAAATAGTAGCAAATCCAGCTATCAAAATATATGGCAAGTATTCCATCACAAATTTCTTTTAATTAAATTTTTTCTTAAATATCAATAAAATAGCAGCTCCAGCTATAAGAGAACCAAATAAAAAATAACGCTCAGGAAATATAAAAAGTCCGACGATAGAGCAACCAAAACCTAAAAACAAGACTTTAGTGTTTGGATTATTTTTAAAAATTTGATATATCAAAACTGCAAAAAGCGCAACCAAACTAAAATCTATACCTTTATATGATATATTTAAATTTGAGCCAAGCAATGCACCAAAATTTACGCCAAAAAACCAGTAAATTTGATTTAAAAATGCAGTTAGGTTAAAAAGCAAATTTTTATTTTCATCTATGTTTGATTTACGAGCTTTAAGCAAAGCAAAAGTTTCATCTGTCAAAGCATAGATAAAATAAATACGATTTTTTAGCTGATTTATCTCTCCAAGTAACGCCATAGTATAGAAAAAATGCCTAAAATTCAGTAAAAACGACACTATAAAAACATCAACAAGAGATGCGCTTGTGACTACAAACGCGACTAGCACAAACTCTACACTTCCTGCGTAAACAAATATGGGTGTGAGACTCATGACCCAAAGTGGAAGTCCAGAGCTTATACCATAAAGCCCGAAAGCTATACCAAGAGGAACGTATCCCATCATAACTGGGATAGTTGATTTAAATATTTCAAATTTAGACAACATAATTTCCAATAATTTTTAAAATCGCTAATTCTATAGAAAATAAGCTTTGTATTCAATAAGTTTTAATTTTTACATAGAGTTAGCTTTGAAAAATGTAAAAAATGGATGTTTTATACGATATAGTCAATATCTTTATGAATTATTTTCATACATAAATTTAAAACTCGAGTATCTCAGAATTTGGACCTTTTTCTCTCTGAGCTAGAAAGTGTTAATTAAATCTCAAACAAGATAGTTTGCAATTAATAAAAATATCAATAATCAGAAAATTTACTTGATGTATTAAAGTGAAATTTTCTATTAATTAAAGCCATTTTTAAGATAAAGCTTCCTTTTATTTGAGTTTGTCCTATAAAGTATTGTCTAAATTTCTTATTCCATAAAATCCTTCTTTAATAGGCGAAAAATAACGATGGTGAATATAATGCGGATACAAAAAATAAAATAGATATAAATAAATTTAATACAAAATATATCCAAATTGACTAGATTGCTGACGAAATTCAGCCTTATTTTATAAAAGTGCCATTATAATCCCTTAATCAAAAATAAATAGGATAAATATGTTTAAATTTAAATCTACAATTCTTATGCTATCTTTAAGTGCTACATTTGCTCTAGCTGATGGGTATTTCATCGGATTTAGTGGTGGCTTAAATCATAGCTTGGTCGATGAGGATAATTATGATTTAATATCAGACAATAATCTCTTATTATCACCTAAATTTGGCTATCAAATAGATAATACGCACAGATACTCTATATCATATGAATATGGCGGTAAATCAAGCGGTAGCAGAAGCTATGATATCGAACTAGGCGGCGTAGTCGTAGCAAATGAGTGGGAAAAATATGAATTTACTTCTCATAGATTTTTATTAGGATATGACTATACCCCATTAATACAGCCTAATTTAAGAGCCGATATAGGTGTATTTGCTGGATACTCTTTGGGTAAATTTGATGTAAAAAATAGCCTAATACAAGATATAGCCCAAGCAATTCCTAGCTATCTTGATGGGTTTAGCTATGGAGCAAAACTGGGTGCGTTGTATGAAATAGATGATAGATGGGATATAGAATTTGGTGCAAAAATTATGCGTACAATGTATAAAAGCAAAGATTTGGATATAAGCTTTGATTATGGTGGCAAAACCTATAAGATAGAAGATAAGCCATTTAGACTAAAACAGCTTGATATGGGGGCATATCTTGGCGTGAGTTATAGGTTTTAGAAAAATTAAATCATAAAAATAATACACTGTTTGCCTTAAAATTTCATTGCTTTATTAAAAATTAAGATGTGTTGGTTTGTGTATTATTTTAAGAAATTTTTTGTATAATTGTCTTTCATTTTTTAGAAAGGAGCTTTTATGCAAGGATATTCTTTAGCATCATCAACTTGGGATGAAAAAGAGTTAAACGCCATTAATGAAGTTATCAAAAGCGATATCTTTACAATGGGCAAGAAAGTAGCTGAATTTGAAAAAGATTTCGCTAAATTTGTCGGATCAAAATACGCCGTTATGACAAGCTCAGGCTCGACAGCAAATTTAATCGCAACTGCAGCGTTATTTTATACCAAAAATAATAAACTAAAAAGAGGCGATGAAGTAATAGTCCCAGCCGTATCTTGGAGTACTACATATTACCCGCTTCATCAATATGGCCTTAAACTCAAATTTGTTGATATAGATTTACATACACTAAATTATGATTTAGAAGCGTTAAAAAACGCTATAAGCGATAAAACAAAGATGATAATGTGTGTAAATTTGCTCGGAAATCCAAATGATTTTGACGCTATTAAAGCTATGATTTCTAATAAAAATATAATTTTATTAGAAGATAATTGCGAGTCAATGGGAGCTGAATATAAAGGCAAACAAGCCGGAACATTTGGTATTATGGGGACATTTTCTACATTTTACTCTCACCATATGGCTACTATGGAGGGCGGTTTTGTCGTTACTGATGATGAGGAGCTTTATCATATTTTATTATGTCTTAGGGCGCATGGTTGGACTAGGAATTTGCCAAAAGATAATCTAGTAGCACCAAAAAGCGATGATTGGTTTAGTGAGTCGTTTAGATTTGTATTGCCTGGATACAATGTCCGCCCAGTTGAAATGAGTGGAGCAATCGGTATAGAACAACTTAAAAAACTTCCAAATTTCTTAAAACACAGAAGAGAAAATGCTAAGCTTTTCCAAAAATACTTCGCAAATCATCCTGATTTTATCATACAACAAGAGATTGGCTCTAGCTCGTGGTTTGGATTTTCACTCATTATCAAACCTAATTCAAATTTAAAAAGATCTGATATTATCAAGCTTTTAGAAGCTAATAATATAGAGTATCGCCCTATTGCTACTGGTGATTTTACTCAAAATGAAGTTATCAAATATTTTGATTACGAAATTTTTGGCGAACTAAAAAACGCAAAATATCTACAAGAAAATGGCTTTTTCGTAGGCAATCACCAAATAGATATTAGCAATCAAATAAATTTGCTAAATAGCGTTATAGGGGGGGGCAGACCTCTAAATAATAAATTTCAAATTTCTATCGCTTATCTTAGCGAGCTAAAGGCTGCGTGATGGCGATAGAATTTGATATACAAGAATCTAAAAAACTAAAAGGCGTTTATATCATCACTCCTAATAAATTTAGGGATTTAAGGGGTGAGATTTGGTCGGCATTTACTAGTGAGGCTATTGATAAACTCCTTCCAAACAATCTAAGATTTATCCATGATAAATTTATTCACTCAAAGCACAATGTAATCCGTGGCATTCATGGCGATAAAAATACATACAAATTAGCTACTTGCGTATATGGGCAAATACACCAAGTAGTAGTAGATTGTAACGAAAACTCACCTACATATTTACAATATGAAGAGTTTGTAATAGATGCTAATAATCAAAAGATGATTTTAGTCCCAGCTGGTTTTGGCAATGCTCATTATGTTAGCTCACAAAGTGCGGTATATTATTACAAATGTGCATATATAGGTAAATATATAGACGCAGATAAGCAATTTACTTATGCTTGGAATGACCATAGAATAGGCATAGAGTGGCCTACAACTAATCCGATTTTATCAGAGCGAGATATGCTTATCACGCAAAATTAAAACTTAAATTTAAGTAAAAATTAGGCGAATTAATGTATAATTATAGGTTAAATAAGCCTATTACCAAGGAAATAAATGGAGAAAAACTCTAAAATTTATATCGCAGGACATAGAGGTCTAGTCGGTAGTGCTATTTTACAAAAATTACAAAATGATGGTTATCTAAATTTGATATATAAAACACATGATGAATTAGATCTTACTAATCAGCAAGAAGTTAAAAAATTTTTTGAGATAGAAAAACCGGAATTTGTGATACTATGTGCCGCCAAAGCTGGTGGTATAGGTGCTAATAGCAAATATAGAGCAGATTTCATCTATCAAAATTTAATGATAGAGTGTAATGTCATTCATCAAGCATATTTAAGTGGTGTTAAAAAATTGCTTTTTATAGCTTCAACTACAGTTTATCCCAAAAACGCCACCTTGCCAACTAATGAATCTTGGATGTTAAAAGGTGATTTGGATTATGCTAATAAGCCTTATGCCTTGTCTAAAATCGCTGGTTGTTTGATGTGTGAGTCCTATAATTTACAATACAATACAAATTTCATATCCATAACTCCTACAAATTTATATGGGAATAACGATAAATTTGACCTAGAAAAATCGCATGTAGTCCCTGGAATTTTAAGAAAAATGCACTTAGCCAAACTCCTAAATGAAAATAGATATGATGAGCTACTAAATGATTTAAATATGCCAAATTTAGATGAAGCTTTAGTTTATTTAAACAAATTTGGCATAAATGAAAATAGCGTAGAAATATGGGGTGATGGCACTCCTACAAGAGAATTTTTACATAGTGATGATCTAGCAGAGGCTGCCTTGTTTATCATGAAAAAGATAAATTTTAAAGATCTTATCGATAACTCAAAAGAGATACAAAATACCCATCTAAATATAGGCCCAAATAAAAATATTACAATTAAAGAGCTAGCAACATTAATCAAAGAGATAGTTGGATTTAAAGGCGATTTGACTTTTAATTCTAATCGCCCTAATGGAGCAATAAATAAACTAACTGATTGTTCAAAAATTCACTCTTTAGGCTGGAAACATAAAATAAATTTAGAAGAAGGAGTCAAAATGCTGTATCAATGGTATAAAAATGGGGGGGGGTATGAGCTAAATTTAAAATCAATAAATAATTCTAAATTTACTCATTTATATTTAAATTGTAATTTCACTATGCCTTTTGGCTTAGGCTTAAAGGCTGTGTGATGGCGATAGAATTTGATATACAAGAATCTAAAAAACTAAAAGGCGTTTATATCATAACTCCTAGCAAATTCAAAGACTTAAGGGGTGAGATTTGGTCGGCGTATTCAAGCGAAGCGATATTAAAACTTTTACCAAATGGCCTTAATTTTGTCCTTGATAAATTTACACTTTCAAAACCAAATGTTTTAAGAGGAATTCATGGCGATCATAAATCTTGGAAGCTTGTAACTTGTGTAACTGGCGAAATCCACCAAGTTGTAGTAGATTGCCAAAAAGAATCCCCAACATATCTACAATATGAAAAATTCATTATCAACTCCGATAATCAAAAATTAATTTTAATCCCGCCACGATTTGGCAATGCTCAATATGTTAGCTCAAAATGCGACTCTATGTATTATTACAAATGGGCTTATGAGGGCGAATATGTCGATGCAAGTGATCAATTTACATTTGCTTGGAATGATCCTAGAATCGCAATTGATTGGCCTACTAATACTCCAATTTTATCAAATAGAGATATTGAATCAATGACTCAAGATCACACTAAAGGATTCTAAATGGATAAAAACTCCAAAATTTATATAGCTGGGCATAATGGGACGGCTGGGACGGCACTTGTGGATAATTTAAGGGCTAGAGGTTATAATAATTTAATACTTAAAACTCATAAAGAGCTTGATTTAACTAATCAAGAAGCCGTCGCAAATTTATTTAAAAATGAAAAACCTGAATATGTATTTTTATGTGCTGTTTTGCCTTGTGGGGCAGCAAATGTCGCACAAAGAGCTGATTTCATATATGAAAATTTAATGATACAAAATAATATCATCCATCAATCATATCTAAATGGTGTTAAAAAGCTCATCTGTTATGGCTCAGGATATATGTATCCTTATGATGCAAAAAATCCACTAAAAGAAGAGTACATGCTCCAAAGTAACCTAGAATATAACGCCTACACAATGGGAATAGCCAAAATCGCAGGGGCTGCAATGTGCGAGGCATATAATATACAATATGGTACAAATTTCTTATGCTTGGCATTAAATAATCTATATGGCACAAGAGCGAATTTTGATTTTGGCAAAAGCAGAGTTTTGCCTGCTTTACTTCGTAAATTTCATTTAGCTAAAATGCTTGAAGATGATAATTTAAATGCTGTTTTAGAAGATTTAGGTATGAATGAAAGTGATGCTAAAAATATATTAGATAATTTTGGTATATCTAAAGATAGTGTTGAAATTTGGGGTACTGGCAAAGTAAGAAGAGAGTTTATTCATAGCGATGATTTAGCAGATGGGTCTATTTTTGTTATGCAAAATATTGATTTTAAAGATTTAGCAACTGACAAAAATCCACAAAATACTCATATTAATATCGGCTCTGGCGTGGATTATAGCATAGCAGAAGTTGCCCGAATAGCAAAAGATATAGTGGGATTTAAAGGGGAATTAAAATTCAACTCTTCTAGACCGGATTCTACTATGGATAGGCTAATGGATGTATCAAAAATCCACTCCTTAGGCTGGAAACACAAAATAAATTTAGAAGAAGGAATCAAAATGATGTATAAATGGTATCTAAATAACCATAGGGGGGGGGTAGAGCGTAAATTTGAATATTTAACACATTATCGCTTTATCTCTTCAAATAATCCAAACTACATTACAGATCATAAAAGGATCTGTAATGGATAAAAACTCTAAAATTTATATAGCTGGACATAATGGACTAGTAGGAAGTATGATTTTAGCAGAGTTACAAAAACAAGGCTATAATAATATAATCTACAAAACGCACGATCAATTAGATTTGATAGATCAAAAGTCTGTTGATGAATTTTTCAAAACTCAACTACCTGAATATGTATTTTTCAGTGCTGCTTTTGTGGGCGGATTTATCAAACAAAAGAAATATCCGGCTGAATTTTTATACAATAATATCATGATGCAAAATAATGTTATTTGGGCTGCAGCCAAATACGGCGTCAAAAAATTAATATATTTAGCTTCAGCATGTGTCTATCCAAAAGATGCCCCATTGCCACTTCGTGAGAGCTATATGCTAGAGGGTGCATTTCAGCCAAATAATGAGAGTTACGCTATTGGCAAGGTTGCTGGGATTAAACTATGTGAATATCTAAATTTAGAAAAAGGAAAAAACTTTTTATGCGTTGCTCCAACTAGTATCTATGGAGAAAATGATAATTTTGATTTAGAAGATTCTCATGTTCAAGCTGGAATTTTCCGTAAAATTTATCTAGCAAAATGTTTAAATGAAGGAAATTTGGATCTATTATCTAAAGATTTGAGCTTAGATAAAGAGTCGGCTTTGGAATTTTGCCACAAACACGGCATATATGATACTCATATACAGATGATAGGTACAGGCGCTGCTGCTAGGGAGTTTGCTAATGCTAGGGATTTAGCTAATTTCTGTATATATTTAGCCTCTAATATAGATTTTAAAGATCTGTGCGAGTATGATGAAAACGGAAATTTGATAAGCTCTTTTGTAAATTTCACAAATGAAGACCCAATTAGCATTAAAGAGTTAGCTCATTTGATGGCTAAAATTATGGATTACAAAGGTGAGCTTATCTTTGAAAAAGAGCTTAGCAAAGATGATGGAACCCTTAAAAAATCAATGAGTAAAGATAAATTTAATAAACTTGGCTTTGAAAATCAAATTTCTATTGAAAAAGGCCTTACAATGATGATAGAAGCATATAACACTAAGTGGGGGGGGGTAGAGCGTAACTATCTAATTTTCTTTTATGCTCTTTATAGACTTCGTAATATTTCTCTTTATTATGCGAATTTCAATACTAGCAATAAGGAGAAATAATGCTATTATATCAATTTTTAAATCAATACTATTCTCAAATTTCAGTTTTAAATTTAGAAGAGCTTAGGGATAAAACTATCTTTATAACAGGCTCTAATGGCTTGATAGGTTCTAATTTTGTAAGCTATTTTTATTATCTAAATAAAAATTTTAATTTTAATATTAAAATTATCGCTCATAGCTTTTCAAAGCCTATTTGGTTTTTGCCTAAAGATGATAATATAACATATCTAAATTCAGATCTTAATAATCTAAAAATAGATTTTAAATTTGATTATTTGATACATGCTGCTACATATGGACAGCCTAAAAAAGTGTTAGAAAACAGGGTTGGCACTATATTATTAAATAGTGCTTCGTTGATACAATTATTAGAAAAATCCAAAGAGTATAATGCTAAGGTTCTGTTTTTAAGCTCTAGCTCTATTTATGGCGAGATAGATAAAGAGCATTTGCCAACTTGTGAAAGCTATTTTGGCTATTTAAATCCATTTGATTCAAGCTCCATCTATGCCCAATCAAAAAGAGTAGCAGAGACAATATGTAAAATTTACATAGATGCTGGGGTTAGAATTTCTATAGCACGCATTGCTATTGCTTATGGGCCTGGATTTAAACTAGATGATAAAAGAGTTATGAATGAATTTATAACTCAAGCTATAAATCACAAACGCATTGTTTTATTAGATCAAGGTAGAGCTTACAGACAATTTAATTTCATTACAGATGCGATAGAGATGTGTTTAAATATTTTGATTAACGCAAATAATGATGTTTATAATATCGCAGGTTTATTTGAAAACAGATCAATTCTAGACCTTGCGAATAAAATTGGAAATTTAATTAACGCAGATGTAGTCTTGCCTGATATTAGCGATGAGAGCATATCTGGTCAAAGTGTAGTAAATTTAGATATATCAAAGTATATAAATAAATTTGGCAAAAATAGCTTTATCTCTTTAGATGAAGGCTTAGAATTAAACATAAAATGGATGAAAATATTAAAGGAAAAAGAAAATGAATTTACAAAATAAATCAGATGAAATAAGAATCAAAACACTAGAAATTCACAAAAGAGCCAAAGAGACTAGAATAGCCTCTAGTCTATCACCAATTGAGATATTTGTAGCTTTATTCTATGGAAATATCATCAAATTTAACCCTAAAAATCCACAAGACAAAACTAGAGATAGATTTATTATATCCAAAGGGCATGGCTCGATTTGTATGTATCCTATTTTGGCAGATTTAGGCTATTTTGATGAAAAGGAGCTATTAAATGTAGGCAAAAAGGGAAGTTTCTTAGGTAGCATACCTGATCCTTTAATTCCTGGTTATGAGACGATTAATGGCTCATTAGGCCATGGTCTAGGCGTAGGTGCTGGGATGGCTTATGGATTAAAAAACTCAAATTCAAATGAAAAAGTAGTTGTTTTAGTTGGTAATGGCGAATTACAAGAGGGCTCAAACTGGGAGGCTATTATGTTTGCTAAACAATACAATCTTAGTAATCTTATTGTCATTGTAGATTCAAATAAAAAACAGATGCTTGATTTTAGTAAAAATATTTTAGATATAGAGCCAATGAGCGATAAATTTAAATCTTTTGGCTGGGAGTCTATAGAGGTCAAAGATGGCCACAATACAGCTGATTTATTAGAAGGCTTAAAGAAAGCGTTTTTTAATGATTCTATTGCCCCAAAAGTTGTAATCGCAAATACTATCAAAGGCAAAGGCGTAGATAAATTAGAAAAAAGCCCACTAGCTCATGTGTTATCACTAAGCGATGAAGAGATTGAAGAGACAATTAAAAGGATCAAAAATGAAAAGTAACCTAACAATGCGAGATGCGTTTTTTATAAATTTATATGAAGAGATGAGTAAAAATGAGAATATATATCTAATCACGGCTGATTTTGGCGCCCCTATGCTTGATAAGATTAGAGAGTCTTTTAATAAAAGAGCCATAAATATCGGGATTGCCGAGCAAAATGCTATTAATATAGCTGCTGGTTTGGCCTTGGAGGGTAAATGCGTTTATGTCTATGGCATTGCGCCATTTATTAGTATGCGTCCATTTGAGCAACTTCGTATAAATTTAAGCGCACTAAGTAGTTTGCGAAATATAAATGTCAATATTATTAGTGTAGGCGCTGGGGTTAGCTACTCTATTAGTGGGCCTACACATCACTGCTTAGAAGACTTAAGCCTAATTAGAACCCTACCAAATTTTGAGATATTTTCACCTAGCGATTCAGAACTAGTAAATAGATATTTCAAGCATACAATTGAGATAAAAAGGCCAAAATATTTACGCTTTGATGCTACGGCGCTTTTAAATTTAGAATATGATGCTTATGATATTAATGATGGTTTTAGAGTCAAAAAATCTAAAAAATCCAATATCGCAATCATATCTACTGGCTATATGTCGCAAAAAGCATATGAAATTTCAAAAGAGTATGATATAGAACTTATAGATATCTATTCTATAAATTCAAATCAAAATGATAAATTAATCGAGTATATAAATAGATATGAGCATATAATTACCCTAGAAGAGGGCTTTATAAATTGCGGTGGATTAGATAGCTATATTAATTTTTATATTAAAAACAAGAATATAATAAATTTAGGCTTTGCCAAAAAATATACTTTTGATATAGGCGATAGAGAATTCATACACTCACTCAATCATATCGGTTTTAAAGATATTAAAGATATTTTAAATTCTCTAAGCTAAAATCAAATACCGTTAATTTAGATTATTTTTAGCAAGCTAGTGATATACTAGCTTGCTAAATTTAAATTAAAGGCGCTAATATGAAAGCTCTAATTACAGGATTTACGGGGCAAGTAGGCTCTCAAATGGCTGATTTTTTGCTAGAAAATACAGATTATGAAGTGATAGGTATGATGCGATGGCAAGAGCCTATGGATAATATATACCACTTAAGTGATCGCATCAACAAAAATGATAGAATAAGTGTATATTATGCAGATTTAAATGACTATTCAAGCATTCAAAAGCTTTTTGAAACACATCGTCCAGATGTGATCTTTCACCTAGCGGCGCAATCTTTTCCTAAAACTTCTTTTGATATTCCTATTGAAACACTACAAACAAATATCATAGGCACAGCAAATATATTAGAAAATATAAGAGCCTTAAAACAAAAAGATGCTTATGACCCAGTTGTCCATGTATGCTCATCAAGCGAGGTTTATGGTAGAGCAAAAGTTGGAATAAAATTAAATGAAGATACCCCATTTCACGGCGCTAGTCCATATAGTATTAGCAAAATCGGAACTGACTATTTAGGTAGATTTTATGGCGAGGCTTATGGTATTAAAACCTATGTAACTAGAATGGGAACACATAGTGGCCCAAGGCGTAGCGATGTCTTTTTTGAAAGTACAGTCGCTAAGCAAATTGCCCTAATAGAAGCAGGTCTTCAAGAGCCAATTATAAAAGTTGGAAATCTATCAAGTGTTAGAACTTTCCAAGATTGCCGTGATGCTATTAGAGCGTATTATCTTTTATCGCTAGAGAGCCAAAAAGGCAAAGTGCCTTGTGGGGAGGCTTTTAATATAGCAGGAGAAGAGGCATTTAAGCTGCCTGAAGTTATAGATATATTGCTTAGATTTTCAAAAAGAGATGATATCAAAATTCAAGAAGATACCAATAGACTTCGCCCAATTGATGCTGATTATCAAATGTTTGATAATACTAAGATTAAAAGCTTTATCAATTGGAAACCAGAAATTCCAGCTAGAAAGATGTTTGAAGACCTGTTAAATCATTGGCGAGATGAGATTAAAAAAGGTAGAATCCCTCTAAATAGATAAATTTATATACTTAAAGATAAATAGCAATATTGCTATTTATCTGAGTTTAAATAAATCAAATTTATTCATAATAACGCATTATTTTGTAGCCATTATTTTGTAAAAATTGATCTTTTCTCATCAAATTTAGATCGCTTTGCATCATATCATCTACCAAATCAGGTAAAGAAAATTCTCTTTTCCAACCTAATTCATTTTGAGCTTGGCTTGGGTCTCCTAGCAATAGATCAACCTCTGTAGGTCTAAAATATCTAGGATCTATTTTCACCACTACTTGACCTATTTTAAGATGAGATAGATCGATATTTAAATTCAAAGCCTTTTGATAATCTATGCTTGATATCACGCCTATTTCATCAACGCCTTGACCCTTAAATTCAAGCTCAATCCCGCAATACAAAAAAGCTAATTTCACAAAATCCCTAACCATTGTCGTTTGTCCAGTAGCAATCACCCAATCTTTTGGCTCCTTATATTGAAGTATAAGCCACATCATCTTTACATAATCTTTAGCATGTCCCCAATCTCTTTTTGCGTTTAGATTTCCTAAATATACACAATCTTGTAAATTTAAAGTTATTTTAGAAACAGCTCTAGTAATTTTTCTAGTTACAAATGTCTCGCCACGAATAGGGCTTTCGTGATTAAATAAAATTCCATTACAAGCAAAAATATTATAAGCCTCCCTATAATTTACAGTAATCCAATAAGCATACATTTTAGCCACAGCATAAGGACTGCGTGGATAAAATGGAGTCTTTTCATTTTGCGGTATCTCTTGAACTTTTCCATATAATTCAGATGTAGATGCTTGATATATTCTTGTTTTTGATTCTAAGCCTAAGAATTTAACCGCCTCTAAAATTCTCAAAGTTCCTAAGGCATCGGCATTTGCTGTGTATTCTGGCGTTTCAAAGCTCACATGTACATGGCTTTGAGCTGCTAGATTATATATCTCATCAGGTCTTACATCAGATATAAGCCTTGTTAAATTCATAGAATCAGTCATATCGCCAAAATGCAGATGAAAATTATGCCGACTTTTATCATGATGTCCATCAAAAAGATGATCTACCCTATCTGTATTAAAAAACGATGAACGCCTTTTTATCCCATGAACTTCATAACCTTTGTTTAATAAAAACTCACTCAAATACGCCCCATCTTGACCGGTAACGCCTGTTATTAAAGCCTTTTTTGCCATTATATTATATCCTTTCTTCCAAAATCATCATCAAATCTTACAATATCATCTTCATTTGTGTATTCACCAACTTGCGCTTCTATCAAAACTATAGGTATTTTGCCATCATTAATCAACCTATGCTTTTGTCCCATTTTTATATAAATTGACTCGTTGGGACAAATAGTAAATGTATTATTATCTATCTCTACAGTCGCAGTTCCGCTTAAAACTATCCAATGCTCATTTCTATGAAAATGCTTTTGTAAAGAGAGCTTTTTGCCAGGCTTTACCTCAATTTTTTTAATCTTATAGCCAAATTCATTTTCCAAAATAGTATAAGTTCCCCAAGGTCTATGGACATTTAAATGTGTCTTGCTAAGATCATCAATATCTTTAATATATTCATATATCTCTTTGACTCTTTGAGATTCGCTCTTTTTTGTGATTAGCAAAGCATCTTTTGTATCTACTACAACCAAATCATCCACGCCTATAGCGGCTATAAATTTATTTTTATCTTGACTATAAAAGAAGTTATTTTTAGATTCAATAATTTTATTTTTGACATTTATATAATTATCACTTTTTTTAAGCTCTTTTGATAAAGACTCAAAGCTCCCTACATCACTCCATGCAACATCGGCTTTTATGATTTTGATATTGCTTGATTTCTCTATCAGCGCATAATCAATGCTTGTTGATGGGATATCTATCATATCTTGAGTTTTAATGTTTATAATATCATCAAATTTTATAGAGTTGTTATAAGCATTTAAGCATAGAGTATAAATTTCATTAGCTAACTCTTTCATCTGTTTTAAAAAATACGAAACCTTAAAAACAAACATACCCGAATTCCACAAATATTCTTTTGAATTTACAAATTCACTAGCCTTTTGTAAATTTGGCTTTTCTACAAATTCTATTACATCATTATTATTAAATTTAATATACCCATATCCCGTTTCTGGATATGTCGGCTCAACGCCAAATATCACTATACAATCATCATTTGCGAATTTTACGGCTTGTTGTATAATATCATTATATTTTATCTCATCTTTTATTATATGATCACTAGGGGTTACCAAAACTATCTCATCTTTTGGCAAAGATAAAGCGGCTAATGTTATTGCTGCTGCTGTATTTTTAGATAAGGATTCTAAAATATATTTTGCTTTTTTATCACCCAATTGATCTAAAGCCAAAAAATATTGCTCTTCATTTGCTACAATAACTATATTATCTCAAATTTTAAAATTTCTATCATATGTAAGCTCAAACAAAGATTTATCATCAAATAGTGGCAAAAACTGCTTTGGCATAAGCTTCCTACTAAGCGGCCAAAGCCTAGTTCCGCTACCTCCACACAATATTACATTAGTCATATAAAACTCCAAAACCAAATTTTAAAAAATGGGACGATTAATTAAAATAAAATATAAAAAGGACATATGATGACAATAGCTTATATTAGAGTTAGCACAAATAAGCAAGATTTAAACGCACAAAAACTACAAATATTTGAATATTGTAAAAGTCAAAATATCGTCATTGATGAAATTATAAGTCTTGAGATTAGCTCTACAAAATCACAAGAAAAAAGAAAAATCCAAGAGTTAAAATCCAAATTAAAAGCTGGTGATATGCTTTTAGTTACAGAAATATCTAGATTAGGTAGAAATATGCTAGAGATAATAAACATAGTATTAGAATTTACAAAAAACGGCGTCAAACTATGCTTTTTAAGACAAATGGAATTAAATAACTTTAATAATCCAACTTTTAAATTGATACTTTCTATTTATGCGTATTTAGCCGAAATAGAAAGAGATTTTATATCTCAAAGGACAAAAGCTGGACTTCATAACGCAAAAGCCAAAGGAAAAATCCTAGGAAGACCTAAGAATTCATTTAATAGCTTTTATGATAAGGATATAAAACAAATTAAAAAATTATTAAAATTAGGACACAATGTAAAAGAAATTTGGACTATTTTAAATTATGATAAAACCAAAAGTTATGTTGGTTTTTACTGCTTTTGCAAAAATAGAAAATTAATATAATATTTATACTAGTTTTAATTTTTTTAGGTTATAATTAATCGTCCCATTTTTTAAAATATTAGGAAATTTTATGAAAATTATTCGTTCTCAAACCCCGCTTAGATTAGGACTCGCTGGTGGTGGTACAGATATCAATTTATATTGTGATAAATACACTGGCTATGTTTTAAACGCTACGATATCCCTTTATATTCATTGTACATTAATCCCAAGAGATGATAATACAATTATATTTGATTCACCAGATACCAACTCATACGCAAAATACGATAGCAAATCGCATTTAGAAAATGACGGAAATTTGGATATTTATAAAGCAGTATATAATAGAATTGTAAAAGATTTTACCCATAAACCTTTGAGCTTTTCGCTACATACATATTCAGATGTCCCTAGTGGAAGTGGTCTTGGTGGAAGCTCAACATTGGTTGTAGGGGTTATTGTAGCATTTAAAGAGTGGTTAAATCTACCGCTTGGAGAATATGATATAGCAAAGCTTGCTTATGAAATCGAGCGAGAAGATTTAGGAATAGTAGGTGGCGCACAAGATCAATACGCTGCTACATTTGGCGGATTTAATTTTATGGAATTTTATGATAATAAAAGAGTAATTGTAAATCCACTAAGAATCAAAAATTGGATCGCTAGCGAGCTTGAATCTAGAGTAGTTTTATATTTTACCAACATTACTAGAGAAGCCAAAGATATAGAAGAGCACAAAAAAGGCAAACTTGGTGATAATAAATCTTTAGAAGCTATGCATGCCATAAAGCAAGATGCAGTGTCTATGAAAGAGGCTCTATTTAGAGCGGATTTTGATACTATAGCGCAAATTTTAGGCAAATCATGGAAATCTAAAAAAATTATCTCTGATATAGTTAGCAATGATGAATTAGATAGAATTTATGATCTAGCTATGGAAAATGGCGCATATAGTGGCAAAACTAGTGGAGCTGGAGCGGGTGGATTTATGTTTTTCTTAGTAGATCCGATCAAAAAATACAATCTAATTAAAATATTAAACCAACAACAAGGCTACATCCAAGACTTCTCATTTACCAAAGAAGGAGCAAAATCATGGAAATTATAAATCAATATATAAAAAGTCATTTTGAAGACTCAATACAAGTAAAAAATCAAATTTTACAAGATAAAGCCCTAATAGAGCTTATCCAAAAGGTAGCTTTAATCACTACAAATGCTTATAAAAATGGCTTTAAAACCATGCTAGCAGGAAATGGTGGAAGCGCTGCTGACGCTCAACATATAGCAGGTGAGTTTGTAAGTAGATTTTATTTTGATAGACCAGGAATTCCTAGTATAGCTCTCACTACTGATACAAGCATTTTAACAGCTATTGGCAATGACTATGGATATGATAGATTATTTGCTAGACAAGTTCAAGCCCAAGGCGTAAAAGGTGATATTTTTATAGGAATATCAACAAGCGGAAATAGCACAAATATCATCGAAGCCCTAAAAGTATGTAAAGAAAAAGAGATAATCTCCGTAGGCCTTACTGGTCAAAGTGGCGGTAAAATGGCTGATTTGTGTGATTATTGTATCAAAGTGCCATCAAATTGCACCCCTAGAATTCAAGAATCTCACATTGTTATAGGGCATATCATTTGTGCTATCGTAGAAGAAGAGATATTTGGAAAAGGTTTTAAATAGATGAATAGCCCCAAAGAAGCAATCATCTTATGTGGCGGACTTGGGACACGCCTTAAAAGCGTATTACCAAACCTGCCAAAACCTATGGCACCTGTTAAAAACAAACCTTTCTTAGCATTTATATTAGAGTATTTAAAAAGACAAAATATTAAAAGAGCTATCTTAGCCGTTTCATATAAATATGAAATAATACAAAATTATTTTCAAAATTCATATTTAAATATGGAGATTGTCTATAGCATAGAAGATGAGCCACTAGGCACTGGTGGAGCGATTGTGGAAGCCTTAAAATTAGTAGATCAAAATAGCGTATATATACTTAATGGTGATACAATTTTTGATATAAACCTAAATGGTTTAGAATTAAAAGATAGCAAAATTTGCGTAGCTTTAAAACATATGAATAATTTTGATAGATACGGAAGTGTAAATATCGATAAAAATCATAATATAACAGCATTTAATGAGAAAAAATTCAGATCCGATGGCTTGATAAATGGCGGAATTTATCTAGTTAGCAAAGATATATTTGACGATTTTAGTTTAAATAGCAAATTCTCATTTGAAGAGTTTTTTCAAAACAATTTTTTAGCTCTTAAAGCTAGAGCCTGCGTGTTTGATGACTACTTCATTGATATTGGAATTCCACAAGACTATAAAAAATTTATTAATGATAACTCTTAATATTGCTCCGCAGCTTAATACATACCATACTAGTTATTGCTAATTACAGTAAGCGTAGAGCAGTCAGTGCTATAACACCAAGAAAGATTCTCTCGCTTTTATATCTATCCATAACCACCCTACTTTCATAATTAGCACACTTAACAAGTATATCATAAGTAATCATCAAATATCACGACAAAATCCACAAATTCCATCACGCACAGCATAGTAGGCATATGAAATTCTTCAAAGAGTCTTGTGGTATTGTCACTTGGAATTAATTGCAAAACCATAGATATTAGCCTAGTTTTCGCCTACACTTTGTGGGCTTTGAACATCCAAATAAGCAGTTACAAATACTATCATTTATGCAATTTTACATACTCCAAAACATCCATCACGCTACTAAATTTACCACCATCAAGCAAAAAGCTCATACCAACTCCAGCGCCACTAGCTGCGTCAATATCGCTTTGCTTATCACCTATCATAATTGAGCTTTTCATATCTATATTAAATTCACTCAAAGCCTCTAAAAACATACCGGGTTTTGGCTTTCTACACTCGCAATTATCATCAGGCGCATGCGGACAATAGTAAATTTTTTTGATATTCACACCTTGAGTTTTAAACTCGTTTATCATATAATCACTAAGCTTATCAAAATCAGCTTGAGTGTAGTATTTACGACCTATGCCAGATTGATTTGTCACGACAAAAATCTCAAATCCAAGCTCCATAAATCCACTTAAAGCCACAAAAATCCCAGGCATAAACTCAAAATCTTCTATACGATAAACATAACCGGGGTCTTTATTTATCACCCCATCACGATCTAAAAATAGCGCTTTAATCTTTTTCATGGAGTGGATTTTATCTATATTTTAGTTTAAATTCACTTAATATAGATAAATTTATTTGATAATTTATATTCAAAAATTAAATTTTTAATCTTTAATATAAATTTTAAAATATTGCCATTACAATACTCATACTAAAACTGATATAAAATAAAAAAATAGCTCTATTAGTTGCATTATCATAATATCTAGCGTGATTATTATCTACATGATAACTGATTTTATGTTTTTAATTGTCTGGTAGATTTGTATATTCACTAGGTTCTAAATTTATAAAATTTACTAATAAATAATAAATCTACTACTAGCTAAATTTAATAAAATACGCGTTTCAAATATAGGCCATTTGGCGGTGAAGGCATTCTAGTAATCGGTTTTTGCTCTTTGAAATTCGAGATAAATTTAGCTAAGCTCTCATCGCTTTTACAAGCTTGCAAAGCATTTGCTACCATAAGTCTTACTTGTGCTCTTAAAAATCCGTTTGCTTTGAAATTTATAATGGTAAAAGTCTGTTTTATATTTAAGTTTTGTTTAGATATACTGCTTTGGTGCGGTAGAAAGCCACTTTTTATACGTTTAAATTTACCAAATTTATCTTTATAAATTTGGTAAGCCTTTGCCAGGTATATCTCTCTTATGGTTGATTTTTCACCACTTCCTACTTTATAAAAAGGCTTAAAATCGTGTAGTCCTAAAAAGCATTCTAAAGCTTTGTTCAATCTATCTAAGTGCAACTCATCATAAAAACATACATAATCACTTAAAAAAGGATTAAATTTTCCGTGATGCAAAATATATCTATAACTCCTAGCTTTTGCAAAAAAACGAGGATGAAAGTCGCTACCTACCTCATATAGCTGTTTTATAAAAATATAAGGCGCAGAGTGTTTATTAAGCTCTTTTTTTAGCCATTTAAGTCTATCTTTCCAAAACTCACCGCACTCCACACTAGATACTTGCGCTAATGAATGGACGCCTTTATCTGTGCGTGAGCTTGATACTATACGCTCAAATATACCTACGCGTTTTAGAGCCGAGTTTAGCTTATCTTCAACACTTAGTAGATTTGGCTGAGACTGCGAACCGCTAAATTTAGAACCATCATAAGAATAGATAAGAGCGATTTTCATTTAGTATTTTTTAAGTATTTTCTTGCTAAAAATCAGCATAGAAGATATAATGAAGCCAAGAAATATAAGCGGAACCGCGTAAAACACCTGTTTTGCAAAGATCATTATTAGAGCAAAATATACAAACAAAACACCGAAAATTCCAAAATATATAATGCCTTTTTCATATCTATAAGTAACTATACCAAAGCTTAGAGCAAACAATACTGAGGCTAGTGGAAATATAGACACAAGTGTGTAAATGCTTAGATCTTTGGCTCTTTTATCGTCGCTAAACGCTTTTTTCCAGTACTCTTTTAAAGAGTAATCTTCTTTAGCAGTATCTGTAGTAAATGTCCTAATAGTCATATCATCAAATGTGCTTATGTGCCATTTATCATCATATATGTCATACATTTTTCCATTTAGAAGTAAAAGTTCTAAATTTGAGTTGTTATTTTTTATATCTCCACTATGAGCCATTATAAATCGTTCTTTATCATCTGCTGTGTTGTACATGACTATATTTTCATACTCTGGCAGATCTTTTTGCTCGTTTCTTTTTTCTATAAATACCATCCAGTCGCCAAATTTTTGTCCAAATTCGCTAGGTTTTATATTTAGACTAAGTTCTGTTTTTTTGTATCGTATAAAATCATCATTTAAATTTTGAGCCATAGGCATAAGTATAAGAGAGTTTATGAGTAGTAAGAATGAAAGCAAAAATGATATCAATATAAAAAAATTCGCTATATTTTTTGGATTGTGCCCGAGTGTAAATAAAACTATACTTTCATTTTCTTTTGATAGTTTAAAAAAGCTCATAGCAACGGATACAAAAAATGCTATTGGTGTAGTAAAAAGTAGGATTTGGGGCATCATAAATAGATACAGTCTAAGAAGTTCTACAAAGCTTATCTCTATATAGCTTGTAATGCGAGCTATCTGCAAAAAAAATACAATCGACATAATAAGAAAAAGAGTAGCAAATAAAGATATAAAAGTACTCAAAAAGCTATTAAAAAGATATCTATTTACCCTATTCATTTTAACCCCATAAATTTAGTATAAATGTCAAAAAGTTCTAAGAAAAAGTCTCTAAAAATCATAACTAAAAATAGTGCAAAACTTAATGACGGTATGAAAGGCGCTTCTGTTTGGTTTGATTTTATGCGTAAAATTATATGTAAAATTATCTGTAAAATACCTGCTAAAAGTATAGCTATAACACCAAGTTTTACTCCTAAAAGCAGTCCAATGATCGCTATAATGATACTATCTGCATCTCCCATAGCTTCTATTATCTCGCCGTTATTTTTTCTATTTATCCAAGCACTTGCAATGCTTTTGATGATAGTAATACCTCCGGCAAATATAAAAGAAACTATAATAGGAGATCTATAAAAGTCGCCATCTAATACATTAAAGGTTAAATTTAAAACACTAAAAACAGCAAAAAAGTATGCAGATATAAGCAAGATCTCAGGTACGGCGTTGTGTTTAAAATCTATAATGCTTAACGTAAAAAGTAGTATAAAGCAAAGTCCTAAAAACGCCGAATTTACCAAGCCTTCGCCCAAATATAGTCCAGCCATAGCAAATATACCACAAGCAAACTCAACTAGCGGATAAATAATAGAAATTTTTGTTTTACAAAATGCACAGCGTCCGCCTAAAAATATCCAAGAAAACAGCGGTATATTATGGATATATTTGAGATTTTGTTTGCATTTTGGACAATGACTAGGCGGATATATGGTGCTTTTTCCAAGTGGCATTCTGCAAATTAAAACATTGCAAAATGAGCCGATACAAACTCCAAATATAAAAAATAACGCATAGTAAATTTCCACTACAGACCTCCAAATTTTCTATGCGTTTTTTGATATTTTTGGATGATATCTTTAAGTTCGCTGCTTTTAAAATCTGGCCAAAGCGTCGGCGTAAAATAGAGCTCCGCATAGCTTGCTTGCCAAAGCAAAAAGTTGCTGAGTCTTTGCTCGCCACCTGTTCGAATGAGTAAATCTACGTCGCCAAACTCGCTCGTATCTAGATTCTGGCTTAAGCTTTTTTCGCTAAGTTTTCCATCTTTGCTATCTTCTATGGCTTTATTTGCAGCGCGAATTATCTCATCTCTACCGCCGTAATTTATAGCTAAAATAAAATTTAGTTTATCAAATTTAGAAGTGAGATTTTTTAAATTTGATATCTCGTCTTTTAAATCATTGCTAAAAGGCTCTATATCGCCTATAGTGTGAAATTTAATGCTATTTTGTATAAATAGATCTTGTTTTGATACTAGAAAATCTTTTAGTAATTTCATTAGAAAATCTA
Organism: Campylobacter hyointestinalis subsp. lawsonii; assembly: GCF_013372165.1. Classification (NCBI taxonomy): domain Bacteria; kingdom Pseudomonadati; phylum Campylobacterota; class Epsilonproteobacteria; order Campylobacterales; family Campylobacteraceae; genus Campylobacter; species Campylobacter hyointestinalis. The sequence goes on along the minus strand of NZ_CP053828.1, from coordinate 840,707 downwards.
TCTCTTTTTTAGGTCTTTTCCAATTTTCTGTGCTAAATGCGTAAAGAGTTAAATTCTTAATAGAATTTTCTATGCAAAACTTAGCGATATCTGTGACGGCTTTAGCTCCTGCTTCGTGTCCTTTTGTGCGGACAAGCCCCCTATTTTTAGCCCATCTACCATTGCCGTCCATTATGATAGCTAAGTGATCTAGTTTATTCAAGTCTTAACCTCTAAAATCTAAAAAATTTTCTTTTTGTTGCCAAAATGGCTCTACATTTCCTACTTCGCAATTACAACCAAAAATATTATAAAATGCTGACGAAAAGCTCTTATATGGGGTAGTTATCTTTATAAATTTACCTTCACTTATAAGTGCTTTAAATGGTGCAAAATTGTCAAAAAGTAGATATAGCTCAAGTGGATCTCCAAGTTTTATCTCTATTAGCGCGTATCTATTCTCATATAGAAATGGAACGCTGATTATTCCGCTTTCTAATGCTAGTATCATAGATGTGTATATGCTAAAATCCGTACTATTTTTTGCCCTAGCAAGGCGGTTTTTGATCTCTTTAGCAAATAGATCTAGATCGCCATTTGTAAGCAGGTATTCTACCAAACTCGCTCCATCTTCTAAATAGTGGTAAGATTGTCTTTTGATAAGTCCGTTTATATTTATCACGCCACCGCTTTGAGAGCTTATATTTGCGAAATATTCACCACCTACTTCAAGATCTCGCTGTGATTTTGTACTTAGAAATTTACTTCCAAATTTGAGATTGTATCTATTGTATCCGGTTTTTTCTATGACTTTTATGATGACAGGAAGACTTGCATTTATGATAGTGGTGCTATTTGGCGTATTTTGAGCTTGGATCTTTGAAATTTTACTTATCATATAAATTTACTAAACTCCACTATCTCTTTTGCGACTTCAAATTTACTTTTTAGCTCTGTGGATTTTGAATCTGTTTTAGTGATAAAGCAAATGGTTGTTTCGTCGCTTCCAAAGTTTATTTCATCTCCTAAAATATTTAAGCAAACAGCGTCTAGATTTTTATCTTTTAGTAAATTTAAAGCATTTTGCACTGCTGTCTTTTTATCCATTTCCATTTTGAAGCCGATTTTCTTGCAGTTTAAATTTATATTTTTTAGTATGTCTTTATTTAAAACTAGCTCTAAATTTAGCCCATTTTTATCTTTTTTCATCTTGCCATTGAATTTATTTTTTGGTATATAGTCGCTGACTGCCGCGCACATAACTAGCAGATCATTATCCTTTACTTTTTGTGAATTTAGAGTTTCTAAAAGCTCATTTGAGCTTTGAAATTTAACTATTTTATATGGCACTTCAAACTGCGTTGAACTGATGAAAATAACCTCACTTCCAGCGTAGTAAAATGCGTCTGCTAGGGCTTTTGCCATTTTACCGCTAGAAAAGTTTGTGATACCTCTTACGTCGTCTATTTTCTCTGTTGTGGCTCCGCCTGTGATAATGACTTTTTTGTTTGCGTAAAACTCGTCTTTGTTTAGAATTCTTCTAGCCATAGCAACTATAGTTTTAGGTTCATTCAAAGCGCCTTTTCCAAAGTCTTTACAAGCTAGAGTTTTTGAGACTGGCTCACAGATCTCATAACCGTTTTGCAAGAGTATCTCTAAGCTTTTTTTGGTTGCAAAGTTTTCAAGCATATTGTTATTTGCTGAAGGCGCTATAAGCTTTGGGCAAGTAGAAGCTAGTATGGTTTGTAAAAATACGCTATCTGCGATGCCATACGCTATTTTATTTATAGTGTTTGCAGAAGCCGGCGCTATGATGATAAGGTCGTTTTTGCTATAGTTTATATGATTTACTCCTTTTTGCCAGTCTTCGCTCACGCTAGAAAGTACTTTTTCATCACAAAGTGCTTCAAAACTTAAAATATTTGTAAATTTTAAAGCTCCATCACTTAGCATAACGCGGACATTTGCCCCTTCTTTTTTTAGGATACTTAGAATTTCGTAAGCCTTATAAAAGCTTACGCTTCCACAAACTGCTAGTAAAACTCTTTTATTTTTCATCATTTTTACCAAAAAATTTGTAAAAATACATGGGTTTGTTGATTTGAGCATTTCTAGTGATGATTAGATCGCCTTTATTGCTATCTTTTGTGACAGTGCTTCCAGCTGCTACTAGAGTATCATCAGCTATGCTTAGTGGGGCGACTAACTGAGTATCGCTTCCTATAAATACGTTTTTGCCTATGATAGTTTTATGCTTTTTTTTACCATCATAATTGCAAGTTATAGTGCCACATCCTATATTTGTACCACTACTTATATCACAATCTCCAAGGTAGCTTAGATGCCCAGCTTTTACGGTATCTAAGTTAGCGTTTTTAAGCTCGACGAAATTTCCGATATGTGTTTTTTGGATCTTTGAGTTTGGTCTTAAATGAGCCATAGGTCCTACGTCGCTGCTATCTACTTGACTATATTCTATGACCGAGCCACTTTTGATAACCGAGTTTTTTATCACAGAGTTTCCTATTATCATAACATTTGGCTCGATTATACATTCTCCTTCAAACTTTGCTCTACTATCTATAAAAATAGTTTTTGGAAGGTGCATTATGACACCATTTTTCATAAGTTTTTCTTTTATAGAATTTTGCATAATCTCTTCTGCCAAGCTTAGAGCAAATTTATCGTTTATACCCATAAAATTTGCTTCACTAACCAAACTAAAACTTACGCTAAAACCTCTATTTATAGCTAGTTCTATGGCATCGGTGAGATAAAATTCTTTACTAGCGTTGTTGTTTTTGATAAGCGGAATAAGATCTTTAAGTAAATTCGTATCAAAACAATATGCTCCTGCATTGCAAAGATCTACTTTAATCTCATCTTCGTTTGCGTCTTTTTGCTCTACGATCTTTACTACTTTTTTATCCTTTGTTATGACTCTGCCATATCCGTTTGGATCTATAGCTTTAAATGCGCTAAGCGTGACGTCTGAACTGTTTTTACAAAGTGCTTTTAGCTCATCGACTTGCACTAAAGGCATATCTCCGCAGATGATAAGTGTTTTTTTTGAATTTAGATCATTTATAGCAGCTCTTAGTGCTCCTGCGGTTCCTGGGAAATTTACTATATCTTGTTTGCAAATTTTAGTATTTTCAAATTCTGCTAAAACTACGCTTTTTACCTCTTCAAACTGATATGACAAGACGACTCTAACATCGCTAGTTATTTCATAGGATTTTTTTAGTATGTGAGTTATCATAGGCTCACCACAAAGCTCGTGCAAAACCTTTGATTTGCTTGATTTCATACGTGTGCCATTACCGGCTGCTAGGATTATTATGCTTATATCATTCATCTTTTTCTCTTTAAATTTAGTGGGGATATTTTACCCTAGATAAGCATAAAATATATTGAAATTTTTAAAATAATAGCCATATAAATATTTAAAAAATATTAGTTTTTTGTCGCGTGTATTTTAAATTTAAATGATATCTTTTATCGTTATTTTTAGCTCTTAGCTTTGTCTTTACAAGTCCGCAAACAGAAAATTAGATATCTATTTAGATTAATTTATATTATAATTTTTTAATATATTATTAGATACAATGATGAAAATATTAGGAGTTAAAATGAATTTCAAAATGATATATAATCATCAAAAAGAGATTGGTGATGAGGCTTTCATTACTACAAAGACAGATTTAAAAGGCCACATTACTTATGCTAATAGCTATTTTTTAAATATCGTAAATGCAAAAAATTCAGATCTCATAGGCAAAAATCACAATATAGTTCGCCATCATGATATGCCAAAATATGTATTTAAGCTACTTTGGGATAGGATAAAAAACAAACAAGAGATATTTGCTTTTGTTAAAAATATAACCTTTGATGGCGGATATTACTGGGTTTTTGCTAATGTTACAAGCTCTCTTGATGAAAGTGGCAATATCATAGGCTACTACTCAGTCCGTCGCAAGGCTAATCCAAAAGCTGTAGAGAAGATAATTCCGATATACCAAAAAATGCTAGAGTTAGAGAAATTGGGGGGGGGTATAGAAGCTAGCCAAAAATATATAGCCGATCTATTAGCTACCCACAATACAACTTACGACCGCTTTGTCAATGAACTACAAAGAGTAAAAGGATAGTAAATGAGTATATTTAGCAAAAAAAGCAAATTTGATGATATTGTTTATAATGAGATAGTAGCAGTAGCATGCGCCGCATCAAAAGGAAAATTAGAAGCTAGAGTTACAAATATCGATAATGATTCTAGATTAGTAACTATAGCTAAGTGTATCAATGACCTTTTAGACCAAGTAGAAGCCCTACAAAGAGAGACTCAAAGTAGCATTTTAGCAGCCAGAAATGGCGAAGAGTATCGAAATATCTATGTTGAGGGATTTAAAGGGATTTTTAGAAACAACGCAGAATCTCTAAGCGAAGGCGTAAGTGGCGTTTTAGAAGGTCAAAAAGGCAGAATTAGAGGGATTTTGAGTCAGAAATTCACAGAGCTAGGCAACGGCACAAGCGGAATGGATAGGGTCCAAAGAGATTTGATAGAGAGTGTAAATGATCTATCTAAGGTTGTTGATTCTAGCAGACAAACAGCAGATATAGCTAAACAAAGCATAAATAATGTAGAAGAGCTAAGCTCAAATTTCAGCGTAATTACCGCAAATAGCAACCAAACCACACAAAGCATATACCAAAGAGCTACTGATATTAGCAGTATGGTAAATTTGATTAAAGATATCGCAGACCAGACAAATTTATTAGCCCTAAATGCAGCCATCGAAGCAGCTAGGGCAGGCGAGCATGGTAGGGGATTTGCCGTGGTGGCTGATGAGGTTAGAAAATTAGCTGAAAATACCGCCAAAGCCACAGCTGATATAGAAAGTACCGTAACAATGCTAAGCCAAGACGCTGATGAGCTAAACCGCTCAACTGATATGATAAACAAAGTAGCACAAACCGCCATTGATAATACAAGTAAGCTAAAAGACACACTTCAAAATTTCAGCACAGACTCCACTGCAACGGCTAAAATCTCTGAACTAACACAGAATAAAGCAATCGGAATTCTAACCAAAATCGATCTAATCTTAGCTAAAACTAATGCCTATAATAACGCTCTAAATGACCTAGTTATCACACCAGAGCAAGAAGCACATATAGATGAATTATTAAGTGATTGTGATAAAAACTTTGCCAAATTCAAACCATCACAAGCGGTTCAACTCAAAGATGCCTTAGAGACTATAGCAAATATTTTAAAAGACAAAAATAGACAAGATATTGATGGATTAGTCAGTAAATTTAACTCGATCGAGCAAAATAGTAGCGCAATTTTTAAAAATATTGACAATATCATATCAGATAAAAGCTAGGATAACTTTTTAAGCTATAAAAATGGGCGTAAAAATTTAGAAAAGCTTTATTTAAATTTAAAAAAAGTTTGGTGCGAACCATAAATGTGTTTAGAAATTTTTTGAATTTTTTAAAAAATATGGTGGATAAATATCGGTTTGGCTAGATGAGTTTAGTTAGAAAAGATCAAGCACAATGTAGTTTTAGAAAAAAGAGTTTTGCCTATCTTATTGCTAAGATGGATTTTAAATTTATATAGTTTTATCAAAGCAATTTAAGAATTTATATCTAGCCTAGACACATAAGACTAAGCTAGATACGACATATTAAAACTCTTGGGTAAATTCATATCCTGCTGAAGTTAGAGCCAAAGCCACTTTTTCTTGATGTTCCTTGCCCTTAGTCTCAAGAGTGATAGTTATAGACGCATCGCCATAACTTAGCTTAGTTGAAAACCTATCATAGTCTATCTTTACGATATTTGCTCCAGAACTTCTAAGAACATCAGTAAGCCCCATAAGAGCGCCTGGTTTGTCTATCAAAGTAACATTTATGATCATCTTTCTACAGCTTCTTATAAGACCTTTTTCGATGATGACATTTAGCATTTGAACATCGATATTTCCGCCACTTAGTATAGCACCTATCTTCGCACCATTAGGAAATTTGAACTTACGCTCCAAAAGAGCAGCTACTGAAACTGCCCCAGCTCCTTCAACTACTATCTTTTGTTGCTCTAAAAGATAGAGTATGGCGTTTGCTATCTCATCATCGCCTACTTGTACCATCTCATCAACGCTCTCAATGATATTTGCCAAAGTTATAGGACTAGCGTCACGCACGGCGATACCATCGGCTATAGTTCTAACAGATTTTGAGTTTAGCTGTTTTTTAGCTTTAAAACTATCAAACATCGCCGGCGCTCCTTTTGCGCTTACACCGATAACTTTTATGTTTGGATTTATCTGTTTAGCGCAACTCGCCACACCGCTTATCAGTCCGCCACCACCCACAGGAGCTACTATATAGTCAAGATCTGCAACCTCATCAAGCATCTCTAAAGCGATAGTTCCTTGACCAGCTTGAACAAACTCATCATCAAATGGATGCACAAAGGTCATAGAGTTTTCTTTAGCATACTGCAAAGCAAACTCATAAGCTTCATCGAAATTGTCTCCTTTTAAGATGACTTCTGCACCTAAAGCTTTTGTCCCTGCTACTTTTAAGAGCGGAGCAGCTTCAGGCATAATGATGACAGCTTTAACACCAAAATGTCTTGCGCTGATAGCTACACCTTGAGCGTGATTTCCAGCACTTGCTGCTACCACACCACACTTTTTGGCTGCTTCATCTAAATGAGCTATTTTATTAAAGGCACCTCTAACCTTATATGCTCCAGTGATTTGTAAATTCTCTTTTTTAAGATAAATTTGAGCATCTGCTATTTTGCTTAATTTTGGCGCAAAACCAAATGGAGTCTTAACCACAAATCCATCAATATTGCGTTTAGCTTGAATAATTTTATTTAGACTTATCATTTTTCATCCTTTTATGCTCTATCATTATACAAGCATCTTGAGCAAAGTTCAATCCGCCATCTTGGGCGATTTTTTTGGCTTCATCATTTACAATTCCTAATTGTAGCCATAGATTTTTCACACCTAAATTTAGGGCTTCCTTGGCTAATTCTGTGGCAAATTCAGCCTTTCTAAACATAACAATCGTATCTATATTTTGCTTAATCTCGCTTAAGCTTTGATATGTTTGACATCCATTTATCTCTACACTTTTTGGATAGATAGCAAACACATTAAAACCTTGTTCTATCAAGTAGTTGCCGACATGATTGCTAGCCTTATTTGGATCAGGGCTAAAGCCTACAACGGCTATATTTTTCATTGAATTTAAGATATTTTGCATTATTTTTCTTTTTTTGGAATTTGGATTTGGATTGTAACGAAATTTTACTAAGTTTAAATTTAAAATCTCCCAAAAGTTACTATAATCAACTTTTGGGACTAAATTTTTAAGTTGAATTTAAGCTATTTTACTATTCTTTTTACATCTATTTCATTAGGCAAAACAGCGTTGCCATCAACTTTGCCATATATTGTGATAAGCTCATTAGGCCCAACACTAACTCCACCCCAATCATCATCATCAATCTCTATAATAATCGTATCTTTGCCATCGCTAAATTTATATTTTTCATGTCCTACTTGAGAGATGATTTTGCCTTTTATCTCAACCCAGGTATCATCCCACGCACCAAGTGCTGCTTTGACGCTATTTACCCCATATCTAGGACCTAAAAATCCACCTTGATTTATCGGTGCTTGACCACCTGTAAAGCCTGTAGTATTTGATTGACTAGCATCGCCTGTAAAGCCTGCTGCGTTTGCACTAATTGCTAAAGCTAAAATAGCTATAAAACTGAGTTTTTTCATCTTAATTCCTTATTTAAATGTTGCGTAATTATATATGATATTTGTTAAGCTATTGTGAATTTTAACCATAAAGATAGAAATTGATTTAAACGCTATTTAAATAGAAATCTCACTAAATAAACTCAAAGCAAAATCATCAAATTTAGCCCCTTTTAAATGGCTTTTACAAAATTCCACAATAAGCCCGTGATAACGAGCAAAAAGCTCATTGTCGCTTATAGAACCTACTGCTTTATAAACACATTTTCTATCGATATCTTCTAGCCACTGCCTAGCTTCATCATAACTCTCAAAAGTAAAATCCAAAAACTCAAATATTCTAAACGTGTATTTATCCACCACCATTATATCACGCGAACAAGCGTAACAAAGTATGCTATCAACACTCTCAAAACCCAAACCTTTTTGAGAGATCAGCCATTTCCTGCTGACATTTTTCATAAATTCCTCAAATGAACCAAATTTATCCAAAATATTTTTACAAAGCATACTTAGCCTTTTGGCTTTTGTGTTATAAAATCCACTTGGCTTTATCAAATTTGCTAAACTTGGTTCGCTTAAATTTGCCACATCTTCAAGGCTTTGAACGCCTGCATTTTTTAAATTTAAAAAAGATTTCTCTACATTTTCCCACTTTGTATTTTGAGTCAAAACAGCTCCGATGACGACCCAAAAGCTCCCATAATCTGGCCACCAAAACGGATTTTCCTTAAAGTCAAATATCACTTCTTTATTCAAAACTAAAAACAGATCTTCACTTCTCAAACTTACTCCTAACTGATAGCCAAAACTGCTTTGCACTTCTAGCGCTTCTTACGCCTTTTGATGCGGCATAAATAAGAGCTTCTTTTCTTAGCCACTCTTTATCTACATCTATATCTTTAAAATAGCTATCAACTATATCTAGATACTCAGATACTTCCATCTCATAAAAGCTTATATGAAGACCAAATCTATCTGCTAAGCTTAAACTTTCTCTATTACGCTCTTTTTCTATTATGTAATTTTCGTGGTTTTTTTCGCTTTTTATGATGTGTTTTTGATTGCTTGTAGCATAAAAAATTGCATTTTTTGGCGGGGCTTGAATGCTTCCTTCAAGCAGTTTTTTAAGCTCTCCTATAGTTTTATCACTAGTTTCAAAGCTAAAATCGTCGCAAAATATTATAAATTTAAAACGTTTTTTCTCTCTTATCTTGTCTAAAACCTTATATAAATTTACAAGTTCAAATTTGCTTATCTCTATCAATCTTAAATTTCTATCCATAAATTTACAAAATACAGCCCTAACAAGGCTTGATTTCCCACAACCCATTTCGCCCCATAAAAGTGCGTGATTTGCACCTTTATCATCTATAAAATTTAAAGTATTTTTGATAAGCTCGTCTTTTTGCCTATCTATACTTACAAGCTCATTTAGATCACTGATTAATATATCTTTTATAGGTTTTAGTTTTCCATCTCTTAAAGTGGCGGCTTTAGTCTTTTTCCAGTCTATCTTCAAAATATCTCCTTTGCTTTAAATTTAAAATAGCCCGATAGTGCTTGGGATATATGTGTCTTGATTATATGGATTTTTGGTGTTATTTTTATTAGTTGAGTTTGGTAAGGCGGCATTATTATCTTCGCCCTTACTATCATCTTGCTGAACTTGTTGCATCTGAGCCTTAGCAGAAGCTTCCATACTAGCTGCATTTGCTGCTATTTTAAGGTCTGCTGGGCTAGGACTCGATGGAGCTAGAGCTGCCCTTTTTATCTGCTGTGCTTTTTGGATAGTTTCTTGTGGTGTTCTACCTGGGCTAGTATCTATCTCAACTTCGCCACCCACGGCATACATTTTTGAATCGGGCCCTTTTTGATACGTAAAATCTGCTCCGCTAGTAAGCCCAGCGCCTGCTGCCATATGTGAAGCTTCGTGAGTTCTGACTTCAGAGTCTCGTTGCTGCAATTTTGCTACTTGAAGTTTCTCTTCGTCGCTTAGCTGAGTGATATTTTTTTTATCTTTATTATCACTAGAAGAATCGTCGCTAGTTTGACTAGTTTTTATAGCATTTTCTTTATCACTACTATTTTTAGCGCCATAATCCAAATAAGGGCTAGTAGTAGAAAAAGAATTTCCTATGATCACGTTTTATTTTTCCTTAGATAAGCTAAAATTTCAGCTAGCAAATCATCGTCGTCCTTGCTGCGTGATTTTAAAATCACTTTAGTATCATCATTTTTTGTAAGAGCAATATTTTGTTCGTAATTGCTTATAGCCTTAAAACCTTGCTTGCTTGCCAAAATTTTTATAATAATTATATCTAAAAACTGCTTTGTATAGATATCAAATTTACCAAATCTATCTTCTATCTCAGCACCTATCTCATAGACTTCATCTACCTCTTCGCATTTACTAAGACGTCTATAAAGCTCTAGCCTTAGTCTGTCTTCGTTTATAAGATCGCTGTTTAAAAACGCATTTACGCTAAGTTTTAGATCTATATCTTTAAGCTCAAATGTTTTTTTATTTAAAAGCGAGTTTATCTCATCTTCAAGCATTTTTAAATATAGAGAATAACCTATAGCTTCTATGTGCCCACTTTGAGCTTCTCCTACTAAATTTCCACCGCCTCTGATCTCTAAATCATGATAGGCTAGTAATGAACCAGATCCTAAAAATGAATTACTCTCAAGCGCCACTAGTCTTTTTATAGCATCACTACTAAGACTATCTTTGTCTTGTACTAAGAAATAACAATATCCTTGAACACTGCTCCTACCGACTCTTCCTCTTAGCTGATGAAGGTCTGCCATACCAAATTTATTTGCATCGTCGATGATGATAGTATTTGCATTTGGAAGATGTATCCCGCTCTCAACTATACTAGTACAAAGCAAAACATCATACTTTTTATCAGCAAATTTTATCATCTCATCTTCTGTGGTTTTTGCATCTATTTTACTATGAAGAGTCAAAATCTTTAAATTTGGCATCAAAGCTTTTAGCTCATTTTCAACGCCACTCATATCTTTTATCAAATTATGCACATAAAAAACTTGTCCGCCACGCCTGATCTCTCTTAAGATTATCTCTTTTATGAGTTTTTCATCCCACTGCTTTACAAATGTTCTAACATCTTGCCTATCAAGTGGTGGGGTTAAAAGCGTAGAGTAGCTTTTGACTGAGCTCAAAGCCATATTTAAACTTCTTGGGATCGGAGTTGCTGACATAGAAAGTATATGAGAATGCTCGCTGACTTCTTTTAACTTTTCTTTTTGTTTAACGCCAAATTTATGCTCCTCATCTATGATGATAAGCCCTAAATTTTTAGCTTTTAAAGATAATAAAGCGTGAGTTCCGATAACCACCATCGGTTTTGAACCCTCTAAATCTTTTATAATAAGCGATTTTTCCTTTGGGCTAGTAAAACGATCAAGCCTTCTAACATCTATATCAAATTTACTTAAACGCTCTTTTAAGCTTTTGAAATGCTGAGAACTAAGCAGTGTAGTAGGCACGAAAAATAGAGCTTGATAACCACTTTTTACACATAGATAAATAGCATTCATCGCGACTTCAGTCTTACCAAAACCGACATCTCCACTAAGAAGCCTATCCATAACACGACCGCTTTTTAAATCATTTTCTATATCATTTATGGCTTTTTCTTGATCGCTAGTATAAGTAAATCCGGCACTTAGTTTAAAATCGTAATATCCTTTGCTAGGATTAAATTTAACCGCCTCTATGAGCTCTCTTTTTGCGGCTAAAGATATGATCTTACTAGCTATGATAAATAGTTTTTCCCTAACTTTTTCTTTGATCTTAGCAAAACTAGCTTTTCCTAGTCTATCTACAGCGACTATAGAGCCACTTCCTGCAATGTAACGATCTATCATATTTAAATGTTCAACTGGCAAAAGAAGCCTATCATCATTTTGATAAGAGATGACCACAAACTCTTTTTTGCTGCCTAAAACAGTGATGAGCTCAAGCCCTAAAAACTTACCTATACCATACTCACTATGCACGACAAAATCATCTTTTTTTAGCTCATCTATTACTAAACTAGCCTTTTTTACGCGCTGCCTTTTTTCATATGAATTTAGCGAAACTATAAGCTCATTGCTACTGATCACATTTAATACTAAAGGGCTTATCTTAAGAGAAACATTGCTAAAATGAGTCAAATTTAGAGCATTAAAACTACTCTCGTTTTTGCTAAGTATGGTTATTTTTTTGTCGCTATGAAACTGGATTAAATCGCTATTTACGCTTACTTCTAAATCTTTGAAATGCTTTGGTTCTGGCAATTTCGCAACTGAATTTAAAAAACTTAAATCTTTATCAAAAATATCATTGATATCTAAATTCCCTGCTAAAATACATTTGAAATTTTCAAAATAATCAATAAATCCATCTATAACCCAAAAACCAAATGAGTTAATATCATTTATCAAAGCATTTGACTGAAATGCCTCTGTTTTTTGACTCACTTCATCAAATTCATCTTTGCTAAGACTTGCTAAAAACGGAGTTATCTCTATACTTTCAAGCTCGTTTTTATCTGATTTTTGCGTGCTTAGATCAAAAGTCCTTATGCTTTCTATAGTATCAATATCTAGCAATATCCTAAAAGGCTGATTAGCGCCAACGCTAAATATATCGATGATATCGCCACTGATTCTAACTTCGCCTTTGCTTTGAACAATATCTACAAAATTATATCCAAAGCATAGCAACTCATCTTTTAGTTCATTTAAATTTATCTTATCTGCAAAACTAAATTTTTTAGTTTTAAGGTGAGTTTTTGCTGGAAGGCGGTTTAAAAGAGTTCTTATAGGAGAGATTATAAGAGCATCTTTACTCTTATCTTTATAAAATTCGCTTAAAGTCTTGCTGATCTCTAAAAGTTCGCTATTAAAAGCTCTTAGATCATCGCCTTTTACAGCTCTAAAATCAGGAAGAACGTAGCATTTTTTACCTGCAAAACTTGCGGCATTACTAGCTTTTAGTGCTTCTTTGTCATCATTTACTACTAAAATTTCATAATCGTTTTTTATCTCTTTGAAAAACTCATAAATCCTTGCTTGCACTATTATCCTCGATAGCTTCTAAATTTAAGGTCACTTTTGAATGATCTTTTAATATGCTTTGTCCGATAAACTTAGCACCATTTTCTATGCTTAAATTTAAAGATACTATATCTCCTTTTACAATTGCACCACTTAGCAACTCAACAAACTCAGCGTCGATATTTCCTTCAAAACAACCATTTATGACGATTTTTTGTGCATACATATTACCTATTACATTGCCATCTTTTCCAATAATTATAGTGTTATCACTATGTAAGACACCTTCTATTGTACCATTAACGTGAAGCATCGAATTTAGGTTTAAATCACCTTTTATATAGGCTCCATTTGATATTATTGTTGTTTGGGCATTAAAGTTGTTAGAGTATTTACTAAAGACTGCCATGATACTCTTTGCTCCTTGTTAAATATTTCTTCATAATTTTTACTATTCCATTTTATAAAATTTATAGGGTCTAAAGGGCGTTGGATAAATCTGATCTCATAATGCAAATGCGGCCCTGTGCTAAGTCCTGTATTTCCACTATATCCTATTAAATCGCCCTTTTTGACAAAATCGCCTTCTTTTACTACGTCTTTTCTGCTCATATGTGCAAAGCGTGTTTTAAAACCAAAATTGTGTTCTATAATAACTAGATATCCAAAACCGCTGTTATTATACCCGGCAAACTCTATAACTCCATCTGCTGGAGCATAAATAGGAGTTCCTATATCAGCTCTTAGATCAATTCCTGGATGAAATTCCTTTTTGTTTAAAATCGGATGAGAACGCCACCCAAATCCAGCACTAACACCATTTGATTTTATCACTTCTCCATTTGGTATCATAGAAAACATAAGCTGCTGCTGAGAGCTAGTTAAAATCAGATTTTCAAGCCTAGTTTCCATAGTTATATTATTATCAGTATTAAGTCCTAGCTGATCTTCAAGTAGAGCTATTTTATCTTCTATAGCTGCAAATTCTTCATTGCTAGCGGCTATTTTTTTTTGCATTTTTTCATTTTCTAAGAATAGTTCATTTTTTATCTTAGTAAGCTCATCACGCTTTTGTTTTAAGCTGTTTGTTCTATTTTCCAAATAGCTTATATAGGCCAAGCCGATAAAAAAACTAACCACAGCTATAAGAACGATATATATAGCAATCTTCTTTATAAGCTGGTGCAATAAATAGTTTTTTGAGCCATTTATGTCTGTTATGGTTATGATAAATTTATTTTTCAATCACTTCCTTTATAAAATGTTCCACTAATACAAAAGAGCCAAAAACAAGATAATCCTTATCTTTATCGATGCAAGAAAATTTAGATACGCTTATGCCTAAGCTTTTAGCAATGCTTTGTATTTTTGCACCGGCTAATTTTCTATCTAAACTCTCATACTCGTAAATCAAAACTTCAGTAATAATATCTTTTAGCTCATCAAAAACAGCTTTTATATCTTTATCGTCAAAAGCATTATAGACTAAACTCACTTTTTTAGCACCAAACTCAGCTTTTAAAGCCCTTGCAGCGTGAGCATTATGCCCTACGTCTATAGTGATGTTTGGGGCTATTTTTTCACATCTCCCTCTTAAACTTAGAGCGTCTAAATTTAAAACTATATCATCTAAACCTTGCACTCCTAAAAACTTTGTACTGTGATAAGCAAGATTTAAATTTGAAGCTAAAAAACCGGGTAAATTGAATTTAGAAGAGTATAAATTTACACTATTTTCTATCGCTTTTGGCGATAAGATAAGTTTAGTATTTTTTAAATTTGCAATTTTCTTAGCTAAATTTAAACATACAAAGTCTTCGCAGACAATTGCAAATTTATCCATAGAATTTAGTTTTGTAGTAGCTATAGCTTCTAAGCTATCTCCAAGCATAGCTGTATGATCAAGTCCAACTGGCGTAAAAACGCTAAGTTTTTTGCTAAAAACATTTGTCGCATCAAACTCGCCTCCCATCCCTGCTTCGCATACAATCTCATCAAGTCCGCTAAACAAAACCGCAAAAAGCAACGTCGCCCATTCAAAATAGCTCAATTCGTCAATAAACCTATCGCCGCCATTTACCGCTTTAAAATATAAAAGCAATTTTTCATGAGCCAACTCAAGCTCATCATCGCTTACATTTTTTCCATTTATCCAAAATCTTTCATTAAATTTAAAAATATGCGGACTCGTATAATGCCCTACTTTTTTTCCGCTTTTTAGTAAAATTTGAGCTAAAAATCTTCCGGTGCTACCTTTAGCGTTAGTCCCTACTATATGAATGACTTTTGGCAAGGAAAAATTGCTTTTTATGGCGTTAAATGCTTTTGGAAATCTTAAATAGTCAATCGTATCATAATAAAGCGGTTTTGAATTTAAAAAATCATACATCATCAGGCTTTTATACAATTTCTACCGCTATTTTTTGCTAGATATAGCATCTCATCTGATTTGGTTAGAGTCTCAGTATCGCTCGTATTATCTTGTCTTGAAGAGATACCACAACTAATCGTTAAATTTATTTCTTGGTCTTTATACATAAATTTATAGCTTGATATACTTCTTAAAATCTTATTTGCAAAAGAGACTGCGCCTTCTTTGCTTGTTTTTGGCAAGATAGCAACAAACTCTTCGCCACCATATCTTGCTATAAAATCAAAATCTCTTGAGTATTTTTTTAATATTTTACCGACGACAGATAAGACTTTATCCCCTGCTTCGTGTCCATAGTTATCATTTACTTTTTTAAAATGATCTATATCAAAAAAGCAGATGCAATATTCTATGCCATATCTTTTATAAGCCTCTTCTATACGGATCAGCTCACTTTCAAAGGCTCTTTTTGTTCCTACTCCGGTTAAAAAATCGCTTTTTATAGCTTGATTTGCTTGACTTAGTTGATTTTCTAAATCTTGTATTCGTTCATTTAGCTCTTTTATAGTTTTTTCATTGCTTGATAGCTTTGATACAAGATCACTAATCTCTAAATCAAGCGTATCTGCGATATTTAATAGCTTATTTTTTACCAAAGTATAATCTGAGTTTTCATTCATATTTTCTATATCGTTTTTGATATTTCTAACATCTGCTTGATTTTTGTTAAAAATAGATATAAAGTATATAATTTTATCATTTATACCATTTAAAATATTATCTAATATAGCGATTTTTTGGGCAAACTCGCCTTTGTCTAACTCTACTCGCTTTAGTATTATCTTTTTTATATCGCCTTGCATCGCTTTACTTTGCAAAAGCTCTGGTTTGGCTTTTATCTCTTCGCAGATAGCAGCTAGTTCATCATTCATACTTGAAGCTATGGAAGGAACAAGGGCTGCTATCATCAGATCGGCTAAAGACTCTAGTTCAGGATTTTCTTGTTCGCTTATTTTTGAATTTAATAGAGTATTTATTATCTTTTGTAGATCATCGCTTTGCTTCACACCATACATCTCTAAAAGTTTTAAATAGCTATCGTCGTAGTTACTTACAAAATCAAACCATTTATCTTTTATGATCTCCAAATTTTCTACGCTTACTTTTTTGTCTATGGTCTCTAGGCTAATGTTTGCTAAATTTCTAGCTTCTTTGTTATGCAATAAGCTAATGCTTTGTAAAATCCTTTTTGTAAGAAGAATAAATACTTTTGTTGTATCTACTGAACTTTGCCTATTTAATCTTGAAATTATAAAAGCAAAAAGCTCATCTATGGTATTTATACTTAGCTTATTAAGCTGAGCTTGATAAGATGGGTCAAGTTTTGATATAAACTTAGATAGCTTTTGGCAGTCTTCTACTACCACACCTTTTTTATTTGCTATATCGCAAAATACATTCATATAATTATCAGGCGTTAATACAAGATGCCTTGTATTTGCCTCTTTTATAGCATCTTTTATAACTTCATTAATTATACTTGCCATTTTTTAAACCCTCTATAGCTAATTTTGATATAAACTCACCAAACGCTTCAGAAGACGCATTTTTTATAGCCTCATATCTATCTTTATCGCTTATAACGCTATCTGTGTATCTTATGTTTTTAACACGTTTTGTTATCTTAAAGTCATATTCACCTGAAGTTAATATATCTTTTGTTTGTGAGTTTGAGAATTTAACATTATATAAAACAGTTAAATTTGCTTTATAAGCAGTAACATAGCCAAATTGATCATAAAGTATAGGACTAAAACTCAAAGATCTTATACTTGCTAATATAGCAGTATCTGCATCTTCTTTGTCTGCTAGATCTTTGCCTAATCTTTCTATCATACCTGCTCTAATGCTGTCTTTAATAGCAACCGTATTTTGTGGATCTGTTTTGCTCATCACAACATCTACCCAAATTCTATCTCCTAAGATATCTTGCGAGATCTTAGAAACTGGCTTATATCCGCAACCTACTAGCAAAAACACTGCTATTAAATTTAAAAGCGTCTTCACTTTAGTCCTTTATAACCAAATTTATCAGCTTATTTGGCACATAAATTTCTTTTATTAGCTCTTTGCCTAAGATCCATTTTTCAACTTCTTTTTTAGCCATTTGTAGAATTTCATCTTTACTTAGGCTTTTTTCTACTTCGATTTCAGCGCGTCGTTTTCCATTTACTGTTATGGCTAAATTTATACTATCTTGAACAAAAACCTCATTTTTTAGCTCTATCTTTGTAAAGTTCTTAAGCCCAAAAAGCTCACTACTAAGCTCCCAGCAAATATGTGGAATGATAGGTTCTAGTAAATTTAAGATGATATAGTAGCCCTCTGTCCATACGTCTTTATTGTTTTGAGCGTTTAAGGCATTTAGAGCCTCCATACAAGCTGCGATTAAAGTGTTAAAAGTAAAGCTACTCTCAAAAACTTCGCTTGATTTTTTAAGTGCTTCATAGACTTTTAGTCTTGCATATTTTTCATCTTTATTTAAATTTAAGTGGTTTATAAGTGGAATTTGCTCTGTTTTATAAGCATTTACGCTTCTATCACAAAGTCTATTTATAAATTTAAAAGCACCCTCAACAGCACTATCATTCCACTCAAGTTCTTTTTGCGGTGGGGCTGCAAAAAGTATAAATAGTCTTGCAGTATCAGCACCATATCTAGCGATAATTTCATCTGGATCAACTGTGTTGCCCTTGCTTTTACTCATTTTAGCCCCGTCTTTTAAGACCATACCTTGAGTTAATAAACTAGCAAAAGGCTCGCTATCACGCAAATATCCAAGGTCTCTTAAAACTTTTTGAAAAAATCTAGCGTATAAAAGATGAAGTATGGCGTGCTCTATCCCACCGATATATTGATCTACATTCATCCAATAATCAACGCTTTTTTTATCAAAAGCTACTTTTTCCCAAGTTTTCTCATCACTTGCATATCTTGCAAAATACCACGAACTTTCAAAAAATGTATCCATAGTATCGGTTTCTCTTTTAGCTTCACCGCCGCACTTAGGGCATTTACAATTTTTGAAATTTGGATGCTTGTCTAGCGGATTTCCCTCACCAGTAATACTCACATCCTCAGGCAGTAAAATAGGTAAATTTTCAAGCTTTTCAGTTACGATACCGCATTTATCACAATGCACCATAGGGATCGGCGCACCCCAGTATCTTTGACGAGAAATCCCCCAATCTCTAAGCTTATAATTCGTAACTCTTTTACCTAAGTTTTGCTCTTCAAATTTAGAAATGATAAACTCTAAAGCTTCATCATAATGCATACCATTTATAAGATCTGAGTTTATATACGTACTATTTTTTTCAGGATAAGGCAATGAGTCTGCTTTTATAACCTGTTTGATAGGCAAACCAAATTTACTAGCAAAATCAAAATCTCTCTCATCGTGTGCAGGTACTGACATCACTGCACCACCGCCGTATTCGTTTAAGACAAAATTCGCGCACCATACTGGAATTTTTTCACCTGTTAAAGGATGAATAACATTTAAATTTAAACAAACGCCGTCTTTATCACTAGCTTGTCTTTGTTTTGGACTTTGGTTTAAAATAGATCTTAGTTTTATAGACGCTTCATCGCTTAAAAGATCTTTATCAAGTAGTTTTTTTACGACTGCGTGCTCTGGTGCAAGTGCTGCGTAAGTTACTCCATAAATAGTATCTGGGCGAGTTGTGAAAACCTTAAAACCATCTATTCCATCTAGTAATGTTCTACTCTCATCATCAAATTTAAACTCAAACTCAAGTCCAAAACTCTCGCCTATCCAATTTTCTTGCATAGTTAAAACTTGATTTGGCCATCTGCCTTTTAGCGTTTCTAAGCAGTCTAAAAGCTCTTTTGCATAGTCAGTGATCTTTAGATAGTATCCTTGCATTTCGCGTTGCACCACTTCATTACCACATCTCCAGCATTTTCCATCTTCAACTTGTTCATTTGCCAAAACAGTTTGGTCGCTCTCGCACCAATTGACAACGGCTGATTTTCTATATACCAACCCTTTTTCATACATTTTTATGAAAAACTCTTGTTCCCATTTTGTATAAAGCGGATCACTTGTAGCCAAAAGGCGTTTTTTAGAAAAGCTAAATCCCAAAGCGTCAAGCTCTTTTGTCATATAATCTATGTTGTCATAAGTCCAAATTTTAGGATGAATTTTATGCTTTATTGCTGCATTTTCTGCTGGCATACCAAAACTATCAAAACCGATCGGTTGAAGAACATTGAAGCCTTGATTTCTATAGTACCTTGAAAGCGCATCACCTATACTATAGTTTCTAACATGACCCATATGAAGCCTACCGCTAGGATATGGAAACATAGAAAGTATATATTTTTTTGGCATTGTATAGTCGTCTTTTGGTTCTGCATAACCATTTTTTTTCCAAATTTCTTGCCATTTGTATTCTATATTTTTAGCATTATATTCCATAATATTCCTTAGAATTCATCTCTTGTTTTATTTGCTTCAGTAAGCAGTAAGCACATAGAAAATACATTTGCTATGATTCCACCTATAGCTAAAGAATAGACAACGGTCATATTTCCAGAAACCACCAAAAATATAAAAGCAGGTATCAAGTGCAAATCAGCCACCAAAGAACTAGCAAAAAGCTCGGCTGAAAGCATATTTCTAACACCTATTTTAAGAAGCGTAGAAATAAGGTTTATGCTAGCTGCTATAAAAAGAGCAATCTCATTTTTATCATATAAAAATCCAGCCGTAGTAGTTAAGCTCATAAGAGCAAAAAATGTATATATTACCTTACCCCAGTTCATTTGCCACCTTTCAAACTGTGCCTTTTTCATACATAGCACGTATTTTTTCTTTTTCTTTTTTTATGCGATTTTTTTCTGCAAGATGAACTCTATAACGCTCAACATTAAATTTAAACCAAACAAGCATTGGAGCTGCTATAAACACAGAACTTATAGTTCCTATGATGATACCAACTATCATAATAATAGAAAATCCGTGTATCATATCTCCACCGAAGAAAAATAGCACTAAAACAGTTAAAAGTGTAGTTACAGAAGTCATAATAGTCCTTGGCAGAGTTAGAGATACAGACTCATTTATAATCTCTGTTAATTTTATAGAATGGTCTTCTTTAATACCTTCTCTAATCCTATCAAATATGATAATAGTATCATTTAATGAATATCCAAGAACAGTTAAAATCGCCGCAAGAGTATCTAAATTTACATCTATCATAAACAAGCTAATTGCACCAAGTGTGATAACTACATCGTGAATTTCGCTAAAAATAGCAGCTAGAGCAAATCTCCACTCAAATCTAAAACCTATATATACAAGAATCAATACAAGCGATACAGCTACTGCCATAATGCCTTTTTGCCTAAGTTCGCTACCTACTTTTGGCCCTACGATATCTACTCTTCTTACTTCAAATTTACCAGTATCAGCAAGAATACGTGAAACCGTAGTCGCAGGATCATTTCCTAGACTATCGCTACTTCCAGCGTATCTTATGGTTATCTCCTTAGCAGATCCAAACTCCGTTACATTTGCATTTTTTAAAGTTTCATTAGTAGCAAGCTTAGCTCTTATCTCATCAAGAGGTGCGATGTTATCATATTTTATCTGTATCAATGTACCACCAGCAAAGTCGATACCATAGTTTAAGCCTCTTGTTGTAAGCAAAAAGATAGAACCAAAAAACATTATAAAAGATAGAGCAAAAAATATCCATCTTTTGCCCATAAAATCATAAATTTTTCCCTTATCAAATATCTGCATTAGTCTGCCTTTCTTATCTTATAACCAAACCAAAGAACCGTGCTTTTGCTTTTTTCTATCTTTTTACCAAGAGCTTCAAACATTCCATGAGTTCCTAAAATAGCAGTAAGCATAGAAGCTATGATACCTATACTCATAGTAACAGCAAAGCCTTTTACCGGCCCTGTTCCATAAGCATAAAGCGCGATAGAAGTGATAAGAGTTGTTAAATTTGAATCAATTATAGCGCTCATAGCATTTTCATAGCCCTTTTCTATACTCACATAAACACTCTTTCCAGATTTTAAAAGCTCCCTAATACGTTCATTTATGATAACATTTGCATCGACTGCCATACCTATAGTAAGAAGTATTCCTGCCATACCAGGAAGTGTTAAAGTAGCTCCAAATAAAGCCATAACTCCTATCAAAATAAGTATATTTACAACCAAAGCTATATTTGCAAGAACGCCTGCTAAACCATACACTATCATCATAAATAAAATGACTAATATAGCACCACCGCTAAGAGCTACCATACTTTGATCTATGCTTTGCTGACCAAGACTAGGACCTATACTTCTTTTTTCTAATAATTTTACAGGAGCCAAAAGCGCACCACTTCTAAGAGCTATCGCTACGTCGTGAGCTTCTTCTACACTAAATCCACCACTTATCTGACCGCTTCCACCGCCTATTCTTTCATTTATAACAGGCGCTGAATAAACTTTACCATCAAGTACTATGGCAAGACGTTTGCCTACATTTGAACCTGTAAAGTCCCCAAAGATCCTAGCACCTTCAGCATTTAAAGTGAAATTTATGATAGGAGAATTTGTTTTATTATCAAACGCCACCCTAGCATCAACTAGCATACTGCCATCAAGTACCGGTATATCTTTTATAAGGTATTTAAATTTAGGATTTTTTACATCTGGATAAAGAATATCGCCATAAGCTTCAGCCTCAGCTTCGCTTATGCTATTTGCTTGATCTTGACGTTTTTCATCAAGCGCCATAAGCTGCAAATGAGCCGCTTTTGCTATAAGATCTTTTGCTCTTTGCTCATCTTCCATAGTTTTGATACCAGGAAGCTCGACTAGGATTTGATTTTCCCCTTGTTTTGCGACAGTCGGTTCGGCTAGACCAAACTGATCAAGTCTATTTCTAATGGTTTCTACTGCTTGATCTATCGCATACTTTGCGGTATCGATTTTCTCTTGTTCGGTTAAAGATATAGTATAAACTAGATTATCTTTTTGTATAGAAAGACCTTTTATATCTTTTAACATCTCATCTATTTTTTTAGCTTCATCGATATCTAATATCTTTAAAGTTACTTTTTCTTTATCGACTTTTAGCTCATCAACCAAAATATCATTTTTATTTGTAAAATATTTTATACTTGAAGCTACTGATTTTACCTTAGAAGCTATAGCTTCATCGGTCTGTACGCCAAGGAGCATATGTAATCCGCCTTGCAAGTCAAGACCTAAGCTGATTTTATGTCCGCCCTGTGTTTGAAGGAAGCTTGGCATAGAAAAGCCAAGTCCAAATATCAAAGCTAGAATAAAAATAACAAGCCTATAAGTTATTCTTCGCATCGCTCTTCTCGATTTTGTCTAGTTTCTTTGCAACAAAGTTTCTATCTATTCTAACGATTACTTCATCATTAAGCTTAACTTTGATAAAATCATCTTCTGGTTTTACAACCTCACAAACAAGACCGCCGTTAGTAACTATCTTATCGCCTTTTTCAAGTGCTTCAAGCATAGCTTTGTGAGCTTTTTGCTGTTTTTGTTGAGGTCTGATAACTAAAAAATAAAAAATTGCGAATAACACAACTAGAGGTAGTAATGAAGTTAAAATATTTCCTTCTTGCATGGGTTTCCTTTGGTAAAAAAAATTTAAGAGACTATTTTACCTTAAATTTTATAATAAAAGGCTTTGGAGTTGCAACTTTACTTTCGATTTTCATTTTTTTATCCATATTTGAAATAAGCTATCTTAGCCTTGTAGGCTGCTTTTTAGCGATATTTGGTCTGTATTTGCTACTCAAATCAGATAAGCAAATTTGGTTTTGGAGTGGATTTTTTAGTGGAATTTTATGGTTTTACTGGATAAGCTTTAGCCTTATTTATTATGGTTTTTGGTACTTGATACCAGTAGAAATTTTGAGTATAGGATTTATATATGCTTTTATATTTTTAGTATGTGGATATTTTTCAAATTTAATTATCAGAGCATCTTTACTTGTATTGCTTGGATATTTTTATCCGTTTAATTTTAATTGGTTCAATCTTGAGTTGATATTTGTAGATACGATCTTTAAACCGCAAATTTGGACTTTAGCAGCTGTTTTAACAGGTCTAGTGTGTATGATTAAATTTAGATACGGGGTAGCAGTTTTGATCTGTGCTTTACTCATAAATATAAATTTAGATAAAAAAACACCAAATTTACTACCTTTTAAAGTAGAATTAGCAAATACAAAAATACCTCAAAGTATAAAATGGGAGAGAAACTATAAAGACGAGCTTATATCTCAAAATTTAAAAATCATAGATAATGCCATAGATAAAAACGCATCTTTAGTTGTCTTACCAGAAAGTGCGTTCGCGCTATTTTTAGATCATCAAAAAGAGCTTCTTGAATATCTAAAAGAAAAATCTAAAAAAATAAGCATAGTAACTGGATCTTTAGGATATGAAAATGGCACTTCTTATAACTCGACTTATCTGTTTTTAAACGGAGACGTAAAAAGACTAGATAAAGTCATATTAGTACCATTTGGAGAAGAAATTCCGCTTCCAAAATTTGCTACAAATTTCATAAACAAAATATTTTTTAACGGAAATAAGGATTTTGGAGCCGCAAAAGAGATAAGTGATTATGAGATAGGTGGCGTAAAGATCAGAAATGCGATCTGCTATGAAGCTACTAGAGATGAAATTTATGCGAACAATCCTAAATTCGTAATAGCCATCACAAACAACGGCTGGTTTGTCCCATCAACAGAGCCAACTTTACAAGAAATTTTGCTTAAATACTACGCTTATAAGTATAATACTACCATTTATCATAGCGTAAATGGTAGCCCTAGCAAGATCATAACGCCCTAAATTTAGAATATATCAAAGATAAAATGAAAAATAGAGTTTGAAATAAAACTATCAATGCTTGAGTGCTAGTATCACTATGAAAACTTATTATGATACCAAAAAATGAGCTAAGCAAAGCAAAACTTACTGAAACTATCTGCATAAGCCAAAATTTGCTAGTTATCAAAAATGCTGCAGCTCCAGGAAGTATCAGCATCGCAACGACTAATATTATACCCACTGCACTAAAACCAAAAACCACTACAAAACTAAGCAACAAAAGCATCAAATAATAATAAAATTTAGGATTTATACCAACTAATAAAGCATTTACTTCATCAAAAAATACCGCAAAAAATCTCTTAAAAAATAGCAAGGTAAATACTAAAACCATGCCAAAAATAGCAACTGAAGTCTGTATATCGCTCTTACTAACACCTAAAAGATTTCCAAATAAAACTTCATGTATATGAAGCGGGCTTTCTACTTTACTATAAAGCAGAAGTCCAAGTGCGAAAAATCCCGTAAAACAAATGGCTGTTATGGCATCACTTCTTAGTCCGCTACGCTCTTTTAAAAACTCTATAAGCCAAAGACAAACTATACTAGACAAAAACGCCCCAAAGCCAAGTGGCAAACCTATAGAGTAAGCCACTATCATACCAGGCATTACAGAGTGCGACAAAGCGTCCCCTAATAAAGAGTATGATTTTAGCACTAAAAAACAAGACAAAACAGCACAAACTACACATATACTAAATGCTAGATACAAAGCAATTCTCATAAAGTCATATCTTAAAGGTTCAAGCAAAAACTCTATCATAAACAACCCTTTTATAAATAAAACACAAGGCAAATATAAAAAGCTGAGTTAAAACTATCATAGCCGAAGCGTAAGTATCTAAAAAATAGCTTAAATACACACCAAAAAATCCACTAAAACCAGCAAATATAGTCGCTAAAAAGACTATCTTATCAAATTTTTTACTTATCATAAAAGCACTAGCTCCAGGTGCTACTAACATAGCAGTGACAAGCACGGCTCCTACTGTTTTTAGACTTGCTACAGTACAAAAACATAGCAAAATAAAAAACATAATCTTATAAAAGCCCACGTTTAATCCTGCTACAAATGCGCCTAATTCATCAAAAAATATAAATTTAATCTTTTTATAGCTTAATAAAACAAAACAAAAAAGCAATCCAAGCAAAATAGCAAGCTCAAAAACTTCACTATCTTCAAGACTTAAGATATCTCCTAAAAACAGACTTTCAAGCTTAACTGGGATAGCGAATATAGAAACTAAAAATAAGCTTAAAGCAAAAAATGATGAAAAAACTATGCCTATTATCGTATCTGTTTTAAGTTTCGAACTTTTTGAGACTATAGCCATACTAAAAAGTGCAAAAAGTCCGCACAAAAAGCTAGAAGCTGTGTAAGAAAAGCTAGTCGTGTAAGCTATGACTATACCAGGAGTTATACTATGAGAAAGAGCGTCAGCTAACAATGAGTATGATTTTAGTATCAAAAAAGATGATAAAAACCCGCAAAATGCACATAAAAATAGACTGACTAAGTGTGCTTTTAAAATATAAACGTAACTAAAAGGCTCTATTAACCATTCCATCTTGCACCTTTTCATCTACCATTATAAGTGGTTTTTCATCATCACTAATGAGAGCTATATTACAACTCATATTATCAACTTCAACCTTAAAATACCTAAGACTTCCACCAAAAATTTGACCTAAGTTTTGCGGAGTTAAAACTTCATTCGTAAATCCAAATGCCAAAACTTTTCTTTTTAGCAAGATAGCTCTGTTACAATACTGCGCCGCCATACCTAGATTATGAGTAGAGATGAGTATGAGATGACCGCTTGATCTAAGAGATATAAGAAGATCTAATATCATACTTTCACTCTTAACATCAACGCCGTTAAAAGGCTCATCAAGTAGTATTATTTTTGCACCGCTCGCTAAAGACCTAGCTATAAATATACGCTTTTTTTGTCCGCCACTAAGCTTTGATATTTGACGATCTTTAAAATCATACATATCTACTTTTTTAAGAGCTTCGCTCACGATATGGACATCTTTTTGACTAGGATTTTTGAAAAAACCCATATGAGCGTATCTACCCATCATCACAAGCTCCCAAACACTTATAGGAAAATCAAAATCTATCTCTTCATTTTGAGGAACATAGGCTATCAAGCATTTTTTTATAGCGTCTTTAAGGCTTAAAGAGCAAATTTTTATAGAAGCGTTTTTTGGTTTTATGACTCCCATTATGGATTTAAAAAGAGTGGATTTTCCACTTCCATTTGTCCCGATGAGTGCGCATATATTGCCACCTTCTAGTTTAAAATTTACATCTTCTAGCGCCGTAAGATCTGCATATTTGACATTTAAATTTGATACTTCTAGACTAATTTTTTGCATCTTTAAATCCGCTTTCTATGGTTAAAATCGTAGTTTCTAACATTTTTTCATACGTATTGATATCTTTGCTAAGACTATCTACATAAAGCACACCACCATATTTAGCACCGCTTTCATTTGCGACTGTTTTAGCAGGTTTTGGACTGATGGTACTTTCGCTAAAAATAACTGGAATTTGATAAAACTTTACTTTATCTATCAGATCTTTTATCTGCCTTGTAGTCCCTTCTTCATCGCTATTTATACCCCATATATAGAGCTCCTTAAAGCCATAATCCCTAGCCAAATAACTAAAAGCTCCCTCGCTAGTAACAAGATATCTATTTTGAATTCTGCTAAGCATATTTTTAAATAAAATATCTAAATTCCGTAATCTTTGTATATACTCATCTGCATTTTTAGCATAAATTTCACTATTTTTAGGATCGTGCCTAGAAAGTATCTTTTGTATGTTTCTTACGTAAATTTCACCATTTTTAAGGCTCATCCAAGCGTGAGGATTTGGTATGAGTGAATTTTCGTCTGCGTATATCACGCTAACTCCGCTACTTACGTCATAGCTTGGTTTTTGTGTTCTATCTAAAAATTTACTAAGCCATGTTTCTAAATTTAGCCCATTAAAAAGCACGATATCTGCTTTTCTAGCTCTTAAGATATCTTTTGGGGTAGGCTCGTATGAGTGAATTTCTGTACCTAATTTCGTAAGACTTTGCACATCAGCGCTATCTTTTGCTACGTTTTTTGCTATGTCTGCTATGATGTTAAAGCTTGCTATGACTTGCAATTTTTTGGCATTTAAAAATGAAATAGATAAAAATAGTAGCAAGATTGCTATTTTAACCATATCTTTCCTTGATAAATAATATGGCGCATTATATGATAATTTAGTTTAAATTTAGCTAAGTAATTAATAAAATTTATTATTTAGAATTTTTAATGGTTTAGCACCAAAAAAAGGTGCTAAATTTAGAGTTATTTTAATTTTTCAAAAAGTTCTACAGCATCTAGCTGTTCCCATGGATAGCTAGAGACTCCAACCTGACCTTTGGCTGCTACATCAGCGTATAAAAATGTATCTTTACTAGGCTTGTCTAGTCCAAATTTATCTGTAATCCACTTTGGAGTTAAGGCAAAGTTCTCATAAACAAATTTAGATAGTTCATCATCATTTAAACTCTTGTTTGTTCCCATACAATCCACGCTCACGCTAACAGGCTTCGCCACACCTATAGCGTAACTTAGCTGGACTATACACTTTTTAGCAAGACCTGCTGCGACTATATTTTTTGCTATCCATCTAGCTGCGTATAGACCGCTACGATCGACTTTTGTGTAGTCTTTGCTACTTTGAGCGCCACCGCCGATTGGTGAGTATCCACCAAAGCTATCTACGATTAATTTTCTGCCTGTTAGACCACTATCGTGAAGTGAGCTATGATTTACATATCTGCCTGTTGGATTTATGTAGATTATGGTTTTATCTTTGTCATAAAGCTCTTTTGGTAGTCCTGCGTCGTCTATTAAGCTTTGGATTAGGGCTCTTACCTCTTCTATTTTTAAGCTTTCAACACTTGGGGCGGAAACTACTATTGTGTGGATTTTTTCTGGTTTGCAATTTTCAAAATTTGATTTTGTGCCATAGTCTATTGTAACTTGAGTCTTTATATCTACGCCTAATTTATCAGGGTTTTTAAGAGCGTATTCATAAACTTTATCGCAAAGCATTCTTGCGTAAGTTATCGCCGCTGGCATTAAATTTTCAGTCTCACTTGAAGCAAATCCAAACATTATGCCTTGATCTCCAGCACCGATTTCACCGCTTTGTTGATCGACTCCTTGATTGATATCGGGGCTTTGCTGATTTAAAAATACATCTACTTCAATGTCTTCAGGGTGCAAACATTGAGCTCTTGTAAAATACGGATTTCCGTTATATCCTATCTTCTTTAATGTTTCTTTTACGATATTTCTATAATCTTGATGAGTAAAATCAACCTTAGCATTTACTTCGCCGCCTATTACGATGTGTTTTCCAGCGACAAAAATTTCACTTGCAACGCGACCATTTGGATCTTTTTTAAGTATTGCATCAACTATGCTATCTGCGATGATATCTGCGCATTTATCAGGGTGTCCGGGGCTTACAACTTCGCTTGTAAATAGATACATTATTTAAAATCCTTATTGTTATAAATTTGGGGCAGATTGTAACATACAAAAATTGAAATGCAGATTAATGTTTTTCTATAAAAAGCTCATATTTTGACAATGCCTACTAAATTTAATTTTCATTTAATAACAATCTAACTATAATAAACGCCTTAATTTAATAAATACAAAAAAAGGGTTAAAATGGGAATGCTTAAAAGCATAACAAAACGTTATATGGATGGCAACTTAATACTTCAAATAATAATCGGCATAGTGCTTGGTGCTGTGCTTGGATTTATAGCAAACTCAGGCAATCAAACTGCTCTTTCTATCGCAAATAGTATGTCTGTACTAGGAAGTTTGTTTGTAGGCACACTAAAATCAGTAGCTCCTATCTTGGTTTTTATACTAGTATCATCTTCTATAATAATAAAAGAGTTTGGCAATGCAAATGGACTTAAAAAGATCATTGTTCTATATCTCATAGGTACGTTTTTAGCATCTCTTTGTGCTGTTATAGCTAGCTTTTTGTTTCCAACGACTTTAGTTCTCCAAACAAACAATGCCGAACTTCTAGCACCACAAAGCATAATAGTCGTATTAAAAGATCTTGTTTTTAAAATGATAGATAACCCAGTTCATGCTCTAAGCACAGGAAATTATATAGGAATTCTTACTTGGGCTATAGGTATGGGTATAGCTCTTCGCCACTGCGCTGTAGAAACAAAAAAAATGTTTAAAGATATCAGTGATGGCATCACTAAGGTGGTTAAATTTATAATTCGCCTAGCGCCATTTGGTATATTTGGTCTTGTTAGTATTAGTGTGGCTCAAACTGGTTTTGCTGCGCTTGGCGGGTACGCTAAACTTCTTATTGTTTTGGTGGGCACTATGCTTTTTGTAGCATTTGTGGTAAATGCTCTCATAGTTTATTTTGTAACAAAGAAAAATCCATATCCACTCATAATGACTTGCGTAAAAGAGAGTGCGGTCACTGCATTTTTCACTAGAAGCAGTGCGGCAAATATCCCTGTAAATATGAATCTTTGCAAAAAGTTAAATTTAGATGAAAAACTCTACTCTATATCTATTCCTCTAGGAGCAACTATAAATATGGCTGGAGCTGCTGTAACAATAGCCGTTTTAGCACTTAGTGCTGTAAATACGCTAAATATCCAAATAGGCTTTTTAGACGCCCTTTTACTTAGCGTGATCGCCGCAATAGGAGCGTGTGGAGCTAGCGGGGTGGCTGGAGGTTCTTTGATGCTTATACCGCTTGCTTGTTCGCTATTTGGTATAAGCAACGACATAGCTATGCAAGTAGTAGCAGTAGGATTCATAATCGGAGTCATTCAAGACTCAGTCGAGACCGCGTTAAACAGTTCAACCGATGTACTTTTTACAGCTATAGCTTCTAAGAATTAAATTTAAAGGATTTGCATAATTTGCAATTCCTTTTTTTACTCTTTTTTGATATAATATTTTCTTTAAATTAAAGGAATATTATGACTTGGGATCTGACTATATTTTTTAAAAACCTAGATGAACTTGATAAATTTTCTAAAATCACGGAAGAAAAAGCACTTAAATTTAATCAAACATACAACTCAAATTTAAATGATCTAAATCCAGATGATTTTTTACTTGCGATAAAAGAGTATGAAGATATCACTTGCAATTTAAATAAGATTATGAGTTACGCGCAGCTCAGCTTCGCAAAAGATACTTCAAAAGGTGCGCTTTTAGCAAAATATGAAGAAATTTGCACGAAGATAGAAGAAAAAATGCTGTTTTTTATGCTTGAATTTAATCAAATTTCAAAAGAAAAACAAGATATTTTCATAGAGTTTTGTAAGCCGTACAGCTACTATTTAGAGCTAAGCTTGAAAAATAAACCTCATCAACTAAGCCTAGCTGAGGAAAGAATACTACTTCGCACTTCAAATACAGGTGCAGACGCATTTTCAAGACTATTTGACGAAAGTATGGCAAAACTTAAATTTAAATTTAAAGATAAAGAGTTAAGCGAAGAAGAAATTCTCTCAAAAATGTATGATAAAGATAGAGAGATAAGAAAAAAAGCCGCCTTGTCTCTTAGTGATACTTTAGGTAAAAATCAGCATCTTTTGACCTTTATCTACAATATGATAAAAACCGATCTAAAAAACGAATGCGAACTGCGAAATTACGAATTTCCAGAAACTCCACGTCACCAAAGCAACCAAATAGATAAATCAGGCGTAGATTCACTCATAAAAGTAACTGAAGAAAACTTCGATTTAGTCTCTAAATTCTATAATAAAAAACGCGAGATTTTAGGCTATGAAAAGCTTTATGACTACGACAGATACGCCCCACTTAATGATGATGCAAAATTTGATTTTAAAGAGGCAAAAGATATAGTTTTAAAAGCATTTACTGATTTTAGTCCTACATTTGGAAATTTAGCCCAAAAAGCGTTTGATGAAAACTGGTGCGATGTCTATCCAGATGAGAATAAACAAAGCGGAGCCTTCTCACACTCTGCTAGTAGCGATACTCATCCATTTGTGCTTTTAAACTATACTGATAGAAGAAGAGACGTTTTTACTCTAGCTCATGAGCTAGGACACGCAATTCATCAATATCTTAGCTATAGTGTTGGGTATCTAAGCTCTCACACACCGCTAACTACGGCCGAGACGGCGTCAGTATTTTGTGAAATGCTGGTTTTTGAATATATCAAAAATAGCCTTCCAAAAGAGCAAAGAGTCGCCTTGCTAGCTGGCAAAATAGAAGATATCTTCGCTACACTTTATAGACAGATAAACTTCACAACCTTTGAGCGTCGCATTCACTCATATGATGGCGAAATTTCAAGCGATGAGCTAAATAGAATTTGGCTTGAAGAGAGTAAGAAGATGTTTGGAGATAGTCTTGTTTTAAATGATTATTATAAAATTTGGTGGAGTTATATACCACATTTTATTCATTCTCCATTTTATTGCTACGCTTATGGTTATGCTCAATTGCTTGTTTTGGCTCTATTTGGTCTATATAAGAGTGGAAAATGCGAGAATTTTGTAGAGATTTATACCAAATTTTTAAGCCTAGGTGGAAGTAAAAGTCCAAAAGATATGGTAGCAATGTTTGGTTTTGATATAAACAAAGAAGAGTTTTGGGATATAGGAATGAATGAGATAAAAAAATTAGTAGATGAGTTTATCACAATTTAAAAAAAGGAAGTATTATGATAGAAAATATTTTAAAAAACGAAGAGTTTGCAACACTTATGAAAATGCATGTATATGAGTGTTTAGAGTATCTTTTAAGAAAAGACATAACATTTTCTATCTTGGCAAATATAAATTACACTAAATTTGAACCAAATCTCCCTGAAGATATAAATAAAAATCTAAGCGCCCCGGTTGTTTTATTTACTCTTGGTGGATATACATTAGATAGTGCAAATTTATCACAAAAACATATTAATTTTGAAGCTGGATTTGGCAATGAAAACTTTGCTAGTTTAGTTACCATACCACTTGGCGCTGTAATTCAAATACTTATAGAAGAAAGCCCTATACTAATAAATTTTGCAGTATATGAAGAAAAATCAAATGAGATGAAGACACAAAAATCAAAGCATATTTTTATGTCTAATCCAAAAAATAGAGATTTTTTTAACAAACAATAGTAATTTCCATATTTCCTAATTTTTCGACTATATCTTCGTTCTCTTTAAGCCCTGCTATATATATCTTTCTTACTATCTTTACATCTTCTATCTCTACTAAAAACATATCTTCGTTTTCTAGCTCTTTTTCTATTATAAATTTAGGTAAAAAAGCGAAATATTCTTTTGTTTTATTATTCATAATAGCTGATTTTACCGCTATAGAACCGTCTATAACATAAGCAGTAGGAATGTTTTCATAGTCTATGCCAAATTGATCAAAATATGCATTTATAAAAGTTTTTGTTCTATCTTTTATAAAAAGATGTTTTTCTAGATCGTTGATCTTTATAGCTAAATTTTGTTTGAAATTTGATACAAGGACGACATTGTATTCAAATAGCTCTTTAAACACGAGCTGTTCGTTATAAATTTTATCAGCCATCAAAACAAAATCACATCTTCTATCTAGCAAATAAGGAAGCAAATTTGTATGATCGGTAATCTTTATATCCAAACTACTATCTGCTATATCACAAATTTTATCAAGCATCATAGGCAAAACAGTCTCTCCTAATAAAACATCCGTAGCGACTACGATCGGAGTTTTCGCATCTTTGATATGTCCAGCCTCTTCTTTAAATCTAAACATAGCACCTTCAAATTTCAAGCAAAGCTTATAAAACTTTTCACCCTCTTTTGTCAAGATAATACCATTTTTCTTTCTCATAATAAGAGTAGCCCCAAGCATCTCTTCTAACTTTTTTATCTGCAAAGTAACAGCAGGCTGAGAAATACCCAAGATTTGCGATGCCTTAGAAAAGCTTCTTTCTTTTACTATAGCCATAAAAGTGTAGATCTTGTTAAATTCATTAATCATATTTATCCCTTATATTATCAATTATCCTTATATTTTTTGACAATTATATAACCATAGCTTTAAAATTTAGTTTTAAAATAACTATTTTGACAATTTATCTCTATTATATTAAATATTGTGTTTAGTTATGTAACAAATTATATATAAAATTACAAGATGATTTTTATCCTTAATGTATTAAAACGTTTAAAAGTTTAACTATGATATAATGAAATACTTAAATTTAAAAGCGAAAATGATAGTATGGATAATTTATTAGATTCTTTAAATGAAGCTCAAAGAGACGCTGCTACTCATATAGATGGTGCGATGCTTATCCTTGCAGGTGCAGGGAGTGGCAAAACAAAAACAATCACTTCACGCTTAGCTTATCTCATAAGTGAAGTAGGCATAGACCCTTTAAATACTCTAACCCTTACTTTTACAAACAAAGCCGCTAGCACTATGAAAAATAGAGCTATGAATTTACTAAATACAAATTTACCATGTGCGCCCCTACTCTGTACGTTTCATAAATTTGGGCTTTTGTTTTTAAAGTTTTACATAAACGAACTAGGTAGAAAAAACAACTTTGTTATCATAGATTCTGATGATAAAAAAAAGATCATAAAAGATATAGAAACAAATATTCCAGCTTCTATTATCTCAAACGAAATTTCTAGATATAAGAACTTGCTTTTGAGCGAAAAAGATATTTTAAATAGTTCAAAACTAAGCGCAGAAAATGAATTTACAAAAGATAATTATGAAAAAATAGCAAATGCCTATAAGCTATATGAAGAGTATCTAGCATCAAATAATCTCGTCGATTTTGACGATCTTTTAGTGCTAACTTATAAAATCCTTAGTTTAAATAATGAACTAGCAACCCAAATATCAAATAGATATCAATATATAATGGTAGATGAGTATCAAGACACAAACGATTTACAATACAAACTCCTTAGAAAACTCTGCTTAACACACGAAAATTTAGTTGTAGTCGGAGATGATGATCAAAGCATTTATGGTTGGCGTGGCGCAAGGATAGAAAATATACTAAATTTCAAAGATCAATTTAAAGATGTCAAACTAGTAAAACTAGAAGAAAACTATCGCTCAACTCCATCTATCTTAAAAGCTGCAAATGATCTAATAGACCACAACAGAAGTCGTTTAGGCAAAAAGCTTATAAGCACCAAAAAAGATACTAATCCTATCTTAATCATAGAAAACGCAGACGAAAATATAGAAGCCAAAGTCATATCAGAGCATATCACAAAGCTACTTTCTAGCGGAATAAAAGCTAATGAGATCGCCATACTTTATAGGGTAAATGCTCTATCTCGTAGCTTAGAAGACGGCTTAAATAAAGCCAAAATCCCATATAAAATGGTTGGCGGAGTAAAGTTTTATGAAAGAATGGAGATAAAAGATATAGTCGCTTATCTAAGACTTGTATTAAATCCAAATGATGATTTTTCACTAAATAGAGTCATAAACAGACCAAAACGCGGACTTGGAAAAGTAAGTCTTGCAAAGCTGGAAAAATTTGCTTATGAGAACAAGACCTCTATTTACAACGCTTTATATATGATAGACGATGATGTAGTAGGCAAAAAACTACGCTTAAATTTACTAGATTTTGCAAACTCACTAAGAGATCTAAAAGATAAAACACCTTATGATCTTTTAAGCGATCTAGATAAGAGTTTTGGTATAAAAGAATA
This sequence comes from Campylobacter hyointestinalis subsp. lawsonii, assembly GCF_013372165.1. Classification (NCBI taxonomy): domain Bacteria; kingdom Pseudomonadati; phylum Campylobacterota; class Epsilonproteobacteria; order Campylobacterales; family Campylobacteraceae; genus Campylobacter; species Campylobacter hyointestinalis. The sequence continues at coordinate 805,726 of NZ_CP053828.1, read as the reverse complement.
CTATAAAAATATGCCTGATGGCGTCGATAGAGTAGCAAATATAGACGAATTTTACGCACTTTTAAAAGATCAAATTCTAAACTCACCAAATTTTGAGCTAGAAGAGTTTTTAAATGAACTCTCTTTGCAAAGCGAACAAGATAGAATTAGCGATGACGCTATCTCTATAATGAGCGTTCATGCTAGCAAAGGGCTTGAGTTTGAGCATCTTTTTGTCATCGGGCTTGAAGAGGGATTTTTTCCACTTATCGGAGATGGAAGCGATATCGAAGAAGAAAGACGCCTTGCGTATGTCGCCATCACAAGAGCAAAAAGTGGGCTTAACCTATCATATTCAAACTCACGCTTTTATAAAGGACAAAGAACTAGACTTAATAAATCAAGATTCTTAAGCGAAGCTGGACTATGCGAAGGCTCACTTGTCATAGAAAGTAGCAATGAATTTAAAAAAGGTGATCTTATCAAACATAAGATTTTTGGTATAGGCAGAGTTATGGAAGTAACAAAGGTCAAATCAGAGTTTAAGCTTAGAATAAATTTTGGCGGAAACGTCAAAGATATAATGTCTAGTTTTGTGGAAAAAGTACTGTGATAGAGCGACTATTTGTAGCAAATAAACCAACCGCTGTTTCTAGTAACTATTTTTTAAGCAGGTTAAAAAGAAAATACGGCGTAAAAAAAGCAGGATATTCTGGCACTTTAGATCCTTTTGCAAGTGGAGTTTTGATAGTGGCATTTGGAAATTATACAAGGCTTTTTAACTACCTAGCAAAGTCTCCAAAAGTATATGAAACAACTATCTGGCTAGGGGCATTTTGTGAAAGTTTAGATAATGAAAACATAACAAAAGTCGATGTTTTAAAACCATTTTCTATGCAGAGTTTAGAGATAGTCAGATCAAATTTACTAGGAAATATAAAGTATATCCCGCCTAAATTTAGTGCAAAAAAAATTGACGGAAAAAGGGCTTATGAACTAGCAAGAAAAGATGAGAAATTTGAGCTAAAGCCTTGCGAAATGCAGATTTTTAGCTGTGAAATTTTAAACTATTCACATCCGTTTTTAACACTTCGTCTAAGCGTTAGCGAAGGCTCTTATATAAGATCTTATGCTCAGATTTTTGCTAAAAAACTAGGCGTAAATGCAACTTTAAGTGCATTAAAAAGAGTAAGTGAGGGAAAGTTCGTCTATGAAAATGAAAAAGAGCTAGATCCTACTAAATTTCTTAGCCTAAAAACAAACTCGTATCTTGGTAATCCAAAAAATATAAAAGATGGCAAAAAGCTAGAAGTTTTTGAGTTTAGCATAAAGACAGATGGGGTTTATTTGGTTAAATTTGATGAGTTTTTTAGCATAATCGAGATAAAAAACGGCGTGATTTCATATCGTTTAAATAAGGTAAAAAATGCTTATATTGACTAGAAAAAATGGTGAAGCCGTGCAAATTGGCGCAGATATAGAGATCAAAATAATAGAATCTTCAAAAAATAGCGTAAAAATAGGCATAGAAGCACCTAAAAGCATTCTTATTTTAAGAAGCGAACTAGTGAGTGAAGTAGCAATCTCAAACCAAAAAGCTAGTGCAACTGGTAAAAATTCGCTTGATGAACTAAGTAAAAAGTTTCAAAAATGAGAAGTTACGCAAAACTAAATATATTTTTAAAAATAATAGGAACTCGTGGGGATTACCATGAGATAATCTCGCGTTTTGTGCTATTTGAAGAATTATATGATGAGATAAATTTTATAAAAAAAACAACAGATGAGTTCATCAAAGATGACCACATACCAGAAAATATCATCAAAAAAGCAAGAATTTCCCTAGAAAACTTAGGCTTTAAAAATGAACTAGACGAATTTTTTACAACTCATCAAGTAAAGCTCATAAAAAAGATCCCTTGTGGTGGCGGACTTGGTGGTGGAAGCTCTAACGCAGCGGCTTTTTTAAATTTAGCAAATGAAGAGTTAAATTTAAAAATACCAAAAGAAAAGCTTATGAAAATCAGCAAAAATATAGGCGCAGACGTTGCATTTTTTGTTAGTGAGTTCAAAAGTGCAAATGTCAGCGGAATTGGTGAAATAGTAGAAAACTTCTATGATGACGTACCAAATTTAGGGATTATAACAAGCGATATTTTCTGCTCTACTCCAAAAGTGTTTAGAGAATTTAGACAAAACTTTTTCAAATTTGATATAAACTTAGCTAAAAATTTAGAACAACTTAGCTCAAATGAGATTTTACATTCATACCAAAATTATGAATTAAACGACTTATTAAGACCTTGCTTGCAACTTTATCCAAATTTAATCGTTAAGCAAAACGAGTTTTTAAGCGGAAGTGGAAGCACTAAATTTATTTTAAAATGAATTTAGTACTAGATATTTGAGTGATTATAAGTTTTACGTTACTTTAAGCCTTTAAACTTCTGATTTTAGTGTAACATTAAAAGAACAAAAGCAGTAAATTTATAAAATATTTTATCATTTTTTGATATAATCACCAACCTTATAGAAAGAGAGTTTATGGCAAAAGATTTAGCAAGAAATAAAAAAGCATTTCACGACTACACCATACTTGAAACTTTTGAAGCTGGAATTGTGCTAAAAGGTAGCGAAGTCAAAGCCTTAAGAGCCGGTAGAGCAAATTTAAAAGATAGTTTCGTGCGCATAATTCGCGGTGAAATATTTTTGCTAAATGCTCACATAAGCCATCTTAATACCACAAATATGCACTTTAAACCTGACGAAAGAGCTCCTAGAAAACTTCTTATGCATAAAAGGCAGATAGATAAACTATTTGGTCAAGTAAGCACAGAAGGACTTACTATAGTCGCTCTGTCGCTGTATCTTAGCAGTAAAAATATAGTAAAAGCTACCATCGCTCTTGCAAAAGGTAAAAATTTACATGATAAAAGAGAGGCGATAAAGAAAAAAGAGGCAGATTTAGAAGCTCGCGCCGCCATAAAAAGATATTTATAAAAAAGGAAGAAATATGAAAAAAATAGTGTTTATGCTTAGTTTTTGCATTATGCTCCTAACAGGTTGTAGCCAAAGTGATGTTTCAAGCGAACCTAGTTTCAAACCATATAAAGTAGGCGATGAGATAGAGCTTACTAGCGTAGTCGGCGCTAAAGCTACCTTAGTTAGAAGCGAGCACGGATTTAAACTAAAAGGAAGCGATAAAATAGTTATGATAGATATATTTGGAACCTACTGCGTCCCATGCCAAAAAGAAGCGCCTCATCTTATGGACTATCAGCTTAAAAATAGTGAGGATTTTATGCTTATAGGACTTATACACTTTGAAAAAATAAGCGACAAAGACGTCGTAGAGAACTTTTCAAAAAAATATAATGCATATTATTTTATAGCAAACAGCGATGAAAACGCGCGTATAGTTGATCAAATTTTAAAAGATATAGACTATAAACACGCTTTGCAAATTCCATTTAAAGTCGTATTTAAAAATGGAGTTTATCAAATACTCACAGATACGCTAGAAGGCAAACAAGGAAATAAATTTTACCTAGGAAGCATAAGCACAGATGTGATAAGCAAAGATATAAGTAGGATTAAAAGTGCAAACTAAAAAAGCATCTTTACTAAAACTAAAAACAAAAGATTTTAAACCAAATTTATACAAAGTGATACTGCTAAATGACAATGTCACGACTATGGATTTTGTGGTATTTATCTTAGTAGAGATATTTTCTAAAAGCAGTAATGAGGCTATAAATTTAATGCTAAAAATCCACGAGATAGGAAGTGCGGTTTGCGGCATATATACAAAAGAAATTGCTAAAACAAAACAACTACAGGTTTTAAATTTAGCCAAAACAAACGGTTTTCCGTTAAAATGTATTTTAAAAGAAGAGTAATGCTAGATCCTAAATTATCAAATATCATAAAAGCAGCAAATCAAATAGCCACGCTTAAATCCCACGAATATATCAGCATAGAACATATAATCTATGTTTTGATGGATGATGAAGAGTTTTTACAAAAACTATCAAATTTAAATATAAAAGATCATGAAGCCTTAAAAGCGGACTTAGAAAATTTACTTAGCGGATTTCCAAAAGCCGTTCCTAACAAAAACCCGATGCCTACATACAAGCTAAATGAAATTCTCTCAGAAGCGGTAAATAAAGATAAATTTGATTTAGATGATTTTTTTGATTTTATCTTAAAAGATAAAGATTCTACGGCTTATGAGATCCTTAAATTTCATGGTTTGCAAGAAAATTTAGATGATGATATAGAGTATTTTGCTACAAATTTAAATGAGATAGCAAGCAGTTTTGATCCTATCATAGGCAGAGAAGACGAGATAAATACAGCCTTACAGACACTTTGCAGACATAAAAAAAATAATCCTATCTTTGTAGGAGAAGCCGGCGTTGGAAAAACAGCTATCGTTCAAGGAATAGTAAAAAAGATATTAAACGGCAATGTACCTGATAAGCTAAAAAATAGCGTCATATACTCATTTGATCTTGTTTCGCTTTTAGCAGGAGCAAAATACAGGGGCGAGCTTGAAGAGAGATTAAAATTCCTTATCGATAAACTAAAATCCAACCCAAACAACATACTTTTTATCGATGAAATCCACACAATACTAAATCAAAATGGTGGCGAAAGTGCAGTAGATATAGCAAGCGTGCTAAAACCATACCTTGCAAATGGTACCATAAGATGCATAGGGGCGACTACATATAGCGAGTTTAGAAACTTCAACAAAGACAGAGCCCTGCTTAGAAGATTTGCAAAGATAGACGTAAGCGAACCTAGTGAAGATGAGTGTTTTTTGATACTAAAAGGACTAAAATCAACCTATGAAAAATTCCATAACGTTACTTATAACGACGAGATTTTAAAACTTAGCATCAGTCTTGCAAAAAGGTATTTGAGCGATAAATTTCTACCTGATAGTGCCATAGATATCATAGATGAAGCAGGAGCAAAAGCCTCTATAGAACACAAAAAGCAGATAAGCAAAAAGCTAATACTAGAAATAGTTTCAAAAATAGCAAATATATCAAATTTAAACAACACTGATGATAGAACAAAATTATTAAAAAATTTAAAAAATAATCTAACTTCAAAAATTTACGGTCAAGATGAAGCCATATATTGCATAAATGACGCTCTACTTTGCTCATATGCTGGATTAAATGAAAAAAATAGACCTATTGGCGTATTTTTATTTACCGGAAGTAGTGGCGTAGGAAAAAGTGAGCTAGCACGCGAGCTAGCAAATGCTTTAAACGTGCATTTTGAACGCTACGATATGAGCGAATATATGGAAAAACACGCAGTCTCAAGGCTGATCGGCTCACCTCCTGGATATGTCGGATTTGAAAATGGCGGACTTTTGACAAATATGGTAAAAAAGCATCCTTACAGCGTTATTTTATTTGATGAGATAGAAAAAGCAAACGACGAGCTTTTAAATATATTTTTACAAATTTTTGACAACGCTAGTCTAACTGACGGGGCAGGAAACAGAAGCGACTTTAAAAATACAATCATTATAATGACGTCAAATTTAGGCACAAAAGAGGCTCCTATTATGGGCTTTAAAAAAGACGAAGAGAGCAAAACAGGACGCGCTATAAACAACTTCTTCGCATCAGAGTTTAGAAACCGCATAGACAAAATCGTATATTTTAACCCTCTAAACAAAGATATACTTGAAAAAATAATCACGAAAATTATTAGCAAGACCAGCGAAGAGGCAAAAATAAGCATAAAACTTAGCAGCAAAGCAATAACAGAGCTCATAAGAATTGGCTATAATCCTGAGTTTGGTGCTAGAAATTTAAAAAGGGCTATCAAAGATAATATAATAAATACTTTAGCAAAAGAGCTACTTTTTGGTAAGCTTAAGACTAGCAAAAAAGTAACTATAGACTTTGATAAAGAGTTTAAATTTGATTTCAAGGGCAGACCATGAAAATCCTAGCCATACTATTTGTTTGTTTTGGTCTGATTTATGCGCAGAGTTTTAGTGGCGAGTTTATATATGCGGCAAATAAGAGTTATAAGGTCTATATCCATGATTTTAAAGATAACAATATCATAAAAAATTGCGGCGACGAAAATAGCGATGAGACTATAGATCTAAATAATTTCATATTTTATGTAGGAGATAAAAGATATGAAGGCAAAAAAGAACAAAGCCAAATCGTATTTTCTCCTATAGCAAAGGTTTCGTATAATGATGAAAACGTAACGATAAAAATGCTAGTTAAAAAGATAATCCTACCGATCATCAAGAAACAAAAGATCAAAGTATTGAGTTACTATGATGAAAATACATGCTTCATAAAAAGCGAATTTGATGAAAACCAAACTATGGTTTATGAGCCTTACTCAAACTATTTGTCTATAAGCTATATAAATTATATAGACGAAAATGTGACAAACTATCAAACTTTTATATCAAATTTTAACGGAGTTCATCCTACTTTTCAGACTAAAAATAGAGTTATTTTAAACAAAGATCTGAGTGATTTTGATATAAAAAGCGTTTATGATTTAAACTCAAGCGAAGCTATAAATTTACTAAAAAGCAAAATTCTAAGCAAATTTAAAGCAGATGCCGCAGTACAAAACGACTCAGAAGCAAAAGATGAATTTTTTGATTTTAACAACATAACATTTAACGAAAATTTCAGTATAAGTCCGCTCGGTATAACGTTTTATTATCCAGAATGCGAACTTATGCCTTGCATAAACGGCGGTATAACAGTATTTTTCGACTTCAAAGAACTTTTTAAATTTAAAAAATGATGTATAACTTTCCAGACCCAAAAAATGCACCAAAACACTCTCCTATCGCCTATGGTGGCGATCTTAGTAGCCAAGCTCTGCTTGAGGCTTATAAAAAAGGTATTTTTCCGTGGTTTATGGATGGCCAAGAGATACTTTGGTGGTCGCCTGATCCTAGAGCTGTTTTATACCCAAAAGATGTGAGAGTTCAAAAAAGCATAAAACCATTTTTTAAAAGATATAAAGTTAAATTTGACAGCGATTTTACAGGGCTTATAAATCTTTGTAAAAATGCAAGAAACGAGCCTACTTGGATAAGCGACAAAATCATCGCTGCTTATACAAATTTACATAATTTAGGCTTTGCTCATAGTGTAGAAGTTTATGAAAATGACGAACTTGTCGGTGGGCTTTATGGTCTCATTTTAGGTAAGATCTTTTGCGGGGAAAGTATGATAAGCATAAAAGCAAACGCATCAAAAGTGGCTCTGATAGCTCTTTGTAAAGCTTTGGATAAATTTGATTTTATCATTGATGCTCAAGTTATGAATCCTCATCTTAAATTTATGGGTGCATTAAATTTAAATAGAGATGAATTTTTAAATATTTTAGACATGAAAAAAGATAAATTTTGTGGATTTTATAAATTTAGTGAGTTGGTTTCATAGATTTAGGAACAAAATTTGCTTATTTTTAATTATAAATTTATAAGGAGAAAAGATGTTTGCAGGCTTTCAAACAAGCAAATCAAGACCTTTAGTAGCAGCTGCTCTTGAAGGCAGAGTTTTACGTCAGCAAATCATTTCAAGCAATATAGCAAATATAGACACTCCATATTATAAATCAAAAGACGTTGATTTTGAGTCAGCTCTTATAGCCAAAAAAAATGAGATCTATGGAAAAAATGGGGATTATGGCGTATTTAAGATGGCGACTACAGATCCAAGGCATTTTGGAAACATCGACTTTCCTGCTAGTAATCTACCAACTATCTATCTAAGAGATGGCCACACAGCAAGAAATGATGCAAACACCGTAGATTTGGACGTAGAAACAACAGAGCTTAGTAAAAACGCTATAATGGTTCAAGCCATAGACTACGCTAGTAAAAAACAAGGCGAGATATTTAAGAGCGTAATAGATTCAAGTAGTAAAATTTAAGGATAGATGATGGCATACTTAAGTGATTTTGACATAAGCGGTTATGGACTTAGCGCTCAACGTTTTCGTATGAATGTTATAAGCTCAAACATCGCAAACGCTAACACAACTAGAACTGCCGAGGGCGGTCCGTATCGAAGAAGAGAAGTTATTTTTAAAGCTATTGATTTTGATAAACAACTAAATAGCACTATAAATTCTAAAAATGACTTTTTGAAGAATGAAAATCCTTTGGACGATCCAGACGCTCCTGATTTTCCAAAACCAGCTTTGATGAGCGTTATAGTAGATAAAGTCGTACGCGATGATAAGGATTTCAAACTCAAATTTGATCCAAACCATCCAGACGCTGATGCAAAAGGATATATAATGCTTCCAAATATTAATCCAGTTATTGAGATGGCCGATTTAATAGAAGCAACAAGAGCTTATCAAGCAAACGTGTCTGCATTTCAAAGCGCAAAAACTATCGCAAATAGTGCTATAGATATGTTAAAATAAAAAGGTAGATGATTATGAATATTTCTGAAATATCAAATTTAAACGAACAGAGTCAAGCTAAAAAAACAGAACAAAATGGTTCTAAAAGCGGATTTTCTGATATGTTAAATAAGGCTCTAAGTGATCTAAACGATACTCAAGTAAAAGCCGATAAAGCAGTAGCTGAGCTAGCAACAGGCGAAGTCAAAGACTTGCACCAAGCAGCGATCGCCATAGGAAAAGCTGAAACTAGCATGAAACTTATGCTAGAAATTCGCAATAAAGCCATAAGTGCATATAAAGAAATTTCAAGAACTCAACTATAATAATGAATGAACACCACAGCCAAGGAAAAGTATATGTACTTTTTGGTTTTATTATTTTTGGAATAACCCTATTTCTCATAGTTATATTTTATAGAGCCTTATTTGATCGTCATCTACCAAAACTCCAAAGCAGTGATTTTGACAGTGCTTTAAGGGGCTCTATCATCACGCAAGACGGATTTAACATAGCAAGTAGCCAAAAACTATATAAAGCTATGCTAGATACTAGGAACATAGATCCAAACAAAAAAGAGCTTTTTATAAAACTTTACACTCTTTATAGTGGCGATGATCCAAAAAAAATAAGAAAAATTTTAAACAAAAAAGGCACAGTAACTTTGTCTTATGAGATAGATGCCAAAGGCGCGGCGTATCTTAAAGAGCTATCTAGAAAATTATATAGAAAAAAAGTTTTCATACCTTATGAAGATCCAAAAACAGGGATTGTAACGACTCAGGGTATGAGTATAGTAGAAAGTGGCGAAAAGAGAATTTATATGGCAGAAGATACCTTTACGCCATCTATTGGATATATAAAAAAAGTAGAAAAAGACGGGATAACAAAAGTAGAGGGCGTAAAAGGTATAGAAAAAGTATATGAAAATTTATTATCTTCTACTCAAGACGCTCTTATAAAAGGTCCAAGAGATCTTGCAAATACTATAATTTTATCAGGTGACGCTGATCTATCTAAGAGAATCGATGGCTATAATGTAGTTTTAAATATATCTCTTAAACTTCAAAAAATCATCGAAAAAATGATAAATGAAAGAGCAAACGATCTCTTAGCAAAAGAAGTTATAGTAGGTATTATGGATAGTAAAACTGGTAAAATTCTATCACTAGCATCAACTGAAAGATACAACCCTTCAAATATAACCAGAAATGATTATGAAGCGCTAAATTCATCATCTAGCGAGTATGCTTATGAAGTCGGATCTGTCATGAAGCCTTTTATATTTTCTTTATTACTAAAAGAAAATAAAGTAAATCCTTTGGAGATCATAAACACTTATGAAGGTAAATATAAACTAGGTCAAAGGATAATAACAGATAGCCACAAAAACGCATTTTTAAGTGCTGAAGATATCATCGTAGAATCATCAAATATAGGAATGATACAAATAGTAGAGCGCCTTAGTGCAGTGGATCTTTACAATGGTCTTTTAGACTTTGGATTTTCAAAAAAAACAGGCATAGACTTAAGCTATGAGCAAGTCGGACTTTTACCATCTATAACTGAGCTAAGAAACAAAACTTACCGTGCTACTTTAAGTTATGGATATGGTCTGCAAGCGACATTTATGCAGCTTTTAAATGCGTACAACACCATAAATAATAACGGCGTTATGATAACTCCAAGGATCGCAAGCCATTTAGAAAAATACGCTAAAGCATATAAGATAGAAGAACAAGAGATAAAAACAGTTCTTCCTATAGAAGTCGCAAAAACTATGAAAAGAATCCTTATCAAAGTAGTCGAAAGCGACAAAGGAACAGCTAGAAAAGCTAGGATAGACGGACTTAGTATAGGCGGAAAAACAGGAACTGCTCACATAGCTACAGTCGGTGGGTATAGTGACAAAAGATACAACGCAAGCTTTTTTGGTTTTGTAAATGACTCTAAAGGAAACAGCTATACTATAGGCGTTTTAGTAAGAGAGCCTATGAAGCCCTATCCGTATTATTTTGCTTCATGGAGTGCATTACCTATATTTAAAAACACAGTAGAGCTAATGATAGAAAATGGATATCTGTTTCCTACGCCTACTATCAAAAAATCCCAAAAAGAAGACGAGCCAGATACTAGGATTATATTAGACTAACTTTTTTGGCTATAAAATTTACAAATTCATCGCTATCATTTGGTGCTTTTACCACTTCGTAATACTCAAATCTATTTTTATCTGCCACATGTCTATACTCAATACTAAGCTCAAAATCGGTCTCTGAGTTATCTATACAAAAACTGATCGGATAAATAAGTGCTTTTTTACTATCAAGTTTAGGCAAAACTTCATTTAAATTTGGACCTAGCCACTCTACTGGTCCAAGTCTTGATTGATATGCTAAAGATATGCTTTTAAATTTAATTCCGACTTTGTTTAACATATCTGCTAAAATTTGAACATGTTCTTTTGTATGCTTTTCGTATAAATCTCCGCTATCTATGATTTTTTTAGGCAAAGAGTGAGATGAAAATATCAAATCAATATCTTTAGTATCTAAATTTAAAATCTTATTTTTAATATTATTTACTATGATGTCATTATAATTTTCATCTTTGTAAAAATAATCAACTATTTTGATATTAGCCTTTATGCCAAGATCGCTTATAGCTTTTTTAGCCACGTCAAGACTTGAAGTGATCGTCGTAGAAGAGTGCTGAGGATACAGCGGAAATAGTACTATTTCATCAAAATTTATATATTTTTTGAGCGTATCATTTGCAAAAGGTGGGGTATAATTCATAGCATAATCAAATTTGATCTCGCCACCTTTAATTTTTTGATTTAATTTGCCAACTAATGATCTAGTTATATCGCCTATAGGGGATTTTCCACCAAGCATCACATAGTTGCTAGTAGCGCTTTTTAATCTCATCTTTGTAATAAACCACGCCAAAATACTTCTTATTTTTGAATTTTTTATAGTCAAAATATATGGATCGTTAAACATATTTTTTAAAAATATCTCAACTTGAGATAGATCGTCTGCTCCGCCCATATTTAGCAAAATAACTGCTTTTTTCATATAAATCCTTTTTTATTTTGATTTTATCATATAAATATCAATATATCGCAATAATCGCTTAAATTTTGTTTTTAACTTATTTGTGCTAAAATTAAAACTATTTTTGAATTTAGGAAATTAATTATGGATATTAGAAAAGAGTATTTGGATTTTTTTAAAAGCAAAGGTCATGAGATAATACCATCAGCACCGCTAGTCCCTGATGATGCTACGCTGCTATTTACAAATGCTGGAATGGTGCCTTTTAAAAGCATTTTTACAGGCGATGTGCCTCGCCCTACTCCACCGATTCGCACTAGCTGTCAAACCTGCATTAGAGCCGGTGGCAAACACAATGACTTAGATAATGTCGGCTACACTGCTAGGCATCATACATTTTTTGAGATGCTAGGAAATTTCAGCTTTGGCGAGTATTTTAAAAAAGAGGCCATAGCTTACGCGTGGGAGTTTGTAACTGAAATTTTAAAACTGCCAAAAGATAGATTATATGTAACCGTCCATGAAAATGATGAAGAAGCATATGAAATTTGGCAAAAGCATATAGAAAAAGATAGAATTTATAAATTTGGAGATAAAGATAACTTCTGGGCTATGGGCGATACTGGACCTTGTGGCCCTTGTAGCGAGATATTTTACGATCAAGGAAGTGAGCATTTTAATAGCGATGAAGATTGTATGGGTGGCGATGGAGATAGATTTTTAGAAATTTGGAACCTTGTATTTATGCAGTTTGAAAGAAGTAGTGATGGAAGTATGACTCCACTTCCAAAGCCTTCAATCGATACTGGAATGGGGCTAGAGAGAGTAACTGCTATAAAAGAGGGTAAATTTAGCAACTATGACAGCTCACTTTTTATGCCTTTGATTAATGAAGTAGCAAGAATTTCAAATTTAAAATATGAGTATGAGAGTGGGGCTAGTTTTAGAGTTATAAGCGATCATATTCGATCAACTACATTTTTACTAGCTCAAGGGGTAAATTTTGACAAAGAAGGACGCGGATATGTCCTAAGAAGAATATTAAGAAGAGCCGTTCGCCACGGATACTTACTTGGGATAAAAGAGCCATTTATGTATAGATTAGTAGATAAAGTAGTAGAGCTAATGGGCGAACATTATGAGTATTTAAAAGAGAAAAAAGAGTATGTCAAAGAGCTCATAAAACTCGAAGAAGAGAGATTTTTAGCCACTATTTCAGCTGGACTTGATTTATTTAACGAGGAGCTAGCAAAGACAACTAGCAAAGTGTTTAGCGGCGAAGTAGCATTTAAATTATATGATACTTACGGATTTCCACTTGATCTAACAGCTGATATGCTAAGAGAAAAAGGGCTTAGCGTAGATGAGACTAAATTTAATAAATTGATGAGCGAACAAAAAGCAAGGGCAAAAGCTAGCTGGAAAGGAAGCGGAGATACTGCTAAAGAGAGTGGGGATTTTAAAGCTTTACTTGAGAAATTTGGCGAGAATAAATTTATCGGATATGAAAATCTAAAAAGTAGTAGCAAGGTTTTAGCGCTTTTAAATAGTGAGTTTAAAATGGTAGATGAGCTAAAAAACGGCGAAATTGGATATGTTATGCTTGATTCTACTCCATTTTATGCTCAAAGTGGCGGTCAGTGCGGTGATACTGGGCTTTTAGGTGGAAATCAAGTCCTTGATACCAAAAAATATTTTGGATTAAATTTAAGCACCATAGAGGCAAAAAATAGCATAAAAATAGGCGATATCTTGCCTTGTGAAGTTAGCCTTAATAGGCTAGAAATTCGCCGTCACCACTCAGCCACTCATTTGCTCCACGCAGCGCTTAGAAGCATTCTTGGGCCACATATAGCTCAAGCTGGAAGTAGCGTAGAAGCTAATAAGCTTAGATTTGACTTTACTCATCCAAAGCCACTCTCAAAAGATGAATTAGAAAAAATTGAGAATTTTGTAAATGAAGCGATCTTAAAAGGAGCTAAAGCAAAAACAGAAATAATGGATATAGAAGAAGCTAAAAAAAGCGGAGCTATAGCTCTGTTTGGCGAAAAATACGCAGACAAAGTCAGAGTCTTAACACTTGGTCCATCAAAAGAGCTTTGCGGTGGCACTCATGTAGAAAATTTAAATGAAATAGGAAGTTTTTTTATCGTCCGTGAAAGTGGAGTAAGCGCTGGAGTAAGGCGTATAGAAGCGGTTTGCTCTAAAGCGGCGCTTGAGCTATCAAAAGAGTTTAGAAAAGAGATAAACGATATAAAAGATAGCTTAAAAGGTGCAGATCCATTACTTGCTATAAAAAAGCTAAAAGATGAGATAAAAACTCTTCAAAACGATCTAAAAAACGCTTCAAACACAAAAGATTTAGACATAAAAGATATAAACGGCACAAAAGTCGTAGTATCTAAATTTGATGGAGATATAAAAAGCAAAATAGACGAACTAAAAAATAAATTTGATAAAGTAGTGGTATTTTTAGCTAGTAAAAAAGATGGCAAAGTCAGCCTAGGCGCTGGATCTAAAAATTGCAATATCAAAGCTGGTGAGCTAGTAAAAGCCATAGCCCCTATAGTTGGTGGCGGTGGCGGTGGTAGAGATGATTTTGCCACTGCTGGAGGTAAAGATGAGAGCAAAATAGACGAAGCTCTAAATGCTGCTACTAAATTTATAAGTGAAAACCTTTGAACACAGCATTTGCAAGACTAGATCAAATAGCGCCGTTTATCCATATAAGTAGTTCGGCGCTATTTATAGCAGTTCAGCTTAGTATAGTGATTTTTGCAAAATATTTTTTTAAAAATATTGAACAAAATCCAAATTTATATAAAACCATACTAAAAGAATTTGGATATTTTGTAAAATTAGAACTAGCCACTATACTTATACTCTGTATAAGTGGGGTATTTGCCGCATTTACTGGCAAGATCAGGATATCAGACCCTATGGTTGAAGCCATTATACTTACAAAATGGGCGCTTCTTGCATTTATTTTACTAAATATAGCCTATATGTGGTATAAATTTGGCAAGGCTAAAAAGGCATTTTCTAGTGGCGATCTTTTAAGTGTTCATGAGAATTTCGTTTTGATAATATATTATTTCACACCGCTAAATATCGTATTATCATTTATCAGTATATACCTTGGGGTTGCATTTAGAGGATTTCAATGATAGTTCTTGCTTCTAGCTCTAAGAGTAGAGCTCAAATTTTACGTGATTTTAATATACCATTTATTCAAATAAGCATGGATTATGACGAAACTATCACTCAAAAGACATCGCCCAATTCATATTCTATGAATGTCGTTATCCAAAAATCAAAACAATTCTTTTCCAAATTTAAAAAACAATACGATAATGTTTTATTTGCCGACAGCAGCGTTATTTGTAAAGGTCAAATTTTAGGCAAGGCAAAAGATGAAGATGAAGCGTGGCAAATGCTTGATTTGCAAAGCGGATCTATTGTGAGCGTATATACGGCTATGAAATTTGTCTCTACTAAATTTGATATTGACTCTCTTAGCGTTACTACTTTTAAATTTGATATTTTTCAAAAAGATGATTTGAAAAAGTACGTAAAAAGCGGTCTTTGGAAAGATAAAGCAGGAGCGATGATGTGCGAAGGATTTAATAAAAAATATATTTTGCAAACTAATGGCAATAAATCCACCGCCATGGGGCTTAATGCAGAGATTTTAAAGGCATTTTTATGAAACATATTTTTAGCTTTTTTACCATAATAGCGATCTGCTTACTAGTCGGATTTATGTATTTTTATTCACAAATCAGAGTAGATATATCAACTATAATTAATTACAAACCAAAGCTAACTACTCAAATTTTTGATAGAAATGGCAATCTAGTAGCAAACATATTTGACGAAGAAAATAGACATTACGCGCAGTATGACGAAATCCCACAAAGAGTCATAGAATCACTCGTAGCCATAGAAGATACTAGTTTTTTTGAACACGGCGGTATAAACGTTGAAGCCATTTTTAGAGCAGCCATAAAAGATATCAAAGCTATGGCTCTTGTAGAAGGAGCATCTACCCTCACCCAACAACTCATAAAAAATATGGTTTTAACAAGAGATAAAAAATTTACTAGAAAACTTAGAGAAATAATACTCGCTATAAAGATCGAAGATGAACTAACAAAAGAGCAAATCATCGAAAGATATCTAAATCAAGTATATTTTGGACATGGATATTACGGAATTAAAACAGCAGCACTAGGATACTTCAAAAAAAATCTAAACGAACTAAGCTTAAAAGAGATAGCTATACTTGTAGGTCTTCCAAAAGCACCTAGCAACTACGATCCTACTAGACATATGGATCTATCAATATCACGTGCGAACGGTGTTATATCAAGGCTATTTAACCTTGGATGGATAACACAAGATGAATATGAAGCCTCTTTAAAAGAAACCCCTATTGTATTTGATGAGACATTGACTCAAAATAGAGCGCCATATTTGGTAGATGAAGCTATAAAAGAGGCTATAAAACATTATCCAGATATTAAGTATGGCGGATATAAAGTCACTTTAACGGCGGATTTAAAAATCCAAAATATCGCCCAAAATGCACTTAAATTTGGATATACAGAGATATTAAAAAGAGATAAAAATGCTGATGAAGCTTATCTAAATGGAGCCATTATAGTAACAAATCCGACAAATGGAGAGATTTTAGCGTTAGTCGGCGGTGTCGATTATGCTAAAAGTAACTTTAACCGAGCAACACAAAGCGAACGCCAACCCGGTTCTAGCTTTAAACCATTTATATATCAAATCGCACTTGATCTTGGATATTCTCCTATGAGTAAGGTCGCAGATATATCTCGTGTATTTGAAAATGTCGGAAGAAGTGAAGAAGACAGAGACTGGAAACCTAAAAATTACGGCGGAAATTTTGAAGGATACATAACCCTAAAAGACGCACTCAGACAATCTAGAAACCTAGCAACAATAAATTTGCTAAACTCAATAGGGCTAGATATAGTATCTCAAAAGCTTTCAAATTTTGGCTTTAAAAATATCCCACAAAACCTATCTATCGCACTTGGAAGCTTTGGGATAAGTCTTATAGAGTTTAGCCAACATTACTCTATGTTTGCCGGACTTGGTACTACTAGCAAATCAAATTTGATAAAATCCATACAAAAAGATGAAGTCATCACTGAATTTAGCTCAGAACAAACCGTGATGATAAAACCAGAACAAGCATATTTGATGATAGATATGCTAAAAACAGTAGTAGAAGAAGGAACTGGACGAGGTGCAAAGGTCGCAGGTATAGAAATCGCAGGAAAAACAGGCACTACAAATAACAATATTGATGCATGGTTTTGTGGATTTACGCCTGAAGTACAAGCTATAATCTGGTATGGAAACGATAATAATATGCCTATGAGAAAGATAGAAGGCGGAGGTAGAACTGCAGCGCCAGTATTTAGAGAATTTATACAAAACTATATAAAAGAATTCCCAGATACAAAACGTAAATTTGATACCCCAAAAGAGGTTTATCATAAGATTTATGAAGGAAATGACGCCATATATACAGATACTTCGCCACTTCCAAAACAACAAATAAACGCTATAGATATGCAAGAAGGTGGACTAATCTTTTGATTTAGCCCACAACCTTAAATACGCGGCTTTCATTATCTATTTTTGAAAGACTAAGTCTGATGATAGAATCTTCCAAAGCTAAAAGAGAATGTTCTACACCCGCTTTTAATGTTATCAAGTCAAACTCATCTAGTCTTACTTCTTGATTGTCGCTTTTAAATATTATAGAGCCTTTTAAAACTTGTATGATTATAGGAGCTGGCGCTTTATGCTTATCCATAAAAGAATTTTTTGCCATACTTATCCTAATCTCTTTTGAAAACTCAGATTCTACTAGCTTAATAGCCTTAACACCTTCAAACAAAGATGTTTTAAAAATAATTTTTTCCATATAGATCCTTTTTTATTTAAAAAGATTATATTAAAAAATGATATGAAATAAATTGATTTTGATTAAGAAAAGATTGAGAGAAAGTCGCAATTGCAAAGTGCAAAGCGACTTAGATAATTATTTTTTAAGTTCTTTGATTCTAGCAGCTTTACCGCGTCTATCTCTAAGATAAAATAGCTTAGATCTTCTTACGCGTCCTTTTCTAAGAACTGTAATGCTTTCTAGGCTTTCACTAAAAATAGGGAAGATTCTTTCTACACCTACGCTATTTGCACCTATTTTTCTAATGATAAATGTCTCGCCGACACCGCTACCGCGTCTAGCTATACATATGCCCTCAAAATTTTGGATTCTAGATTTATCGCCTTCTTTGATGCGAATAGCAATTCTTAAAGTATCGCCAGCACGAAAATCAGGCACAGACTTATTTGAAATTTGAGCACTTTCAAATGCTTCTATATATTTGTTTCTCATCTTTTTTCCTTCTGTTTTTTTGGCGATTTAATTTTTTGATATAAATCAGGGCGGAAGAACCTAGTTTTACACAACGCCATATTGTTTTTCAAAACGCTGATTTTATCATGATTACCCTTTAAAAAAGCTGAAGTAGCACTCAAGCCTTGATAAACAAATGGTTTCGTAAAACTTGGAGCTTCTAGAATTCCCTCTTCGAAACTTTCAACTTCTAAAGAATCTGGGTTGCCTAAAACACCATTTAAATTTCTTGCTATAGCATCACACATACAAAGTGCTCCAAGCTCTCCACCAGTAAGTATAAAATCCCCTATACAAAAAACCTCATTTACTTTTTCTTCTATGATCCTCTCATCTATCCCCTCATATCTTCCGCAGATAAAAGTAATATCGCTAAGTTTGGATAGTCTTTTTGCATCATTTTGAGTAAATTTTTTACCTGATGGCGTAAGATAAATGATATGTGTATCTTGTAAAGAGTTTATAGCTTCAAATAATGGCTCTGGTTTCATAAGAAGTCCAGCCCCACCACCTATCATATAGTCATCGACTTTTAAGTGTTTATCATTACTAAAATCACGCGGATTTATAAATTTAAGTTTTACAATGCTATTATTTACAGCTCTACCAAGGATAGAATCCTTAAAATAAGGCTCTACTAAATTCGGAAAAATAGTAATGAAATTAAATCGCATAGTTTATGAATTATAAAGAATCTGAATCGAATTTTTAACTTGTATCTTTTTTAAATCGATATTTACATCTATTATAAAGTTATCAAGATACGGTATATAAAACTGAGTACTTAAACCTTTAGAAACAAGATTTGCAGCCGTTTGGATACTAAATAAAAATCCGCTACCAACTTCTATGATATCCAAAATTTCACCGAGTAAGGTATCATCTTCATATACAAAACAACCTATAATATCAAAGTAAAAAAACTCATCTTGTTTTAATTTACAAAAACGCTTTGTATCTTCTATAGTCCTATACAAAACAGTATTTACCAAACTTTTGGCTAGTTCTATATCTTCATAATTTTGAAATACCACGAGAGAATTTGTCTTATCAAAGCTTTTTATGATAAATTCTTTACCTTTTTTATCATAAAATTTAGCATCTTTTTTAAATTGCTCTGGAAAGTCGCTGCGGTTATGGAGCTTCACAGCTCCTTTTAAACCAACAGTTTTTCCAAGTACGCAAACCTCTACAAAATCACTCTTCAATAGCTTTTACCGTAATTCTATATGAGGTTGGGTCTTTCGCTTTGCAACCAATAATTACTGTCTTAATAGCATTTATCATCTTGCCGTCTTTACCGATAAGCCTTCCGGTATCAGCTTTGCTTGCATGTACAATAATTTCATCAAAATTTTCACCCAAACTAACTCTTTCTACTTTGATAAGTTCAGGGCAATCTGCTATGAGTTTTGCATACTCTTTTAAAAATTCTTCAACCATTATTTTGTTATTTGAGCGACTCTATCGCTAAGTTTAGCACCTACGCTTTTCCAATACGCAAGTCTTTGGGCATCAAATTTAATTACTTCTGGTTCTACCATAGGATTATAGTATCCAATACTCTCTATCCAGCCACTATCTCTTCTTTTTCTACTATCAGTTACCACAATACGATAAAATGGTCTTTTTTTGCGTCCCATTCTTGTTAGTCTAACTACTGTTGCCATTATTTTCTCCTAATTATTTTTTGATTAAGGCTTAATTATAGCTAAATTTATAGCCATAAGTAAGCCCTAAATTATCTAGGGCGATTTGCGTTTGCCATCATAGATGCAAAACCTTTCATACTATCTTTATTAGAGAATTTCTTAGCAAGTTTGGCTGCACTACTAAATTGCTTTAAAAATCTATTAACACTTATCTGATCTAGTCCCGCACCAGCTGCTATTCTGCGTTTTCTAGCGTTGTTTAAAAGATCTGGATTCTCTCTCTCTTTTGGCGTCATTGAGTTTATCATAGCTTTGATATGTTTGATCTGATCTGAATTATCCAAATCTATATCTTTTAATTGATTAGCCATATTTCCAAGTCCTGGTATCATGCCTATTAGACTCTTCATACTACCAAGCTTTTTTACACTCTCAAGCTGAGTGATAAAGTCATTGAAGTTAAATTCACCTTTTTTGATCTTTTTGTTTAGCTTTTTAGCCTCTTTTTCATCAATTATTGTTGATGCTTTTTCAGCTAAGGTAGCAAGGTCGCCCTCGCCTAAAATTCTACCTACAATCCTATCAGGGATAAAACTCTCAAGATCAGCCACTTTCTCACCAACACCTACAAATCTAAGTGGAATCCCAACTTGATGAGCTATGCCTATCGCCACTCCGCCTTTAGTATCAGCATCAAATTTGCTTAAAATCACCCCTGTTATACCAAGAGCTTCATTAAAACTAGCTGCTGTGCGAACACCATCTTGACCACTCATCGCATCAGCTACATAGAATATTTCGTGCGGATTTAAGGCTGATTTAATCTCTTTTAGCTCATTCATCAAAGCCTCATCAATCGCTAGTCGCCCAGCAGTATCGACTAAAAGCACATCATAAAGACCATCTTTTGCTTTTTTGAGTGCTTCTTTGGCTACATTTACTGGGTTATTATCTCCATCTATGCTAAATAATTCAATCTCATTAGCACTACAAAGCTGTCTAAGCTGCTCAACCGCTGCTAGACGCTGTAAGTCGGCAGCAGCGACCAATACACGCTTTTTTCTTGATTTTAGATAATTTGCAAGTTTAATAGTAGTTGTAGTTTTTCCGCCGCCTTGCAAACCCGCCATTAATACAATAGTTGGAGGATTAGAGGCAAAGACAAAGCCACTGCTCTTATTTCCATCATTTGGAGCGGTTAGAATATTAATTAAATTTGATTTTATACTATCTAAAAATTGTTTTTGACCTATAGCACCCTTTTTCATATCAGATTCTACAAGAGATACTAGCTCCTTAGTAACCTTATGATAAACATCAGCTTTTAATAGCGACTTTTTAAGCGTCTCTAACGCATTTTTCAAAGCCTTCTCATCATCAACAAATTTAAGTTTATTTACAGCCGATTTCAGCGATTCGCCTATAAGTTCAAACACAATTTACCTTTATTAATTTTTATTAAAAGGAGCTAATTATATCTTTTATTTACTTTGAAATTGTTTAAATACTACTCTGGCATACATATATTTTGATTTACAATATTTTTAATAGTGTGATAGCTAATAAATACTATCATAGCCACAAGCAAAATAAAAATCAAATTTGCTAAATTTAAAAAGAAGATACTATTTGTTATCTCATACGCTTTAAAACAAGCTATACTTACAGCAGCTGTTGGAAATGTAAATGCCCACCACGAAATAAAAAATTTAAGATTAAAGAAATTTTTATACATAAAAATCACAAGAAAAGTAAAAAACATAGCCAAATTTAAAAGAAAAATAGCTACTAAATCAAAGCTATTTGTAAGCTTTATATAATCTAAAAATCCAACAGCAGGAGGAGCTATCATAATAAAAAGCGTTGGCATAAATTTACTTGGAAGCTGATCATGAAATAAAATCCTATAAAATACCAACGAAAACAACACAACCCAAAAAAACATTGCCACACTAAAATAAAACCACATCCAAGAAGCAATTTCTTTAGCACCAACGATGATTATTAAGTTACCAACAATCGGGATAAACCACGCTGGGTTTGAGTGCTTTATCTCTAAATTTTTATTTATCCAAAATGAAATCACATAAAATGTAAAATATGTCTGAAAAACAACTCCGATATAAAATAAAATCTCATAAACAAACTTAACATCTTGCCATAAACTCGCTAAAATAAGCATTGAAATAGGCACTGTGGCGAAGAAATTTATCTTTATAGGATGAGAGAGCTCTTCTTTGACTTTATCTAAATTTGTAAATATTTTTAATATGTAAAAAAATACTATCAATATAAAAATCGCACTCACAAAAACCCTAAATACTACAAAACCAACATCATCAAATTTCATAATCTCATTTAGCTTTTTATAAGCCATTCCAAATCCGCCAAGCCCCATAATAACAGCAAAAAACATTATATGGAAATTTGCTAATCTACCCATCTTTTTCCTCTTTCAAATTTAATTTTTTAGCTTCATCTACTCCATCTTTCCACAAGCTATGTCTTTGGATAGTGTATTTTGCATCCACTTTTCCGCTAAACATAGATGGCAAAAGCTTTCTATTTGCCTTTGGTATAAAGGCCATTAAATGAGCTATTATCAGCAGTATTATCATAACCATACCAAGGTTATGAAGCTGTGCAGCCCAAAAATACAGCTCATTTGATATGTCAAATCCTAATAAATTTTTATATGTTTTTATAAGACCCGTTACTGCTAACATTAAGATAGTAAAAGCTATAGCTATATAGGCTAAACGCTGCTCTGGCAGGTATTTGCTAGATGGTGGCTCGTGTGATTTTGTAATCATAGCCTTTATAACCAAATAGCTATTTTTCATATCTCCTTTTTTAGGAAATATATCAAATTCCCTTCTCATAGTGTGAAATATGATATGATATATCCCAAAAAACACAAGCAAAAAAGCAAAAATATAGTGTAAATTTAAAGTAAAATAATAATCCCCACTCCACTCAAAAAGCGGAATTTTATTGATATTATAACGCTTTGCGATAGGCATTTGAAATAATCCGCTCATAATCAAACCAAATATACTAAATGCCACGCCCCAATGAATTATGCGGTTTTGCAAATTTTGTCTTTTGATTTTCATTTTTTATCCTTTTTTCCCAGCTTTATATGCAGCGATTCCAGCACCGATGAGACCTGCTATTGGCGCTAGTAAAGTAGCCGTCGCAAGTGTGGTAGAATCTTTTAAAGGGCTATCAACACGGCTCATATGTGGTGTGCCAACCTTATTTTGTTTATCTTTGTATTTTTGGCTAATTGCCATATCTATATCTTCAAATTTAACACTAGAGATATAAACCGTGCTTGTCCCACCATTTTCATTTAGTCCATAAATTTCTCTTTTTTCATCTTTTAAACGCTCTAAAATTCTCTCTTTTTTATCAAAAATAATGGCATTTTTCGGACAAGAAATTTGGCATTTTGGCTTTTCATTTTTAGCAAGCAAATCAGCACACATATCGCATTTATACATCACACCTCCACCAGCTAGCTTTGGAGCGATTTTAAGATATATCCCAACCCCAGCTTGTCTTTGTGGGATCTGCCACGGACAAGCATCACGACACTTTGCCCCACCAAAGCAGAAGTTTTTATCTATATCTACAGCACCTTCATCACTCTTGCTAATCACACCAAAAGGGCAGAGCTTTTGGCAAGGTGGATTATCGCAGTGCATACAACGACGCGGGATAAAAACCTCTTTTTGCCCTACTTTGACACTCTCGACAAAGGTCCAGTTATATGGCGTTAAGCGATTGATATTATCCTTTTGATTTTGGTAATCTTCAAATTTAGTTTGTGGAAAATATGGCATAATCGGATTTTGTGGGCGTGGAAAATTTGGTTCATTTTTATCCCTACAAGCTTTTACGCAAAGCGGTATAGGCTCATTTTTACAGCCATCACAAAGATCAAGGTCGATGATGCTCATTATCTTTTTGTCTTCCAAATTTGAAGTTGCAAAAAGCGGAGAGCTAGCAGCAACAGCACTAAATTTAAAAAAACTTCGTCTATCCATAAATACAGCCTTTAATATATTTTTTAGGCAATTATAAGTAGAATTGCATAATTTTTCTGTGATAAAATCACACGAATATCAAATTTAGCAGGTGGATTTTGATAGATAATGCTGATAAATTGATGATTAGAGATAAATTTAAATCATTTGATATTAGCCAAGAAGACATAAAACTCATAGAAGAAAACGCTTATTATAGTAATTTTGACAAAAATGAAGTAATATATCAAAATAAGAAAAAATGCTATGGCTTTGTCATCGTAAAAAGCGGAAGCTTAAGGGCCTTTATACTCTCACAAAATGCTAAAGAGATAACGATTTTTAACCTAAAACAAAATGATGAGTGCATACTTTGCTCAAGCTGTATATCAGACTCGTTGCAATTTGAGATAAGTCTAGAGGCAAAAGATGGACTATGCCTACTAGTCATTCCAGCTAAAGTCTTTTCTGAACTCAAGCAAAAATATATAAAGTTATCAAACTATGTGCTAGAGCTTCTCTCAAAAAGATTTGCAAATAGCGTGTTTGTAATGCAACAAGCACTTTTTTTACCATTATCTAAGCGAATTCAAGATTTTTTGCAAGAAAATGCAGTAAATAAAGAACTAAATCTAACCCACGAAGAGATAGCTAGGCATTTAGGAAGTGCTAGAGAAGCTGTATCTAGAATCCTAAAAGAGATGGAAAAAACTGGAAGCATAAAACTTCTACGAAATCAAATAATAATCAAATAACACTATTTTTTAGTGATAATGTCACTGAAAAAAACATTTAAATCAGCTATCATTGTAAAACCAAACCAAAAAAGGATTGAAAATGGCTGATTTAAATAGAAGAGATGCTCTAAAGCTTTTTGCGGCTACTACAGTTGCTCTAAGTGCTACGACATCTCTAAACGCACAGCAAATAGCTGACAACAAAGACATAAAGTCAAAAATTCTAATCATAGGAGCAGGACTTGCTGGCATATCCTTAGCTGCAAGGCTAAGAAGTGAGCTGCCAAATGCTAAGATAACCTTGGCTGATAGTGATGAAATGTTTTATTATCAGCCTGGTTTTACTCTCATAGCAACTGGGATTTATACCGCTGATGATGTGGTATTTCAAAAGTCAGATTATATCCCAGATGGCGTAGAGTGGATAAAGCAAAATGTGGTTTCTATATCGCCAAACACAAATAGCGTAAGTTTCCAAAACGGAACAGATTATACTTATGATTATCTTGTATTAGCTACTGGTGTCGAGTATGATTTTGAGACGATACAAGGCTTAAAAAATGAAGATGTGCTAAATGATACAAATATCAGCTCTGTATATCTACTAAATAGCTCTATAAAGACAAATGAGCTTATGCAAAAATTAGCAAATAAAGGTGGAATTGGTCTATTTTGTGAAAATAAAACGCCTATGAAATGCAGCGGTGTGAATAAAAAAGTGATGATGATGAGCGAAGATAGAGCAAGGTTAGCAAATAATAGAGATAAGGTATCTATAAGCCTATATAGCGGAGGGGCAAAAACATTTTCATCTTCTATCTATGCTAAGGTAATGGAGCAAATGTTTGAGCAAAGAGATATAAACTACAAACTAAATCATCAAATAATAGCAGTAGATAAGGCAAGAAATACAGCTATATTCGAACATACTATGAAATACAGAGAAAATGGACAAAACAAAATAGCAACAGAGCAAATAGAAGCAAAATTTGACTGGCTTCATGTTGTCCCAAGACAAAGGGCGGCACTTATGTATAAAGAAGCTGGTCTTAGCGTGACAAATGGTGATGCAGATGGAAACTGGGTAAGTGTAAATAAAGAGACGCTACAATCAACGAAATTTAAAAATATCTTTGCTATCGGCGATATATGTGGCTTTCCTAACGGAAAAACCGGAGCTAGTATCAGAAAAATGTATCCTAAACTAGCAACAAATTTGATAAATGTAATAAAAGGTCTAGAACCAAGCGAAAAATATGATGGATACACAGCTTGCCCTTTTGTGACAAGATATGGAAAAGCTGTAATGGTAGAGTTTAACTGGAGCGGAAAGCCTACGCCTTCTATGCCTTGCTTTAGTGCTACAAGGGAGAGTTATCTTAACTGGTTTGTAAAATTAAATTTATTTAAACCAATGGTAATGCAAGGTATGCTTAGAGGACTAGTATAAGGAAAAAAAGATGAAAAATTTAGATAAGACAATTCGATTATTTATAGCGGCGGTTATATTTTTTATATTTGGATTTGTATGTCAAAGCTGGTGGTGGCTAATAGGTCTATGGCCTTTGCTTACGGCTGTTTATGGTTGTCCTTTATATAAATTTATAAGAAAAAAGGGTGTATAAATTTGAAAATTTAATCAGTGCTTTTGTGGCTAATAATCGATTTTTAATGTTACAAATTTGCACATTCAAAATAAAAAATGCTATTTAAATTTAAAAAAATAAATTTATTTGCAACATTACCGATATGTGAGTTTAAGGGCATTTAAATAGGCTCTTAAACAACAAATAGAGGATTTAATATGAGAAAAATTATTTTCTTAAGTTTTTTCACCATAGTTGCTTTTTCAAACGAATTTTCTCAAGATGAAATAGAAGATAGAGCAAATTTCTATCGAGGTTGCAAAGCTTATCCATCTTGGCATTACAAATCGTGCCAAACACCAAAACAGCATATTTATCAGCAAGTAGCTTGTAAGAGCTTTGGAATTTGTAATTGGTAGATAAAAATGGCTATTATAGAAGTTTGCGGAGTGATGGTTGATACGAAGCTTAAGTATTTTGGCAAACCTGCATTAAATTTCGCTCAAATAGAGCTAGAAAAGCAGATAGCTAAACAAAAAGATGAAGAAAAAAATCTCTTAAGTATAGAATATGCCAAAGAAGAGCTTAGTATAAGTGCTACAAATAGTAACACAGATACCAGCTCTACTGATACTCAAACTACCAAGTCCATCCAGCCAGTTAGCCAAAGTAGCTTTGATAAAATTGAGATAAATTACTCCAGGACATATTTAAAGCTTGATATATATGCTTAAGCCCCTTTTTAAGGGGCTTTAATAAATTTATAATTTTGGTAAAATTAAGATAATCTTTGCTCTTGTATTTGCTTGCTATTTAATTCTAGCAAATTTGCGTTATTTAACGCATTTTAGCTTTGAAATTCGCTTATCTACACCACGATTTAAATATGCAAACTATTTATCTATCTTTTGTAACTTTCGTATTTGCCATATCATCACTTGAATAAACGTCGTTTAAAAGCTCATTGCCACTTCATACCAGTATAAAAGCTGAGCCAAAAAATGCTATTTAAAGCTCCACCCGTAATTAAATTTAGCTCTTTCATATGGGATAATATTTGTGGTTTTGATACTAGAAATCCTGATATCAAAAACCACAAAAATAAAAAAGCGATGCTAGTCTAGCCGACTAAATTTACCACTATTTCATCATTAATCGCAGATATTTTTATGCTATCACCGCTTTTTAGCTCATCTTTTAGTATCATCTCAGCAAGTTTATCTTCGACTAACTCATAAAGAGCTCTTCTAAGAGGACGCGCACCATACACCGGATCAAATCCTGCTTTAGCTATAAACTCTTTAGCGCTGTCATCAAGAACAGCCTTGATACCTCTGTTTTGAAGAGTAGCTTCTAGCTCTTTAAACATTATAGAAACTATGCCACTAAGCTCATTTGCGCCAAGAGGATTAAAGATTACACAATCATCTAATCTATTTAAAAACTCAGGTTTAAAATACTCTTTTAACGCATCTTTTACCGCATTTTCTCTCTCGTCTCCACTTAAATTTGATATCGCAGAAGAGCCTATATTGCTAGTTAAAATGATGATAGTATTTTTAAAATCCACAGTAACGCCTTTGTTATCTGTCGCCCTTCCATCATCTAAAATCCCAAGTAGTATATTAAATACGTCTTTATGAGCCTTTTCAACCTCATCAAAAAGTATCACACTATAAGGTTTTCTACGAACTGCTTCGGTTAATTGTCCGCCCTCATCATACCCAACGTATCCAGGAGGCGCACCAAGCAGTCTTGAGACGCTGTGTTTTTCCATATATTCACTCATATCAAAACGAATAAGTGCTTTTTCATCGTCAAATAAAAACCTAGCTAACGCCTTTGCACTCTCTGTTTTACCAACTCCAGTAGGCCCTAAAAACAAAAAGCTACCGATCGGTCTATTTTGACTGCTAAGCCCTGCTTTGTTTCGTTTTATGGCGCGTGAAAGAGCGTGAAGTGCGGCGTCTTGTCCTACTACGTTACGTCTAAGATACTCTTCTACTTGTAAAAATTTCTCCTTTTCGCTAGTTAGCATACGCTTTACTGAAATTCCAGTCCATTTACTAAGAATACCCGCTACCATATCCTCATCAACTTCGTTTTTAAGCAAAACTCCGTCTTTTTTCATCTCTTCCCATTTGGCTTCTAGCTCTTTTATCTTAGCACTTGCCTCTGGGATCTTGCCGTACTCTATCTCTGCGGCTTTTTCATAAGCGTTATTTCTTTTTGCAAGCTCAGCTTCATTTTTAAGACTTTCTATCTGTTTTTTAGCTTCGCTTATACCGTTAAATACCGCTTTTTCATTTTTAAATTTAGCTTCTAATCCGGATTTTTTCTCATTTAAATTTGCAACCTCTTTTTCTATCTCATTAAGACGTTCGCTATTTTTATCACTATTTTCCATTTTTAAAGCTTCTTTTTCGACTATTAGAGTTTCGATCTCTCTTTTAGCCTTTGATAGCTCATAAGGTTCGCTTTCGATCTGCATTTTAAGCTCAGCTGCGGCTTCATCGATCAAGTCTATAGCTTTATCTGGTAAAAATCTACCGCTTATATATCTATCGCTTAGTTTTGCAGCAGCCACAAGAGCGCTATCTGTGATATTTACGTTATGATGAACTTCTAGCTTGTCTTTGATACCACGTAAAATTTGCAAAGCTTCATTTACACTAGGCTCAGCAACATTTACTGGCTGGAAACGGCGCTGCAAGGCTGCGTCTTTTTCAAAATACTTGCGATACTCTTTAAGAGTAGTAGCTCCAACAGCGTGAAGCTCGCCTCTAGCAAGAGCTGGTTTTAGTATATTTGCAGCATCCATACTGCCCTCGCTAGCTCCGGCTCCTACGATAGTGTGAATTTCGTCTATAAAGAGTATGATGTTTCCCGCTTTTTTAACCTCTTCTACTACTGCTTTAAGACGATCTTCAAACTCGCCACGATATTTTGCTCCGGCGATAAGAGCACTCATATCAAGAGCGATGACGCGTTTATTTACAAGACTAGTAGGAACTGCTTTTTTTACTATAAGTTGAGCTAAACTCTCTACTATAGCTGTTTTTCCAACTCCTGGCTCACCTAGCAAGATAGGGTTATTTTTAGTTTTACGTATGAGAATTTGCATCATTCTAGTTATCTCTTCATCTCTTCCGATAACAGGATCAAGCTCTCCATCACTTGCTTTTTTAGTAAGATCTACTCCAAATTTAGAAAGACTATCAAGAGTTTCATCGCTAGTTTGAGTATCTACTGTGCGACCGCCGCGAATGGCTTCTAGCTCTTTTTTAAGCTCTATTAAATTTATATATTTACTTAAAATTTCTTTCAAAGGCTCTTTGTCAAGATTACCTAAAATCCAAGTATCAACAGCGATATAACTATCGCCTAAGCTTATCATAACGGCTTTTGCATTTTCTAAGCTATTTACAAGTTCGCTTGAAACTTTGATATTCTCTCTACTAACGTTTGAGCTAGTAAGAAGCTTAGAGGCGCGACTTTTTATGTCTAGTAAAACTGCATCTTTGCTTACATTTGTTTTATTAAAAATTTGATTTAGTATAGAGCTACTATCTGCGACTAATGCCCAAAGCATGTGCAAACTCAAGGCTTCTGGGTTTTTGTTGCCTATAGCAAGGCTCAGTGAATTTTCAACTAAACTTCTAGTTTGATCGGTTAATTCTTCAAATATATTTGCCATTTTTGCTCCTTAAACTTTATATGAAGAGTATTATACAACTTTAGTCTATCTTTGTCAAGGTTACAAAAAATTACGGCGCCATAAATATCATGGCTATAAATCCGTAAATACCAAATATTAAAACAAAAATATGCCTTATCAGCTCAGATTTTCCATATAAAAGCATACTTAAACAACATAAAATCAAATTTAAAATTAATGCTTTTACATAAACACCCTCAAATTTAAATCCATAAAGATATGAGCTTAAATTTCTTATCTCAAACGGCAAAATCATCTCTTTTATATCTTTAGCAGTCGTTTCTCTAAGTATATCGTAATGGAATGCAGAGTTTATGGCGTAGTCATCATTTAGCTTATATCCTAATATTTTATCTTTTTTATGTATAACTACACTTTTACTAATAGGCGTTATATATAAGGCAAACTTATCGGTACTAGGATCATAGTCGCCACTTGGCAACTCTATTAGTTTATAGTCATCATAACTTATCAATTTTACGCTATTTTTAGAAAGAATGGCTGCGTAGAACTCTTTTTTAGTATTTTCACTGACTATTACAAGATCGTCGCCTTTGATATCTGTCTTTTTAACAGATGGTTTAGAATCAATCATTTTGAGATGATAAATTTGATTTAAACTATCAACTATAAACGCTCCTTCATCAAACGGTTTTTTTGTCGTTGGATTTGTAAAAAAATGTTTTATGGGAAAGCTAAAACCACTGTTTTTAAGAGCATTTGTATAGACCCTACTAAGCTCTTTTTCTATCTTTAGGCTAAAGAGATTTACAAACTCCAAACTATCTTTTTTAGCTCTAATTGCATAGTCATTATAACTAAGCCTAAGATAAGGCGGATTTGACTCAAAAATCGTCCAAATTTCTAACGGTTTTTGATTATAAATATCTGGTTTTACCATAAAATTCAGTGAGTTTGCCCTTATTTTATCTTCGTTTGCAAACTCGCTAAAACACTCAGGAAAAATACCTTTTGCAAGCAAATAAGAATAAAACTTAAATGGTAAATTCGCCATAAATTCATCTTTTGTGATATTTTTATCTCCTAGAATTTGATAATTCTGTCCGGATTGAATTATAAATTTATCAAGTATTTCAGAGTAATATAAATTTACTTTTACATCACTCTTAGCAAAAATGCTATCGATAAATTTAGGCAAAAACAAAGCAAGTAAAACAACAACTATAAAAGCCTGAAAAATCCTTAAAAATCTCATTAAAGCCCCTTTTTATATGCGTCAAACGATAAAACTAAAGCACCTAATGCATACATAAAAAATATCAAAAAATATACCATTCCAAGCTCATTTGAATGAAAGCTTTGTAGCTCGTAGATATCAGGATTTAGTTCAAAATACAGATAAAGAATCCCAAAAAATACGCCTAAATTTAGCGTAGCATTTTTCTTTAAAGGGGTGATGATAATAGCTCCTGCTAAAAGATAAAAAACTATCCCAAATAAGAAATTTAACAACAACCAAAAGTTTATCACGCTCAAAATCTCGCTCACGTAGATATGACTTAAAAAAACATTTAAGATCAAAATCTCACACGCATAAACACCAAGAATAAAAATAAGTGGATAAAGCACGATATAAGCTATATTTTTAAAGATCTTGTTTGGAAAAAATAGACTAAGTCTAAGCCTTTCATTTTGTCTTTCGCGTCCAAAAACAAAGCAGCTAATTACTACGCTAAAAAGCAAATTTATATCGCCTAAATGATAAAAGCTAAAACCTTTTTGAAGTAAAAATATCAAATTTACTTTCAAATTTCCCTCATCTAAAACAGCACTTCTTAACTCAAAAAAGATATATCCCAAAAACGCAGCTATCAAAACAACAAAAACAAAAAACGCTTCTTTAAATTTATAAAACTCTTTTTTTATCATTAGTATCTCCCTACATATCCTAAAAATGCATCTTCAAAACTCAAGCTTAGCTCTTTAGTGTCACTAAAAGTTTCATCTAAAAAGCCATAAATTTGTACTTCGCCGTTAAGTTCAGTCTTGCTTTCTATACCTTTTATATTGCTTAGATCTCTGCTTTTATCTAAAGAAAATCCCCTAAGACCTTGTCTAAATTTGTCAAAACTTCCTACAAAAGGCTCCTTATCTTTTCTTAAGATCACTACTTTATCAAGCAAATTTTCCAAATCATTTACGTTATGCGTTGTCATCAAAACACTTCTTTGCCCACTTCTTATAAAATCGTGCAAAAACTCACAAAATAGCCTCCTATAGCCAGTATCAAGCCCTAAAGAATAATCATCTAAAATAAGCAGTTTAGGACTACTTGCTAGAATTAGTCCAAGCACGACTTGTGACTTTTGACCTAGTGAGAGCGTGGATATTTTTTGCTTTATACTTACTCCAAGCTTGTTAAAAAGTTCGAAAAATATCTCACGCTTAAACCTAGATTTATACTGGCAAGAGTATAACTCTAAAAGATCTTTTATCATTAGATAGTCATAAGTCACGTATCCCTCATAAAGCAAACCTATCTTGCTTCTAACACTCACAGGCAGCGCGTGGCTATGGTGACCAAAGATCAAGCATTCACCTCTAAGCGGTCTTAAGTTTCCCATTAAAATATTTATAGTAGTACTTTTACCAACTCCGTTTTTACCTAAAAGCGCTGTGACTTCACCCTCTTCTACGCTAAAACTTAGATTTTCATAAATTTTCTTTTTGCCGTAAAATTGCGTCAAATTCTTACATTCAATAACATTTTTTACCATTTATATCCTACCTCCAACCAAATTTGCCTTCCTGTATCATAGCTCATAACTCCAGCACTATCGATAGTTTCTATATTTTTTCTATTTAATAAATTTGAGATATCTAAATTCGCAAAAAATGCACTGTTTTTTACTAAATTCTTTTCATACGAAAGCCTCATATCCCAGCTAAAAGCAGGACCGATTTTTTTACTTTTATAAGCCCTATAAGTCTTCCCGCCTATGGTTTGACTAGCGTC
The DNA here is from genome assembly GCF_013372165.1 of Campylobacter hyointestinalis subsp. lawsonii. NCBI lineage: Bacteria > Pseudomonadati > Campylobacterota > Epsilonproteobacteria > Campylobacterales > Campylobacteraceae > Campylobacter > Campylobacter hyointestinalis. The sequence goes on along the minus strand of NZ_CP053828.1, from coordinate 773,088 downwards.
ACTTATGATCCCATCAAATCCACCTTGAATATTTAAAAAGTTGCCCAAAGATAGTTTATACGGAAGCTTTGTAACTAAATTTGCATTGATATTCCAAGGGGTTTTATTTGTATTGTTTGGCAACTCGCTTTGATTTATCAAATTTCCATTAAAGATAACTTTTGTCGCGGTAGTTTGATACTCATCAAATACATCTTCATAAGTATTAAAATTTCTTTTAGAATCTATATAGTTAAAGCTAAGACCAAATGCATTTGAAACTCCTGCTACAACAATATCGCTGATAGTATTTAAACTCAAAGTATAGATATGAGATAGACTTTTTCCCTCATTTGTATAGACAGAATAATCTTCTTTCAAAGTAGTATTATCTCCAAGATTGTAGCCCATTTTCTTTGCACTTGAACGTCTGATGAGATCCTTTCCCTCGCGCCTTAGATACTTAACTCCAAGCTCTAAATTTCCTATCTTTTGTGTAGCTCCTATACCGATTTCATCATCATAAGGTACATTTAGGGAGCTAAATTTAAAAGCGCTCGGCTCTGTTTTTGTTTGTATCCACGGACTATTTTCATCAGCTCTAGTATAAGTTTTCATTAGACTAGCCATTCCTTCTCTTAGCTTATAAGCTAAAATGTTCCTTCCATAATATCTATTAAATCCGCCAAATATATTTGTATTATTGTCATCAAAAACATCTAAATTTGCCACAAATCTAGGCGCGATATTCAGACCCCCCCCCATATAATCATTCTTATCTAGTCTAACTCCTGGTTTTAAAGTTAAATTTGATATTTTTATCCTATCTTCTAGCCAAAATGAAGCTTGATTGTAATCAAACTCTATCTTTCCATCATATTTATAATGTTTGTTAAAATACTGGGCTTTCCACGTTTCTTTACCTTTTGCGACAACGTCTCCTTCTAGACAAAAGATATCGCCTGCCGCGCAAGTTTTCCCATCGCCTAATCTTATAGCACTGTTCGCACTTACATAAGGCTTCGTGATGTCGTATTTCGCATTTATTTTTTCTAGCTGGGCACCTAAAGAAAAGCGATTTGAAATTCCAAAGATATCTACATCTTCAAAATCTATAGAAGAGTTATATAAAAAACTTTTTTGGTTTTGTTCTATATCTCCACCCACTCCATCTAAAACCGTAGTAGTCTTGCTTGGCGTGTAGCCTTGCATAGTTTTAGACTTCCACCAAACAAGCATTTTATCACTATCTGTTTGTCTATCCATAGAAGTAGTATTTAGTCCGAAATTTTGCTTAAATAAAGCACTGTTAAACTCGTAATCCACGCCTAAGTTTAAATTTACTCCACCGCCTTTAACCTCAGCTTTAGCATTTTCGCCTCCTATGCTGTAGTAAGTCGCGCTGTATGGAGCGTAAAGTATGCTAGGCGTGAGTTTTAAGCGATCATTCGTATAAACGCCTTTTAAGAAATAATTTTCGTTTATCCTATGCATATTTCTTTTTTCGTCTTTTTTATTTACGTCTATATCGTAATCCTGGCTATATTTTCTTTGCAAAATAGTAGAATAAAGTCTATTATAATCAAACATTAATCCGAAATTTTCACTAACATATCCTTCTAAAGTAACTCCGCTTTTGTATTTTTTAAATTCAGGCTGATATGAGCTAGTAGTAGCGTAGTCATAAGACTCTTGTTCTATATCATCTATATGGACTTTTGTAAGCTTATCACTTGTATAGCCAAAATAGATTTTTCCACCAAACTCACGCTTTGGATCCCTTGTCTTAGCGTTTATCACGCCGCCTTGAAAGCCGCCGTATTTTGCGGAAACAAAACTATCTATAACTTCTATATTTTCAAGTAGATCTGTATTTACGCTAAGCCCCAAAGAAGGATTGCTTAAAAATGGAGTTATATTTGCCGCACTTCCAGTGCTTAAAATTCCACCCAAAGGATTTATGTCATTGTTGATATTTATACCATCAAGCGTGAAATTGTTTTGATAAACTTCAGCTCCGTTTATAGATATATTTTGCGGTGCGATCTCGCCACCGTTTTTGCTAGTTCTCTCGCCACGACTCACTCTTGCATTTGGATTTTTCTTTATGATATCACTTATCGTACCATCTTTTGATAAAGAAGCATCGATCGCGTCTTTATCGTATCTAGTAGAGCCTAAAAACTCACCGTTACTAGCTATGGATTGCTCACTACTGCCTATTATATTTACAGCTTCAAGCTGCGCACTATCGCAAAAAGCACAACTCGAAGCAAAAACAAAAGCTAAAGTTGCTTTATTCATCGTTATCCTTAAATTTTAAATTTACAGGCTTCTAACGATGAAGATTTTGGATTAAATAAATTTATAAAAAGTGATCTAAAAAATAGTAATTTACGATTTTTATACGTGATTTTTATCATATGAATATTCAAATAATTACCTCGGTAAAATTCAGTTTTAATTTTCAATTATAATAAATAGCAAATAAATTATAACTTAAAATGATAATTATTCTTAAATTAATTGTGGAAAAAATCATCGGTTTTATCATTTTAACTTCGTTTTTTGTTGCGCAATACTACTACTTTGTTAGTATCTTTTTTGATTTTATTAAGAAAAACAAAATCAGAAAATATAGACATTTAGATATTTCTTTGTTTTTACTTTAAATTTAGGCAAATTTAAATAAAATTGATTTTTTAAAAATTGGAGATAGAAAATTGGAAAAGAAAAATTTATTTCAAGCATTAGGATTTGGGACGGCTCTTGCAGTAGGACTTTTTACAGCAGTAAATTTAAATGCTGGGACAGATACTGGGCAGTCAAATAAATTAGAAGCTTTGGCAAAACTTACCAAAACAATAGCAATAGTAGAAAAATATTACGTTGATGATCTAAATTTCACAGCGATAGTAGATAAAACTATAGCTGGTCTAATGTCAAATCTTGATGCACACTCAAGCTTTTTAGATCAAAAAGCGTTTAAAGATATGCAGATTCAAACAAGTGGCGAATTTGGCGGACTTGGTATTACTGTAGGTATGAAAGATGGCGCACTTACAGTCATATCGCCTATAGATGATACTCCAGCGTATAAAGCGGGTATAAAAGCAGGAGATGTCATACTAAGGATAGATGGAAACTCAACTATCGGCATAACTATAGATGAAGCAGTAAATAAAATGCGTGGTAAGCCAAAAACTCCTATCACGATAACTATAGTAAGAAAAGGTGAGAAAAAACCATTTGATATAAATATGCAAAGAGATATCATCACAGTAGAATCAGTCGTAGCAAAACATATAAAAGACGAAGATATCTTATATCTTAGAGTTACTACGTTTGATCAACACGTTACAGATAAAGCAAGAGAATTTATTAAAAAATATCCAAACGTCAAAGGTATAGTTTTAGATCTTAGAAACAATCCAGGCGGACTACTAAATCAAGCAGTAGGACTTGTAAATTTATTTATAGATAAAGGCACTATAGTCACACAAAAAGGAAGAAGTAAAAGCGAAGATGAAGCTTACGAAGCAAATCCTAACCAAATGATCACAAAAGCTCCACTTGCCATACTAGTAAATGGCGGTAGCGCAAGTGCTAGTGAGATAGTAAGCGGTGCTCTTCAAGACCTAAAACGCGCTGTCGTAGTCGGTGAAAATACATTTGGAAAAGGAAGCGTGCAAGTAGTCATGCCTATAGACAATGAAGAAGCCTTAAGGCTAACTGTGGCTAGATACTATCTTCCAAGTAGCAGAACTATCCAAGCAGTTGGCGTAAAACCCGATGTTTTAGTATATCCTGGAAAAGTGCCTACTGAAGATGATAATGGATTTAATATCAAAGAAAGCGACTTAAAGCAACATTTAGAAAGTGAGCTTGATAAGATTGAGCCAAAAAAAGGTAATAAAAAAGATGAGAGCGATAAAAATATCATCACAAAAAAAGAAATTTATGATGATATACAACTAAAAACGGCAATCGATACAATCAAAGTAAAAAACATCAAATAGGAGAAAATGATGCAAAAGTCAGAGATGATTTACGAGGGTAAAGGTAAAAAAATGTGGTCAGTAGTAGGACATGATGACTTGTTGATAGCTGAGTTTAAAGATGATCTAACCGCATTTAACGCAGAAAAAAAAGGTAGCGAAAGCGGAAAAGGCGCACTAAATAACAAAATATCAACTGCGCTTTTTAAACTATTAACAAGCAAAGGCATACAAACCGCACTTGTTGAAACTATCAGCGACACAGAACAAGTCGTAAAAAAATGCAAAATCATACCACTTGAAGTTGTAGTAAGAAACATAGCAACCGGTAGTCTTAGTAAAAGACTTGCTATAAAAGAAGGAACTATTTTGCCATTTACTTTAGTAGAGTTTTATTATAAAGATGATGCTTTAGGTGATCCTTTAGTAAATGACGAACATTGTCTTATCATGGATCTTGTAAAAAGCGAAAATGATCTTGATAGATTGAAGCATTTAGGAAGAGAGATAAACTCTATACTGCTTCCATTTTTCAAAGAAAAAGGTTTAAAATTAGTCGATTTTAAGATTGAATTTGGTGTGGATAAAGACGGAAATATCTTACTTGCAGATGAAATAAGCCCTGATAGTTGTCGTTTTTGGGACGCTGTAACAAATGAAAAAATGGATAAAGATAGATTTAGACAGGATCTAGGAAGTGTAAAAGTCGCGTATGAAGAAGTTCTTCGTCGCATACTTGCATAAACAGACTTGTGACTCGCTTGAGTAAATTTTAAGAAAGGTTTTATTTTATGAAAGTTATCATAAACGTCTTTTTAAAAAATGGAGTTTTAGATCCTGCTGGAAAAGCTGTAGAACATGCTCTTAACTCACTCGGTTTTGATGGCGTAAATGAAGTAAGAATCGGAAAACAAATCGTTCTAAATTTAAAAGACGACATCAGTGATGCTGATATCAAAACAATGTGCGAAGAACTATTAGCTAATACGGTCATAGAAGATTACGAAATCATAAAAGGCTAAAAATGAAAGTAGCTATCGTAAATTTTCCAGGAACGAACTGCGAAAGAGATACAAAATACGCATTTGATAAACTAGGTTGTCAAACACAAATAATATGGCATAAAGATACTACTATCAATGCAGATCTTATCGTTTTACCGGGCGGTTTTAGTTATGGAGATTATCTAAGAACCGCAGCTATATCTAAATTTAGTCCTGCGATGAGTGCTGTCGTAGCTCACGCTAAAAAAGGCGGACTAGTTTTAGGTATATGCAACGGTTTTCAAATGCTTTTAGAGACCAGACTTTTAGAAGGCGCGATGAGAAGAAATGAAAATATGAGCTTTATAAGTAAATTTCATCATCTAAAAGTTATCTCAAACAACAATAAATTCCTATCAAATTTTGCTAATAACGATGTGGTAAATATCCCCATAGCACACGGAGAGGGAAATTATTATACCGATGAAGATACCTTAAAAAGACTATACGACAACGAACAAGTTATTTTAAAATACTGCGATGAGAACGGAAATTTAATAAACGTAAATGGATCGATAGATAATATAGCAGGAATTTGTAACAAAGAAAAAAATATCTTTGGACTTATGCCTCATCCAGAACGTGCCATAGAAGAAATCCTAGGAGGAACTGACGGGATGAAAATGCTAAAAGGTCTAGTTTGTTAAAGAGTATTTCTTTAATCGTTTTGCTTGTCTGCTTTATTTTTGCTAGAGATGAAGTAAGTGTGTTTGATATGGTGGGTGAGCAAAACACACCACAAAAGAAAACGATAAATATAGATGATATAAAAAAGATAGCGCCGACAGACGAACCAGACTACAACGCCATTGGAACTCAAATTTATGAAAATATAGAGCCTAATGAAACTAAAATGTCGGTTTCTAAAATAAAAAAATCTGTATATGTCCATCAAATTTTTAGCTTAGATCTAAAAGCAGACACAGGGCACAATCTCGCTTTTGATCTAAATCTTAGCATAAATGCAAATGATATATCATGGCTAAATCCAAAACCAAACTGGATACAGAGTAAAAAAGGCGTGTATAATACAACTCTTTGGTTTGAAGCAAATAAAGAGTCTGCAAATATCGAAGATATCACATTAATACTAAATAGAAATGGTAATTTTTTTCAAAAAGCAAGTATAAAGCCTAAGCTTCCGCTTATAAAAAATCTAAAACAAGAAGAGAATTTCTCAAATACTGTAGCTGATAATCTAGAAGTTAAAAAAGTAAAAAGTTCTAAATTTGATGATGAAAATAATCTAATAACATTAGAACTTGAGATAAAAAATGGCAATCTCAGCTCATTTTTTATACCTTCAAACTTTCAAAAACAAGGCATAGAATCCATAAAAGGCGATTACAATAACCAAACCGGAAGCTACTTTATAATTGCAAACAACAAGATAAAATCTATAGAGTTTAGCTACTACAATTTAAAAGAAGATGAATTTAAAAAATTTAATCTTGATGTTGATGTGCAAGATGATGATCTAAGTACTCAAGTAAATCTAAACCCCAAAGAAAGTGAGTTTGAGCTTTATAAGGATATAACTATATATTCACTTATCGTTATATTTTTACTATTTTTTATCTTTAAAAAAAGCTATTATTCTTTAATCATAGCAATAGTTTTTGGAATTTACTCATTTTATGATAACAAACCTTTTAGCGACGCGACGCTAAAAGCAAACTCAGAAGTCAAGATACTGCCTACAAATAATTCTACTATATTTTACATATCAGACAAACCTCAATCTGTAAAAGTTATGTCTAAAAACGATAAATATACTAAAATATTGTTAGAAAATAAAAATATCGGATGGGTAAAAAATGAAGATATTAAATAAAATAAAAACTATCTTAATCGCGATAGAGCTAGTAATAAGCATAGCTATAGTAGTAATTTTGATGTGGATGTTCAACAAACATCACAGAGAGATCAGAAGAAAATGGGCTAAAGCACAAAGATATTTTATGGGTTATAAAATGCAGATCACAGGAACCCCAAATAAAGATGCAAATTTAGTCATCATGAACCATCAAAGTATGCTAGATATCATTGTTTTAGAAGATATACATCCTGCAAATTTATCATGGATAGCCAAAAAAGAGATCGGCGATATACCTATACTAGGCAAGATTTTAACCATACCAAAAATGATCCCTATCGATAGAAATAATCCAAGATCTATCACGACACTTGTAAAAGACGTAAAAGATCGCATCCAAAACGGTCGCGTGGTAGCAATGTTCCCAGAAGGTACTAGAGGTAAAGGCGATAAACTTTTAAAATTTCATAGCGGCGCTAAGATTATCGTTTCTAAACTAAATTTAAAAGTTCAACCGATAGTTATAGTAAATTCAAGAAAGATACTAGATACAAAAAATTTCTCTTTTAGCAAAGGCGAAGTAAAAGTTATCTATATGGACTTAGTAGATACATCAAATGAAGACTGGATAGAGATAACAAGAGCCAAAATGCAAAAAATACTAGACGAAAATATATGAGTTTTGCCCTACTTCCTATAATGTATGGCTGATTTTTATGAGATATGCGCTAGAATTTATATCCGCAATGACTAAACGTCGTTTGCGGATAAAAAAGCAGATAATTAATGATTATTTCCTAGCTTCTTTGACTAGATCTGCTATTAAAAATGCCAGCTCTAGAGCTTGATCTGCATTCAGACGCGGATCGCACTGAGTTTCATATCTGCTAGCAAGTGCTTCTTCAGTTACCTTAAACGCTCCGCCCGTACATTCAGTTACGTCTTGTCCGGTCATCTCAAGATGCACCCCGCCTGCTATCGTGCCACAAGCCTTATGTATATCAAAAAAGCTTCTTACTTCGCTCATTACGTCATTAAACTCACGAGTTTTAAAGCCACTACTAGCTTTTTGAGTGTTTCCGTGCATCGGATCTATACTCCAAAGGATATTTAACCCTTCTTTTTTGACGCTATTTAGTAAATTTGGAAGTCTATCTTCTATCTTTTTAGCACCCATTCTTATGATGATATTAAGACGTCCTGGCTCATTACTAGGATTTAGTTTGTTTGCTAAAGCCACGATATCTTCAGGCTTAGCATCTGGTCCTATCTTACAACCGATAGGATTTTTAACTCCACTTAAGAAATGTACATGAGCGTCATTTACTCCCCTTGTTCTTTCACCTATCCAAAGCATATGAGCAGAGCAGTCATACCAGTCGCCACTTAAACTATCAATGCGAGTTAAAGCCTCTTCATAAGGAAGCAATAGCGCTTCATGAGACGTATAGAGCTTTGTTTCGCTAAGTGTTGGTGTATTTTGAGTAGTAACGCCACATGCCTCCATAAAATTTAGCGTTTGTGTTAGCTGAGTTGCTAAAAGCTCAAATTTATCTCCGATCTCAGCCCTTTTTATAAAGCCAAGATTCCATCGATGAACTTCGTGCAAATTCGCAAGTCCTCCACGTGAAAATGCTCTAAGTAAATTTAGCGTAGAAGCGCTTTGATAATAAGCCTCGATCATTCTTTTAGGATCAGGCACCCTAGCTTCATTTTTAAACTCAAAACCATTTATGATGTCGCCTCTGTAGCTTGGGAGCTTCACTCCTCCAACTTCTTCAAAATCACTACTTCTAGGTTTTGCAAACTGCCCTGCCACCCTACCTACCTTTACGATAGGACAGCCTCCAGCAAATGTAAGGACTATCGCCATTTGAAGCATTACTTTAAACATATCTCTGATATTATTTGCACTGAAATTCGCAAAGCTCTCAGCGCAGTCTCCGCCTTGAAGTAAAAAGCTATTGCCTAACGTCACATTTTTTAATTCTTCTTTGAGATTTCTTACTTCACCAGCAAAAACAAGTGGCGGAAGAGATTTTATCTTTTTTTCTACGTTGTTTAATTCATTAATATCTGGATAAGTAGGTTGTTGTAAAATATTATACTTTCTCCAGCTATTCACTGTCCATTTTTCCATTATCATACCTTGATTTTATAAGTTTTTTGATTATATCTAAACGTTTCTTTTTTTAAATTTAAAAATTACATTATTTTTACATAAGTTATTTTTAATTAATTTTTCTTTTATGAAATAGTTATATAATTCGCCACTAAAAATATTAAAAGGATCAAATATGGTTTTTGAAGCTATGTTTTCTATCTTTATACTTCTAGCGTCTGGATATTTGGCAAAAAAAACTAAAGTTTTAGCACAAAATCAAGCCATAATATTTATAGATTTTGTCTTATGTTTTGCACTTCCTGCTATGATCTTTGATAGAATTTATCACGTCAATATCGATATAAATTTGATAAATATCATACTTACTGGTTTTGGCTCATCTATATTAGCAGCTCTTATCGCAGTAGGACTTGGGTTTTTATTTAAATTTAAAAAAACTACTATAGTGAGTTTGGCGCTACTTAGTCTTTTTGGAAATACTCTTTTTGTTGGTATCCCGGTCGTTCAGGGATTTTTTGGCGAGGAATCTATAAATGAAGTTATATTTTATGATCAACTAGCAACTGGAATTCCTATATCTATACTAGGTCCGCTAATACTATCGCTTGGTGCTCCTGCAAAGGTTTCTTTGATACAAAATACGATAAAAATACTAAAATTCCCGCCGTTTGTAGCACTTATATTAGGACTAATATGTAGAAATTTTGAACTTCCAAATATTATATTTCCACCGCTTAAAATGTTTGCTAGTAGCGTTGTGCCAGTGGCCCTTTTTGCTGTTGGAATAGGACTTGGATTTAACAGCGTAAAAAGTGCATGGAAAAGCACAAGCGTGGTTTTAGTGGCAAAAATGGTGATAGCACCTGCATTGTTTGTGATAATAGCGTCTTCATTTGGCGTAAATTTCGATCAAAAATGGATGATAGGACTTATAGAATGTGCGATGCCGCCTATGGTTTTAGCTAGTGCTATGATACTAAAAGCAAATTTAGATACCAACTTAGCTATTTCAAGTGTCGCTCTTGGCATAGTATTTACTTTCATAAGCATACCTAGCATATTTTTATTTCTAGCTTGATCTATGACCAAGCTAGGTCTTTTTAGTACTATTTAAAGCTCTCTACTAAATTTCCAACTAACAAATTCCATCCATCTACTAATACAAATATCAGTAGCTTAAAAGGCAAAGATATCATCGTAGGCGGTAGCATCATCATACCCATAGCCATAAGCACAGAGCTTACTACCATATCTATGACTAAAAAAGGAAGATAAAGTAAAAATCCTATCTCAAAAGCTGTTTTTAGCTCACTTATGACAAACGCAGGGGCAGCTACGCTAAATGGCACGTCGTCTATAGTCTTTGGATTTGGCAGAGCTCTTATCCTATAAAATAGAGCTAAATCCTTTTCTCTAGTATTTCTCACCATAAACTCTTTAAATGGTTTGCTACCAAGCTCAAACGCTTCTTGATAGCTGATCTGCTCGGCTAAATACGGTTTTATACCCTCATCGTATGATTTTTTGGCTACTGGTTCCATAATGAAAAACGTAAGTATCAAAGCAAGTGAGATAAGTATGCTAGTAGGTGGCATCTGCTGTGTTGCCATAGCTTGACGCAAAAATGAAAATACTATAATGAGCCTTAAAAAACTAGTCATAACAAAGATCAAAGACGGAGCTAAAGCTAGTATCGTTAGGACTATTAAGACATTTAAGCTAGTAACTAGCTGCTGGGGCGTATCTGGTGCGCTTAATGTTAAATTTATAGTAGGAACAGTGAGCGTATCGGCGGCAAAAACAGCAACAAAGCCAAATAAAAATAGTAGTAAAAACCTCAAAGTCTAGCCTTAAAATTGAATGGCTGATTTTATCAAATTTTGTCTAAATTTTTTCATAAACCAAGCAGTATTTAGTAACCATCTCTTAGACATATCAAATTTTGATGGTATTTTAAATTTACTAATAAATTTAAACAAATTAAAAGCAATCGTAATCAAATTTTAGATTACAAGATATCAATATGAACGACCTTTCTTTATATTTTGAGAAAGTTAAATTTATATTAGAAGTCTCAAAAAAAGAATTTTAAAAAACCAAACTATGTAAATTCAAATTTATAACCTTGAATTCTTTAATTAAAAATTTAGAATTCAATGCAAATTTAAATTACAAAGGATTTATGTATTGCTTAGCAAACTCTTAAAACTCATATAAGGGTTTTACCAGAAATCAAACTAATCTTAAAAGAAGTCATAGAAGAAGTAAGTAATCAAGAACATTTAGCCTACGAAAATAATAGCATTTTAGAAACTATCACAATAGTTATAACACTAAAAACAAATTATGGTAAAATAGCTATTTCAAGAAGAGTTTTTAATCAAAAATTAGTTACAAAGCTAGAAGTTATTGTAAAACGCATATGACGCTTAAGAACTAAGTGATACAAAAAACATCAGATAGTAAAAGCTCAATATTTTAGCTAGATATTTTTAATGAGATTAAAAATAGAGTTAATAATTCTATACCGATAATCTAAGTGGAATTTTAAAGGTAATAAATAGCTTATTTCCTAATGCCGTAGTTCATCAGATACGAAATTCTTTAAAATATGTCTCTTTCAAAGATAGAAATAAAATAGCAAATGAGCCAAAAACTTATTTATGGAGCAGATACTATTAAAATGGCGATTATAAATTTGATAGAATTTAAATAATGCCATTTATAATATCGCTAAATTTTGAGAGAGTAATTAGAAGAATTATCTATATATTTTATATATTCTAAACCCATTATACGGCTTATTTATACAATAAATCAAAGTCTAAATTCTATAATTTAAAATTAAAGCCAAAGATTTCCTAATAATAATAAGCGTCTATAAATCCTTATTTTTAGCAGTTATTAAAATAAATGAAGTGGCTTCAAATCAGAAATTAGAGAGAAATTTACACAAATTACCTTTCCAAAAAGTTTAATTCTCAGAAGTGGCTATTAAGGCTGAAGTTAGTAAGTCATAAATTTGGTCTTGTATGTTAGCTAATGCCAAATTTAGTGCATTTATAGCATTTTCTTCGCTAAATTTATCAATACTTTTTGTTTGGCTTAAGACGCTGTTTGCTAGAACTTTTTTATCATTATTGACACTAACAAAAGCGGAAATTTTAGCTTCGTTTTGGCTGACGTAGATGTCTAGTATGGTTATTTTTAAATTTAAAAAACCTTCTTTGCTCGATAAAACAGGCTTAAATTTGCAGTGATTTTGTAGATAATCTATCAAAGATTTATAGATCATCACGTTTGGATATGAGGCGAATTTCGCATCTTTTAGATATGAAATTTGACTATTTTGCTTATAAATTATATTTCTGCTTTGATAAATATCTAACATTTTTATCTTATCTATAAACACATCTATATTTGCACTTCTATCGCATTTGAAATTTGGTTTAGCTACATTTTCAAGCTCGTAGTATCTACTTTGTATGCCTTGTTTTGCTATACATCCGCTTAGCAAAATGCCAACTAATGTTATAAATAAATATTTCATTTTTTATCTCCTGTATCTTTAAAGAAAAACTCATATGGATTATCTTCTAATCTAAATAGTGTATTTTGTATCTCTGCTATTAGTCCGTTTAGTTCAGATAGCGTATCGTTCGTATTTTGCAATGTAGGTGAGATTATACTTTTGAAGTCATATTCGCCGCTTTCTATCTTTTTTGCTAGCAACATTTGTGTTTGTTCTAAAAGTTTTGCTTGACGATTAGCATCAACTAAAAAGGCATTTAATTGATTTGCTAGCTCTTCAAATTTGATCTTGCTAAGTGCAGACGCGGTCTTGTTTGTGCTACTTAAGATAGTTTTTATATGTTCAATATTTTCTTTGGAATTTAAAAAAGAGCTAAATTTATTTATCGAATCCAAAGTCTGGCTAAGGGCTTTTATATTTTTATCGCTTAGAAGTTCGCCAAATTTTGAGAGTGTTAAATTTAGTCTGTGAGATACATTTACCGCGTTATCTCCTATCTTTGCTAGTAGTCCTTGCTCCATAAAAATGACGGGTTTTTCATCAGCAGCAAATGTACGCGCTTCAGGGGAGCCTTTGGATATATTTATGCTAGCTATCCCGCTTATGCCTTGAATTTCGACTACGGCGACGCTATCTTTTTTTATAGGTAGATCTTTTTTAATACTGAGTTTTATCTCGATAGTAGCAGTTTTTGGATCGCTAAAATATATATCTTTTACGATACCTGCTGGAACTCCTATAAACCTTACTTGTGCATCTTTTTTTATGCCATTTGGTAGCTCTTTTGTCTGTATATAGTAGCTTCTATACTCATCTGCGTTTCCGTTTTTGTTCATAAACAGCAAAAAAACTACCACAAATATCATAACTATACAAAAAAATGCTCCAGCTATGAAATACGAACTTTTACTTTCCATCTAAACTCCTCATCATAAAAAGCTCCCTTAAAGGATTTTCTTTAAATTCCAAAGCTCCTCTAAGATCGCCTTCATAAGCTATTTTATGATTGTGTATTATCAAAAATCTATCTAAAATACTAAAAATGCTATCTATATCGTGAGTTACCATAACGACAGTTATCCCAAGGCTATCTCTAAGGTCGCAAATGAGCCTATCGAGCGCTCTTGCGCTAAGTGGATCAAGCCCTGAGTTTGGCTCATCTAAAAACAAAATTTCAGGGCTAAGAGCCAAAGACCTAGCAAGTGCAACTCTTTTTTTCATACCACCGCTTAGCTCACTTGGATATAAATTTGCTGCCTCAGCGTTTAAACCCACTTTTAAAAGCCACATTTTAGCTATATCGTCTATATCTTTTTTATCGTATTTGCTATATTCTCTAAGCAAAATTCCTATATTATCCAAAACACTCATACCGCTAAAAAGAGCACCAAACTGAAACATTACGCCTATTTTAAGACGAATTTCTTGACGTTTATCCAAATTTGCTTTCCATAAATTTACGCCGTTTATAAATATATCGCCACTTAATGGCTCTTTTAGGTAGATAAGCGTTTTTAAAAGAGTAGTTTTTCCACTTCCACTTCCGCCTAAAAATCCGTAAATTTCACCACGTTTTATGCTAAAACTTACATTATCGTGCATAATGCGTTTTCCAAAAGCGGTTGTTATATTTTTTGCTTCTATCAAATTTCAAGCTCCGTATAAATTATCGAAAAAATAGCATCTATCGCAATGATCCAAAATATCGCATTTACAACGCTTTTTGTAGTAAGCTCTCCAACGCTATCCGTACTTCCACTTACCTCAAATCCTCTCATGCAGCCAATCAGCCCAATGACTGCTCCAAAAAATGGTGCTTTAAATATCCCGACCCAAAAATGCCTAAGCTCAATGCTGCTTTTAAATCTCTCAAGATAATCATTAAAACTAAGATCTAAGTAGAAATTACAAACTATCATTTGTCCAACTATGCTGATAGAATTTGCCAAAAATACGACAAGTGGCATAGCAATGATAAGTGCCATAACTCTTGGTAGAACGATAAATTTAAAAGGCTCAAATCCCATAGTTTTCATAGCGTCTATCTCTTCTGTGATCTTCATAACGCCTATTTGTGCCGTAAAGCTTGAAGCAGAGCGTCCAGCTATTACTATAGCAGCGATGAGAGGACCTACTTCACGAAGCGTCATTATACCCATTATATCAACTACAAAGATACTAGCTCCAAAGCGCTCTAGCATACTAGCTCCTTGATATGCTAAGACTATACCTATCAAAAAGCTTGTTAAGCACACGATAAAAACAGCCTTTATACCTGCGTCTTTGAAGTGGTTTGAAAGCTCTTTAAATCTTATATTTTTAAAATTCCAAATGCTCGAAGCTACACCAAATAAAAACTCTCCTAAAAATATGCAAAAGTTGATGAAGTTGTCTTTTATAGATAAAAAACTTTTACCTAAATTCTCTATTAAATTTAAACTAAAAGGCTTTGATAACTTTGTATTTAGGATCTTTTTATCGCCGACTAATGCGAAAATTTTATCAAATTTATCATTTGAGTTAATGAGTTTAGGAGAGTCGTAAATTTTTGTCATCAAAACTGCAACACTATAGTCGATTCGCTCTAAATTTAAAAGATCTAAAGTATGAACTTTTAGGCTTTTAAGTTTTTTAATGTCACTTTTGCTTAGATTATAGTCAAATTTGCCACTTAGCGTTAAAACGCCGTTTTTAAACTCAAATTTCAAGCTATCTTTCATCACATAATGCCTCGTTTTTTCAAAAGAACGTAAAGTCTAAGCGTAGCAGTAGTTAAAGTAACTATCGCAGGACCAAGTATCACTCCCCAAAATCCAAAGCTAGAAAGTCCAGCAACACCAGCAAAAAACAGAACTAGCTCGTTCATCTTTGCCTTTGTTTTGACTAATTTTTGGTTTATAAATTTAATTATAAGTGGCTTTATAAAATTGTCTGCTAAAGTAGATATCACTATAACTGAATACAAAAATACAACAATCGCTCCAAATGTATCGCCAATGCTTAGCTCATATATGCTAAAAGGCACATAGATAAGTGCGCCACCCACTATAGGTATAAGAGATGCAAATCCAAAAAGTACGCCAAATAAAAGTCCATTTTGTCCGTAAAAAAGCGCTATTAGTGAAAATAAAAATCCTTGTAAAATCGCATTTGCGATAGTTGTATAAAAGACGACGCTCATCGTATTTGTAACTTCTAAAAATATAAACTCAAGTTCGCTAGGCGCCATAGGGGTTACGCTTTTTATATAGCTTGTAAGCTCGTTTGCATACAGATGAGATAAGAAAAAAAATAGAACTATAAGCCCCATATCTGTAAAAAATGACGCGCTTTTTTCTAAGCTACTTTTTATGTAGTTAAAAGCATTTGTTACTAAAGAGTTGAAGTCTATGCTTAAGAGTAATTCTTTAAATTTAGGCTCTAAAAACTGGACTTTGCTAGGTAGCGTAAAGTCGTAGTTTTTAATATACGTAACAATAGAATTTAAATAACTTATATCTACGCTAGTGCCTTGTTCAAATATCGCAACTACGGCATATATAAAAGGTATTATAAATATCGCCACAAAAAATATCGTAGTAAATATCGTAGATATCAATCTTTTACCTTTAGTGGCTTGTAAAAAGAAATTTTGTATGTTTGCTGTAGAAACTGCTAAGAGTATGCCTATGCTTATGGTAAGTAAGTATGACTTAAATAAAAATATCATCCAGCCAAGCATAAATACGGCAAATAGTGCGAAAAAAATTTGATTTGTTTTTTGCATCTTATCGTCTTTTGCTGATTTTAGTGAGTTGTTACTCATCAAATAAGCCTTTGTTATATTTTATCCCTAAAGCATCAAAACTTTTGTAGCTTAGAGTTCTTCCTTTTGCAGTCCTTTGTATATATCCGTTTGCTAATAAATATGGCTCTATCACGTCTTCAATCGTACCTTCGTCTTCGCTCAAAGCAGCAGCTATAGTAGAAAGCCCTAAAGGGCGGTCTTTAGCGTCTAAAAGTATATCAAGATATTTTAGATCCATCTCATCAAACCCAAGGTCATTCACCCCAAGACTATCAAGAGCCTCTTTTGCTCTATCTTTTGTTATACTATTTTCATCGTTTATCTCAGCAAAATCACGTATTCTTTTTAAAAGGCGTAAAGCTATACGAGGAGTTCCACGACTTCTTTTTGCGATCTCTAAGCTAGCTTCTTTTTGACAATTTTTCCCAAGTTTATTTGACGCTTTTGATACTATCAAAGCGAGTTCTTCAGGCGTGTAAAACTGCAGTCTAAACTGCATTCCAAAGCGATCTCTAAGAGGAGCTGATATCATTCCAGCTCTTGTTGTAGCACCAATTAGCGTAAATTTAGGAATGTCTATTTTTATAGTTTGAGCAGCAGGTCCGCTTCCTATGATGATATCTAGTCTAAAATCTTCCATAGCAGAGTACAAAACCTCTTCTATAGCAGAGCTTAGTCTATGGATCTCATCTATGAAAAGTACGTCGCCGACTTCTAAATTTGTTAAGATAGCAGCAAGATCTCCTGATTTTTCTATCATAGGGGCTGCGGTTATCTTTATATTTGTGTTCATTTCGGAGGCTATTATGTGAGCGATAGTAGTTTTTCCAAGTCCAGGAGGCCCATAAAATAGGGCGTGATCTAAGCATTCAGATCGTTTTTTTGCCGCTGCTATAAAAACTTTTAAATTTGACTTGATTTTTTCTTGTCCTATGTAGTCATCAAAGCTAGCCGGTCTTAAATTTATCTCATATTCACTCTCAAAATTTACTTTTTCTATCTCAACTATTCTATCCAAAATTATTCTCCACTATATGGCACAAACTTAGCACCCATTTTTTCAAAATAATACGCTCCACCTTTTATCTCTTTTACGTTGCTATAGCCTTTTTCTTGCAAAAATTTCATAGCCGCCTTAGATCTGATTGCCGTATGACACATCAAGACTATCTCATCGTCTTTTTTGAAATTTTGTTCTATAAGCGACAAAAACATAGGATTTATCTTTCCATTTAAATTTTCAAATGTTATGAGTTTTGAGCCTTCTAAAATGCCAAATTCCATCCACTCACTAGGACGTCTGATATCTACTATGTGATTATTTGGTATATTCATGCTCACTACTTGGAAACTTTTTAGTACGCACTTCGTCTGCGTAATCTTGTATGGCGTTTCTTATCAAATTTGCACCATCTAAAAATCTCTTTACAAATTTAGGTTTAAACTCTTCAAAAAATCCAAACGCATCGCTCCAAACAAGCACCTGACCATCAGTATCGCTTCCAGCGCCTATGCCTATAGTTGGGATTTTTACGCTATTAGTTATCTTTTTGCCTAGTTCGCTAGGAATGCCTTCTAGTAAAAGCAGCCCAGCTCCTGCTAGTTCAAGCTCTAGTGCATCATCTAATATTTTTTTTGCGCTCTCTTCATCTCTTCCTGCTACTTTAAAACCGCCTTCTTTTCTTGAGAGTTGCGGTTTTAGCCCGATATGCCCCATAACGCTGACTCCATTTTGGCTTAGGGCTTTTACGATACCTTTTATCTCAGAACCACCTTCTATCTTTACTGCGTCACAGCCTGTTTTTTTATAAATTTCTATGCAGTTTTTTAAGGCTACTTTTTTAGAGTAGATTGCCCCAAAAGGAACATCTACTACCAAAAATGCTCTTTTAGAGCCGGTTCTAACTGCTTTTGCGTGATATATCATTTCTTTTACACTAAGCCCTATGGTCTCGTTTTTCCCATTAAAGCTCATATTTAAGCTATCTCCGACCAAAATCATATCTGCGTAATCATCAAAAAGCTTAGCAAAAAGAGCGTCATAAGCAGTTATCATCACAATCTTTTGCCTGTTTTTCATAGCAAATAGATCGCTTATAGTGATCTTTTTCATTTTTTTACCTTAATTATTTTATTTTTTGCTAGATTTTACCTAAAATTTGCTACAATTTGTCTGAATATAAAAGGAAAACGCCTGTGGGAATACTCAAACAATTAGAAACTGATTATGATTTAGATATAGTTGAAGACTTTTTGACGCATTTCGATTTTATGTCATCAAGCTTGGATTCTTTGATTATAAAATTGAGCAGAAAAGAAGTTTGCTCAGAAAATTTAGATGAAATTTTTCGTATATTTCGCAATATAAAATCAGCAGCAGAATTTTTAAAGCTAGAGCCTCTTATCAAACTTGCGACGCTTTGTGAAGATATACTTGATGAAGCTAAAAATCAAAAAGATGAAAACTCTGAGGCGAGTGATGAGTTTATAGACTGGCTATTATTGGTTGCTGATCAAGTAGAAGCTTATAGAATAGATATAGAAAACGACGAGCTGTATTTTCACATATTAAATCCAAAGATCATAAATATACCAAAACGATTTTTTTCTTGACAATAGTATTAAATTTATGTATAATCTTTGCACTTTATGGGGGTGACTTGGCTTCGACAGGAGTAGTGAGGTCACGGTGGCATGCAGCTTTGGGCATAGCTTAAAAAGCCTAAAATTAAAATTAAACGCAAACAACGTTAAATTCGCTCCTGCTTACGCTAAAGCTGCGTAAGTTCAGTTGAGCCTTGCTATTTGGCGATGCTATCTAGCTAAATCAGCGAGTAATTTTAGATAGTGTAGCTTTGCTATTTGACGAGTAGTAAGGCGAAATTTAGTCTTAGCTTGGCTAGTTGTTTTGGGAAGTGAGCACGGCTAGGTGAAATTTTCACTTCTGCTAAGCATGTAGAGGCTGTGGGTTTGTTATTTTTGGACTGCGGTTCGATCCCGCACACCTCCACCATTTAATATCTTATATCTATTCAAATCCTTTTTTATTTATTTAATTTTATTACCTATTTTTAATACTTGGAGAGAGTTTTTTTATTGCTGTTTTTTCTCAATTGATTTTGAAAAAATACTATTAATTCTCAAAAAATTTTACTACTAATTAAGTCGCTACTAAGTCACTATTAAAGGAGTTATTATGGCTAAGATTTTAAAGGCTTGTTTGAGCGATAAGGATATCGAGCTTTTAGAGACAAAAGATATTTTGCTGTTGTAGGAAATCCTAAAGAGCTTGAAATTTATATAAAGGAAGCAAGGTTTTTTCAATTACTATTTATGAGGCAAAAAACATAAATACAAATTAGAAGAGTTTAGGGTATAAATTTTTTGCTCTTTTTTTAATTAGCGTTTGCGCGCTACTCTCATTTGCCAAAATATAAATTGTAAAAACTAGTATTTTTAATAAACTTTTCATTTTATTCTTTCTAAATTTTATAATTTTGATTAGCTATTGATATTTAAATTTAGTAAATCATTATAAATTTGCTTTAAAAAAATTGCTCAAATTTATCAAATGGAATTTTACTATTAGATGAGCCTTTTTATCTCCAAGTGCCATCACGCCAGTTTTTGCGTCAATAAATCTTTGCTCATTCATCGCTTTTTTCATCTCATTGCGCTTGTTTTATTATTTAATTTTTTAGGCACATAAAGATCGCCGACTAAAACAATGCCGTAGCGATTTTTAAATGTTGCTTTTGAGTGATTAACTTTGTTGCTTTTGGTAAATATTTTATCCCATTGAGATGTTAGAGATACTGGCTCTAGGGGCGATTTTTGCTCATATTTTTTATCTGAATTTGCTAGTGCTAAAGTAGTGCTTAACACAAGTGGCAAGGCTAATTTTGTGCAGTAATTTTAGATATTTTTATCCAAAAGATGGTAGTCTAATACTACAAAATCATTGCCTAATTCTACAAACTACTAAAATCCTTGCGATTTTAGTAGTTTTTTGTGTGTAATTGGTGGTAAGCCATACATTTTAGCGTATTCTCGGCTAAATTGCGTTGGGCTCTCATAACCCACCATTAAAGCCACGCTATGAGCATCAAAACTACTATTTATAAGTATATTTTTTGCCTCTTCTAGTCGTAAATGTTTTATAAATACAAGGGGGCTTAAGCCTGTTATCTCTTTGAAATTTGAGTAAAAAGATGATGATGAGATATTAAAATTTCTTGCTAAATTCTCTATATTTATTGGATCTTTATAGCTTGATTTAATCTCATTAATGGCTTTTAAAATAATATTTTTTATGCTTCCATTTTGAGTATATGAGCGTAAAAAATCACCCCCATCGCCACTTAAAAGCATGTATAAAATTTCTTTTTTTATTAAATTTGCTCTAAATTTATCACTACTTTCAAGGCCAACAAGCCTAAATATTGCGTTAAGCAAACTATCATCAATATTGCCAAAAAATAGCCCTAAATCTTTTGTATTGTTAAATTTTTTAATCTCTAATTCTTTGATTATCTCTAAAATTTCACCTACGTTAAATGCGATTTTAAGGGCAAGGTATGGGGTTTTGGTGATTGCTACTTTTGTGCTTAGATACATTGGGGCTATTAAGTAGCGACTATTGTCGTAAAAAAATATTTGATTTTTAATCTCAACACTCTTTTGTCCGCTTAAAATTATACAAAACGATGGCTCATAAAATGCATGGATAAATTCTGATTTTTTGCTAATTTTATAAAAATATAGCCACTCAAACTTACTATTAAAAACCCCATCTTTTTGGAATTGGCTATTTAAAATATTGCAAATTTCATCTATCATTACAATACCCTTTGCTTAGATATATTTTGAAATGGTAAAATTATTTATATAATATTTTGTAAATTAGCATAATTGACTTAGTATTAAATTTATTTTGCTCCGCTTGTGGGGAAATTTTATTGGAGAAAAAATGAGTTTATATAATAGAATTCTCTCATCGCTATTTTGTTCTCTCTTTTACTTCTTTAATAAAGTGCTTAGCATCTAAAAAATAGTTCGGATAAGCTCTTTTAAGCTTTTTAACGCTATCTACGCTTACTAAAACGCTTTAACCTTCTGGCTATAAAAGTGGCTTAGGTAGTTTTTTAGATATAGTTTTAACGAGCATTTTCATTAACCAAACGTGATTTGATCTAAATGTAGAGATAGTATCCAAATCGTCTTTTTTGGCTTGATTTAGCTTTAAATTATCCCCGGCTGTTCTTACCGTTTTACTAGATAAAGCCATAGTTATATTTATCCTATAGTATTTTAGTGTGCTTTTTATCATAATAATATCACAAATTTACAAAACTTATAAATTTACACTTTAAAATTTGCTTTGATATACTCTAACGCATCTATGAAAGTGCCAGTAAATTCATATCCATTTTTTACCACTTCAAAGTCGCAAATTTCATTAAGCTTTTTATAGCTTAGGTCTTCATCTTTGTTTAATAGGCTTGAGTTTCTCATCACTACTCCATCAATCTCTTCTTCATCTATCCACACAGGCACGATCTCTGTGCGACAGCGAAAATGATATGGCGGAAGTCCAAAATCC
Organism: Campylobacter hyointestinalis subsp. lawsonii; assembly: GCF_013372165.1. Lineage (NCBI taxonomy): Bacteria > Pseudomonadati > Campylobacterota > Epsilonproteobacteria > Campylobacterales > Campylobacteraceae > Campylobacter > Campylobacter hyointestinalis. Next base: position 751,206 of record NZ_CP053828.1, on the reverse strand, counting down.
TTAGGCAAAATTTTACCATAATATTTATAAGGAAAAATATGAAATATGGAAACAAAGTAAAAGCTATAAGAAAAGAAAAAATATATCAAGAGTAGAATTAGCCGATATGATAGGCGTTAGTGTAAAAACAATGTATAATTATGAAAATAAAATAACAAAAATATCAAGTGATGATTTGAAAAAAAATATCAAATGCCCTTAAAATAAATCTTAAAGCTATTTTTATATCAGTTAGATTTTAAATGATTTTTTACACTATTTAAATTTATTGCGATTTAAATCTAAAAATCAAAAAATTTTAAGTTAAATTTGATACAATCCTAGCTCAAGTTTATTTAGAGAGTTTATAGTTATGGATACTTTTAGATTATTAAATCAAATAAGCATTGTCAAAGATGAGATTTATGGGGGGGGGGTATATCTATATAACTGGTATAATGATATAGGCGTAAATATAGAATGCGAAAATATCCACTCAATAGACAAACGCAAAATCACATTCACAGACAAATTCAAGCAAGAATATATAGATTTCTTAAAAACAAATTATTTTATAAATGAAACTGATTTTCCAAAAGAGTTTTATCTCCAAGAATACAACAAACAACTCCAAAAAGAACAAGACGAATTGCATCTAATTTTGCTACCGGCTGGTTATGCATGTAATTTTGATTGTGTATATTGCTATGAAAACCACAATGACCGCTCTAGATTTAAGGGTAAACATAGCGATATTATATATGATTTAATCAAGCAAAAAAATCCCAAAAAACTTCACATTGAATACTTTGGTGGTGAGCCACTTTTAGGGCTATCTTGGATACTTGATTTTGAAGAGCGTATCAAGGATATCGAGCACACTTCTTCGATGACCACAAATGGATATCTCTTAAACAAAGAGAATTTTAGAGCTTTGTTGGATAAAAATATAAGAACATTCCAAATAACACTAGATGGAATCGCCAAAACCCATGATAAACTAAGAATCAAATATGGTGGCGGTAAAACATACGATACTATACTAAATAATCTTAAAGATATTCAAACCTTAAAAGATGATTTTAAGATAATCATAAGATGTAATTTTAATGAGAGCAATGCCACGCCAGATTACAGAAAAGATTATTTTACAAACATTGCCTTCACAAAAAAAGATTATAGATTTAATCTGATTTTTAGACCCATAGGCCTATACTCTCAATCCAATAATACAACAACTCAAAGGCACATTGATGCTTGCTACTCTAGCGCTGATAATATCAAGCATATCTGGGAAGAAGAGGCGCAAAATCAAGATTATCTTTTAGGCGATATTGGCTTATATACACTTGCAGGCGGGGCGATTTGCTACGCTTCCAAAGAGTCATGCTACACAATCACGCCTAATTTTGAAGTTCTTAAATGCACCATAGCAGTAGATCAAGATATAAACAAATTTGGAGATATAAAAGATGAATTAAAACTAAACCACCAAAAATTAAAAAACTGGGAAAAATATAGCAAATTTGATGAGAGCTGTCTAAAATGCTTCTATTTTTTTCAATGTATGAATAGATCTTGTCCTTTACACAACCTAGAAAATAAAAGAAAAATTTGCCCCATAAAGCATAGCGACGAAAAATATATGGTAAAAATGATCAAAAGACAAAAAAATATTTTAGAAAGGTTAATATGAATAAGACATTTAATTTCACAGGTTCTAGCATAAAAGCCAATTTTGCTATCGAAATGGATATAGATATTTTGCAAACTACCGAGCAAAATGCATATATAAAATTTGAAAGCAACAGCGATCAAATAATAGTAGAACATACAGAAAATAGCCTAACTATAAGCTCTAAAATAGACGATAAAATATCATCAAATATCGACAATATAAATAGTCTTAGCGACCTATTTGTAGTTGCGCTAAAAGCAGGGATAAAATCCCAAAATATAAAAGGCATAGCAAAAATCTTCATACCTCAAAACAACAATAGCTCCTTAAATCTCAAAACAAACAATGCTGACATCATATCAGAAGCTAAAATAAATAATTTAAATTTAAATATCAATAACGGCAACATCACAATAAAAAACAGCACAAATGATCTAAACGCAAAATCAAATAATTGTAATTTCGATATACAAGGCGATACAAAAAATCTAAAAATAGATTCTAATAACGGAACCATCGACATCACAAGCGATATAGAAAATTTAGATATAAAATCAAATAACTCCAATATAACATTAACAGGAAACAACAAAATCAATAATTGGAAAATAAAAATAAATAACGGCATCATAAGGATAAATAAAAAAGATTTCGATGGAACCATTTACCACAAAGAAAATATCATAAATAGTGGTAGTGGCCAAGGCATCATAAAGATAATTGGCGGCAAGATTATCGAAATTAAATAAATTTATGAAAGGAGAGAAAATGAAAATAGATAAAAGCTTGATATATCTGGCGGTTGCTGGATCAAAATCTAGCGTTTTGGGTAATACAGTATGCCGTTGCAGTCCCAATTTAGGATGCTATTAATAAATAAATTTTTTGGAGGAAAAAATGAAAATAGATGTAAGTATTAACACAATGGCAAACAATTATAATATTTGACCAAAGAGTGGGGATTTGGGTTGTGGCATCACCGCAAATATCCCTTGCTGATAAATATAATTTAAATAAAATTATATTTAATATAGCTTGACTACGAGATAGACTTGCCTAGTCAAGCTATCAATGCGTGTATCTATTCAAGTTCTCACTTAACCCACTGTAAAAGTCTTTCAAAGTTGCTGTGCGGGGAAGCAGATTTAAAAGTTTTTTAAACTCTGGTGAGTTTAAAAATGGTTTAGGGATAATGGGAATTTGGATTTCATTTTTAGATTTTAAATTTTTATTGATATTTTTATAAATTAGATACCATAAATTATTATAATATGATTTAAAAATTCAGGAGCGATCGATGATTTTTATTTTGGGTTTTATAATAATTACGATATTGGCGATATATGCCAATGTTCTTATCTATATGTTTGCTGTATTGGTGATACTAGTTATTGTTTCGCTTATTGGTTCGCTAGGTATGATACTAAATATGATATTTGGCGAATATTTACCATATATATTGATTGGGATATTGGCTATAATTTTTATAAGGTATATGGCTAGAAAATGGTGGATTTAAGGTGATAAATCAAATTTATCAGCAAATTTAAATTTTTAAGCCAATCATCTAATCATGCTTAAAATTTGACTCTTTATGGTTTTAGATTCTTAGCTAAATCGCAAGAGTTTTTATCTCCATTATAACAAGCTCTTTTATAGATATCTCGTGCTATTGATTCATTTTTCTCCACACCAGTACCATTCTTAAACATATACGCTAACCTTAAACAAGCAGGTATATACCAAAACTTAGCACACGTATAGTCATAAACATTTGCAGCGTCGCCATACTTAGCTTGATCGTAAAAATAATCACCTAGTTTCTTGCAGCTTACCTTATCTCCCGCCTTACAATCGTTAGTTAGTTTATCTTTAGTTGTTTGCAACAAAGTATCACTAGAACCTAAGGTATCATTTGTTACTAAAGTGCTATTTTTTGTAGCACTACATCCTAATAAAACAAATACAAATAACGCAGAAATACTAAAAATAGTTTTTTTCATATTTATCCTAACATTCTACTATGATTTATAGCCCAACTGATATGTAAATTTAAACTTAAATCTATAAGCTAGGCTAAGCAGATTATTTAGACCACCGGTCTAATAAGCATCATTTTAAGATATCTCATCTGACAAATGATCGTCTAAACTAACTTTTTAATCCTTACGCACGACCGATAATATAATATGTTTCCTTGCCGTCTAGTTTTTTGATTTTAAATTTATATTTTAATGCCCATTCGCTAACAATCTCATTAAAAGCTTTTTTGATCTCGTTATCGTTTGATTCACATTTGATCTTAAAAACATCTTCGCTATTTGATATAGCTACAAAAGCAAAATGCAACTTTAACTTATCATTTAAATTTAAAATATGTGAAATTTCGTTTTCATCAAAATCACAAGCAGATAAAATCCTTTTTACTTGCTGCAATAAAGCATCATTTATATTGTATCCAAGACCTATTAAGATCGAATCTAAATTCATTTTTTCTCCTTATTTTTGCGTTATTAAATTCATTCATTAGCACTTTTTTGACTTATAAGAACAGCTTCTATTATCTTTTTTATATCACCATCAAGTATAGCATCTGTTTGGCTGTATGCTTCGCCACTTCTATTGTCTTTTACTTGTTGATACGGGAATAGGACATATGAGCGTATCTGATGACCCCAGCCTATTTCGCTTTTTTCTATAGAGTTATTTGCAGCTTGCTGTTTCATAAGCTCAAATTCATAAAGCCTTGATTTTAGCATTTTCATAGCAGTAGCTTTGTTTTTGTGCTGACTTCTGTCATTTTGACACTGCACTACAATGCCTGTTGGGATATGAGTTATGCGAACTGCACTTTCAGTTTTATTGACATGCTGACCACCTGCACCACTAGCTCTATAATAATCTAGCCTTAAATCCTTATCTTCTATCTCGATCTCAATATCATCATCGACTTCAGGGCTTACCATCACGCTTGAAAAGCTTGTATGGCGACGTCCTGCACTATCAAATGGGCTAGTTCTAACAAGGCGATGGATACCATTTTCAGCTTTTAGATATCCATAAGCATTCTCGCCTTTTACGATAAAGCTTACATCTTTTAATCCAGCTTCATCACCTTCTTGAAAGTCCAAAGTTTCGACCTTAAACCCTTCTCTTTCGCAAAATCTCAAATACATTCTATAAAGCATACTAGCCCAGTCATTGCTCTCGGTCCCACCGGCTCCAGGATGTATGCTAACAATGGCATTTTTGCTATCATCTTCGCCACTAAGCATCATAGAAATTTCTAAATTTGTTATCTTATCTTCTAAGCTAGAAGCGTCATCAAAAAGCGAAGAAAGCGTCTCTTCATCGTTTTCACTATTTGCTAATTCATAAAGATCAAGAGCGTCATCCACAGCGCTTTTTGCAGTTTTAAATTTATTTAGCATACCGACTATTTTTGTCTTTTCTTTTTGTAAATCACTAGCTTTTTTAATGTCATTCCAAAAAGCAGGATCATTTTCTAAAGTCGTGATCTCACACAATCTTTTTTCTATAAACTCAGGCTTAATTATAGAGCTGATATTTTCTATTTTTGTATTTAGCTTTTTTAATAGTTCTGTGTATTCGTAATTGTCCAAATTTATTCCTTGAATTTTTCATAATTTTACCCTATTTTTGGTTAAAATTTAGTTATAGCTATTTTTGATTTTCATAAAATCAGAAGATTTAGTTAAAGCCCTTTAAGAAAATTATGCTAAAATAAGCGGTTAAAAATTCTTTATAAAGAGCAGAAAAATGCAGATATTAAAAAGCGTAAGCGAAGTCTTAGAATGGCGCAAAAATGCTAAAGGAAGCGTCGGATTTGTCCCTACTATGGGAGCTTTGCACGGCGGTCACGCATCTTTAATCAAAAAATCAGTAGAACAAAATGACAATACAATAGTAAGTATTTTCGTAAATCCAACTCAGTTTTTACCAGGAGAAGATCTAAGCACTTATCCAAGAAATGAGGAAGCAGATATAAAAATTTGTTCTCTTAGCGGTGCATCAGCCGTTTTCTTTCCTAAAGAGAGCGAAATATATGCAAAAGACGAACCATTAATACTAGCACCAAAACATCTCTCAAGCGTACTTGAGGGCGTAAAACGCCCAGGGCATTTTGATGGAGTATGCAGGGTTTTAAACAAATTTTTTAACCTCATCAGACCAGATAGAGCGTATTTTGGAAAAAAAGATGCTCAACAGCTTGCTATCGTACAAAATATGGTAAAAAACTTCTTTTTAAATTTAGAGATTGTTCCGTGCGAGATAGTAAGAGGAGGTGATGGACTAGCACTTTCATCAAGAAATACATATCTTAGCGATAGTGAGCTTTGCTACGCACTCAAACTCTCAAGAGCGCTTATGAAAGCTTCAAATTTAATAAAAGCAGGAGAGTTAAGCTCACCAGTCATAAAAACAGCCATGCAAGAGTCTTTGGAGCCTTTGAAGGTTGATTATGCCGAAATCGTAAATAGAGACTTTGAAGCAATAGAAAAAGTCATTTTAGGAAATAGCATTATTTTAGTAGCAGCCTACGTAGGCAAAACCCGTCTGATAGACAATCTGTGGGTGTAGTATGCCAAACTTATATTTAGTCTCACTTGGATGTAATAAAAATCTAGTCGATAGCGAGATAATGCTAGGACGCCTTAGCTCATACGATATCGTTGATGACCCTAAAAATGCCGATGTTATGATAGTAAATACATGCGGTTTTATAGAGAGCGCAAAAGAAGAAAGCATAAGGGCTATACTTGAACTAGCAAGTTATAAAAAAGAAAATAGCGTACTAGTAGTCACAGGATGTTTGATGCAAAGATATCGTGACGAGCTTATGCGTGAGCTTCCAGAAGTCGATATATTTAGCGGAGTTGGAGACTATGCTAAGATAGATGAGCTTATCCTTAAAAAGCAAAGTCTATTTAGTCCTGAAATTTACTTGCAAAAAAGCAATACAAAACGTATCATAACAGGGTCTAGCTACCACGCATACATAAAAATAGCCGAGGGTTGCAACCAAAAATGCAGCTTTTGTGCGATCCCTTCATTTAAAGGAAAACTTCAAAGCAGAAGTATAGAAAGTATAGCTGATGAGGTAAAAGCACTCATAAAAGACGGCTTTAGCGACTTTAGCTTCATCGCTCAAGACACTAGCTCATTTTTGCGAGATTTTGGTATAAAAAACGGACTTATAAGCCTCATAGACGAAATAGAAAAAATTGATGGCATAAAGGCAGCTAGGATCTTATACCTGTATCCGACTACTGCTAGTTTTTCTTTGATAGAACGCATCATAGCTTCACCTAAATTTGTGAATTATTTTGATATGCCTATCCAGCATATAAATGATGATATGTTAAAAATAATGCGTAGAGGCTCATCAAAAGAGCGTTTAAAAGAACTTTTATACAAAATGAGAAATGCAAAAGATAGCTTTTTACGAACAGGCGTCATCGTAGGACATCCTGGCGAAACAGATGATAGATTTGATGAATTATGCGAGTTTTTGAGTGAATTTAAATTTGATAGAATTTCAGCTTTTGCATATTCTAAAGAAGAAGATACTCTTGCTTATGAAATGGAACAAGTAAGTCCAAAAATTATAACAAAAAGACTAAACAAAATAGAAAAAATCATCAAAAAAAGCATTGATGAGAGCTTTAAAAATCTACTAAATAAAACTATAAAAGTTCAAATAAACGGGATAAGCAGTGAGGGCGAAATGTTTTTTGGGGCTAAAAGTATAGTGTGGGACAGGGAGATAGATGGTGAAATTCTCATAAATGATACTCAAATAAAAGATCCTAAAGTGGGCGAAATTTATGATTGTTTGATCACAGATTTTCATGGCGATAAACTTTTAGGAACGATAGTTGAGCATTAAACTATCAAATTTAGACGCGTTAAAAAATAAAAAATGTTTGTTAGCATTTTCACACGGAGTTGATAGTACAGCTCTTTTTTATCTTTTAGATGAGCTTGGTTTGGAATTTGACTTAGCTTTTGTAAATTACAAAACAAGAGCTGCGAGCGACTTAGAAGAAGCTAGTGCTAAAGAGCTTTGCTTGAAATTTAATAAAAAAATTTATATCAAAACTGCTCCTTTGGATCTAAAAAACGGCTCAAATTTTGAAAAAAAGGCGCGCGATATTAGGCATAGTTTTTTTGATGAAATTTGTATAAAATTTGGTTATAACTCACTCATCTTTGCTCATCAGCTAAATGACTGTTTAGAATGGTTTTTTATGCAACTTAGCAAAGGCGCTGGAATAGCAAATCTATGTGGATTTGAACCGCTTGAAACAAAAATGGCTAAATTTGAAAATATCAAAAAGCAAATTAGTGTAGCTAGACCGCTTATAAATATAAGCAGAAATGAAATTCTAAATTTTTTAAACGAAAGAGATATCAAGTATTTTACAGATATTTCAAATTGTGATATTAAATTTAAACGAAACTATATGAGAACAAAATTTAGTGACGATTTTATAAACGAGTTTAGCAAAGGAGTTGCAAAGAGCTTTGAGTTTTTAAGAAATGATAAAAAGATGCTTTTGGGAGAATTTATATATGATGATGGAGAGTTTTTTATAGTAAAAAAAAGTGAAAATTCGATAAATCTTATAGATAAAGCAGCCAAAAGACTAGGTGTTTTAATGAGCCAAAAATCAAGACTTTTGTGTCAAAAAAGCGACTGCGTGATGTCTCATAAGATCTGCATAGCTTCTAATGATACGCATTATTTCATATCGCCACTAAACAAGCAAAAAATGGATAAAAAATTTAAAGAAGAGTGCAGAATACTAAAAATTCCACCACTTATAAGACCTTATCTTTACTCTCATCGGTCTCTTGTAGATCTGTTTCGCTCATATAAACTTTTATCTTAAAGCTCGTATCTATCCTATTTCCATCACTTTGCATAGAGATAGGAAAATCAACTTTTATTATATTTTCATACTCATTTATAAAATTTAGAAAATTATAAAAATTTTGCGGACTCTTGATAGAACCAGTAACGTTTAACTCATATCTTAAAAATTTCTCATCTTTGTCCTCTTTAGGAAGTCCAAATAGCTTTACATTACTAAAAAATCTACCGGTCTGAGCTACAAATTTAATCTCGTTAAAACGGCTAGATATCGCGTCCAAAGGCTTTTCATTTTTTTGTTTTAGGCTTTTTAAATTTAAGTATTCGCCATTATAAACTTGCTCTATCTTATATAAATTTACTGCTTTATCATTATTATTTATCTTCGCATTTTTATAATCTTTTATACTTGGTACTAAAAAAGCAAAAATCATCACTATACAAACAACCATAAATAATAGCGCATAAAATAGCAACTTAAGGATATCTATCTCTTCTAAACTTCTATCTTTATTCATTAAATCCCTCTGAGTTTTCGATCTTATTTGTGCTAATAAAATTTAGCCAACCATTAGGCATTTGATAAAAAGTTGTGCTTGAAGATGAAAATATAGATTTCAAAGGAGCTTCCATAAGAAGTTGATAAGTATCTTTTGATGGTGTTACGCCTTTTATAATAAGCAAATTTTTATCTAAAAAAACGTTATTTAGGGTTACTGAATCGGGCACTAAATCAAATAAATTCTGCAAGCTTTTTTTCAAAATATTGTTTGATGAATATATGTTTAAAGCAGCATCTCTCTTGCTAGTCAAAACTGCAATCTCTTTTTTGACTTCAGTGATCTGTAAAACTATACTATCATATTTTTCTTGTTTGGACTGACTATTTGTATTTAGTGAGTAAGCACCAAATTTTATAGCTATATTTATACAAAAAAAGATAAAAACAACTGCAACTATAAGCATAATCCAAATTTTAGAAAACATAGAAAATATAGGCTTTAGTTTAGGTTTTATAAAACTATAACTCATATATTTAGCTCTCTTATCATTAATTCATTCATATCTTTTATAGTATCTACTTCATTTATATAAGAATTTATCATCAACTCAGACCCTAAAACATCTATAAAACTTTTATCTAGTTTGTTGTTATCGTAGATGATTATCTTATCTATAAAATTACTATCGTACAGCTCATTTTTATAGTATTCGTTTATAGCAGAACGAATGTTGTTTAACAAAAAAGTCTCTTTTCCTATATCTCTGACTGACTCTTCTAGATCTCTTGTATTAACTTCTTGAATATCTTCAAAATCATCTTTTTGCGAGTTTTTAACCACATTATCTAGATCTTCTAGGCTACCAAGATCATTGAATTTATCCTCTTCTTTAGAGATAATATTTTCGATATCTGTAGTATCTTCTGCTTTTAGCTCTTTTTCATCTATTAAGTCATCAGCTGTTTTACATGCTTGAAAAAATGCTGAAAACTGCATCTTTGTATCGTCAAATATCATCAAAGCAGAACTCTCTTTTAGGCTATAGACATATAAGATATTTTGATTTTTTTCAAGGTTATTTTTGATTTTCTCATACAGTAGAGCAAATGGCGAATATATAAGATTTGGCTGCATATCATTGAAAAATGTTTGCATTTTTTCTATCTCATTTTTATATACAAAAATAGACCAGCCACCAGCCATAGTTACTATATTTACCGAACTATAATTTATATTAAATTTAGTATATCCATCTTTGGAACTTACCGGTAAAGCCCAGTGTTTTGAGTTGTTTAAAAGCGTACCGACATAAGTCCAGTGAGCTAAATTCTCTTGAGTTTTAAGATAAGTGTTAAACTTAGGATCGACCTTATGATTATTACAATCAAAAACCGCTTCTACGGTCTTTATAACTTTTCCATTTTTGATGACTTGACCATAAATTTGACACTCTTTATTTTCTGCTAAAACGCTTATATAAAGACTTGGCAAAAATTTTCTAATCCAAGAAGCCATATCCAACCTTAAATTTTGTTATGTATGGTATCAAATTTAGCATTAAAAACACTTTACGACTCTTGCATATGTTTTGCTATGAGCTCTTTAGCCTCATCTAGACCTAAATGAGCTACGCTAAAAGGCTCACTTAGAGTATAAGTAATAATGCTAAATGGTTTTGGCAAAATCATCTTATCCCAGCTTTTAAACTGCCAAAACTTTGTAGCTGTATATTTTAAAATCACTATATTTACTTCCATTTTTTGAGGTATTACGACGCAACCATCACTTATACTATGTCTTGGCCCTCTTGGTCCATCAGGAGTTATGACTACATCAACACCTGCTTTTATTTCTCTAAAAGCTTGTAAAAGAGCCTTAAGAGCTCCTTTACTAGAACTTCCGCTTATAGTTCCTATACCAAAATAACTCGACACAGTGCTTATTACTCTACCATCTTTATGGTCTGAGATGATGACCTTTGCACTTTTGCCTTGCCACCATCTTTTAAATATAAATGGAAACATTGCAAGTTTTCCATGCCAAAAAAGCACTACGCAAGGCTCTTTTGATACGGGATTGCCGATAAATCTCTTTTTACAAGTCAGATAAATCGCCCATAATATACAAAAAATCACAATAGAAGCAAATTTAATAAACAATCTATCTTTAAATGATTTTTCCATATAAAACCATTCTTTTTGGATCTGTTATCTTAACTTGTACTAATTTACCCAAAAGCTCTTCACTGCCTTTTACTTGAACTAAAAAATTATTCGAGCTTCTTCCTGCTACACTTGCATTTTCTCTTAGCTCTTCAAAATACACTTCATGCACAGCTCCCATCTGAGTAGCGACTATCTCATCTAGCATTTTATTGTGCATATCTTGAAGTAGAGTTAAACGCGCACTAGCCGTTTTTTCATCGATCTTGTTTGTCATACTTGCAGCAGGAGTAAGCGGACGAGGTGAGTATTTAAAACTGAAGATTTGCTCAAATTTGACTTTTTCCATAACTTGCAACGTATCTTCAAAATCAGCTTCACTCTCACCAGGAAACGCAACTATGATATCAGTTGATATAGCAACGCCTGGGCAAAGCTCTCTTAGTTTTAAAGCACGCTCAATAAACCACTCTTTACTATAACCTCTTTTCATAGCTTTAAGAATCGCAGTTGATCCGCTTTGTAAAGGCATATGCATTGATTTACAAATTTTAGGATTTTTGCTAAAAACTTGTAAGAATTTATCATCCATATGCAAAGGATGCGGACTAGTAAAACGGATCCTCTCTACACCATCAACTTCACTTATTAAATTTAAAAGATCGCTAAAATCTAGTTTTTCATGAGCCCCAGAAAACCTTTTGCCATAATTATTTACGTTTTGACCGAGTAAAAATATCTCTTTCGCACCGCCATTAGCCGCTTTTCTTACTTCATTTAAAATAATGTCTTTTGGTATGCTTATCTCATCACCTCTAGTTTGTGGCACTATACAATACGTACATTTCTTATCACAACCTATCATTATATTAACAAAACTTTTATATGGGCTTGAGCGAAAATCTCCAAAAGCATACTCACTCTCATCGTGATTTATATCTACACTTACAAATTTAGGCGTATTTACAGCTTCGCTTATCTTTGAAACATTTCTTGCCCCAAGAACAAAATCAACATAAGGCGCTCTTTTAAAAATCTCACTTCCAAGGTGACTTGCAGTACAACCACAAACTCCTATTTTAGCACCTGCTTTCTTAGCTTTTTCGTAAGCTCCAATCTCACTAAAAAGCTTATGTACCGGCCTTTCTCTAACTGAGCAAGTGTTTATAAGGATCAGATCTGCACTTTGCAAATCATGCGTTACTTCATAGTCTTCTTTTTCTTTTAGTTCTGCGATGATATGTTCGCTGTCTCTGACATTCATCGCACAACCTAAAGTTTGGATAAAAAGTCTCTTTTTTACGTTACTCAAAGGATATGGACCTCATACATATAGTCATTTTCATCAAGGCCGTATTTTACAGTTCTGTGATAAACGCTAAGACCTTTTTTCTCAAAGTATTCAACTAGACTAATCAGCTCTTTATGAGAGTTTTCTTTATCAAAATAAAATATTTTGCCGCCATCTTTAGCTACTGCGACTTCTATCTTATCTAAGCTTATAGTTCTTGGTTTATTATCAAGTTCTGTCCTAGCTAACTTTAACTCCATCATCTATCCTTTATTTTGTATAGTTTTAACTCGTGAGCATAGCAAATTTTGAGTTAAATTTCGTTTAAAACAAGACTTAAATTTAAAAATATCTTTCCTAAATACTTAAAGAAAATAAAAGTAAAGATTAGTTAAAATACCGCACTTGCAAATTTTAAATCTCCCAAATTTATTATTTTCAAAAAGTGCAAAAAGATTTTCAAAGGATTTTTTATGGAAAAAATTTCAGATATTATAGAATCGATAGCAAACGAAAAAGGTTTGAGCTATGATGATGTTAAAGACAGAATTTGCATAGCTTTTGTCAATGCTGCAAAAAGACTTTATGAGCCTAAGTGCGAATACGAAGCTACTCTTGATCAGCTTACGAAGTGTATCCATTTATACCAAAAAATTCTTGTAGTAGAAGATAGCGATGAAAGGCTTGATGAAGAGCATTTTATCAGCTTAAAAAAAGCTCACGAAGTTGATTCTAGTCTTGAGATAGGTGATAGTTTAAACTATGAGTTAAATATAGATTCTCTTGGACGTACTGGCGCAGGAGTTCTCTCACGCGAGATAGAATACCACATACAAAGACTTATCGAAGAAAAAATTCATGAAAAGTATAGCTCAAAAATAAATACATTAGTATTTGGCACTGTCACTAGAGTAGATAGCGATGAAAATACCTATATCGAGATAGATGAAATTCGCGCGGTTATGAGTATGAAAAATCGTATAAAAGATGAAAAATTCAGAGTTGGAAATACAGTAAAAGCTATCATAAAAAGTGTAAATTTAGATAAAAAAGATGGAATAAGAGTCGAGCTTTCACGCACATCGCCTAAATTTCTTGAAGCGCTTTTAAAAGCTGAAGTTCCAGAGATAAAAGATGGTGGCGTAGTGATACACAACAGCGCTAGAATACCTGGTAAAAAAGCAAAAGTAGCACTATACTCAAATAGTCCTAGCATAGATCCAGTCGGTGCTACAGTAGGCATAAAAGGCGTTCGTATAAACGCAGTTAGCGCAGAGTTAAACGGCGAAAATATAGATGCTATCGAGTATAGTAGCGAGCCAGCTATCTTTGTAGCTAGGTCTTTAGCTCCTGCTATCATAAACTCAGTAAAGATAGAAGGAAATAAAGCCATAGTCTCACTAGTATCAGAACAAAAAAGCAAAGCAATAGGAAGTAGTGGCATAAATATACGCCTTGCAAGTATGCTAACTGGTTATGAGATAGAGCTTCACGAAATAGAAAACGCTACAAAAGAGATAAACAACGAAGAAGGATTAAAAAATCTAAAAGCTTTATTTGGCGATATGTAGTAAATTTAGAGTATTTACTAGACGACCTCTTGGCTATAAATTTTGATTTTATTTTAAGTATAATATAAAATTTATAAATTTTATAAAATTTAAATATAATTTTTGTTATAATTTCAAAAAATAGAAAGTTTTATATGTTAAGTATTCGTTCAAACAATACAAATCATATATCTGGGGGGGGGTATAAAGTAAATTTAACTAAAATTTATGTAAATTTTTACATTTAATCAATATTTAATCAATTTATCAAATACATAAAATACAAAAGGAGCAGACATGAAGTCATTAAACGCTAAAGTGGTAACCATAATATCTATAATAGCCGCATTATTAGTTTTTCTATTTATATCTATAGAATTTTTACTTTCAAAAGCAAGGTCGTCTTTTGATGACTACATGAAAGACGTAACACAATACAGTTATATGAACGCAGGAATGATTGAAGCCTACCGAATAAGGGTTGCGATAGGTAATTTAAATATTTTTGGTATTAATAGCTATGATAAGACTGTATTAGAAGATAGCTTAAAAAATTTTATCAAAAATAAGAACGATTATCTAAAAGAAAGTGGTAAAAATGATAATTTACAAAATCTATTTAACGCTTTTGCATCAAAAAACCAAAGCTTTTTAGATAACATAAAATCAAACAAAGAAATATCTGATCAAGATATCAAAGATATAACCGTAATTTGGAGAGATTTAAAGCAATCGATGCAAGATGAAATAAGTAAGCTAAAAAAACAAGAAGAAATTAGTCTAGAAATTAGAACAAAAGCAGCACACTCTTTAGGATTATATAGCACAGTGCTGATAATAGCAATAATAGTTTTATCTAGCGGAATACTTTGGTTTTCAAAAATATATCTTATAAATTCAATCACATCTATAAGTAATGGTCTCAAAAACTTCTTTGACTTCCTAAACAACAAAAATAACAATCCAAAAGATATAAAAATAAACTCTAATGATGAGTTTGGAGTAATGGCTAAAATGATTAATGAAAACATAAATTTAGTCAAAGAGAATTTAAATCAAGATTCTATAGCTGTAAATGAGTCTCTTCAAAGAGCAAAAGAGGTAGAAAACGGAAATCTAAGTGTAAGAATAACTTCTAAACCAGCATCACCAGGATTAAATCAATTAAAAGATGTATTAAATAAAATGCTATCTACATTAGAACAAAAGATAGGAAGCGATATAAACGTTATTCAAAACACATTTGATAGCTTTAAAAATTTAGACTTCACTAGCAAGATACCAGATGCTAAAGGTGAAGTAGAAAAAGTAACTAATCTACTTGGTAATGAGATCACAAAGATGCTAAACGATAACCTAGCTCAAGCAAATAATCTAGAAGAAAAAGCAGATAGTCTAAAAACTCTAGTAGATAATCTAAATACTTCAACCAAATCTCAATCAGATAGTCTTCAAGAAAGTGCAGCCGCTGTTGAAGAGATGAGTAGTTCTATGGAAGCTATAAATGAAAGAACTGCTGAAGTTATAAAACAAAGCGAAGATATCAAAAACATCATAACTATCATAAGAGATATTGCTGATCAAACAAATCTTTTAGCACTAAATGCAGCCATTGAAGCAGCTAGGGCTGGAGAGCATGGACGTGGATTTGCAGTAGTTGCAGATGAGGTTAGAAAACTAGCTGAGAGAACTCAAAAATCTCTAGGAGAGATTGAAGCAAATGTAAATATCTTAAGTCAAAGCATAAATGAAGTATCTCAAAGTATCAATGAGCAAACAGAAGCTATAAATCAAATAAGTCATAGCGTAGTAAGTGTTGATGAGCTAACTAAACAAAATGTTACTATAGCAAGTGATACTAATAGAGTTACTAAAGAAGTAGAAGGTATTGCTGATATTATAGTTAATGAAGTTAAGAAGAAGAAATTTTGATCGCTCTTGCGAAAATTTTTAAATTCTTTATATAATCCTCAAAAAATATTTGGGGATTATATGTTTTGTATAAAACAAATTTATTCACAAAAACAAGAGATAAAAAAATCAACTTTTATAAGCTATCTATGCCCATTTTACGAGTTTGAACATCTACATAAACAGCTAAAAGCAGAGCATCAAAAAGCAGTCCATATCGTATGGGCCTATAGGCATTACAACAAATACTTACAAATCGTAGAAAACTTAAGCGATGATGGAGAACCAAAAGGAAGTTCAGGTGCGCCTAGCTTAGATGCTCTGCGTGGCGCTGATCTCATAGACGTCGCAGTTTTTATAGTGCGATATTTTGGGGGAATAAAACTTGGCGTTGGCGGCTTAGTTAGAGCGTATAGTAGCAGCGTAAATTTAGCTATAGCTAACGCAGAATTAATCAAATTTGAGATAAAAGATGAGTGTAGATTTTTTGTACCTTTTGCTTTGATAAGTAGATTTTTACACTATTTTGAAAAGTCAAATTTAAGCGAGATATCAAAAGACTTTACGCTTGATGGTTGTGAGTTTGAGTTTAAATTTACTCAAAATGAATTTTTTGATTTTTGGAATTTTTCAAAACAGTTTTTGCAAAGTGGCTTTAGCATTTTAGCCGTGCCACTAAGTGCAAAAAACCTATTTTGATATTAGTAAATCACCCATTTACTAAAAGATAGGTTGGCTTCTTGTTTCAACGATAGACTAGAAAATACTTTACCCGTATTTGCTAGTTTAGCAAGAGCTATCTTTACAAGCGTAACTTCTGGTAATTCCTAGATTTATATATTCTATCAAAAATATATAGAAAATCACGGATAGGATTTCAGCCTAGATTGCTTTAAATTTAAAACTAATAAATTTAAATCAAACATATATATAATCACTCATCACAGGCGTAAGACCTGCACTTATAATCGACTTTTTCATACCTAAAACATCTCTTGTGTCGCTTATCTCAAATTGCCCATCGCCTTTATCGTCTTCTTTTTTTCCACCATGCTCACCGATAGCTACGCTCACTCCAGCAGATACTTTCGTAACTCCAAGCTTTATAGCGTGATCTCTAAAATGTGCATTTTCTCTTGTACTAAGAGTGATATTTGCATAAGGTAAAAATAGACGATAAGCCATAATAACTTGCAAAAGCTCTTTTTCACCTACATCTCGCGGATTTATTTTTTTATTATTTATGATAGGGCGAAGTCTAGGAACAGAGATGGATATCTCAGCATGAGGATACTTTGACTGAAGTAAATAAGCATGAAGTCCAGTTGCCATAGCATCTTTTCTAAAGTCGTCAATGCCTAGCAAAGCTGCAAATGCTACACCTCTCATACCGCCCATTAAAGCTCTTTCTTGAGCGTTTAGCCTATATGGAAAAATACGTTTATTGCCTTCAAGATGAATCTTTTCGTATTTTACGGGATTATACGTCTCTTGAAACACAGTCACAAAATCAACTCCGCATCTATGCAAAAATGCGTAATCATCACTATTTAGCGGATAAATTTCTACTCCGACCACATTAAAATATCTTTTTGCAAGCTCACAAGCTCTGCCTATATAGCTAACTGGTGTTTTACTTTGACTTTCACCGGTTAATATAAGTATCTCTTGAAGTCCGCTTTTTGCAATATTTTCAAGCTCTTTTATGATAGCATTTTCATCAAGCTGAGCCCTTTTTATCTCATTATGAACGTTAAAACCACAATAAACGCAGTTATTATCGCAATGATTTGCTATATATAATGGAGTAAAAAGATAGATATTCTTACCAAAATATCGCTCTTTTACACTCATTGCAACTCTAGCAATATCTTCTAAAAAAGGTGCCGCAGCTGGACTTAGTAAAGCTTTAAAATCATCAAGAGTTCTTTTATCATTACTAATTGCTTTTAAAACATCTTCACTAGAAAAGCTATCAAAGTCGCTCTCTTGCCACTCTTTTAATATCCTATCCATAATGCTATGGTCTATAATTTCTTGATTTTCAAGATATTTCATATGATCGTTTCTATCTCGCATTTTAATCCCTTAAAAATCCAGTTAATGGAGAACTTGCATCTGCAATACCTTTTACTCTTCCAAGCCCTGCTAGATAGGCTCTTCTACCGGCTATTATGGCTTCGCTAAAAGCTCTTGCCATAGCTCTTATATCATTTGCTGTTGCTATGGCTGTATTTGCCATCACAGCAGCGCACCCCATCTCCATAGCCGCGCAAGCCTCGCTCGGTCTTCCAAGACCAGCATCTACTATGATAGGTATATCTACCTCATCGATTAAAATTTGAATTATTTCACGATTTATCAGCCCTTTATTTGATCCAATCGGAGCAGCTAAAGGCATAACCGCACTAGCGCCTGCACTTACTAAATCCCTAGCAACAACTAAATCCGGATACATATAAGGAAGCACTTTAAAGCCCTCTTTTGCCAAATTTTCAGTTGCTTTTATGGTCTCAAAATTGTCTGGAAATAGATATTTAGTATCTTTGATGACTTCCACTTTTATAAAATCTCCACATCCAAGTTCTCTTGAAAGCCTTGCTATACGCACCGCTTCATCTGCATTTCTAGCACCACTAGTGTTTGGTAGAAGTGTCACATTTTTTGGTATGAACTCAGTTATGCTTTCATTTTTATCTTTATTTACACGCCTTAAAGCTAGAGTTACTATATCTACTTTAGCCTCTTCTACACAAGCCTTTATAAGCTCTGGGTTAAATTTACCAGATCCCATTATAAATCTTGAGCCAAACTCCACTCCGCCTAAAATAAATTTATCCATCTTGCTTTACCTTATTGATTAATATTTCTAAAACTTTATTTGCTTGATGCATCGCACATATTCCAACACGCGGCGCCATAAGTCCATTTCCAATACTAGCCGCACTGACTAAATCACCGCATATATATAAATTTTTTGCTAGTTTTAGCGTCTTTATCTCTTCGCTTTTGCCATATCCAGCCATTCCGCTAGCGGCTACTATCTCTTTATTTTTTAGAGAGTTTATTAGCATAGCTTTTGAAGTTGGATTATCAAAGCATTCACACACGACATCGCAGTCTTTAAAAACGTCATTTACGTTTGTTTCATCAAGCTTTATAGTCTCAAACTCAACTTTTACAAATGGATTTATAAGCCCCATAGTCTCACAAAGAGCTTCTGTTTTAAAACGTCCGATATCTTTTATAAAATATTGTTGGCGATTTAAATTTGATGGATCTACTGTATCAAAATCAACTAGTTTTAAATACCTTGTTCCTACTCGTCCAAGGGCTATAGCTACACTGCTTCCTAGTCCTCCAAGACCTGCTATACCTACTTTTGCTTGTTTTAGAGCTTTTGTTACTTCAGGAGAATTTCTTGAACTCATCATCTCTTCTAAGCAATCAAGCGGTGGCATCTGTCCTTTTTTGATAAAAACTATGCTATCTCCATCGCTTATCTCTAGATTTTCACTAACGCTAAAACCTTTATATATCGTTAGTTCATCAACTATATTTAACTCAGCTTTAAGTTCAGCTAAATCTTTTGCACAAGTTTTATAATCTTTTGAATTTACTCTTATATTTTTCATTTTGGAATTATAGCTTATATAAAGTAAGTTTTATTTAAATTATGATTTTATTTGTCCTATTTAAATTTATTTTAACTATAAAAAGTATGTGGAATATTTATTTTTATTTGGCTGAGCATTGGTAAAAACCACGACTTATCGTGGTTTTTAAATTTATATTAGTGAAATTTAAGCCCGAAAGCCCACATTCCCATTGTGCAAGTAATTAGCGTGATTATCGTAATTCCTGCTATATTTAGCCAAAATCCCGCTTTAATCATATCTTTCATTCGCACAAATCCAGATCCGTAAGCTATGGCATTTGGAGGAGTTCCTACAGGTAACATAAAAGCATAAATCGCTGCTAGTGTTACAGGAATTGTAACAACCATAATATCTCGCCCTTCATATCCAAGTCCAAGTGCAACACCTGCAATAATCGGTATAAAAGTCGCCGCAGTTGCTGTATTTGAAACTATCTCAGTCAAGAAAATCACAAGTGCTGTCACAACTACAATAATTAATATGATATTTAATCCATCTAAATTCTGCACCAAATGTCCTATCCATAAAGATAGACCAGTTTTACTAAGCTGAGCTGAGAGAGCTAAGCCACCACCAAATAGTATCAACATATCCCAAGGAAGTGTTTTAGCTGTAGCCCAATCTATCAAACGCTCACCACTTCGATTAGCTGGAATTAAGAAAAATAAAACTGCCATAGATATTGCAATTAGCGAATTTAGAGAAGCTACCTTGATATCAAAATATCTTAATATAAAGCCTAAGAAAATCCAACAAAATGCACCAGACGCAAAGATTATTGCAACTAGAATTTCAGCTGTGGTGATTTTCCCAAGTTTGCGATATTCTTCACGGATCACATCTTTACCGCCAGGAATTTCTTTCATTTCAGGCGGAAATATAACAAAAGTAAGCAAAAACCAGCAAAAAGCCATCATAAGAATGCTCAGCGGAAGCCCCATTAGCATCCATTCGCCAAAGCCGATCTCTATACCATAAACTTCTTGCATATGTCCTACAAAAAACGCAGTTGAAGTAGAGCCAACCATTGTTCCAGTCGAGCCTATTGTCGCCGCATAGGCGATTCCAAGCATTAGCGAAATACCAAAATTTGTGCTAAAAGCCGATGTTCTTTCTTTTACTTTTTTAATTACATCAGCTCCTTTGTGTGCTATCGCATTTACAACGCCACCTTGAGTTGATTGTTTGCTTATGGCATCAAGGTGTTTCATATCGCCTTCAACTGTTCCGCTTATCGGAGCGTTGCGAAGTTTTTCAACTAAGTGCAACACAGACAAACCAACAGGTAGCATCATAATTGTCGTAGCAGTATTATTAACCCACATCGTAATAAAACCAGTAGCCACCATAAATCCAGCTATCAAACGGCGTGGAGAAGTGCCTACCATTAACACAATCGCGATTGCAATTCGAGTGTGCAAATTCCATTTTTGCATTGCCAAAGCCAAAATAAAACCACCCATAAATAAAAATATTGTGTCATTAGAATATGGAGCAGCGACATTTTTAAATGTATCAGCACCCAAAATAGGAAATAGCACAAGTGGCAATAACGCAGTAACTGCAAGTGTTGCTGCCTCACTCATCCACCAAACTCCCATCAAAATCGCAACCGCAGCAGCGATTGCCATAGAGTCTGTATTTAGTGGTTTGCCTTTAGCCATCGCCTCTTTTGCTGCATCCATAGAATTTACAATCTCTGGCGCGTCGCTTGGAAAAAATATATAGACTAAAATCGCCGCAATAATTCCACCAAATAGACCAATTATTTGCATCCAATTAGTCTTTTTATCGATTGGTTTTTCCATTTTTTACCTTTAAATTTAACTATATATTCTGCACTCTTTTGCGTTTTTGACAAGTGCCAAATAACGATAAAATAAGTGCATCATTTTTGAATACGGCGCTATGATAAAAAAGCTTAAGATTGAGCTTAAATGCAATACAAGCAAATACGCAAGCAAGCTAGTATCTCTAAAAATCATCAAAATAAGTCCGCTAAATGCACTTAAAAATAGCATAAATATAAGCGCATAATCGATATTTAAACTTTTTATATCAATCAAATTTCTATCTGCTTTTATCTTCATAGCAAAAAGCCCTACACAGCCTATAGCTAAAGCGATACCGCCAAAAGTTCCAAGTAGTTTTGGCAATGAAAAGAACGCATAAGGAGCGTGATAATCTAAGAAGTGATCATAAAACGCCGCAATGCTTGTTGCTGCAAAACAGAGCATAAAACCATAAAATGTAAAATGGTGAAAATAACGACGTAAATTTGATCTATCTTCGCCATTTGGGAATGTACAACCCTCATAATTATGTCCGCCAAGGTGTTTTAGGCTAAGAGCGTCTTTAAGAGCACTGATATAATCCACAAATTTAACACCATCAAAACCGATAGATTTTGCAAATTTAAAACAGCTTATTAGTATCATCACAAATGATATCGTCGCAAATAGACCAAATACTCCAACCATTGTCTTATAGCTCGTGATCTCATAGAAATTTCCAGCTGCATCTTTATCAAAGTTTCCACTAGTTAAACTTAAAAAGATAGCCAAAACTACAAGTAAAAGTACCGATGTAAGAAGTCCTGCTTTTTCAAACGCTACACCCAAAAACTTAGGCGTAGCAAATTTTTTATAGCTTTCTTTACGAACTGCTGCAAAATCGCGTGGAACATCTAAATCAAACTCGTGTGGTGGCGCGTATTGACACGCATACAAGCACTCGCCGCATTGATGACACAAATTTGCTAGATAATCAGCGTCTTTTATGTGAAACTCACGTCTCTTTTCCATAGCTGGAAACACAGCACAAAAGCCCTCACAATACCTACACGCATTGCAAATTTGGCTTAGTCTTATTGCTTTATTATATAATGTTTCGTTCATTTTTCTCCCCTTGATTTTGCCGCTTCACGTCCTGCGATACGCCCAAATACAGATCCGATACTCATACCAAATCCAGCGCAATACCCTTGACTTAAGATATTTCCGGCCATTATCTCTCCTGCTGCAAATAAATTTTCACATACTTCATCATTTTGCATAACAACCGCTGCTTCTTTTGTAACTTTTACTCCAAGATATGTAAATGTCACGCCCGGGCGAAGTGGATAGCAATAAAACGGCGGTGTATCGATAGTCTGAGCCCAGTGGGTTTTATCTATCTCAAGCCCACTTGTATGACAATCATCAAGCACAGTATGATCGAAATTTCCACTTACAACGTGAGCGTTAAACTCAGAAATGGTATCTTTTAAAACCGTTTTATCAAGACCTATTTTATCAGCTAGTTCATCTAGTGAATTTGCCACGATCGGCTCAAAGAGTGGTGGCATATAACGCTTTAGTACTTTTACGTCCGTGATCGAATATCCGATTTGATTAGGCTGAGACGCTACTAGTCTTCCCCAGATCGCATAACGCTTTGGCCAAAAATCTTCTCCTTCGTTGTAAAATCTTTTGGCGTTTTTATTGACGACTATCCCAAGACTTACACAATCCACACGCGAAGCGATGCCGCCGTCATATTTTGGCGCTCTTGCATCTATAGCCACCATATGCCCTTGAGTAGGATCACCGATGATCTTAGCCCCAGCATCTTGCAATGCAAAAAGCATCTTACCTTGATTAAATTTAGTACCACGAATCAAAAAATTCTTAGCAGGCTCACCCCAAGCTTCGCGTAATTTTTCCAAATTTGACTCAAATCCACCACTTGCTATAACACAAGCTTTTGGTTTGAAGGTGAGTATTTGTCTGTTTTGTTTGTCTTCTACTTCTACGCTAATTATTTTATTGTTTTGGATATTTAGGCTTTTAGCTTCATGCTCATACAAGACCTTTATCCCCATTTTTTTGGCTTCACGGTAGTAAGAATTTACTAACGATTTGCCACCGCCTAAGAAAAACGCATTTGTCCTTCCAAGCTGTAAAGTACCACCAAATGAGCTTTGAAAACGCACACCATGGCTTTTTGCCCATTTTACTGCTTCTGGAGTATTTTTGATGACATAGCGAGCAAACTCTTCATTTGTCTGACCCTTAGTCACTTTATAAATATCCTCAAAAAACTCATCTTCACTATAAGTATCAGTAAGCACGTCAGTTGGTCCATAATGCATCGAACGCAAATTTCTAGTGTGTTGTGAGTTACCTCCACGCCAAGCTTTTGGTGAGCTTTCTAACATCAGTACGTCCGCACCATTTTCTTTGGCACTAATCGCCGCACAAAGGGCAGCGTTACCGCCACCGATAACTAAAACATCACAATTTATTTCTAGCATACTTCACTCCTTGCTTTAGCTCCACATTTTCTAAATAGAATAAAAACAGCGTAAAAATCATAAATCGCGAAGTTACACATTTTTATGAAATTTCTACTTGCGATCTTGAAAGTCTTACTAGCCTCTTTCTTTTTAGAAAGTTTGGGCGGATTTTGTTGTAACTTTTCTTCCATTGCCGTCTCTCTTTATGTTGTATTTATGCCGACATAATTACAAATAATTTATTAAAGTATTCTTTTGTATGCAAAAAAATACTTAGTTATTTTAGATAGTGTTACCTTTTTACATACTTTTGTTATTTTTAAGCTACAAGCTAAATTAAATATAAAATACTAGTGTTAATTTTATATTTAATTTTAGAAAAATTAATGAAATTCTGATATTATTACACAAAGAAAAAAGGGTTAGAATGAAAAACACAAAATCTCCAAAAAAACAAATTTATGATTTCTTTATAACTTCACTTGAAAATTTTACTCTAAAACCAGGAGATAGGGTAAAAGAAGAAGACATAGCGGTAAAAACTGGCTTTTCACGCACACCTGTTCGCGAAGTTCTTGCGCTTTTAGCAAATGAAGGATTGATAGAGTCTAGCGTAGATGGACTTAGAATTTCTATTTTAGATGAAAACTCCATTACCCAACTTTATGAAATGCGTGAAATTTTAGAAGGGACAGCAGCATCATTTGCAGCAATTCATGCCAACGAGATAGAAATAGCAGCCCTTGAAGAGATAGTGCTAAGAGAAAAAGAGCTAACAATCTCATCGCAAATCATTCAAAATAATAGGCTTTTTCACTCTATGCTATTTCGTTGCGCCCACAATAAATTTCTAGTTAAAACGATAAATGAGCTTACAAATACGCTTTTATTGCTTGGAAAAAGCACTTTAAGCGATGAAAAACGTAAAGAAGAGGCGTATGAAGAACATATAAAAATTGTAGAAGCGCTTAAAAATCATGATAGCTCAGCAGCAAAGAAGTATGCAAAAGAGCATATTAAAAATGCTTATAAAGCCCGTATAAAGATCTTTTTACAAGATGGCAAAATTTTATAATGTATAAAAATAAATAAATTTACAAGCTTTTACAAAGACGCTTTTAAGCATAAAACGTCTTTGTTAAGCATCATTAAACTATATAAATAAGAGTTAAATTTAAACCGCCATTTAAAGCCAACTTGGTTTTTCACTGTTTAACTCACCATCTCCGTCGGTAAACTGCTCTAAGCTACCAGCTTTGCACTGAATACAGATATATTTCAAATCGCTACTAGAACTTGCTTTAAAGCATCTTTTACCATCAGGATCTATACGCAAAACATCACCGGCATTTACTTCAAACTCTTCGCCATCTATAAACAAAACTCCGCTTCCCTCAAGCACTATATAAACCTCTTCGTTTTGTTTATGAGAATGGACAAAAGGCACACTATCACCAGCTTTTAAGTGATTTATAGACACTTCACATCCTGTTAAATTTAACTCATCATGAAACTCACTTCTAGGGCTATCTTTTGATGAGATCATCTTGTAATTTTTTCCTGTTTTTGTCATTGTTAATCCTTTTATTAAATTTAATATTTAAAGCCAAATTTATGGCACCGCCACTATTTTATTACTTAGATATCTAATTAATTAAATAAAAAAATCATACTTTATCATTAAAATTTATAATAGCCTTTTTTAATAACTTATCTAAAATTTCAGTCTCTATCTGCGAAAAGTCTTTATAAACTATATCATTTAATTCTTTTGAAATTTGACAAAAGATAGGCTTTAGTGCGATGCCTTTTTGGCTCAAAGATATAAAGCTTATCCTTGCATCTTCATCGCTTTTTACCCTTGTTATATAGCCGCTATTTTCTAGCTTTTCTACTAAAACAGTTACGGTTGGTTTTGTTTTACATATACGTTTTGATATCTCAGTCATATCATGAGGCTTTTCATCAAAAAGTATAGCTAAGATATCTCCGTGACTAGGAGAGATATTTGCTAGTCCATTTGCTTTTAGCTTTGAGATGATAAACTGATTTGCAACATCTTTGAGCTTTGAAGCTAAAGATATAGTCATTTTATTTGATTTTTTACTTTTCATGGGTGTAATTATAATTAGATATCTAACTTTTGTCAAGAGGATTTTAAAAAATAATAATCACATCTCATTTAAATTTACGCGCCACTTGTATAAACACTAAAGTGAAATATAACACGCTAAGATATGCTAAAACAATACGCCAAAATAAGACCAAATCATCCGCCTCCAACGAACTCTACGATTTCTAAACTCATATCGGGTTCTAGTAAAAACTCTTCCCACTTCGTTTTTTGTACGATCTCTTTGTTGCATTCCACAGCGATAAGCTCTAGATTATAACCATTTTGCTCTAGCCACTGCTTTAGACTGATACTTTTTGCTACTTCTACTATGTTTGAATTTACTTTTATATTCATCTCTTATCCTAAATTTTTATTTTTTGTATTATACATCATATAAATTTAATATAAAAGTCATATAGATATAATTATTATCAAATAAATTTGTGTAATTTCTACACAAATGTAATGATATTATATAATAATTTTAAATTTAGCACAAATCAATAAGAAGTTTTAAGCAAATTTATAAGAAAATGAACGCTAATAAAGATTTTAAAACAAAAGGAGAGAATTTGAAGTTATATCAAAAACTTCTGTGGATACTCGTATCCATTATCGGTGCTTTTGCTTTTGGTGTCTTGGCGCTAAACAAAGGTGAAAGTATCAGCGCAACATGGCTAGTTGTAGCTAGTATTTGTATCTATATGATCGGCTACACATTTTATGGAAGATTTATCGCTTTTAAGGTTCTTGGACTAGATGATAATCGTGCTACTCCAGCCTACACTATGAACGACGGTAGAGACTATACTCCTACAAACAAATACGTTCTTTTTGGTCACCACTTTGCAGCCATCGCAGGAGCTGGTCCTCTTGTAGGCCCAGTAGTTGCGGCTCAAATGGGCTACTTGCCAAGTATGATATGGCTTTTAGTCGGTGTCGTTTTAGCAGGAGCTGTGCATGACTTCGTTGTTCTTTTCTTATCTGTTCGCAGAAACGGAAAGAGCTTAGGAGAGATGATAAAAGAAGAGCTTGGCGGATTTACCGGCGGCGTTGCTATGATAGGAATCTTCTTTATTATGCTTATCATTGTAGCTATACTTGCTATGGTTGTCGTAAAAGCTTTAGCTGATTCTCCTTGGGGATTATTTACTATAGCTATGACTATTCCTATTGCTATATTTATGGGAATTTATATGAGATTTTTACGTCCTGGCAAGGTTATAGAAGCCTCTATAATCGGCTTTATCCTACTTATAATATCTCTTTGGGGTGGTCATTATGTAGCAATAGATCCATTTTGGGGCAACGTATTTTCTCTAAAAGGCACAACTCTAGCATGGCTTACTATAGCTTATGGATTTATAGCCGCTATTTTACCTGTTTGGTTTTTACTAGCTCCAAGAGACTACTTAAGTACATTTTTAAAAATAGGCGTTATAGTTGGTATGGTTATAGCTATACTTATAGTTGGACCTGAGCTTAAAATGCCTGCGGTTACTTCATTTACGGATGGTACTGGACCAGTATTTCCTGGGCCTCTATTTCCATTTTTATTTATCACTATAGCTTGCGGTGCGATATCAGGTTTTCACGCTCTGATTTCAAGCGGAACTACTCCAAAACTCGCAGAAAAAGAGAGCGAGACGCTATTTATCGGATATGGTGCTATGCTTATGGAAAGTCTTGTGGGTATTATGGCTTTAGTTACTGCTACCATACTAACCCCTGGACTTTACTTTTCTATCAACACATCTGGCGCTCTTCTTGGACCAGACGCGGCTAGCGCTGCAGCTTATATAGCAAATTTAGGATTTACCGTAACGCCTGAAGAGATCTTAGGTCTTGCAAAAAGCGTTGGCGAAGAAACTATGATGGGTAGAACCGGTGGTGCGCCTACATTTGCAGTGGGTTTAACACTTCTATTTCACGAGATAATGGGTGGGGTTGAAGCAATGCCTTTTTGGTATCACTTCGCTATACTATTTGAAGCATTATTTATCCTAACAGCAGTTGATGCTGGAACAAGAACAGGCAGATTTATGATACAAGATATACTAGGTAACGTTTATAAACCTACGGGTGATACAAAAAATTTATTTTACGGCGTAGTTGCTACTTTTATATGTTGTGCTGGCTGGGGATACTTGCTTTATAGTGGAGTTACTGATCCTATGGGCGGTATATTTACTCTTTGGCCGTTATTTGGTGCATCAAACCAAATGTTAGCTGGTATCGCCCTTATGCTTGCGACTGTGGTATTGTTTAAAATGGGTAAAGCAAAATACTCATGGGTTACAATCGCTCCTCTTGTTTGGGTTTTGATAACTACTATGTACGCAGCATTCCAAAAACTACTTCCAGCAAATGGCGATAGAGTTCATGACGCGGTAAGCCACGTAGCAACTGCTCAAAATATGGCTAAAAAACTAGAAACATTAACTGATCCAGCCGCGATAGCCAAAGCCGAAGCAGTCATCAGAAACAATGTAATAGACGCCGTATTATGTGGATTTTTTATGATAGTTGTAGTCGTAGTAGCGGTGCAAACTTTTAGAATTTGCTTTAGAATTTACAAAGATGGCAACGATAAAGCTTATCCACTTATGCAAAGCGAATACAAAAAAGCGAGTGAATACAAAGATGTTGTTTGCTAAACTAAAAAAAGTTTGGCAAGCGTATGAAAAACTTGATGAAGCCCTTTATCCTTTGATAGGACTTCATCAATATGAAAAGTATTTGAAGCATTTCAACAAGCACCACCCAGGAGAGCAACCGCTTTCTAGGGCGCAGTTTTTTAGAGAAGCTCAAGACGCTAAAGCCAAAAATGTAAAATGTTGATAAATTTGGAATGGTTTAGGTTAAACCGTACGAAACCAAAGTTTATCAAATTTATATAAATTTGTATTGTAATTATCTACAAATTCTATTTGTGGTATTTGATCTTTTCACCGATCATTTCTATCTTATCATTACCCAAACGAGCTACGAAAACTTCGTATGGGTATTTAAATTTAAAACGCTATTTAGCTCAAATATTGTAAAAAACAATTTAAAATCTAACCGGTATAAAAATAGCTTAAAGATTGATTTTAATGGTATTTGATAATGTTTTTAGCAAAATCAAATTTGATTTTACACTTCTTTACATTTTTTTCATAGACTTTACAAGGTTTTTAAAAATCATTTAAAAGCGTTTTGAATTGATAGAGTAAGACCCTATTACTCGCCCCAAAATCTCAAAGCTTTGTGACTTATTAATTGGTTCATAGTTTGCATTGTCGCTGATTAGTGGGCGTTTTTTGAGACGTTTGACAAAAAGCTCATTACGCACAACATAAATAGCGCTTTCACTTTGAGCATTGTCTTGCTAAAATACCACAAGCTCACCTTTTTCTATGGTCGGCTGCATCGAGTTTCCAACGCATGAAATAATGCCGATATATGAGCACCAAAGGCGTAAATTTTGCTTTTTAAATGGCAAAAAGTCGCAGTCATTGCTAAAATCTTGCGTACAACACTTACGACACCATCTTTAAAAAATGGGACATAAATGGTGTCTTCTTTGATGCTAATAGATATTTTATCTTGTGACTTTTTAAGGTTTGGAGCGTTTAAGGGGTTGTTTTGGGATAAATTTTGGGACTTAGAGACATATTTATCTTGACTAGGAGACAAATTTATATCTTGACTAAGAGACATACTAAGAGACATTTTATTATTTTGAAAATTACTAATATCTTTTTGAAGTGCATTCGCTATTTTTTCTAAATTCGCATAAGTAATATTATCAGTTTCATATCTTTTTGATACTTCCTAATGATACTCCTGAAAATTTAGCTAAATCATATTGAGTTCAACCTTTTTCTAATCGATACTCTTTGATTTTTTTTAGAAAGTCTCATAAATAAGCTATAACTTTAAAATAAACTTAGAAAATTATATCGCAAAAAGATACTTAGCAGAGCTTTTTGATGATATGAATATAAATGATGATAAAAAAGCAGATGCATATCTAAAAGCCAAAGTAGTAAAGCTTTGGCTAAAGGCTCGTGATAGAAAAGTAAAAATAGATGCGTTTTTGTCATATATCAACATAAATAAGATGTATGACAAAAAGGTATCAAAAGGGCAAATTTACGACTGGGCTAGAAGATACGCAAATGGCGGTATAAAAGGGCTAGTTGATGAGCGTGGTGGCAACAGAGACGGAGCGGTGAATTCAAAACTAGCCGGAGTTGGCAAGGCTGACTGGAGGGCAGACTTTGCAAATGAGTATGTAGAGATAGACGCTACAACGCTTGATCTGTTTGCTAAAAAAATCAGACTTGATCTAGCTAGTGCGATATGGAAGATAAATAAAGAAGCGTTTAGAGACTTTGATGAGTGCATGGCAAGAGTGGAAGAGAAATTTAGTAAAATTTTGTTGAATTAAATAAATTTTTGGAATTCCTTGAAGTTTTGGAATTCCAAAAAATTCATATCATTTTAAAGATAGTCTTATCTCCACGCTGCCTGCGCCTAGTAGCTTTTTTAGCTCATCTTTGCTTATGCCTTCTATTCTGCCAAGGCGAGTTAGCGACCATGAGTTTATGTCGTAGGCTAGCACGAAAGTCTGTCCGCTATAAAGAATTATATCGCAAGCTTGCATTGTGATCTGTTCATCATTTCGTGGCAGCGGCGATGGTAGTTTGCCGTTTTTCTCAAATCCGCCGTAGTCACTAGCATTTATGATGATATCGCCTTTTTCTAGCTCTTTATACAAAGCCTTTGCCGAGCTATTTTGAGCTAAATTTGCTCTAAGTTTTTCTCCATTTATACTAACAAAAATCTCCATTGTCTCTCCTAAAACAAAGCCAAAAGCACAAAGCAAAGCCAAAATCACTCGCATTATTTGCTAGCCTCTATGACAGCAGCGGTGGCATTTAGTGAGCGTGGATAGCCTATAAGAGCGATATTTGCGTTGATTAGGGCGATTAGTTTTTCTTTATTTAAGCCTTGAAGAAAAATAGCTTTTGCGTGAGCTTTCATCTGCGCTGATGTGTCGCCTTGAGCCGCTAAAAGAAAAAATGTGATAATCTCACGCTCGCCTAGGCTTAAAATCTCAGTTCTAGTGTAATAATCCCCAAAGCAATTTTGGCTTAAATATTTGCCGATTTGTGCGTAGTCGCCACTCATGCTCTGCGTAGTAGCACTACTAAAAAGCTCTATTTGTAAATTTTGCCCATTTTTTAGCCTATTTTCATCGCTATCTATGGCAAAATCTGTGATTTTCACGCCTTTACGCTTGTAAATTTCACTTGTGACAAAGATAAATTCCCTAATCCTAGCCATACCAAGATATGCCGTGCTTTGGCGCAAAAGCTCCATTATCTCATCAGCTTTTAACTCGCTTTTTTCTAGCCTTTCTTGCCATAGCCTAACTGAACCCGATGCTATTATCACAGCTAGGTTGCTAAGCTCGATTTGCCTAGGAGTTAGGCCGGCTTTTATGCTATCATTTTTGCTACTTTTCTCAAAGTTTTCAAACACCGCTTTAAGCGTGTTGTCTTCTATATCCGCACTCATCAAAACACCTCCAAACACCGCAAAAACAGCTAAAATCTTTTTCATTGAAGTTCTCTTAAAGCGCTTTCATACTCTTCGTCGCTTACTTTTTCTAGCCAGGTAGTTTTGTTTGGCATTCCCATGACTGAGATGTGTGCCATTTGCGTGGTTTTGCCACCTGCGTGAAAATGTTTAGCGTCGCTATCTATTTTGATTATTACGCCAGGCTGGGCTTTTATAGCTTTTTGTCCCTCTGTTTTCACTACACCTTCACCGCTTAAAACGATTAGAAGTTGGCCCTTTTCGTGTGTGTGCCAGTGTGTGCGAGAACAAGGCTCAAAGGTTACTAAGCTAGCATTAGCACTTCTGCCGCCCTGTGCATCATCAAAGGTATTTAGATAGGTAGTGCCGGTGAAGTATTTGCTATGCGGATTTATCTCACCTTTGCTAAAAGGCAAATCCTGCGCAAAAGCCGCCGCGGTAATGCAAAGAGTTAGAATTATTTTTTTCATTTTGCTTCCTTATTTTAAAAGTTTAGCAAAAATTATAACACATTACACCAAGTGTAAGTCAAGAGAATTTAGAAAAATGTTGTAAAAATATGATTAATTTTACTAAAGTGTTGGCTTAAGCTAGTGGCCATAAATACGCAAAAGCTCTTAGAGATTATATGATATTTTAGCAAAGCATCACAGCGATAAAATCTTAAAAATAATAAAAATTTGAGTTTAAATAGCTTTTGGCTTCTGTGATAAAATTAGTGTAAATGAATTAATATATTTTTATATCAAACATTAGTTTTTAACTCATCTCTAATACACTTAAAGAGTGCTCTATTAAGCTATATCAATCTATTTTTGCTGATTTTCATCTATATAACAAAATAATTTTAACTTTAAATTTACTATTTTTATCCACACAATTCTGGTTAAATTTAGCCAAAACTAAATTTAACCATAGGGAATTTATCTATTTTTTGTAGAGTTATTATCTATTTTTTTATCATTTTTTGTTGGTTTTTTGATATCTTTGCTTTTTAAATTTTTTGTATCGGTTGGGCCATTTACTATTAGATCAGCTTTGATATTTTCATATATTTTATCTCCGATTCCAGAGACATTTTTGATCTCATCTATGGTTTTAAATTTGTTTTTAGCTCTGTATTCGATAATCGAATTTGCTTTACCTTCACCAATTCCAGGTAACTCCATTAACTCACTTTTGTTAGCTGTGTTGATATTGATAGCAGCTAAGACCATACTAGCACTAAGAGCGGTTAAAATAAACGCCTTCATTTAATCTCCTTAAATAAAATAATTTTATATTAAATCTAAATTTTATATAAAATTTACTGAATTTATATAAATTTGATATCTATTATGTTACTTTTTGTAGTACTTATCTATAAATTTGGGTATTAATTTTAATCTGTCTAACATAGTTTTATGATTTTTTGATAGTTATTAGAATCAGTTTCTTGTGTCGCAAAATAGCGGGTCGAGCACCTCTTGGCGACAAGTCCAAAAGCAAAAGATGAGCTTATTGATAGTATGGGTTATGAAAGAGTTGCTAAAAGCGATATTTACACGCACAAACAAAGCAGAAACCTAGTAAAACAGAGCTAATATCTGTTATGAATAACATCAGTGATATTAAAACTAGCATATATAATCTAGCAAGGCAAGTAGGAATAAGAGGTAAAACTATTATTATTTATCAAGACGATAAGGTTTGGACTGTCATTAAAAAACATAGCCAAAATTTGGCAAAACAATACTTTAAAAATAACACGGAGAATAAAATATGGAAAAGCGAACGCTATATATTTTCATCGATGAAAAAGGTTGGCATATTACAGACAATAATAAAAAAATAGTTGGTTAAATGATGATGAGCTAAATACAAACTTCGCAGAAGTATTTGCATAAATGACAAAATATGTTTTTTAGGGGAATGGGCTTGGAGCAATAAATTAAATGAAATTTGCGACTTTGAAGTACTAGCCAACGGGCATAAATTCACAGGCTCATTTATAGACGCGCTAGAGTATATAAAAGCAAATTTTAAAGCGATTTAAATAGTGTTTAAAGCCTATTTAATAGGTTCAGCTCAAAAACCTAAATTTAATCCGCGTTAGTCGGATAGATAACTTTAGTGTTTGGTTCTTTAGCAGAGCTGCGTTAAAAGAACATAAGGATAATCCGCAAAATCGGATAATAAAAAAACAATAAAAAGGAGCAAAAAATAAATAAAGAGTTATCCATAGAATCAATAAACTACGACTTAGAAAAAATGAAACAAGATAGCTATCCGTTTTTTACAAAAAACGAGATGATAACTTTATTGAGTCTATTATCGAGATATGACCGAGATTTTATCATATCAAATGTAGTAAATACAATCAATAAGCTAGATTTAATTATAAGGATTTAGAAAGATTTGACGATAAAGACGCCTTTATGTATGTAGCAAATTTCATCAGAAATAACTGGTAGCAGATATTAAAAAACAAGGAGCAAAGAGATGGATAAATATAAAGAGCAAAGAGCCTTTTATATTTTACCGCAGAGACAAGAAGCTTAAAATGAGCTAAATTTTAGAAGTAGTAGAGGTTTTGTTACTTGCGTATATCGCGATTAACATTCACAAATTAAATTTAAAGGATAAAAAATGAACGAAATTATCGTTATAAACGGACAGAGCGTAGAGTTTGAAGTGATAAATGGTGGGATATTTACCACTTCTTTAAGCGTCGCAAATGTTTTCAATAAACGACATTGTGATATTTTAGCACAAATTAGGGCTTTACCAAACGATGAATTCTATTTCCTTAATTTTAAGGAGACGGAGCGAACCGCCAAATTTGGAGCTGTTGTGCGAAGTGAGCCATACTATAAAATTTCACGTGATAGCTTTTCGCTTTTGGTTATGGGCTTTACAGGCGAGAAGGCTTATAGATGGAAAATAGAGTTTATCAAGGCTTTTAATCTAATGGAAGCCGAGCTAACCAGCCTTAAATTTAAAAAGCAAAGTAGCAAAAGCCCATTAAATCTCTATTCTAAATTTAATCTTTTTTTCTATGCCATTATAATTTTCAAGTGGGTATAAATTGCGTTTTATTCTGTCTTGATTTATGACTTCTAAAACTTCATCGTCAAGGTTAAAGCCACCAGAAAAAGCCGTCCCCCACTTAAACGAACTAATCTTGCCTAAAGGTATCTCATAATACTCCGAATGCCTCATTAGCTTTGCTATGTTTATATAAGTATTTTTATTTTTCTTTGGTTTTTCTCCTAAAATCTGAGTTCCTAAATATATCCTAGTCTCTACCTAATAGATAATCAAAATTTGTTAAAAAGCTAGTAGGGACACCGACTTTGTTTTGATAGGTTATGACATAATTAGTATTTACTAAAGCACTGCATTTTTTGCCTTTAAATAAGTTATTACATACCATGACGTCGGGACAAATATAAAAAATGGTATATTATTTTTTAGATAAAAATTTACTATTTTACTAGCCAAAGAAAAAGGCGGATTATTGATTACGGCTTTATTTGTGTAGTCTTCTTTTTCATAGTCTCCACCAGGAAAAATGGTCTTGATATCTCAAAATATTTCTAACTTCGCAGACGAACAAAGTCCGTCTTTGCGACCAAAGTTTGGCACTTTGGAAACGCACTAAAGTTATCTATCGCGGATTAAATTTATTTTTAATTTCGCAGACAAACAAACTTAATCTGTAAAACTAAAAATAAAAGGAGAAAAAATGGCTATATTAAACAACTGAGACAATAAAGCTTGGTGCTACTGCGTGGCGTGTTAAAATTTAAAAATACACTAAATTTCATCAAGGAAAATGATTATAAAAATGCAAGTTCAAATATGATGAAATCTTTGTGGGCAAAACATACTCCAAATAGAGCTAAAAAACTTGCAGACATAATAAAAAGAGCTTAAAAACAGATGCAAAAACCGCTACTTGTGCTTTATATGTAGCTTACTTTGCTACTACAAAACTAGCTTAATATTATATTTGTGAGCGAGAATTTACAGGTGAGAATTTGCGGGTGAGAATTGGCAGAAAAATTTATAAGGTTGCTAGAAAAATTAGTTAGATATTTTATTTGCATTTAATGATTAAAGCATTTAAAAACAATGATTAAAGATGTGGTAAATTTAAAAACCATTAACTATAAGAGACAAGTAAATTTAAAAAATTTTGCGTTTAAAATCAAATTATTTTTGTTTAAATTTCTACTATTTTTAAAAGTTGTTTGATTTTAAAAAGCGTTTTACAATAACTTCTAGCTTTGTAACTAATTTTTGATTAAAATTCTTCTTGAAATAGCTATTTTACCATAATTTGTTTTTAGTGTTATAACTATTGTGATGGTTTCTAAAATGCTATTATTTTCGTAGGCTAAATGTTCTTGATTACTTACTTCTTCTATGACTTCTTTTAAGATTAGTTTGATTTCTGGTAAAACCCTTATATGAGTTTTAAGAGTTTGCTAAGCAATACATAAATCCTTTGTAATTTAAATTTGCATTGAATTCTAAATTTTTAATTAAAAAATTCAAGGTTATAAATTTGAATTTACATAGTTTGGTTTATGATGTATTTTTAAAGCTACTTAAACATAATTTTAACTTTGCTTTATTCATCTCTTTATTTTTATTGTTCTTAGGCTCTATCTGAGTTCTTTTGTTTTATTATTTGATTTTGTTTTTAAATTTGATATCGCTAAGATCAGCTTTTATAGCTTCATATCTGCCTTTTTCTTCTATGCTGTTAAATTTAATCTATACTCTATGATACTATGCTAATCTCTTCTTTAGTAGCAGTATTTAAATTTAGGGCTATTAATCATCTTAATCCCTTTTTAATGTAATATAGCAGATTATATGATAGCGATCTAAAAATAAATGTCATCTAAATATGATATATACAGCTTGATACTCTTACTACATAAATCTAAAATAAATTAAATCAAGAGTTTGAAACTAATAATCCAAAATCCAAATCAAAAAGCTACAAAAGCTAAATGCTAGTCTATCATTTGCTTTAAGCACCACCAAATCCCTCTTGTTTTATGAAATTGTATCATAAGCTGATAAATAAATCTTTTTTTATCAACATAAACGTTAAAAACGCCTTTATTGAGTATTGCACAATTTACATTGTGTCGTAAATGTAACATAAATTTAGCCACAAAAGCACTAAGCGAAACTAAAAATCTAATGGATAAAAATAGCGTTAATGGAGTAGTGGATTTTAGAGCTTTAAACCAAAGCTTAAATAGTTTAGATTTTGTGAGTGAATTTGCTAAAGAGCCAAATTATAAGCATTATTAAAGCGATATCTTAGATGAGATCATTTGGTTTAATAGCCTTACTTGCTAGTTTGACTTACGCTAAATTTAAATACTGCTACTAAAGAAGAGCTTATGGAAACAACGCTTAGAACAATATTAATACATATAAACAATGATTAATACCATTGCATTTACAGCTAAATTATAATCTAGCTGTTTGATTTATAATAAGCTAAAAAAGTATATAAATTTACATATTTTACGTATTATTTATGGAGTTAGTTTGTTTTATAGCAGATATCTATAGTAAAGCTATGTTTATTCAATTATCTACAGTATTTGTTTTACTAAAACTATACCCAAACAATAGAGCCATTATAAATTTTCGTAATGATATATTAATCACCATATCATATCATCACACTAATTATTTATAACCAAATCTCCTATAAAGAGTATAAAGTTAAAATTCAAAAGCCCGGGGTAGATAATAAAGATAATAAAGATAATAAAGATAATAAAGATAATAAAGATAATAAAGATAATAAAGATAAATTTAAAAGCATATAAACATTAAATTTGGGAATATAAATAAATATAAATAAATATAAATAAATATAAATAAATATAAATAAATATAAATAAATATAAATAAATATAAATAAATATAAATAAATATAAATATGAAAAAATCTTTTTAAAATTACAATAATTATAAATTGTTTAATGTTTTAAAAAAGATTGATTTATAAATTATTCTGTAAAACAAGATTAAGATAAAAAAAGAATATTCAAAAATATTTTAACAAAGCCCGCAGCGACCTACTTTTCCACATCTCAGTAAGAGAGAGTATCATCAGCCATGATGAGCTTAGCTTCTTGGTTCGAGATGGAGCAAGGCGTTTCCTCATCTGTATAGCCACGGGCAGTGTTAAATAAAACATTATCTAAATAAGAGTAATATCTTATTTAACACTGCTAAGGTATTAAAGTTAAAAATCACTAAATTTAATATCTAAAAATATTTTAAAAACCTAAAAGGATTATATTTTATCCTTAACAAGGAAGTGATGCTTATAAAGATAAGCAAACGAGCTATTAGTACTGGTCAGCTAAATGACTCTCATCACTTACACACCCAGCCTATCAAACTAGTAGTCTACTAGAGCTCTTAAAAGAAGATTCATCTTGGAGTTGGCTTCGAGCTTAGATGCTTTCAGCTCTTATCACATCCCAGCTTAGCTACTCAGCGATGCTCTTGGCAGAACAACTGATACACCAGTGGCTGGTTCAACCCGGTCCTCTCGTACTAGGGTCAACTCTCCTCAATCTTCTTACGCCCACGGCAGATAGGGACCGAACTGTCTCACGACGTTCTGAACCCAGCTCGCGTACCGCTTTAAATGGCGAACAGCCATACCCTTGGGACCTGCTCCAGCCCCAGGATGCGATGAGCCGACATCGAGGTGCCAAACCTCCCCGTCGATGTGAGCTCTTGGGGGAGATCAGCCTGTTATCCCCGGGGTACCTTTTATCCTTTGAGCGATGGCCCTTCCACACAGAACCACCGGATCACTAAGACCGACTTTCGTCTCTGCTTGACGTGTATGTCTTGCAGTTAAGCTGGCTTATGCCTTTATACTCTACGAACGATTTCCAACCGTTCTGAGCCAACCTTTGTAAGCCTCCGTTACATTTTGGGAGGCGACCGCCCCAGTCAAACTACCCACCAGACATTGTCCTACTTGCGGATAACGCAAGCTAGTTAGCTACTCAAATAAAGAAGAGTGGTATCTCAACAATGGCTCACCATAAACCGGAGTCTATGGATCAAAGCCTCCCACCTATCCTGCGCATCTTTATCCAAATAGCAGTGTCAAGCTGTAGTAAAGGTCCACGGGGTCTTTCCGTCTTGCCGCGGGTAGGAGGAATTTTCACCTCCACTACAATTTCACTGGATCCCTCTTTGAGACAGCTCCCATCTCGTTACGCCATTCATGCAGGTCGGTATTTAACCGACAAGGAATTTCGCTACCTTAGGACCGTTATAGTTACGGCCGCCGTTTACTCGGGCTTCGATCAAGAGCTTCGCTAATGCTAACCCCATCAATTAACCTTCGAGCACCGGGCAGGCGTCACACCCTATACATCCACTTACGTGTTAGCAGAGTGCTGTGTTTATGGTAAACAGTCGGGAGGGACTCTTTGTTGTAACCTTCTTTGCTTTGGGAGTAAATCTTAATACAAAGTTAGGCACACCTTATACCGAAGATACGGTGCTATTTTGCAGAGTTCCTTAAAGAGAGTTCTTCCACGCGCCTTAGAATACTCATCCCACCCACCTGTGTCGGTTTACGGTACGGGCAATATTAGCTAAACTTAGAAACTTTTCTTGGCTCGATAGTATCATGGATTCTCCCCGCTATCCGAAGACTTTGGAGAGCCTTTAAGATCTCGAATAAAAAGTGGCGGATTTGCCTACCACTTAATCTACATCCTTAGACTAGCACTTCCATCCGCTAGCTCCACTAACTTTAAGCGTCCTTCCATCGCACACTAATATTGGTATCGGAATATTAACCGATTTTCCATCGCATACCCCTTTTGGACTTTGCTTAGGACCCGACTAACCCTACGATGACGAGCATCGCGTAGGAAACCTTGGGTTTACGGCGAAGGGGATTCTCACCCCTTTTATCGCTACTCATGCCTGCATGCTCACTTCTATCCGCTCCAGCACTCCTTACCGGTATACCTTCAACGCTGAATAGAACGCTCTCCTACCACAGTGCCTATGAGTATTCATACTATTTTGTTGTCTTAAATTTAATACTGCTTAATTTATAAATTTAAATAGATTAAGCGCAGTATTTTTGATGAGAAACTAATGTTGTGTAGAAATTTTAGATTGAGACTAGCCATATAGGCTCTCGATTGAGAAAATTTAAAACTCATTAATTTATCAGTAAAAGACAAGCTAGTATAAATAATCATAGACACTATCTAAAGCTTCGGTACTCATTTTAGCCCCGTTATATTTTCCGCGCGAAATCACTAGACCAGTGAGCTATTACGCTTTCTTTAAAGGATGGCTGCTTCTAAGCCAACCTCCTGGTTGTTAAAGTAACTTCACATCGTTTTCCACTTAAATGAGATTTAGGGACCTTAGCTGTTAGTCTGGGTTGTTCCCCTCTTGACGACGGATTTTATCACTCGCCGCCTGACTGCTGTGATTACACTTTGCGCATTCGGAGTTTGATAGGGTTTGGTACATTGGTGTATGCCCTAGCCCATTCAGTGCTCTACCTCACAAAGTTACTACACAACGCTATACCTAAATATATTTCGGAGAGAACCAGCTATCACGATGTTTGATTGGCCTTTCACCCCTATCCACAAGTCATCAGGAGCCTTTTCAACGGCCGTCTGTTCGGTCCTCCACCGGCTCTTACACCGGTTTCAACCTGCTCATGGATAGATCACATCGTTTCGGGTCTGCAGCATCTGACTATACGCCCTATTAAGACTCGCTTTCGCTACGGCTCCGGGTTTCCTTAACCTTGCCAGACACCACAACTCGCAGGCTCATTATGCAAAAGGCAGTCCATCACCCTGATAAATCATAGGGCTCTGAATGATTGTAAGCAAATGGTTTCAGGTTCTATTTCACTCTGATCACCTCAGTTCTTTTCACCTTTCCCTCACGGTACTTGTGCACTATCGGTCTAGTAGTAGTATTTAGGGTTGGATAGTGGTCTACCCAGCTTCAGACAGGATTACACGTGTCCCGCCCTACTCAGGATACTGCTAAGTATAAACGCACTTTCATATACGGGAGTATCACCCTCTATGCTTAAGCTTTCCAGCTTATTCTATTAGATTGTTTAAGTCTATATTGCAGTCCTACAACCCCACTAGCAAGCTAGTGGTTTGCCCTCTTACGCTTTCGCTCGCCGCTACTAGCGTAATCTCGTTTGATTTCTTTTCCTGTTGGTACTAAGATGTTTCAATTCCCAACGTTCGCTCCGCATTGCGGTAGTATATATCACTATATACTGGGTTGCCCCATTCAGAAATTCCCGGATCAAAGCCCCTTGACGGCTCCCCGAGACTTATCGCAGCCTAGCACGTCTTTCATCGCCTCTACTAGCCAAGGCATCCACCATTTGCTCTTAGTAGCTTACCTTTTTTTAGTTCGTATCTGAGCTTTACTCAGATTTACGACAAATTTTAAAAAAGTTTAAACAAACTAAAGTCCCTACAAGTAGGGTTACTATATGATTGCTATTAAACTAATTAAAAACTATCGTTACGAATTTTATATTTTTGTTTAGATTATTATTCTAATTTGCATCACTTCCTTGTTAAAGATAAAAATAGATAGCTAATCTTAAAATATAAAGAAGATTTTTACTACTCTTTTCTTTTATTAAAGATATTGCTATTAGATTTATAATATTTGAATTT
Organism: Campylobacter hyointestinalis subsp. lawsonii; assembly: GCF_013372165.1. Classification (NCBI taxonomy): domain Bacteria; kingdom Pseudomonadati; phylum Campylobacterota; class Epsilonproteobacteria; order Campylobacterales; family Campylobacteraceae; genus Campylobacter; species Campylobacter hyointestinalis. The sequence continues at coordinate 709,851 of NZ_CP053828.1, read as the reverse complement.
AAATTTAATAAGACGGAAAGTATTAACTACTATTAAGTAAGTTTTAAAGCTTAATAGCTTGTGAAGTTAATATTTATAAACTATATCTTTTATATTATTGGGATAACACTGTTTGATATAGAATATTTGAAATTAAACTAAATTCAAAGCTCTAACAAGTCCTGTAAAATTGTTTTAAATATTAAAACTTGATTGTGATTTTTAACAATGGTATTTTAAATAACTTCACTTTTTAAGATATTCTTTAAAAGTGAGTTGGAATTATACAAGAGCAATGCTTAAATAATTATTAAATTTCTAATATTTTTAGAAGAAATTTTATTAGAGTTAAAACAACAAAAAACATAATAATAGCAATAAATATATCTATAATCTTGCTAATTATTGGTTTTGATAAAAAGTGACTAAATTTTTTAGCACCAAAACCTAATGAAAAAAACCAAATAAACGAAGCAGAAAGACTGCCAAGTGCAAAAAATATCTTCTCTTTCATATCAAATGTTAGCGCTGAGGCTCCAACCACAAAAACCGTATCTAAATAAACATGTGGGTTTAAAAGCGTAATACAAAGGGTTAAAATAATAGTTTTTTTAATAGAAAATTTTGAATGTTCTATCTCAAATATTACACTATTTTTGGTAGAAAATGCTGAAATTAATGCTGTTATAGCATAATAACTAACAAATAAAATTCCAAGAGCTGTGATTAATACATTTACTATCACATTTTTTGCTATAACTTCACCAACACCGAAAATTCCAGCTAATATCAATACAAAATCACACAAAAAACATACAAGGCAAACATAAAATACATTATTTTTAGCTATACCTTGTCGCAAAACAAAAGCGTTTTGAGCTCCAATTGCCATAATAAGCGAAAGTGATAGAAAGAATCCTTTTAAAAAAATAAAATTTTGCATAACTATAATCCAAAAATTTTCTTTACTTTATCAAAATCATTTTTATTAACAAAAATATAATCTCTTTCGTAAGCTGATACAACTAATACACTTATACATTCTTCTTCGAGCGGTCTTAATATCTCAAACAAGATGCCACTTTGTGAAAAATCCAAAATTCATCTATATAAAATGCTTTGAAAATTTGCGTATTATATAAATTTTTTAATTTATTTTTTATAATTGTATAACCATCAAACTCATTAACTACGCAAAATAAATCATCAGATAAATTTATTGTGGCATTTTTATCTATTTTTTCTATTACAAATTCCCCGCTTTGAATTTTTAATTTCATTGTAAAACCTCTATGTCAAAACCTACGCTAGACCTATAACCAACTTCGTTAATATTTATTTGATAAATTTCTGTTACTTCATGCTATAATTTACTATTTAAATCTGACTGAATAATTCCTTGATCATTTTTTAATATAGTTTCAAATATTTTTTGTTTTTTATCATTTGCATAAATTATACTTTTTGCGCCATTGATATTTTGTCTATTGATAACAAAAGCAGACATTATAAAATCCATTCCATCTTGGTGTATTCCTTCTGGTGAATTTGTAGATTTTCTACCATTTTCACAGAATATAAGTGTATGATGAGCTGTAATTGCAAATTTATATTTTTTTGTATATCTACCTATTTTAAAAGAGACAAATTTAAGCATACTTCTTAAATCATCATCAAATAAATTATCAGGTAATTCTTTAAATTTTCTTTCATTTTTTCTATAATCAAACTTTTCATCTGATACAAATGCAAGAGGTTGGAGAAAATTATTTGCGGATATTCTTTCAATTTTAAAATTTTCGTTTTTAATATCTATAATATATTTAGAAATAAGTCGTTTTCTATTTGGCTTAAATGATAAAACTACTTTTAAAATATTACTATCTAAATTTATAGATGAAAAATCAAAATTAATATTTTTATAAATTTCATCATTATGAATTTTCGTAAATTTAGAGATATAATCAATTTTGTTTTTATGTAACAAATATAAATCATCTTCATATTCATCATAATATGATTGTAGTTTATTTTGAATTTTTTCTAAATTCAAACCAATGTCAATGTGATCAACAATAGTAATAGGAAAAGCTACTTTACTCATTTCTTAACTCCTAAAATGTAGGAATTATATAAGATATAAAATAAATAAAAAATAAATTCAAAAATAAATTAAGAAAGAAAATAAAAATATTCATTAGTAGAAGAAATATAAATGGTGGGCCTAACAAGACTTGAACTTGTGACCTCACCCTTATCAGGGGTGCACTCTAACCAGCTGAGCTATAGGCCCATAAATAACCACTTTTAAAAATCAATCCCTCAAACCTAAACAAGCTTGATTGAGCTATATTTCTTTTACTAGTAGTTGTGAGACTTACTAGTATTGTACTCTAGAAAGGAGGTGATCCAACCGCAGGTTCTCCTACGGTTACCTTGTTACGACTTCACCCCAGTCGCTGATTCCACTGTGGACCATAACCAGTTTGGTATTTGGGCTTCGAGTGAAATCAACTCCCATGGTGTGACGGGCGGTGAGTACAAGACCCGGGAACGTATTCACCGTAGCATGGCTGATCTACGATTACTAGCGATTCCGGCTTCATGCTCTCGAGTTGCAGAGAACAATCCGAACTGGGACATATTTTATAGATTTGCTCCATCTCGCGATATTGCGTCTCATTGTATATGCCATTGTAGCACGTGTGTCGCCCTGGGCATAAGGGCCATGATGACTTGACGTCGTCCACACCTTCCTCCTCCTTACGAAGGCAGTATATTTAGAGTGCTCAGCCAAACTGTTAGCAACTAAATACGTGGGTTGCGCTCGTTGCCGGACTTAACCGAACATCTCACGACACGAGCTGACGACAGCCGTGCAGCACCTGTCTCTAAGTTCTAGCAAGCTAGCACCCTCTTATCTCTAAGAGGTTCTTAGGATATCAAGCCCAGGTAAGGTTCTTCGCGTATCCTCGAATTAAACCACATGCTCCACCGCTTGTGCGGGTCCCCGTCTATTCCTTTGAGTTTTAATCTTGCGACCGTACTCCCCAGGCGGCATACTTAATGCGTTAGCTGAATTACTGCCCTGACTAGCAGAGCAACAACGAGTATGCATCGTTTAGGGCGTGGACTACCAGGGTATCTAATCCTGTTTGCTCCCCACGCTTTCACGCATTAGCGTCAGTTGAGTTCTAGCAGATCGCCTTCGCAATGGGTATTCTTGGTGATCTCTACGGATTTTACCCCTACACCACCAGTTCCATCTGCCTCTCCCTCACTCTAGATTATCAGTTTCTCAAGCAGTTTAATGGTTAAGCCATTAGATTTCACAAAAGACTTGATAATCCGCCTACGCGTCCTTTACGCCCAGTGATTCCGAGTAACGCTTGCACCCTCCGTATTACCGCGGCTGCTGGCACGGAGTTAGCCGGTGCTTATTCGTTAGGTACCGTCATTATTCTTCCCTAACAAAAGGAGTTTACGCTCCGAAAAGTGTCATCCTCCACGCGGCGTTGCTGCTTCAGGGTTTCCCCCATTGAGCAATATTCCCTACTGCTGCCTCCCGTAGGAGTCTGGACCGTGTCTCAGTTCCAGTGTGACTGATCATCCTCTCAGACCAGTTATGCGTCATAGCCTTGGTAAGCCATTACCTTACCAACTAGCTGATACAATATAGTCTCATCCTACACCGAAAAAACTTTCCCGACTTAACTTGTGCTAAGAAGGAGTATGGAGTATTAGCAGTCATTTCTAACTGTTGTCCTCCAGTGTAGGGCAGATTAACTATACATTACTCACCCGTGCGCCACTAACTCATAAGAGCAAGCTCTTACTTGTCCGTTCGACTTGCATGTATTAGGCACGCCGCCAGCGTTCACTCTGAGCCAGGATCAAACTCTCCATTTTTATGTTCTTTAACGCGTCAGCAAAGCTGCCGCTAAGAACCAATCCCTAAAGACAAAGATTGCTTACGCAATCTAAATTAAGGATTTTATGTTGAAGTTTTAATCTAAAAACTTAATTATTTGTAACTATTAAATTAGCAATTAATAATTAAAATTGCTTGGCTCAATCGATCACTTGTTTAGATTTCAAAGATTGACTATAAAAGATAGTTTAACATTTATAAATTTAAAAAACATCGAAAATAAAAAAAATGATTTCTAACTAGAAGAGTTAAAAGGTGTTTCTCATTTCGTGAGTTGGAATTATATAAGAGTTAAGCTTAAATATAGATTAAATATGCTTAACAATTGAGAAGTTTTTTGTTTTTTGTGGGGGGGGGGATATAGTTGTTATGTGTGATATAGCTATGAAAGAAACCAAGATCTGAAATAGCTAAAGAAAATTTGAGAATATTTACATAATTAAATATTGTATCTTTATTATCATAGCTTATTTTAATTTTTGCCTTGTAAGAATTAAGTGTTTTGATAAGAATGCGTGATAAATTTGTAATATTTCTTGCATATTATCTATGCTAAGCATAATCCAAAGTCGCATTTATGTCTTTTATCATATCTTTTGAAATAATTGCGGATAATTTTGTAGAAGAAATATCTATGCTAAGATAATTAAATTTAGTAGGCAAAATATATGTATCTGCTACAGAGTCACCATTAAATTTAAAATATGTATTTAAATTTATAAACTTTTCATCGCCAAAAATAGATCTTACAAAATCTATATGGCAAGTAAAAACAGCGATATAACCGCTGCTAAAAGCAGAAAAAACGTCTTTCTTGCTATTTAAATTTAGTCTTATTTTTATAAATTTATTAGCATTGAAAATCTATTTTAGATTATTAAGCTCAATCCATAAAAGAATCAAATTTAAAAAACCCGAAGAAAAGTTTTTATCAAGTACATTTATATATTCATCGCTTTGTAAATTTAAAAGTACAAACTTGCTATTTTTTTGGAAAAACCACCAAACGCTAAACTGTGTAGCTAAGGCACATATAATTAGTAAAACGATAAAAATGGCTGTTTTTCATCATAACTTTATCTAACTTTTTTTGTCGCCAAGCTAAAATAAAACCATATCAAAACCAACAAAGCAACCATCATAACCGGAATTACAAATGTATTGTCTCCAAAATAGTTCATAATTTTTTGTAAAAAGTCACCCGCTTTATAACTAAGAATGCCAAGACTAACAGCCCAAACCACAGAACAAATGGCATTTATAACAATAAATTTATTTATACTGTATTTCGTGATACCGATAGCTATAGGCACTAATGTTTTTAAACCATATATGTATTTTTTAATAAATATAATCTTATCTCCGTATCTTTTAAATAGAATTTGAGCCAAAGCAAGCTTTCTCTTATGTGATTTAAAATACGGCAAAATAGAACTTTTGTTGTATCTACCAAGATAAAAAAGCATCATATCGCCTATGAAATTTGCAATGGCGGCTATAGATATACAAACCCACAAATCAAGCTTTCCGATGTAGCTCAAAAGCCCAGCTGCTATGATAGCAACCATACCTCCACCAAGCGAATAAAAAAACAAAATAATATAACCATAAGTCGATAAAGAGTTTAGCATATCTTGCATAAATTATCCTAAAAAGAAACATTTAAAGCTTCTATCAAAGCATTAAATCCATATGAATTAGTATCAAATTTAATCTTTTTATCGACGCTTATAGCGTATCCGCCAAGCTTTGCTCCTGCAAAATAACCACTATTGTTTGAATAGGCATAAATATCATCAGAAAATGTAAAATCGCTTAATTTGCCAGCATTTGCACCAACATTATTAAAGCTAGCAGAAGCATCGGCACTTATCGTAAATTTAGCATCTTTTATATCTTGAACTATACTATTTTTAAGTACAAAAATAACCAAATAGCTATCTTCATAACCTATCTGAAACCCTAGACTACCACCACCCATTTTAACACCTATAGGCATCCAAGAATCTGCATTTTTAACCATCATAACGCCTTTTCCGATGCTACCACCGATTATAAATCCAACTTTTACAAATTTAGGTAAAATCACCACAGCACTTGATTTTTCCACAAGACTAGAAACAGGTATGCTAGAATTCGCTTTTAACACGACTTTATAAGCATTTGCGCTATCTAAAAGCAACTCATCATCACAGAAAACAAAACTGCAAAACAAAGCCAAAATCAAAAATATTTTTTTCAAATTCACTCCTTATTTAGCAAATTCAATCGCTCTAAGTTCTCTTATAACATTTACTTTTATCTCACCTGGAAACTGCACTTTTTCTTGTATCTCATCAGCTATTTCTTTTGCAAGTAGCACGGCTTCATCGTCATTTACAAGCTTAGCATTTGCTATAACTCTTATTTCACGTCCCGCATTTATAGCATAAGCTCCTTTGATCCCTTCTTTGCTAGTTGCGATATTTTCTATCTCTTCAACTCTTTTTAAGAAGCTCTCAAGCACTTCTCTTCTAGCACCAGGGCGTGCCGCAGAAAGTGCATCTGCAGCACAAACTGCAGCACATTCTACGCTTAAAGCTTCTTCATGTCCATGGTGAGCATAAATAGCATTTATAACTACTGGATGTTCTTTATAACGCTTACAAATTTCAGCACCCAAATCAACATGGCTTCCCTCATACTCATGAGTTAATGCTTTACCTATATCATGTAATATTCCAGCACGTTTAGCTAGTTTTTCATCTCCGCCTGTCTCAGCAGCGATGATACCTGCTAGATGAGCAACCTCAAGACTATGGGCCAAAGCGTTTTGCCCGTAACTTGCTCTAAATTTAAGCTTACCTATAAGTTTAACGATCTCAGGATGCACCTTACTAATACCGAGGTCTATCAAGATATTTTCACCCTCTTCTAAAATACTCTCTTCAAACTCATCGCAAACTTTTTTATGTAGCTCTTCAATGCGAGCTGGCTGAATTCTTCCGTCTTCTACTAAAAGCTCTATAACCCTAGTAGCGATAGCACGACGATAAAGATTAAAACTAGATAAAACTATAGCGTGAGGCGTATCGTCTATGATGACATCAACTCCTAGCACCATCTCAAGGGTCTTTATATTGCGCCCTTCTTTGCCTATAATGCGTCCTTTTAACTCGTCGTTTTTGATATTTACGACATTTATAAGACGTTCAGCTGCAAACTCTCCTGCAAATCTGCTAGTAGCTTGAGCAAGGATATAATTTACTCTTTTTTTTGCCTCTCTTTTTGCTTCTTCTTCGTATTTTCTAACAATATGAGCTATATCAGCGCGACTTTTTTCTTCCACTTTTTTTAGTACAATCTCACGTGCTTCTTCTTCTGTAAGTCCAGCAGAATGCTCTAAAACCCTAAGTGCTTCGCTAAGTTTATCTTGATAAGTCGCTTTTAAATTTAGACCTTCTTCATAAAGAGTCTTTGCTTCATTTCTTGACTTTTCTAGCTCTTCTTTGCTATTTTTTAAAATTTCGTGTTCGTTTAAAAGAACTTGTTCTTTTTTTGTAATTTCATCAAATTTTTGATTGAATTCTTTTTGAAGTTTGCTTCCTTTTTCTTCATACCTTTTTTTTGCTTCAAACTCAGCTTCGCTTACCTTTACTTTTGCATCTTTTAGTATGCTTTCTGCTTCAAATTCTATAGCTTTTGCTTTTGCTTTTGCTTGCTCTAAAAATACATTGTAGTTTGCGTCATTTATCTTTTTAGCTGCAAGATACCCTGCTCCAGCGCCTGTTGCTGCGGCAGTGAGCCCTATAAAAATCTCTATCATAATTTCCCTTTTTTATATAATTTTTTCTAGGGGTTATATAAAAATCACACTTTATATCGTGTGAGTCACAAATTTTTTCTTTTGTATAAAAATCTTCGATCTGGACAAAAATAACTACCGGTTTATATGCGAGAGTATCAAAAAATCTATCGTAATAACCAAATCCATGTCCGATTCTAGCCATATTTCCGTCAACCCCAATCACAGGAATAACAGCCACGTCTATACGCCTAAAAAAGGCGTTTGAATCATTTGCCTCTTTTACTCCAAATTTAGACTCATTGAAAGGCAGTCTCAATTTTACCATTTTTAAACTTTTATCTACCATAAAAGGCAAAAATATATTGTGCGATTTTGATAGCCTTCGTCTTAAAATAACTAAATTTGGTTCATAAAAAAGTGGTAAAAACAGAAGTATATTTTTTGATTTAAATTTATCAAATATATATAAAAGTGTTTTGTGTATCTTGTAGCTAAAAGATTTTGCTCTAAACTTAACTATCTTATTTAAGCTTGATTTTGCTATTTTTCTATATTCGGTTTTACTAAATTTAACGCCCATTTTATAAACTTTATGTATAATATCAACTATTTTTATTTATAGGAAAAAATATGAAACTAAAAAGTTTAATTATAGCATGTTTGCTCATTTTTATGTACGGTTGTAGTAAAAATGACAAAAGCGAAGATACTACGCCCACATCCTCATCTATAAGTGAAAATTACGATAGAAGTTTCACTTTAACGTTAAATGATGGTAAGAATTTAAATATGCAAAGAAATAGCGAAGGTTTTGATATAGAAGATAACAATAAAGCTATTTTATTCACATTTTTTACGACTTGGTGTCCGCCGTGCAAAGCTGAAATTCCGCATCTAGTAAGTCTTCAAGATAAATTTAAAAACGAACTTAGGATAATAGGCGTACTTATGGAAGAAAGAACAGCAGACGAGATAAGTGAATTTATAAAAATGTATAATATCAACTACAGCATAGCTTATGGCGAGTCGAATTTCTTTTTTGCTAAAGCACTTGGAGAAGTAGTAGGCATACCATATTCAGTGCTATATTATCCAAATGGCAAGTATGCAACTCACTATATCGGTTTGGTTTTAGAAGAAATGCTAGAATCTGACATAAAAAAGGTAATCTCATAATGTTTGATTTTCTAAAAAAAGGTTTAGAAAAGACTATTTCGTCGATAACCTCAAATAAACCAAAAGATAAAAAGATAACAAAAGATATATTAGAAGAGTTGCTTTTAGAAGCCGATGTGCCTTTTGAGATTGTAGAAGAGATAGTGTATTATCTTCCGCCTAGAGATCTAGTAGATAGAGCAGATCTTGCAAGGGTTATGGAAACATACTTTTTATACGACAATCAAAACGATTTAGAAACAAAGCCTTTTGTACAAATGATAATCGGCGTAAATGGTGCTGGAAAAACGACGACTATAGCAAAATTAGCAAATTTATATAAAAAAAGTGGCAGAAGCGTTATCTTAGGTGCTAGTGATACTTTTAGAGCAGGAGCGATCGAGCAGTTACGCCAGTGGGCGACCCGCTTAAACATACCTATAATAGCAACTGCGCAAGGACACGATCCAGCAGCAGTTGCATTTGATACCATAAGCTCTGCTGTAGCAAAAAACTATGACAACGTTATCATAGACACTGCAGGTCGTCTGCAAAACCAAAAAAATTTGGCAAACGAGTTAGAAAAAATAGTTCGTATTTCAAGCAAAGCTTTAGCTTCAGCACCGCACCAAAAAATCATCGTACTTGATGGAACCCAAGGAAACGCCGCCCTGTCTCAAGCAAAAGCATTTAATGAAATTATAAATTTAGACGGCGTTATCATCACAAAGCTTGATGGAACAAGCAAAGGCGGTGCTCTACTAGGCATAGCAAGAGAACTTGAGCTTCCTATACTATATATCGGCGTAGGAGAACAGATGGACGATATAATCAAATTTGATCCAAAAGATTTTGTTAAAACTATCTGTGATGCTATATACTTGGATAACGATGGCAAAAACTAAAACTATATTTGAGTGTGAAGCTTGCGGAAATCAACAGAGCAAATGGATGGGCAAATGTCCTGGATGCGGGGCTTGGGAAAGCTTTGTGGAGCTTAGTAGCGAGCAAATAAAAGTCATCAATGAAATCTCAAAGATAAGTAGTTCTTCATCAAAAGCAAAAGCCATAACTGATATAAAAATAGAAGAAATTTCACGCCGCACTACAGGAGACGTTGAGCTTGATATCGTTCTTGGTGGCGGCTTAGTAGATGGCTCACTTGTGCTTATCGGCGGAAGTCCTGGCATCGGAAAATCAACACTGCTTTTAAAAATCGCTTCAAATTTGGCCGAATTTGGTGAAAGTGTTTTATACGTAAGTGGGGAAGAAAGCGAGTCTCAAATAAAGCTACGCGCAAACAGACTAAATGCGAACAGCAAAAATCTATATCTTTTAACAGAGATAAACTTAGACAATATCCTAGCAGAAATCTCGAAAAAAGAGTATAAAACGCTAGTAGTGGATTCTATACAAACATTATATAGTGATAAAATAAGCTCAGCTCCTGGTTCAGTTTCGCAAGTAAGAGAGATAACTTTTGAGCTGATGAGACTTGCAAAAAGTAAAAATATATGCGTGTTTATCATCGGACATATCACAAAAGAAGGCTCTATTGCTGGACCTAGAATTTTAGAGCATATGGTTGATGTCGTGCTGTATTTTGAAGGCGATAGCAGTATGGAGCTCAGGCTTCTTAGAGGATTTAAAAATCGCTTTGGCTCAACTAGTGAAGTTGGGATTTTTGAAATGAGTAAATTTGGTCTGATAAGCGCAAAAGACGCTACTAGCAAATTTTTTACTAGAGGAGATGCAGTGAGTGGCTCAGCCATAACAGTTACGATGGAAGGAAGTCGCGCACTTATAGTAGAGATACAAGCTCTAGTTTGCGAGAGTAGCTATCCAAAAAGAAGTTCCACCGGATTTGATAAAAATCGTCTAGATATGATACTTGCTTTATTAGAGCGAAAGCTTGAAATTCCCTTGGGGCATTATGACGTTTTTATAAATGTTACTGGCGGAGTAAAGATAAATGAGACCGCATGTGATCTAGCTGTTGTAGCAGCCATCATATCGAGCTTTAGAAATCGCCCTATCAGCAAAGAAAGCATCTTTATAGGTGAGCTTAGCTTAAATGGAGAAATCAGAGATATATTTAACCTTGATGCAAGGCTAAAAGAAGCTAGTATGCAAAAATTTAAAAATATAATAGCACCGAGCAAACCGATAGAAAAATCAAATTTAAAGATATTTGTAGCAAAAGAAATTTCACAAGTTATTGAATGGATGTAAAGTAGCATCTAATATACTTAGCTTTAAATTTAAAAATAGATTGTAAATATCTAAGATATTTTCGCAAATTTATAATGTGCTTCTTTTTGTCGTTTGCTTGTTTAGTTTTGTATCTGCAAATCTTCCACAAACCTTTATAAGTCCATATTTGTAAAAAAACTAAACTCTTTTTTAAATCTTTTTTTATTAAATACTTTGATAAAAGCATTTAGATCATGCCACCACAAACCATATCTCCAAAAAAAGCCTAAATTTAAAAAAGGAACTCAATTTCGTTTTTGCAATTCTCATTAGGAAAAACGATATCTTTTATAAATTTTATAAATATAAGTCTATGGATTTTGCTTTGCTCTTTATCATCTATTAGAAAAGTCTTTTATATCAGTATATTTAGCCACTTTTCTAAATGTTTGAAGAATTAGCTATGGTCAGTTGAAAACTTAAAACAAATCATTTTTTATATCTAAATATTTTTTTTAGGTGTCTTGTTACAAACTGCGACTAAAGCTACTTTTTTAGGTTTGCTATTAAACTCTAATAAAAAGGTTTAAATTTAGCCTAGAATAAGATAGAGCAGACATAAAAAGAGTTTTTCTTAAATTTTTTATCTATAATGCTTTTTACGCTACTACCGCTTTTAAAAACACAAGCTTACTTCAGATATAGTAGTAAGGTAAAAATAAATGAGCAAGGCTTTTGGTTGAGTGGAGGTTATAAAAAATGTTGTCAAGGTAATGAGATAGTAAAGATTTTTGGTTTGTTTTGAAAGCAAATGCTGCCTTTATGAGCGTGAATAATCTCTATGCTTAGCGCTAGTCCTAGGCCGTTGCCTTTGAGCTTTGTAGTTTTAAATGGTTCAAAAACCACGCTTTTATCTATCTCCACACCGCTATCGCTTATGTAAAATACGTGAGAATCATTTTTAAAGATATGCTCTAATGTTACTTGACCGCTGCTGTTTTCATCTTCTTCTATGGCATCTATAGCATTAAAAATAAGGTTACTAAAAACCATATCTAAAAGATCGATATCGCCTAAAATTTCCCCCTTAAATCCACTAAATTTAAATTCTATCTCTTTTGAAAATGCGTATTGGCTTATGGCTGTGTGGCAGTTTTGCTCTAGCTTTTCTAGGCTAAAGCTTTGCTTGTTTATATGAACGCCTTTTGTAAATAAAAGCGTAGCTTTGATGATACGCTCTACTCTAAATATCGCTTTTTGAATTTCGTCTATGATAGGGCGATTTTTCTCATCGGCTCTTTTTAAAAGCGTACTTGTCAGTAAAGAGATAGAACCTATAGGATTTCTGATCTCGTGTGAGAGATGAGCAGCTACAGCACCCATAGAAACTAGCCTAGCACTTCTTTTTTCATCGCTTATATCTGTAGCAAGTATGATTTTATTTTGTTCTTTTGTAGTGATCTTGATAGCAAAGTGTCTATTTTCAAGCTCGATCTCTTGGTTTGCTCTTTTTAGATCTATTAAATTTAGTATAGCGTCAAATCCGTTTGTTTTAGCATTTTTAAGTAGTATGTTGCCGCTCATATCTACGACCCAAAGTGCGGCGCCTAAACTTTCAACGATATCTTGTATGAAGTTTTGCAAACTTATGTATGATTCATTTAGAGTTTTGTACTCTTTTTCTATCAAGTAAGTTTGTTCTATTAGATTTTTCAATCCGTCTTGGATATGTTTTGTTTCGTTTTGTTCTAAGAGTTCCATAATATTTCCTTAAAATGCTCAAGTCCAAAAAGTAGTATTTTATCATCTTTTAAGCTCAAAAGTTCATTGCTAAAGCCTGATTTTGAAAATAAAACTATCAAATTTGGCTTTATATTTGCGTTTTGACATTTTGCTTTTAGGATATTTAGCACGTTTTTGCAGATTTTTCTATCTTTGTATTTGACTTCGCCGACTATGATAAACCCCTCGTTATCTATAAATATATCTATTTCATCTTTTTTATTCCAGTAGCTTGAGATAAGTTTGCTAGGTATATTTAAATGGTGTGAAAGCAGTTTTATGCTAGCTAACTCAAATGGCAAAGAGCAGTATAGCAAAAAATCGTTTTTGATGATGTCTAGGACTTGGTCTGTTTTTGCCTCTTTTAACAGATCTAAATTTGGCTCACAATACCTAAACCAAAACCGCGCAAAGTTGCTTTTAAAGTGAATTTTGTCTTGAATTTGATATCTTCTAAGCTCTTTTTTTATCTTTTGATGTTTTGAGCTTTTTGGTTTTATCTCTTTTGATTTTTCTATCTCTAAGATACCATTATTTTGTAGAGTTTTTATGACGATACTTGCTAGTTTTCTTGGGAGTGACTTTGAGATATTAAAGCGTTTTCTATCACTTCTTGCTAGTTTTTTAAGCATTATTTTTATCTCTTTATCGTAACTGCTAAATTTAAAACGTTCGCTAAGCTCTTCATATCTATCTAAAATATGTTTTTGTATAGCTTCAAATATATCGCTAAAATCATTACTTAAAGCGCAGTTATCAAACACAAAATAAAACTCAAGCAAACTTTGAATTTTGCTATCATCAAAACTATTTTCCAAATTTAGTTTTTAGCTCCTTGTTTTGCGATAATTTTAGCATATATGTTGTATAATTTATATAAAAAACGGCGGAAATAAAGTTGATAAATTTAGAAAAAGTAAGAAAAAATATAATCTTAAAAGATGGAATTTATTATTTTGATTGGACTGCTTCAGGGCTTGGATATAAAGAGATAGAAGACGAAATACTAAGAGTTTTGATGACATACTCAAACACTCATAGCGAGTGCGGAACTTGTGCTAGAGTTACTACAAATTACTATGAAAGTGCAAGAAGTGGGATAAAAAAACTTTTAGAGCTAGGCGATGATTTTTATCTTATGCCTTGTTCTTTTGGAAGTACCGCGGCGATAAAAAAGTTTCAAGAGATAATGGGAATTTATATCCCACCAGCTACTAGAGCAGTTTTGGGAAATTTAAATATAGACAAGCGTAAATTTCCTTTAGTCATCGTCTCTCCTTACGAACATCACAGCAATGAGATAAGCTTTAGGTATGGACTTTGCGAAGTTTTTAGAGTGCCTTTAGCAAAAGACGGAGGTATCCATTTTGGTGAAATGGAACGTGTCCTTAAACTAAATAGAGGACGCAAGATAATCGCTAGTTTTAGCGCAGCTTCAAATGTGACTGGCATAAAAACTGATCTGTATAATCTAAATAAAATGATAAGGAATTATGGTGGCATTATCGCACTTGATCTATCAAGCCTTGCTGCTTACGAAAATGTAAATAGCGACTTTTTTGACGCAGCTTTCATCTCATCACATAAGCTACTTGGTGGAGTTGGTGGCTCTGGACTTTTAGTCATAAGAAAAGAGCTTTGCACAGGCGATAAACCTACTTTTGCTGGTGGAGGAACAGTAACTTACGTAAGTAGAAAAAGTGCTAAATTTGTAGAAAATAAAGAAGCCTTAGAAGACGCTGGAACTCCTGGTATCACTCAGCTAATACGCTCTTTTTTAGCATTTAAGCTTAGAAACGACATAGGTTTAGAAACCATAAAAGAGATAGAAAAGGCAAATTTAGAGTATTTTGAAGATAATCTTATGCGTATAAAAAATTTGATATGTTATGGCTCAAAAAAATGCGATAGACTTCCTATATTTTCTTTTAACATTAAAGGCATATCGCCTTATGAACTTGCTAAAGTTTTAAGCGATAAATTTAGCGTCCAAACACGAGCTGGATGTGCTTGCGCTGGTCCATATGGGCATGAGCTTTTAGGACTAGAAGATGACGCGGATTTTGCCCAAAAACCGGGCTTTGTTAGGGCAAGCCTACACTATACTCAAACAAAAGACGATCTGGACTATCTATTGAGTGCCATCAAAGAAGCTATCAAATTTTTTTGATAGCTTTGCTTATAAAACATAGATCAAAAATAACGAACCAAGGGCTATCCTGTAGATTCCAAAGCTGATATAGCTAAATTTAGATACGAATTTTAAAAATAGTTTGATAACTATCAAAGCTACTATAAACGCCATAAATCCACCGACTAAAAATATTAATAAATCTTCTTTGTTTTGAGCGAAAATATCTGCATTTTTGTAGCTATCATAAGCAGTCGCGGCAAACATAGTAGGGATAGCTAGTAAAAAACTAAATCTAGCCGCAACTTCGCGACTAAGTCCGCAAAGCAGACCTGCGATGATAGTAGAGCCACTTCTTGACGTGCCAGGTATCATAGCAAAGCATTGTGAAAGTCCTATTAGAAAAGCTTGTTTGAAGCTCACTTCGTGCAATGTTTTTGTGTCGCCATCATAGTTTATCTTTTTATGCCAAAGCTCAACTATGATAAAAACGATACCGCCTATGATAAGCATATAAGCAACACTGCTTGGCTCAAAAAATGCTTTTATGTGTTTGTAAGCCAAAAAACCGATGATGGCTGTAGGTACAAATCCTATAGCAAGTTTTATCCAAAGATTAAAATCCTCTTTTAATCTATCAAAAAACATAAACACAACTGCCAAGATACTTCCTAGCTGAATAACTACTTCAAAGCATTTTAACACGCTTGTTTGCTCAAGCCCTAGTAGCTTTGCACTAAGTATCATATGTCCAGTCGAGCTAACAGGCAAAAACTCGGTCAAGCCCTCGACTATTCCTAGTATTATGGCGCTTAAAAAATCCATTTAATTCCTTATTATATTGTTTAAATTTTTTATGTTTTCACTGATACTTTTTGGTGCGTAAGCAGCACTTACTATGGCTATTAGATCAGGCATAAGAGTGCTAACTTCTTTTAAATTTAGAGCATTTATACCGCCTATGACACAGATAGGAATGTCTAAATTCTCTTTTGCTTTTTTTATGGTATCGTGGTCGCAAAGAGGGGCGTTTGGTTTGGTTTTACTCATATACATCGCTCCAAAAGCAACGTAAGAAGCGCCATCTTTTTGGGCTTTTAGTGCTAAATTTATATCGTTGTAGCAACTAACTCCTATAATTGAGTTTTTGCCTAGCAATTCTTTTGCTTTTTTTATATCTTCATCATCTTTTCCGATATGGACACCATGTGCATCGCAAGCTTTTGCTAGAAACGGATCATCGTTTATGATAAACTTTGCGTTAAAATCATCGCATAAATTAGCTATGGATTTGAGTAATTTTATATCGTGATCTTGTATTTTATTTCTATATTGAATGAACTTGATACCAGAATTTAAGAGCTCTAAAATTTGCCCATAGATACTATTTTTTGGAGTAAATTCTTTGTCTGTTAAAACATATAATTGACACATTTTAAGCCCTTAAATTTAGCCATAAAGTATGGCTAAGCTATTTTAGATCGTATTTTTCAAGAAGTTTTTCGTATGTTCCATCGCTTTTGATATCTTCTAAAGCTTTATTAAATTTAGCTAAAAATTCGCTATGCTTATCTTTGTCAAACGCCATTGCAAAACCATCGCTTCCATCGTTTTCTTCAAGCCATTTTACTATATCTGTGTTTTTCTTAAGATAGCCGTATCCTACTGAGCTATCTACTATCACGACATCGACTTTACCGGCTTTTAGATTCATAATGCTTCCTGCTATGCCCTCTGTGGCTATGACTTTTGCACCTTTTATCTCATGGGCAACGCTTTCTTGGACTGTGCCTAGCATTACACCTATTCGTTTTGTCTTAAGATCGTCTTTTGAAGTGATCTCTTTGTCGCTCGCCATTTTAAGATATAAATTTTTTGTATAAAAATACGCATTTGAGAAATCAACTGATTTTTTTCTTTCAGCCGTAGCGCTCATACTAGCTGCGATAGCGTCTATCTTACCGGCTTTTAGAGCAGGTATCAAAGCGTCAAACCCGACTTTTATAAATTTATACTCAAATCCAGCTTTTTTAGATATAGTATCTACTAGATCTATGTCAAATCCCGCTATTTTATTGTTTTCATCTATATAGCCAAATGGAGGATACTCAGCGTCTGAGCCAAATATCAACGTTTTAGCATTTACTAGGTTTAGCATCAATAATAAAGCAAAGATAAATTTAAAAACTCTATTCATCAAACTATCCTTTTTGTCTGCTTTAGACTATTTTAGATTGTATTTTTCAAGCAGCTTATCATAAGTACCATCATTTTTTAGCTCTTCAACTGCTTGGTTGATCTTTGCTATTAGATCGGTATGTTTGTCTTTGTCAAAAGCTATAGAAAAGCCTTCGCTACCATCAGGTTCTTTTAAAAACTCAGCTAGGTCTTTGTTTTTGTTTAAGTAACCATAACCTATAGAACTATCTACTAAAACAGCATCGACTTTGCCATTTTTAAGTGCCATTATAGCTGCAAATATATCTTCGTTTGCCATAACTTTAACGCCTTTTATAGTGCGAGCTGCTATTTCTTGGACGGTTCCTAATTGTACTGCGATTTTTTTACCCTCTAAGTTTTGCTTTGATGTTAGATCGCCATTTTTTGCTTGTTTAATAAATAAATTTTCCGTAGTATAGTAAGGCTTTGTAAAACTTACTGCTTTTATGCGTTCAGGAGTTGCGCTCATAGCTGCTGCTACTGCGTCTATCTTACCTGCTTTTAGAGCCGGTATAAGCCCATCAAAGCTCATATTTACTATCTTATACTCAAATCCTACTTTTTTTGATAGAGCGTCTATAAGATCCATATCAAAACCAGCTATTTTGTTTTGTTCATCTATGAATTCAAACGGAGGATAAGCGGCATTTGTGCCTACTTTTAACACGTCTGCGGCGTGGGAAAAACCGGCCGCTACACAAGCAGCAACGATAAATTTAAAAAAACTTTTCATTTTGTTTTCCTTTTTTAGTGATTTAGTATCTTGTTTAAAAATTCGTTTAAACGTGGATGGGTGCAGTTTTCAAAGACATTTTTTGGCGTATCATCGACTGCGATGATACCTTTATCCATAAAAAATATCCTATTTGCTACGTTTTTAGCAAATCCCATTTCGTGAGTTACTACAAGCATCGTAAGCCCGTCTTTGGCAACTTCTTTCATGATGCTTAAAACTTCGCCTATCATCTCTGGATCAAGTGCGCTTGTCGGCTCGTCAAAAAGTATGATATCAGGTTCCATAGCAAGGCTTCTAGCTATAGCTATGCGTTGTTTTTGTCCGCCACTTAGCTTATGCGGATAAGCGTTTGCTTTGTCTGAAAGTCCGACTTTTTTTAGTAGTTCGTTTGCTCTATCATTTGCTGTTTTTAGATCGCAAAGTCCTGTTTGGAGTGGAGCAAGCGTGAGATTTTGCATTACAGTTTTGTTTGCAAAAAGATTAAAATGCTGAAATACCATAGACACTTTTTGGCGAATTTTATTTATATTGATCTTAGGATCTAAGATATCTACACCATTTATAAAAATATGACCACTAGTAGGCTCTTCAAGGCGGTTTATACAGCGTAAAAACGTACTTTTTCCACCGCCGCTAGGTCCTATGATAGCTACGACTTCACCTTTTTTTATCTCGGTGCTTATGCTGTTTAAAACTTTTAAATTTCCGTAGTTTTTTACTAAATTTTCTATCTTAATCATTTTTGTTTAGCCTATTTTCTAAGAGTTTTGCAAGAAGTGAAAAGAGTTTGACGTTTGCGTAATATACAACCCCTGCAAACAAGATAGGCTCGGGACTAAATAGAGTTGCTTGCAAGCTTTTACTTTGCATAGTAAGATCAAATATACCTATAAGTCCGACGACCGAAGTCTCTTTAAATAGGCTTATAAACTCATTTGCAAGAGCTGGAAGTATATTTTTAATAGCTTGAGGAAAGATGATTTGGCGCATAGAAACGCTATAGCTAAGCCCCATAGCACGAGCTGCTTCCATTTGACCTTTATCTACGCTGTTTATACCGCTTCTTACGATCTCAGCAACGTATGCAGAACTATTTAATCCAAGAGCTATTAGTGCGGCGTAAAAGTTGTCACTAAGAGTAGCAAGTATGACAAAGGCAAATATCATAAGTTGCAAAAGTACTGGAGTTCCTCTTATTATGTCTATGTATTCGTCTATGATAAATGATAGGATTTTGATATTTAAAAACTTCAAAAAAGCTAGTATAAAGCCAAGTACGATACCTATTAAAATACCACCAAAAGTAAGTCCTAGCGTAGTAAAATACGAATTTACATAAGCGCCTTTTTGAGCATCTGTTATGCTAACTGGATAAGTGTAGTAAATTCCTATAATTATAATGGCTATGGAAAATATAAATTTAAAAGTTTTTTCATTAAGTAAATTTGTCAATACAAAACCTTGCTTAAATTTAGAATAAGCCTAAATTATACAAAAAAATATATATTTTTAAACTTAAATTAGATAGAATTGCCAAATGTTATTATATCGGGGGTTTTGATGAGTTTTAGTGTTTATATAGCGATCGCACTATACTTTGGTGTTTTGCTTATCATAGGTCGTATATCTTATAATAAGCGTTCAAGTTTAAATGAATATCTACTAGATAATAGAAGCTTAGGCCCTGTGATGACTGCGCTAAGTGCCGGAGCTAGCGATATGAGCGGTTGGATGCTTTTAGGATTACCAGGGGCTTTGTATCTAAGTGGTATAGCAAATATGTGGATAGCTATCGGGCTTAGCATTGGAGCATGGGCAAACTATAAATACCTTGCAAAACGCATAAGAATTTATACCGAAGTAGCGAGTGATAGCATAACTATACCAGATTTCTTGGAAAATAGATTTAAAGATAGAACGAAAGTTTTGCGTATAATATCTGGCGTATTTATACTCATATTTTTCACGCTTTATGTAAGTAGCGGGATAATTGCAGGTGGTAAAACTTTTGAGAGCTTTTTCGGACTAAATTTTAGCTTAGGAGCGATTTTTACACTTTTTATAGTCGTGTTTTATACATTTTTTGGCGGATTTAAAGCGGTCTGTTTAACAGATGCGTTTCAAGGCACTCTTATGTTTTTAGTGCTTGTTTTGATACCAGTAGTTGCTTTTTTAAATTTAAATATACCTGATGGAGAAAATTTCTTTAGCGAATTAAATAAATATAGTACCGCCGCTAATCAAGATCATTTAAATTTATTTGCCGGACAGACTTTTCTTGGTATATTAGGGCTGCTTGCTTGGGGGCTTGGGTATTTTGGACAACCTCATATAATAGTCAGATTTATGGCTATAAGAAATTCTAAAGAGCTAGATAAAGCTAGATTTATCGGTATGTCGTGGATGGTTTTAGGACTTATCGGAGCTATGGCTAGCGGACTTATAGGCTTTGTGTATTTCAATCAAATAGGAATGCCTTTAAAAGATCCTGAAACTGTGTTTTTAAAGCTAGGAGAAGTATTGTTTCATCCATTTATAGTTGGCGTGATCATATCTGCTGTTTTGGCAGCTATCATGAGCACTATATCTAGTCAGCTTTTAGTAAGTGCTAGTTCTATTACAAAGGATTTTATATTTGCCTTTTATAAAAAAGAAGTTAGCCAAACGACTCAAGTTTTAGTCGGTCGTTTCGCCGTTGTCATAGTGGCGATAACTGCTACTTTTATAGCGTTTAATTCTACTGATACTGTTCTTGGAGTAGTGGGAAATGCGTGGGCTGGATTTGGAGCTAGTTTTGGTCCGGTACTTTTGTTTAGTTTATACTCTCGTCATATGAGCGCACTTTCTGCGCTTTGCGGTATGGTGGTTGGTGGCGTAACTGTATTATTGTGGATAATTTTTGGTCTTAGCGATGTAGTTTATGAGCTTCTTCCTGGATTTATATTTGCTTGTACGACTATAGCTATTGTAAATAAATATAACAATATGATAAAAAAAATGTCACGTGAGCCAAATTTATCTGTGATAGATGAAGAATTCGATAAAATGAAGCAAAGAAGCGAAAATAAGCTTTAACGAAAAGAAGCTGGAGTTAAGTATTTATTAAGTAAAAAAGATATATAATTCCAACTTAAATTCCAGTGGGTTTATAGCTCAGTTGGTTAGAGCATCCGGCTCATAACCGGATGGTCCCAGGTTCGAGTCCTGGTAAACCCACCATTATATCTTTTCTTTGATTACAGCTACTTCCATTTAATTACTTTTACTTCCTTTTAATTCCGATTTTTAGGGCTAAAACTCATCGTTTACTTCTTTTTAATTCTTTTTACTATACAATTGCTTCCAAATCATTAAGGTTATTTATAAGGTAATTCATATCTTATAAAGGTAATTTTATTTTTTAGAGGGTAAAAATGCCAAAAATATCAACAGCAAATTTATACGATAAAGACATTAGGGGTTTATTGCCAACCAATAAAATATACAAAAAAGCAGTAGGCAATCCAAAAGAGCTATACATAAAAGTCTATCCAAGTGGCTTGAAGATATTTGTTATACAATACAAAAACATAAATCATTTTAAATTAAAAGAATTTAGAGATGGCATTTACAGCGTTGCAGAGGCTAGAAGAGATGCTATGGAGCTTATCAAGAAATTTGAAAATGGTTTTGTAAGGTCAAAAGATAAGTATCAACTGACCGCGCTCTTTGAAAAATATATCGACAAAAAAGAGAAGATAGATCAGCTGGATAAGACATATTTGGATAAAGTCAAATCTAGAATGAAAACCTATATACTGCCTAAATTTGGAAATATCGATATAAAGGATATTAAATTTAATGATCTAAAAAATATATTAATGCCGCTTTTTAATCCACACAATCCAAAAAAGTCAAGACTGGAAACGATACACCGAATAATCAATACGTTAAATTCACTCTACGAAAATGCCATTAAGGATAGATATATAGACTACAATCCTTGCAAGGCTTTACACGATGAATTCCCAACGTCTAATAACTTTAGCCTTAGAAACGGCATAGATACAAGATATCCAGCAATTACCAGTGAAACTGATTTAAAAGAGTTTTTGACAGATCTAAGAGATGATAGTAGAATGGATCTACAAACCAAAAGAGCTCTAATGCTTCAAATTTTATGCGTAAATCGACCATCAAACACGGCAAATATGAAGTGGGAGCACATAAATTTAAAAACAGAAATTTGGAGCATACCACCGCTTGAGATGAAAATGCGGCACGCCCACCAAATTGCCCTCAGCAAACAAGCCTTATCAATACTACTGGAACAAAGACAATATACGCCGATACAAAGCGATTTTGTATTTCCTGCTGTTACAAAGACAGGGCATATAAGCAGAGATAGTATAAGCAAGGCTATAAGAAATTTAGGATCAAAAGACAAATATCACTCAAGGGCTTGCGCTCACGGATTTAGAGCCACATTTAAGACGATTTGTTCCTTGCATTTTACAGAGCTTGCAAGACTAGGTATAAGCGAAAAGACAATAGAAAACGCACTAGCCCACACAGAACCAAACGCCGTAAAATACGCCTACGAAAGACGAACGGCTACACTAGAGCAAAACAGAATATTAATGCAATGGTATGCAGATTATCTAAATTCTATTGTCAAATTTATATAAAACTAATTTTTATTTTTAAGTTTTTAAAAAATATTCAATAAAGCTTAATAAAATTCTCTTGGGTTTTTTAATGGTTTTTTTTACTATTTTTTAGCTATTGTAAAAAAGTAAAATAGCCAAAATACGGCTTTTACATAACTCTATTTCTCGGTTTTTTAAATTTCTAGGTGCGTGTATAGAAATACTTAAAACGCTTCAAAGCACGATAATATCGGTATTAAAACATAGTAAAAAGTTGAAATTCATATTTTCATTTAAGCTAAAAAATCTATTTAAGAATTATTTTTGCTTAAAAAATGCCTAAATTTGCCCAAAATCTCTTAAGGTTAAAAAATTTTCTTTCGGTTTTTTTAATGGTTTTTTAATTACAATGTTACCTATTTTAAGCACTTGTAAGTACTTTAAGCAAAAATAAAAAATGCAAATTCTAATCAATATATTTCAAAGAGCCCATTCTATCGGCTTTTTTTAATAGATTGTTTGGGTTTTTTACTGCTTAAAAAACCCAAAGTGCAATAAAAAGCTTTTGAAAGTTATAAAAATACAATCTAATTTTGACAAAATAAGCCAAAACGGTTA
Organism: Campylobacter hyointestinalis subsp. lawsonii; assembly: GCF_013372165.1. Classification (NCBI taxonomy): domain Bacteria; kingdom Pseudomonadati; phylum Campylobacterota; class Epsilonproteobacteria; order Campylobacterales; family Campylobacteraceae; genus Campylobacter; species Campylobacter hyointestinalis. The sequence goes on along the minus strand of NZ_CP053828.1, from coordinate 686,691 downwards.
CTATATGGTATTTGACGGCGATAGGTTAGTAACGGCATATTAAAGATTATGATAAAAAGCGTGCATATAAATATTTATTTGCCACGGTTTGCGTTAGAAACGGCTTGATTATGGGCTTTTTTGATGTATCTATGAGCGATGATGATATAAAAATATCTAAAAATGATAAGATAATGAGCGAAATTTGTGAATTTTTCGTGCTTAAAAACGATAAAGAAATAACCAAATTTCAAGGCTCATTTATAGACGCGCTAGAGTATATCAAAGCAAATTTCATTTGACTTCGCAGGTCAGCAGAGCCGACCTTTGCGATAAACTTTAGAAAAGTTTAATCAAACTAAAGCCCCACTTCGTGGGGTACCACATTAGCGATTTAAATAGTGTTTAAAGCCCTTTAATGGGCTTTTCATACTTTTTAATAATGTTTAAAAGCTCATCTAAGGTTTTGCTTTTTTCGTAGTTTTCTAACCAGCTATCAACCCACTTTGGCGTTTCTCCCTTTGTATTCCAGTTCACAACGCCGTTATAAACAGCTCCAACCATATTTGCAAACTCTTTTTTTGTTAAATTTAACTCGTTTAATTTTGTTTCAAATGTTTGTATATCCATCTTTATCCTTTATTTTTCATTATTATATATAAAAATTCATAAAAATATACTTATTTTTTAAAAAAAATACAATAAAAATGTATCTTTTAAATCTAAACGAAGGGAGGTCAAGATGAAAACTTTAGATGTTTTAATCAAATTTGTCAGAATATTATAGCAGACGCATAGATACTAAGAATAGGATCGTTTATCAAATAGCAAACGAGACTATCTATTTTTCCAGTGCGGCTCACACTACAAAGACAAGTAATTTTCATATTTTTATATTATTTTATTTAAAAATATGTTATAATTCGTTGTCAATTTTATAAAGGAGATACCAAAATATGACAAACATTTTTTCTTCCCTAATGGTTGGGGGGGGGGAGCGTAACGCTCGTTTAGAAAAACCCAACTCTTCTAAGACAAACTCTCGTTTAAAGCAAATTTCTGCTTTTATCACACTCTCACTTATTCCTAATGTTGTATTTGCTGCTGGTGGCACCGGTTTAACTAAGGTTGATAATTTTTTCTCAACTGTTGGTGGATGGCTCGCTGGTGGTGGTGCACTTGTTTTAACCATTGCACTCTCGGTTGCTGGCTATAAAATTATGTGGGGTGGTCAAACAGTAAGAGAAGTATCGCCTATTCTATTGGGTGGCATTTTAATTGGTGGCGGACCAATGATCGCTGGCATATTAATGTAGGACAATCTGCCATGCTAGTCTCCGAACCTATATACAAAGCTTTAACGCGTCCGCCTATGGTATTTGGCGTGCCTATGGTGCCTTTTATGATGATGGTATTTGGCTGGGCTTTATTTGCAATTTTTGCAAAATTGCTATTTGGTGATGTATATTTGCTTTTAGCTGTTATGATCATTCCTTCTATATTTGTTTTTCAAATGTTAGTCAAAAAAGATGATATGGCTTTTAGGCTTTGGGGACTGCAGCTACGATTTTTTCGCTCTCCTGCTATAAATAAATTTTACAATGGTCGTAAAAGTTATATGGCAAATTCAACCTACTCTAAACAATCTTTGCGTAACAAATATCCAAAACTTAGTGTTGTAGGACTTAGCGAGTTTGCAAATTTGGAAAATTTAATTCCTTATCAAACATTAATAGACAATATAGTAATCACAAAAGAAGGCGATTATTTGGCTAGTTGGCGTGTTGATGGCATTGCATTTGAAGTTGAGGATGATGAACTGATTGACATGAATAAAAATAAGCTCAATATGCTCGTGCGTCAGTTTGCAGGAGAAAATGTAAGCTTTTATTTTCATAACGCAAGGATCAATACACAGGTTAATCAAAAAGGGTATTTTTCAAATGAGTTTTTAAAGAATTTTGCAAAAAAATATTATGAAATTTTTAGTGCGGATAATCTAAAAGAAAATAGACTTTATCTTACGGCAATCTACTCACCATTAAGCAGAGCCGAAAAGATGAGCTTTAAAAACCAAAATATAGAAGCCAAAAAACGACAGATCAGAACTCATTTGAAAAGTTTTAATCAAAAATGCAACGTGATAGAGCAAAATTTGAGCCATTTTAAGCCCTATAGACTTGGTGTTTATGATATCGAAGGCGTTAAATTTAGCTCGCAACTTGAACTTTACAACTACCTAATAGGCGGTAAATTTACCAAAGTGCGCGTTCCAAATGCACCGCTTGACTTCTACCTTAACGGTAATTTAAACGAAATTTTTCCATCACAGCACACTATGCAATTAAACTACAACGACGGCACAAGAAAATTTGTAAAAGCCATTGAGTTAAAAGACTATCCAAATGTAAGTTTTAGCGGTATTTTCGATAGTTTGATGTATGCAAATGTTGAATACACAATAACGCAAAGCTTTACTCCACTCTCTAAAAAAGAGGCAAGAGATGAGCTAACCAAGCAACAAAAAAGACTTATGGCGGCAGAGGATGATGCAATTAGTCAAATTTCAGAGCTAAGTTCCGCGCTAGATGAGCTACAAAGCGATATCATATTTGGCGAGTATCACTTTTCTATCGTAATCTATGCCGATAAACAAAACGAATGCGAACGCATAGCAAATCAAATAGCAGTTGTATTGCAGGATTTGGGATTTTTGGCTACTCAAGCAAACATTGCCCTTGAAGCTACATATTTTGCTCAACTTCCAGCAAATTTTATGCTTCGTCCTAGGCTTCATACAATCTCTAGTAAAAACTACGCTAGTTTTATGGCACTGCACAATTTCCCACGCGGAAAGCAACAAGGTAATCCGTGGGGAGATGCAATAGCGATCTTGCAAACACCAAACGGACAACCATTTTTCTTTAATATTCATAAGACAAATTTTCAAAAAGATGAATTTGGTAAAAATGATGTTTTGGCAAACACTTTCGTTCTTGGTCAAAGTGGCGGTGGAAAAACAGTGCTAATGAACTTTACGCTTAATATGCTGTGTAAATATAATGAGCTTGAAACATTTGCAGATAGCACACCAAAAGACAAGCGCAAAGCAACCTATTTTTATTTAGACAAAGACAAAGGTGCGCTTGGCAACATTATGACAATAGGTGGCAAGTATGTGATGATAACTAGCGGTCAGCCGACTGGCTTTAATCCGTTTTGTTGCGAGGCAACACCTGAAAATATCCGCCGATTAAAGGTTTTAATGAAAATGCTAGTAACCAAAGGCGGACAAACCCATCTAATGCTAACAACAAGAGACGAGGAGCAATTAAATTTAGCTGTAGATAGCGTTATGAGACTTGAAAAGAGTGATAGAACTCACGGTGTAAGTAGAGTTTGGCAATTATTGCAAGAGGGAGAAAATGAGACAAGCTCACTTAAATCTAGACTTATGGCGTGGACAATCGGTAATGAGTTTGGCTGGGTATTTGATAATGAAACTGACACATTAGATTTTAGTGATGAAAACATTCTTGTTTATGGCATAGATGGCACAGACTTACTTAGCGACGATGAAATTTCGCCATACGTTGCTTATTATATCTTGTGGCGTATTATTGATATGGTTGATGGTCGTAGATTTGGTTTATTCATTGATGAGGCGTGGGACTGGCTCAAAAATCCAGTCGTAAGCAAAGAGGTTTTCAACAAAGAAAAGACCATTAGAAAAGAAAACGGCTTTTTATTTTTAGGCACTCAGAGCGTGGAAGATATAGCAAAATCAGATATAGGCACAGCGATAATGGAGCAAAGTGAAACTATTTTACTACTCAGTAATCCAAAAGCCAAAGAAGATGATTATTGTAGAGTCCTGAATATGAGTGAAGCCGAATATCAATTTGTAAAAACAACAATACCTGAAAAATATGAATTTTTAATCAAAAAGGGAGTTGATTACAGGGCGATTGCAAAAATCAATCTTAGTCACTTGGGAAATATGGTAAGAGTGCTTTCTACTTCAAAAGACTATGTAGATGAGCTAACAAAGATCAATGCTATGAATATTGGCTATGATGAAAAATATCAGCTCGTAAAAGAGCTATACAGATTTTAAGGATAAAAAATGCAAAACAATCTTATTTATAAAACAAAAAAGACCTTAGTTGTGGCTGCTTCAGTGGCACTATTGTCATCAAATTTGGTTGCATCTGGCATTCCAGTTGTAGATGGTGCAGCACTAGCACAAAATCAAAAGACTTTTATGATGGAATGGACACAAACACTTAAAGACTGGGCAGAAAAAGTAAAGGTATGGGGCGAAGAAGCAACGCACAGAGTTAGTGAAGTAAAAAAATGGGCTGATGAAAGGGTGCAGTGGGCAAACGATCTTTATACTAAAACCGGTATAAGAGATATAGTAAATTTCACGAAAGAGATGAACGAGCTTTATAATGAAGCCTACAATACTGGCCATACAATTTATACACAAGCAACAGGTTTTAGTCTTGATAATTTTGATGAAAGAGCGTGGGATCTATTTGTAAAATTTGGCGGAAAAGATCAATGCTCATCGATCAATGATGTTTCTCATCGAAATATTTGCAAAAAGAATACCACAAGTGCATTTAAAGAGCTTCAAGTTGTAGATAGGCAATTTGATCGCCTAAAAAGAGAAATTGATGACCTAGATAAATTAGGAAAAGAGATATCTAGAAACAAAGGCAAACAAGAAGATTTAAAAGGTTCATTAGATACTGCAAATCAAATCGCACTTTTAAGAGCAAGACAGGAAAATAACTGGAGAGCATACCAAAGAGATATGGATCAATTAGAAAATGAGAAAAAACGTCTGCAAGAGGCAGAATTTCAAGCCAAAAAAGAAAGACAATTTAAGGCTTTTGAGATATTGCAATAGGTTTTTATTATGTATGCTGTAAAAACAGAAGTTGGCAAAGGTTTATATTCACTAATTATGGATATATCTAGCAATGTTGATAACTTTTTCTCAAAAAATTATTCAACAGGAGTGAATACACTTCAATCCGTAATTGATGCAACAGGCAATATTTTAGCCATATATTTAACCGTGTGGATAATGATAGAAGGTTATAAAATTTTATGGGGCAATGGTAAGCAAAGTTTTCAAAATTTTGCATTTGATGCAACTATAAAATTTATTTTTATAGTTCTTTCTATGAATGCTGGAAACTGGATAAATCTAGTATTTGAAGCTTTTAATGGAGCAAAAGATTTTATAGATACCTCTTTATCATATGATAGTAAAGGTGTATATGAAAAAGTTGCTATTTGGGCTGGACTTATGGGCGATTATTATCAAGTAGTATGGGATAAATCAGGCACTCTTGAAATTGCATATATGATTTTTATCATAATTGTTGCATTTATAGGCTTTTTAATTGGTGCAACCCCTATTTTAAGAGCATTATTTGTAAATACATTATCGTTTTTACTACTTATGATTTTATCTCCACTTGCATTTTACTTTTTAATCTTCAAAACCACTAAAAATTCATTCTCACAATGGTTTCAAATGGTCTTATCAAACATTATAACTCTACTTTGTTTGTCATTATTTTTAAATATCTTATTTAACTATATTTTCATAAAAATTAATAAATTAGGCAATTTTCATGATGAAGCATTCCTTGTAGCACTTTTAATGATATTCTATGGAATTTTGGCAAATGTAATATGCGGTATGGCTGTTGGAATTGCTGAAAAGCTTACAAATATCAGCCTTGATGGATTGGCTGGTTCAGGCGTTGGTCGTGCTATGGGTCTTACTGGTGCGATCGGTGGTGCTGCAATAGGCGGTGCAATGCTTGGTGCAAGAGCCGCACAGGTAATGGGAGCAGGTAAGGCAGCTGGTTTTATCGGCTCACGCTTAATGGGATCTGCCGCATCTGCTGCCAAAGAAATTGGTAGCTCAAAATTAGGTCAGTCTGTGGGGCAAAAACTAAACGAAGGTTTAAATACGCTCAAAGGCTCCTCTACAGGCAAGGCTGTTGGGGCTAGGCTAGATCAAGCTAAAAATATAGGTGCAAAAATAAATAACTTCACAAAAGGACAAGGTTGGTAATATGATAAATTTAAATAATATTTTAAATATTAAAAAACAATTTAAAACAATATTAAATTATGCCAAAATATTTTTTTCTTTATTGGTCGGCGTTAGCCTTATGAGTGGCTGTGCCACTCATAGTTCTGCTAAATTTGAAAATAATGGCAATCAAAAATGGGAGGACTACTTCGATAGCAAGGAATTTAAACCAATAAATGAGAATAAAGAAAATTTAGGTTTAAAACAAAATTTAAAAAAGGTAATGTAGATGAAAAAAGTAGATAAACAAATAGAAAATTTTGTTAAAAATAATCCTGATGAAGTGGCAATTAGCTACGAGGCAAGTATTCGCTATATAGCCGAGCAAGCAAATAAAAGAGCTTATTTCATCTCAGGAGTGGCACTACTTGTAGCTATTATTAGTGTTATAGCAGTTTGCCTACTAACACCATTAAAATCAGTTGAACCTTATGTAATAAGGGTTGATAATACGACTGGTATGGTAGATATTATAACCAGCGTAAATGAAGCCGCATTCTCGCAAAATGAAGCACTAGATAAATACTTTGCGACAATGTATGTAAAAGCTAGAGAGGGTTACTATTATGATATTTTGCAAAATGATTATGAATTAGTGCAAATTTTAAGCTATCCAGATGTTGCCAATATTTATTTAAAAACCTATGAAGGCGAAAAAGCAAGGGATCAGGTCTTAAAAAATGACTTTGAAGTCGAGATTGATATTGTATCGGTTACTCTTGGCAATAGTGCAGGATCGCCGATCGCAACCATAAGATTTAACGAAATCACTAGAAAAAAAGGCGAAAAAATAGCCATATCAAACAAGGCTAAAATCGTAACTCTTTCATATGATTATCAGCCAAATACTCTCACAACAGAAAAAGAGCGAATAAAAAATCCACTTGGCTTTAAAGTTAGCACATATAGAATTGATGATGAAATAAGGAGATAAACAATGAACTCAAATATAGATTTTATAAAACTAATTGACACAATGGCTCAAATTTTGGCTCAAAAAAATAATGATATTGCAGAACTTGTGCAAGAAATTGAAGCATTAGAAAGCAAACTTGCAAAGTATGAAAGTAAGGAGCTTTTTGAGATGGTTGGCACTTCAAGCATAGGCGATCATACTTTTAATGTGTATGAAAAATTTGTGCCTGAGTTTGTAACCGATGAAGATATAGCTATAGCTAACCTTATTGCTCCAAAATTTGACATATCGGAGTAATGAAAATGGATTATAAAACAGCTTACGCACACGATTTGCTTACACAAGCGGAGCAATGTTTTACAGACAAAGAGCTATCTTATAGTTTTTTAAAATTTATTGCTAAAAATTCAAAAAATAGGCAAGAAGCAGAGCTAAAACTAAAAAAGCTAAGGGCTAGAATTTGTTATTTAGAAGATATGGCTAAAAACTCATATAATGAGATTTTGGATATGCAATATACCGCAGAACAAGAGGAAAATGAACACATCAAAGAGCAAAGACAGGTTTTTAGAAACGATGAAATTTATGATTTTTTTATGGATGACAAGAACGATGAATTCATAAAATATCTAAAAGAGATGGCTCCGCTTGAACGGATCAATATTGCCATTAGGCAATTTGAGGCGTTAAGAATACAAAGCGATAAGCTAATTAAAGATTTAAAAAAGAATTACCAAAAAATGGCAATTACAACACCTGCCAATCTATCAAAAACTAGTGTGCAAATTAAATCAAGTAGCACTTTGCAACTAGATCGTGGATTTTATCTAAACAATACTGGGAGATTTTAAATGATAAAAAATAATAAAAAATTATTTAATATCGCAATAATTTTATTATTAGCAATGGCAAATTTGCACGCAATAAATATCCCAAAGTTGTCCAAATTTGACAAGCGTATAACTTATGCAACATATAATGCCGATGACGTTGTGCTAGTTAAATGCAAAGAAGGTTTTGTAAGTATTATCGAATTTGACAAAGATGAGCGGATAGTAAATATTGCCACTGGTTTTAGCGATGGCTGGGAGGTTATGGATAAGGATAATTACCTATTTATCAAACCCAAAAGCTACACCATAAAATCCGAAGAACAAAATATGACTGATGAAAACGGCGAACAGGTAGAATTCTATGGTAGCTCTGTCATCCAGCCAAATCCTACTGATTGGAAAACAAACTTGATTATCACAACAAATAAGGACAAGGTTTATACTTTTGATTTGGAGCTTGGAGAGGCTAGCAAGATTAACTATAAGCTAACATTTAACTATATAACACCAAAAGAAAAGATAGAAAAGGAAAAGGCTGATAAAGAACTTGCACAAAAGATAGCGAAAGAAAAAGCTGAGTATCAAAAAGAGATCGAGCGAAACACAATACCAAGAAACTGGAATTTTGTAATGCACGTCAATAAAAATAGCGATACTATTGTGCCTGATTATGCTTATGATGATGGCGTTTTTACGTATCTTGGCTTTAGTTCTACTAAAACTATACCTAGTGTATTTTTATACGATGAGATCAATAAAGAAAGTATTCTTAATAGCCACGTTAAAAAAGACGGCAAATATGATGTGGTCGTAATTCACAAAACTGCTGAGAAGATTTTACTCAGAAGTGGCGATAAATTAGTTGGTATTATCAATAAGGGTTATGGTCAAAATCCGCTTGATAAGACTTATAGCACAAATAAAGACAATATTCAAAGAGAGATTATAAGCAATGAATGAAAATAAAATTAGCGAAAATGCAAACAATCATTCAAATGATCAAGAGCCTCAAGTAGAACGTATTGCCTACGAGCAACCAGAGATAGAAAACGAACCCAATAGAAAAATGATGGTTACCGCCATTATGGGCTTATGTTTGGTAGTTTTAGTTATGGTCGGTCTTAGCTTTTTAAACAAAAATAAAGAAGTTGGCGAAACCGTTAAATCACAAGTGCAACAAATCGGAACCGATGTAAAAAGTAAAAATTTCGAATTATCGCAAGAACAAAAGACGGAGCAAAGAAATTTTAATGAGTTTTCAGGCGTGCCAGCTACACAACAACAAGCAAACGCCCAAGAAGCACAAAAAGCAGATCCGCTTTCTTCAAATCCAGCAATGCCGCATAAGCCAACATTTACACCAAAGGTTTTTAAAACTAGCGGAAGCCTAGCAATAGCTACAAGTAGCTCACAAAAAAATGAAATATATACCCCTGATCAAAATATTTCTTGGGAGGAACAAGCAAGAAAATTTGAAGAAGAAAAAGAATATGAAGGAGATACATATACGCCAAAAGTAGCAACAAAGGATAAATTTAATCCTAGCTTACTTCTGCAAAAAGGCACATACATAGGATGTTCTTTAAATACAAGGCTAGTTTCACAAATCAAAGGCGGAATATCTTGCACAACTAGTGAAAATATTTACAGCAAAGATGGCGTAACTCTTCTAATAGAAAAGGGAAGTAAAATTTTTGGTAGTTTTAGAAGCGGCGAAATGAATGATGGCATAAATAGAATTTTTGTCGTGTGGAGCGAAATCAGAACACCAAACAATATCAATATTCCGGTGCAGAGCGGCGCAAGCGATGAATTGGGCGGAAGTGGTATGCAAGGATATGTTGATCATCAGTGGATGAAACGATTTGGGGCTAGTATTTTGCTTTCTATGATCGATGATGTGTTTAACTATGCCGCGAACGGCAAACGAGATAATAGCTACGATTATAGCGAAAACACAAGAGATGCAACCCAGCAAATGGCAAACACTGCACTTGAAGAATTTATAAAAATCAAACCAGTGCTTTATAGAAATCAAGGCGATATCGTTGGAGTATATGTTAATCGCGATATTGATTTTAGCAAAGTTTATAAATTGAAAGTAGGCAAAAGAAAATGAGCAATATAGGGCTAGATAAATCAACAATGCTTGATGGCTATGTTAGGCAGTATTTTGGAAAATACTTAGCCGATGACAATATAAACGAGATAGCTTATAATGGTGGAAATTTAATTTGGGTAGAGGACACAAATGGTAACTGGACTAGCTTTGAGAGTGAGCTAAATTTTAAAACGGCTCAAGCATTTGCAAACGCAAGTGCTGCGTTTAAGAATGACAAACTAGATAGGCAAAAACCTATTCTATCTTGCATTCTTTCAACTGGTGAAAGGGTGCAGATTGTAGTGCCGAATGCCACAAAAGAAGACCATATATCAATTACCATTAGAAAGCCAAGCAAAGTCCGCTATACAATCGACGACTATATTAAAAATGGTTCGCTAGATCAAAAAATGGCAAATGAGCTAAAGGCAGCTATTGAAAGCGGCAAAAATATTATCATTTGTGGCGAGACTGGTAGCGGTAAAACTACTTTTATGAAAACACTTATTGATTTTATACCACTAGATGAGAGAATAATTACAATCGAGGATGTTGAAGAGATTAAATTTTGGGATCATAAAAACTTCGTGCAGTTATTTTATCCAAGCGAAGCCAAAAGCGATAGCCCAGTAAATGCAACAACTCTTTTAAAAAGCTGCCTAAGAATGAAACCAAGCAGAATTTTATTGGCAGAGGTCAGAGGTGGAGAGACTTACGATTTTCTAAACGTTATTTCAAGCGGACACAACGGCTCAATGACAAGCTGCCACGCTGGCAGTGTAAAGTCCGCCATTGATCGTCTTGTTATGATGAGTATGCAAAATGCTCAAGCACAAGTTTTAGGCAAGGATATGCTACTTGATATTGTATCAAATACAATTGATTACATTATTGTTTTTAAACGTCATAATAAAAAACGCCAAATTATGGAGTATTTGGCAAACGGCGAATACTTCGTAAGAAATATCGAAAACGATACTTTTAGAAAAGAGAGCCTAAGGAACAAGTAATGAAAAGGTCTCAGGTTGTTTTTTTGGTTATTATCGCCCTAGTTCTTGGCTACTTTTTAGCCAGCGTTCTATTTTTTGGGCTAAATCATAGCTTTAAAAAACTTCCTAAATTATGGTATGCAGGACTTACCTTTGATATGTTGATAAATGGGTGGTCTAAAGCATATTTATCATACTTTCTAGCAAATTTTATTAGTTTTACACTAGCTTTTTTGTTGCCGCTATTACCAAAAAAGCAAAGTTTGCACGGCGATGCACGATTTGCAAATGCTAATGATGTTAAAAAAATGGATCTATATGGCGATGGCATAATCATCGGTAAATTTCAAAATCGTCTTTTAAGATTTGGTGGTCAGCAATTTGTATCGCTTGGATCTCCAACTCGTAGTGGCAAAGGCGTTGGCATTGTTATACCAAATTTACTTGACTGGAAAGAAAGTGCAGTAGTGCAAGATATAAAGCAAGAATGCTTTGACTTTACAAGTGGGTATAGAGAGAAAATTTTGGGGCAGAAAGTATATTTGTTTGATCCTTTCAATAAACGCACCCATAGGTATAACCCACTGGCTTACATAGATATGAATAGTGATAATGCAGATGGACAGCTTACTGATTTTGCAAATATTTTATATCCAATGACTGGAGATAGCACAACCCAGTTTTTTAATCAATTGGCACAGAACCTATTTATAGGAATTTGCTATATTGTCCACGATCTATTAAATTCGCAAGGCGGCATTATACTTCTAAAAAAGCTAAACGCAGAGATAGATTTTACGCTTTATGGCATTTTGCAAATGAGTGAAGGTTTTAAAGGCGAAGTTGATTTAGGGGATGGTAAAAAAATCGTTTTTAAAGCATTTGATGATACATATAATGTTTTATCTGAACTTGGACTAATTGGCAAAAAAGCTCAAATGCGTTGCCAAAGCTATTTTAAGATTGATAGCGATAATACAAAAAGTGGCGTAATGTCAAGCTTTAATGCTCCGCTAATGATGTTTAGAAATGACAATATGAGACTAGCAACCTCTGCAAATGACTTTGATTTTAGAGATTTACGTAAAGAAAAAATGACTATCTACATAGGCATTACACCTGATCAATTGGCAAATGCAAAACTAATCTTAAATATATTTTGGCAGCAATTAATATTAGTTAATACAAAAGAACTGCCACAAGCAAATCCTGATCTAAAATATAAAGTGCTTTTAGTAATGGATGAATTTACTGCACCAGGCTATCTTAGCATTTATCTAAAATCAATCAGTTTTATTGCTGGGTATTGGCTAAGAAGTCTAATGATCTATCAATCAGGCTCACAACTTGAAGCAAATCAGCCTGATGGATATGGCAGAGAAGGGGCTAAAACACTGCTAACAAATCACGCTTGTCAAATTTTTTATACCCCAAGGGAACAAGAAGACGCTGAAAAGATTAGTAAAATTTTAGGCACAAAAACCATTAAAAATAGAAGCAGAAATTTAGGGCAAGGTGGTGGAGGAAGCGAAAGTGATACAAGCAGAGCCTTAATGTTAGCCCAAGAGCTTAGAGAAATGCCATTTGAAAACGAGCTAATAACAATTGATAATGGCAAACCAATAATGGCAAAAAAGGCATTTTATTACTCAGATAGCTATTTTATGAATAAATTTAAAGAAGTAAGTCCTAGCCTAAGAGCAATTGATGGTAAGGAATACGAAAAAGAGCAATACGAAGAAATCATTGATAAAAAGACTAAAAAGAGCCAAAAGCGTATCAAAATCAAACAAAACGGCAAAATTCCAAGTCGCAACCAACTTGAAAAAGCCATTCAGAATGGAGAAACAAATATAAAAGTACCACTACAAAATATGGCAAATATTAAATCATATTTTAAAGAGCTTTACAATGATGAAGGCGAGAGATTTGAAAAATTGCCTGAAATAGTCCGAGAGATCGATGAAAATCAAGAAGAATATGAAAAGAAATTAAGACTTCAAAGAGATAAAGATGAAACTACGAGGCAAGAAATAAAAAAACTTCAAGAACAATATGAAGCAGAACAATCTAGCAAAGCAAATCAAAGTGTTAAAAGCATAGATACCGATCCGACAGAAGAAGAGACAATTAACGAAAGCGATAGCGATGAAGAGCAGATGTTACAAAATGCAAGTTGTCCTAACTTTGATGAATTAGCAGACGAAAATCAAGATTATAGCGAGTAGAGAATGAAAGATGTAAATTTTTACGAAAAATATATAACACCAGCAGAGCTTGAGGAGATGTTTGGCATAAGTCAAAGCACACAATATAAATTAAGAATGCAGAAAAACTATACCGATGAAAATAGGCAAAAACACATACCTATACCATTTGTAAAGATTGGCAATCGTATTTTATACAATATTGACAGCATAAAGAAATGGTTAAAAAATATAGAACAAAAATGAATTTTAAAGGAGTGAAAATGATTAAATTTACATATCTAGCAAGCGTGGCAACAGCATTCATGCTTGTTGGTTGCACAAGCGTGCCAAAACCCATAGAGCTTGATGGCAATAGTCAGATCACTATCAATCAAGATCTAATCAAGCAAGAAAAACGCAATATTCCGCTTGATCCGTTCCTAAAACAAAACAATTGGACTTACAATTTAATGTTTGAGAAAATCGGCGATGAATATATTCCAAACGATATGGTTGTAAAAACATTTTATGTGGCTCATAATGCCGATAGGATTATTATAGTTGGCAATCAGGAGATAGCGCAAGATTATAAAAACTATTTAACTAGCAATGGTTGTAAAAATATAGCCATCCACCCAGTAGATAGCATTGGATTATCTAAAAAGCGTGTAAATATCTTATTTTTTGGAATGAAAGGAAAAAATGATGAGAGTTTTATCAAAAATTTTACTAACTTGTTTAGTTTCTAGTAGTGTTGTGTATGGTACAGATGAGCTTACCGGAGACACAAAACTAGCGTGCGAAGCGATCCTGTGTTTATCAAGCAGTGAACGACCAGGCGAGTGTGCTCCAAGTCTAGCAAAATACTTTTCAATTACGGCAAAGAAAGCACACGAAACTATTAGAAAAAGAAAGAATTTTCTAAAACTTTGTCCCACAGATGAAACGGCAAAAGTAGATCAGAACTACGCAAGTCTGATTGATACACTATCGGAAGTTGGCGGCGGTTGCGATGCTAATACACTAAATAAAAATTTGGAAAAGCGTCGCGTAAGAATTGGAGAAAGCAGAATACGCCAAACCCAAATCAGAGTTAATCCAAATATGCCTGAATACTGCGTAAGATTAGCACGCCATAATTACACAAACATAAAGAGTATAAAATATACTTGTGATACTAAATTTTACGATATGGCTAGCTGGAATAGGGGTTATGAATTAATTTCCATAAATCAAGCCATATACAATACGCTACCAAGCGATAAAAAAGAAGTTCAGACAAATCCTGAATACACAAAATGCGGAGATCCTGATCGAAATAGTTATTGGCAAGAGCTTTGTCGCCAAAATACACCACAATACTTTTTCTTTGAGAAAAAGTATTTTAGTAAAGTTTGCTGGGTAGATTAATATGGAAAATAATGAAAATTTGCACGATGACAACAAAACAACAAATGAGAATGCGCCAGTAAAAACACTAGAGAGCAAAGATGAGATCATTGCTAGGCTTGAGAGCGAAGCTGCACGTGCAAAAGATGAACTTGAGAATGTAGAACAAGGCAAAAAAGAACTACAAGATAAGCTTGAAAGGCTTATTTATGAGCGTAATATGACGGCTCAAATTCTAAGAGATGAAGTAGCCGAGCTAAGCTCAAAATTTGAAAAGGCTGGTTTAAAAATAAGCGAAAAGGGCGTTATATCAGTCCTTGATTATTCAAACTATCAGAAACGAGTAACTATTGCCTTTAATATGTTCGATAGTGATTTAAATATGTTGCTAAAAACCATCAATCGCATTGGAGAAGAAAATAATGCAGATTATAGCAATCATACAAAAAGAGTGGAGAATTTGCTTGATGAAAGCGTGAAATTAAGGCAACTTTTTGACTACTTAAACGAATTCATCTTAAATCCGCCCAGTAAAGAATTTATGGCTCTTATGAACAATACTCTTGGCATTAGAAAAATAGCACAAGACTACAAGGAATTTCAAAATCTTGCAGATATTACAAAAATTAAAGCAAGTATGCAAGAACAGGAAAATATCTTTAATGAAATGGTATCAAAATTTGACAGCTTTGCCATAAATCAAAATAAATTCTTTGAAGACGAGATAAACAAAATAGAAAATTTCAAGGGTAAAATCAATGCTAGGTTAAATGATACCGGCGATGAATATAAAAGATTTAGTGAGAATATGATTTCAAATTTAAACGATCAGCTAAAAGTATTTGAGATAAATCTAGCAGAATATAAAGAGATTAGAGAAAAAGAAGTAAAACTACTTAGTAAATTAAAGAAAGGAGGATACGCTCTAACAGGATTACTATTTTTATTGTGCTTGGCACTTGGTGGAGTTGTAGGCTATGCTATTTCTTTGGTTAAATAGCATTTAAAATTTTAAATAAAAAGGATACAAAATGGCAGATTTTGACAGAACAGAAAATGGTGGCGATAAAAGACTAGCAACTGTTTTCATAAGCAAAACTGAGCTACAAGAGCAAAATAAAACACTCATAGGTTTTGGTATGGAACGCCCTTACGAAAAAGATGGCAAACAAGTTGAACTTGGTGCAGTAAAAGCGTTTTACGCCATTGAAAACGCTAGAAATTTCTTAAATGGTGTAGAATGTCGCAATCATCCAGTAAAAATAGAGTGTGGTTTAGAAAACGAAAAGCACACTTTTTACACAGCCTCTACTTGGATACACAATGGCGTTAATGACAAAACAGGACAAGCCTATAGTTTGCATAAAATGGCAATAACAATTCGTCCAGAGATCAAAAATGAAGCAGGAGAGATCACTCAGCAGCAAGAGCGAATTTTTGCTACAAAAAATAGGAATGGCATAAAAGGCTATTCATTTGATAGCACAAATGACAAAGCCCTTGAAAAAGAGTTTTTAAACAATATTTCAAAAGGCTTTAATCTTGGTCTTGCAGCTGAGAAAAATGAGACTTTGGCTAAAAATCCAAAGCTAATGGAAATCATAAATAAAATTCCTGATCGATCAGCGGTAACAATAAACTATGATTTTGTCAAGCAACAAGGCATTGTTGTAATGCCCGAAACGATGAAGTCGGTTTCAAAATCAATCAATAAAGGTGCCGAAATTCTCAATGGCGAGCTAAATCAAGAGCAAAAAAGTCAAGGCTTTGACAGATAATCTTGCATTAACTTTTTTGCCAAATTTGGGGCTAAAATGGTGGTTTTAGCCCTATTAAAATTATAATAAAAAATAATTTTAAAATGTATTAAAAAATAAAATATAATTTAAAACTATTTTTAAATTTAGTAAAGGATTAAAAAAATGGGTAGATTATTTATAGCCGAAAAGCCTGAACTCGCACGTGCAATCGCAAAAGGTTTAAATGGCAATGAGACTAAAAGCAATGGCTTTATTAAAAAAGGTGATGACACTATAACTTGGGCTTTTGGACATATTTTAGAGCTTTATAAACCTGATGACTATGCAGAAAAATATAAAAAATGGGATTTAGCAGATCTTCCATTTGAGATAGAAAAATTCAAATATAAGCCGATCGAAAAAAGCAAAGAGCAACTTAATATAATTTTAAATTTGCTGAAAAATAAAGGCATAAATGAAGTCGTCCACTGCGGCGATGCAGATGATGAGGGGCAAATTTTAGTTGATGAAATTTTACAATACGCAAACAATAAATTGCCAGTCAAAAGACTTCTTATAAACGATCTTAGCGAAGCCGGAATAAAAAAAGAGTTAAACAATATTAGATCAAACGATGATTTTTATGGCTTGTCCCAACGTGGATTTGCTAGAAGTTTGGCCGACTGGATAGTTGGACTTAATCTTACTCGCGCCTACACGGTTACAGCAAGAAAAAAAGGTTATCAAGATGGTGTTTTAAATCTCGGCAGAGTGCAAACACCTATTCTTTCCTTAGTGGTCAATAGAGATCAAGAAAATGAGAATTTTAAAAGTTTGGAATATTTTGCAATTAGTGGCGAATTTAAAAGTTTTGATGGAATAGAATTTCGTGCAAATTTAAAGGTTGATGATAAAATTACCGATAGAGAAATAGCTCAAAATATTGCAAAAGAGTGTGAAGATAAAACAGCTAGAATTACAACAAAAAAGACTGAAAACAAAAAAGAGCTGCCACCGCTTCCCTATAATTTACTAAAACTACAAGCCGAGTGTGCCAAAGAACTTGGTTTAAAACCTGACAAAGTCTTGTCTATTACTCAAAATTTACGAGAAAAATTTCATCTTATAACATATAATAGAAGCGACTGCGAATACCTGCCCGAAACTATGTATGATGAAAGCCCAACCATTATAAACTCATTAAAAGAAATTTTTGCTAACACAGAGAATATTGAGTTAAAAGGTATTTTAGACAACGTCAATCTTGGTATAAAAAGCGCAGCCTTTAACTCGGCAAATATTTCAGCTCATCACGGCATTGTTCCAACTGGTGCAAAAGCAAATTTAGATGAGCTAAGCAAAGATGAACTAAATATTTTTACAATGATTGCAAAAAGGTTTGCACTACAATTTTTTAAAGCAAGAGAGTATGAAGCAACCAGTATTGTAGTTGAAATTTGCGAGTATAAATTTACTGCTTCACAAAATATTACCGCTGATTTAGGCTTTGCATTTTATCTAAAACCGCAAAAAGATGAAAAAAATGATGAAAACGATGAAGTAGAAAATACTTCAAGGCTAGCCGATTTGTTAGAAGGATCAACAGCAGATTGTATCAAAATCAAACTCGATGCAAAAAAGACCAAACCAAAACCATTTTATACTATGGCAACACTTCTTACAGATCTTACAGGCGTAGCAAAATATGCAAAAAATCCAAACATTAAGAAGCTACTGCTTGAAAAAGATCAGGGTAAAAAAGGCGAAAATGGTGGCATAGGAACACCTGCCACTAGATCAAATCATATTAAAAGTCTAATAGATAATGATTTTATCAGTGTTAGCGATGATAAGAAGCAAGTCATTCACGCAACACAAAAAGGCAAAGACCTAATTGCTGTTGCACCTGAAATTCTAACTAGCGTTGATATGACTGCTTTATGGTTTGAAAAACAAAAAATGATCGAAAGTCGTGATCTTAGCTTAGACGATTTTTTAGCAGAGATCAACAAGCAAATAAAAGACGAGATAGAAAAAGTCAAAGATAGCGATATGGGTAATTTTGGAGCAAGACCACAAGATGCAATAACCTGCCCTATGTGCAACAAAGGCTATTTAATTCGCCGTGAAAGTCAAAATAAAAAAGGTGTATTTTGGTGGGGTTGTAGTGAATGGTGCAATGACTGCAAGGCATTTTTTTACGACAATAATGGCAAACCGCAACTTGAGGCAAAACCAAAACAAGAGATACCTAATGATGCTCAAATTTGTCCAAAATGCAAGAGCGGAAAGCTTCTGCCAAAAACGAGTCAAAAAGGGTTTAATTATTTTGCTTGTAACGGAAAACTTAAAAATGGCAACTGGTGCAATGCCAAATTTAAGACAAATGATAGCGGAGAACTTGAAGAGATGATTTTTGATAAAAAGTGAGAAGTAGCAAATGTCAACAAGTAAAGAAAAAGATATTACAGAACAAACACTAAAAGATGAAGAAAATTCAGAAGATATGATAAAAAATATAACTACTCGCATTAATATGATTATTAATCCAAATGAAGCAAATGGAAAATATGAGATAAATAAATTTAGCAAAATATTAAATGTTGGAAAAGAGTTTAAAGGCGATGAAAATATAGCACTTTTTCAAACTTTAAAAATGATGGATAAGGCATTAATGGATGAAAATGACAAGAAATTTAAAGCTGAGTATGAAAAAATAGGATTAGAATTTACCGATATTAATGGCACTAAAATGCAAATTAATGCAACACTTGGCAAAGGTCATTTTCAAAAAGATTTAGATTATCTCATAAAAATTGGTTGTAATGATTGCAGTATAGATTGTGCTAGTAAAAGTGCAAATAACCTTTTTATAAAATCAACAGAGCTAAAAGAGCCAAATTTAAATCAAGATAAAGAACAAATCAAAGAAAAAGATAAAAAAGTATTAGATTTTAAAAATCCAGCAACGCTTGACAATTTTGAAAAATGCTTAAAAGGTGGCATGGAAGCAACTATTGCACTGGCTGAAAGCATAGGAGATGAAAGCATTACTGCCTTTACTCAAAATTTAAGCCGTGTTGCTGGTGTTTCAGGGCTTGGCAAACATATAAGCAATACAATAACCCAGCAAAATAACAAAAATCAAAGCAAAGAAGTTATGAATAGACTAAGTCTTGCTTATGAAGAAAAGGTTAAAAGCGGAGCTATTAAGCTTCCAAAAGAAAAAGTTATCGAACACTCAAACCAAAAAACACTAGGTGCTAGTAGATGAAAATTTTAAAACAATTTAAAATAATAAATAATTATAAAAAATTATTTATTATTATGTTATTTTCGTGTTCTACTCTAAGTGCTGTAAATTTACCAAATATAAACGAAACTAAATTTAATTGGCTTTTTTATAAGTTTGGTAAAGAGTTTAATATACCACCCATTCTTCTTTGGGCAATAGCAAAAACAGAAAGTAATTTTGTTATAAAGGCAAAAAATATTAATAAAAATGGTTCAAGCGACTATGGATTAATGCAAATTAATTCTATACACGAGCCAACTTTAAAGGCAAAAAATTTAAGCCTTGATGACCTTTATCGTCCAGACATTAATATACAAATGGGGGCTATGATTTTAAGAAATTGCTTAAATAAGCACGGATGGGATTATAAAGCATTAAATTGTTATAACGGGAAAATTAATAACAATCCATATTCACACAAAGTTTTTGCAAATTTAAATAAATTTAAAAAAGCAAAAGGAGTAATAAAATGAACTTGCATAAGGATGAAACAAGAGCTTTTTTAGAATATCTTGGATTTAATGTTGATAAACATTACAAATTTAAAATGCGAAATGATGAAAAAACAGCGAGTGCAAGTATAGATCCAAAAAATGGATATATAAAAGACTTTGGCAGCGGTTTTAGGGGCGATGTAATTGCATTTTACAAAGAAATAAAAGCTTGTGATGATAAAACAGCTTTTTTAGAAACCAAAAAGATACTTGATGATTTGAAAATTTACAATGAAATAAATGCAAACCATAATCAGGAAACAACGATAAATAACATAAAAATTCAAACATTAGAACAAAGTATAATAAGAATAATAAATAATAAGAATTTAACAACAGATGAGATATTTGAAGTTCTTTGTAAGGAAAGAAAAATCAAAGCTTATTCAAGCAGAGCCGATGATTTTTATGATAATGTTTGTGATACTATGTCTAATATGCTTGAAAAAGGCATTTTAAGTCGTAACGAACAATCAGATAGTTTTAGTATAAAATTTGAAAAAGAGCCAAAAATAGAGTATCTAGATGACAACATTATACAAAAATACGAAAACGAACGCCGTGAAAATTTTACTCGCTATCAAGAGCTGTTAGCAAAACTTTTACCAACTTGTGATAATGCAAAACGTAAAGAGTTAGCTCAAAATTTTCAAATAGGCTATTCTAAAAGTGAAGATAGGCTAATTATGCCTTTGCGTGATGAAAATGGTGGAATAATAACGCTTTGGAAATATAATCCTAATTTAAATATTAAATATACATTTAGCAAAGATCGACCACGCACAGCTTTTAATATTCTAAACTTAAAAGAATATACAAAAGATGATCGCCCTATTTTCATAGCAGAAGGCGAAAAGGACTGCCTTAATATGCTATCTCGTGGCTATAAAGCAATAAGCCTTGGCAGTGCAAGTGCTAAATTTAAATTAGAGCAAACTCAAATTCTAAAAGATTGTTATGTGGTTATTGCGTATGATTATGATGAGGCTGGTAGAAATGGAGCAAAAGCCTTAAAAGAGCAATTAAAAAATGTTTGCAATGTAGTTGAAGTCATAGACTGGGAAAAAATTTTAAAACAAAACAAATTAGAAAAAGAGCTTAAACAAGGCTTTGACTTCACGGATTTTTTAGAAGTTAGCACAAAACAAAGAGAAATAAAAAAAGGATTTGATAGATGAAAAAAAATAAGAATATAGATAAAGACAAGCTAAAGAAAAGACAAATTGTAATTTATCTTGAAGAAGATGAGTTGGAATACTTAGATTATATTTATAATAAAAAATTTTTTCCAACTCGTGCTGCATACATTAGAATGCTTATAAACGAAGATAAAGAGATGAATGGTTATTAAAAATTATTTAATATTATATTAAATAATTTAATATTTTATAAAATCATAAAACAATATAAAAGTATGTAAAAATCGGCGTTTGCAACGAATTTAGATAAAATTTTACTAAAATTTTAATCTTACTTGGGAGCACAAAATGGCAAAGCATAAAAATAACGATGATTTGTATGGCAGATTTGATTTATTTAGTATGGCAGACGCCCATCCTGAATATTTTGGCAATGATAGTCTTGGCTTGATTATCGAAAAGGCAGCCGATATCGATAGGCAAGTTGATGAATTGCAAATCAATTTATTAACCGCCGATCCTGCCGAAGAAGTAGCAAATGAAAATATCAAACAAATTGAGCCTTTAAAGCAATTCAACAATATTTTTACTGATCTAAAATTAGATCAAGTAATAGAGCTCGGTGGCGAAAAAGACAGATTTAGCAAGAACGTTGAAGCCATTAAACTTACAAATGAAATTTACCCAAAATTAGATCTTGGCAAAAAGGGAGAAATCGAGCTTAACATCACAAAAGAACAACAACTAGCAATTGCTAGTTTTTCAGGCTGGGGTGGCATTAATGGACTATTTGATGAGCGAAATGAAAAATGGCAAAATGAAAGAAATGAGCTAAAAAAGTTACTTTCAGAAGATGATTATAATGCTGCAAAGCGTTCAAATTTAACAGCATATTACACACCAAAAAATATTGTTAAGGCCATGTATAATGGACTTGAAAAACTTGGCATTAATACAGATGAGCCAAATTTACAAAAGAAAATTTTAGAACCCAGTGTTGGAAATGGTTCGTTTATTACTTTTAATGAAAATAAAAATTTTCATTTTACTGGTCTTGACATAGAACCTTTGACAATAAAAATGAATAAAATTTTATATCCAAATCAGCAAAATTATAATATTGGATATGAAAAATTTAGACACGATGAACAATTTGACGCAGTTATAGGAAATCCACCTTTTTTAGATGTGCCACTTTATGATAATACTCATCACGATATTTTTGGTTCGGCTCACAACTTTTTTATACAAAAAGCAACCCAATATAGCTTAAAAGAAGATGGAATTAGTGCATTTGTAGTAAGTCGTCATTTTATGGACGCCAAATACAACTCTGCAAGAGATGAAATAGCACAAAACCATACATTTTTAGGGGCTGTGCGTTTGCCAAACAATATTTTTAAGCACACAGAAGCAGAAACGGATATTATTTTCTTACAAAAAGGCAAACATCCTGAATACAATAAAGAAATCTCAAAAATAAAAGCAACTCAAATAACAGAAGATGGCATTGAATTAAAACAAAGTATCAACCAATACTTTATTGAAAATCCGCAAAATATACTAGCCAAGCCAACATATCGCACAGGACAATTTGGTAAAGGTATTTTTTATGAGCCAAAAAATGATGAAAATTTCAATCTTGATTTAGCAATAGAACATTTTATACAAGAACAGCTACCAGCAAATATATATAAATGGCGAGAACCTGCTCCGATCGTTGATTTTATCATTGAAAGCTACGATGATAACTATGAATATGTCAAAAATTTAAAAGAAAATAGCCTATTTATCCATAATGGAGAAGTTTGTAAAATAACAAGCTCACTAGGCGATGAAATCAGGGCTTCAAAGGTAGAGAATTTAAGTTTAGCTGTTCAAAATCGTATAAAAAAATACATACCACTAAGAGATAAGTTAAAAGAGCTTATTGCATTAGAGCAAACCAATATCAAGGACGATGATTTAAAACTGTGGCAAACAAGAGAGCAGTTAAACATCTTATTAGATAGCTATCACGCTAGTGAAGGTTTTTTATCTGGAAACAAAGCATCAGCATTTAGAAATTTGGATATTGAGTTTAGCAAGGTCAAGGCATTAGAAAAAAACTATAAAAAGTCCGAACGTGCAAAAGATGGTAAAGAAGCCGTAAAAGAAAGTTGCGAAAAAGCAAACATACTACTTCGCCGAACAATTGGTTTTACGCCTGAAATTTTATTTGACAATGAAAAAGATGGTGTTTTAGTAAGTATGTATCAATATGGAAAAATTGACACTGACTATATCGCACAAAAATTAAACAAATCAAAGATTGAAGTTGAAGATAAAATTATTGAAGATAAGTTAGCTTTTTATGATCCGCAAAAATTAATAAATGGCGAACGTGAGCTAATATTTGCACCTATTTATTTAAGCGGAAATGTTAAAGAGAAATTGCAAATAGCAAAAGACTTGCAAGATATATACACAGATCTTATGCAAAATAATGTTAATGAGTTAAGTAAAGTTATACCACAAGATATTAGCTTTGTAGATATTGATACAAGATTTGGAAGTTCTTGGATACCAGTAAAATATTACAATGATTTTTTAGAACACGAGCTAAAAACTAGTAACTACGAAGAACAAGCTTGGAAGCTTAAAAATTTAGGCTCTATGGGTTGGCAAATAGATGGCGATAAGGACTATTTTTCACAATATGCTAGATACAATTACTCTGTTGAAGTTAAAGGACTTACAAATCAAAGATTAATTGATGGATATTATAAAATTCATCAAAATATAGGAAATAACAAAAGCGTATATGACATAATTGAAAGTGCATTAAACAACACGCCTATTAAAATTATGGAAAGAACCGATGAGCCTATGCTAGATCAAGAAGGTAATATAAAATACGACAAAGAAGGTAACATCATATACAAACAAGTAATTAATCCTGAAAAAACAGCAGAAGCAAATGCAAAAATAGAAGCTCTAAAAACTAAATTTAATGAATGGATTTATAGTGATAGAGCAAGAGCAAAAGAGCTTGAACGCATTTATAATGATAAATTTAACTGCTATGTAAAAGCTAAATTTGAAGGAGATGGTTTAGAATTTAATGGACTTGATAGCAATATAAATCTTAGAAAGCACCAAAAAGACGCTATTTTTAGAAGTATGGTGCAAAAAAATATATTATTAGACCACGAAGTTGGAGCTGGAAAAACTTACGCAGCAATAGCTGCTGTTATGAAGCAAAAAGAGCTTGGCCTTGTAAAAAAACCTCTTATAATTGTGCCAAATAACCTCGTAACACAATGGGATCAAGGTTTCTTTGAAGCATTTCCAAATGCTAATGTGCTAGTAGCTGATGAAAACTCACTAAGCCCAAAAGAAAGAGATGAATTTTTAGCAAATATAGCAAATAACGATTGGGATGCAGTTATTATTAAATATACTCAAATAGAAAAACTGCCAGTGCCATTTGAAACTCAGCAAAAAATTTTAGACAATGAAATTTATGAACTAAAAGAAGCACTCAGATATTACGAAGAACGTGATGAAGTAACAAACAAACGTTCAGCTCGTCAAATTGAAAAGATGATAGCAAAAACCGAACAAAAATTTGAAAAATTAATTGAAGACAGAACAAAGTCTAAAATTATGGATTTTTCAATGCTTGGCGTAGATAGTATAGTTGTAGATGAAGCACATAATTTTAAAAATTTAGGCGTAATTTCACCTATGAACGCAAAAGGAAAAGGAGCAAATATTTCAAGCAAAAGAGCTTTAAATATGTTAGCACTTACTACTTACATCAACGATAAAGACGATGGAAAGGTTATGTTTTTAACTGGAACGCCTGTTTCAAATTCATTGAGTGAAATTTATAATATGCAAAGATACTTGCAACCAAAAGAACTTGAAAAACTAGGTATAGACAGCTTTTCAAATTGGGCTAGTAATTTTGCAGGTATAGATATAGCACCAGTAAGGGATGCAAGTGGTCGTATTAAAATGGAGGCTAGATTTTCATCTCTTACAAATTTACCTGAACTTTCAAATATGTTAAGTCAGACAACAGATACAATCACAAACGATGATATTAAAGCATTTTCAAAAACATTTGTCCCAAATAAAGAAGTAATTTATATAAAAAGTGAAAAATCAAAACGAATTGCTGAATATATAGGAGAACCTGATGAAAATGGCTTATATCCCAGCCACTCAATCACAGGACGACTTATTCATATGGAAGGCGGCGGATATGATCCAAAAATAGATAATCCACTTAAAGTAACAAGTGATGCCAAAAAAGCAAGTATTGATTTTAGGCTCATTGATCCGACTGCACCTGATTACATAAACTCAAAAGTCAATATTGCTGTTGATGAAATTTTTAAAGAGTGGGAAAAATGGAGCGAACAAAAAGGCACACAGCTTGTATTTTTAGATGTTGGCACACCACAAAGTGGCAGTGAAAAATCTTTCAACTTAAAATTAGATGAAAATTTAAGCAGAGAAGAAATTAAGACTGAGTATGTGGATGAATTTGAAAATATTAATGACACAATAGACAAAAATGAAATAAGCATAAATGACCTTGATGAAAATGGAGAAGTGCAAATAAAAGATGATTTTGATGATAGTAGATTTTTTCTTTATGGAGATATTTATAAAAAATTAACTCAAAAAGGAATACCAAGAGAACAAATAGCATTTATTCACGATGCAGTCAGCAACGAAGAAAAGGCTGAACTTTTTAGAAAGGTCAATAATGGCGAAGTTAGAGTGCTTTTAGGAAGTCGTGCAAAAATGGGAACTGGCGTAAATGTGCAAAAACGTATTACCGCACTTCATCATATTGATTGCCCATGGCGACCAAGTGATATAACGCAAAGCAATGGTAGAGCCATAAGACAAGGCAACATTTTTTACGAAAATGACCCTGAGAATTTTATTATTAAGGAATTTAGACATATCACGCCTGGCACTTTTGATGAAAGAAACTGGGAGTTGCAAAGCAAGAAAAATGAAGCAATTTTAAATTTCAGGAAAGGAATTGTTGGTGAACGCAGCCTTAGTGGCTTTGAAGAGGATTTGCTAAATTCAAACGAAGCACGTGCAGTAGCCAGTGAAAACCCACTTATCTTTACAGAGTTTGAGTTAAACGAAGCCATTAAAAAGGAAAAAAACGAGATCAAACGCTATAAAGAACAAATTTTCTCAAACGCAGACGAGCAAGAGAAAAATAATGCAAAAATAGCCAAGCTTACAGCACAAATACCTAAAATCAATACTATTAAACAGGTAGTGAAACAAAATACAAAAGAAAATTTTACTTGCAAGATCAATAAATTTCAAGCTTCTGTTGCTCAAGGTGGATTTGAAGCAATCTCACACGAATTTATTATTCCAAAATATAAAGAAGTAGATTTTATGAAATTTAAAGATGAGCTTTCAAAAAGTATGTTTGAAACAAATCAAAACAAAAACGATAAATCTCTCTTGTTCGATATAGCTTTTAAAAATTCTACTAGTTTTGAAGCAGTTAAAGAAAAGCTAGAAAGCAATAATAATAATATTATGCAAGAATTTAAAAATGCTACCTTAAAAGACTATGAATTTAAATTAAATGGCGATATGCAAAAACCAGTTGAGCTAAATTTTATAAAAGATATAATCAAGCCTGAGCTTGATAGCATAGAGGCAAAACAAGATCAAATGGCTGGTATGTTACTTGGTAATATAAATTTATTGTTTGCCGCAAAAGATACACCAAGAGAGATTATGGAATACAAAGGATTTAAAGTCATAGGCACAGCAACCAAGACAGCCTTTGAAGGCAATGTTGTATTTTTTAAGCTTGTAAATCAAGAACACGAGATAGAACTAGAACCAAGATCGCTCGAGTATCACGATGATAAATTGCGAGGCATAAGTGCAAGAGAGCAAATCAATCTAAAGGGCTTTATTACTAGGATCAATAATGTTCTAAGCGATGAAGCGCTGCAAAAGAGGTTAGAGAAAAACACGACCGAGCTAAAAACATTGCAAGAAGCAAATGCAACCCTAAAAGAATGGTCGGAAAATAACCAAACCTATCCAAAGCAAGAGCTTTTTAATAGACTGCAAAAAGATCTCGAAATTTGCAACGCCGAAAACGACAAGATGATGGTCGATAGACAATATAAAAGTGAGTGGAGAAGCGGCGCACTTGAAGAATACAAAAACTGGGATAAAGCCCAAAAGGCAAAAATGCTTGAGAAGCTAAAAGAGCAAAACCAAAACATACAAATTCCAGTGGCACAATCCGCCATAAAACCAGCTCAAGCCACGATAGCCCAAAGAGAAGAAAAATCAACCGACAAAGGTCGAGGCTTTTAATTTGATACATTTTAGAATTATATTAAACAATTTAATATAATTCTAAATTATTTAATATCTACAAAAAATAACCGAGAAATTTATACGAGAACCCAGCAGGAGAAATAATTATTTATAATATTAAATTATATTTTATTATTTAATATTATTTTAAACTTTTTTATATTATAATTCTTTCAAACTTCAAGATAAAGGAGAAAAGATGTTGCCAAACACGCCGCAGGACTATCCTACTGGCTTTGCAGTGCCTATATGGTATGCACACCTTATAGAGCAAGTTGGCGAAGACGCCATTGAAAAACTTGGCTTTTACCCAAATGAAAGACTGCTTGAGAGTGCAAAAAACCTAGTAGCCAAACAGGATCAAACACTAGCTAACTTTTTTAGCCAAAAGATTTTTTGGGGTATTTTCTACAAAAATCACGGCAGCGAGGAAGAAGCCTTAGCAGTAAATAACCGTAGGATTATTCCGCTCGTATGGCTTAGACAGATCGCCGATAGCAAATTTGCGAGCTCGCTTAAAGAGATCGCAAAGATTGCCAAAAATGATCTGGAACAGCTCATTTACGAAGCCATTTTGTATCAAGAGTTTTTTGAGTTACAAATTTTAATAAAAGACGAAAGCATAGCGTGGCTTAAAAACAATGCTACAAAAGGTGAAATTTTAAGACATCAAGGCTTTAATGAAATGCTTGGATACAAGTATTTTCTAAAACGAGTTAGAGAAGGTCTTATGTTTTCGGATAAGACTTATGAAAATGGTTTTGATGAGCGAAAGCTGCCAAAATTTAGCCAAATGGTAGCAGATGGAGATGGTGCATTTTTACCTTGCTCACTGCTTAAAAATGAGCTGCATTTTGGTGGCGGAAACTGGCAAATAGAATATGAGTTTGTTGCCGATGGCGACTATTAATCTATATTATATTAAATTTTAAAATAATTTAATATAATAAAAAATAATTTAATAAAGGATAAAACTATGAAAAATTTAAGTAAAGTTGCACTTGGTGCGTTGGTTGCTGCTATGTTTGTTGGTTGTGGCGAAGAAGCTAAATTTGGAGATAAAGAATATACTCACGACTACTTAAACGATAAAGTAAATGCGAAAACATTAGTTGAACTGGTAGAGTTTTGTGAAGCAAATAAAAATGCAAATTTAAGCACAATTCAAATGAAAAACTGCGAGTTGGGAAGTTTTATCAAGCACAAAAAAAATCAAAACTGGAGTGTGCTTACTGGCGATAATGAACCAACTGAGTGGGAAAAATTAGTTCAGCAATACGGAAGTAAAAAATAAAAGCCAAATTTTAAAGGATAAAGAATGTTAATTGCAATCACAAACGAAAAAGGCGGTAGCGGTAAAACAAATATTGCCATAAATTTAGCCGTAAAACTATCTCTTATGGGCGATGAAACGCTATTAATTGACGCTGATCCGCAAAGAAGCGTAGATGTTTTTACAGATATTAGAGCTGATAGCTCTTTGCCACTGCTTTTTAATAGTGTATCAAAAATAGGCTCATCGCTGCTAAAAGAGATACAAAGCTTAAAACAAAAATATGATAGCGTAGTGATTGATACTGGCGGTCGTGATAGCTCTGAAATGCGTCAAGCCTTAGCAGTTTGTGATATTGCAATTATCCCAGTTATCCCAAGCGATCTTGATATTGCGGTATTAAATAAGATGATTTTGGTATTTGAACAAGCTAAAATTTACAATCCCAACGCAAAAGCACTGATTGTCATATCAAAAGCTTCACCAAACCCATTTTTAGCCAAAAAAGTTAAGGCTTTGCGTGATTATATTAGCGAGAAAAATTTAGATGATATTTTTTTAATGAATAGCATTATTTATGAAAGAGAAGCTTACCGAAACGCATTTTCGTTAGGTATGGGCGTAAGCGAATACTGCAAAAATAATGAAAATGCTGAGATTGATTTTGAGAGCTTTTTTGACGAATTAGTTAAATTTGTAAATAATTAAAAATAATAAAATATTATTTTTTAAAGTTTTAAATAATATAATATGATAAATTTACAAGGGCGAAAAAATGCTTACAAAAGATGAAATCTTAGACTATTTAAAAGAGATTAAACCAAAATTACAAGAAGACGGCATTATAAAACTTGGGCTTTTTGGTAGTTTTGCAAAAGATAGTGCCGATATCGCAAGCGATGTGGATATTACAATAGAAACTAGCAAGGATTTTATAAATAAATTCAAAGGTTTTAATGGCTTTATATATTTAGATGATTTAAGAAGTGATTTTATGCATAAATTTAAAAGACAAGTTGATATATGCGACACAGCCTCAATGTCTTTACAAAAACAACAAAATTTACTAACAGGAGTGATTTATGTCTAGCAATACAAAAACAAACGAAAGACTTATTTTGATTAAAGATAAAATTGAAAAAATTTTTGAAATTTGTGAGAATGGAATAGTTGCCGCACTAGATGATGAAACACTAAAAAGACCTGCTATTTTAATGCATCTTGTAGCTTGTAATGAGCAATTACAAAAGATACAGGATAGTGGCGATATAAAAGCACTATCAATATTTACGCCAGAAAATATTAGGGGGCTTAGAGGGGTAAGAAATGCTACGGCTCACGATTATGAAGGGGTAAATTTATCAATAATAGAAGATGTCATTAGAGAATATCTGCCAAGCATCAAAACAAATATAGATAAATTTTTAGCAACCCAGCAAGAAATCAATAATGAAAACAGCCCTAAAGCAATCCTTTCAAGACTTGGCGATGCTTATACTAAAAAGATAGAAAGCGGAGCAATTAAACAACCACAAATAAGCAAAAAATCAAAAGAAAAGGAAAGATGATGGGAATTTTGGATAAAAAAAAGGAATTCGCGTTTGTAAATAACGCAAGTGTTACCGCAAGTAGCAATGTAAGTGAGTTTATAAATTCAGGCGCAGCGGACAAAAAAGAAGATAGAAAAAGCAATGCCGGTCGACCTAGAAAAGAAGGCGAAAAGCCAATAGCGGTTGCAATATATCTAATGCCAAGCGAAAAAGAGCGACTAGAAAACGAAGCAAAAGAGCAGTTTATGAGCCTGTCAGGGTATCTAAAACAAAAGCTTTTGGCGTAAAATAGGCACTATCTTTGAAAGTCGTGCTTTTTTACAGCTGTTTCTTTGCTATCGCTAGATTGAATTTTATCAGTTTTTTGTGTGTTTTGCAGGGCCCTAGCCTTGCTAACACCATTCTTGTTTTGTCTTTTATTGATAGTTTGACTTTGTAAAGTTATATTAGAGGCTTGTGATTTTTCTTCGCCTAAAATTTTATATTCGCTCTTTTTCTTTTCACTCTCACTTAGTGGCTTTAATTCAACTTCTCGCTTGCCCTCAACTGAGCAATCCCATACATTTTTATACACAGTTTTTTCATACCATTGTTTGGTTTTCTTATCATAAATTTTCTTTACGACTGCTTCTTGATCGGTTACCGTAAAACGAGCCCAATCGCCATTTGTAACATTATATTGTTCCATTAGTTTTTCTAAATGCTTGCCCCAAAGGATGGTTTCTTTACCTTTTCTAGTTTCAAATTTAACATAGTAAGACTCTTCCACGTGTTCCTCTAGTGAGAAATTATATTTTGCCTTTCCATATCCAGTGATCTTGTAATGGTGCGGCTTGTGTCCATCCCAAGGATCAGGGTATTTATCTCTTGCGAATTCCTTTTGTTTGCGTGAAAAATTAGTTGCCTTATAGCCTAATTCGGTTAGATTTTTCGCAAACTCATTGCGTAAATCATCGAGATCGACTGGAGCAATCTTGATCCTATTACCATTGCAATCAACAGTTTTCAAATCCAAATGACAATGCGGATTGTCCGTATCATTATGGATTGCTAATATAAAAAGATTGTTTGGAAATTTTTCTTTAATAGTTTTCATCGCCGCATTTTTAATATCATCCACTGGTATATTGTTTTCGCCCTTCATCGAAAAAACCATATGTAAAACTTCGTTTTTTTCTTTTAAATTTTGATCTTCTTCTATGTCCTTTTTACTTGGGATATTATATATTCCATCTTGAAAGAAAGCAGCAGTCTCGTCTAAATTTTTAGAACAAAAAATATCTCCACCACTACTTGGATCATTAATAAAAACATCCAACAATTCATCGCGACTGATATATTTTATATGATTTTTTAATTGATTAAAATTCTTGTCCGAGCCAGTGATTTTTATCAAAACTTGTGAATTGTATCCATTTTTTTTAGTAAGCAGTTTTGTGGTATAATCTCTTTGGGCTTTATTAAATTTTTGAGTTATAAAGCCTTTGCTTGAAATATAATTGTTCCATATTTTATCTTTAAAACTTTGTGGTGAGTTAAAATATTTACCTTGTTTTCGCTCGAACTCACTCCAAACTTTCTTGGCTTTTAGAAAATTATCATCGTCTAAATATGACTTTAATTTACGGCTCATCTTAGCTTAACTCGTAAAAACTTCTTTTGTTCTTTTATAAATTTTTCAGCCTCGAGCACCTGCTGTTTTATTTGATTTACCAGCTCATCAACTGCACCTTTGTCAAAATAAGTCGCTCCGTCTTGTTGTATAGCTCTAAGAAAAATGTTTAAATTTATGCCAACTCGCTTGATTGAATAATTTACTCTTGCAAACTCATTTATGGTATCGTTGCTTAAAATTTTCTCATCATACATATGACTTAATACCAAAAATTTTGAAAATTTATTTACGCTTGAAAATCCATTTTCTTTACCGAGTTTTTTTAAAATTTCAAACTCATCATCGGTAAAAAAGTTTTTAACTTCTTTGGTGTTTTCTTTATATAGATTTGTATTTTTAATCTGCAAAAGAGGATAATTTTCTTTAATGGTATCAGCAAAATTTTTATCTCGCTGTAGAAAAAACAAAAGTAAATTGACTGTTTCATTGAGTGATTTTACTTGCATTTTTTCTTTTAGACTTTGCAAATACTCTAAATTTTCGCCATCAATTCTGAAAGCCTTTAACTCTTTTGCCATATTAAAGCACCCTTTCATTTTTTAATTTTCCATAAAAACTTTGCTACTGCAAAGCCCACAAGAGCCTCGCAGAGTATTTGCCTTTTTCGAATATTTTGTATAACAAAATAGGAGAAAAAGGCTATCCTGCAATCTAACTTTTTACAGTGAATTATATCACAACTTTTGTTGAAAAAATATCAAAATTATGCTAAAATATCAAAAAATATCAAGCAGTAAATATATACAACAAATAAAGAAAAAATAGATATTATTTCTTATATAGTATATTTTAATGCTTGATAAATATCAAAAAATATCACAAAGGAGAACCAATATGGCTAAACTAACCGCAGCGGAAAAGCTACTCAAAAATGAGGAGCAACTAAAAAGGCTTTCAGAGCAACGAAAGCAGATTTTAAATGAGATCAAAGAAGAGAACGAACAAAAGTTTAAAGACATCGGTATAAAAATAACTGATGCCGTAAAAACAAATGAGCAGTTCAAGCTTGATTTTTTAAATTTAGTTGCCGAGCATAAAATCGCAATTGAATTTTTGGACTAAACAGTTGCTTGGACTAGGAGTATAAATTGAAAGTTTTATCAACAATAATAATTGGATTGATTTTAGCTGGATGTGGCAACGAGGCACAATACACTCAAGCACATAAGATTTATAAAATATGTTTTGAAGGGCGTGAGTTAAATGCCATTTTTTAATCAACACTTAGAACTTAAAGCCGAATTTGATAGAAATATTGATATTTTAGGATTATCTAAATTTAGATCAGCCCTTGATGAATTATCAAAGAAATTTTACGCTCTATACTATACCGATAGTCTTGTTCATTTTTTGAATATAGACAGTGAAGCTTTGGAATTTTTTGATACAAATTTTAGCAAACTAAGCAAGTTTATAAAAGAAATCAAGCCTATTGAATGCGAAGCATTAAGCATAGATATTTCGAGTAAAAACGAAATGATAATATCATCATCTAGCGTTACTTTTCAAAACAAAGAGAGTAAATTTATTTTCCTTAGATCATCTATTTATAAATCAAAAATTTACATAAAAGACAATTATACTATCTTTATAGGCGGTGAGTATAAAGGTAAATTTTGCTTCTATGAAGCAACCTTAAATAACATCTCAACGATATGCTATAAATCTGCGACAATGCGTGAATTTTTTAATATTTACTTTTCTTATTTATCAAAATTACATCTACCATTAAAAGATATAAAACTAGACTTTGAAAGAGACCCATTGTATATAAAATCTCCTTTTAAATTTAGCTCACTTGAAAATTTTATAAATAAAAAAGAGCTTTTTGTTAAAAAATATCCAAAAGAGAATTTTCTAAATGCTACCAATAAAAGCACTTTATCTGCTTCATATTTGGTACTAAAAACAAAGAAACATATTCCGCAATCAGACTATCAAGAGATCATAAATTTTATTCTGCGAACTAGTCCTAAAATATCAACCAATCATCAAGCTTCACTTTTAGTAGGCAAAATTTTAAAAAGCTATCTATGCTTTAAAATACAATCAGATGAAAAAAGCAAGAACCAAATAATTTACGATTATGTCAATATGGCTTTAGAGCAAGGAGAAAATGTAAATTTAAAAATCAAATCATTTAAAAGAATAAAAGCCGAACACGATAGATTAATGTTAAATATAGAGCTAGAACGTGCGCCTGAAGTAAGATTAAACAAAGACAATCCTTTTTTACGTCTAAAACTTCCAAGCGATATAAAAATGCTAACAACCAAGCAAGAGATGGTTGAAGAAGGAGTGATTAATCACAATTGTGTAGCTTCATATATAGAAAATGTAAATGCTAACAGATGTTTTATTTGTTCTCTAAGAAGAGACAATGAGAGATACACGATTGAGATTAGGCGATCAAAAAACAAATTTTGCTTGGCACAGATTAAGGGCTTTTCAAACAGTGAAGCACCAAGCGAGATAATAGAGTATGTAAATAGTGCAATATTAGCGAATAATAAAACTGTAATCTACGAGTGAGAACGCTACAATGTAGTAAATTTCATCAGAAATAAATTAAATAAGCAAAGAGATGGATAAATATAAAATGCAAATTTTAGATTTATTTAGCGGTATTGGTGGATTTTCACTTGGCTTTGAGAGTGCAAATTTTAAAGATTATGACTTCTTAAAGCTACCTACTAAGCAAGAAAGCGTAAATGACGGCTTTTTTAAAACGACGGCATTTTGTGAGATTGACATAAATTGTCATAAAGTTTTAAAAAAACACTGGGCGGACGCCCCTATCTTTAACGACGTAACTAAAATCACAAAAGATGATTTAGCCCCACTTGGCAAGATTGACATTATCACTGGCGGTTTTCCATGTCAAGATTTAAGCCGTACTGGTAAAAGAGCAGGTTTAAGCGGTAGTCGTAGCGGGTTATTTTCTGAAATTTTAAGATTAGCAAGGATAACAGATGCAAGATTTATTCTCTTTGAAAACGCCTCAGAGCTCATCACAAACAAAGCCTACTTTAAGGTTTTTACGCAAGAGCTTAGGTTATGTGGATATGAATACCGAGCTTTTTTACTTCGAGCTAGTGCCTACGGATATATGCACGAGCGAAAAAGGGCGTATGTTATTGCCTACTCCGGTAAAGTCAGACACTTTTGCGATGAAATGCTTTTCAGTGAAGTGTCAAATGCTAACATTCAAGAACCATCAAGAGAGATTATATCCATACATAATAGACGCCTTTGGCGAAAAGCAAACGGATATGAAAACGATTTGCGAGATATACGAAAAGATGATGGGTTTTGCGAGAACGTGGAGCGAATAGGAATGCTTGGTAATAGTGTGGTGCCTGAAATAGTGGCTAGATTTGCAAGATTTATCAAAAGGATAGAAAGGTAAAAAAATGAGAGAGATTCGTTTTAGAGCATTAAGTAAAGCAGATAAACAAATGTTTAACGTGGATTATATGAAGTTAGATTTTGGTAAAGTGCCGTATGTTAATGGCGAAGTTTTTTCTGAAAATGACGGCTGGATTACTTATGAGCTTGATGATGATTTTGAACTTATGCAATATACGGGCTTAAAAGACAAAAACGGCGTAGAGATTTATGAGGGCGATATCATAAAAGCTAAATTTATAAAAGACAGCTCGGAGACTACTGGCTGGGTAGAGTATTTTGATAAAGACGCCTCCTTTATCTGCCATTTAAAAGGTGGCGATTACGCACTTCTTGTTGCACTTAGCGAACTTGAAGTAATAGGCGATATCTATAATAACAAAGAGTTTTTAAAAGGATAAAAAATGAACTATGAAGCAGTATTTTTTATAATGATTGAAAGTATGAAAAAAATGGGTTTTGATGGTTTTTTTGCTTGGTTTTTCTTTATTTGTATTACGTGGGTGTTCTTAATAGCAATTAGTTTAGAGCTATCAAAGGGATTAAGCATAAAAAAATCTGTGTTAGATTTGTATGATGGTATTGTTTTAATTGCGTTACTTATCGTTTGGATTTATGGGATTTATTGTTATGGGAAATTTAAGATAATATAATGCCTAAAATGCATCTAAATATGTTGCTGTATTTTTTGCAAATAAATCAAAAAAATTATAATTTAACTGCCTTTTTAATATCATTTACAATTCTATTTCTTACTTCATTAGCAAGGGCGGATTTTGCCCTTGTAAATCCACTGCCTTTTATATAGCTATCTAGAGCGTTTTTTAGATATGGATTTGCTTTAGTGCCTGGGTGATTTACCTTTTTACCAAAAATTATGCCAGATTTTTTATTTGCTAAGACTCTTGCTTTTTTAACCTTGATCATATGCGGTTTTGTGCCAAAATAGACAAATTTAGCATATGGCGCTAGTTTTGTATTGCCTATAGTCACGCTTTTATCATTTACGCTGATTACTTGGATATCTCTAAGTTCAATATCTCTTATATTGTCGCAACATTCAATTCTTTGTTGCAGACCATATGAGAGCTGTAACTATTCCTATTATCACAAGTGACCAAAAGCAAAAGGGAGCAAAATTTTCAATTGCCACTTCTAAAGAATGCAAACCTTCTCTTGCTATTTGCTCTATGGTTTTATTGCTTTCTTCTATCATTGCAAAACCTATTATGTCTATATTATTCATTTTTTCTCCTTTAAACTGAATATCTCTAAGTTCAATATCTCTTATATTGTCGCAACATTCAATTCTCTGCTGCAGACAATATTAGTGGCTTTTAACACAAAATTACCTTTCTCAAAATAGAAAGAAATTTCACCCATATTTATACCTCGCAGTTTAAAAATTTAAATTGCATAGTAAAATACTTTTAATGTGTTGTAGCTTAAATTTATAAATTTCCAACTCCTGACTATTAAAGTAAAGTGGCAAAATTTCGGTTAAAAGTATTTGTAACTTCTATATTATTCATAGATGATATTTCTCTCTTTCTTATATTTATCTATCAATTCTTGGTAAAATTTGATTGCTCTTTTTGTTTCAAAATACCCCATTATAAAATGATACTGGAGATATCCAAAAAATGATAAAAAGCAAACTTTATCAAAAATGCCTTGTTCTGAATGAAACGTCAGATAAAATAAGCATATACTAAAAATCGCCGTAATTACTATTTTAAACAATCTAAGCTCACTTTTTAACTCATCTATAGTTCCCATTGGATACATCCTAAATTTTAATCAATTTTCATTGCTCTAACTTTGTTTTTTAGCTCTTCTTATTTTACTTTCTCTCTTGCGCTTACACTATCTTTTGTTCTTTATTTTGTTCCATAATTTCCTCATTTTTCTTCCACATTTTCAATATTACAAAATATCTTTTTATTGCAATTGCCATATCCTTTTAGACGTTTGATCTTAAAAAGCTTGCCATCAAATTTATCAAACAACTTCCATAGTGTATTGCGACCGACTATCTCAAGATAGTTTTTGTTTGCTAACTTTTGTATAGCATTAGCAAGATCGCTTTGAGAAATTTCGCTTTTTTGATCTACAATCTCTTTTGCTAGTTGTAATGAAATTTTTTCCTTTTCATTTAATCCAAAAAAATCATCTTTGATAAATTCTAGGCTCAAATTTTTAGTATCTATTTGAACTACTGCTTCTTTTGTATGGCTTCGACGCTTCTTTGGCTTTAAGCTTAAAATCATTGTATTGTCGGCAACTATTGCATTGTCGGTTTCATTTTGCAGATAATACGCTTCATCCACACTATCCATAAAAGCAGTTGCACCTTTGTAGTTTTCATCATTTTTATCCATACCTTGCTTCGGTTGATGGTGTAAGAAAATAATAGTAGCCCCTTTATCCCTAATGCTTTGCAGATCCGCCATAAATTTGGTAATATTTTCATCTTTACTTAGACTGCCATTGATGAAATTTCTAACACTATCAATAATGACAAGTTTATTTTTTAAATCGCCAAATTTAGCTTTTTTATTTATATTTTTAAAAAGACCAAACCTACTTAGGCTATTTGATAGAATGTATTTTAACTTGCCATTACTATCATCAACAATCTTATCGGCTTGCCTATTTTGTAACATATCGACGCCATTATCGGCATCAAAATATAAAATTTCATCGATTTTGGCATTATTTTTTATCAGGTAATTACAAAGATGTAGTGCGAACATTGTTTTTCCACTACCAGCACCAGCATAGATCATATTTAGGCTTTGCTTTGATATAAAATTTGGTATTAGCCACTCAAATTTTGCATTTTTTGTATCCAAAAGTTTTAAACCCTTGATATTTAAGATATATTTTGATAAAATATCGTCGTTCTGTAGGTGGGCTGCTGACTTCATATTGTAGCCCCCTTAAATTCTAACTTCTCCATTATTTAATCTCTTGTTTTTTAAGCCACTCATTTACACTAGCTATACTATATAAGATTTTTTTGCCTATTCTAATATATGGCAACGGTGGAATTTTAGAACTATATTTTTCAGTATAGTTTCTTCTAAACCTAAGTCTATTTTGCTTTGATTTGCTTATACCAAACATCTCTTCAAACTGCTCCGGCGATATAAAATCTCCTTGCATTTTGATTTCTTGGTTATCCACTATTTCAATCATTTTGAAACCTTTATATAAAATTATAAAAATCAAAAATCATTTTAAATCATTAATGCTTATTTTTTACTTAATATATTAAAATATTGCCTAGTTTTTGATATAATATTATTAAAAACTATGGAAAAATAATATGAAAACAAACGGATACGGCGATAAATTAAGAAAATTACGCAATGCTTACGGACTTACACAAAGTGAATTTGGTGACAAGATAGGAATAAGTAGAGTTAGGGTTAATTCCTATGAAAACAACATTACCCCACTTCCTATGCAAGTAAAATACAAAATAGCTGAGGCTACTGGTATTAATATTGAATATTTTGATAACGATATAGATTTGGCTACTGCAATCAGTAAATACGGCATAAGTTCCGAAAATGGCAAACTGCAAATAAAAACCAATAAAGAGACAATTTGCACCATATACGATGACTTATACGACTTTGCAAATGGTAGGTATAGCATTGATCCATATCTGCAAAAGGTTCAAATTTTAACAAAGCTCTTTAATTTATCAAAGCCATATGACTATAATTTTGTAGTCGCCACTAACAAAAAAGCTATCCCATTTGCAAGCGATGGAGATATTTTAGTGATCGTAAAAGACAATATACCAAAAGACAATGCTCTTTTGATCTTAAAAGTAAATGATGAAATTCTAGTTAAGTATTGCAGAATAAATCCCTTCAATCAAAATATTAAGCTTTTTTCAACCAATGATGATTTTTCAAATATTGAGTTATCACAAAAAGAACTTTACGGAGTTGAATTTTTAGGATATATTGTAAATATCTTTAGAAATTATCAACCTGAAGTCTAATTTTAAACATAATTTTTTCTTTATTGGTATGGGGGCTTGGGGGCTTGCCCCCATGTTTCAAGTAAAAGTTCAAAATTTGGCTTTGCCAAATTTTGATTTACCTATTGTCCTGGTTTTGTTTCTTTTTCAAAAGACAATAGTTCCCCTTCCTTTATACTTTCGTAAGTGTATAAGTGTATTAGTAGATTTTTGACAATAAAAAACAACTAATTATAACTTGTAAAAAATAAATAAATTATAAACAATACAAATAAGCTAATATGGTAATTTTTGGAGTAATTATTTGATATATTTTATTCTATGTCCCATAAAATGTGATATTTTATGATATTTGATAGTCCTGGTAAACCCACCATTTAATATCTTATATCCATTCAAATCCTTTTTTATTTATTCAATTTTATTGCCTATTTTTCATACTTGGAGAGAGTTTTCTAGTGCTGTTTTTTCTCAATTGATTTTGAAAAAATACTATTAATTCTCAAAAAATTTTACTACTAATTAAGTCGCTACTAAGTCACTATTAAAGAAGTTATTATGGCTAATATTTCAAAGGCTTGTTTGAGTGATAAGGATAAGACAAAAGATATTTTGCTGTTGTGGGAAATCCTAAGGAGCTTGAAATTTATATAAAGGAAGCAAGGTTTTTTTCAATTACTATTTATGAGGCAAAAAACATAAATACAAATTAGAAGAGTTTAGGCTTATAATGTGCTTAAGGCTAGGAGAGATGCCATAGTTATTTTGTTATGATTTAAAAGGTTATGTCTTTCTAGCCCTTAATACAAACGGACATCTACATAGGGACACACTAAGCAAGGCTATAAGAAATTTGGGTGGTAAAAACAGATATAGTGGCATTGACACGGATTTAGAGCCACATTTAGAACTATATATTCTAAAAATAAGGCTGAACTTTTAAATTTAGGCATAAGTGAAGAAACAATTGAGAGCAGAGTTAAACGCCACTCATATGAAAGAGAAAAAGTCACCATAAAACAAAAAGCAAAACTTTTAGAGTGGTATGGGGATTATCTAAATTCTATTGAGCCGCTTGGGGTTTAGTTCTATTTTGTCCTAGCTTTTTTGGACTTTTCCCCTACTTTTCCCTATATCTGTATGTGATAAAAATTTTTGATTAGTTTTATTATTTTTTGAAATTGTTTGATGCGTGACTGCTAAATAATTTTTATTATTAATACTAGCTCTTGCGTTAGATATTTTACAAGAGTCAATTTAACTTATCAACTTATATCTTATCATATTGTGTTTGGCTTCTCGCGCGATAGTTTAAAGGTGATTTTTAAATTTATCCATAAATCTTTATAAGGAATTCTTGCGATAAACTTCGACATCTTAAATTCGCTTTTAAACAAGCTATTAATTCAATGCCAAATAACAACTGCAAGTAGTTTATAACTAATCGATTAAAGCCATTATTAAATTTGATTATTTTGACAACATAAATTTAACAACTACTAAACAATTTAGATTTATAATATTCTCATATTGTTTTAAGGAGAAATATATGAAAAAATTATCCCTAGCCTGTCTGTGTGCTTGCTTACTCAATGCTACTTCGTTTAATGCGCCTATGAGTGAGTATATAGCAGAGCTAAAATCAGAGGCTCTAAAGTTAGATCCAAATTTCAAAGATTTTGATGCTTTGAGGGGTGAGAAAATCTTCACAACCAAGCATATCGGCAAAAATTCTCAAGAGCTTTCTTGCCAAAGCTGTCACGGAAACGACCTGAGAAAAGAAGCTACAAATTTCTTTACCAACAAAACCATTCCACCACTCTCACCAAGCGCTAATCCATCTAGGCTAAGCGATGTCAAAGAGGTAAAAAAATGGCTAAAAAGAAATTTCAAAGATGTCTATTTAAGAGAGGGAACCGCCATAGAAAAGGGCGATGTCTTATACTATCTAATCAAGCAATAAAGGATAAAAAATGAGATTTTTACTATTTATTTTTGTAGCGATTTTAAGCTTAGAAGCAAAGGGGCTAGATGTAAGGCCTGTCGATAACGAGCTATATAAAAAAGAGTGTGCCACCTGTCATTATGGCTATCAGCCTGGACTTTTGCCAACTCAGTCGTGGGAGTTTATAATGCAAAATTTAGAAAACCACTATGGGAGCGATGCGAGCATTGATGATGAGACAAATAAAAGCATTCTTAGCTATCTTTTGGCAAATGCTAGTCAAAATGCGATGAACTATAAAAGAAGTGCCAAAATCACAAAATCCCTAGAAAACGGCGTTTTATACAAATCAATAACTCAAATCCCATATCATATCAAAAAGCATAGAAAGATAGAAAAATGGATGATAACGCAAAAAGAGGTCAAGACTCTATCTAACTGCACCGCCTGCCACAAAAAAGCCGATCAAGGCATTTATGGTGATGATAGCGTAAATATACCAAATTACGGGGTTTGGCGTGATTAAAAGCTATATTTGGAGTTTTGCGGCGAGATTTTCTCATCTTGCCTTGATACTTAGCTTTGCTCTTGCTTATGTGTTTAGCGAATTTAATGATTTGGTGTATTTTCACGCTGCTTTTGGTGTGATATTTGGTGTGGCGATCGTATTTAGGGTAGTTTGGGGATTTATAGGGACGAAATACTCTAAATTTAGCGATTTTAAATTCAAAGGACTAATTAGCTATTTTGGCTCATTTTTGGATAAAAAAGAGAGATTTATCGGTCATAATCCCGCTTCAAGTATAGCAATTATCATTATATTATCTCTTGGATTTGTCTGTGTGCTCTCTGGATTGATGCTTTATGGCGTGGATAAAAATAGTGGAATTTTCGCTTTTTTATATGATAGTTATGCGAAATTTGAATTTACAAAATCCATCCACGAGTTATTAGCAAATACCCTTTTATTTGTAGCGATTATCCATATTTGTGGGGCTTTGATAGATAAATTTATACACAAAAATGATTCTATAAATTCTATGATAACAGGCTATAAACTCACTCAAAATGATGAGAGCATAAGGGCAAATTTAGCTCAAAAAATATTTTGTTTTGTCTGGATTTTGGCTATTATCGTAATATTTTTATATATCTTTAATAAAGATAATTTTATCTTAAAATCTCGCGATTTGCATGTAAATTATAGAGCGCAAAATGCCGTATTTGCCAAAGAGTGTGGCAGCTGCCATATGATTTATGCGCCATTTTTGTTGCCTAAAAAATCGTGG
This sequence comes from Campylobacter hyointestinalis subsp. lawsonii, assembly GCF_013372165.1. Classification (NCBI taxonomy): domain Bacteria; kingdom Pseudomonadati; phylum Campylobacterota; class Epsilonproteobacteria; order Campylobacterales; family Campylobacteraceae; genus Campylobacter; species Campylobacter hyointestinalis. The sequence goes on along the minus strand of NZ_CP053828.1, from coordinate 643,989 downwards.
GAGATAATGATGGCAAATTTAGAAGATCACTTTGGCGATGATGCTAGCGTGGATGAAAAAACAAACAAAGAAATATTAAATTTCTTAATATCTAATTCAGCCGAACAACAAGGCAACAAAACAGCATTTAACATACTAAAATATGCAAAAAACGACCAAAATATCGCCATCACTCAAAATGAATACTGGATACAAAAGCATAGAAAAATAGATGAAAAAATCTTTTTAAAGAGCGATATCAAGTCAAAAGCAAATTGCGCAGCTTGCCATAAGGGCATCGAAAATGGCGTAATTAGCGCGATTGAGTATGAAAAGATAAGATAATCAAACATTTAATGAGTTTAAAATTTGCTTATAACTCAATAAAGCTATATTTAAGATTTATAAAATAGCTTAAATGCTTTATTTGATGATTTTATCAATACTATATTAAGCCATTTTTTAGTAAATAAATATCGATAAATTTGGTATAAAGTACCAAATTTAGCTATTTTGTTGCTGTATAAATTTATCCTTTTAGTTTTAAAGAATTATTCTACTTTTTAAAAAATTATACCTTAAAATTAAGGATAATTCTTTAAAAGCATATCTATCTTTAATTTTATCCCTATAAGGAATTTAACTAAGCGACAAGCAGATTAAAGGATTAGCAAAATATATACAATATTTGGCATAAATAGACTTAAGAGAATCAAAAATAATAAAATTTAAAGATTAAATAAATCATATAAGGCAAGACCGAAACTTAAAGTATTTTCTTAGCCAGTAGCCAGTAAAGATTATGGTTAAATATTTTATGAGCGATGCTAGCAGGATCTGTAGTAGCTAAATTTATCTCTTATTTTTAAGATATTTTTTTATCATAGTTTTAGTATCAAGTTGTATAATGTGCTAAAAATTAAACAAAAAAGGGCTAAAATGACAAATTTAGAACTATCAAAGTTGGATTTAGAGCATATTTGGCATCCTTGCACTCAGATGAGCGATCATGAAAACTTTCCTATCATTCCTATAAAATCTGGTAAGAAAGCCGTGCTTAGTGATTTTGATGGCAATGAGTACATCGACTGCGTCTCTAGTTGGTGGGTAAATATCTTTGGACATTCAAATGAATACATAAGCGCAAAACTTAGTGAGCAAGCTATGAATTTAGAGCACGTGATCATGGCTGGTTTTAGTCATGAGGGAATTATAAAGTTTTCAAATAGACTGATAAATTTGCTTCCTAAGCCACTAAATAAATGCTTTTATGGCGATAATGGAAGTAGTGCTATAGAGATAGCTTTAAAGATGAGTTATCATAAAAATTTGCTTCTTGGCAAAAACAAACCGCTGTTTTTAAATTTAAAAAACTCATATCACGGCGAAACTATAGCAGCTCTTAGTGTTGGAGATGTGGAGCTTTACAAAAAAATCTATAAAAATATATTGATAAAAACCATTCAAACTAAAGTTCCGATGAACTTTAAAGGTATGGAAGTAAGCGACGAAGAGGCTCTTTATGATCTAAAAAATGTTTTAGAAAATCATCACGAGCAGCTATCTGCATTTATACTTGAGCCTTTGGTTCAGTGCGCTGGAGATATGAATATGTATAGTGCGGATTTCGTTAAAAAGGCGTATGCGCTTGCTAAAAGCTATGATGTAGATATCATTTTTGATGAAGTCGCAGTCGGCTTTGGTAGAACTGGAAGCTTGTTTGCGCTAGAGCTTTGCGACGTAGTTCCTGATTTTTTATGTCTTAGTAAAGGGATAACCGGCGGTTATCTTCCACTTAGCGTTGTTGTGACTAGTGACCGAATTTATAATGAATTTTATGGAACTTATGAAAGCAACAAAGCGTTTTTACACTCTCACAGTTACACCGGAAATGCGCTTGCTTGCGCTTGTGCGAACGCTACTCTTGATATTTTTGAAAAAGAAAATGTTATAGAAAAGAACAGAGAATTATCTAAATTTATAAAATCTGAGTTTAGCAAGCTTTTGAAGTATGACTTCATAGACAACTTCAGACAAACAGGAATGATACTAGCTTTTGATCTTGTCGGCTTTAAGCAAAAAAGAATGGGACACTTGATATACAAACAAGCTTTGCAAAAAGGACTTTTGCTAAGACCTCTTGCAAATACTATTTATTTTATGCCACCTTATGTGATAACAAAAGAGCAAATTTGTTATGTTGTGAGCGTATTAGATGAGTTGCTAAGCAAATTTAGATAGTTTTATTTTTCCACTTGCAAAGAGTTTGCAAAAAGCATTCATCGCATCTTGGACGCACGGCTTTGCAAGTATATCTGCCAAATAAAACCATAGCTTGATGAAGTGTGTTAAGCTCTGTTTTAAATGCTTTGCTTAGATCGACCTCTGTTGCTTGTGGAGTTTTTGCACTGCTTAAATTTAGTCTATGAGATACTCTAAATACGTGAGTATCTACGGCCATTAAATTTGCTTCTTGATGTTCTATAAGCACGACGTGGGCGGTCTTTTGTCCGACTCCTGCAAGACTAGTTAGGTCTTTTTCGTTTAGTGGAATTTCGCCGCCGAAATTTTCCACTACAGATTTTGCCATTTTTATTAAATTTGAAGCTTTATTATTAAAAAAGCTGCATGAGTTTATAAGCAACTTAAGTGAGCTAAGATTTGCACCGGCTAAAGCTTTTATATCTGGATAAGCCTCAAAAAGTGCCGGTGTTATTAAATTTACTCTTTTATCCGTGCATTGAGCTGAGAGCATAACGCAAACTACGAGCTCGTATAGATTTTTAAATTTAAGCTCACTTTTTGCACCGCTGAAATTTTCTAAAAATAGATTTTTGATCTTTTGTATATCTTGTTTTGTTCGCATTTGCTAATTTTACCTAAAAAATATAAATTTTAAAAAATATTAACTAGTATTTGGATATAATTGACCCGTTTATTAAATTTATTTTAAAGGGTTATGTATGAAAAAAGGTATGATTTTAGCTTTAAGTTTAGCTGCAGCTGTTAGTTTAAATGCTGCTGTTTTGGCTACAGTAAATGGAGAAGAGATAACTGACGCTGATTTAGCTCCAGCTTTGGGCGTTGCTCATGGTTCAGATCTTGATAAAATTCCTGCTGAGATGAAAAAAAATCTTGTTACTAGAATTATCGAGAGAAAACTTATGCTAAAACAAGCAAAAAGCGAAGGTATAGAAAAAGATCCTGAGTTTAAAAAACTCTTAGATGAGCTTGCTGATAACGTTGCTATAAATTTATGGATGAAAAAACAATTCGACAGTCTCAAAGTAGATAGTGCTAAAGTTAAAGATTTTTACAATAAAAACAAAGATAAATTTGTAATGCCAGCTCAAAGCAGAGCAAAACATATTTTGGTTCAAACAGAAAAAGAAGCTAAAGACATTATAAAAAGTCTAAATGGTCTTAAAGGCGATGCACTTCAAAGTAAATTCTCAGAACTTGCTAAAAGCAAATCTATAGATAAAGGTTCTGCTGCAAATGGTGGCGAGCTTGGTTGGTTTAAAGCTTCTCAAATGGTTCCTGAGTTTGCAGACGCTACATTTAAACTAAAAAAAGGCGAGATGACAAAAACTCCTGTAAAAAGTCAATTTGGTTATCACGTTATACTTAAAGAAGATGCTAAAGATCAAACAACCCTTAGCCTTGATGAAGTAAAAACAAACATAGAAAACCAACTAAAAAGCGAAGAGTTTAAAACTGCTATGCAAAAGAAAGTAGATGCTCTTAAAAAAGACGCTAAGATAGAGTATAAATAAAGGATAAAAAATGGGGGTTTTGGATATTGTAAAAGCTGGGGTTTTAAGTGGTGATGATATCACAAAACTCTACGCTCACGCTAAAAAAGAAGGCTTTGCCATCCCTGCTGTAAATGTAGTGGGAAGCAACTCTATAAATGCAGTTTTAGAAGCGGCAAAAAAAGCAAACTCGCCAGTTATTATTCAATTTAGCAATGGCGGAGCTTCATTTATAGCTGGAAAAGCGTGTCCTAAGGCTGATATTTTGGGGGCTATAGCAGGAGCGAAGCATGTGCATTTGTTGGCTGAAGCATACGGAGTGCCAGTCGTTCTTCATACTGATCACGCTGCTAGAAAACTACTTCCGTGGATAGACGCTCTTATAGAGGCAAACCGTGAGCATAAAAGAGCTTTTGGGAAGCCTCTTTTTAGCTCTCATATGCTTGATCTTAGTGAAGAAAGCTTGGAAGAAAACGTTTCTACTTGCAAAAAATATCTAAAAGATCTAAGTGAGTTAGGCATTGGCCTAGAGATAGAGCTTGGCGTGACTGGCGGCGAAGAAGATGGTGTAGATAATACAAGTGTGGATAACTCTCTTTTATATACTCAGCCTAGTGATGTTGCCTATGCTTATAAAGAGCTAAAAGAAGTAAGCGATAAATTTAGCATAGCTGCAAGTTTTGGAAATGTTCATGGTGTTTATAAACCAGGAAATGTCGTACTTCGTCCTGAAATTCTTAAAAATTCACAAGTTTATGTTAAGAATGAATTTGGATTAAGCGATGAAAAACCGATAAATTTCGTTTTTCACGGTGGTAGCGGTAGTGACATAAAAGATATAAAAGATGCTGTTAGTTATGGTGTCGTAAAGATGAATATAGACACAGATACTCAATGGGCATTTTGGAATGGTGTAAGAGAGTATGAAGCTACTAATCATAGTTATTTGCAAGGACAAATCGGAAACCCAGAGGGACAAGATAAGCCAAATAAAAAATATTATGATCCTAGAAAATGGCTAAGAAATGGCGAAGAAAGCGTTGTAAAAAGACTTTTAGAAGCTTTTGAAAACCTAAATTGCGTTGGCAGAAACTGATATTTTGGTAGCTTTTTGCTGCCAAAATTTATTTAAATTTAGATATTTTTTTGATTTTTAAATTTAGATAAATTTAAGGATGTTTATGGATAAAAATGATGGTTTAAATGAGCTTGTTTTACCAGAGGGAAAAAGTAGGCAAGCATTTTTGGTCTATTTAAAGATAATTTTTCTTCCTATCTTGATATATGCTATCTTTCTTCTTGGTTTTTTTAATGTTATAAAATTCAATACCCAGCTTCACACAATCATAATGATGGGAGTCATTTTATTTATAGCTTTGATCTTTGCTAGACATAGTGCCGAGTTTGGTTGCTTTGTATTTGAACAAAGAAAAGATGAATTTAAAAAAGAGCTTAAAAACTACATAATGAAAAGTCTGCTAACAATAGGAAAAGAGAGTAAATCAAATGCTAGCTTTGATGAATTTGTTAAAAAATATTCAGCCGATGTAAGAAATGAAAATTACGCTGCAGTCGGTGCGGGAGTTTTTCCTATGCTCGGAATTTTAGGCACTTTTTTGAGCATTGCTATTTCTATGCCAAACTTTAGCTCTACAAATACAACTGCCCTTGAAAATGAAATTTCATCTCTGCTTAGTGGCGTAGGAACAGCGTTTTATGTATCGATTTATGGTATTTTTTTAGCTCTTTGGTGGATATTTTTTGAAAAATTTGGAATGAATAGATTTGCAAGGCTTATAAATAGACAGAAAAATGCTACAAAGCTATTTTTTTGGAGCAAAGAAGAGATAGAGCAACGCTATATGCAAGAGAGTCTCAAAAACTTTGAAAAAGTTAGTACGATATTTGAGCATGTTGGAAAGCGTGAATTTTTTGATGAACTTGATAAGACCGTAGAAAGAAAATTTCAAAGTTTCTCAAATATGCTAAGAGTGGAAGAAGATGCAGTAAAACTAAGCAGTGAGCATATAAAACACACTATGGATATGTTATTTAAAGCTCAAAGAGATCAAAAAGATATAGTTAAAGTCCATGCCGAAATCTTAAACGTCTTACATTCATTTAATCTAAATTTAAAAGATTTACAAATTCGTCTAAGTGAGCAGTATGCAAGACTTCAAAGCACTAGCGATGATAAAATTGCAAAATTAGAAAGGGCTGTAAATTCAATAGATGAATACATAAATAATTTTAAAAATAGCCTAGAAGATTTTAGCATTAAAATCCTAGATAAACAAGCTCTTGCTTTAGACGGATTTAAGACCGGACTGATAGAAGGTATGACGGCGTTTAGAGATGTTTTTGATGAAGAATCATCATCTAAAAATGAGAGTTCATACATCATAGAAGACCTTAAGAAAAGCTTACAAGAGATAGATAAAGATGCAAATGTCGTTTTAGAGAAATTGGAAGCAAAGTCTAATGAAAATTCGTGATAACAAAGACGAAAGTAGCAATTTTTGGATAGCTTACGCTGATTTGATGGCGGGGCTTTTGTTTGTTTTTATACTTTTGATAGGTGCTATAGTAGTCAAGTACGTCCTTACTCAAAGCGATTTAAATCGTCTAAAACTCGATTTAAGCTCAAAAGAAGAGAGTTTAAAGATCAGTAACGATAAAATAAATCAAAAAGAACAAGCTATAATGGACTTTATGCAAAAACTACAAGCTATGCAAAATCAGAATTTAGCTTTAAGTGAAATAAATGAACTTTTTAACAAAAGATTAGATGAGCTAAATTTAGAACTTAGCGATACGAATAGTACTTTGAGCTTGGTAAATAAAGAAAACGAAGAATTAAATTTAACGCTTAGTCAAAAAGATCTCCAAATAGATAATCTAAAATCAAATTTAGATCAAATTCAAACTCAATACGATACGCTTTTAAGTGATCTAAATGCTACAAAAGAGCGATTAAAAAGTCTTGGCGGTATAAAAGTAAAAGTAATATCAGATCTTAAAGATAAACTTGGAAGTGATATAAGGATAGATAGTGATTCTGGTTCTATCTCTCTTCCATCTTCTGTGCTTTTTGATACGAATTCGTTTGTATTAAAATACGAAGCAAGGTTTGATCTAAGGCGTACTTTGAGTACTTATTTTGATGTTTTACTTAGTAGCGATATAAGACCAAATATCGATAGAATTACTATAGAAGGACATACTGATAGCGATGGAAGTTATCTTTATAATTTAGAGCTTTCTCAAAAAAGAGCTTATGAGGTTATGAAATTTATATACTCATTTTACAAAGATCCAGATCTCCAAAAATACCTGATAGCAAGCGGTAGAAGTTTTAGTGATTTGATATATAAAAATGGTGCTGAAGACAAGGAAGCTTCGCGTAGGATCGAGATAAAGTTTAGCATTTCAGATAAATCCGCTATGCAAGAGATAAACAATATTTTGGAGACAAAAAATAGATAATTTTGAACGCATAAGGTTTTATGATCGTGATTTTTGGGTGCTTAGAGATGATTTGATAGGTGGTGAGTTTAACGGAAATAAGGCTAGAAAACTTGAGTATTTTTTAAATTTAGACCTAAGTGGTGTAAAACGTATCATTAGTTATGGTTCTAACCAGTCAAATGCGATGTATAGTTTGAGCGTATTTGCTAGACTTAAAAATCTTGAGTTTATCTACGTTAGCGATCATATAAGCTCATACCTTTTACAAAATCCAGTTGGTAACTACGCTCATGCTTTGCGTAACAAAATGAAATTTATAACCCATAAAAAATGTCGCGAATTTGCTTTGAGCCTAAAAACAGATAAAGATTTGTTTATAGAAGAAGGTGTTTTTATGCGTGAGGCTGAGGTTGGATTTAAAACTCAAGCTAATTTGATAAGAGATTTTGCTATGAAAAAAGGGCTTAAATTTGATATTTTTCTACCGAGTGGAACAGGTACAAGCGCGACTTATCTATCAAAAAATTTACCTGAGTTTGACGTTTTTACTACTCCTTGTGTTGGTGATGCTCTTTATCTAAATTCTCAGATAAAAGATTTAGATCCAAACTCAAAGCTAAAGTTGCTTAATCCGCCTAAAAAATATCATTTTGGCGATTTAAAAAAAGAACTTTTCGAGATTTATATCCAGCTAAAAAAACAGACGAATATAGAATTTGAACTGCTTTATGATAGTGTAGGTTGGCTAACTTTATTATCAAATTTAGATAAGCTTGATAATGAAATTTTATATATCCATCAAGGCGGTGTCATAGGAAATGAAAGTTTGATTCCTAGATATGAGCGAAAATTTAAATTAGATTATGATATAATGAGTATTTAAAAGGAGAAATTATGAAGATATTGTATAGTGATGATAAAAATTTCGATATTGAATTTGATAAATTGGTAAATCGTTCAAATTTGGATATGCAAAATGTTATGGGCATAGTCACTAACATAATAGAAGATATAAAAAAACGTGGCGATGAAGCTTTAGATGAGCAAATAGCCAAATTTGATCACTGGGAAGTAAAATCGAATCTAGCCATAACTCAGCGTGAGATGAAAAATGCTTATGACTCTATAAGCGACGAACTAAAAAAGTCTTTGCAAGTAGCATTTGAAAGGATTAAACGCTACCATGAAAAACAGCTGGAAAAGACTTGGCTTAGTTTTGAAGATGATGGTTCTATATTAGGACAAAAGATTACCGCAGTAGATAGAGCTGGGCTTTATATCCCAGGTGGAAAAGCAGCATATCCTAGCTCTTTGCTTATGAACGCAGTTCCTGCTATCGTAGCAGGTGTAAAAGATATCGTGGTTTGCACTCCTGCTGTTGGCGGTGAGGTAAATGAACTACTTTTAGCAGCTATGCATCTTCTTGGTATAAACGAAGCCTATAAAGTAGGCGGTGCTAGTGCTATTGGAGCTATGGCTTATGGAACAAAAACCATAAAGAAAGTTGATGTTATAACAGGACCTGGAAATATTTTTGTTGCGACTGCTAAAAAACTTGTATTTGGTGATGTAAATATAGATATGATAGCAGGACCTAGCGAGATAGGAGTCATAGCAGATAATTCGGCAAATCCTCATCATATAGCAATAGATTTACTATCTCAAGCAGAACATGATGAGATAGCAAGTAGTTTTTTGGTAACTTTTGACGCTGATTTTGCAAATAAAGTCAAAGACGAAATATATAATTTACTTCCAACGCTTAGTCGTCAAAATATAGCTAGAGCTAGTATAGAAAACAAATCCGCCATAATAGTAGCTAAAGATATGGATGAGAGTATAGAGCTAATGAACGCCTTAGCAGTAGAACACCTAGAGATTGCTACTGATAATGCGTTTGACTTTTTACCGCGTATTAAACATGCTGGAGCTATATTTTTAGGTCATTTTACGCCAGAGGCGATAGGCGACTATCTAGCCGGACCAAACCATACATTGCCTACAGGCGGAAGTGCTAGATTTTTCTCGCCACTTGGAGTAGGCAATTTTATGAAAAAAAGTTCTATCATATCTATGAATAAAGCTTCCATAGATAGACTAGGTAGAGATTGTATGAATTTGGCAAAAGCCGAAGGTTTGGGTGCTCACGAACTTTCTGTAAAAGTTAGATATGAGAATTAAGTTTAAATTTACATATAAAAATATAAAATATATAGATCACTAATGGAGGTGAAGTATGCAAGTAAATAATACAAATAGTATGCAAAATTATTATTTGAATAACGCTCAAAACAGTTCAAATAAAGCTCTTGGAAATATAGCGGCACAGCGTGCTTTAAGTGGAACAGATAGTGCAAATTTGGTTATAGGCGACTCTTTGCTAAGTCAGTCAAATGCTCTATCTCAAGGTGTAAATAATGCAAATGATGCTATTGGTATGCTTCAAATAGCAGATGGAGTGTTGCAAAATATAAGCTCTGGAGCAGATAGACTAAATGAACTATCTGTTAGAAGTAATAACGCAGTATTTGGTGCAAACGAAAGACAAGCTATAAGCAGTGAAGCAAATGCTATAAAGACATCTATCAATGACTCTATAAATTCGGCTTCATATAACGGAAATAGCATATTTGGTGGTACTTTAAATTTTAATACCGGAAATAGCGTGACTTCTATAAATTTAAGTGCTCCAAATATAAATTCAGTAGATGTCAATAACCAAAATTCCATAAAATCTTTTATGGATAGTGTAAATTCTCTTCGTTCTGATATCGGAAGCGCACAAAATGGTTTGATTAGTGGTATAAATTCAAATTTAAGCGCCATAACATCTGCGAAAGCTAGTGAAAGTCAGTTACAAAATAATGATTTGGCAAATAATGTAAGTGATTTTACAAATGCAAATATAAAGATAAATAGTTCGACTATGATGATGGCTCACAATGCACAAATACTACAATCTCAAATGGCAAATTTGCTTGGATAAGTTTAGCATAGTGTAAAAGGCGGTTAAACCGCCTTTTTATCTCTGTTTTAGAGAATTATCTCAGTTTCCCTCGATATAATTTTTAAGTTTTCTACCGACTTTTGGGTGTTTTAGTTTTTTGATAGCTGAGCTTTCTATTTGGCGCACACGTTCTCTTGTTACGTTCAACTCTTTTCCTATCTCTTCAAGTGTCCTATCGCTCTCATCATCAAGCAAACCAAAACGCATTCTGATGACGGCTTTTTCTCTATCGTTTAATTGATCTAAGACGTCGTCTATTTGCTCTTTTAAGTCGCCTTTTAATATCTGTTCCATAGGGCTAAGAGTTGTTTTATCCTCTACAAAATCTCCATATTTTCCATCATCTTCACTGCCTATAGGAGCTTCAAGACTGATAGGTTCTTTTGTGATCTTTATGACCTGTTTTACTTTATCTACGCTTAGACCGACTTCTTTAGCTATGACGCTAACATCTGGTTCTTTACCTTCTTCTTGAAGATATTTTTTGTTTATTTTGTTTATTTTGTTTATCGTTTCTATCATATGGATAGGTATGCGGATAGTTCGTGCTTGATCAGCTATAGCACGACTTATGGCTTGACGGATCCACCATGTAGCGTATGTAGAAAATTTATAGCCTTTTTTGTATTCAAATTTATCTACTGCTTTCATAAGTCCTATATTTCCTTCTTGGATAAGATCCAAAAACGGCAAACCGCGGTTAGTGTAGCGTTTGGCTATGCTTACAACTAGCCTTAAATTTGATTTTGCCATTCTAGCTTTTGCATCATCGCTGATGTTTTTACCGCGTTTGATCTGATCTAATACGTTTTTTAGATCTTTTGGTTCAAGGTTAAATCCTGTTTTGCTAGCCTCTTTTGTCTGAAATAGCTTTTTGATCTCCACGTAAGTAGAAACCATAGTGGCTTCTGGAACTCTTGCGGTGATATCTTCTTTGCTTAATTTAGTGATATCTTTAAGGATACTTTGGTGATTTTTTTTAAGCTCAGGGCTAAACATAGGAAGACGGTATTCTAAACGTTTTAGCTCTTTATCAAAGTCATCATCGCTTTTTAGAGCTGTTTCCATGGATTTGACTATCTCATTGATCAGTTTGCTTGTAGGTCCAAGATCCATAAGTTTGTCTTTTAGGACTTTCTTTTTGAATGTCAAATTTAGCTTAGCAGTTAGATCTGATTCTTCTTCTACTGAGATATTTTGTTTAGATACGATTTTCATCCATTCTTTTTTAGCTTTTTCAAGCGCTTTGAAACTTTCTATGACTTTTTCAGATCTTTTGTCTAGTTTTTTAGGTGTAACTTTTTTAAGAGCAGAGTTTTTATTTTCAGAATCATCATTTTCATCATATTCATACTCTTCTTCTATGCTATCATCTTCTTCTTCGCTCTCATCATTTTCTTCATCAAAACTCTTAAATAGCTCTTTTACACGACGTTCCCTATTTATAAGTGGCTCTTTATAGTCAAGAATAAAATCTATAAGATATGGAACTGAGCAAAACGCGTCTATGATAATGTCTTCTCCGAGTTCTATTTTTTTGCTGATCTCTACTTCTTCTTCTTTTGTAAGCAGTGAAATTTGTCCCATTTCTCTTAGGTACATTCTTACAGGGCTATCTGAGCGAGACCATTCTAAAAGTTCGTTTTCGCTAGTAAGGTCAAATTCTTCTTCGAGCGGATTATCTATGATATTTAACCTATCTTCTTCTTTTGTTTTTGCGTCTTGTAATGTTTTTAATTTTGCTGCTTCTACGGCACTGATTAGCTGTATTTTGTGTAACCCTGCTAAAGCTTCTACTTTTTTTATAGCAGCAGCTGTTGGAGCTTTGTCAAATAGTCTTACAAGCTTTTCAAAAGTCACGTATCCTTTTGAATTTTCTTTAAACAACTCTTCAATTTGTGCAAAAATCTCTTTTGCCGCACTCATATAAAGCTCCTTTATTTGTATGATTTTATCTGATTTGTATTAATAAGAATTGTGGATTATACACAAATTTTTATTAATAATATATAAAATGAACTTTTTGTAAGAGTATAAAATCTATCATTTTAAATTTGGAATACAAGTTGCTTATACTGGATTTAGTTAAGAAAATCTACGCAGGAGAAGATATGCAAAACGGCTATTATCAAGCAACAGGAGCTATGGTTACGCAGTTTAATAGGCTTGATGTCATCACAAATAATCTAGCAAATATCAATACTATCGGCTACAAAAGAGATGATGTCGTTATCGCTGACTTTGAGAGAATTTTTAAAGAAACAAGAGATATTTTACCATTAGAAAATAATACAAAAGATGCTGCTAAATTTTTAAATCGCACCATTGATAGAGTGCCTCATATAGATGAACAATATACAGATTTTAGTTCAGGCGGACTTAGGGTCTCAAATAATCCATTAGATGTAGCTATAGGAAAATCGGATATATTTTTTCTTGTAGATACGCCAAATGGAGAGAGACTGACTAAAAACGGCGCTTTTAGCTTGGACAATGAAGGCTATATCGTGACAAAAGATGGATATAGAGTATTGCCAAACAACTATGAAAATCAACCGCCAATTGTTCGAGGCATCAGAATTCCTGATGGTGCTACTATAAATATAGATAAAGACGGAAATGTATATAATCAAAATGAACCTTTGGGTAGATTTTTTATGGCTCAACCAAGAGAGATTAGAAATTTACAAAAAGAGGGCGATAATCTCTATACGATACCAAATTTAAATGAATTAAGAGATGTCGAGGATAGTGGTTCTGTAGCTCAAGGATATGTTCAAATTTCAAACGTAAATCCAGTCTTGGAAATGGTGGGACTTATAGAAACAAATAGGCTTGTTGATATGTATCAAAGGGTTATGAATACACATATGAATGATTTAAATCAAGAAGCAACAAATAAATTAGCTTTGGCTAAAGCATAATAAGGATAAATTATGATAAGATCACTTTATACAGCAGCTACTGGAATGGTAGCTCAACAAACGCAGATAGATACTACTTCACACAACATCGCAAACGTAAATACTATAGGATATAAGAAAAATCGTGCCGAATTTGCAGATCTTATGTATCAGACTATGCAATACGCAGGGACTCCTACTAGCACGACGACGATGAGCCCAACTGGTATGGAAGTGGGTCTTGGCGTCAGACCTACAGCCATAACAAAAACTTTCACTCAAGGATATTTTAAAGAAACAGGAAATGCTCTTGATATGGTAATAGCAGGCAATGGATTTTTTCAAGTTCAACTTCCAGATGGAACCACTGCTTATACTAGAAATGGCGCTTTTAAGCTTGATGGCGATGGAAATATAGTAAATAGCGACGGCTATAGGCTACTTCCTGAGATGAATATTCCTGCTGATGCTACTGAGATTTCAGTAGGCGTTGATGGAACTGTTTCTGTACTTCAGCCGGGCAATCAACAGATGACGCAAATAGGACAGATAGAACTTGCAAATTTTATAAATCCAGCTGGACTGCATGCTATGGGAGATAACAATTTTTTAGAAACTGCGGCGAGTGGAGCTCCTGTAGTCGGAAATGGCGGAACTGACGGTTTTGGTCAGATAAAACAACATTTTGTTGAGATGAGTAACGTACAGCTTGTTGAAGAGATGACTGATCTTATCACTGGACAACGTGCTTATGAAGCAAACTCAAAAGCTATCACTACGAGCGATGATATGCTTTCTATAGTCAATCAGCTTAAAAGATAATTAAAATGATATATTCATTTATAATCTTTGCGTTTATTATACTTTTTTGTGCTGTTGATTATTTTTATATTAAAGATGACAACGTTATTTGATCTTGCTCCATAATGCCTATATTTGAGCAAGATCGTAATTATAAATTTATATTCTAAGCTACAAATAAGACAACAGAGATAATTTTCTATGTAGCAAGCTTTTTAGTTGTTATAACTATTTCTTCATAGTTTTAAAAGATAAAAAGCGATTGATAGAGATATCTTATAATCAGAATTCTTGGTATAATTATATCTTTAATTCACATCAAGGACTAAATTTGATACTTTGTGATACAAATTACCCTAGTATTTTAGATGATATATGCGATGAGCTTACTAAAGCAGAGATTGAGCTTGTATTTGTTAGTAGTGATGAAATGCAAGAGATAAATAAAAAAGAGAGAAATATAGATAAAACTACAGATGTGCTTAGCTTTCCACTTGAGTATGTACCCCATTTCCCTATTGGATCTATTGTTATAAACATTGATTTAGCTAGTTCAAAATCAAAAGAGCTAGGTCATAAAGTAGAAGATGAGATAGCTTTATTGTTTATTCATGGACTGCTTCACGTATTAGGATTTGATCATGAGAATGATGATGGAGAGATGAGAAGAAGAGAGATAGATATCATAGAGAAATTCTCTCTTCCAAAAAGTTTAATTGTCAGAAGTGGTTGTTAAGTGGTAAATTTAACCCCTGTTTTTTATATAATGATTTTATTAAAATACGACCCGACATAAAGACAAGGATAGATAATAAGCAAAGACATAGTTAAAAAGAGTATGCCGTGATCTTAGGTATAACACAAAGAGAGTTGGCTAAGAAGAGCAGATAAAATCTCAAGCTAGAGATTACGAGCCAATTTGCCTTAAATACGCCTTTAAAAATAAACGCATAGCAAAACTTGAAACTATCTCACAAGCCAAACACTATCAAAATGTAGTTAGTTGCTACAAAGGCTAACTTGTAAAGCATAACGAGAAAATCAAGCTATTAAAAGCAAAACTAATTATCACTAAAGATGAAAATCTGAGATGCCGTGTGTATAACGATATATTTTAATAGATTAAAAAATATAAGTAAATTAAAAATTTATATTATTTGATTTATTATTTATATATGATATTAACATTATTTAATCCATTTTTTATAATTATATAATTTTTAATAATATATTAATTTATGTTATAATACTTGACAATAATCAAAACTTAAAAGAGTAAAAATGGATATTAGCAAAGAGGTAAATTTTATTTGGAATATAGCTGATAAGCTTCGTGGAGCCTACACTAGTGATAAATATAAAGATGTGATTATCCCCATGGTTATTTTACGCAGATTTGAGTGCGCCTTAGCTGATACCAAAAACAAAGTGCTAGAAAAGTATAATAGCGAAAAAAACTGCCCAGCAAAAGTGTTAGAAAGAGCAAGCGGATATAAATTTTATAACACAAGCAAATTTGATCTAAAAGAGCTTAGAAACGACCAAAACAACATAAAAGCAAATTTGATAAATTATATAGATGGCTTTAGCGACAATATCAAAGAGATATTTGAAAATCTAGAATTCCAAAAACAGATAGACAAAATGAGCAAAGAAAACTGCCTTTTTAGTATCATCAAAGCTTTTAGCGAACTTGACTTAGATCCCAAAATCGTCCCAAATCACACAATGGGCTATATATTTGAAGAACTAATCCGCAAATTTAGCGAAAATGCAGAAGCCGGCGATCACTATACAGGTCGTGATATCATCGCTTTAATGGTGGATATTTTGCTTTTTGGTGTAGATATACAAGGCGATAATAAAGTAATTTCAGTCCTAGACCAAGCTTGTGGAACAGGCGGAATGCTAAGCATAGCAAATGAAAAGCTAAAAGCACAAAACAATAAAGCACAAATTTATCTATACGGCCAAGAGATCAACGGCGAGAGCTACGCTATTTGCAAAGCCGATATACTCATAAAAGGACAAAATGAAAAAAATATTTTAAAAACAGATACTCTAAAAAACAATGAATTCCCAAATGAAAAATTTGATTTCATCATCGAAAATCCACCATTTGGCACTTCATGGGGCGGAGAAAAAGCAAAAGATGGCGTAGAAGACGCTGTAAGACTAGCCTATGAGAGCAAATCTCGCTTTTTGGCAGGACTACCAGCCAAAAGCGATGCGCAACTTCTCTTTTTACAATCAGCCCTAGAAAAGGTCAAAGATAATGGCAAAATCGCCATCATTCAAAATGGCTCTCCGCTATTTAGTGGCGATACCACCTCAGGCGAGAGTCAAATTCGCCGCTATCTACTAGAAAATGACTATATAGATAGCATTATCGCCTTGCCAACAGATCTTTTTTATAACACTGGAATCGCTACTTATATATGGATACTACGCAAATCCAAGCCAAATGAAAGAAAAGGCAAACTAGCACTAATCGACGCTAGTAGCTTCTATATAAAGCTTAGAAAATCAATGGGCAATAAAAGAAACGAGCTAAATGAGCAAAATATAGCACAAATTACCCAAATTTACAAAGATTTTAAAGAGAATGAGCATTGTAAAATCTATACTAATAGCGAATTTATCTATAAAGAATACACCATAATGACCCCACTTCAAAAGAGCTATACCATCACAGATGAGAGCCTAGAGAGCTTGAAATCTGCCTTTTATAATGAGACCAAAATAACAGAATTAGAAAACAAAGATGAACTAACCCAAAAAGAGCAAAAAGAGCTAAGCAAACAAAAAGATGCCAAAGAGCTTGCTAGTGTGATAATAACCAAATTAAATGGCCATAAAGATAGTAAAAAATATCTAAACAAAGATGAATTTATCAGCTTTTTAAAACAAATTTTAGATATCAAAGATACCAAAACACTAGACAAAATAGCCAAAATATTTAGCCGTGATGACGATGAAGCACAAATTCAAAGAGATAAAAAAGGCGAGATTATCTACGATAAAGATAGCCGTGATAGCGAGATAATCAACATTAATGCTAGCATTGATGAATACATGAGGGCTGAGGTCTTGCCACATTTGCCACTAGCAAAGGCCTTTGATGAGGGCAAAATCGGCGCCGAAATTCCATTTACTCGCTACTTCTACAAATACCAAAGCCCTAAAAGCACTGATGAGATAAAACTAGAATTCCAAAACCTAGAAAAAGAAGCAAGAGAGCTTGAAAGTGGGCTTTTTGATGAGTGAACTATTAAATGAAATAGATGCAAAAAGTCTAGAAAACGCAAAAAGGCTCTTTTCTAGTGGGCAAATCGCAAGGATTGAGATAGGCTCATTAAAGGGGCTTTTGGATATTCATTTGTATTTATTTGCTGGGCTTTATCCTTTTGCTGGGAAAATAAGAGAGCAAAATATCAAAAAAGGTAGCTTTCGCTTTGCTAACTGCTTATATCTAAACGAAGCCCTAGCCAAAATAGAAAAACTACCCCACTCAAACTTTGATGAAATCATAGAAAAATACATAGAGATGAATGTAGCGCATCCATTTTTAGAAGGCAATGGCAGAAGTATGCGTATATGGCTAGACCTAATGCTAAAAAGCACACTAGGACTCATAATAGAGTGGCAAAAGGTAGATAAATACGAGTATCTAGCCGCAATGGAGCGAAGTCCTATAAATGACCTAGAGCTAAAAACATTGCTAAAATCAGCCCTAAGCGAAAAAATAAATGATGAATATATTATTTTTAAAGGCTTAGAACAAAGTTATTTTTATGAAAGTTAAAAGATGAAAAGTAGAATTCTAGAATTTAAAGATAGTGGGATTTCTTGGATAGGGCAAATTCCAAAACATTGGGAAGTTAAAAGGCTGAAATTTACATTAAATGAACGCAAAGAAAATAATAAGCCGGTTAAAACTGATTTTATTTTATCTTTAACAAATGAAAAAGGCGTTATCCCATATAGCGAAAAAGGAGCGCAAGGCAATATCTCAAAAGATGATATTACTGGCTATAAATTAGCCTATCCAAATGATATTATTTTAAATAGTATGAATGTAGTAATCGGCTCTGTTGGTTTATCAAGTTATTTTGGTGCGATAAGTCCTGTGTATTATGCGTTATATTCAAAAGAGAATTCAAATATAAAATTTTATAATTATATTTTTCAAACTAGTGTATTTCAAAATTCTCTAAAAGGTCTTGGCAATGGAATTTTAGAAATTCGCATGAGAATTCCTATGTCAAACCTAAATAATGTTTTTTTACCTTATCCCCCACTCAATGAGCAAAAGAAAATAGCGGAATTTTTGGATAAAAAGTGCGAGATAATTGATAAAAGAGTAGAAAATTTAGAGCGTAAAATAAACACTCTAAAAGAGTATAAAAAATCACTCATAAGCGAGTGTGTAACCAAAGGACTAAATCCTAAAATTTTAAAATTTAAAGATAGCGGAATTCCTTGGATAGGGCAAATCCCAAAACATTGGGAAATCAAAAAACTAAAATACATCGCAACTAAAATTTATAAAGGCAATGGAATTACAAAAGAACAAGTTTTTGAAAACGGCGATATGCCTTGTGTGAGATACGGCGAAATTTATACAAAATATAATTATTCTTTTGATGAGTGCTTTTCTTACACTTTTGAAAAAGTTTTAAATTCTACTTCTTATTTTGGATATGGCGATATTTTATTTACTTGTACTGGTGAGCTTATAGAAGAAATTGGAAAAAATGTAGTTTATTTGGGTCATAAAAAATGCTTAGCAGGTGGCGATATAATAATTTTAAATCATAAGCAAAATCCTAGCTTTTTAAATTATGCGTTAGATTGCAATTATGCTAGAAATCAAAAAAGCTATGGTAAAGCAAAATTAAAAGTGGTTCATATTTCATCTCGTGAAATTTCAAATTTGTTTGTAGTTTTACCCCCACTCAACGAGCAAAAAGAAATAGCAGAATTCCTAGATAAAAAGTGCGAAAAAATAGATAGATTAAATGAGAATTACACTAAGCAGATTACCACACTAAAAGAGTATAAAAAATCTCTAATTTACGAGTGCGTAACAGGCAAAAAAGAGATTTAAATTTGCTATAATTTCAAAAATCAAAAGGAGTTAGAATGAATAATGAAGTAGGTAATAAAAATGAAGAATTTGAAGGCTTTGAAGGCGAAGAAAGCTTAAATACACTAGCAGAGAATTTAAAAAAGGATTATAAAGAAAAATTGCGCATTAGCAAAGAAAGAATAAGCATTTTTGATATCAATAGAAAGCTTGATAACCCTGAGCGTGGATTAATAGAGTTAGACCCAGAGTTTCAAAGAGATGATGATAGATGGGATGACAAACAAAAATCAGAGCTGATAGAAAGTATTTTGATAGGAATTCCATTGCCTGTGTTTTATCTATTTCAGACAAGTAGCGGTATGAGACAAGTAGTAGATGGCAGACAAAGACTTCGTGCTATTCAGCAATTTTACAAAGATAAATTAAAACTTTCAAAACTAACAATTTTAAGCGAATTAAATGGTAAAAAATTTAGCGAATTAGAACCATTGCTTCAAAATAGCTTTGAGGATTATCAACTAGAAATTTACGCCCTATTGCCGCCTACAAATGAAGATATTAAATTTAATCTTTTTGATAGATTAAATCGTGGCGGAACACAGCTAAATCACCAAGAGATGAGAAATGCACTCTATCAAGGTGCTAGCACTAAGCTTATTAATGAATTAAGCCGTGATGAAAACTTCAAAAAAGCAACTAATCTTAAAGAAAATGCTATAAAGACAATGAAAGATAGATATTTGATATTAAGATTTATAGTTTTTTATCTAATTAGGCAAGAAAAAATAGAAGCCAAAATTGAAGGCAGCATTGATGAAATCCTTGCTAATGCGATGAAAGAGATAAATAATAAAGAAAAAGAGCTAAATTTAGATGATTTAAAAAATAAATTTAAAAAAGCCATGGAAAATATAGCAAAAAATGGCTCAGATGAGCTATTTAGGTTTGAAAATAAAAACAATAAAAAAAGACCTTTAAATATGCTTCTATTTGAAAGTGTTGTTTATCTTTTTGTTTTAGCGCTTGAAAAAGGCGTGGCGGTAGATATCCAAAAGCTAGAAAAGTTTAAAAAAGATGAATTTGATAAGCCAGAGAGAATTACTTATGGTATTGATTCTATAGAAAATATAAAATTTAGATTTGACTCTATGGAAAGATTGCTTAATGATTAAAGAATTAAAAATTTCAAATTTTAAAAGCATAAAAGAGCAAAGTTTTGAGTTTAAGCCTTTGGTGATTTTGACAGGGACTAACTCATCTGGCAAATCATCTATTTTACACGCTATATTGCTTACATTAGACAATAGAACCAGCCGTTCGCTTCAAGAATTGACAAGAAACTTTGATAAATTTAACATTGTTAGAAATATCTTTATCAAAAAAGATAGCGTTGATATAGAGCTAAATGGGGAAGTTTGTAAAATAAATGAAGGCGATGAAAACAATAAAATTTATTGCTCAAAAGAGTTAAAATTTGAAGAAAATTTATTTTTTATTAGTGCGAATCGCACAGGGGCAGAAGATTTATCGAGTTATAGTTATTACGAAAAGTTTGGCGTAAAAGGTGAATATACTTTTGGATATTTCGATAAACATTGGCAAGAAAAAGCAGGGATTATTAAATTTAAAGATGATGAGAGCTTAAAAGGTCAGCTTTGGCGTTGGTGTAAAGAAATTTTTGAACTAGATTTTGATGTACAAACAAATAAAATAAATGAAAGCAATATCGAAATAAAATATTATTTTAGAAATATTGATAAAGAGCTTTCACCTTTTAATGTAGGAACTGGAATTAGCTATGCTTTGAGAATTTTAGTAATTGGGCTTAATTGTAAAAAGGGCGATATTTTTATCGTAGAAAATCCAGAGATTCACTTACACCCAAAAGCTATTTCAAATATGGCTAAATTTTTTATATTTTTGGCTAAAAATGGTGTTCAAGTTATCTTAGAAACTCATTCAGAACATATAATAAATAGCGCTTGCTATGAAGTGTGTAAGAAAAATTTTGATTCTAGTGATATAGTAATTTATTATAAAGCGAATCAAAATAGTGATTTTGAAAAGATAAATGTAGGAAATAGTGGTAAATTTGTAGATGATAATGGTAATTTAAGGAAGTATCCAAGTGGATTTTTTGATGCTAATTCTGCTGAATTGTGGGAGCTTTTGTAATGCGTTTGAGCGATAAATTAGCATTAGAATATCTTAAATTTAGAAATCAATGTAAATTTGATGAGGGATGTATTGAAGCTCTTTTGTGTTATTTTAAAGGTGAGTTTATTTTTACAAAAGAGCAGCTTAGCTATGCTAGCAAAGAAATTGCTTCATTTGATATGAGTAGGTTTTTACCACTTCTTGATAAAATACCGAAATTCCGATTAATTCTCTGTGATGATAATGATAAATTTCCAAATGTGAATATTTTTAGCGATAGAATAGAAAATAATCTAAGCGCAACATTCAAAAAAGATGATCCAAGAGATAAAGCAATAGAGCATTTTAAAGCGCTGTTTAAAGATGCAAAATATATTTTTATTTATGATAAGTACCTTTATAAGAATCATAATTTAGCTAACTTAGAAAAATTTATAGAAGAATACAAAATACAATGCAATATTTATCTAGATAGAAATACCTATAATGAACTAAATAAAAATAAAAATCTAAGTTCAAAAATAAAATCTAAAATAGCTATAGACAAAGCTCATAATTTAAACAGTGAAAATACACATGACAGATATATAATGATAGATAATAATATTGAAATTATTTTAACAAGTGGAATTGATTATCTTTTTGATACAAGCAAAGATTTTACTTATATAATTAGGGAAATTTAAAGGACAAAAATGTCAAAAACTATATATGATGAAAAAAGACAATATCAAGCTGATATAATAAAAGAATTTGCTAAAAATGGAGTTGTAGAGCGAAGCGCAAAGTACTATGATAAAAATTTAGCAATGGATAAAGAGATACTACTAGAGTTTTTAAAATCCACTCAAGAAAAGGAGCTTAACTCACTTGGGCTAAAGGGTGATGAGATAATCTCTAAAATCAATGACTATATAATCAAAAATGGAATTCTAGAGTGCTTAAAAAATGGCGTAATGATAAATAATACAAACTTAGAGCTAGTTTATAACAAAGAAAGCTCTGGTTTTAATGCTGATTTAGCCCAGAAATATGAAAAAAATAAAATCACAATAATGCAAGAAGTAAATGCCGATAATGAGAATAAAGAGCGTGTGGATTTAGTGGTTTTTGTCAATGGTGTGGCGTTTGCTTGTATGGAGCTTAAAAGCAATTATTCAGGGCAGGATTATAAAGATGCTATAAAGCAGTATAAAGAGGATAGAAACCCGCAAAATAGGCTATTTGATAATAGGCTTGGTGCGATTGTATTTTTTGCTTTGGATCTGTATGAGTGCTATATGACTACAAAGCTAGAAAAATCCAAAACTAAATTTCTAGCCTTCAATAAAGGCAAAGGAAGTGGCAATGACACAGGGGCTGGAAATGATGAGATAGATGGCAAAATAAGCAATGTATGGTATCTATGGGAAGAGGTGTTAGTAAAGGATAATATAATTGATTTGATTAAAAATTTTATATTTGATGATAAGGGGGTTATGATTTTCCCACGCTATCATCAGATGGATCTAGTACATAAAGTAAAAAGCGATATTTTGAAAAATTCAGAGTATAAAAACTACTTAATCCAGCATAGCGCAGGATCTGGCAAGACTAAAAGCATAGCTTGGCTGGCATATATGCTAGCATCTTTGTATAAAAATGGCTCTGTAAGATATGAAAGCGTGATAATAGTAACTGATAGAATAGTAGTAGATAGACAACTGCAAAATGAGATAAACAAGATCAAACATCAAGAAGGATTTATAAAAGCTCTTGGCGATGAAAATAGCTCAAAAGATCTAAAAGATGCGATAAAAAATAGTGTAAAAATCATAATTTCTACAATCCAAAAATTCTCTTATATCAAAGATGAATTAAAAAATTTTGACACCAAATGCGCCGTGATAATAGATGAAGCGCACTCTAGCACCAGTGGGTCTAATATGGAGGCTTTGATAGATACTCTTAGTGCTGAATTTGGCGCAGAGAATAAACCCAAAAATATAAGCCTTTTTGGCTTTACAGCTACACCAAAGGAAAGTACTTTACAAATATTTGGTAAAGAGATAAATGGCATGTTTGTACCTTTTCATCTATACTCTATGAAACAAGCGATAGAAGAAGGATATATCCTAAATGTACTTGATAACTATACAACATACAGCACTCTTTATAACATAGTATTAAAAAGCAGCGATAAAGAGGTAGAACAAAACCAAGCAAAACGCAAAATAAGAGATATAATCAAACATAATACCGATATCATAAAAAGCCGTGTAGCTGTGATAGCTGAGCATTTTGCTAATATCGGTAGCGATATGCTAAACAGCAAGGCTAAAGCTATGGTAGTGTGCGAGGATATAGAAAGCGTGATAAGATATTATCAAGCTTTTTGCGAGTATTGCGTGGGGAGATATGATTTTAAACCTTTAATAGCTTTTAGCGGTCAAAAAGAAATTAATGGAGTGGAGTATAGCGAAAGCGGGATCAATGGCATAAGCGAAGCATCTTTGCCTAGCGAATTTAATAAAGATGAGCGAAGGGTGCTTTTTGTCGCAAATAAATACCAAACAGGATTTGACCAAAATAAGCTTTGTATAATGTATGTCATCAAAGCCCTTAGCGGAATAACCGCCGTCCAAACACTATCAAGGCTAAATAGAATTTGCCCAGAATTCCCGCATAAAACTACTTTTGTGCTTGATTTTGTAAATAAATTTGATGATATTATGGCGAGTTTTGCGCCCTATTATACGCAAACTATGCTAAAAGACGGCATTGATATGGCTGATTTACTTGACATTAGCGCAAAAATAGATGGATATAATATCTTAATGCCACTTGAAGAAAAGATAGTAGCAGATGCTATTTCTAATATAGATGATAATACTCAAACGATGATAAGGCCATATTTCACAAAAGCAATAAAACAGATAAATAATTTAGATGATAAGCATAAAATAGAGTTCAAAGGGTTGCTTACAAACTACAAAAATTTATTTTTACATTTGAAAATTATTTTTGGTGATACTTTTAGCGATCAGCTAAATAATAGATATGTTTTTATAGATATTTTGCTAAGACAGCTTGTAAATAGAAGTAGCGAAAATATAGATATAGATATAGGCGTGATAAATGTTCAAGTACTAAAAAACCAAACACACACAAAAGAAAATATAAAACCAGATCCAGTGATGCAGATGAGTGCCTTTGGCTCAATGAAGATTAATTCTAGCAAGCTAGAAATGCTCTCAATAATTATAAAAAAAATTAACGATAATCTTAGTCTAAATATGGAAGAAAACTCGCAAATTCAAGCTATTATAAATATCTCTGAGAAACTACTAAATAGCGCCAAGCTACAAAGCGGAGCAAAAAATAATAATAAAAATGACTTTACAAAACTTTATAATGATGAATTAAATGATATTTTGACAGATAATTACAATGATACGAAATTTGGTGCTTTATACGGCCAACTATTAAACAATCAAACTTATATAAATGAAATTTTCACACCGCTTAGAGATAATATCTATGATATTTTAGAAAAAAGATAGGTTAAAATTTTGCATAAATAAATGGTAAATTTTTGCTATATTATTAAAAAATGGTCAAATATTCACTTCAGTGCTAGAGAAATTTGGATTAAAATTGTATTGTAAATAGCTATTTGTAGTTTAGCAATTTTAAAATAAATAGGATAAAGTCCTAAAAACAGCAAAATAATTACATAAAAAGCATACTTCAAAAAAGATTATAAAAACTCTTAAAATTATCATTTAAAACAAGTAAAAAATGGATTTAAAATTTAAAAAAGAAATTTAGATTTATCATCGCCAGTTATATAAATATAGTATTTAATGAATATAAAATTTATAAAGTAACCCAATAAGTAACCTATTTGTTAAATAAATCAAATTTGATTTTTTCCTTACTATTTTTTGTGTTATATCTAAATTCACTTTCTTTGAGATAAAGATAGAAAATTCCTTTTTAATCTTTAGTTAATCTATGCTTTCCCAAAAACTCTAAATTTTATTTATCTGATTTTTGCAAACTCCAGTGTTACCATATAATGGGATTTTGCACTCCACAAGCGCCTTCTAAGTATCAGAGTAAATTGTAGAGTCAGAGTATTCCCAGCAATATCTCACTCGCAGAACAATTTTAATAATTTATGCATAAACTTCCAAACACGGGCGTTCTACCACTTGCACCACGACATATTTACTAAAATTAATTAGACCTAATAAAATACATATTTAACTATATCTATGGATTATTCACTTTAATATCAACTTAATATAATATATAATTAGCTGTTTATTATATTTTAAAATTGGGTTAATGTTCATGAGACCTTTCTTATAAAAAAGAAAAATGAAAAGGGGTGAGTATTATATTTTTATAAAAAATATCAAAAATTCAAAATTGTAAAACAAAAATTTTATATGTTCTTTTTAAAACAACTCGTTTATATGTAAAATTCTATTATTGAGTAATCTACTACCATTAAAAAGAATAATGCAGAATGGTTTTTAATGGTTTATTTGGTAATACAGATGATCATTTAAAAAATCACGGCGTTTTATATGATAGAGAGACAAAAAGTTGGAATTTAAGTCCAGCATTTGACATTACGCCTGATACGATAATATACTCAAAGCAAAGCCACGCTTTAAATTTTATAGATTTTGTAAATTTGCCTTCTATTGTATAAGAAATCTTTATAAAGATTTTAATTTTAATGAGTTAAAAGTAAGGTATTCTTTAAATAATAATGTTTTAAAAAGAAAAGAAAGTAAGGAGCTTTTGATTATGAATTTTTAGCAAACTAAGAGAGTAAAAATACTCTCTTTAATATTTAATTTTGCAAAAATATGGTAAAGTACCTTTAAAATTAAAATAATTTAAGGATTTATTATAGAAAACAATTATACCAATTCTGATATTATTGCTATTGCAAGTTCTTATATAACTTATACAAGTTGGATTGTTGCTATTGTTACTTTAGCAACAGCTTGTCTTGCCATATGGCTTACTGTGCATTATAACCGTGATAAACAAAGATTAATAAAAGAAACAGCTGATGTATTTTTGAATAAAATTATAGAAGATGAGAAATTACGCAATGATTTTATAAATAAAATTCTAAAAAATAGTGAATTTATGGAAGAATTTGAAAGAATGGTCGATTTACATATAAATGATAAAATATCTTCATTGATAGATATTGATCAAGAAAAATCACAAATAGGAGGTTTGGAATGACCTATAAAGAGATAAAAGATAAAACCCCTTATGAAATTCTAGATTTATTAAAAATGAAAGAACCACCATTCAATCCGTTTGAAATTGCTCAAAAATTAGGTATAAATGTAGTTAAAGATCTTGATCTTGATAAAATTGAAACTGAAGGTCAAATTAGTGTAGATGAAAAAGGTGAACCTATTATTTGGATAAATCCGCTCAAAAATGAAAATAGACAGCGTTTTACATTGGCACATGAATTAGGGCATTTAGCTAATGATATTTTACCTAGCATAGAAAATCCTATTATTGATAGCTATGAAACCCTTTATAGAAGCAATACATATGGTGGAATAGAAACTAGAGCCAATCAATTTGCGGCAAGACTACTTATGCCTCTTCGACAAATAGAAGATTTTATAGCAGAATGTAGAAAAACAACACCTGATTTAAAGGCGGCGGAAGCAATATTACTTATTGCTTCAAAATTCGAAGTTTCAAAGCAAGCTGTTTTTCACAGACTTAAAAATGTAGGTCTAATAAAGAAAGATTATATATATCCTTTTTAGAGTAAAGAGGCTAAAAATTATAAAGCTTTTTTGCTAAAATCTTTACTGCTTTCTTCTAGATACTCTTTATCTAAAATAGCTCAATATTTTAGATAAAAGCAAAATCGCTCAAAAATTATTGTGAGTTACTGTATAAAACATAGTAAATCTTCACCTTGCTTGTAGATATATTTAAAAGCTCTAGGAAGATTTTCTTCATTCCTTATAAACTGAAATGTTGCAATACTTTTTTGTGGATCTGTATCAATTATAGTTATATCTCGTTTATTAATGATAGATTGATATATAGCTAAATTAATAGCTAGTGTGCTTTTACCGCTACTACCTTTTTTCATTTATAATTGATAATATTTTTGATATCATATGACCTTGCCTTTTATATGCAATTCATATATAAAATTTACTTTAGCATCAAATATGGTCGGTGCGTTAAACCACGATATTTCATCATATTTTAAAAATTACCAATCTGGGTATATCTTTTTAATTTCCCTATATATAAATGCAAATTTTAATCCATTTTTTCTTTGCATTCATCAGTGCTTATTTCTTTATTTAAACGGATTTGATTTTCTATCCAATCCAAATTTGATATTTTTTTCATAATTATTTTATCTCCTTTTTTATAAGTTTTTTTAAGCTTTCTACTCTCTTTATTTGGTATTTAGCTCCCAAATCTTTTATTTGATTAATGCTATCTAGCTTCTCTTTTATAGCATATCTTATAAAAGCCGAAGCAGAAAAGCCCATATTAAATGCTGTTTGGTTGATATCGTGGTGCTCTTCTTCTGTGAAATATATCGTTATTATCTTTTTTCTTTTGAAATTTGCTATTCTTTCTTTATTTGGGATTGTCTTTCTTTTTTGAGCAATATTAGTATCCCCCCCCCTAGCTGAATTTAGAAATTCATTCTCATCTTTAAAGCCCATAATATATCATTTCTTAACTAAATTTTTTTATATTTAATTTAATTGATTTTTCAAATTCTTTATAAAAGCATTCAAATTCGTTTTTTGCCTTTTCATCACTATACTCGCTGATTGATAAGCCACTATTAATGGCTCTTTTATACGATACTCTTTGTGAAATTTGATGATTTAATAAAAATATATCTTGATTTTCACCTATTATATCGTTTAGCTCAGATTTTAACATATCAAGCTCATTTGATAAAAATTTATTTGTAGTAGCCTTATTTACGACTATATAAGTTAATAAATTTTCATTAAAATCTTTAGCGCTTTTTACAATCTCAACCATATAATTTATAACTTTTGTATCCAGAGATGAAGCAGTTGTTGGTATAATAACAACATCAGAGTATAAAATCGCTTTTCTCATCTCTTTGCTATCTCTATCACCGGTATCTATGATTATACTATCACAACTTAATTTAATAAGTTTAAGATCACTGCCTAAGCTCTCTCCTGTTTTAGACATTGTAGAAAATAGTTGTTCAATACCATTTGCAACTCTATTTTCGCAAAAAACAGAAGTTGAATTTTGCGGATCAGCATCTATAAGTAATGTTTTGTCTCCATCTATGGCTATTCTAGCACTTAGATTAAGACTTAGTGTTGTCTTGCCACTGCCACCTTTTTCATTTATAATTGCAATAGTCATTACGCTCATCTGATAATATTTGCTTTAAAATATTTCTAAAATATTAATAAATTAATTATAGATTAATAAATAAATTTAATTAGTCAATTATTGAATTATTTTTAATTAATTATTAAATAATTAAGAAATTACGCCATTTATCTATTTAGATCAACCTTCATATTTTTATATAAAATATCTTGTCTATCTTTGACATAATCGCTAAAATCATATCCCCTTTTTATCGGTTCATTTTTTATCTCTTTGGCTAAAATCTCTAAATTAAGTATTCGAACTTGATTGGTTAGTGATTGATTTTTTAATGCTATTGCTCCATTTCTCCCACTTTCATCTACATCAAAAACTATACATATTCTTCTATCTTTAAATAAATTTAAATCTTTATCTTTTATCTTATAATTAGCACTTGGCATACCAATAGCATTAATACCTAAATTAATTGCGTTTAATGCATCTTTCTCTCATTCGCATATATAGATTAATTCATCTTTTCTTGTTTTGTTTAAAATTTGTATGTTAAATATCTCTCTTGGTCTATTTTTTTCAAATAAAACTTTATACTCTTTATAATTAGGATTATAAGCCCAGAAATTTGCTACATTTCCATCACTATCTATTATAGGCATTGTAATTCTATCTCTTTTGCTATCCTAGCAACTCCTTAAGTTGCTGATTTAATCCATTGTTATTAGCAGTATGTATAGTTTGATTTACTAACTCTTTAAATCTAGCTTGATTTAAGTCTCTATTAACTTTATAAGCTTGAAATTTCTCTAAAACTTCATCTCTTTCAAAGCATTTAGCGGTTTGAGTGTGAGTTTGAGTGTTATTAGGCTTGAAAATATTGTTTATAGACTGATTTGTAAAGCTTTTTGCTATAGCAAATGCTTCTTTTTTACTAAGATTTTCAAAAGCAACCATAAAATCAATAATATCCCCGTGCCAACCAGTCCCAAAATCGTGAATTTTGCCATCTTTATGGATACTAGCAGAAGATATTTTCTCATTAGGTCGTATTTTAAATTTGTAAAATTTATCTACTTCATAGCCTCTACTTTGTAAAAATAGAGCCGTTTGGTGTGGCGATAGTCTCATATCCTTTATTTATTTTTAATAAATTAGCCACCAAAAATAGTCTTTTCCAGCTTTGCTAGTGACTTTTTGCTTTTGTAAAAAGCCGTTTTGACATTTAGGACATTTATGTGTTTCGTTATTTGCTAAATTCATTTTGAAATTTCCTTCTTTTAATCTATTAATCTCATCTCTTACAACTTGTTTTACTCCAAGCAAAAAATCATCTTTGCTTTTTGTGCCGATACTTATCTCTTTTTGTTCTTCAAACCATAAAGCAGTCAAATCTACACTAGTTAAAATTTCTGGTGCTACACTATATAATTGCCTACCAAGCTCACTAGAGACTATATTTTTCCCTTTTTCTTTAACCCAGATTCTACTTTCAATTTCCATCAGTTTTTGCCTTTATGATTTTATTTTTGCATTATATTTTAAAATATATATTGTCAATTAAGCGTATATCTTTGTAAAATTTGGTATTTTTTGTGATTTTTTTTATAAAGTGTTTGTGATGGAGTTTTTATAATTTAAAGTAAAATAGATGGCAAGATGGTAACACAACCATAATAAAACCATTAAATAAAGAAATAACAAATAAATGAAATTCATATTAAGGAGAAGAGAATCTCTTAATCCTAAGAGATTCTCCTTATTTTTTTAAATGATTTATTTTTGCTTATTGTGTTTTGGTTTTCTCTTATTTTTTAAACCTCCAAACTAGCTAGAAAGAAATTATCTTTAATTTCTAGCTAGTAACTTTTAAAACTTATATTTTATCCCAACATTTCCACTTAAGTAAGTTTCATTTTTAGAATCTACTTTTCCTGCTAAGATTTGTTTAGCTCCAATCCCTACATCTAAACTTAGTCTATCATTTAAAGAGACATTTCCTCCTACAATTAATTGTCCATAAGTCTTTTTCTTCTCTTCTCCTTTAATAGAAAAAGAAGTATTAGAACCTACAAAGCTAGCTACATAATCCTCTCCATTATTAACTACATATTGTTCAATCTTTGGAGTTATAAATAAATAAGAGTTTTCATTAAAATATTTTCTAGATTCTAATCCTAATTCTAAACTCAAAGAGTTATTAGTATTAGATTCTACATTTTTTGATACAGCACCTGTCTCTGTGTAATTAGGCGTATAGCTATAGTAGTAATTCACTCCTACAAATGGCTTTAAAAACAGATCATTTTCTAAATTAAATACTTTACCTATATTTGTATTTAATCCTACAAATCTTCTGTTAAAATCAGCATTACTTAAACTTCCTGCTAAATTAATATCTTGCTTTGTATCTCCTATTTGTCCATAGAGTTTAGAATTTAATTCCCAAGAATAATTAAATCTATAAGAGCTATAAATACCTAGTTGATAATTATCTGATTCTTGAACGCTTAGCTTATCTTTGATTTTAGAATTTGCATAAGTGGCATAGATTCCTAAAAGTAAATTTTCATTAAATTCTTTATCTGCACCTATGCTTATTCCATACAATCCTCCACTTTCTCCATCGATTATATTTGCTCCACCAAAAGTATTTGCCCATACACTATCTTTATAAGTTTTTGTGCCATAATAGTCATAGATAGCGTCACTTGCTATATTTGTGCTGTTTGCCAAAAGGCTAGATTTAAGCACATTAGCAAATCTTACTTCACTATATGGATTATTAATTCTAGCTATTCTGTCACCTAGAGCCATATCATTAGAGATATTTATAGCACCATTTGCAGAACTAGTGTTATTTAGAATATCTGTGCTATTTTTTGCGCTTTCTCTTACATCTTTAAAGAAGTCTTTATTTGTGATTGCATCTATACCCACTTTAGCATTAATATTAGAGTTAATCAAACTATCAAAGATACCTTGTGCTTCGTTTAGGTTGCCAGAAGTTTGCATAGAATCTGCTGTTTTAGCAGTGTTTGTAGCACCACCCATAGTGCCTGTTGTGAGAAGTGCGATGTAGTTGTTCTTTTGCGCTCCATTAGAATTTTTTGTATTCTCAAAGATATATTTTGTGGTATCAGTAACCTCTATCCCCATTGCGCCCATTTTATCTTCAGTGCTTACAGAATCTTCGCCGCCACTGCTATTAATTTTATCAATAATCTCTTGTTTGGCTTGTATTTGCTTATTGAAATCCTCTACAACTTTCTTTTCAATCTCTGTTGCGTTTTCTTTTGCTTGAAGTAGCCCATTAGCATCTTGGGCGCTTAAATCAGATTCCTTAGCTGCAGCTTTTAGATAATCAATCTCAAATTGTAACAATGCTTTCGTATCAGAAATCTTATCACTAAAGCCACCGCTAACAATTAAAGATTCTTTGCCATTGCTTTTATCTACACTTAGCTTATAATCTGTAAAATCTTTCGCATCCATAGGAGTAAAATAAGAATGATTTTGCTCTTTTATAAAATCATCTACAAGATTTTTATCGCTAATCAATTCACTTGCACGTTTTATGACTGTCCCACTTGCTACATTGCTTGTAGTTATATCACTATTAAATTTATCTGCACTTGCAAAAACGAATCTATCTAGCACGAGACTATTTAGGCTAGTATTTCCTACAGAAATTACAGAATTTTTAATGTTTGCTTCGCCATTAATATTAAAATTTAAATAGTTTTTTCCAACATTAAAACCATTAAAATAAGTTTTATCTGCATTAAAATTTCCATTAATAGTTAAAGAACCATTGAATGTATCTAAAGCGGGTATATTTGTAGCTACAGTTACCACTGAACCAAATTCATCAGAGCTTCTATTGATTGTAATTTCACCATTATTATTAGTAAATACATCTGTCTTTCCACTTATAGTAGTATCACCATTAATCACACTGCCGTTATGGAGAGCTTGTAAGTGCATATCTTCTAGTGTGATAGTTTTAGCAGTGAAATTCACATTTCCGATATAATTGGAAAGTTTTGGATTAGCATTAGTAGATTTAAAGATTAGATTATTTTCCCCTAAATCAATGTTTAATTTATTTTTATCTTGGTTTTTTTCACTTGCTACACCTTCGTTTAAATCGCTGTTTTCATAAGCCATATTAATGGTTAAATCTCCATTTTTATAGTCATCTTTTATACTAAGATTTTCGTTTTGATCAATATCAAAATATGTGGGAATCTCGCTAGATGAATTAATCTTAATATCTTGTGCGCAAATACTCACACTCCCTAACACTCCTAGACCAAATATTGCTCTTGATACAATAAGAGATAATTTCATTCTTACTCCTTAAAAATTAAATAAACCATTTATTTTATACCCCCCCCCTATTTTTTGCTTAAATATGATTTTATTAAAGATAATAAGGATTATTTGGTGCTTTTTGTAACTTTTTTAGAAAATTTGAATTTAGTGGTATGGCAATAATTTAAGAGAGAATTCCAGAGAATAGAAGCTTAGAGTTTAGGAAAGGTTTTAAAGGTTGTTGCAAAGAAATTTGGATTTGGCTTTAAATCTTTTAAAGATTTTTTGATACCAGCTTCGGTGATATCTTGAAGTAACATTCTTTTAATTGGTTTATTAGTTTTAGAATAGATAATAATCTCATCGATTAGAATTTGACCCTCTTCATCATAATCACCGCAATTGATAATCTCAGTAATTTGATTATCATTAATAAGCTTGATGATAGCTTTTAATTGAGCTTTTGATTTTTCTTTTGGTTTGTATTTGAAGTTATTAATTTCAAAAGGCAAATCAACCAAATTCCAGTTATTATATTTTTCATCATACTCGTTTGGTTCGCATAACTCTAGTATGTGTCCAAAAGCCCAAGTGATAATATCGCCACCAGCTACTATATGATCTGACTTTTTATCAAATTTACTATCTATACCAGAGGTTATGGCTCTTGCAAGTTCAGGTTTTTCTGCTATAAATAATCTCATTAAAGCTCCAATTCTATATTTTTATTTTTTAATTTTTTGCAATCATATTTTACTAATGTTTTCATCTTTGCGTATGCCTATTTCACCCATTTTTGTTCATTTTTACTCATCAATAGCCCCAACAATCTTTCTTAATGTTTTGTTTTTTATAATAATACTCATAAGTTTTACTATAGCTATTCATCACAGATAAAATTTAAAAATTCAGCTATAATTATACAAATATTAAGGGGTAAATATGTCTAAATTTGAAAGAGTTTTAAGAGTTGTAATCGGTATTTTGGTGATAGTTGGAGTATGGTATTTCTATGCTAGTTGGTGGGCTTTGCTAGGTTTGGTGCCACTCATAATAGGATTAATAGGCTTTTGCCCAATATACAGAGTATTAGGCAAACAGAGTTGCCCATTTAAGAAAAAGTGATATGAAATGGGCTAAGCCTCCAAGCTTAGTCCATTTTGATTTAAAAAATATACCTTATCTACTACCTTATTTATAAATTCCTTATCGTGTGAAACGATGATTTGAGCGATATCTAAGCTACCAAGGATATTTGCTACTTTGATTTGCATATCATAATCAAGCGCAGTTGTAGGCTCATCAAGTAATAGAATTTTAGGCTCGGTTATCAAGACCCCAGCTAATGCCACAAGCTTTTTTTCACCACCAGAGAGATAAAATACTATCTCATCTCTTAAGTGCGAAATCCCAAGTTCTGCTAGCATAAACTCAGCTCTTTTTCTTGCTTCATTTTTGCTTACACCCCTTGCCAAAAGGCTAAAAGCCACATCTTCAATAACACTTGGAGCGATAAATTGATCATCGCTATTTTGAAACAAAAAGCCTATTAAATTTCTATATTTTTCAAACTCATTTAGCTCTCTCATAGGCTCGTGAAATATCTCCACACTACCATCACAAGGCATCTTAAGACCGCCGATTATCTCAAGTAGGGTTGATTTGCCAGAGCCATTTTGACCTATGATAGCGATCTTTTCTTTGTGTGAAAGATTTAAATTTAAATTTTCAAACAAAACCCTATTTGCTATTTTAGCTTTTATATTTTTTAGCGTTACAGAACAGCTCAAATCAATACTCCTTGCCTTAAAATCAGTGCGATTAAAACCAAAATTATAAGCAAAATATCGCAAAATCCAAATTTAATGCTATTTTTAAATTTATAAAATTTCCCATCAAATCCCCTAGCTAGCATTGTTTTTTCTAACATTTGTGATTTTTTAAACGCACTTAAAAATAGCATTGCTACTAAATTCGCATATGTTTGATATACAAAAATCGAAGTTTTGTGCTTGAAATTTCTAGCTTTTAAAGTGCGTTTAAATTTGTAAAAATCAATCTTGCCTATCTCTATAAACCTAACACAAAAATAGAATAAATAGCTAATTTTATTACCCATACCAAGCCCTGAAATGCCTAGTGCTATGCTATATGAGTTAAGCTTATGAAACGACAAAAGTCCAAATAAAATAATCAAATTTGACCTAGCAAATATAAGTAAAGCTAAATTTAAATTATCTGCTAAAAGCACACTTATAACGACCAAAATAATGAAAAAATTCAAAAAAACAAGCCGTTTTAAAATCTCAAAAATATATCTAAATTTGATTAAGCCCAAAAATATAAGTGGCAAAAAGTGAGTCAAATATATCTCCCCACTAAGAGCCACAAAAAAGCTAAAAACCGCAAAACACGCTATAGAGATAGATGGATTTATCATTTTCTTTTAATCAGATATAATATCCCAAAAATCAAAATAATAGCAATCAAACTATAGATAATCTTAGAAATTTGATTATCATCTTCTATAGCTATTTTGGTATCAGTAGAAAATGAAATTCTCTTCTCATGAGCCAAAGAGCCATCAACTAAGATATCAAATTCATTTGCTATTAGTTTAAGCCTAGCAACGCCATTTTCATCAGTTTTGGTATTTTGTATGATTTTATCATCTTTGATGATATCGACATTACAATTTCTACAAGGCGAATTCCCATAAAAATAGCTCTTAATCACCACAAAATCGCCATCTTGACTAGCAAAAACCTTCAAAGAGTGAGCTTGCAAACTCACACCACAAAGCAGTATCAAAATTAGCCTTATCAATTTAAAAGCTCCTTATTAACTCTATAAATAAAACTTATAGCAAATAGGCTTATTATCCCCTCAACTATCATTAGTGGGAAATTCGCTGCCAAAGCAAGCCCAGATATAGCCAAAAACTCCTTGCCATTTAAGACCAAAACCCCACTTAAAATAAGCGATGAGCATAAAAGCGGGATGAAACCGACTAAAAACCAGCATATATATTGATAGATTTTTTGATATTTTTGCTCTTTAAAAGATAGTTTGACAAAATACCTAGCAAATATCGTAGGCACCGCTATCATCAGCAAATTCACCCCCAAAACGCTAATTCCACCATAGCCAAAAAATAGAGCTTGAAGCAAAAGCCCCACAAATATCGCTATAATCGCATTTACGCCCAAGAATGCACCCACCAAGCCACCTAATATCAAATGTATCGATGTCGGCCCAAGGGGGATATGTATAAAGGATGCCACAAAAAATATAGCGCTCATACAGGCGATTTTAGGGATATCTTTGAAATTTAATTTATAGACAAGATAAGCCACCCAAACCCCAGCTACAACCGCCGCCGGGATAATAATTTCAGGCTTTAAAACCCCTTCGCTAATATGCATTATTCATAATCCTTAGTCTCTACCCAGATGACTGCGCCGATCTCTACAGGATACTCTTTGCCATCTTTTTTGATTTTTTCATCATCTTCATTCAAAGCAGAAAATCCCCACCAACCAGCAAGGGGCATAGCAAAGCTAAACTCCCCAAGCTCATTAGTTTTGACTTCTTGAGTTATATAGTCCTCGCCAGGAGCCTTTAGTCCTTTTAAATTTAAATATTCTACTTCAACGATAGTGTTTTTAGCCGGTTTGCCTTTGTATAAGACCTTGCCTGAAAAGATATTTCCTTTATAAAGCGCATAAGGTCTAGTAAGCGGGATAATCTCAGTTTTTAGCCCTATTGGCTCATCCCAGCCTTCGCCGTATCCATAGGCATTTACTATAGTTTTGGTAATGTGTCTTATAAAGATATTTTCAGCAGGCTCAAAATATGGTTTTGGATCCATATAAAATTGATACATTCCAGGCTCTTTAATATTGTATTGAGCTTCGTAATAGCTCATTTTGCCATCTTTTTTTTCGCTTAAATTTGAGATTAGCTCTTTTTTGCCACCAACAAAAACTCCAGCTTCAACTGGCTTATCTAAATTCATCATCATGCTCTCAAATGGATGAGTAAATTTATATGTAATTTTTTCTTTGGCATGAGATGGCTCATCTATAGTAGAATTTGATGGAATTACCACGCCAAAATGCCCCCAAGCCACGCACGCAAGCGACGCTACTGCTAATAGTGATTTTAAATTCATTATTATCCTTTTTTAAAAAATATTACGTGCAATTATGCTATTTTTGCTCTTTAATATTACTTAATTTTAAAAATTAATAATCAAATGGAATTATTTATGCATAAACTCTTTTGGCGGCTCAAAGCTATAAGCACAAAAGCTTCTATCTAAATGAGCTCTAAATTTATATCCAAGCAATGAAGTTTCATAGCTATGTAAATACATTCTATTTGCGGTGCTTTTTGCATACTTTTCATCTCCCACAACACCATAACCGACGTGAGATAAATGACATCTGATCTGATGAGTACGCCCTGTTTCTATGGCTATTTTTATGAGAGATTTCTTTCCTTCTACCATAAGCGGACTTACGTGAGTTATCGCAGTTTTGCCTCTGCTTAAATCTATCTTAGAAAATGCACCACTTTTTGTTTTTATAGTCGTAATAGGAAGTTCTACGCTAAAATCCTCCACAACGATGCCTTTTACGATAGCTAAATACACTTTTTCTACTTTATTTGCAGCAAACTCTTTTATGGCGACTTGTCTAAATTCTTCATTTTTATACAGCAAAACAACTCCGCTCGTCTCTTTATCTAGTCTATTTAAAAGAGGATATTTAAACTCGCTAGCCACTTTTTCGCTTGTCATAAATGGCGGCTTATTGATCACTACTATATTTTCATCTTCAAAAATCTTAACCGGTTTAGGAAATCTTAAAACCTTAAATTCTGTAGTTTCGCTCACTAAGCCTCTAGCTAAAACTACTTTCATTCCTCTAGCACTCACTAGTCCAGCATCGATTAGATCTTTTGCTTCATTATTTGAAATTCCCTCTTGTTTTGCAAGTAGTTTATACGCTTTTTCTTCTTTCATTTTTCACCTTTTAACTCTTTTAAAATCTCATCAAAATTTGCCGGATTTCTTATGCTAGAACTCTTTAAATTTGAGTCTAAAAGCATAGAAATATCACTATAATCAGCCAAATTTATACCATCAATACTAGCATAAAGAGATTTTTGATTATCTATAAATTTACCGCTTATGATTTTACAGCCAAACTGCGCTGCTTCTATCGCATTATGCCCACCGATACCCGGCTCAAAACTACCGCATAAAATAACAATATCGCAAATTTGATATAAATTTACCAATTCTCCCAAAGCATCAACCAATACAACCCTACTTTTAAACTCTAAATTTTGGCT
Source organism: Campylobacter hyointestinalis subsp. lawsonii (assembly GCF_013372165.1). Taxonomy (NCBI): domain Bacteria; kingdom Pseudomonadati; phylum Campylobacterota; class Epsilonproteobacteria; order Campylobacterales; family Campylobacteraceae; genus Campylobacter; species Campylobacter hyointestinalis. The sequence goes on along the minus strand of NZ_CP053828.1, from coordinate 605,757 downwards.
AAACTTTTCATAGCTAAATCCAAATTTAGAAGCGAAATCTTTAGCTAAAACATCTACTTTACCAAATCTCTCAGGATGTCTTGGAGCTATAAATAGCTGATCGCCATCTTTTAAATTTAAGTTTTGAAGTATTTTTTTTTCTTCATTTTCATGACTGCTTGCTATGATGATAGAACGCTCAAAATGCTTTGCATAGTTTTTTGTAGGCTTAGGAAGTTTTGTTGATTTTATATTTCCTACTACCTTTACATTTTTCGCACCTAGACTTTCAAGTCTAGTCTTGTCGTCATCACTCTGTGCTAAAACTAGATCAACATAAGAAAATAGATATCTATAATAAAATCTAAATCTAAGATAAGATTTATACGATTTATCGCTTATCCTCGCATTTAAAAGAATGGTTCTAGCTCCATTTATTTTTGCAAATTTAAATAAATTTAGCCAAAGCTCAGCTTCAAAAACTATAAGAGTATCGCATTTACTAAACCAAAATGGTAAAAAACATTCAAATGGTAAAAAACGTACGTTTTTAGTAATACTCATTGCTTTGTTAAAACCAGTTTGCGTGATAACAGAAATTCTAGCATCTCCTAAAGCTTTTACGATAGGTTCTATGCTAGAAACCTCGCCTAAACTACAGGCATGAAAATGATATTTTGAACTTTTAAATTTTGGATTGTTTTTTAAAAAAAATCTCGCAGGAATACTTCGCTTAAATTTCGATCTTAAACAAAGTAGAGCCAAAAAAGGCGCTACTACACATAAGACTATAAAACAAAAAAATGTATAGATCACTCGCTATCTTTGTATAAAATACGTCCGCAATGAGGGCAAGTAACTATATCTTCACTCTTAATAACATTTGCATAAGTTTTATCATTTATCTTCATAAAGCAACCATAACAAGCTTGTTTTTTTACAGGAACTACGGCAGTATTCTTAGCCCATTTACGAATTTTTTCATAAAAAGTAAGAACTTTTTGATTCATTTCTAATAAAAGCTTATCTTTTTGCTCATAAACCATATTTCTATCATTTTGTAGCTCATTTAACTTAGATAGAGTTTCTTTCTCTAGCTCCTCAAGAGTCGCATTTAGCGCATCTTTTTTTTCATTTAGTTCTGTAGTAAAGAGTTTTTTTGTCTCTATGATTCTTTCTAGTCTAGCTATCTCTTCATTCGCCGCTTCAAGCTGATCTTTTGCTAGATCTTCTTCTAAATTTAAAGCCTTGATCTCTTTTTCTGTTTTTACAGAACCGCTTTTTTTACCGACTTCTTTTAATTTTAAATTAAACTCTGATATATGAGCGTTTGTGCTATCTATTTGAGATTTTAACTCAGATATTTCATTTAGAGTGTTGCTTATTTGATTATCTATGGATTCTATCTCTTCTTTTTTTAAATTTAAACTTCTGTTTATATCGTCGATGCGTGGGGCATAGCCATCTATCTTTTTATCTATTTGCGATAGAGTAACTAGCTGCTTGAGGTATTGATTCATAATTTTCCTTCGTAGTATGTAAATGGATTGATTGAATTTGTGATTGTAGCAAAAAGTCCATTTTTTTGCAAGTGGATCGCTAGACAATCCCCAAAATACCGCTCACTCTCAAAGTGTCCCATATCTATTAAACTTAACGAATTTTCTAATGCTTCAAGAGCTGTGTGATACTTAAAATCCCCGCTTACAAAACAATCAGCTTCAAAACTACCTATTAGATCAGCTCCACTTCCAGTGCAAAAAGCAGCATTTTTGATAAAAGAATTTGCTTTAACTGCTCTTAAATTTGGTATTTTTAGCTTAGATCTTATCTCATTTGCAAACTCATCAAAGCTCTTATTTACATTAAATTTAAGTATAAAACCCTCTTTTATAAAATCTTTATATCCAAGCACTTCGCTTAAAACATATCTATTTAGTAAGTGCAGATCAAAATTCGTATGCATAGATATAAGTTTTATCTCTTTTTTTATCATCAAAGATATCAAATTTGATGGAAATTTATCAGGATTTATAGACTTTAAACCCTTAAATATCAATGGATGATGAGTTATAAAAAGAGTATTTTGTTTGGCATTTTTTATCAAATTCGTATCTAGATCAAGGCTTAAAACTATCTCATCAAAACTATCATTCAAAGAGCCGATCAAAAGCCCGGAGTTGTCCCAGCTCTCTTGATCACTAAATGGCGCCAAACTATCTAAAAGTGAGTAAATTTCAGATATTTTCACTTATTCAAACTCTCTTTATAGGCTATAGCGCAGCCTTTTGCAAGCTCTCTAATCTTTAGTATAAAATCTTGCCTTTGAGTGACACTTATAGCACCTCTTGCATCAAGCACGTTAAACGTGTGAGCTGCTAGCATACAATAGTCATAAGCAGGAAGTGCTAAACCTTGCTCTAAGATCATTTTACACTCTTTAGCGTAATCATCAAAATGTTTAAAAAGCATAGAAGTATCTGCTATCTCGAAGTTATACTTGCTAAATTCAAATTCGCTTTGTTTATGCACGTCGCCGTACGTGACGATTTTGCCATCTCTTTCATCCCAAACTATATCATACACATTATGTTTATCTTGCAAATACATAGCCAAACGCTCTATGCCATAAGTAACTTCTGCGCTAACTAGCTCACAAGGTATGCCACCTACTTGTTGAAAATACGTAAATTGTGTAACTTCCATACCATCAAGCCAAACTTCCCAGCCAAGACCCCAAGCACCTAGAGTTGGGCTTTCCCAGTTGTCTTCTACAAAGCGAATATCGTGTTTATTTACGTCTAATCCTAAACGCTCTAAACTCTTTAAATACAACTCCTGTATATTTTTAGGGCTTGGTTTCATTATAACTTGAAACTGATAATAGCTCCCAAGGCGATTTGGATTTTCACCATATCTTCCATCAGTAGGTCTACGAGACGGCGCTACGTAAGCTACGTTCCATGGTTTATCCCCTAGACTTCTTAAAAATGTTGCTTGATGGTAAGTTCCCGCACCAGCAGGCATATCATATGGCTGAACTATGATGCAACCTTGTTCATGCCAATAAGTTTGTAATGTAAGTATTATCTCACTAAAAGTCATAAAGTTCCTTTGTCAATTTAAATTTACAATAGCTTAGGATTTGAAATTTTCTACTGCTTTATTCCACATAAGCTTATATTTTCTTTTTAAAAACTCAACTTCATCTTGAGCGATTTTTAGCTGATTTGTAAGAGTTTCTACCGTTTTTCTATCCTCATCATAAAGATCTTGCATAGAATAAAGCGCTTCTTTTAAAAATTTATTTTCATTTCGCAAAGCCTCAAGCGTTTCATCTTTGGCGTCTAAAACTTTTTCATGTAAATTTAAAATCGTCCCTATGGTTTTTTCAACGAAACTCTCTCCTGGTAAAGTAGGATTTAAGCTAAGAGTAACATCACTATTTGAACTAGGAACTATACTCATCGTTCCTTCGTTTGCCTCGATATATATTTTATCGTTTTCATTTTTTGTCTTAAGAGCGCCTCTTTGTATCATATCATCTACAACATCACGATTTAAATGAACCAGCTTACAAAATTCATCGATTTCAAGATAGGTCTTCATTTTTATCCTTTTTTATCCAAGTAAAACTTCGATCTTTTTAGAGTCTTCTTCTAGTATTTTTGCTTGTTTTTCTCTATCTTCTAATAATTTAGAATTTAAGTTTTCATCATTTAAAGCTAAAATTTGCATAGCAAGATAAGCTGCATTTTTTGCTCCAGCTTTTCCTATAGCAAGAGTTGCTACAGGCATACCTGCTGGCATTTGCACAGTCGAATACAGTGCGTCCACACCATTTACAGCAGATCCTCCCATAGGTACGCCGATAACAGGTTTAGTTGTATTTGCTGCTACTGCTCCTGCAAGGTGAGCTGCCATACCAGCAGCGCAGATAAATACTGTGGCACCTCTTTTATCGGCATCTATAACATAGTCGTGAGTTCTTTTTGGGCTTCTATGAGCCGAACTGATAATCATCTCAAATTTAACGCCAAAACTTTCTAATATCTTAGCAGCTTCATTTACGATCTCATAATCGCTCTTACTTCCCATAATAATACTAACAAATTTCATAGTTCTCCTTATAATCCGTATTTACAAATTAAAATATTTTTATAAAAAGCTACGTTTTTTGCAAACACTGCCTTTTTTAAATTTAAAGATCCTAAAAAACTCAGTAGTCGCTCTTTTATAAATCAAATTTCTTTCCTTAAAAAACTAAACTCAGGTAGCTTAAATGGAAGCTTTATCTCGTTTTCGTTTCCGCTATGAATCTCGCTAAATTCTTTACCTTTTTTGTTTATAAGTTTTGTAAATTCAATAAAATATCTGCCCTCTTTTTCATAAACCATTCCAAGCTCATTTTGACCTAAATTTATCTTTGAATTAAGCGGAGCAAATATCTCATAGGTAGCATTAGGAGTTATTTTAAATTTAGTTTTAAAATACTCTCCATCTTCGCTTATAGCATGGACTTGATGAGTTCCTTCTTCTAGGCTTGAAACGTGATTTTGAGTATTTGTTCTTTCATAAGGTTTATGTATCAGATATCCGTCGCTAAAACCACGATTTTTAAGTGTGTTTAGCTCAGCTTTATACAAATTAGGATTAAATTTACCGCTAAGCGCGTCTTCAATTGCCATTTTATATGTTCTTGTCGTGCAAGCAACGTAATACTCGCTTTTTGTACGCCCTTCTATCTTTAGGCTATCTATTGCACCAGTTGCCATTATCTTTTCTATATGAGTAGCTAAATTTAGATCTTTAGAGTTCATTATATGAGTCCCATTTTCATCTTCTTCTAGTCTAAAAAGTGTTCCGTTATCTTCGCTTTTAGCATACAATTCATATTTAAATCTACAATCATTTGCACAACTTCCGCGGTTGCTTAGTCGTCCGCTTTGCACAGCTGAGATCAGACATCTGCCACTATATGCAAAGCACATAGAGCCATGACAAAAAATTTCTATCTCAAGGTTTGGAATTTTTTCTTTTATCAAAACTGCGTCTTTTAAGCTCATCTCTCTAGCAGCGACTATGCGACTAGCTCCCATTTTATGATAAATTTCAGCATCAAGATAGTTCATAACATTTGCTTGAGTCGAAAGATGAACTTCTACATTACTAGCCAACTCTTTAGCTAGACTCATAACTCCAGGGGTTGCGATTATAAAGGCATCTACACCAAATTCAGCTATAGTTTTGATATGACGCTTTAAAGGCTCGATTTGTCCATTAAATGGAAATCCATTTATTGTAGCATAAAATTTAGCATTATGTTTATGAGCTAGTCTTACGCCCTCTTCAAAACTTTCTAGATTAAATTCCTTAGCGCTTCTTTGACGAAGTGAAAAACTACCTACGCTAGCATAGACGGCGTCTGCACCATAAGCCAAGGCTATTTGAAGTTTTGTCAAATTTCCGGCTGGGCTTAGAAGCTCTGGTCTTTTCACTTTTTACCCAAGCTTTCTATGAGGGCTTCTATATCTTCGTTACTAACTACGTTTTCAGTAGTAGTATCACCCTTGATATGTATAGCAGAACCTACACGTTTTTCATCTTCAATTTTGCCCTCAAACAGACTATTCATATATTTGCTAAGAGCTCTCATAACATTTATAACGCGTTCTATTTTTTGACGATGTATATCTTGATATTGCATCATATCCATAGTCATCATGACTTCATCTTGACCCATTTGTAAGTTACTTATGATATCATCAAATTTGTTTCCTAGCTCTTTGTTTGACCTTAACATATCTGAAAACGTTGCAACATTTGGAAACTTAGCCGTTAGTTTTTCAAATACTTCTATATTTTTATCATTTAGTTCTTTTGCATCATTGCAGATATTCTCAGCATCCATAAAGAAGTTGTTTATGGACTCTAGCTTATCAAACATTTGAGTAGCTTTTTCTTCGCTATCTTTTGTCACATCGTCTAGTTGTTTAACCATTTTGTGATCATCAGTAGGAGGCGGAGGCGGCCACGCTGCAGTTGAAGTTACTCTATAGTTTTTATTTTCATCAAAAGATTCTTCTTTTTTTTGCGATTTTTCTTCCAAAGGCTCACTATCTTTAGACTCTTCTTCTATGATCTCTTGGGTGTCACCTTGTGTATCTAAGCTCTCATCTAAATTTGATTTGCTTTGTATATCGGCGCTTTGCTCGTCTTCTAGGCCATCAGCCATCAAAGCGTCTAACTCTTCTTGCGTCATAAGAAACTCCTAAAACTTAATTTGCATATTCTAGCTTAAATTATCTAAAAATTGAATTACAACATTAATATTTTTTCTAGTAATTTATCGATATTTATCTATAATAATAGGTAATAAATTATTTTAACCTAAATTTGTTAAAATATCACAGAAGGAGTAAAGATGTTAATAGACTTACACAATCACACCAAACTTTGTAATCACGCTTCAGGTACGCCACTACAATATGCCAAAAAAGCCTATGAAATGGGTTGTAAATACTATGGATTTAGCGATCACAATCCTATGAAATTCGATGAAAAATACAGAATGAAATTTGAACAAATGTCGCTTTATAAACAGATGATAGATGAAGTCAAGGCTAAATTTGATGGAAAAATGGAAGTATTATTTGGCTATGAAGTTGATTTTTTAGAAGGATTTATGGATGAAAGAGTTCTTAGCGTAAAGTGCGATCATCTCATAGGCTCAGTGCATTTTTTAAATGGTTGGGGGTTTGATAATCCAGAGTTTATAGGCGAGTACAAAAACAAGGATATAAACCAAATTTGGGAGCAGTATTTTAATGCTATAGAAAATTTAGCAAAATCCGGAAAATTTGATATAGTAGGTCATATAGATCTTATAAAAGTATTTAATTTTAAACCGACAAAAGAGATAAAAAGCATAGCAAAAAATGCCATAAAAGAGATAAAAAAAGCAAATTTAGTAGTCGAATTAAACAGCGCAGGATATAGAAAACCAGCAAATGAGCTATATCCTAGCGATGATATCTTAGAAATGTTAGCTGAGTTTAACATACCTATAACCTTTTCAAGTGACGCTCACGAAGTAGCTCAAGTAGGACAAAATATGGATAAAAGTATGGAAAAAGCAAAAGAATTTGGATTTAGCGAGGCTGCAATTTTTGTAAATAGAGATAGACAAATGATTGAAATTTAAAAAAGACTATATTTTTAATATAAAACTAAGCTTAAAATTTAAATTTTATGGTATAATTTCCAAAATCTAAATTTTAAAGGAGCCGATATGGGCAAATTTGTAAATAATGTAAAGGAATTTTTCGAATTTTGTAAAGAAAATGAAGTCAAATTTGTAGATTTTCGTTTTACGGATCTAAAAGGAACTTGGCATCACGTATCTTATAATATAAAAGCCGTGAGCGAAGATTCATTTAACGGACTTCCATTTGATGGTAGCTCAATAGAAGCTTGGCAACCGATCCATAAATCAGATATGATGCTAAAACCAGACGTAGAGACTGCGTTTTTAGATCCATTTACTGCTGATACCACTATCATAGTAATATGCGATGTTTATGATATATACAAAGGTGAATTATACGAAAAATGCCCTAGAAGCATAGCTAAAAAAGCGTCACAATACCTAAGGGATAGCGGTATAGGCGACGTTGCTTATTTTGGCCCTGAAAATGAATTCTTCGTATTTGATAATGTTCGTATCATCGACAAACAAAACTGCGCAATGTATGAAGTAGATACCGAAGAAGGCGAATGGAATGACTCTAAAGAGTATAGCGATGGCTACAATACTGGTCACCGCCCACGTGCAAAAGGTGGATATTTTCCTGTTCAACCAGTAGATAGTATGGTTGATCTAAGAGCTGAAATGGTAAATGTACTTGAGCAAGTCGGGCTTGAGACTTTCGTAGTTCATCATGAAGTCGCTCAAGGACAAGGCGAGATAGGCGTCAAATTCGGTACTCTTGTAGAAGCTGCGGATAATGTTCAAATTTATAAATACGTAGTAAAAATGGTAGCTCATTTAAATGGCAAAACAGCTACATTTATGCCAAAACCACTTTATGGCGATAATGGAAGCGGTATGCACGTACATCAAAGTATATGGAAAGATGGTAAAAATTTATTTTATAAAGCAGGCGAATACGCAAACCTTAGCGATATAGCTCGTTGGTATATAGGAGGAGTTTTAAAACACGCTAGAAGCGTAGCTGCATTTACAAATCCTAGCACAAATAGCTATAAGAGATTGATCCCAGGCTTTGAAGCCCCAAGCATTCTAACTTACTCTTGCCAAAACAGAAGTGCAAGTTGTCGTATTCCTTATGGTGCAGGTGAAAAAAGCGTTAGAGCAGAATTTAGATTCCCTGATAGTACTGCTTGTCCATATCTAGCATTTAGCGCTATGCTTATGGCCGGACTTGATGGTATAAAAAACAAGATAGAACCAGTCGGTCCTATGGATGAGGATCTGTTTGAACTAACCCTTGATGAGATCAGAGAGCGTGGCATTGAGCAACTTCCTCACACTCTAAGAGGTAGTCTTGAAGCGGTCATTCGTGACAACAAATACCTAAGTGGCGTAATGAGCGAGTTATTTATAGATACATATCAACATTATAAATTTGAAACTCAAGTATGGCCTTATGAGCAAAGACCAACTCCATTTGAGTTTAAGACCTGCTACTCTTGCTAGAGTAAATTTGGCATATCCATCGATATGCCAAAACACTTTATATACTATATAAAAGGGATTTTAAACTTCCTTTTTCTAGGTTTTTATTCTCTTTTTGCTCTGCTAGTTCTTTGATACGAAGCTTTTCAAGTAGCTCTTTTTTATAATTATCCAAAGCTTTTTCTATACCATCAAGTGCTTTTGTTTTGCCTTCATCGCTTAAATTTTCTACATCAAGTGCTGACATAAGCTCTTTTCTTTTTTCTTCTAATCTAGCTTCTATCTTTTCTAGATTAAAAGCCATAAGAAACGCAGCAGATCCAAGCTCACTTAGTTTGTTTGCAAACTCTTCTGTGTCTGTGATGCTTGTAATATCGCTGTCTGAGCTATTGCTTTGTTTTAAACTCTCTAAGAGTTTTTCAAAATAATTATCTTCATCACTGCTCTGTTTTGATGAAACATTACTACTTAAGCTCATACCAAATAAAACATCATTATTTACTTGCATTTTTTACTCCTATATGATAAAAATAATAAGCAAAAAATATTCCTTAAAATAGAAAATAAGTTAAAAAAACGTAATATTAAGTAAAGAATTTAAAGCCACATAAACGGCTTTAAATAAGGCATTAAAGTGCTACTTGCGAATTAGCTTTTTTACTAAAAAGCTTAATAAATTTTGCGCTAATTATTTTTAAAATACTTCTTTTTTTGCTTTTGCTTAGTAAATAAGAAGCGATCTTACTTCTACCAAACATTATAGCAAAACTATATGGAGTTAGCCCCATTCCGTTATTTGCGTCTATATCGGCGCCATTTTCGACTAAAAGTTTTGTCATTTCAAGATTGCCTTTAAAGCATACCCCAGCAAGTGGAGTTTGACCTCTATCGTTTCTCTCATCTACTCTAGCACCCTTTTGGATAAGCATTTTTGTAGTTTCAAATGATCCATTATAAGCTGCTAACATAAGCAAACTATCGCCTTTATGATTTTTTAAATTTGGATTAAGTCCTGCGTTTATCATCTTTTCAAGCTCACTGCACTCATTATGCCTAGCAAAATCAAAGGCATATCCGCAAAGCTCTTCGTATCTTTTTTCTTCTTCTAGTGTTATCATTTTCTATCCTTATTGTAAATTTAAATTCCATTTTTATGATACTTAAATTTACAATATCTCCCCCAAATATGAGGGAGTGGTTTATCATTTAGCCAAAGCCGCTTTAACGCCTTTTGCGTATTCTGGGTCTATCTGCTCGAAGTGAGAAATCGCTCTTTGGATTATCTCATCTTTTACGCCTTCCATACTCTCAGCAATATTTGAGTAAAGTCTATTTTTTTCATCAGCTGGAAGTATCTTGTATAAGGCTCTTGGATCTGTGTAGTAATCAGCATAATACTCTCTATGGTTAAATTTTTGCGCCACATCGCCGATCGCTAGATCAGGCTCAGCAAATTTAGCACTCTCTACTGGCCCACCAAAGCTATTTGGCTCATAATAAGCGTGTGGCTCTTGTTTGTAGCTACCATTATTCATAGCACCGCCAACATAGTAGTTATTAACTTCTACGACTGGTTTATTGACTGCTAATTGTTGATAATGCACGCCTATTCTATATCTTTGAGCATCTGGATAGCTGAAAATTCTAGCTTGTAGCATTCTATCTGGGCTATATCCGATACCTGGGACTATATTGCTTGGGCTAAATGCTGCTTGCTCTACTTCGTTAAAGTAATTTTCAGGATTTTTATTTAAAGTCATCACACCAACTGGTATTAGTGGATAGTCTTTGTGTGGCCAAATTTTGGTTAGGTCAAATGGATTAAATTTAGCATTATTTGCTTGTTCTTCGCTCATAATTTGAATTTTAAAATCCCATTTTGGAAAGTCTCCTTTATCAATCGCTTCATATAGGTCTCTTTGGTGGCTCTCTCTATCTTTTGCTATTATTTTAGCCGCTTCTTCGTTTGTTAGATTTTTGATACCTTGGCGAGTTTTGAAGTGAAATTTAACCCAAAATCTCTCACCTTTATCATTTATAAGACTATAAGTATGAGAGCCAAATCCGTGCATATGACGATAGCTAGCAGGAATTCCACGATCGCTCATAAGGATAGTTACTTGGTGTAATGTTTCAGGGTTTAAAGTCCAGAAGTCCCACGCTGCGTTATTTGATCTTAGATGAGTTTTTGGATCTCTTTTTTGAGTATGAATAAAGTCTGGGAATTTCATACCATCTTTTATGAAAAATGTCGGTGTGTTATTTCCTACTAGATCCCAGTTGCCCTCTTTTGTATAAAATTTGATAGCAAATCCACGCACATCTCTTTCAGCATCAGCCGCACCAGCCTCACCAGCAACTGTTGAAAAACGGATGAAAAGTTTGGTTTTTTCGCCTTTTTGTAAAACAGAAGCCTTTGTAAATTTAGATATATCCTCTGTGATCTCTAGCTCACCATAAGCTCCACTACCTTTGGCATGGACGGTTCTTTCTGGGATTCTCTCTCTGTTTTGGAATGCAAGTTTCTCAATCAATTGATAATCTTGAAGTAAAACAGGCCCCCTAGCACCTGCTGTTAAACTATTTTGGTTGTCAGCTATTGGATTACCACTAGCAGTGTTTAATAAGTTTGCCATATTTTTCCTTTATTAATAAAATTTATTATTTAAAAATTATAATCTTTAAATAATAATAATTTTTAAATGAAGATAAATTTTATTGATTGTGTTTTTGTATCTGTAGTAGTAAGCCAGTATAGCTAAAGTGGAAATTGCTACTGCATTTTTAGAATTAAAATCGTTGTTGTATCCTAAATCTTTCTGTGTATATAATGTTCCGTTTTTAAATAGATTTTGCAAAGCACTTCAGCGTCCAACTCCATCATAATATCGATATTAAAAGCGGTATTGTTATTATCAAGTATTATAATCATCAATTTTGAAAGCAAAAAAGATTAAAACTAAGCTTAAATATATCATTTTTAAGTATGCTTTCTAAGTCGATTTGGCTATTTTTTCTTTATTTAATCTATACCGCATACTTTTAACCCCCAAAAATCAGCACTAAAACTTAAAACAATATCATATAGATAAAACGCATTTTTCTAGGTTTTGTTAAATTTATAACTATTACTGATAAATATAAGTATATTAAACGCCTTTTTAAAGGCGTTTAAATTTGGATATAAAACTGCTTTTGTCTATCTTACTAACGCGTGTTCTAAGACGTCATTTATAGTATCAACTGGGATTATCGACATATTGTCTTTGACCTCAGCTGGGATCTCGTCTAAATCTCTATCATAGTTTTTACGCGGTATCAAAGCCGTTTTGATCTTTGCTTTGTATGCAGCTATAAGTTTTTCTTTAAGCCCACCTATAGGAAGAACTTTTCCGCTTAAGGTTATCTCTCCAGTCATCGCTACATCGCTTTTTACAAATTTATTACTCAAGATTGAAGCTATAGCGGTACTCATCGTGATACCAGCACTAGGTCCGTCTTTTGGCGTAGCACCCTCAGGGACGTGGATATGAAGATCATAAGCGTTATAAACTGCTATCTCTTTACCTTTATCATCTTTGAAATTTAATGTTTTTGGTATGGTTATGGTTTTGTTATCTATCAATGTTTTTATAAGGCTAAAAGCTATTTGTGCTGATTCTTTCATCACGTCGCCTAGCTGACCTGTTATTTGCAAACTGCCTTTTCCACGTATTTTTATGGCTTCTATCTTTAAAACATCTCCGCCGACACTAGTCCATGCAAGTCCATTTACTATACCGATTTGATTTTTCTTATCTACGCTGTCTATCTCGTAAATTTTTTTCTCTAAGAACTCTTTTAAATTTTTAGGAGTTACGCTGACTTTCTCACTCTCTTTTAAAAGAATTTTAAGTGCGACTTTTCTTAAGATATCTGCTATCCTTCGTCTTAAATTTCTCACTCCGCTTTCTCTTGTATATTCTTCAATAATCAAATTTAAAGCGTCTTTTGTGATGCTAACTTCACTTGGTTTAAGACCGTGTTTTTTTAGCTCTTGAGGGATAAGATACTTTTTTGCTATCTCAAATTTTTCTTGCGGAGTATAGCTATTTAGTTGTATAAACTCCATCCTATCCCTAAGTGGTGCTGGTATCAAAGATATGTCATTTGCCGTAGCTATAAATATAACTTTGCTAAGATCTATATCAAAATTTAGATAATAATCTCTAAATTTAGAGTTTTGCTCTGGATCTAGAATCTCTAGCAAAACAGCAGTAGGATCGCCTTTATAAGATCTTGCTAGTTTATCTATCTCATCTAGCACAATTACTGGGTTCATACTTTTAGCTTCTATAAGCCCTTGTACTATACGTCCTGGCATAGCTCCTATGTATGTGCGACGATGACCTCTTAGCTCATTTACATCTTCAAGACCGCCTAAAGCTATACGTACAAGCTCTCTTTTTAAAGCTTTTGAAATAGAGTTTGCAAGGCTTGTCTTACCCACGCCAGGAGGCCCTACAAAACATAAAATAACACCGTTATTTGTCTTACTAGCAAGGCCTCTTAGTTCTAAAAGTTCTCTAAGCCCAAAATACTCTACTATACGTCTTTTTGGTTTTTCAAGTCCATAATGATCACTACCTAGCTGAGTTTCTACGTCATTTACGCCAAGCTTCTTTTTAACCAAACTTCCAAATGGTACGTCCAACGCCCAGTCAAGATATCCGCTAGTCATACTAAACTCAGATCCATCAGGATGCATACGAGAAAGCCGATCTATCTGTTTTTTGATCTCCTTATAAGCATCTTCTCCCATATATGGTTTTTTAGCTTCTAGCTTATCTCTATACTCGCTTATCTCTTCTTCTTTGCTACTATCGCCGCCTAATTCTTTTTGTATCTCTTTTAACTGTTCTTTTAAAAAGTATTCTTTATTTACCTTATCAATTTTAGAATGAACTTTTGTTTTTATCTCTTTTTGGAGTTTATAGGCCTCTATCTCTTCTATGACATAATCAACTATCTTTAGAATTCTATTTTCTAAATTCTCTTCGATAAAAAGAGTATAAGCCATACTTTTTTTTAGCCTTAAACTGCTTAGTATAAGATCACAAACCCTAGTTGCTTCCATACTTTCATCTATAGTTTTTAGAAGATCTGGCGGGAAAAAATGGTTTAAAAGACTTAAGCTTTTAACCTTTTCTCTTAAAACACTCAAAAGTGCATCTACTTTTTGAGATGATGGTCTTTGAACATCAATAACATCAACAGTAGCTATCATAGGATCTACGCTTACTCGTTCAGTTATCTTACCTTTTAAATTTCCTTGAAATAAAATTTTTACTCTACCATCTGGAAGCTGTACTTTTCTCATAACACTTCCTATAACTCCAGCATCATAGCAAGCATCAAAATCTCTTATAGTTTCATTTTGCGGTTTTGATGAAACGACTAAAATTTGACTACCTTCTTGCAAAGCCACATCAAGAGCTTTTAAATTTTGCTCATCGTTTAAAAACAATGGAGTTATCATAAAAGGATATAAAAATAGCTCATCTTCTACTATAACAGGAAGATTTGACGGAAATGTTTTAGAACTCTTTATCTGCATTATTTCTCCTATTCAAAGGCTCTCATATACCAAGGGAGCGTAGGCTCTATCATATCTACGCCATTTAGTGGCGAAACATCTAGCTTCTCTTTGTAAATAGTAGCTGATTCTTGTCTGTCTGTCCTATCATATAGGCTATAAATTTGCGTATCTAAATAATACTGCGCAAGTTTGAACTTAACAAGCATAGTTTCAATGAGCGGTCTGTACTGGGTAGCCGGATAGTTTTTTAAAAAGTTTTCTATCGCTTCTATACTATCTTGCATAAGCTTTTGGTTGCGATTTGGTTTTGAAAATGAATCGAAATTTGCTTTTATCTTCATATAGTTTGCAAACTCTATCTTCTCTTTTGTGCCATATCTTCTTATATATTCATCAAGATAAGCATTTGCCGTTTCGTACTTCTCGTCATTTACATTTGCTTGAGCTAAGATAAGCAACATTTGCTCTAAAAGAGGAGACGATATATGCTCACTAGAAAACGATATATAATGTTTATCCGCTTCTTCTAAATCCGAATTTTGTATATCTTTAAGAATTTGCGAATACCACTCTTCTGGGCTGAGATTGTAAAGCTCAGCATCGTTTTTGTTGCCGCAACCGACAAAAACAAACAAAGATATTATTATTAATGCTTTTTTAAGATATGTTTCCATAAGTTTCCTTTTTTTATTGTTTATATATTTTACTGTAAATTTGATAACTACTCAATAAATCAAATGCAATTTATTTAAATTTAGCTTTTTTATTCACTTAAATTTGACTTTTTAAAAAGCGAGAGTCTGCGTTTAGCCTCTATAGTTATACTCTCTTCCATATCATAATACTCAAAAGTAGCGCCGTGCTGAAGTCTGCCATCTAAAATATCCCCTGCTTGTCTATTTTTAAGATCTATCTCAGATACTAAAAATCCATCAAGAGTAGATGCAAATTCCTTTAGTCTTGGCGGTATATTTTTAAGTTTAGTATAAAGATAGCACCAACCTTCTCCGCCATTTCGCCCTACTCTGCCTCTTAGCTGATGAAGAGTGGCAAGTCCTAAAAGTTCAGCTGCTACAATGACTATCGTACTAAGTCTAGGAAGTGATATACCAACTTCAACAACCGTCGTCGTAAGCAAGATATCTCCATGTTCTTTAAAATCTTTTAGAACTTCATCTTTTAGCTTATCTTTCCCGTGAGTTATGAAAATATTTTTAAATTTAGACATCCAAAAAGAACTAGCTTCACTTAAACTTTGATAGTTGCTAACTTCGCTAACCTCAACCAAAGGATATACGATGATAGCTTGCTTACCAGCTGAAATTTGAGCTTTTATATGAGACATTAAAGAGTTAAATCCATCGTTTTGAATCAAAATCGTATGGATATTTTTCTTAAATGGTATCTCTTTTAAAAAACTAAAACTGACTAGTTCTGAGCGGATAAGACTAAGTGTTCTAGGGATCGGCGTAGCGCTAAACTGCAAAAAATGAGCTTTAGTAAGAGTGCTTTTTGTAAGTTCGTCTATCTTTTGACGCTGATTTGAGCCAAATCTATGCTGCTCATCAACCATTACTAGCGGAACTTTAGGTAAGCTTTGATAAAGCAAAACGTGCGTTCCTATGATCAAATTTACTCCTTTAAAATCACTATCTTTTGCACCTTTTTTGACTAGCATCACGTTCATAAACTCAGGTAACAACCTTTTTGCCTCACTATAAATTTGTTCAGCCAAAATGCTAGTCGGCGCCATTAAAATCGCTGTTTTTGGATATACCATAAGAGCAGCTCCTAAGATAACTAGAGTTTTTCCGCTACCCACATCTCCCATAACAACGCGTTTTGAAGCCTCACCCTTTAAAAAATCGTTTTTTATGTCTTGCAAAGCATTTATTTGGTCATTTGTAGGCTTAAAAGGAAGTGAGCTTATCCAGCTTGTAATGTCAAAAATATCAAATTTTTCAGCTTTAAAATTTATTTTTTTACCGTTAAGCTTTTTCATATAATTATAAATTTCTATAAATTTAAGTATATTTACAGCATTTTTGTCTTGTTTTAAATTTGATATAATATTTACGCTCTCAGAGCTGTTTTCGTGAATTTTTAAAAGCAAATTTATCTCATTTTCGTTTAAGCCTTCATTGCTAAGATTTTGATGAGTTACATATTTTCGTATCAGTTTAGCAAGCTTTGAGTCTTGCATACTTGTTTTATAGTGTGGCAATATAGAGCCTATTTTAGTGACGACTTTTGGATTTATAAACTGCCAACTACCATAAGCATAGACTGATCTTGCATTTATAAAAATGATCTTTTTACTTCTAAAAGTAGAGTAGTGCCATGGTTTGGCATTAAAAATCACAACTCTTACTTCTACGTTCCAAGTAATACAAAAAGCAATCACACTTAGCATAGAAGCACTTCTTTTGCTAAATTTGATCTCTATTTGGACGGTATTTATACCTTCATTTGGTCTGTCTTTGATGCTTAGATCATCATAACTTTTAGGAAACCTAAGAGCGAGATCTAGCAAAGAGCTTATGCCTATATCTTTAAGCTCTTTTGTGTCGCTAGTTTCAAATTTCATTTGTGATTATGGCAAATGATTGATCTAATATCTCTTTGTGAGAGAGGATAAAATCGTTGAGCGTTTTTAACTCAAGATTTTTGATTTTTTCTAAATTTTTATCAAATTCACCGAGTTCATAACCCATATAATAGTCATTTTGAGCTATATCCAAACGCTTAAAAAGCGTCTCTTTGCTAAGCGGCTCACTACCTAGCAAAAAACTCTTAGCAGCGTCAAGCTCTTTACTTGTTACGCCAAATTTTACAAATTTCTCAAGCTCACTAAGCACCACTTTTACTGCTTCATCTTTGCTTTCATTTTTTGTTTGCAGATATCCCATCGCCGAAGTATTTGATAAATTTAAAAAATTCATTATATAAACAGAGTATGCCAAGCCTCTTTTTACACGAATTTCTTCCATAAATCTAGAGCCAAACCCGCTACTTCCTAGTATAAACATAGCCACGTTAGCCATAAATTTTTGCTGTGGTGGCACATTAAATGGAGCCCCAAAATACACGTAAGCTTGCTCACTATCTTTTTTTATAATCTTCTTTTGCTTAGAACTACTTGTAACAATCTTTTTAAGCTCTCTTTTTTCACCTAAATTTAGAGGCTCTAGTAAATTTATAAAATCAGCAAAATCAAATCTAACATCTCCACCTAATACTAAAAATAAATTTGATATATCTAAATTTGAGCTTATAAAATCTCTGATATCTTCTAAATTTATAAGCTCTACGCTACTTTTAGTGCCGATGCTAGGATCTGCTAGGTTAGAGCCTTCAAAAAGAATTTTATTTAGCTCTATTTTTGCTTGATAGTCAAAGTCAGTAGCATTTGCTGCTATATCACCTAGAGTTTGAGCTTTTAGTTTTTCTAGTGTTTCTTCAGTATAGTTTGGATCTTCTAAGAGCTCTTTTAAGCTATCAAGGGCAAATTTAAAATACTCTTTTAAGCAGTCTATCTCTATAACAAATGTTTCAAAACCAGCAGATATGTTTAGATACACAGCTCTCTCATCAAGGCGTTTATAAAACTCATTTACTCCAAGTTTTTTAGTTCCCTCACTTAAAAGCTCAGCGCACATAGAAGCAAGACCGGGCTTTTTGTTTTGTATGCTTCCAGCTACCTTAAAAACAAGCTTTAAGCTTACTAATGGCAAAGTATTGTCGTATTCGTAAATAACTGGAACAGAAATATTTTTGATATTTAATTCTAACTTTTCCAAACCATCTCCGTTATATAGCAGCGTCTAAATAATAATCTATTTGATCTTTTTTAAGTATTCTTATAAAATTTGTGCTTCCTATAGCTCCTGTTGGATAACCAGCAGTCATTATATAGGTGCATTCATCACTTATAAGACCTTTTTTATAAAGCCCTTGAATCACATTTGCAAGTAAGATATTTAACCTACTTTTTTGTACGACAAGTGAGGGTTCAACACCCCAAACTATAGTCAAGCTTCTAGCGGTCTCTTCATCGTGAGTCACAGCTATAATATCCATATTTGGACGATTTCTAGCCATTTTAACAGCACTTTGACCTGAGCTTGTTATAGACACTATAGCACAAACTCCTATCCTAGTAGCTAGTCTTGAAGTCGAGCTTGCTACCATATCTGTTTCATCTGTAAATGAAAACTCATCAAATTTACCATAAGGATATATCTTTTCGCTCTCTGCTATTGTTGCGCTCATTGCTCTTACGACTGCGACTGGATTTATACCAACAGCACTTTCTTCGCTTAGCATAACTGCGTCAGTTCCATCTAAAACTGCGTTTGCCACGTCGCTGATCTCGGCTCTTGTTGCGCTTTCATTTTTTGCCATTGAGAGCATCATCTGAGTTGCTGTGATGACTGGCTTATTTGCTTCATTTGCCTTTCTTATGATACTTTTTTGGATAGATGGTACTTTGTAATAAGGAACTTCTATACCAAGATCGCCTCTAGCTATCATTATACCATCGCTTAAGCAGATTATTTCATCTATATTTTCAACTGCATCAAATTTTTCTATTTTGGCAAAAACTTTAGCGTGTCCGCCAAATTCTTTTATAAGATCTTTGGCTTTTTGCACATCTTTTGCATTTTGCACAAAGCTAACTGCTACAAAATCCACACCATTTTTTGCACCCCACTCTAGATCTTTTTTATCTTTGTCTGTGATGACTTCGATATTTAGCTTTGTATTTGGAAAATTTACGCCTTTATTTGAATTTAAAACTCCATCATTTTCTACAATCGTCTCTATTTGATCTGCTACTTTTATGACTTTAGCTCTGATCATTCCATCATATAGATATATATACTCGCCCTCTTTTATAAGGCTTGAGATTTCAGGATGATTTATACTAAGTTTATACTCATTTTGAGAGACTTGAACTCCGATAATATCATCTTTTACAACTATAAGTTTATCTCCGGCTTTTAGTTCAAACGGATTTTCAAGCTTTCCTACTCTTATCTTTGGCCCGCAAATATCTTGCAAAATTCCAAGTCTAATGCCTAAATTTTTTTCAGCTTGTCTTACTTTATCAAGAGTTGATTTATGGTATTCGTGTGTTCCGTGAGAGAAATTTAGTCTAAATACATTTACACCCTCTTTTGCTAACGCCTCTATAGTCTCCAAACTATCACTTGCAGGGCCGACCGTAGCTACGATCTTCGTTCTTTTACTTATCATAGAATTTTGCTCCTTGTTTTTTATTATAAATTATAACAAATTTAAATAACAATTTGGTTGCTAAAACTGCTTTTGAAATATATAAAGCACCTTATTAGCAAGATGATCGCTAAAAAGATTTACGTTTAGTCTTTTTACTTGCTTTAAATTTGATACTTTTGATAGTTCTAAAATATCTTTTGAAGTATAATAATGCTTGGTTATATGAAATACAGAACTTTTGTATAAATCGCCATTTTTTGCAAAATAAATAAAATCAAGCATATTTTTATCAAATTTAGCATCGATGTCTTGCAATGATCTGGACGTATAGACTTGCAAATTTCAAGTATCTTAGGACTTTTATCGCACCCTAAGACATTAATTTTAGGAGTTAAAAGAAATCTGCCATTTTCACAACCAAAATCAAGGCTTTCATAAGAGTATTGTGCATCATCATTCCCTTCTTTGTATAAATCTTGGTTTATATAAAGACTACTCTTATTTTGTTTATCGTTATTGTTCAAATTTAATCTTAATCAACCAGCTCTTGGTTAAATTTCTCTTCATTAAAGTTTTTATTAAGGAATTTGCATATTTCTTTTACGTCGCGTTCTGCATTTCCTAAGCAGCTAGTAGCTCCTGGACTTGGCGTCATATTAAAGATAATGCCTTTTTCAGTATTTATACTAGCCTCACCGAGCATTAATTTTTTCTCTGTTTTATTTAAGACTTGAGGTCTAACTCCGCCAAACCCTCTTGCGTAGTAAATATCGCTGACTTCTAGACTAGGGACGATCTTTCTAGCATCTTTTACAAATAGTTTTTTATTTAAATATGGAACTTCAAACATAAAATTTCTAAGAATGTAATTTCTAATCTCGCTATCTTTTAGCAGATCATAAAATATCTTAACTATGTCGCCATCAAAATTTAAAGTCTTACAAAAATCCATAAAACTTCTATAAGTGCCATGATATCTTTCTAGTTTTGGCAGAGCAAGAGCAGTTGGTCCAAAACGAGTACAACCATCTGCTAAGATATCAGGATCTCCGTGCAAAGCAGCAAAAGGTAATTTTGGATTTTGCACCATATAAACCTTGCCGTTTAGAAGTTTTTGTTTTGTTAGATAAAAGCTTCCTGCCATAGGCAAACAACCAAAATTTAAACCATACCCCATTCTGTGAGCTAAAAATAGTGAGTGAGCACCGGCATTTACCACAACAAAATCAGCACTTATAGAAAGCCCATTTTTTGTGGTTATGTAGAATTTATCTCCGACTTGATTTATATCTGTAACTTCGCTATTTAGATATAAGTCGCA
Organism: Campylobacter hyointestinalis subsp. lawsonii; assembly: GCF_013372165.1. Lineage (NCBI taxonomy): Bacteria > Pseudomonadati > Campylobacterota > Epsilonproteobacteria > Campylobacterales > Campylobacteraceae > Campylobacter > Campylobacter hyointestinalis. Next base: position 584,940 of record NZ_CP053828.1, on the reverse strand, counting down.
CTCTTTACCCTCTTTTCTTGCATTATCTACAAACGTAGATGTAAATGCTCCAAAATCAACAGTAGTATAAACACCACTTTTAACGCCCATACCTACTACATTTTCGCTTCTTTGATTTCCGTTTTTGTCGTAAATAATTTTAGGTTCTATCTTAGCTAACTCTTCTTTGTCGTAGAATTCTATATATGGATATAATGGCTTAAACTCTTCGTAACGTTTTTTTATGTATTCTACTTCGCTATCACCGACGCCGATAGCCATTTTTTGACCATCAAACATATATTTGCCTTGAAGATTATGCTGAATACCATATTTTACAACCATTGCAGCTGTTCTTCTGACTTTACTAGCTTTCTCAAAAGTATAGTTAGTTTCTATATCACCGCAATGTACGGTTTGAGAATTCGCAGTTCCTTTTGAATTTAGTGTTGCAAGTCCGCCGTATTTTTCTATCAACACTAAACTATTTATATCGGTATATCTTGCAAGCTCGTATAATAATGCCGCACCGCTGATACCGCCACCTACTATGGCGACTTCATAATGCTTTTCTTTCATGATTTTGGCTCCTAAAATTTTGTTAGATAGTATATATAAAACTTTATTAAATTAATTTGAAAAAAATAACGAAAACTGGCTTAAAAGGTTTGTATTAGATTTGAAAATACTTCATACAAACGCTGCACTTCATCTACACTCACGCGTTCATTTGCTGCGTGAATTCTATCATTTACGACACCAAACTCAACTACTGGGATACCAAACGCAGCAAAATACCTTGCATCGCTTGTGCCACCTGCCGTGCTTAGAGCCGGTTTTATGCCACAGATCTTATAGATACTATCTGATAAAGAAGTTACTATTTTCGAATTTTCGTCTGTCAAAAATGGTTTTGAACTCTGTTTTAAATTTAAAACAAAATCAAACCCATGAAAAATATGTTCAGTATATTTTTTGACATCTTCGTAGCTAGTTTGATCTGAATTTCTTACATTAAACATTATTTTTATGCTACCAGGAGTAACATTTGTAACTTCCATACCACCCCTAATATCTGTTATGACTATTTTACTCTCTTCAAAATACTTACTTCCACTATCTAGATTAAAACCTGCAAAATCAGCTAAAACTGAAGCTACTTGATGAGCTGGGTTTATACATTTTTGCGGATATGCCACGTGACCTTGCACACCTTTTACTACGACAACTCCATTTATAGAGCCTCTACGTCCTACTTTAAGAGAGTCGCCCATAATTTTTTCACAAGTAGGCTCTGCAACTATCGCAAAATCAGGAAGCCTATCTTTTTGCTTTAAATATTTTAAAGCCTCAAAAGTACCAAAAATAGCGTCGCCTTCTTCATCGCTAGTGAGTATCACGCTAAGAGTTCCATCAAATTTAGTAGCGTCTTTACATGCACATAAAAAAGCTGCAACTCCACTTTTCATATCTTGGGCGCCCCTTGCGTATATAAAACCATCTTTTAGCTCAGGCTCAAAAGGATCGCTATCCCAACCTTCTCCAGCTGGAACAACGTCTATATGCCCTGCAAAACACAGATGAGCACCACTTCCAAATTTTTTTGTCAAAATGAGATTTTTTACGCCACTTGCTTCTACAAACTCTGCAGAAAAGTCATCCATAAACATATCTATATAATTCATAGCTCCATCATCATCATGAGTTATACTTTTAAACCTTAAAAGTTCTTGAAGTACCTCTATAACTTCCATAATTTAGCCTTTAAAAAATGTATTATAAATAAGCATAAAAGCAAAAACGACCATAAGTAGCGCAGAAACATAAGCAAATATCTTTGCCGTAGTTTGAGATATAAAACGCTTTGACTTACTAACGACCAAAGGTAATCCTAAAATCCAAAGCCCGATAGATATGATAAGTCCGCTAAGACTCATAAGAGCGTTACTTGAACTAGCCGCAAAACTAGAAACCGATATCCAAAATCCTATAATATATGGATTTACTAAATTTAAAAGCACACCTTTAGCATAACAAGATAAAAACGAATTTTCTTTTAAATTTGGTTCCTTAGCTACAAGCAAATCAGCACTCTTATAAGTCAAGTACGCAATGTATAATAAAAATAAAAAACCAAATATAGAGAGTAAATTTAAAAACATCGGTTGATTTAAAAATTTAAGCAGACCAAAACTCATAAGCAGCATATAAAATATATCCACGCTCATCGCTCCTAAACCAACTCCCACGCCAAGTGCGTATCTCTTTAGAGAATATGACATAATAAGTATATTTACAGGACCAATTGGAACTGCCGCACCAAAACCAAGAAGTAAGCCTTGGATAAAAGACTCCATATTTAACCTTTAAATATTTTTTATAAAACCATCTTTTGGATCGCTTAGATAAAATCCTTGAAACTCATCTACTCCAAGAGCAACACATATATCAAATACCTCTTTAGAATGTACAAACTCAGCTATAGTTTTTATACCGAGCTTCTTTGCAAAGTCGACTATAGCACCAGCCATAGCATATGAATCTTTGTCTTTATCTATATTTTTGATGATAGATCCATCTATCTTTATATAATCGGGTTTTAGCTTTAGTATATATGAAAAATTACTATATCCGCTACCAAAGTCGTCTATAGCTATCCTTACACCCATTTTTCTAGCTTTATCCAAAAAGCTATTTACTCTTTGAAAGTCTGTTATATTTTCATCTTCTAATATCTCAAAAATAAGTCTATCTGATATCTGTAGCTTACGAATCATATCCATCAAAAATAGACTCACATCGTCATTAGTCATATCTGCCATGCTTAAATTTATAGATATAGTCACATCTGGGTTTTCTTTTAAGTCTATTAAACTTTTTTCTATAAGTATTTTTTCTATTTCATTATAACACTTGATATCTTTTGAATCTTTTAGAAAATTTCCTGGAAGTATTATGCCTCCATTGTCGCTCTTTATCCTGACTAAAGTTTCATATTTAACTATATTTTTATCCTTGTCAAAGATAGGCTGATAGTACGAAACTACTTTATTATTTAAAATCGCGTTTTGTATAAGAGAGTAATTTTCTATCTTTGATTTGTATTTATGCTTATTGTTTATATTGTCAAAATAGCACAACAAATTCTTACGCAAAATAGATGCTTCATTTAAAGCTATAAGAGCTTTGTTTAATGTATCTTCTTTTTCTATACAAAATCCTATAGTACAGCGTACTTCCACGCAGATACGCTCATCTTTATCTACTTCTATGCTACATATTTTAAAACTATCTATCATATCTTTTGCTATACGTTCATAATCTTCAAAAAACAGATCGCTATCCCCACATACAGCAAACTGACTATCTGATATCTTATATGCTTTCATATTTCTTTGCTCTGAAAAATCCCTCAATAGATCTGAAAATATAATCAACACTTTGTTGAAAATCTCATTTCCGTAATAACTAAGTGTATTTATATAATCATCTATTTCGATTACAAAAATTTTAGGATTTTCCATAGTTTTGATCTCATTTTCCAAAGCTAGCCTGTTTGGTAAATTTGTTATATGATCGCTATTTAATAACCTAGATAATTTTTTGTTTTCATTATGTACAGACTCTATGTAGTTTTGCTTTTCAATCCACTTTTTCTTATCTTTTTTAAATTTATATATCAAAGCAAGCATCAAAATAAAGCTAAATATAAAAGTAATTGCCATATTTGCAAAAAACCACGACATAAAATCTTTTACCACAAATTCATTATCTTCTACAGATGCATTAAATTTATATCCTACAAAAAGATTGTTGCTTATCTCATCAAAATGCAAGATATCAACTCTGTTATTTAACAAAAACTTTTCTTTATAAAAGCCGTTTTCAAAAAACATTTTATTTGTTTCGATCTCATTTAGTGGTAATTTTACATTTTTGTTGCTAAATATATAAGATATGGTCTTATTTTCATCAAATTTAACTATCCAGCCATCTACTTGAAGATGGTTAAACAGCTCGGTGATTTTGCTTTTGCTGATATTTTGATCTTTCAACGATGATTTTAGCATACTCATCATAATCTCAGAATCCATTTTATTGCTTCTATTGTTATCAAAATTATAAGCGGTTTCAAATTTCACAATAAAAATAACGATATTTATAATAAGAAATATCAAGAATGCGTAAATAACCGGATGTTTAACTACTCTAACCATCATTAACCTTTTTTAAATTTTTATATTTTATCATAAAAATAACTCTACTTAATGATTTAATTTTATAATTTCACTACTTTACTACCAAAACCACCCTCGCTTGGTGCCCCATCTCTAAATGCTTTAACACTTGGGTGGGATTTTAAAAACTCTTTTACGGCATACGCTAGCTTGCCTGTGCCGATACCATGCTTTATTAAAACCTCATCAAATCCAGCTATCAAAGCATCTGAGATAAATTTATCTAATCTATCTATAGCCTCTTCGCCCCTGAGTCCGTGAAGATCTAAAACCACACTTGCACTCACCGGACGAGATACTTTTACGCTTATATTTTTCTTTGTTAAATTTGGAATGTTTCCACTTCTTTTTAAAAGAGTTATAGGAACTCTTAGTTTCATTCCATCGCTTAAGATAGTAGCTTCATTTTTATTTAGACTAAGCACTTCGCCTTTTATCTTTTCGTATTTTACTTTATCGCCTATTTTTAGCTCCAAAGGCTCTATTAAATTTTGCGGTTTTTCTATCTTAGTAACTAGCTCATTTGCCTTATTTATACTTCTTTGCTTCTCTTTTGTGTCTGTTAGGCTTACTCCTCTTTTTGCTTCATTTATAGCTTTATAATACTCAAACTCTAGCTTAGAAACAGCTCTTTTTAAGTCTTCATCTACTTTTTCTTTTTGATCTTTTAAACTTTGTAAAAGCGAGTTTAGCTTCTCTTCTTTTAAATTTACTTCATTTAGCTTGACTTTTAACTCCATTTCTAAATTTATAGCCTTGCTTATGGCTTCATTTAAATTTTCTTTATCTTCGCCGTAAGTTTTTTTAGCTAAAGCTACTAAATTTGATGGTATTCCGTAACGAACAGCTGTTTCAAAAGCGTAAGATTTGCCTATAATTCCAGCTAAAAACTCATACTTTGGTCTTGAGTTTGCTTCATCATAAAGTGCGGCTAAAAGCTCCACTTCGCTATTTTTAGCAAGTAGCATAGCAAGTCGTTTGTGGTGAGTGGTTATAACCATTTTTATATCATTTTCTAAAAGTTTGTCTATGATCGCACTATAAAGACTGGCCGCTTCTTCAAAGTCTGTTCCTAACTCTATCTCATCAACTCCGATTAGCAAAGATTTTTTACCAAAGATTTTAGAAAAATGCAGCATTCTACCTGCAAACGTAGATATATCGTTCTTTGCATTTTGCGGATCTTCTATGATAGCATCAAACTCTTTAAATGTGCCTATATGGCTACACTGCGAGTTTATACTCATAGGAAGAAGGTATTTTGAGAGCAGAGCTGCACTTAGTATGCTTTTTAATAGCATACTTTTTCCGCCGGCATTCACGCCTGTTATAAGCAGAACTTTGCCTTTAAAACTCACGCTAATTCGTTTAGGATTTTTAAGTGCAGGATGAGCAAAATCCTTTAAAATGATATCTTTACTACTATCACTAAGAACAAAATCCAAATCACCTAATTTTGCCATTGAAGCTCTTGCCATAAGAGCATCGATATGATCAAAAGCAGAGTTTATAAATTTTAAAAACATAAGATTTTTATGAAATACAGAACTTATATTTTTAGAGTATTCATATAGAATTTCATCTTTTTTATCAAGCAGATCGCGCTGCTCACTTTTTAATTTTGAGATACTTGCAGGCAATACGTAAAAATATCCACCACTACTTCTAGCTATCACGCTACCTTTTAAAACGTGGTTAAATCCACCGCGTACCAAAAGAGCTTCATTATCATTTATAAAGTGAATTTGAGTATCGACAAGATATGGAGCGATACTTTTTGTATAAATAAGCCTTTTTAGCTCGGCGTTTATCTCATCTTTTTTGTTTTTAAAAGATAAATTTATAGCACTCAGCCTATCATCTACGCTATCTTTAAATTCGCCATTTTCATCAAAATAATCACAAATTCCAGATACCAAAACAGGAATGTCTATCTTATCAAGATAGGCTTTCATCTTATTTTCAAATTTAAGCTTTTTTAAGTACAAAAAATAACGAATAATCTTAACAAATTCGTAAATTTCGCTGATATGTAAAATAGCTTGTTTGCTTAGTCTTGCTAGAGCATCGTCTAAATTTATCACGCTTGGCGGATATCTTAGTTCTATATTTGAGATTTCAGATAGTTTTTCATAATTGACCTTGCTATCACCACTAATAAAAAGCGGTTTAGGTCTAGCCAAAAGTGAGTTAAATTTATCCAAATATTCATTTAGATCAAGTTTTCTAAATAGTTCTTCCATAAAAAATTATAAATACACTTTCAAAATTAAATTTGTGGATTTTATCATAAAAATGCTTATGAAGCTTTTATTTTTGGATTATTTCAAAATTTATTTTAAATATATACTATATAAATAAATATTGACAAGTTATGATTTTATTGCTATAATCTCAACACAAAAAAGATAGTATATCTTTTAAATATATTAATAAAGGACTTAAAATGGCAAATTGTGCTATAAATTCTTGCACTAGACTAGATCCAATTGATAAAGCTGGTCTAGATGCTCTAATCAAAGCTGGAAAAGAAAATCCAGATGTTATCAAGACACTTAAGTGTCGCACAGTCGCAGAGGGAAAATTCCGCCATGCAAACTACATAAGAAATCTACCTGCATACATAGTAGATGAGCCACCAACACTTCTTGGAGAAGATACAGCTCCAAATCCTAGCGAAGCTGTTTTAGCTGCTCTTGGAAGTTGTATAGCAGTAGGAATCCACGCAAACGCAATCGCTCAAAATATAGTTATAACAAAGCTTGAGCTTGAGCTTGAGGGAGACCTGAATATAACTGCAGTTTGGGGAACTGGTGATCTAAGCGAAAAACCACTTGGATTTACAGATGTAAGGGTAAAAGTTGATCTACAAAGCAATGCAGACAAAGCTACAAATGATGCTCTTATCGCTCACGCGCTTAAGTATTCACCTGTTGCAAATACTCTGCTTAGAAATGTAAATTTAGAAGTTAAATAATTAAAAGTTAAATAAAAGGATAGAAAATGGCACTACAAAAATTAGCAGAATTAGCACACTCTATAGATAAAGATGGAATTTACCCAAAAGAGTTATTAAAACAGATAGCTCAAAATGGTGATTTCGCTGTTTTAAAAACTAGAAGCGATATATACAAAGCTATAGAAAATATAGCGAAAATTTCAAATATTTGTGGAACTAGTGGATTTTGCATGTGGTGCCAATTTGCGATTATCTACTACTTGATAAATAGCGATAATCAAGAGCTAAAAAACGAGCTATTACCAAAACTATATAGTGGTGAAATTCTAGGCGGAACGGCTCTGTCTAATCCTATGAAGGCCTTTGCTGGGATTGAGAAAAATCATCTCAAAGCACACAAAACTGATGGCGGATATATCATAAATGGCAATCTACCATGGGTATCAAATATCACTGAAGATAGCGTATTTGGCGCTATAGCCTTAGATGAAGATGATAAGCCTGTAATGGGCGTAATAAGAGTTTGCAAAAATGCTACTTTAAAATCAAATATCAAATACGCCACACTTGAGGGCTCAGCTACAAAAAGCGTGGCTATAAAAGATTATTTTTTAGCTAGTAGCGATATTTTAGCCACAAATATCTATGAGTATCTAATCAAAATAACTCCTGGATTTATACTCTTACAAACAGGCATAGCAGCTGGCATCATACAAGCAGCCTTAGATGAGATAGAAAAATCAAACAAAACTCACGCTGATATAAACTCATATCTAAATATAAATTTAGATGAGTTAAAAAGCGAATTTAACAGTCTTTTAAATGAGATTAAGCTTATATCAGAAAATATCGAAAACATAGAGCCAATTAGGGTTTTAAAAGCTAGGTTAAATGGCTCACTGCTAACTCAAAAGGTCACGAGTGCTGCGGTGTTGTTTTGTGGTACTAAGGGATATTTTGAGAAGTCTCATGTAGCAAGACTCCAAAGAGAGGGCAATTTCGTCCTTATAGTAACTCCTAGCATAAAGCACCTTTTAAAAGAGATAGCTCAAGTAGAAGCTGGGCGTGGCTGCATAAAATCATGGCGAGAAAAATTATAAAAAGGATAAGATATGAATAGAAGATATGCGCTTGGATTTTTAGCTGGTTTTTTAGCTCTTAGTGCGACTAAGAGTGTGGCAAATTCTAAATTTAAAAAAGGTATTAAGATAGGATATCTGCCGATTTGCGATCATTTGATTATAATCGCTAAAGATATCTTTAGTAGTGATGAGTTTGATATTGTTCCTATTAAATTTGCTAATTGGGCGGATTTGAGCGAGGCTCTAAGGGCTAAAGCAGTTGATGGAGCGTTTTTATTAGCTCCGCTTGGGCTTATGCTAAGAGGTAGTGGCACAGATATCAAAGCCATTATGGCCGCACACAAAAACGGCTCATCTTTGGTGGTAAATAACAGCATTAAAACAATCAATGAATTAGAAGGCAAAAATATAGCAATTCCATCTAGATTTTCTAGCCACTACTATATCTTACACAAGCTTTTAAGCAAGCATAATATAAAAGTAAATTTAGTAGATATGGCACCTACTGAGATGCCTTTTGCCTTGCTAACAAATAGAATTGATGGATATATCGTTGCTGAGCCTTTTGGTCAGCTTGGCGTCCAAAGGGGAGCTAGAAATTTGATATTAAGCAAAGATATCACGCCTAATCACATCTGCTGCTTACTAAACTATTCTAGCGAGCTAGCCAACTCACCAGTTGCGGCTCAACTTACAAATGCCTTTAAAATGGCAGCTAATTTCATAGAGAAAAATCACAAAGAAGCCTCTATAATAGGCTCCAAAATCCTAGCTCAAGATGCTAATATCATCAACAAAATTGTAGAAGATAAGATAGTATCATATGATGATTTAAGCGTCAAAAAAGATGATTTAATAGCATTAAAAGAGTTTTTGATATCTCAAAATTTAGCAAATGATGGGCTAAAAAATTTAGATATCGATAGCTATTTGGTGGAGCAAAAATGAGATATTTTTATCAAATTTTAGTTTTGGTTTTGCTACTCATTTTATGGCATTTCTCTAGCTCTGCTTTGATACCATCACCAGCTAAAACCTTAGAAGCTTATGAGCAAATCATAGCTAATAATAGCCTTCAAATAGGCATTATAGACTCACTATATCGATATATTTTGGGGTTAATATTTGGTGTGATTTTTGGTGTTTTTGTTGGCTTTATATTTGGGTTTAATCCCAAATTTGCTAGCGCCTTTGATCCGCTATTTAACCTTTTACGCCCTATTTCGCCTATAGCGTGGGTTCCTATTGTTTTAATAATATTTGGTATTGGCGATTTGCCAACTATATTTATCATAGCTTATTCTGTATTTTTTCCTATGGTTTTGCTCTCTACAAAAGCTATTAGAGAGGTCCCAAGTGAGCTAATCATCGTAGCAAAAAACTTTGGCGCATCAAGGTGGCAAATCTTAAAAAGCGTGATATTTCCATCTAGCTTTTTATCTTTGATATCTAGCCTTAGACTAGCTGCAGCCCTAGCTTGGATAAATTTAGTTGTTGGCGAGATGCTAGGGGCTCAAACTGGGCTTGGATATATCATCATAGATAGCAGAAATCAGCTTAGAATCGATATCCTAATAGCCACTATCATAACTATCGGTGTGATAGGTATGATTATCAACGCTCTATTTGGCTATATAGAAAAAGTAGTATCAAGGAAGTATGGCTATGATAGAAATTAGTAATTTAAAAAAATCTTTTAAGGATATTTGTGTTTTACACGATATAAATTTGCGTGTTGAAAATGGTGAGTTTTGCGTTCTTTTAGGGGCTAGTGGAAGTGGCAAAAGCACGATTTTAAAGATATTAAGCTCACTTGAGAGTTTTGATAGCGGTAGCATTAAATTTGATAATTCTGAGTTCAAAAATAAAATCCCAAACTCTAAAGAGCGTCAAATCATAACACAACATTACTCACTAATGCCGTGGCTAAACGCAGAAGACAATATCAAATTTGCTTTAAAATGCTCTGGAATAAAAGATAAAAATAAGCTTGAAAATATATCAAAAAAATATCTTAGCTTAGTCGGACTTGATAGCATATCTAAAAAATACCCCCACTCACTAAGTGGCGGTCAATGCCAAAGAGTGGCGATAGCTAGGGCTTTAGCTCTTGATCCGCAAGTGCTATTTTTAGATGAGCCTTTTAGTGCTTTAGACCCAGTTGTTAGAGCAAATTTACAAACTGAGCTTAAAGGACTAACTAAAAATAAGCAAGTTATATTTGTCACTCACGATATAGATGAAGCGCTGTTTTTAGGATATAAAATAGTAGTTTTACATAATGGAAAGATAATAAAAGAGATCAAAAATCCTAAATTTCAGCCAAACTCCGCAAAATACTTCGAGATAAAAGCAGAAATCTTTAGACTCATAAGCGGTGAAAACGATAATATAGAATACGTGATATAAATGTCAAATAGAGTAAATTTGGTATTTTATAAAATTTACTCTATTTATCCATACACTTTTCTATAGGGATTATTACTGCGTTTAGGTTGTCAAATTCTCTCTTTGCTACAAAACTTTGCGTTCCATACTCATAGTTAAAATGTTTTTTATCGACCTCATATCCACTACAAGTCACAGTTTTGCCCTGCATAAATTCTTCTAAAATTCTATTTATACCTTCTTCTTTATTTTGCATACCTTCATTGTAAAAAAAGACTATCAAAAACAGAGCCATAGCGCCGACTAAAATAATAATTTTAGATTTTAAATTTAACTTTTCATTACCCACAGCAAATAACAAAATAACGAATAATAAAAGTATCAAAAATAAAACTATACGCAAATCAAGCTCCTCTTAATTGATAAGTAATATCTCCAGCCCCAAAGCCTATGACTAGACCGCTACTAAGCTTGTGTTTTACACCAAAACTATCAAAAAATTCGATAGTTTCGCCATCTCTTTTTACAAAATCTGCAAAAACCGCATTTTCAAATTCATCTTTTAAAACTATATCATTTGGCTCTTCTCCAGCACTATAAACAGGCAAGACGACGAGCTCATCTACATCTTTAAAACATTCTTTAAAGCCATCTAAATTTGCTTTTAAACGAGTATAGCGATGTGGTTGAAATATAGCAGTTATCTTTTCTAGCCCCAAGAGTTTCGCATACTCTTTTGCACTTTTTAACGTAGCTTTTATCTCTGTTGGGTGATGTCCATAGTCGTCTATGAGAGCAAATTTTTCATTTGCCACCAAAATGTCAAATCTCTTTTTTATGCCTTTAAATTTCTTCAAATTTACTCTAATCGTTTCAAGCCCAACTTCTGAGTTTGCTGCTAAAATAGCAAGACTAGCATCGATCGCTATATGCTCGCCCATACCAAAGGCTTCGAATTTGCCAAGCCCTTTTAGGTTGAAACTCGTATATGGCTCATAGTTTCTAAGCACCATTTTAAGGTCGGTTATGTCGCTTTTATATAGTTTTATGCAGTCCATTTTAAGTGAATTTAAAAACTCATCATCAGCATTTATAACTCTAACCTTAGCTCTTTCTAAAAATCCCTTATAAGCAGCATGAAATTTATCAAGATCAAAATCATAATGCTCCATATGTTCAGGCTCAGCGTTAGTCACTACTGCAAGATATGGGTTTGAGTTTAGAAAACTGCTGTCGCTCTCATCGGCTTCAAATATCACGTTTTCACTCTGTTCGTATTTCATATTTGAGCCAAACTGTTTGCTTATCGCACCTATTATCACGCTTCCATCTAAAAGTGTGCAAAGCATGGCAGAAGTAGTGCTCTTACCATGAGCACCAGCCACTGCAAATACTCTTTTACCCTCAAGGATAAAAGGAAGTGCCTCTTTTCTAGATAGACACTTTATACCTTTTTTTCTAGCTTCTATGAGCTCTACATTGTCGCTCTTTATGGCCGCACTATAAACTACGAAATCTGGATCTTCTATAGCACTAATGCAGTGTGGAACAGTGATCTTCATACCACTCTGTCTTAACTCTTTAGTCGTATTACTCTCTTTAATATCAGAACCGCTTATGATAAAATCTTTCTCTTTCAAAAATCTAGCAATCGCAGATATTCCTATACCTCCGATACCTATAAAATGAACTTTTTTCATTACAAGCCTTATAAAAATTTTTTCATAACACTAAACTAATTTGACTTAACTTTTTAAATTTTCAACTTCTAGCGCGCACGAAAAATAATATAGTTTGAGCTATAATCATAATTTTCATAACTATTTCACTAGCTTTATGTATTCTCGCAAAGTCGTTTGTAGCAGTTGCCAACTCACCTAAACTTTGAGCATTGACAATATATGGCGTGAAATAAAAAGCAAATGAGCTAGCAAGCCCTAAAACTATAAAGCTAAGCATAAATGCACTAAATTTAAAATTAAAACTATCTTCTTTGTTTTTTATCAAATTTATAAGCTCGTAGATTATGGATACTAGACAAACAGCGATCAAGAGCGTGTTATATTTCAAAAATACCTGAGTCATAAGCTGACCGCTTTGAAATAAACTCAAAACGCCCTCACCTATGTATTTTGCAGGAAAAAACAGCACAGGAGCCAAAAAAGCACCTATAGATATCTCAACGCCGATTATCAAAGCCAACAAAAACAGATAACTATTTTTTAAATTTCTCATTATATTTCCTAACTTTTATTTAAATTTTTTGCTACAAAACCACGATCAAATCCGGCAAGATCTTTATAAAACTCATAGCTAAACCCAGCTTTTTCTAGCTCTAAAGATAGACTTTGTTTTTGATCATAGCCTATCTCACAAAGTAAAAATTTAGCTCTATTCTTTGCAAGATTTATGATATCTTTTAGTATTTCATCACCATTTTTTCCGCCAAACAAAGCCTCTCTTGGCTCACTCAAAACCCACTTATCTAATTTATAGTCTTGCTTTATATATGGAGGATTTGATACTAAAATATCAAAATCACCATTTATCCCATCAAGTAAAGAAGTGTGATAAAGCTCAATATCCACGTCAAATTTAGATATATTTTTCTTAGCCCAAAAAAGTGCTAAATCGCTGATGTCGCTAGCTACAAATTTAGCCTTTTTTAGTCTTAGAGCCAAACTTATACTTATGATACCGCTTCCCACGCCTATCTCGCAGATCTTAGGATTATCAAATTTTTTAGCGATCTCAAGCGATTTTTGTACTAAAACTTCAGTCTCAAATCTAGGTATTAAAACGCCTTTGCCTACGTAAAACTCACTATCTAAAAACTCACAAATGCCAGTTATATACTCAAAAGGCTCACCGTTTTCATATCTAGAAACAATATCAAAAAAACCTTGCTCGTCTTCTAGCTGAGCTTCTTGGTTTAAAAATATCCATTCTTTGCTAGTTTTTAGATGATAACAGAGCAATTTATTTGCAAGATTTGCGCTATCAAGTCTATCTTTTGCACGTTTTAGCGCGTCAGTTATTTTCAAGCTTAGTTATCCTTTCATAAAGACTAGGATGTGAGTGATAAACAAAGCTATAAAACGGATGAGATAATGGAAAAGCTTTATTTTCATTGCCGAGTTTTTTAAGTGCTGAGATCATATCTTCTTTGGTTGAGTTGTTTGAGCCAAACTCATCAGCGCCAAACTCATGAGATCTTGAATATGCCGAAATTATCGGCTCGAAAAATGCAGAAACTACCGGAGAGTAAAGCAGTAAAAATATAAAAAAGCTTCCGCCATCACCATTTAATCCAAGAGAGTTATAAACAGAACTTGGTATATTGCCAAAAATAGCAAAAATAATAAATAATAAAACAAACATCAAAGCTATATTTTTTAGTAAATCTTTATGCTTAAAATGTCCAAGCTCATGCCCAAGAACAGCTATAATCTCATTTTTACTAAGCTTTTGCACAAGAGTGTCAAAAAGCACAACTCTTTTTGTAGCCCCAAGTCCGCCAAAATAAGCATTTAGTCTTTTATCTCTTTTACTAGCATCTATCACAAAAACACCGCTACTTTTAAAACCGCATTTATTAAGAAGAGAGTTTATAGCGCTATTTAATTCATCATTATTTAAAGGTGACATTTTGTTAAAAAGTGGAGCTATAATGGTAGGATATATCAAATTTATCAGTAAAATTATAGTAAAACTAAGCCCGAAAGCCCATATCCACCAAGCCTTTCCAAGCCACTCAAAACAAAGAAGTATCGCCCATACTACAAGCGAGCCAAACACAAAAGTCAAAGCAAAGGTTTTTAATGTATCAAGCAAAAAAATATTTGGAGTGGTATTTGAAAAACCAAGTTTTTTATCCTTTACAAAAGTCTTATATATGCCAAAAGGAAGCTCAAGGACTAAAGAGATAAGCAAAAAAGCTACTACTAAAAGTGTATTTTGCAAAATCGTATCATCTTTTACTATTAAATTTTGCAAAAAAGATGCACCAAAAACCGACCATAAAATAAGCAAGACACAAGAATATAAATTTGATACTATGCTAAATTTCTCATTTATTATAGCTACATTTGCGGCTTTTTCATAACCAACTTGTTCTAGTATTACTGCTGGTTTTTTGGCAGCTTGTTTTACAAAATTTATTTGTAAAAAACTTAGATAAATTTTATATATAGTATAAATTATATAAATACCGATTAAAAAAAATAGCATTAAATCCCTTTAAATTTTGATAATTTTAATAGATATTATCATAAATGTGTAAATTTATTTCATAAAATTATCATAAAAACTACTTATAAAAACGACTAAAATCAAAAATGGTATTATATATTTTATGTAAAAGAACCAAATATTTACTATTTTAACCGAATTTTGACTACCATAAAGTATCTCTTTTTTGGCTTCGTCCTTGAGTACCCAACCAACAAAAATTGCACAAAGCAAAGATGTGAGTACAAAAAATATCGTAGCACTTATAGCGTCATAAGCATCAAAAATATTTTTACCAAAAATAGTTACATTGCTAAGTATATTTGTAGACATAAGAGAAGGTAAATTTCCAAGCAAAAATATACCACCTAGCACTAAAACTATCGCATTTATACGTTTTATATTAAATTTTTCCTCTAAAACAGTTATCAAAACCTCATAAATAGGAAGTGAAGTCGTAAGAGCAGCTATCATAAGTAAGCTAAAAAATGCTATGGCAAAAAATGAGCCAAAATACATATGAGAAAACACAATAGGAAGGCTTTTAAAAACTAGGCTCGGTCCACTATCTGGCGCAACGCCAAAAGTAAATAAAGATGGAAATATCATAAAACCAGCAACAACAGCTATAAGTGTATTTAAAAGCCCTGTGATGATAGAAGTTTTTATTAAATCTTCATCTTTTCTAACAAAGCTAGAAAGTGTTATCATAACTCCAAAACCAAGAGATAAAGCAAAAAACACCTGTCCTAAAACATCTATAAAAAGTTTGGCATTTATCTTGCTAAAATCAGGAGTAAGATAGAATTTGATACCTTCTAAAGCACCATCAAGAGTTAAGTTTCTAAACACCATACCTATCATTAGTAAAAACAAAATCGGCATCAAAAATTTAGCCGCTCTTTCTATACCAGCAACTGCGCCACGAACCAAAATCACGAAATTTATAATAACAAAAACTATAGTAGCTATGCTTATAGCAAAAGGTGCATTTATGATATTTTCATCATAAAAAGCAGCGGTGGTTTGTGCAGTAACTACGCTGGATAAATTTAAATTTCCAAATAAGATATTATAGATATAGTTAAGCACCCAACCACCTATGACCATATAATACGCCATAATCCCAAAAGCTCCACAAAGCCCCATCCAACCTACTATTTTCCAAGCTTTATTTATTTTTTTACCATTTGCATTGCTTCCAAAAGCATCTACTGAGTTTATATGCAGACGTCTTCCTATAGCATTTTCAACTAGTATCATAGGTATGCCGATCACTATCATAGCTATACAAAATGTCAAAACATAAGCACCGCCGCCGTTTTGTCCGACAAGATACGGAAATCTCCAAGTTGCTCCAAAGCCTACCGTCGCACCAGCTACTGCCAAAATATATGTGAGTCTTGAACTCCAAGTTTGTCTATCTATCAAAATGCCATCCTTAATTTTATTATTTTTGTGAAAGCTCTAGAACTTCAAAATATTCGTTTTCTAGCGAATTTAGCTCGCCTTTTTTCTCTTCAAGTTCTTCAAATAAAACTTGAAGTCCTACTTTTTGGTAAATTTCAGGCACAGAGAGTGCGTGATTTAATTCTTTTATGCGATTTTCGATCTCTTCAATGAGAGCTGGATGATTTTGTAAAATTTGGTTTTGTTTATATGAAAGCTTTATAGGCGCCGTTTTTTGTTTTTCTTTGACTTGATCATTTGCTTCAAATTCTTTTTCCATATCATTTAACTGCTTAAGCTCTTCTTCGATATCTAAATATTCGCTATATTCCATATAAATTTGTTCTATTTTGCCGTGTTCATAAGCCCAAAGTTTGTTTGTTATCTTATCTATGAAATATCTATCGTGGCTGACTATAAGTATAGCCCCCTCAAAGCTTAATAAATACTCTTCTAAAATATTTATAGTAGCGATATCAAGATCATTTGTAGGCTCATCAAGTATCAAACAATCATATTCTTTTGTAAAAAGTAGTGCTAGGGCTAGGCGATTTTTCTCTCCTCCACTCAAAACAGAAACCGGTTTGTCTAAAAACTCTTTTGGAAATAAAAAGTTCTTCAGATACCCATACACATGATAATTACGCCCACGTACGATGATGTGATCACCGCCATTTGGACAAAATAGCTCTATGAGTGATTTATCATCATCTATACCGCGTCTTGTCTGATCAAAATATCCTATCTTTATATCTGCGCGGTTTATAGTGCCACTACTAGGTTCAAGTTCGCCTAAAATTATCTTTAGCAAAGTAGATTTTCCACTTCCATTTGGGCCGACTATACCTATACGCTCACCTTGCAAAACACGTGCATTAAAATCTTTAAAAAGTTCTTTTCCTGCGAGAGTTTTTGAAAGATTTTTACATTCAAAAAGCATTTTTTTACGATTTTGGTTAAGTCCGCCTTGATTAAAGCTCTTTGAAGCACGCTCAAGCTCAAGTTTAACTTTGCGAATAAGACTAGGATTTTTCTTAGCCTCCTCTCGCATAGCAAAAACTCTTTGTTTTCTACCTTCATTTCTTTTAAGTCTAGCTTTTACTCCACGCCTTAGCCATTCTTCTTCGCTTTTTAGCTGTTTTATAAGCGTTTCGTGGCTTTTAGCTAAAGACTTTAAAATCTCTTCTTTTTTAGTCAGATAATTTGCATATCCTCCATCAAAACTCATCAAATTTCCATCTTCTATCTCTACAGAGCGAGTAGCAAGTCTATCTATAAAATATCTATCGTGGCTTATGAAAACTATAGTCTGATTTGAACTAAGAAGCAGTTCTTCTAAAAATCTGACCATATAAACATCAAGGTGATTAGTAGGCTCATCAAGTAGCAAAATATCTGGTTTTTTAAGTATCAAAGCACCCAAAGCTACACGGCGAATTTCGCCTCCGCTAAGAGAGCTAACCGGGCGATTCTCATACTCTCTAAGAACAAAACTATCTAGCACACGTTCTATTTTATTTTCGATATTCCAGCCGTCTTTGCTTTCTATAAATTTAATAAGTTCATCTTGCTTTTGAAGTAATTCTTTATTTTGAGGATCATTTGAGATAGAATTTAAAGTCATCTCATACTCACTTCTAGCGTCAAATATCTCTTTTAGCTCATTATTTAATGCTTCTCGCACACTCAAATGTTCATCAAATTTCGGTGATTGAGCTAACATTTGGATAGAAATTCCGTTTTGCGTCACAACCCTGCCACTATCTACTTCATAAGCACCACACAAGATCTTCATCATAGTGCTTTTTCCGCCACCATTTTTTCCTATGATAGCGATTCTTTCTTTTTCATTTACGCTAAAATCTACCTCTTTTAGTATCTCTTTGTCACCAAATTTTTTACTGACACAGATCAGATCTATTAGCGCCATATTTTAACCTTTATTTACATCTTTTCTAAAATTCATAAACCATACGGCACAAACTATAGATAAAACCCCAAGCCCAACTAGATAATACCCAAGATACATAGGATCAAATTTATGCACCATAGCTACTGCAAATGGCGGAGTAACACCACCTGCGATAGCATAAGCTATATTATACGAAAAAGAAATTCCACTAAATCTTATCTTATTTGGATACAGAGCAACCATAAAAAACGGAGCACCACAAGGTCCTATACTACCAAAGAATCCAGCTATTAAATAAGCTATAAGAACTGCTTCAAAGCTACCACCGGTATATAAAATCTTAAAATAAGCAAAAACAGCCACGATAAATACAGCAGAAAAACCTATAGTCGCTTTAGAAACTCCTATTTTGTCTGATATTTTTCCATAAACAAAGCATCCAGCACACATAAAAACTATACAAGCCATCTGCATATAGATAGTAGTTATCCTACCTACTTCAATACCTGCTTCTTTAAATGCTGCTGGCATAAAATTTGGCATAAGAAGTATCATCACGACTATACAGCCAGTTAGCACCCAGCTAACTAGCATCGACATTATATTATCTACTTTATGGTATTTTATGACTGTTTTGATAGGCATTTTATCTATATCGTTAATGGATTGCATCTTTTTAAAGATAGGAGTTTCGCTTAAATAAGTCCTTAGATATATAGATATGATACCAAAGATACCGCCTATTATAAAAGGTAAGCGCCACATACCATTTTGTATCTGCTCGTCGCTATAGATATTTTTAACTATCATAGTAACTACACTACCTAAAAGTATGCCTGCTACAACAGCTGAAGTCAAAACGCCAACACTAAAATATAGCTTAGTCTTTGTAGCGTGCTCACTCACAAAAACCCAAGCTCCAGGAAGCTCACCACCTATAGCAATACCTTGTAAAAGGCGTATAAGCACTAAAAATATAGGGGCTGCGTATCCTATAGTCTCATAAGTAGGCATCAAACCAAGAGCAAACGTCGGTATAACCATAAGAAGTATTGAGAGCATAAACATATTTTTGCGACCATTTTTATCACCAAAATGCGCCATAATAATTCCACCAAGAGGTCTAGCAAAATATCCTGCAGCAAATGTTCCATAAGTATTTAAAAGCGCCCAAAAAGAGTCAAGAGTAGAAGGAAAAAATAGATGAGATATATAAGAAGCAAAAAATACAAAAATAATAAAATCGTAAAATTCAAGCATTCCACCTAAAGATGATAGGCTTAAAATCCTAAGTTCGTCATTACTAAAGCCCCGTTTTCTCATTTTAAGCACCTTTTTAATTAAAAATTTAAAGTTTTGATTATACAAAAAGTTTTATAAGTGTTTGATTAAAACAGACACTTATGTAACTTTTTGATAAATTTTATTGATAAATTTAGTTTTTTGCAGTTTTTATAGCATCATTTAAGCAGTCAAATATCCTATCTTTACCTACTAAATTTATAAGCGAATATAAATTTTGATCTTTATTAGTCACTATATAGATATCATAACCTTTTTTTAACTGCATATCGATCTCGTCTTCAAGAGCGTATATACCGCTAAGATCAACAAATGGCATCTCCTTGATATTTATGATAGTTTTTTTTGAAGCCAAATGACTTAATGCGTTTGCTATTTTTGAGCTAGACCCAAAGAAAAATGCACCATAAATCGACACTATAGTCAGATCCTCATCTTTTTTATAATCCACCTTTACTGCTTTATTTACTTGATATACAAGCACCAAAGAAGCC
This sequence comes from Campylobacter hyointestinalis subsp. lawsonii, assembly GCF_013372165.1. Lineage (NCBI taxonomy): Bacteria > Pseudomonadati > Campylobacterota > Epsilonproteobacteria > Campylobacterales > Campylobacteraceae > Campylobacter > Campylobacter hyointestinalis. The sequence continues at coordinate 564,907 of NZ_CP053828.1, read as the reverse complement.
ACTAAAACTCCAACTCCTACAGCAAATATAAGATCTACAAAAACAGTTAGTAAAAACACTAAGATCATAACGCTCAGATCGCATTTTGGAGCAGTTTTTAACTCTTTTAAAAGTCGATAATCAAATATATCAAATCCAACCTTTATAAGTATCGCTGACAAAACAGGTATAGGCACATAAGATACAAAATCTGAAAAAGATAGCAAAACAAGAGCTAAAAAAACTGAACTAGTTACACCTGAAAGCCTTGAGTTTCCACCTAGTTTGATGTTTGTAACTGTTCTCATCGTAGCTCCAGCACCTACTAAACCACCAAAGAATCCAGCCATCATATTTCCTATGCCTTGACCGATGAGCTCACGATTTGAGCTATGCTTCGTCTTTGTAAGAGAGTCTGCAACAAGTGAAGTAAGAAGTGAATCTATACTTCCAAGAGTGGCTAAAACTAAAGCGTAAGTAAGTATGATAGTTATGTGAGAATAACTAATCTGTGGTATGATAAATGTCGGAAGAGATGAAGGGATTAGCCCTATTGTTTTTACATCTAAATTTAAAAAATAAGACAATAAACTAAAAAGTATGAGCGCTAAAAGCGGTGATGGTATGAACGCGCTTATTTTCTTAGGAGTAAGATAGATGACTATTAATGCTAAAGCACCCAACATCAAGCTTTGCGGGTTTATATCTATACTAGGCAAAGCTATTAGTGCCTCTATGGTTCCATTTGGATTTAAACCGCCTAGTAAAGGCGAAATTTGAAGTAAGATGATGATGACGCCAACTCCGTTCATAAATCCTGATATCACCGGATATGGTATAAATCTAATAAATCTACCTATCTTAAAAACTCCAAGCAAAATTTGAAAAAATCCAGCCAAAATAAAAACCATTATAAGTAAGCTCATATCACCACCAAGAGCTACAACAACACTAGCAGTAACTACCGTCATAGGCCCTGTAGGCCCTGAAATTTGCGTCTTTGTTCCTCCAAATACAGCCGCAAAAAAACTTAACAAAATAGCTCCATAAAGTCCTGCAGCAGCCCCAAGTCCGCTTGCTATACCAAAGGCTAAGCAAAGCGGTAAAGCTATGACTCCAGCAGTTAGCCCACCGGCGATATCTCCTTTTATATTCAAAATAAAACCTTTAAATTTAAATTTGAAGATTTTATTTTATTCCTTTGATAATAAATTTTTTATTAAATTTAAATTGCTTAAATATACTTTAATAATAAAAATTTAATAAATAAAATCAAATATTTATATACATTTTGATAAAATACAAACTATGAATGCAAATATAATCATCATAGACGACGAAGAAGATCTATGCGAACTTTTAGAGTATAATCTTACTAGATCTGGCTTTAATGTTACTACGTTTTTAGACACGAAACGGGTTGAACAATTTTTAGAAGAAGAGGATGTGGATCTGCTCATAGTAGATAGAAACCTAGGCGGAGTCGAAGGGGCTAAATTTATACAAAACCTAAGGCATAAAGGCTACAACGAACCTGTCATCTTTTTAACAGCAAAAAACTCAAGCAAAGATAAGCTAGAAGGCTTTGAGAGTGGAGGAGATGACTACATAACAAAACCTTTTGAAATAAGTGAGCTAATAGCTAGAATAAATGCTTTATTAAAACGTACAAAACGTCAAAGCGAAGTATATAAATTTAAAAATATAACACTAAATGTAGATACGAACGAAGTTATAGTAGATGATGAGGTAAAAGAGCTTACTAGACTTGAGTTTTGTTTGCTTTTAGAGTTTATCAAAAACAAAAATACGCTGTTAAATAGAGACACGCTCATAAATGAAGTTTGGCATAATGATGAAGCAAACGAAAAAACAGTAAATATCGCCGTCAAACGCTTAAGGCAAAAGCTAGGAGCAGCAGGGGATTTTATAAAATCAGTACGTGGCGAGGGCTATAAACTTTGCTAAGGTTATCGCTGCTTTATATAGTTTTCATAGCTATATTTTTCTTTTGCTTTTGGCTGGTTTTAGGAAATGAGTTTATAGAAAAAATATACCTTATCATCATCGTTAGTCTATTTTTATCTATGAGTTTTTTATATATATCTTATGAACTTTCTATGTATAGGATTAAAAAAATCAAAGAATTACTCATAAAAAAAGATAAAAAGCTCAAAAAACAATCCGCCAAACTAAGACTTAGAAATTTACAGCTAGAAAATTTGCTAAGTGGTATGAGCCATGAGTTTAAAAATCCACTTGCAGTCATACAAATGTCGGCTCAAACGATACTTGAAGATAAAAATATGAGCGAAGAGTTTAGGCTTAAATTTATAAACAAAATCATCTCAAACTCAAATAAATTAAACAACATCATAAATCGTCTTAGGATAGGCTTTGGCGGAGATATCACACCAAATTTGACTACATTTGATGCAAAAGTTTTATGCAAAGAAGTTATCACCAACCTAGATCAAAAATACACAAATAAAACCATAAGTATAACTGGAGAAAAAATATTAAAAGCTGACTACGATATGATATATCAAGTAGTTCTAAATTTATGCGAAAATGCTCTAAAATACTCAAACCAAAACGTAAAAATTATCCTAAATGAAAACGGAGTTTTTATCACAGATAATGGAGAAGGTATAGGCGAAGACGAGCTAAGACTCATACAAAAAAAGTTTTATAAATCAAAAGAATACGACTGGAATAACTCTTTAGGACTTGGGCTTTATATAGTTAAGTTTATCCTTAAACTGCATGGTTTTGAGTTTGTCATCAGATCTACTAAAGGCGTAGGCTCTACATTTGGCTTTAAGGACAGACCTACTTCTGGGTTTAGGCTAAAAGATTTAGATCAAAAAAACACAAACGAAGTAGAATTTAAAAAAGGTCAAATTTGAAAAAGCTAAATCTCACCACGCTAGCAACTCCTATATTTTTTGATATGTTGCTTCGCACGCTTACTCTTATCATAAATACGATTATGGTAGCAAAAGTAGATGTTAATTTAGTCGGTGCTATGGGAGCTGGAAATCAAATTTTTAACCTTTTCGTAACCGTTTTTAGCTTTCTTAGTATAGGTTGTAGCGTCCTTGTAGCTCAAAGCTTAGGGGCTAAAAATACAAATTTGGCTACTAGAGCCATCCATATAAGCCTTAGTTTTAATGCTATTTTAGGTCTATTTTGTGCCGGTTTGATATTTACAAATACGCATAAAGCTTTAGAGTTATTAAACATTCCAAGCGCCGTCATAGAAGATAGCTACAAATACCTACATACGCTTTGTATAGCGCTATTTTTAGAATCCATAGGTATAGTTATGGCTTCTATAATCAGGGTAAAAAACTTTGCTTTTGCCATTATGCTTATATCAGCGTTTATGAATTTACTTACTATATTTGGTAACGCTATTGCGTTATTTGGTTTTTTTGGATTGCCAAATTACAGGCTTAGCGGAGTAGCCATATCAGTAGTATTTGCTAGGATAATAGGTATGATAATGCTTGGTTTTGTACTAGTAAAAGTAGCAAAAGTGCATATCTACTTCGGATTATTTTTCAAATTTTCTAAAGATATAATCCTAAAAATCCTAAAAGTCGGACTTCCTAGCGCAGGTGAAAACCTACTTTGGATAGGTCAATACATTGTAGCTTTTAGCTTTGTAGCAAGTATGGGTGAAGCAAGTCTTAGCGTACAAACCATATATTTTCAAATTTCTATGTTTATATTTTTAGCAAGTAGCGCTATAAGTATGGCAAATGAGATAATCATCGGGCATTTAGTCGGCGCTTGCGAATTTGATAAAGCATACAAAAAAGCGTTTGACACGCTAAAAATTGGCTGGATTATAACTTTAGTAGTGCTTTTTATCTTTTATCTTAGCAAAGAAGAGATAATGAGCGCTCTAAATTTAAACGAAGAACTAAAAGCCATAATGAGACCGCTTTTTACGCTTTCTTTGGTGCTTGAAAGCGGACGCACTTTCAATATAATAATGGTAAATTCGCTCAGAGCTAGTGGAGATGCTAGATTTCCTTTTATAGTAGGAGCCGTGTTTATGTGGGGAGTTTCACTTCCTGTAGGATACTATCTTGGTATAATTTTAGAATATGGAATAATCGGTGTTTGGATAGGATTTTGTGTAGATGAATGGGCAAGAGCTCTAGCAAATACACTGCGTTGGAGAAGTAAAAAATGGCAGTCGTATCGTCTAGTTTAAAATTTGGTAAATTTAGCGTAACTATAAACTATAAACCTGTAAAATACCTACGTCTAAAAGTCACTCAAAATGGTGATATAAGTATATCTGCTCCATTTTTTACATCAAAAACAAATATCTTAAATTTACTTAATAAAAACGAAAGTTGGCTAGAAAATACACTCGCAAAAATAAAATCCAAAGACGATAAGATTAAATTTTTAGGAAACGCTTATGAGCTTAAATTTGATGAAAATATCAAAGAAGTTTTGGTTTTAGATACTCAAATTATAGCTTCTTCTAAAGCGCAGTTTGATAAATTTCTATACTTAAAAGCCAAAGAAATATTTCAAAAATACATAGAGTTTTATCAACCAAAAATACCTAGACAAGTAACTCACGTAAGCATTAAAAAAATGAGTTCTCGCTGGGGTAGTTGCAACTCCAAAAAAGGATATATAAACTTAAATTTAAATTTGATAGCAAAAGATGAACGCTTTATTGAGTATGTCGTACTTCACGAGATGGCGCATCTCATTTATCCTCATCACCAAAAGAGCTTTTATGATTTCATACAAGGCTTAATGCCAGATTATAAAATAAGAGAAAAAATGTAGTTTTTAGCACGCATATTTTATTAAGCCAAATTTTGGCATAATTATAACCATTTTTAAAAATACACCAACAAAGGAGAACTAAATTTGGAAACGATAAACGTTGATTCATACTCTACTCTTGTAGTTATGGTGCTTGTTTTGTTACTCGGAGCTTTTGTTATAAAAAGAGTGAAATTTTTGCGAGTTTATAATATCCCAGAGCCTGTCGTAGGCGGTATCATCGCAGCAATTTTATTTTTATGTCTTTATAGTTTTAGCGGTATTTCGCTTAAATTTGATAGCTCACTCAAAGATCCGCTTATGTTAGCGTTTTTTTCTAGCATAGGGCTTTTAGCAGACTTTACGTCACTTAAAAAAGGTGGCAAAAAATTAGTCATATTTTTATTTGTCATTAGCGGACTTCTAATCTTGCAAAATGTAGTTGGTATAGGAGTTGCTCTTGGACTAGGAGAAAACCCTCTCATCGGACTTCTTAGCGGATCTGTTACTATGAGCGGAGGTCATGGTACAGGGGGAGCCTGGGCAAATGAGTTTATAAAAGCACCATATAATTTTAGCGCTGCTTACGAAGTAGCTATGGCTAGTGCGACATTTGGTCTCATTGCAGGTGGTATTATAGGCGGACCTGTTGCAAAGTATCTTATACAAAAAAATAACTTACAAACCCCAAATATCCATGAAGAAAGCAACACCACGCCTATACTAAACTTCGAATCCCCGCAAAAAACAAAGCTCATCACTCAAGAGTCATTCATTCGCTCTTTAGCTCTCATTGCACTTTGTCTTTACATAGGAAATTTCGTCGCAGAACATATAAAATCGCTAAATATCGGTTTTACGCTTCCTACATTTGTATATTGTCTATTTACCGGCGTCATTCTTAGAAATTTGATTCAAGCTCTAAAGATCCACGAAGTCTTTGATAGGGAAATTTCAGTTATCGGAAATGTTAGTTTATCTCTTTTCTTGGCTTTTGCTTTGATGACTATAAACCTTTGGCAGCTAGTATCTTTAGCGCTTCCTATACTAACTATACTTGTAGCACAAGTCGCCTTGATGGTAGCCTACGCGGTATTTATTACATTTAGAGTATGCGGAAAAGATTACGACGCTGCTGTTTTGGCTGCTGGACACTGTGGATTTGGACTAGGAGCGACACCAACTGCAATGGTAAATATGCAAACAGTCACAAATAACTATGGCATGAGCCATATGGCATTTATCATAGTTCCACTTTGTGGAGCGTTTTTCATAGATCTAGTAAATGCTTTAGTGATAAATGGATTTCTTGGCTTTTTAGGCTGAATTTATAGCAGAGCTTATCTCTGCTATAATACTCAAAAAATTATATTAGTTTAGCAAATTTCTACCTACTTTTTGCCACTTGCGGTAATTCCATCTTCTATGAGTGCTAAGGTATCAGCTTGAGCCGATGAATAGATAAAATCAAAAGAGATTTTATCTAGCATTATTTATAAAATCATTTAATGAAAATTCATTAGCTAAAAATTCTAATTCTTCTTTTTGATCATCAAAGAGAATTACGCTAAAAAATTTAGATTATATAGCATTTTATCTCCTTGTTGTTGCTTTGTAAAATATCAAAAATTTAGTTTTATTACCTAGATATCAAAAGCAAAAAACTTTTACGAGTTTTTTATTGTAAAAATTCTAGTCAATAAACCTTTTTAAAAGCCCGCCATAAGCATCGATGCGTCTATCTCTAAGAAACGGCCACCATCTACGAACTTGCTCGCATCTTTTAAGATCGATATCTACTATAGAGACAATCTCATCAGAGTCATTAGATCTAAAAAGCTCTTCGCCTTGAGATCCAAAAACAAAACTATTTCCCCAAAATCTTATACCGCTCTTAGCATCTGGAGCATTTTCAAAGCCTACTCTATTTACCGTTACGACAGGAAGTCCATTTGCTACTGCATGTCCTCTTTGGACTGCCACCCAAGCCTCAAGTTGGCGTGATTTTTCGTCTTCTTCATCACCATCAAACCAACCGATCGCAGTAGGATAAATAAGGATCTGAGCACCCTTTAGAGCCATAAGACGTGCAGCTTCTGGATACCACTGATCCCAACATACCAACACTCCAAGCCTTCCAACGCTAGTATCTATAGGCTCAAAACCTAGATCGCCTGGCGTAAAATAAAACTTTTCATAAAAGTTTGGATCATCAGGAATATGCATTTTACGATACTTTCCAGCTTCTTTTCCATCACTATCAAAAACAACTGCAGTATTATGATAAAGTCCGGCTGAGCGTCTTTCAAATAGCGAAGTTACCAAAACCACTTTAAACTCACGCGCTACTTCTGCCCAGTAAGCAACATCGCTTTCAAAGTCGCATGCTTCATCAAAAACTGCGACATTTTCATCTTGACAAAAATAACTTCCTTGATGAAGCTCTTGTAAAACTACCAAATTTGCACCATTTTGTGCTGCTTCTTCAATGCGTTTTGTGCTCTGTCTTATGGTCTCTTCTTTGCTACCATAAAATTTATGTGCGATAAGTGCTACTTTCATATCTCCTCCTTATCTCTGTCGTCTTCAATGTCAAAATGCGTATCAAACACCCATTTTTGTGTATTAAATTTACTCTTTATATCACTTTCTATATCATCTGCAACTTTGTGAGCTTTGGATAATGATATATTTGGATCAAAAACCAAATGAACGCTAAAAAAACTCTTCTCGCCACTTTTTCTAGTTTTTAGATAGTGATAACTCTTAACATCTTCTTTTGAATTTAAAATATCTATTATAGCACACACAACATCACTAGGCAACGCTCCGTCTAAAAGTATATAAACCCCATCTTTTACAAGTCCAAATGCACTAAATGCGATATAGATACTAACTACTATACCAAAGATCGCATCAACAGCGTCATATCCTGTGATCCATATCACAAATAAAGCTATGAAGATAGCTAAATTCGTAAGCAAATCAGTTTTATAGTGTAAAGCATCGGCTTTTATAATAAGATTTCCTGTTTTTTTATAAACCCCTCTAAGATATAAAACCAAAAGCCCTGTAAATACCATAGATATAACCATAACTAGCATAGCGCTCGTAGTTTCTACGCTTTTTGTACCATTTAGCAACTTTTGTATGCTAGAATAACATATAAAAATAGCTATGCCGATGATAAAAGCACCCTCAAACAGAGCGACTAAAGCTTCTACTTTGCCATAGCCAAAGTTAAACTTATCATTTGGGTTTGCATTTGACTTTTTTAAAGCAAAATAGTTTAAAGCCGATACAAGGCAATCAAGCATAGAGTCGATCGCAGAGCTAAGAACAGCCAAAGAGCCACTTGTTATACCTACTATAAATTTAACTATTGCTAAGATGATAGCAACAGCACCAGCAACGACAGGCGCACTCATCTTACGCCCTTAAATCTGTTTTGACTAGAGCAGTGAAGTGAGCCATTTTGACGCACAAAAACACTACTATCTACGCCGATCACGTCTAAATTTGGTAAAGCATTTTGTAACGCTCTTAATGCAAATTTATCTGCTTTTTCATCTCCATATGTCGGCACTATAAGAGCTCCATTTATAAAGATAAAATTGCAATACGTCGCTGCTAGTCTGCGACCTTCATAAAATAATGGTTTTGGGATAGGAAGTGCTAAAAGGTTAAAACCACTCTTTTCAAGCTCATCTTTCATCAAATTTAACTCACCAAAATGCTCATCACTCTCATCATCACAGGCGGCGTAAGCTACTGTGTCTTTTGAGATAAATCTCGCTAAGGTATCAATATGGCTATCTGTGTCATCGCCTTTTATAAATCCGTGATTTAGCCAGATTATTTTATTTAATCCAAAAAGATCAATTAGCTTTTTTTGCAACTCTTCTTTTTTAAGCTTGTTTCTATTGTCATTTAGTAGGCATTTGCTAGTAGTTAGCATTACTCCATCGCCATTAAATTCGATGCTTCCACCCTCTAAGATGAGCTGAATGCTTCTTAGTTCGCCTTTTAGAGTCTCAAAAAGCTTTTTATTTACAGCATTATCTAAAATACTATCAAATTTAGAGCCCCACGCATTAAATTTAAAATCATAGCTTATAGTTTTAGCTCCATCTAAAACATCGATAGCACCATAATCTCTTATCCAAGTATCATTCGTATCTATACGTAAAAACTCTACATTTTTAAATTTAGAAAATCTAACAAAATCGCTTGTATTTGGGGCTATTAAAAGCACTTTTTGATATTTGGAAATGACTCTTACTAAGTTTTCATATGACTTTAAAATATCATCAAGATATGGCTTCCAGTCTGTATTAACATGTGGAATGCTAAGAAGTATTAACTCTTGATCGTCCCATTCTGCGTAAGTTTTTATCATAAATGCTACCTTGCAACTACAAATTTAGAAGTTTGCAAGGATAGCATATAAGGATTTAATATTTTATAAAATTAGTCCAAAAGAAGCTTTAGCTCATTTTCAAAAGCTGATTTTGGATAAAGCCCCAAAAACTGCTTTACCTTTTTTCCATTTTTATCAAATATATAAGTGACTGGAGTCCCCATAACCCCGCCTACTACGTTAGATAAATAGCTAACTGATTTAGGGGCTGAAGTACTCATAAAAGAGACGCCTTTTTCTTTTAGCGTAAATATATCGCTATCATATCCGGTCGTATCGCCCATCACACCATATACTTTTATCTTTCCGTCATACTCTTTAATGAGCTCATTTATGATAGGCACTTGACTATCACAAGCCCCACACATAGTAGAAAAGAAAAATAACATATATGGCTTATCCCAGCCTATTATTTTTAGCTCTTTTTTAGCAGTATCATATGTAGTATCAAAGCCATTTTTATCATTTAAAGTCATATGATGTCTTGAGCCATCGCCACAACCTATCAAAATAAATGCAAATATAAGCGAAAATATCAAATTCTTCATCGTAAATTCTCTATTCTTTCAAGTTTTCCATGCCTTAGATAGACTACTTTATCTGCGTATCTGCCAAGCTCCTCATTATGAGTGATGAGAAGTAGAGTTTTACCCTCGCTTTTTAGTTTTTGAAAAGCTTGTAAAATTATTTTTTCGTTTGCTTCGTCTAAATTTCCAGTTGGCTCATCAGCTATTATAATATCTGGGTTATTTATGAGAGCTCTTGCGATACAAACACGTTGCTGCTCACCGCCACTAAGCTCACTTGGCTTGTGACTTATCCTATGAGCAAGCCCTACTTTATCAAGAGCGTCTTTAGCACTATCTTTATCTACACAGCTATGATAAAACTGGCTTATCATCACGTTTTCTAAAGCGTTTAAGTATGGTACTAAGTGAAATTGCTGAAATACTAATCCTATCTTTTTGCGTCTAAACTCTAGAATTTGTTCTTGGCTTAAAGAGTTTATATCGCTATTGCAAAGCCTATACTCTCCGCTTGTTGGACTATCCATAAGGCTTAGGATATTTACCAAAGTACTTTTTCCGCTTCCGCTAGGTCCCATTATACTTATCCATTCACCTTTTTGTACGCTAAAACTTATATTGTCGATCGCTTTTACATCACCAAAATGTTTAGATATTTTATTTAAGCTTAAAACTTCCATTATTTATTCCCTTAGTAAATTTGCTATATTTTGATTTAACGCTTTTTTTATCGGATAAAAGCTTGCTAAAAGCGCAAAAACAAGACTTATAACAATAGCCAAAACAAGACTGACAAGTCTAAAATCAACTCCGCTTGAAAATATAATATGTCCTAAAAATATAGCAAGAACGTATCCTAAAAATCCACCTAAAATAGACCCAACTATACAAATAGTAAAAACTTCGCTAAGTATGAGCTTTAAAAGTGAAGCTTTGCTTGAACCTAGTGAGCGTATAAGCGCAAATTCCTTTACTTTTGAAAAAAGTATAGATGACAAAGTTGTATTTATACCAACGGTCGTTATAAAAAGTATAGTCACGCCGATGAGAAACATCAAAAGTTTGATCTTATCTAGGATTTGCCCCTGTGCTTTTGAAATTTTACCGATGATTTCAAATTTAATATTTTCGTTACTTACATTTTCAATGCTCTTTTTGATACTATCAAAATCCCCGTTTATTATGGCATTTGCATAGTTTATGAGATCTTCTTTACCAAACATATCCTGAGCTAAGTCTAAAGATACCATAAGTAGGTTGTCTTCTTTTTGTCCGTCATATACGACACCTTTTATGCGAACTTTATACACTTCATTACTTGATGGCGTAATCTCTAAGATATCTCCTGGTTTTGCACCTATGATCTTAGCAAGATCAGCACCGATGAGAGCAAATTTATCTCCATCATCACTAGCTATAAACTCACCACTTTTTAGATCTATATAAGGCATAATTTTTCTTAAATTAGCAAAGTCTAGCCCCATAATAACTGCGTTACTCACTCCTATATTTGCTACGCCAAAAAGATATTTATTTGATACCTTTAGATCTTTTATATTGTTTAAGATAGCGTTTAATTCGTTTTCGTTTATGTAATTATTTTCCAAATTTAAAGGACTTATAACAACATTTGCACCGTAATTATTTAACTCACTGCTTACTTTTTTATCAATATCTGTATATAAATTTATAAGCGCAGACGTGATCGCCGCACCAAATAAAATAGATACAAACATCACAAAACTTCCACGACTACTGCTTAATATGCTTTTAAAGATAATCTTTATAAAAAATATTTTATTTTCTACCATATAACACCTCAGCCGGAAGTAAATTTATAACGCTCTTAAGCGGTAAGATAGAGCCAAAAACAGATATCAAAAACCCAAAAAATATACTAAGAGGCAAAACTATAATGCTGATACCTGCAAAACTTCCAAATATCTGATAAGACAGCACAAAGCTAAGAGCGTACCCAGCCAAACTTCCTAGTAATGAAGCGCATATACAAACTGCAAATATCTCGGCTACAAACTGCATATAAATGATAAAATTTGTAGCTCCTAAAGCCTTTAAAAGCCCTATTTCTTTTTTGCGTCTATTTATCTCACTTACCATAAGACTAGTGATACATATACTTGAAACTATCAAAGATAGCACGCTTGCTACCCACATTAAACTCTGAATTTTTTTAGTTATACCGCTTTGTGTTTCGCTCACGCTAAGCACTGCTTTTGCCGTAGCGTTTGGATACTCTTCGCTGATCTGATAAGCGATAGAGCTTACATAAGCAGAACAATACCACTTATCATAAGCCACGCTATCTAAGCTATCAAGATCGCGTCTTGCCTTTAGCGAAAGGTCATTTTCAGGGATACTCATCGCAGAAACTTCTGCTTTGTCTATTAAATTTGGTTTATTTGCCAAGCTCTGAGCTAGTTTTAAACTAGCGATTATCTTCTTACTTTCATGCTCACTAGAGTGCAAAACTCCTACGACTTGAGCGTTTATATCTCCTAGTTTTAAAGCATCTCCCACTTTTAGCCCAAGTCCATCACCGGCTAAAACCTCGCTCATACTATCATCTTTTGGATATCTGCCATCAACCACCCAAAAAGGATACAAACTTTCTACTCCGCTTTTAAAATCAGGTTCATCACTTACATTTATATTTTTATCAAAATACGTCCCTACGACATCAAAACCATCTATTTTTAGATTTAAAAACGGAGCAAATGCAGTGATATTATTTCTCCAAAATATCTCTTTTATCTTATGAAGATCGCTCTCTTTAAGATAATCTTCATTTTTAAGCGGTAAAAACTCTTTGCCCCCTATCTCTATGCTAAGATTTTGAGATTTTGGAAGCACTACTATATTTGAGCCATAACTCCTTAGCTCACGAGCGACTTGATCGCCTATATTTAAAGTGATATTTAACATACAAGCTATAAGTGTTACGGATAAAAATATGGTCAAAAACGCTAACATTTTACTACCTTGCGAGTGTAAAATAGACGAGCTAATGATCTTTATAAACATTTATTTATTCTCCTTAAGCAAGCCATCTGTGGTAACGTAATTTTCAGGGTATGCTTCAAATTCGGCTTGATTTTTCTCATCTTCAAAAAAATACGTCTTGCCATAATAAACATAAGTAAATTTAGAATCGTTCAAAATCTTATTTTTGCTCACTGGATCAGTGACTTCTTTTTTAACGATCTTAGAAAAAAATGTAGCGCCTTTTTCTATGGTTTTTAAATTTATACTAATCTCTTTTCCATCAAATTTATACTCAAATGGTATAGGATTGCAACCGCCTGGTTTTCCTACGCTTGGTAGAAATATACGGACATTGCAACTTATGCAGATGAGATTGTCGCCGCTTTTGATATAACCCATATCGCCACATATCGCACACGCATCAAAAACAGCTACTGGAGCTAGTTTATCTTTAAAACGATTTACTAAGAAAAATCTCACTTCATGGCCGTCATCTGTTATGTAAGCAAATCTATGAAGATTATAATCCATAACCAAATTTGCATCAAATTTAAACTCGCCGCGGACTGGTTCTACTAAGGTTGGTTCGCTGATCTTAGGTGGTTTTGAAGACACTAAGAGATAAAACAAACTAAAAAATGAGATCAAAAAACATGTTAAAAAGCAAAATGTTACCATTCTAAAATACGCCGTTCTTTTAGCGATATTTATCCTATATAAAACGATATCTTTTTTGTCTATCTTTTTTGGTAACCAAAATAGATGAATTAAAGCCAAAAGCATAAGCAAAATAGACAAAACGACTGGTAAAAAACTATTAAAATAGATAGTTTTTGCCACGACGCTAAGTAAATTTGAATACGCTCCCACTAAACCATCTTGCATCAAGCTAAGAGTTAAAAATGAGACTCTATCGGCTAAACACAAGATTACTAATATATATAAAAATATATATCTAAATAAATTTGGGGTATTTTTTAAAATAGCTCTTGATACAAAATAAACAGATATGAGCGATAGTAAAGCTAAACTAACCATAAAAAGATTGCTTAAACTAAGACTATCTAGCAGATCTCCTGCAAACACCATAAAGTTCATACTTATAAATCCATACTCATAGCCGTATCCAAACGCTAAGAAAAAGCTAAATATATTTGAAAAGTATGAGTTTTTAAATTTGATACAAATAGGAGTTAGTAAAAGCATAATTATACAAAGAGCATCAAAAATGATCTTGCCACTATCGGTGTTTATAGATATTTTAAAAAGTTCAAATACAAAAAGTCCAAAGCAAAGCCCGAAAATAGATGGTAAAAGTATGTTTTTTATATGTTTTTCGTGATCTATAAACGCAAGGATAAAGCTTGGTCCAAACAGAGCCAAAACCACTTGATAAAAAAATATCGTCATAAAACTACCTTATTTAAATTTAAAAAATATCCTCAAGCAGATACTTTTTAAATTTAAATCCAGCCGAAGCCGGATCTAAAAATCGCAAAGATTATTCCTTTGGAGCGCCTGTATATTTAAATGTATATTTTGCATCAAAAGGAGCCCACCATTTTGCAACGCCTGTCGCTTTGTCTGCGTGACGTCCAAAACCTTGTGTGCTTGGATTGTCTATATGAAATGTAAGCTCGTAGTTACCAACACCAGAAGTCATTTTTAAGTTCGCGCCATAATGAGGACCATCGCTTGCTACCATAGGCATAAGAGTTCCGTTTATAACTTTGCCATTATCTAAATTTTTAAGCGTATAAGCTATCTTAAGATATGGTATCCACTCACCCTCGCCAAAACCATTTGCATTGCCTTGTACTGCGTGGATATCTGCTTCAAGGTGGATATCTGCTAGGCTAGGAGCTAGGTCGATACCTTTTGGCTCCATATCAATAGGTTGAAGATAAACTGCTGCTATTTCCATACCATTTTTTTCTATAGGCTCACCAATTGGTTGTTCTGCCGCCATAGATAAAACTGCTGCAAGGCTTAAAGCCAACATTCCTGAAAATATTTTTTTCATACTTATTCTCCTTTATTAAAATTTAATTCTCGTTTTTTTATTATAAAGACTCCAGATATTAAAGCTAGTATCATCAAAAATTGCGGTACTAAGCTCTCATAGTAAGGATAAATTCCAAGCCATGATATAGTAGGCACTCCATCAGCTATACTAGGCACGAAAAGCTTACCCTCTACAAGCTCCATAACTCCTTTGCCAACAAACACTATAGACATATAAAATATAATAGCAGAAGTTGCTATGAAAAATGGCTTTATAGGAATTTTTAAAGAAAATACTTTTATGATAAAGTATGCTATAAGAAGTGCTACGACACCAGTTACAAAACCTGCTCCTATCATACTAAAGTCATAACTAGAACTCGCATCAAATATCAAAGCTTGATAAAACAGCACCGTCTCTGCGCCTTCTCTATATACTGCTAAAAATACGGTCCACCAAAGAGCTTTGCTATCTCCGCTACTTAGACTATCGCTGATATGACCTTGTATATAGTGACTCCATTTTTTAGCTCCAGCGTTGCTAAGTAGCCAAAATCCTACGTAAAACAGAAGTAATGTAGCCACAAGCATAACAACGCCTTCTAGGATCTCTCTGCTTTGTCCGGCTAAACTAACGCCAAATATCAAATTGATAGCATAAGCCGTTACAAAACTAAGGATAATAGCTACTCCAACTGAACTATATACTAAATTTAAATGCCCTTTATTTCCGGTTTTTATCAAGTATGCAACGACTGCTGCTATAATGATAAGAGCTTCAAAACCTTCTCTTAAAATAATACTAAGAGCGTAGATAAACAGAGCCATCCCGCCTATTTCGCCACTAGTTTTTTCCAAACTAGCTTCAAGCTTTGAATAGAGAACTTCTTGCTCAAGAGCTATTTTATCGCTACTAGCCCCACTTTTCATCAAAGAAACTATCTTGCTAAAACTAGCTTCGGTAGCAGTTTTAAGTGGATTATCTATCGCTCCTATCTTGTTTTCCATACCGCTAGCTTCGTATTCGTCAAAATATATATCCCCAGCGTCGCTTATAGCATCACTCACGTTTCCGCTCTCATAAAGTTTAAGCACGTCAGCCATTTTTTGCTTTATATTTTGCACGACAGGAGCGTAATCAACCTTTTTATCTTCTACCACTTCAGTCTGTGGCGCTAACGCGTAAGACTCTTTTGGAAGCTTATTTACAGCAGTTTGTATAAGCTCATCTATATCTTTTATGGATTGAATAAACGTTTCTTTATTTAAATTTATATTTTCACTTATTATGGCGCCCATTATCTGTTGTATCATCTGATCCATTCGCCCAGTTGCGTATCTCCTAATAGCGATCTCTAAGCCAGTATTTCTATATAAATCAAATTTGATTTTATTCATAGCTGCCTTTATAGCTTGTGCATCTTTAGCATCATAGGCGCTAATGACCATTTGCAAATCAGCATTTATCTGCTTTAAAGTATCACTCCATGGATTGTCGCTCACTTCTATACCAGCAGCACTTAGGCCATTATCTTCGCTTTTTTCTGCCACCAGCTTAACTCCGCCTTTGATAGTTGGCAAAACTTCTTTTATCTCGGCGTTTAAGTTATCTATCATAGCTTGTAAAATTTGCTCGTTTTGCGAAGCTTTTATAGCTTTTCTTATATCTCCAAATTGCTTCTCCATCGCATAAGCTTTTTTTTGACCTAAATTTATACGAATTCCACTTTCTAAATTTTCAAAATGGCTAAAGTAGGCACTTTGGGTCAATTCTCTTGCTTCTTTGGATTTTCCATCTTTATACAGCTGCATAACATTTATAAAGATATCTTCTATATTTTTTGCTTCTTTATCGTAATCAATACCAAAAAGATGAACTTGCATAAGCATAACCAAAATAAAATTAATGATTACTTTCATAAATTTAACCTTACTTAAAAGTATAATATTAATGAGAGTTATTCTCATAAACTGAGATGAAAATATACAATGATAAAGCTTAAAATAAGATAAATATTATAGAATTTATTGATAATAGATAAAACTCAAGCAGAGTCCTAACTAAAAATACACGAATTAGCATAACTAACTTATAAAAAATAGAGTTAAATTCCCAGCTATACCGCCGATATGCTTTTTTAAAAATTGTCTATAATTCAAAGTATAATTTTAAAAAAAGTAGAAAAACTCTTGGATTTTATATTAAAAATTCATAAATTCAAATTTTCCTATATCTCTATACTTTTAGTGTGAATGTTTAGAGTATTGCTTGTAAAGTTATTGATTTTTAAACTTCAGACATATCCGCCTTATATCCGCTATTTGCAGTTGTTCTACTTTATAAGATATAGTTGGCGGTTAAATTTAATCTACATATAAAAGTGTAAAATAAAAACATAAAGCTAAACTCAGCCACTTTTGCCCAACAAGAAGTGAAACAAAAAGCTTTACGAGCAAAGACTCTGCTGAACGCTTATGATATTTGCAAGTTTTTCTTCAAAATCGTCATTTACCACAAATTCAGTGTTAAATAGCATAACTTCGCTTTTGTAGTCGTTCGTGATACGCAAAACTAGGCGTTTATCGCCGTTTTTTTGATGCTCTTTATGGGCTAAATTGTAAATTTCATTTATCTTGCTTTTATCTAAATTCCCAAGCTCTAAGTCTATCTGCAAGTTCCCCTTTATAGATTGTATAGCCACCGCAGACTCGTCTTTAAAGATCCTTTTGTTTCGTTTTAGGCTGAAGTTTCCACTAGCTGCGTCCTCTAAAGAGATGATCTGATTTATGATAGGTTTTGACTGACCGTCTTTGCTAGGAGCGACTCTAAAAGCGTAAATTTGATTTAGCTCTTCACTTTGCATATTTGAGATAAATTTACTAGTAGCATCAAAGGCTATCATCTCAGAATTTCCGCTCATATCGGCTACATTTAAGATAGTCATATCCATACCGCTTTTTGTAGTTCTTGTATTTATGTCGCTCATCTTACCCAAGATCAGCACTTCGGCATCTTTAGTAGCCAAAAGTTCGCTTATGTTTTTATGACTTATAGACTCAAAGAACTGCTCTACGCCTTTTATATCTGCGGTGCTTAGCTTACTAGATTTTAGCGAATATCTACGATTTATCGCATCTTCTAGACTCAAGATATCATTTATCTTTATCTTAAACTGCTGTCCGTCTCTTGTTAGCGTAACTTTAAACGCGTATGGCTTGCTAAGATCGTCGCTGTTCATAGCGTCTATCTTTTTGTATTCGTCAAACGCCATAGCTTCGATACTTCCGTGTATATCTAGTATAGTTATGATAGCCATCTTTTTTCCACTTTTAGTGATCTTTATAGTTGTATCTTCTATCTTACCCACTATTAAGATCTCGCTTCCGTCTTCAACGCTCTCAAAGTTATCGCAAGTCACATAGTCGATGCTTTCTATCTCATTTTTATAGTCATCAAGCGGATGCCCTGAAACATAAACTCCCAAAATGTCTTGCTCAAAAGCAAGCATCTCTTTTTTTTCAAATTCATCTTTTATATGAGTTAAGTTCAGATTTACTTCTTTCATACTTTCATCATCGCCAAATAGTGAATTTGACGCATTTCTCTTTATATCAGAAACACGTTTTGTGGCCTCTACTATATTGTCGAGATTGCCTACTATCATTTTTCTAGTAAATCCAAAATCATCAAACGCGCCTGATTTTGCAAAAGACTCATAAACTCTTCTATTTACCGAAGTGCTATCTGTTTTAGAGATGAAGTCGTTTAAGCTAGTAAAAGTTCCATTTCCTCTGGCTTTTATGATCTCTTCTGCGGCACCTACACCGACACCTTTTACCGCCGACATTCCATAGATAATGGCGTCTTTTCCGTCTTTTTGGATAACGCTAAACTCACGCATAGAATGATTGACATTTGGTGGCAAAAATCCAATATCTAAACGTTTTATCTCATCGATGTATTTTATGATCTTATCGACGTTATTTTCTTCGCTAGTAAGAAGAGCAGCCATAAACTCAGCTGGATAATAAGTCTTTAGATAAGCAGTTTGAAACGTAATGAGAGCGTAAGCTGCAGAGTGGGATTTGTTAAATCCGTATTCGGCGAATTTCATAATAAGCTCGAAAAGTGCGTCAGCTTTTTTCTCATCAAAGCCCGAACTTTTGGCTCCCTCTAAGTACTGAGCTTTTAAACGAAGCATTTCGTCTTCTTTTTTCTTACTCATTGCTCTTCTGACAAGATCAGCTCCACCAAGGCTAAATCCACCTATGGCTTGCACTACTTGCATAACTTGTTCTTGATAAACTATAACGCCATAAGTCGGCTCAAGTATAGGTTTTAGTACGTCAAAGGCGAACTCTATTTTCTTTTTTCCGTGTTTGATATCTATAAAATCATCAACCATACCAGAATTCAAAGGTCCCGGACGATAAAGTGCTATCATAGCGATGATGTCCTCAAAGCAGTCTGGTTTGAGCTTTGCGGCTAAGCTTTGCATACCGCTTGACTCTATTTGGAAAATTCCCAAAGTATTTCCGCTTTGTATAGTCTGATATGTTTTTGGATCGTTAAAATCTACCTTTTCCCAAAGTATATCTACGTCAAATCTAGCTTTTATAAGCTTCTTAGCATTATCGATAACCGTTAGAGTTTTTAGCCCTAAAAAGTCAAATTTGATCAGATCTACATCTTCGAGATAGTCTTTTGTGTATTGTGTAACGTAGTGTCCGTCCTCTGCGTTGCTTTGTTTCCAAAGCGGTGCTTTTTTCCATAACTCTTCATTGCTTATAACTATACCAGCGGCGTGCATTCCTGGGTTTCTGTTTAAGCCTTCAAGCTCACACGAGTACTCCCAGACTTGCTTTGCAAGCTCGTTTTGATTGATAAGAGCTGCGATCTTTGGCTCTTTTTCAAAGGCACCGTCTTCCATTTCGCCTTTTTTATTTTTATGTGCTTTTAGAGTGATACCTAGCTCATCTGGTATGAGTTTTGCCATAGCGTCGGCTTCTGAGTAAGGCATACCCATCACCCTAGCCACATCTCTTATAACACCTTTTGCCAAAAGCTTACCAAAGGTTGCTACTTGAGCGACGTTGTATTGTCCGTACTTTTCTATAACATAGTCGATAACCTCACCGCGTCTATTTTGACAAAAATCCACGTCGATATCAGGCATACTTATACGTTCTGGATTTAAAAAACGCTCAAAAAGCAAGTTATAAGGTATCGGATCAAGATCAGTGATGCGAAGAGCGTAAGCGACCAGACTGCCAGCCGCACTTCCACGTCCAGGACCTACTGGAATTCCACGTCTTTTGGCTTCGTTTATGAAGTCTGCGACTATGAGCATATAGCCTGGAAATTTCATATTGTTTATCGTATTTATCTCAAGCTCGAGCCTGTCTCTGTATATCTGATGTTTAGCAGGATCGATAAACTCAAGCCTCTTTTCAAGTCCTTGTTTGCACTCATACTCAAACAAAAAGCTATCATTTTGCAGATCATATTCATTGCCCGGATTTGGCAGGGTTAAGTTTTTATTTCTCGCGTACTCTTGAGTAAATTTAAAATTCGGTGGAGTCGCGTCGCCAAGCTTTATCTCTAGATTGCACTTTTCTACTATATCTTGAGTATTTTGTATGATCTCTGGAATATCAGCAAAAATTTCGCTCATCTCTTCAGGGGATTTTGTGTAAAATTGACTTAAAACTTGCCCTCTGACTTTATCATCAAAGTTTTTGTTGGCTGAGATATATACAAATATCTTTTGTGCTATCGCACTCTCTTTTGTAGTATAGTGAGCATCATTTGTAGCTATGAGCTTTATGCCGGTTTCTTTTGAAAGCCTGATTATATCGTCATCTATGCGCTGTTGATCGCCTATACCGTGACGCATTATCTCAAGATAAAAATCATCTCCAAATATCTCTTTGTAGTCCAAAGCGACTTTTTTAGCAGCTTCGTAACCCCCAGCTCCTCTTTTTAAATTTCTCTCACTCAAATTTAGATGAAAATTTACTTCTCCTGCTAAGCAAGCAGAGCTACACACCAAACCTTCGCTATGCTCTCTTAAAATCTTTTTATTTATCCTTGGATAATAATAGTAGCCTTTTATGTAAGACATAGAGCTAAGATACATCAAATTTTGGTATCCTATTTCATTTTTTGCAAACAAACAAAGGTGAAACCTCTGCCTACTTTCTTTGTTGCTTATATCTTCGTGATTGTGTATGTATGCTTCAATACCTATGATAGGCTTTATGCCTTCATTTTTCATAGTTTTATAAAATTCGATAGCACCATACATATTGCCATGATCTGTTATGGCGCATGACTTTATACCCATTTCTTTGAGTCTTTTTGCTAAAACTTTTATTTTATTTGCACCATCAAGTAGTGAATATTCGGTATGTAAATGTAGATGTGTAAATTCGCTCATTTTCAGTTCCTTTATTGATAAATTCTATCATATAAGCACTAAAAACAAACTTATTATTATCTGAAAGATTTTTAAATTTATAACTTTAAATTTAGTTATGGATCAATATAAGAATGTAAAATTTAATGGGTGAGGTTTTTTAAAAACCTCAAAAAATCAATCTCTTGGTCTAGCCTCATTTACTCTAAGAGCTCTACCGCAAACTTCTTTTCCATTTAACGCTTCTATGGCTTTTTTTGCTTGGTCATCAACACTCATCTCAACAAAACCAAAGCCTTTTGAACGATTTGTTTCTTTATCTTTTACAATTTTTGCACGCGATACTTCACCAAACTCACTAAAAGCTTCTCTAAGCTCTGCTTCACTCATACGATAAGACAAGTTGCCTACATAAATGTTAATCAAACTACATTTCCTTAATTTTTATTCCGGTTTAATCGGTTGTGGATATGATACCTAAAATATAGATAAAAAGCTATAAAAATTCTAAATTTATCATAAATATTTTTAAATTTTGTAGAAATCTGTTATATCGACCAGCAAAAAACTATATTTTTGGGCTTTAAAATATTTATATTGTTATTTAAAAAAAATTAATTTATTATTATTTATTATTATATTTTAATTGTTATATTGCTAAATAATCATCACTAAACAAAAAACTAATACCTGGGTATGGTAAATTAAAAACATTCACAAATCTTTTTGGCATATTGATTGTATTGTTTTTTCATTTTATTTGGCTTGGGTTTTATACGTTTTATAATGCCAAAAGCACTTTATGATTTAGCGATGATAGCGGGCAACTATCATATAATGAATGACACATACAACGACTATCTAAAATCGTCGCACTCTAAAAAGTAGCAACGAAGCTATCTGTCTATTTGCCACATTCTAATCTTTTAGAAGATGACAAGAATTTAAAACCATAGCGTTATAGATAAAAAATAATCTCTTAAAAGCTTATTTTGCCAGACTTCATCAGGGGTCTGGCTTTTATAAATGCTTAGCCATAAGTGGCAAATGCAAGCTGGACTAAAACAAAAGTCCATTTTTAACTTCGGTATATTTGCCATCTCCTTCTAAAATCTTAACTAACTCTAAAGCAAATTTCATAGCCGTAGCAGGGCCTCTTGAAGTTATGATATTTTCATCTATCACGACATCAGAATTTGACACATAACCATTTTTTGCTACAATCTTTTCAAATCCAGGATAGCAAGTATAGCTATTTTTTAAAACACCAGCAGTATTCAAAGCCCAAGGAGCAGCACAAATAGCTCCTATAAATTTACCATTAGCATCAAAATCTTTCAAAACTTTTTGAAGTTTTTCGCTTTTTGCCAAATACTCTGCTCCAGGAAGTCCGCCGGGCAAAACTATCATATCATATTCATCAAAATTTACTTTATCAAATTCAACATCCGCTTCAAATTTAAGCTGATGAGCTCCTCTTATATATAGAGCTTCTAGTCCTACTGCAACGGTATTTATGTCAGCTCTTCGTAAAATATCCAAAATACTTATCGCCTCTATCTCTTCAAAACCATCTACTAAAATGATCGCAACATTTTTCATACCTGCTCCTTATTTTAAATTTAAAAAATTATAGCTAATTGTATCAAACTTCATAAAATATTTTTGTAGTTTGGGCTATGATTCTAAATATTTTATAAAATAATAATATGTAAATCAACATTTCTTACTGCGATATTTTCCCTAAAATCACCGCCGAATCTTTAAGCGTCGAAAAGTAGCTAAATAAAAGTTTTCTAGATGTAAAGGTTTCTAGAAAAAATAAAATCGTTACTACGATCAAAAAAGACTTTAATCTTTAGTTTAAAAAAAGCATTTAAATTTATTTAAATGCTTATCACTATTTCATCTTTAAATATCAAATTTATATCAAAATCATAAAAAATTTATTTACATTATGATGATACCATAAAACATTTTAACGAAAGGATTCGAATATGCAAGTAAAAATATTTTATTGCAATTCTTGAAATTTCCGCCCAAAAGCTTCTAGTTTAGAAGAAGAACTAAAAAATAATTTTCCAGGTGTGGAAGTTTCTAAAGAGATAGGCAACAAAGGTGACTTTATAGTCGAAGTAGATGGAAAAGCAGTTTTTAACAATCACGATTTTCCAAGACCAAGATTTCCAGATCATGGAGAAGTAACCAAAATCATAAAACAAGAATTTAATCTCTAAGACAAAAGCCCTTTTTTAGGGCTTTTATTTTTTTATTTATTCGCTCTTTCTATATACTCACCTCTTACAGTATCTACGCGGATAACTTCACCTTCTAATACGTGAAACGGTATTTGGACAACAGCACCACTCTCTAAAGTAGCTGGTTTTTTATTACTTCCTTGGGTATCGCCTTTAAAGTTCGGCTGAGTTTCGACTATCTTTAACTCAACGACTTGAGGAACTTCTACACCGATAGCTTTGTCATTGTGAAATAGAATTTGAACCATCATTCCATCTATCATCCACTTTTTAGCTTCACCGATATCTTCATCTGAGATAGCGACTTGCTCATAACTCTCTACATCCATAAACTGGCAAAATTCGCCATCGTCGTAAAGATACTGCATCTCTTTTTCTACTAAATTTGGAGATTCGCATTTATCACCCGCATGAAAAGTTTTTTCTAAAACTTTACCTGTAGAAAACGACTTTATCTTTACGCGAACGAACGCCGCACCCTTTCCAGGTTTTACATGTTGATACTCAACTATCTTATATGGAACTCCGTCTAACTCTATCTTTAAACCTTTTTTTAAATCGCCCATTGAATATGAAGCCATTTGTACTCCTTAAAAATTATAAAACTGCGTACTCAGCCCAAACGCAAGTATCTAGTGCGTTTAGCTTTGCTAAAATTTCTTTTTGGATATCATCATCTACTAATATCACAGCAAGTGCAAAACCATTTTCATCACGACCCAAACGGAAATCCGCGATATTGATCTTAGCTTCTGCTAAAATAGAGCTGATACTGCTGATAACACCAGGAACGTCTCTATTTTTAAACACTATCATTCTACCTTTTGGCTTAAAGTCTGTCTTAAAGCCGTTTATATTGACTATTCTTTGCTCTGTTTCGCCAAATACAGTTCCGCTAATACTTATAACATCTTTATCAGAGATAAGTTTGACAGTAAGTTTATTTTTATATCCACTTTCTGGAACTACCGTAGCTGAGATATCTATGCCTTTATCTTGTGCTACAAATTTTGCATTTACATAGTTTATAGTGTCACCTAAAGTCTCTTTAAGTGATCCAACTATCGCAAAAGTAAGCATTGAGTTTGCATAATCACTTATGCCACCTTCTACTTCCACTCTTATAGCTTTGATCGGACGTTTGTTTAACTGAGCAGCAAAATATGAAATTTTTGATATAAGCTCTATATAAGGTGCCACAAAAGGAGGTAGATCTTCTGTTTTGATCGGTAAATTTAGTGCATTTGGATAGCAAATTCCTCTAGCCGCACTCATTGCTTGTTCTGCTGCAGCAATAGCTATATTTTTTTGAGATTCAAAAGTATTTGCACCAAGATGAGGAGTAGCACTCACATTTTCTAGATCCAAAAGAGGATGGTTATTTCCTGGCTCTTTGACAAATACGTCAATGCCTGCGTAAGCTATTTTACCACTTTTAAGACCATCTAGTAAAGCATCTTCATTATATAAACCGCCGCGTGCGCAGTTTATTAAACGAACTCCATCTTTCATTTTTGCTATTTGTTCAGTAGAGATCATATTTATGGTTTCTTTGTTTTTTGGAGTGTGTATTGTTATAAAATCGCACGCCAAAATATCATCAAAATTCGTCGTATAAGTAGCACCGATATCGGTTGCTTTATTTGAGTCTATATACGGATCATAAGCTATTACTTTCATACCAAAAGCAAGGCTTCTAACAGCGACTCTTGAGCCTATATTTCCAAAACCTATGATGCCAAGAGTTTTACCATAAAGCTCATTTCCATACCATTTTTCACGCTTCCAAGTTCTGTTTTGTTGTAGATCATTTACAGAGTTTATATACTTTCTAGCACTATTTAGCAAATGACACATAGTCATCTCAACAGCAGCTATTGTATTTGCTGTAGGAACGTTCATAACTATAATGCCTTTTTTTGAGCATCCTTCGATATCTACGTTATCTACGCCTACTCCTGCTCTTACTAATGCTTTTAAATTTTTGCAAGCCGATATAAATTTAGCATCACAATCAGTAGAGCTTCTAGTAATAGCTACATCTGCTTCATGCATAATATTTAGAAGTTCGTCTTTTGGAGTATTTACCGCATCTATGATACGCAAATCTTTTTGTGCATTTAAAAGTTCAAAACCAACTGGATGTATTGCGTCACAAACTATAACTGTTTTCATAATTCAATCTTCCTTTATCCTAGAATGAATATTGTATTTTTTTAAATTTAAAACTATATTTTGTGCTATATTTTTATTGTCTGTGTTTAGATATATAAGACTTTCATCACCTTTTTTCATCACAGTAGAATCAACGCCAAATTCTTTAGTTACTCTATTTATACAAAAAATAGAGTAAAAATCACATTTATCAAGAAGTAGTTCAAAATACCTTCCTCCTTTGGCAAATTTAGAGTTGCCGTCGATTTCGATAAGCATTAAATTTGTAGGTAAAACATAGTCTTTTTTTGCGAACATAGCAACTTTTTCAAACCAAGTTCCAGCTTCTTTATATGTAAATTCTGTGCTACTATTTGTATCTTTTGGTTGGTAAAATCTCGGTGCGGGAACTTCTGCAAATTTCCACAAAAACGCACCGGCTCCAAAAAGCAGCAAGGTTAAAAAGCATATTATTATAAAGAAGCTGTTTAACTTCATCTATTAATCAGCTAGCTGCTCTTTTATGATATCGCCAAGAGTCATTTTGCCCTCGTCGTTTATCTCATTTAGAACTTCACGTTCTTTTTGCTTAGCAAGTCTTCTTACGCTTAGACGAATTCTGTTTTTCTTCTCATCTATAAAAGCTATCGCAGCTTCTATGCTGTCGCCGACTTTTAAAGAGTTGATATCTAAATTTCCGATATCTTCTTTTCTTATAAGTGCATCAACGCCATCTTCAAGAGATACAAACACGCCAAAATCTTTTATATCCCTGATAGTTCCAGATACGATATCGCCGTTTGCGTGAGTCTTAGCATATTTTGTTACAGGACTCTCTTTTAGATCTTTTTGACTAAGTGAGATTTTTTGGTTTTTATCATCAATTTTAATGATTTTTACTTGAATATTATCGCCTGTTTTAAAGATATCTTTGCATTTATCATTTCTATCCCATGAAGAATCTTCATTATGTAATAGCCCCTCTAAAGCACCTATTCTGACAAATGCACCAAAATTTGTTAGAGTTGTTACAACTCCATTAACTATATCACCTTCACTAAATTTAGCATTAAATTCATCAAAAGGTTTTGGAAGTAAATTTTTAAGACTTACTCTAAGCCTTCTATCACTGGCGTCTATTTCGATAACTTCAACGTCTAGCTCTTCGCCTTCTTTTATAAAATCTTTAGGATTTTTGATATTTTTATCCCAAGAAATTTCACTTATATGTAAAAATCCCTCTATATCATTTCCTAAATCAACAAATGCGCCATAAGGTTCTATATTGCTAACAGTAACTTTTATGGTATCGCCTACTTCTAAGCTATCTTTTATCTCTTCCCAAGGATCTGGAGTAGCAGCTTTTACAGATAGAGATAAGTGTTTTTTATCGGTATCGTATTTGATGATCTTAACATCTACCTTATCGCCCTCTTTATATAATGTATTTGGATTTACCGGACCTTTATAGCTAATCTCGCTATAATGAACAAGTCCGTCTATACCGCCGACATCAACAAACATACCATAGGTTGTGATTTTTTTGATAGTTCCTTCGATAATATCAGTATTATCGATAATATTTTCTATAGCTTCTTTACGTTTTTTTCTATCTTCATCGATAAGTTTTTTACGAGATACGATAATACTTTGTTCATCTTTATTTATTTTTAAAACTTTTACTTTGAATGTTTTATTTATTACTTGATTTGCATCTCTAAAGCCACTTTGTGATTTTGGCATAAAAAACTCAACATCATCATTGCTAAGCGCAACAAATCCGCCCTTGTTTTTAGATATGATTTTTGCATCATAGATATTGTCTGCATTTTCATCGAAATTGTCTATGAAAGCCTTAACTTTCTCTTTTCTAAGAGCCTTTTTATGAGATACGATCGGCCTACCATTTCTAGATCCTGTTATAGCAACTTTGATAGTATCGCCTATCTTGTATTGTAAAGTGCCATCATTGTTTGTGATCTCAGAGATATTCATAATACCCTCTGACTTCTTACGAACATCAACAAATACCTCAGTATCTTTTATATTGACGATAACACCATCGCAAACTGTACTCTCTTCAGCCTTTAAAGACTCCTCAAACATAGCGGCAAAATCTTCTTCATAATCTATTTTATCGCTTATGTCGTTACGAACATTTTTGTTCACCTCAGCCATCTTGGTCCTTTTATCTATAGATTTTTCCTAGTGTCATATGACGAAAAGTGGTATATATTAGCTTAATTTAGCTTTAAATTTAATTAACCATAATAAATTCAAATATTTGAGTTTAAATTATTTATCTTATCTATAACTTTTTCTATTATCCAATCTGGAGTGCTTGCGCCAGCACTTATACCGCATAATTTTTTATCTTTAAACCAAATTTGTTCTATCTCGTCTCCACTTTCTACTAAGTAGCTATCTTCGCATAATTTTTTTGAGATAAGATATAGTTGTTTTGTATTTGAACTATTTTTTCCGCCTATGATGATCATAACATCAGCCCTACTAGAAAGCTCTCTAACGGCCTCTTGATTTTCAAGAGTTGCATTACAAATAGTATTAAAAACTCTAACTTCTTTAACTCTTTGCATTAGATAATTTACTATTTGCATAAATTTTTCTATTTTTTTTGTTGTCTGGGATACAACAGCGACTTTAGACGCAAGCCTTATATTATCAAGTTCGCTCTCATCTAAAATAACATAAACTTTCGTACTTGCATAACTCATCACGCCTTTAACTTCGGGATGATTAATATCGCCAAAAAAGATGATTTCATAGCCTTCATTACTCATTTTTTCGACTATTTGTTGTGGCTTCGTGACAAATGGACAAGTAGCATCTATGATCTTGATACCGCGTGATTTTAAATTTGCTAAATCACTTTTTGTAATACCATGAGTTCTTATAATCGCTTTTTTTTCATCTTTTAACTCATTTATATCTTTTAAGGTTTTAACATTAAAGTTTTTTTTCAGTCTATCTATCTCTAAGCTATTGTGGATTAGCTCACCTATCGTAGATGCATTTTTTGAATTTTCGGCTATTTTTATAGCTCTTTTTACTCCAAAACAAAACCCATAACTTTTAGCTAATTCAATCTTCAACATTTGCTCCTAAACTCCTTAAAAAACAACTAAATTTAGGAAAGGATGTCGCTATAAATTCGCTCTTTTGTATATCCATACCACAAAGCAGTCCAAGCACGGCAAAACTCATAGCAATGCGGTGATCTCCGTGGCTATCTATACTAGCCTTTTTAGGAACTCCGCCTATGATCTCAAAACCATCTTCAAGCTCACTTGCTTCTATACCGCAACTTTTAAGTGCATTAACAGTTACTGCTATGCGGTCACACTCTTTTACTCTTAGCTCTTTTGCATTTCTTAGTACGCTTTTTCCGCTTGCCCTTGAAAATGCAACGGCTAAAGCAGGCGCTTCATCTATAAGCCACGATATATTTTGTGTAACTTCTACTGCTTTTAGGGGTGCGTATTCAACGCTTATATCGCCGATATCGTCATAATCGCTACTTGTTAGATTATAGCTTATCTTAGTGCCCATTTTTTCTAGAATTTTATATGCTTCTATGCGAGTTTTATTTAAAAGTATATTTTTGATTTTGATTTTCGCACCTGGGGTTATCGCTGCGGCAACGGCGTAAAAAAAGCACGAACTAGGATCATTTGGAACGCTTAAATTTAGTGGTCTTAATTTTCTATCATTCAGTGGATTTATCTGTAAGCTAAGTCCATCTCTTTTGATGTCTGCTCCCATACCTAAAAGCATTCTTTCGCTATGGTCTCTGCTAAGCTCTGGTTCGCTAAATTTACAACCATTTCCACAAAGACCTGCTAAAATAAGCGCTGTTTTTACTTGAGCAGAAGGGATATGGCTATCATACTCGAAATACTTCAGCTTAGTGCCTCTAATGGCTAATGGCGCTTTATTTGCAAAGTCTCTACCATCTATCTTAGCACCTATCTTAACAAGTGGATCAGCTATCCTTTTCATAGGTCTTTCGTTTAGATATTTATCTCCACTAAGCACAAAAAAACCATCATTTCCAGCAAGTAATCCCATAAATATTCTCATAGCCGTGCCAGAATTTCCACACTCTAAAATCTTATTTGGCGATAAGATATTTTTTGGTGGAGTTATATAGTAAGAATTTTCTTGCTTTTCGACTTTAGCGCCTAAAGCGCTTATGATCTTTAGAGAATTTATGGTATCTTCTGCCTCTAAATAATCACTAATAACGCTCGTTTTATCACTCAAAAGTGAAAATATAGCGCACCTATGACTTATGGATTTGTCTGTAGAAATATTTTTAAACTCAGCGTCAAACGCGTGCTTAAGCGCTTCTATTTTCATCTTAATCCTATGCCTAGTTTATTATTTAAAGCTTGTAAAATTTGATCCATAACAATAGATATCTCTTCATCTTCTAATGTTTTTTGCATATCTTGAAATATAAATTTAATACTCAAGCTTACCTTTGAGTTCAAACTTTTATCCTCATAGATATCAACGGGCAAAAACTCTTTTAAAATACCAATCTTTAGCTCATTAATACATTTTTTGATCTCTAAATACTCTAAATCTTTATCTATTATTACGCTTAGATCTCTGCTTATAGTAGGAAATTTAGAGTAGGTTTTTGCTACCCTATTTTCAAATTTGATCCGCTCAAAATCAAGCTCACAAACATATGTTTTTGGTAAATCTCTTTTTAATTCTAAATTTAAATCTACTCTACCGATATATCCGATATATTCATTGTTTTGATAAACTTTAGCTTGTTCAAATTCACTTAAAAATGGTATGTCATCGCTTTTTACGAGTTCTATTTTTCCAACTGAGTTTTGTATCAAACTAGCAAAATCAAAAAAGTTTATCTCACTTGGTTTTGCACCATTTAAAAGCGTAGGTTCATTTTTTAAACCACTTGCTAAAAAAGCAAATTTAGCGCTTTGGTCGCCGTCTTCATTAAACACATCACCAAATTCAAAAAGCTTAACTGATTTTTTTGAATTTTTGATATTTCTTTCGCATGAATTTAATAAATGATTTATCAAAGTCGGTTTTAAAACTGCAAGTTCGTTATTTATAGGATTTAAAATTTGTGCTTTACAAGGCTTAAATCCTAAAGCGTCAAGCTCTCCTGCGTTATCAAATACGTAATGCACACACTCGAAAAAACCAAGCGTAGCGGCGTTGTGTCTAAGGCGTTTTGAGTTTTTATAAGATATGTAAGTGTTATTATTTATACGACTTTTTTCACTAAAGATCAAAGGCTTAGAAGGGATATTGTCGATACCTATTATCCTTACTATTTCTTCGCAAATATCGTGAGAATTTAGTATATCATGGCGATAAAACGGCACTTTTGCATAGATATGCTCTTGCTCAGTGTTAAATGTTATATCAAATCCAAGTCTTTTTAGGATCTTTACAACATCGTTTCTAGAAATTTCTGCGCCTATCATATTTGAAAGTTCTGTGCAATTAAAGCTTATGATGATTTGATCTTTTTCGAGTAAAATTTGTTGCATTCCAGCATATGGAGTAATGTGCTTGTTTTTAGCAAATATATCAAATAAAAAATCCATAGCCATACTTAGCTTTGGTTCGCTACCCCTGCTACTTCTATAGACTGCTTCATCGCGAGGCTGTTCTTTGTCTTTAAAGGCTGCTTTAGAGACTATTTTTGGATCTACGTAACTAGCCTCTATGATAATAATCTTAGAGTTATTGTCTATATTTGCCTCTTTTGTTTGCCAAATTCCTAATTGCCCCAAACATCTTGAATCAAAATAAACACCATAAGATCCGTTATCAAGGACTTTTATATCTATGACTATTTTCTCTTCTTTATTTGTTGCTAATTTTTCATAATCATAAGCTCTAAAGATAACACCAGTAGAGTGAGTCATATATGATAAAATCTTTTCTACTGGATGTTCTTTAGTCTGCTCTGTATAAGCAAGCCTTAGTTCTGTTTTTAAATTTAAAGATAGCTCTTCTTTTAGCTCTATAGCCCTATATGCTACTGAAGCCTCTATTTTATCTTCACAACGAATACTTATAATCCTACCTATACCAAGAAGCTTTTCTTCATCGACTCTTGGCTCTCGCTCTTTAAGCGGTAGATCAAATCCCGCAGATAGATCACGTGCAACGCCGTGTATGCTTAGGCAGTCGCCTCTATTTGGCGTAAGCTCTATCTCTATGAGCTCATCATTTAAAATAGGATACTCTTTTAGTTCGCGTCCTAGCACAAGCTCGCCTATACTATCATCTAATAGCATAATGCCGTTGTTTAATTTAGGAAGTCCAAGCTCGGTGCTACTACAAAGCATTCCAGAGCTTGCTACGCCTCTTAATTTTGCCGCTTTTATCTCAAGACCACTAGGCATGATAGCGCCTATAAGCGCACAAGCTACGAATTGTCCAGCAGCAACATTAGGAGCACCGCAGACTATTTGCAAAATCTCACTTCCGACATCTACTTCACAAACGTGTAGATGATCGCTGTTTTCGTGATCTACGCAAGATAGTACTTTTCCTACGACAACATGGTTTGGAATACTAAATTTATTTAGACTATCTACTTCTAGTCCGATCTCGTTTAGTTTTTTACATACTTCTTCTGCGCTTAAATGCGAAAGATCTATAAATTCATTTAACCAATTTTTACTTATTATCATTTAAATTGCTCCAAAAGTCTAATATCTCCTTCAAAAAGGCTTCTAAGATCTGGTATCTGATGAAGAAGCATAGCAAATCTTTCTACACCAAGTCCAAAGGCGTATCCGCTAACGTTTTCATAACCGACTGCTTTAAAGACATTTGGATCGACTATCCCACTTCCTAAGACTTCTAACCAGCCTGTTTGTTTGCATACTCTACATCCATTGCCGCCACAAAATATACAGCTTATATCAACTTCTGTGCTAGGTTCTGTAAATGGAAAAAAGCTAGGACGAAATCTAACTTTTACATCGCCAAACATATATCTTAAAAACTCTTCTAATATATATTTTAAATTCGCAAAGCTTACTTTTCCTTCTTCTTCGACAACTAGTCCTTCTACTTGATGAAACATCGGTGTATGGGTAAGATCAAGATCACGTCTAAAAACAGATCCTGGAGCTATCATACGAATAGGCGGTTTTTGTTTTAGCATAGTTCTTACTTGAACTGGACTTGTATGAGTCCTAAGCAACCTAAAATCCTTAAGATAAAATGTATCTTGCATATCGCGTGCGGGATGATATTTTGGTAAATTTAAAGCCTCAAAATTATGAAAATCATCTTCTATAAGCGGTCCGCTCTCTACACTAAAGTTTTGAGCAACAAAATACTCAATGATTTTATCCATAGTCTCCATAACAGGATGCAAAGCACCTTTATTTAAAGGCTCGTTAAAAAGCGTGATATCAACACTTTCGCGTTTCATTTTAGCTTTTATAAACTCACTTTCTAAAATCGCTTTTTTCTGTGCGATTTTAGCATTAAACGTATCTCTTTGAATATTTAAATTCTCGGCAAAGGCCTTTTTTTCTTCTGGAGCTATATCTTTTAGTTTTGCAAAAAGAGATGTAATAACACCTTTTTTTCCAAAAAGCTCAACTCTAATTTTTTCAAGCTCATCAAGATTTTTAGCCTTTTCAATCCTATCAATAATCTCTTGCAACTTAACTACCTTAATTTAAATTTTTGCTCAATTGTACCCTAAAATCATTAAAGTAGATATAAAATTAATAAATAATCAGATATAATTATGATCAAAATTTAAATTTAGGAGATGATTATGGCTTGCATTTTTGACAAGATAGTCGCCGGAGAAATTCCATCAAACAAAGTTCTAGAAAATGAAAATTTTTTGGCATTTCACGATATAAATCCAAAGGCACCTATACATATATTGATAATACCAAAAAAGCACTATGAGAATTTTCAAGTTATGGATCCAGCTTTAATGGGTGAAATGACAAAATTTATTCAAGAAGTTGCTAGTGTGATCGGTGTAGATAAGACCGGATATAGGCTTGTTACTAATTGCGGTGAAAACGGCGGTCAAGAAGTGATGCATCTACATTTTCATCTACTTGGCGGAACTATGCTAAAATGGACTGATGATCATTTAAATGATCCTAAAGATAGTTTTTAAAGAGCCTTTAGGCTCTTTGTCTAAAGAATAAATTTATATAAGAATTAAAATATTTTGCAATAAATATTTCGTAGTTTCATCAAGATACATTTCTCTTAAACAGCTTTTCTAGGGGCTACTAGCAAATCATATCAAAATGTCTGTTTTGCGTATATTTAGTAAAGCTTAGCCGTGCGTAGATGCTGTTTTGAATGTAGCATTTACGATAAATATTTAGCAGATCATTTTGAATGCTTAGAACGTCTTACATATTATCAACTAATTTAACTCCAAAGAAATTTTTCCACTTTTTATCTCGCCGACTTTAACTTTTACCCTATCTCCCTCATGTAAAGGAGCACTCATTTTAGATATATGTAAAAGCCCATCAACGCCGTCTCTTAAAGATATAAACGCACCAAACTGAGCTACTTTTTTTACCTCTCCTTCAAACTCATCTCCAACACTAAATGCAGATACATTTTTATTTTCTTTTCTGCCTTTAAAGTCTCCAGATCGTGGTTCTTTTTGTAAAATTTTAATAATATAATCTTTTGCTGCTTCAACTTTACCTTTTTGACCACCTGCTATTTTTACTTCGCCTTTTTCGCGGTCTAGATCTATGCTAACTTCAAATTTCTCTATAATCTCTTTTATAGTTTTTCCAGCTTGTCCGATGATATCAACTATCTTGCTAGGATCGACACTAAATAGCTCTAGTTTAGGCAAAACATCTTCATTGATGACTATATCATCATTTGCTCTTTGCATAATTTTAAGTATATGCTCTCTTCCTTCTTTAGCTTGATACAGAGCTTCTTTTAGTACTTCAAGACTGATTCCTCCAAGCTTTATATCCATTTGAAGTGCTGTGATACCATCTATACTTCCAGCAACTTTAAAATCCATATCGCCATCATGATCTTCAAGCCCCATGATATCAGTCAAAACTGCGTGTTTATCGCCTTCAAAAATCAGCCCCATAGCAACTCCAGCTACTAATTTTATAGTTTCAACGCCAGCAGCACGCATAGCCAAAGAACCACCACAAACACTAGCCATAGAGCTAGATCCGTTACTTTCTAATATCTCACTAACTATTCTTAAAGAGTAAGGACTATTTATATCAACACTTGGATATAGTGCTCTTTTAGCCAAATTTCCATGTCCTAGCTCTCTTCTACCAGGAGCCTTTAATGGGCTTGCTTCGCCGACGCTAAATCCAGGAAAATTATAATTAAACATAAATTTTTCAGATACGGCATTTTTTTCTGTTAAAAGCTCATTCATCTGAGCGTCATTATCAGTACCTAAAGTAGCTACTACAAGAGCTTGAGTTTGACCACGAGTAAATAGACAACTTCCGTGTGCGCTTGGAAGTATATTTGTTTCGATAGTGATAGGTCTAACTTCTTTTAGCCCTCTTCCATCTGCTCTTCTTGCTTCTTCTATGATCTGAGATCTAACTATCTTCTTTTTATATTTTCCTAAAATATTTAAAATAACTTCTTCGCTCCAACCCTCTTTTATGGCTATATCGCTATTTGCTATCTGTTTTGCTATCTTTGATAACTCACTTGCACGCTCACTTTTTGCCATTTGATTTATGGCTAATTTCACATCGTTTTTATAAAATTCATCTATATAAATAGCAATATTTTCATTTTCTATTTCAGGTTTGTATTCTAAATTTGCATTATCTTTTTTATGGTGTGAGAATGCTTCTTCATAAGCACTACTACCTCTTAAAATAGCCTCACCCGCAAATTTAATGGCTTCTACCATCATATCTT
The DNA here is from genome assembly GCF_013372165.1 of Campylobacter hyointestinalis subsp. lawsonii. Classification (NCBI taxonomy): domain Bacteria; kingdom Pseudomonadati; phylum Campylobacterota; class Epsilonproteobacteria; order Campylobacterales; family Campylobacteraceae; genus Campylobacter; species Campylobacter hyointestinalis. The sequence continues at coordinate 529,386 of NZ_CP053828.1, read as the reverse complement.
CACTAAATTCATTCATATCTTGTTTTGGTATAAAGCCCTCATTTAGACTCGGATCTATCATAGGATCTATAGCTATGACTGGCACTATCTCGTTTTGAATTTGTGGCAAACTTCTCATTTCTATCATCAAAAGCTCATCGCCCACACCAGCAACATAAAGATCTAAACTAGAATTTTTAAGCTCACTATTAGTAGGATTTATAACAAATTCTTTATCTATATAGCCTACTCTAACACCGCAAACAGCGCGTTCAACAGGGATATCGCTAAGATAAAGTGCCACACTTGCAGCATTTAGTGCAGCTACTTGGAGATCCACTTCTGGATCGCTACTTAAAACCATTACAACTATTTGAGTAGGATATGCATATCCTTTTGGAAAAAGTGGTCTTAAGCTTCTATCAATTATACGACTTGTGAGAGTTTCAAATTCCCCAGGCTTTGTCTCTCTTTTGATATATCCACCAGGTATTCTTCCTGCTGCGTATTGTTTTTCTATATACTGAACTGTAAGTGGCAAAAAATCATCTTCTACCACAGCGTCTTCTCTAGCTACTGTTGCTAAGATTACCGTATTTTTCACACGCAAAAGAACTGCACCGGCTGCTTGTTTGGCTACTTTATCTAAATCAAAAATTTCAACTTGATTATTTACTTCTATCGAATACTGCATAATACTACTCCTTATTTTTGTAATGGTAAATAATATGGACTTTCTTCTAAAATAGACATAATAGAATCTGAATTTAAGTCTATTTTGTTGTTATAATAAAAATCCACATCGACAAAATTTGCTATTTTTCTGACACAAAATATATTATCTATCAATGTATTTAGGTATGAAACGATGCTAAGTGGCATAAGTGGCGTTGCGTAAGTTATGGACTTTACCCCTAAATTTATAAGTGTTTTTATGCAAGTAACTGCAGTAGCCCCAGTTTCACAACCTTCATCGATCAGCAAGATATTTCTTCCTTGTAAATCCCAAAGTAACTTTCCTTTTCTGTATCTATAAACATTTTTTAAGATCTTTTCTTCATATTTTCTATGAGCTTCACCGTAAATAAAATCCAAAGTTATATTAAAAGCGTTTATAAGCTCTTCATTTATGACTATTTCCTCAGTTTCGCTTACCATACCGACTTCGCATTCTAGATTATTTGGTGCTGTTATCTGCTCACTAAATAGCAACTCATAACTAAGACCTAAAGCATGGGCCACTCTATCTGTTAAAACGATCGAATCCAAAGACGAGCAAATAAGCACGTAATCGCCACTTATAAGCTCATTTTTAGGCAATATCTCAAAAAGTTTATCAGCTGCATCAAGCTGGTTTTCAAATTTAAGCTCACTTGGACTTATCATTGCAATGAAGCTCCATTATTATTGTTTTGCTCTATAGAAAAATCATATCCTACTTCGCCAAACGGATAAAAACCAAACATCAGATAAACTCCTTGAGTTTTTTTAGACTCTATACCGCCGCTTGTATTTTTTGGCTCTATGTCTTCTTGATAAATGAGCGAATAACTCCAGCATTTTCTTTTATAATTTATACCGGTTTTCCATCTTTTTGTGTAATTTCTTTCAAAATCATAATCAAACCCGCCAAGTAGCGAGTAGTTTCTAGATACGTTTATATTTAAAGAAGAGCCAAAATAACTCTCTCTTTCATAAGTCTTATTTTCACTATCTTTTTCTTCATATGTATGATATAAAGATGTATTAAACAGCGAATTTAAATATCCAACTCCGGTTTGAACTTTAGGAAAACGGTTATTTATATGTGAATATTCAAATTTGTTTGCCATGGTAAAGTTATTTAGGTATAAATTTACTCTATGTTCTAAATTTGAAAACTCACTATTGTCGATATTATAGCCTTGTTTGACGCTATGCCTTAGTATTTTTTTGCCGTCTCTATCATAAAAATACTGCGTCAAATTTGTAAATGTATTTTCCGTAGTATATTCATCGCCTAAATTACCGATAAAATTATCTTCGAAAAGATCATCTTGCAACTTAGATATATCAGCTCCATCAGCTATTTGATAATATTTTAACAACTTTTGTTTTATTTTACCGCTTGAATATCCTGGTTTTATATAATCAAGCCTTAAGTTCATAGTGTGATAAAAATCGTCATAAGCTTTTGCAAGATCTGTTTGCAACGCAAAATCATGATAATGGTTTATAAAGTCGTCAAATTCATCATCTCTTAAAGAGCCGTTACTATAAAATTTATTATTATTATACTGGATATGCGTCGCATATAGATTTTCAGTAATACTAAAATTTGCAAAATCATCAAGTATATTAAAATTTATACCGACTGGTAAATTTAGCTCATAAGAAGATGCACTCACTCCAACGCTTCTTGTATAATTATGATATTGCGTATCAAACGAATATGTTAAATTTGGAAGTATAAACTGGTTTAAAAAGCTGTGATATTGCAAAGTTGGAAGCTCTTGCAAAGTGTCGTCATTGCCGTATTTAGAGCCGATTTTAGCGGTGTCTATATAATACTTTGCATACATACCAAAATAATGCTCATTTGTAGCAAGAAAATAGTTGAGTTTAGACTGCACTAATGAGTCAAAGTTATTTTCTTTGCCACGTAAATTTAGATAATCTATATCGTTTAAATTAGTATATTTAAGCCACAATCCTTCGTTATAATCCCCTTCTAAAAAGTATTTTACGAGCTTGTCTCTATCATATTCTATCTCATAACCATAATGTTTGTTGTTTTTCAATTTTTCTTTTTGGACGTATGAAGATTTATCCCAAAACTCTCCACCTCTTATAAGTCCTTTTGAATAAGGAGAATCCGCAAATCTAAATGTAGAGTAAAGCCCTGCTCCCCTACTTGTACGAACTTGAGGATCAAACTCTAGATCCCATTCATCGTGAGTCGCTATATAGATAGGTTGCAGATATCTAAGACCCTCTCCTTTACCAAAAGAAATTTGAGGTATCAAAAGCCCACTACGCCTAGTTTTATCCGTAGAAAAACCAAAATAAGGAAGATAAAATATCGGCATATCACCCACGTAAAAAACGGGGTTATAAAGATGAAGAAATTTGCTTGTTTTATTAAGCTCTCCACTAGTAAATTTTATATGCCAGTCTGGATCTTGAACATTACAGCTAGAAACTATCGATTCTGATACTTCATAAGCGTCATTGTTGCTACAACTCTCATCGCTTTGTATCCATAGCTCTTTACTTTTATCCATAGCAAAACTACTTTCTGCGTTTATCTCATCTGTTTTTAAATTTACTTTTGCATAATTTGATCTAGTAGTTTCGTTTTCACCTTTTAGTATATTTACGTTTCCAAAAAGCTCAACTATCTCGTTTGCTTCGTCATATTTTGCTTCGTCTGCTGTTACTAAATATGTTTGGGAAAAAAGTAGAACATTGCCTTTTGCTTCTATGATCTGTCCGTTTTTATCTACGTTATCGGCTAAAAACTCGACATTTTCCACAGCAGCTAATGCTAAAGTTGCGGTAAATACGGTCAAAAAAGTTTTTTTAATAAGCATTACAAACTACTGTCTTTGCTAATTTATCGTGCCAAGTTTGTCTATAAATATTACCAAAAGCCCAGATAAAACCTAGATAAAAGCACCATTCGCTCAGTATTCTAACACAAGCTCTTAATACGCTAGTGCCAAATGTAGGTTTTGATAGCATAAGCGTATCTAGTGTGATTATTTTAAATATCATTTTTCCCGGAGTTGCGCCATAGTACCAGACAAAAAATGCGTGGTAGATAACCTTTAAAAGCGTGATTTGAAACATTAAATTTGATATAAGCATAGCTAGTTGTTCTATATTATCTGCAGTTTTTACCAAAGAGTTCCAATATGCAAATAAAAATATAACACTAACTATGATTTCATCAACGCTATAAGCTAAAATTCTTCTATCTATCTTAGCTATACTTATATTTTCCCTATCTAATTTATCTAACAAATTTTCATTCATTTAAGAGCCTGATATGCGATATCTTTTCTAAATTTACTGCCGTCAAAATCTATATTTTGCACAAGCTCATAAGCTTTTTTATGAGCCTCTTTTATATCTTTTCCTACGCCTACTGCTACTAAAATACGCCCACCATTACTATATAAAACGCCATTTTCTTCGCTAACTCCGGCATAAGCTATATGTGAGCCATCTGGTATATCTTTTATAGTTATTTTTGTTTTAGGAGTACTATCATAAGGATAGTTTTTACTAGCCATGACTACGCCGACTGCTACATCATCTTTTAAAGTGATATCTATAAGTTTTCCAGTAGCTGCATTATATAGTATCTCACTTAGATTTCCATCTATCAAAGGCATCAAAACTTCACATTCTGGATCCCCAAAACGCACGTTAAACTCTAAAACATAAGGAATACTATCAACTATCATAAGACCTACAAAAAGAACTCCACAAAATGGAGCATTTTCTTTTTGCATACCGACTAAAGTTGGAGCTATGACTTCTTGCTCTACTCTTTTTATAAGCTCTTTACTAGCCAAAGGACTTGGTGCGTAAGCCCCCATTCCACCGGTATTTGGACCCTTATCATTATCAAGCAATCTTTTATGATCTTGAGCAACTGGAAGACTTACAAAGTTTTTGCCATCGCAAATAGCAAAAAAACTAAGCTCAAAACCATCTAAAAACTCTTCTATAACTATGCTTTTACCCGCATCTCCAAAACTATCTCCGCTTAACATATCAAGAGCTGCTTTTTTCGCTTCATCGTGACTTTGAGCTATGATTACACCTTTTCCTGCGCAAAGTCCATCTGCTTTTACGACTACAATTTGACCTAGAGTATCTATAAATTTACTAGCTTCATCAAAATTATTAGTATTTAAAAATCTTGCAGTCCTAATGCCATTTTTATGCAAAAAATCCTTCATATAAGTCTTACTGCTCTCTAATCTAGCAGCGGCTTTTGTAGGGCCAAATATATTTAGCCCTTTTTCTTTAAATATATCTACTATTCCAGCACTCAGTGCATTTTCTGGGCCAACCACACTTAAAGTTATATCGTTTTTCTTTGCAAAATCAGCTAGTTCATAATAATCTTTTAGGATGATATTTGTGCCAAGCTCTTTTGTAGCCGCGTTTCCAGGAGAAAAGTATAATTTTTTTACATTTTTGTCTTGTTTTAGTCTAAGCCCTATGGCATACTCTCTGCCACCGCTTCCTATAATTAAAATATTCATATTTTTCCTAATAAATTAAGTAAGAAAACCCAAATGGCCGTTACGTAGTAGAATCGGCCCTAAAAAGCCAATCTTGCAGATAGGCTTATGCTTTAGGTCGCGATTTCTCGCTCTAAGAGCTACAAACGAAGTCGCATCTCACCGCATAAGCACATCTCCGCCTATACTAATGTGTTGGACCCTCATAAAAAACGCTATCGAACCATTCAGGCTCGAAGATTATATATAAATTTTGCTTAAATTCAAAGAATATTTATTTATTTTATCTCTTTTGCTAAAGCCACGCATTCGTTTATGCTTTGAACTTTGCTTTGAAATGCGTTAGTAAATTTTTCTAGATATTTTGCAGTCGTTTTTCCTATGGCTATAGCTTTATAGCTACTATCCCAGCCAAAATTTCGTATAAACCCTTCTACATTTTTTGGACTAGTAAATATAATTTTTGAGTTTAAAGGCGGTTTTAAACTACTATCTAAGCTTAATATCACATTTTCATAGCCTATTATGGTGGTGATATCAACACTATTTTTTTTAAGAAAAAAGCTTAAATTTGACATTGTCTCTTTTGCACTTATATACAAAACTTTTTTATTTTTAAGATCATTTACAATCTCCATACCAAACTCTTTGCCATGCGAGCTTAAAGCTTGGGTTACATCGCTAAATCCAAAATCTAAAGCACTTTTTGTGGTGGCTTCCCCTATGCTTTTTACGATTAAATTTCTAGGCGATATATCATTAAATTTAAGAGCATTTATACCATTTTTACTAGTTAAAACAAGAACATCAAAATCGTCTAAATCAACACTAAATTTCTTAAAAACCACTTCGCATACTTTTAAATTTATAATCTCATCATCATTAAAAATAGTATTTGAAACAAGATATATCATAGCTTCACTCCAAGATGATTTCTTTAAGCAAGAGTAAAATCCATCTAAATGTGATCTAAGCGATGAAAAAGAGCCAGGTATAAGTATCTTTGAGCTCTTATCAAAAATAGGTTTAAATGGATAAATTTGCATAGTGATAAGCTAAGAAAATTTATTCCCATTCTATAGTTGCAGGCGGTTTTGAGCTGATGTCATACACTACGCGGTTGATGCCTTCAACTTCGTTTATTATACGACGGCTACAGTTTTCTAGCAAATCATAAGGAAGTCTAGAAAAACTAGCTGTCATTCCATCGCTTGCATCGACTACGCGGATACAGACCGCATTTTCATAAGTGCGGTTATCGCCCATAACTCCTACGCTATTTACGTTTAAAAGTACGCAAAATGCTTGCCAAGTCTTATCATACCAACCACTACTTTTTAACTCATCTCTTAATATAACATCAGCTTTTCTTAAAAGCTCAAGGCGATCTTTTGTAACCTCTCCCATTATGCGTATGGCTAGACCTGGTCCTGGGAATGGATGACGAAAAACTACATCTTGGCTTAGTCCTAGCTCAAGCCCTAGCTTTCTAACCTCATCTTTAAATATCTCTCTTAAAGGCTCTATCAGCTCAAATTTCATCCATTCAGGAAGTCCGCCTACATTGTGGTGGCTTTTAATAGTCTTAGAAGCACCAACAACGCTACTTTCGATAACATCAGTATATAAAGTACCTTGAGCAAGGTATTTTACGTTTGCGTGTTTTTTTGCCTCAGCCTCAAAAACTTCTATAAATGTTTCACCTATAATCTTACGTTTTTTCTCAGGATCGCTTACGCCTTTAAGTCTTCCTAAAAACAGCTCACTAGCATCTATACTGATGAGATTTACACCGAGTTTTAGTCTAAACATCTCTTCTACTTGCTTAGCTTCATTATGTCTAAGAAGTCCATTATCTACAAATACTGCTATCAAATTTTGCGGGATTGCACTAGCTAAAAGAGCAGCTACAACAGAGCTATCCACGCCACCGCTTACTGCGCATAAAACTTTATCATTTCCTACTTTATTACGCAAAGCCTCTATCTCTTTTTTAGCAAAACTTCCCATATTCCAAGTGCTTTCGCAGCCACAAATTTTAGCAAAGTTTTTAAGTATCACGTCGCCAAATTCAGTATGAGCGACTTCTGGGTGAAATTGAAGTGCATAAAATTTCTTACTCTCAGAGCCAAATATACAAAATTCGCTATTTTCAGAGTCTGCTAAAACCTCAAAACCACTCGGTAAAGCAGTAACTTTATCTGAATGGCTCATCCAAACTATACTGCCGTTTGTCACGCCTTTTAGTAAAGCACATTCTTTTAGTATATTTATCTTTGCTTTTCCATACTCTTTTTGACTAGCAGGAGCAACTTTAGCACCAAATTTAAATGCCATTAGTTGCATTCCGTAGCAAATTCCAAGAACAGGAATATCAAGCTCCCATATCTGATCATCGCAAAAATACGCATCCTTAGCATAAACACTTGCTGGACCACCACTTAGGATTATACCTTTTGGATTTTTGGCTTTTATAGTTTGAATACCAACATTAAACGGCAAAAGCTCAGCATAAACGCCTTGTTCTCTAAGTCTTCTAGCGATGAGCTGTGTGTATTGTGATCCAAAATCTAGCACTAAAATATCTGCATTTTTCATTTATACCAACCTAAATTTTATAATTTTCGCAAGGTGCGCTTGCAACTAAAAATAATTAACTTTGGCATTCTAGCCAAATTTAATAAAAACTTAATTAAAAAATCAACTACTTTGAATTTATAGTCTTGTTATTTGTAGCATTGTCATATTCTACTCCATACCGCGGATCTGCTTTATAACCGCAAGAAGTAAGAAAAATTAATAAAAAAAATGCTAGAATAACTTTATGAAAAGTTTTGAGATTATAAATCATATTTTACAAAATCCTTTGTATAAAAATTTAAAAACAAGCCGCGAATTAAGGAATTTGCTGTCTTTGCTAGGCAGATCAAAATCTTCGCTTATCAAATTTGCTTATCAAAAACAAAACATAATGTTTATCGCCCTAACCCATCCACTAGCGCTCCAAGAGCTAAAAAACGATAATAACATAAATCAAATAAAATCGCTATTAAAACAATATGTCAAATTTAATCCAAACTCAAATTTAAAAGAGATAAATGAAATCAAATTTTTTATAGCCAAAATAGTTAAATTTAAAGAAGTTGAATTGTCAAATCATAGCAAAATCATAGAAAAATCAGACGGCAATTTTTTAAATTTAGCAAAAGATAAAGATATATATGAAGCCTTTGAAAACATTAGAAAAGCGATACTTATAAATGCTAAAAGATGAGCTAAAAAGCCTACCAAATAAACCTGGAATTTATCAGTATTTTGATGCAAACTCCAAACTGCTTTATGTAGGCAAAGCAAAAATCTTAAAAAACCGCGTAAAAAGCTACTTTAGTTTTACACCTACCCTAGCCCCAAATGCTCGTCTTAGCGCACGTATAGCAAAAATGATAAGCGAAGCAACTCACATAGAGTGGATCACGACAAATAGCGAGTCTGACGCCCTTATCTTAGAAAATTCCTTTATAAAACAGCTCAAACCAAAATACAACATACTTCTTAGAGATGATAAGACTTATCCTTATATATACGTGGATCTAAGTAGCGATTTTCCACGCTTTGAGATAACTAGAAAGATAGTAAAAGGCAAAAATATCAAGTATTTTGGGCCATTTTTTAAAGGCGCAAGAGAGATACTAGAAGCGTTGTATCTTGAGTTTAAACTAGTACAAAAAAAGTCTTGCTTAAAAGATAAAAAAGCCTGTTTGTTTCATCAGATAAACAGATGCTACGCTCCTTGCATAGGCGCCATAAGCAAAGAAGAGTATGCAAAAATAGTAAAAAACGCTATAAAAAAACTAAAAAATCCAGAACTTCTTATAGAAAATCTTTCAAATTTAATGAATAATTTTGCAGCCAATCAAAACTACGAAGAAGCCGCAAAACTAAGAGATATGATACTTACCATCAAAGATATCAGCGTAAAAGTAGAGATAGATATCGCTAAGCTAGAGGATTTTGAAGTGATAGCTACTTCATTTAAAAATGGGTTTGTGTGCGTCGTAAGATTTTCTATAAGAGATGGGAAAGTCGCTTTTGCAAACCACAGCATAACTCCTGCTAAAGATATGCAAAATACGGATTTAAATGACATTTATAAACAAGCTATCCTAGAAGCATTCCCGCATGAAATCCCGGTAAATGCGGTAAAAATTTATACATATGCAAAGTTTGAAGATATGGAGCTAGTAGAGAGTATTTTATCAAATTTACACGGGAAAAAATTCAAAATATCCACTCCAAAAACAGGCGATAAAAGGTCTATCTGCGAAGTAGCTTTTAAAAACTGCAGCGACTTTATCGACAAGCATTTAAAGACTCACAATTACGAGTTTTTAGAGCAAATCAAAGAGTATTTTGGGCTTTTAAATTTACCTTTAAAAATCGAATGTTTTGACAACTCTCATCTGTTTGGAAAAGCACCAGTTGGCGGTATGATTGCTTGGGAAAATGGTAATTTTAAAAAAGAGCATTATCGCCACGTTCATCTTCATAGCTCAAACGACTATGATCAGATGAATGAGATGCTAACTTCTAGAGCTCTTAAATTTGATAAACTAAGTCCGCCAGATCTTTGGGTGATAGATGGCGGCGAAGCACTCTTAAGACTAGCAAATAACATCATCTCAAGTAGCGGTGCAAATGTAGATATAGTGGCTATTTCAAAAGAAAAAGTTGATGCTAAAGCACACAGAGCCAAAGGCAGTGCAAATGATAAAATTTATACACAAACAGCCAAATTTAGCTTAAGTCCTAACGATAAAAAATTACAATTTTTTCAAAGATTGCGTGATGAGGCGCATAGATTTGCTATAACTTTTCATCAAAATAGCAGAAAAAAAGCTGACTTAGCAAGTAGCGAACTTGTAAAATTAGGCGTTTGTCAAGGAAGCATAAAAAAGCTTTTAGACTATTTTGGAAATTTTGAAAAAATTTACGAAGCTGATTTTGAAGAGATACAAAAAGTCACAAACAAAAGTACTGCGACAAAAATTTTTGGCAAAAATAAAATATAGAAGTCATTAAAAGCTTGTTTAAATTATTTTTTAGTTAAAATTCAAAAATACGTTCTTTAGTAGGAATTTTTATGGTGCTATATAACCGCAAATTTGAATTGATAGGTATGAGTAGAGAAGATCTAAATTTATTTGGTTTTAATGACATGGATACGTTTTTTAAAAGTCATAAAGACATATCTGATTTCTTTATACAAAAAAACATCATCTACAACCAAAATTTACATTTTATAGATCTCATAGTAAATCATCAAGAGTTTAACTTACAAAATATAGAGCTAAAACTTGATAACGCCGAAGTCATAAACATAAATATAGACGTAGATATCATACTTCTAAAAGACAACGATGATTATCTATATCAAGTCAGCATAGCAAAAGACAAAATAAAATGCCATCTTTCTACTAGCACTCTACCAGAGCTTAGACTTCCTAATATCGGCATAGCAGACGGATCAAAAACCTCAAATTTAGAGCATAACGACAAGTATAAATTATCTAAAGAATGGCTTATAAAACTCAGCCATTTAGTAAGCCCTAGTATGGATAAATTTGAAAAAGACGTCCTTTATTTTTTAGAATATGCAAAAATTTGCTACTACAAACTTTGCGACGCAATGTTACTTGAAGACGAAACAACGGTTCGTGAGATAATAAGGTCTTTATTTCCTCTTTGCGAAGCGTTAAAATTCGATGAATTTACTAGGACGCTAAAGCAGATATCAATACACAATCAAAACTCAAATTTTTCTTTGGATAAATATAATTTTTTTATCACTCAGCTAGAAAATATCATGAAAGAAGGGCTACATGAAAAAGATATTTAGCATGACAAATATATTTAGAATTATAAGCACTACCCCTCTTCTATTTTTGTTTGTTTTTTCAAGTATTTACATATATAATTCATTTAATAATTATAAAAATATAGAAAATTCAGAAGCTAAATTTAAAACAGCGCAAAATCTTTTACTAGTTTCAAAAGAGCTAAATGCTGAAAGAAGTATCAACACTTCTTATATACAAAAAGATAATAAAATAAATAAAGAAGATATGCTTAATCAACAAAATAAAACCGATTTAGCAATAAAACACTTTTTAAAACAATACTCATTGCAAGATACAGATGAAGGGCTAGAAGAGATAAAAAAACAGCTAGTAAATATCTCTTTTATAAGAAATAAAATAGATAATTTTGACTATAAAATAGACGATCTTTTTTTTGATTACTACTTTAATGTAAATAAAGCCATAGAAAAAGAGATGGAAAATCTCAAAGATTATAGTATCACCCCAAAAGGTGCAATATTGTTAGATATTTACGCAGAACTCTACAAAGAAGAAAATTTACTAAGCCTAGAAAGAGACTATGTGGCTAGATTTTTGATGGTTAGCAGACCTATGAAAGATAATGAATTAAAAATTTGGCTTGAGATGTTTAACAAAGAACGACCTCTTGGGTTTTATATCCCAGATAATAGGCTAAGTGCTAAAATAAACTCTATCCTAAGTAGCACGGATAATATAAATTTATATACGACCGCAAGCAACTTCGCATCTGCGATCATCAGAGAGTCTTATATAGGTAGATACTCAGTAGATACTCAAAAATGGTATGAGATGATGAATAAAAAACTGCTCTTAAATAGCGATATAATAAACCTAGTAGATGAAAAAATAATAAGCAGTATTAATGAATTTAAAAACAAGTGTCTGCTAAATTTACTTATTTCATCGGTAATTTGGCTACTTTCTGTATTATTTTTGATACTTGCTTATAAGATTAGGATCAAAATCAAAATAAGCCTAAAAAAGCTAGATGATATACTAAATATCATAAAATCAGAAAACAAAGATATAAAGCTTGATCTAGACTCAAATGAAGGACTGCAAAAAGCGTATGAAGTCATAGAAAACGCACTAGATCAGATGCAATACAAAGAGTCAAAAAATCCTGACGCAATCAAGTCAAAATCCATATTTTTATCGCATATATCTCATGATCTAAGAACGCCATTAAATGGCATAATAGGCTTCATAGAACTACTAAAAACCAGCAAACTTTCTGAAAAAGATAACGAAATAATAGACATTATTCAAAGAAGTAGCAATGATCTTTTAAAAACTATAAACAATCTACTAAACATATCTAGAATAGAAAATGATGAGATAATCTTGCAACCAAACGACTTCATACCGGTAAATGAATTTGAAAATATAATTGAAATTTACGCACAAAAAGCACGTGAAAAGAACATAGATTTTAACGCTTTTATAGACCCAGAGCTGTCATATAAGATAAATGGCGATATAGAAAAACTAAACGATTCTTTGGCAAATTTAATATCAGGAGCAATCAATTTTGCCAATAAAAACAGAAAAATAATAGTAAAGATAACAAAATTTGAACAAACAGATTACTATACGACCATAATTTTCAGCATAAAAGACAACGGCACAAATATTGAAGCCCTTAAACAAGGTAATATTTTTGATGATTTCATATCTTTAAAAAATAATGCTAAAAACGCATATAGCGGTATCGAACTAGGACTTAGTATAGCAGACAAGTATATAAGTATGATGGGCGCAGAAGTAGAAACTAAATCTTTGCCAAATGGTGGCGGAGAGTTTAACTTTAGCATTAAATTTGAAAATATAGAGAAAAAACCTGCACACAAATCCGAGTTTAACAACGTAAAAATAGCTGTTTTGACAAACGATAGAGCAAATATCTACAACTCTTTCATTCGCAAATATTTAGAATATCTAGGAGTAAATGTCACGTTTTTTACAAATTCAAGTCAAGTCGGCGACTTTGATATAGTCTTACTTAGACTTAAAGATTATGCTATTCCTTTGGATCTTAAAGATAAAAAACTTATCGTTAGTGTGCCAAACAAGCGCTTAGCTCAAGGATCGATGAGTCTCAAAAAATCAGCCACTATATGCGAGCCAGTAACATTGTCAAAAATGATAAACGCTCTAAATCTTTTGACAAAAGATGAGGAAGATGAAGAAAAATCATTTAAAGATATCAAATTTAATGCAGATATTTTGATAGCAGGAGAGCAAAGTAAAAAAGCTATTTTAGACATTCTTTCAAATATATGTAACGTAAAAATAGTAGAAAACGGCGAACAAGCTGTTTTAGAAGCCAAAAATAACGATTATGATCTTATATTTATGGATATAAATATGCCTGTAATGAACGGAATTTTGGCTGCAACCAAGATAAGAGAGCACGAAAAAGACATAGGCAAACATACGCATATTATCGCTATGGCAAACTACGACGTAAAGGTAAATCGCACAAATTTAGCAGATGATATATTTGATGCTTTTTTAGTAAAACCTACAAATAAAAGCGATGTTATAAATACCTTAAACAACTTTATTCCTGATAAAATGATAACAAATATCCTAGTTTCTCCTATCCAATCTTATAAAAAGATACCAACTAACTATAATATAGAAGCATTCAACCTACGAGATGTTTTGCTCTTTAAGAAAAGTAGTATCGAAAATAAGATATTTAGCAGTGTGATATCTAGTTTTTATCAAAATATAGATGTGGTAAATAGCTTTGAAGAATTTAAAGAAAAACTTGAATTTAGCCCATATAAACTCATACTTATAGACCATAAAATACCAAATTTTAATGAAAATGAAGTCTATCAAATGATAAATCAAGCCAAGCAAAAGCACCATATAGACACTGTAACTATACTTTTTGTAGATCCAAACACCGCCTTAAAAGATGATCTTAGAGATAAATTTGATGAAATAGTAAAATCAAACATAAGCAAAACGCAGTTAGAAACGATAATAAATTTATACATTAAGACAGAAGAGCAAGATATTTGCATCATAACGCAAAATGATGAAAAAGAAAATGGGTAATAGCAAAAAATAGGAGAATTTATGAAAAAAATCAGAGTTCTAAATGACAGCGCGTACAAGTCTATGGGGGGGGGGTGCATGAAAAAAATTAATGTCTTAATCATAGACGACGATCCTGTTAGCTTAAAACTATTTGAGTTGATACTTGAGAGAAATCCAAATGTAGGTAGAGTCTTAAAGGCGACAAACGGACTAGATGGTTTAAGCATCTTAGAAAAAAGATTTGGCATAGATTTGATAATCCTAGATCTAAATATGCCTATAATGAATGGCATAGAATTTCTGATAAACCTACAATCCATAAAGTATCTCTCAACTATGCTTGTCATAGCTACAAGCACTGATGACACACTAAAAACAGCGGCTCTTGAACAAGGTGCTTATGACTTTTTACTAAAACCGGTTCATATAAAAGACGTCGATAAAAAGGTAAATGATATTTTAAATTTGATCTTTTAGCCAGTAAAGTTTTTTACCAAATCCTAGCGCGTTGTCAGTGTATTTGACCCAGCTTAGTTTTATCTCATAAATATCTGGATTTAAAGGCAGCGCATACGGAAATCTTTTAAAATAAGCAGTTTTAGCCTTGATATCTCCTAAGGATATGACGCCACTTGCTTGAACTCCTTTTATCATACCTATTATCTTTGTGTCTAAAGCTATGCAAATTGCAACCTTATCTAAATTTGATATAGCTTTTATATGCGTACTATCTTTAGAACTAGCGATAAAAAGAGAATTTTTTTCCTCGTCATAAGCATAAAAACAAGAGCTTAGGTAAGGCACACCTTCATTTATAACTCCAAGAGTAAGTAAATTCATCTGCTTTATAAACTGGATTATCTTTTCATCCATAGATTAGACCTTTTTTATTTTATATTATCATAAAAGCACTTAATCAAATTTTCTTTATACCGATTTATAGGCATTAAAGGAGCAAAAATGATATCAAATTCATACGCAAACTCATCACTAAATAGCTTTGATTTTAAGTTTAAAACAAGTTCGGGCGATGAGATAAATTTATCTATGTATAACAACAAAAGTTTAGAATACAAAAAACAAAGTGATAAAAATACCCAAACTTCAGAGCTTACTTTAAGCCATCAATATGGATATAAATTTGAGTTTAAAAGCAATGGTTTAAGCCAACAAGACAAATTAGAAATCGCAAAAGCACTAGAAGATATCACACCTAAGATCGATGAGTTTATAAAACAAGCAGACAAAAACGCTCCTTTTTCAAATGACGCTATAACAAATTTAGCAAATTCTATAAAAAAAGATCTTCCGCAGATAAAAAATGAAAATCAAAAAAATGCCATAAGTAGCAGTGTTTTAGATCTATTTGACAATCTTTTAAAACAAAATAAAGCAGACGAAAAGACTTTACAAAGCTCTAAAAATTTATTTGATGAGATACTAAAACAGCTCCAAAGCTTTAGCATTTATGCTTAACTAAACTTATCTTATTATTAGAATATTTTTTATATAATATTCTAAAAAATAAAAGGTAAATTTATGCAATACATAAAACTAGTCGAAGAGATGTTAAATCTCCAGCAAAAATTAAACGATGAAACAAATGGTAAAAATTGGGAAGATGGAACAACTAGCGAAGGAAAGCTCATCAGCTGGAAACGCTGCATTTATATGGAGTGTGCCGAGCTAGTCGATAGCTTTGCTTGGAAACATTGGAAATCCATAAATAAACCCACAAATGAAGAAAATGTTATAGTCGAGATCGTCGATATTTGGCATTTTATTATGAGTTTAGGGCTTGAAAATTACCACACAAATAAGCTTGGCGATATCCATACTTTAGCTATGGACATAAGCTCTTGTAGCGGATTTAGCGAATTTTGCAAAGACGCTTATGGTATCAAACAGTATAATATATATGAGATTATAAACGATATAGAAGTCATCATAAATCGCACAAGCGGTTTTGATATCAACTTTTTTGATCTATTAAAAGACTACTTTAGACTTGCTTTAAAATGCGGAATAAATTTAGAAAAGCTTTTTGAAATATATATGGGTAAAAATGTACTAAATAAATTCCGTCAAGACAACGGATACAAACAAGGTCTTTATAAAAAAGAGTGGAATGGTATCGAAGATAATGTCATAATGAACGAGATATTAAACTCCGGTTTACACTCACCAAATGAGATCTACAAAGCACTTCAGCAAAGATATGAAAAAGCTAAATGATAGAGATACTTAGCCTATGCATAAATGACTTTTTTAAAAAAAAGTTCATTTTGCTTTCGATTTTACCATTTATATCATCACTTTTAGTAATCGGTCTTATTTTGATATTTGGGGCAAATGAATTATTTGATTTGCTAAAACAGAGTCTTATAAGCACAGATTTTTCATTTATAGATGAAACAAAACAAGGTTTTTTAGTCTCTTTGCTCTCATTTGATATTACTAGAATACTTGTAATGAGCATATTTTACACACTAGGCGGATTATTAGGAATACTTCTAAGTGTGATGATAGCAGCTATAATAGCAGGATTTTTAACTCCTATAGTAACTAAATTTGTAGATCAAAAATACTACAACACAAAATTAGAATCTCAAGTAGGCACCACAAAGGTGATAAAAATATCTCTAGCTGTATTTTTTAAATTTATACTTATATTACTGATAACGATACCTTTTGTATTTGTTCCATTTTTAAATTTATTTATCATAAACGTGCCATTTTTTTATCTTTTTTATAAATTTATGTTGATAGATGTAGCTTCAAACTCACTTGATGAGCTTAGTTTTGAACTTACGATGAGAAAAGATGGCGGATTTGAGTTTAAATTTGTCGCTCTAATTTTTTACGTATTGTCTTTGATACCTTTTGTGGGACTATTTTTTCAGCTATTTTTCGTTATGTTTTTTACCCATTTACTACTTAGAAAAAATCAAATTTACAGGGCTTAAAAATTGAATAAAATCTTATTTTTCCTATTATTGCTAGTATTATGTGCTCTTATGTATATAAGTAAAAGTTTTTTGGTGATAAGCTTTGGCGTATGTATATTTTTATACGCTATGATAGTTTTAGAAAATAGTTTTTCTATGTTTGCGGGGATCGAAAGTTTTCTTAAAAAAGCCACTAGTAGCAAAATATCTAGCTTTAATTTTGGGCTTTTAACAACTGCTATAATGCAATCTAGCGGTCTAGTTAGCGTTCTTGCTATATCATTTTTAAGTGCTGGACTTATAAGCCTTATCTCAGGTCTTGCTATCATATATGGAGCAAATTTAGGAACAGTAACTGGAGCGTGGCTAGTTGCAGGACTTGGGCTAAAAGTCGATATAGCCTCATACGCTATGCCTCTTATCGTAGTGGGTATGCTTTTTATTTTCAATAAATCAGACAAAATAAAAGGTTGCGGATATTTTTTATTTAGCATAGGACTCCTGTTTTTAGGTATTGCATATATGAAGTCAGGATTTGACAATATAAAAGATACAATAGATCTTTCAAAATACGCTATGAGCGGTGTATCTGGACTTTTAGTCTATACCTTAATAGGGCTAGTAATGACTGTGGTGATGCAAAGCTCACACGCGACTTTAACATTAGCCATAACCGCCCTAGGAGCAAATCAGATCACATATGAAAACTCAGTAGCCATAGCCATAGGATCAAATGTGGGAAGCACCATAATGGCGATCATTGGCTCGTTTAACGCAAATAGCGATGGTAAAAAGCTAACAGTAGCTCACGTGATATTTAACGTTACAAGTGCTATCATAACGCTCATTTTTATCAACTTTTTTATATTTATCACAGATGAAACAGCTAAAATAGCCGGTGTAAGAGATGATGATTATACTATCAAATTAGCTATTTTTCATACGTATTTTAATGTAACTGGGGTTTTGCTTTTTTATCCTTTAGCAAATTTGATGGAAAAACTTTTAAATAAATTTATAAAATCAGAGCATAAAAGAAGCAAGGTAGATACGGCTTATTATCTAAACGAAAACTCAGCGCAATTTAGCGACAGCGCAACAGAGGTTTTAGTAAAAGAAGTAAAACATCTATACTCAAACGCAAGCTCAATCATCGCAAAATCCATAAGCATAAGTAAAGAAGATATAAACTCGCCCTTAAGCCCAGAAGAAGTCATAAGATCAAGGCAACAACCTATAAAAATGGATTTCGATGAATTATATAACAATAGATTTAAAGAAATTTATAGTCAGATTATAGACTTTGCAGTACTTGCTAGCTCTAATTCTAAAAAAGAAGATATGGGTAAATTTATGGATCTTCGAAGGGTCGCGCTGCTACTTGCAGAGGCGTTAAAAGATATAAAAAACTCTCAACCAAACATATATAAATTTATCACTTCTAACAATCCATACATAAAAGCAGAATATGACAAACTTAGAATAAAACTTTTAAAAAGTCTAAGGATTATGGCTAAAATGGCAAATTTAAAAGATGACTACGATCTAAAAACTGAGCTAAAAGAATTAAAAGAAATTTACAATGATTATAACAATGACGAACTAGCTCTAGACACACTACTAGGCGGAAAAAAGATATCAAATACGATGGCTACTTCACTTATGAATGATACTGCTTTGATCCAAGGCGTTACTAAAAAGCTATTGAAAATAGTAGAGATCATATTTACTCATTCAAACCAAAATGATGATTTCGAAGTTATCAAAAATAGCATAAAGATAGCTTGATTTTGCTCAACTATTTTTCTATAAAATATAGTTAAAATAACAAAAATCGAAAGGAAAAATGATGAAACAAAACAATAAAGTATATTGCAACATATGTCTAGATAGCGACGATAACGCTGTGTTTATCCAAGCAATTCATAAAGGTGAAAATGTAGATATCTGCACGTCTTGTATGCCTACAGTTATCCACGGCTCAGGATCAGCTATAAAAAGCAATGCCGAAGTTAAAAACGAAGTAGAATAACTCAAATAGCCGAATTTGCTTAAAAATTCGGCCAACTCCTATAAATTTCCAAATTTACACACTTTATTTTGATAATCAGATAAAAACCATCTCTTATTTTCTTTAAATATAATATTTTTGTTACTATAAGTAACTTATTATTTTTATTACTACTTTAAGTAATATATATATCACAGATTACATGCTTAAATTCATAAATTCTTGCTATAATATGTTTAATTTAGAAACAAAAGGAAATACAAATGAGAGCAGAAGTAGCAAATTTTAACATTTTAGTAAAAATACGTAGCAATTTTGCTTGGTTTTTAGTGGCTGTAGTAGTAGTTTTATACTACTCTATGATGTTACTCATCGGTCTAGCCCCAGAATTTTTAGGGTTAAAAATAGGATATTTTCCAGTAAGTCTTGGGATATTGATGGGAATTTTCATCATAATCTCTTGCGTAGTCTTAACATGGCTTTACACTTATGTGGCAAATACATTTTTAGATAAAGAGTTTGGCGAAGCGATAAAACGGTTAGAAAAAGCAGACTTAATAGACGAAAACGGAAAATTAAAAGGAGATGAGATATGAAAAAAATCTTAATACCGCTCATAATATCTATTTTTGCTAATGCAGCAGAACCTATCATAGGAGAAAAAAGCGAGTTAAATCCAACAGCAATCATCTTATTTTTGATATTTGTATTAAGCACGCTTTTTATAACATATTATTCAGCTAAAAAAGCTAGTAGTGATGGTAGTTTTTATACCGCAGGTGGAGGAATTTCTGGGCTAAATAACGGTATGGCAATGGCTGGAGACTTTATGAGTGCAGCATCGTTTTTAGGTATTTCAGCATTAGTTTTTACAAATGGATTTGATGGGCTTTTATACGCTATAGGATTTTTAGCTGGTTGGCCTATCATGCTATTTTTAATATCTGAAAAATTTAGAAATCTTGGCAAATACACATTTACAGATGTGGCGGCTTTTAGGCTAAAACAACGCCCTATAAGAGCAGTTTTGGCTATATCGGGTCTTACTACTTTGTGTTTTTATCTCATAGCTCAAATGGTAGGAGCTGGTGAGCTTATAAAAATGCTCTTTGGGCTAGACTACAATATAGCAGTCGTTATAGTCGGACTTTTGATGGTGATTTATGTTGCATTTGGCGGTATGCATGCAACAACTTGGGTTCAAATAATCAAAGCTGGACTTCTTTTATTTGGTGTTAGTATTTTGGCGTTTTTAGTATTAAAATCTAGCAGTTTTGATATAAAAACATATTTCAATGACGCTATACAAGCACATCCAAAAGGCGAAGCCATACTAAATCCAGGTGGCTTTATAACAGACTGGGTAAGTGCTGTGTCTTTAGGTATGGCTCTTATGTTTGGAACTGCTGGTTTGCCTCATATACTAATGAGATTTTTTACAGTCAATTCTGCAAAAGAAGCTAGAAAAAGTGTATTTTGGGCGACTATATTTATGAGCTATTTTTATGTTTTAGTGTTTATCATAGGATTTGGCGCTATAGCATTTTTGACTGGAAAAGAGGTCATGGGTGGTGCAAATATGGTAAGTATAGAGTTAGCTAGGATACTTGGTGGAAATGCATTTTATGGTTTCATCTGTGCTGTAGCGTTTGCTACTATTTTAGCTGTTGTTTCTGGGCTAACTATAAGTGGAGCAAATGCCATAGCTCATGACTTATATGCAAATGTTATAAAACATGGCAAGGTTAGTATGGAAAAAGAGCTAAGAATTAGCAAGATCTCTACTCTTTGTATAGGTCTGTTTGCCATCATTTTAGGTATAGTTTTTGAAGGACAAAACGTAGCATTTATGGTAGGACTTGCTTTTGCTATAGCTGCAAGTGTAAATTTCCCTATACTTTTTTACTCCATATATTGGGATGGTCTTACTACAAAAGGCGCATTTTGGGGTGGGATTATAGGGCTTATCGTTGTTGTTGCTTTAACTATTTTAGGTCCTGGAATTTGGGTAAAAAGTTTTGGGTTTGAAACTGCTATATTCCCATATAAAGACCCAGCGATTTTTTCTATGCCTATAACTTTCATATTTGTATATTTGATATCTAAATTTGATAATTCATACAGAGCAAAGATAGACAGAAGCGGATTTGAAGCTCAATATTTCAGAGCACAAAGTGGAGTAGGAGCTAACAAAGAAGCTACTCATTAATATATTCGGTCAGCTATAAACTGACCGAATATAAATTTAATTTAAAAAACCATGAAGTCTTTTTAACTCAGCACTTATCGGCTTTTTATTGCCTGATTTATCAACGCTTACATAAGTAACCTCAGCTGTAGTTACCGGTACGCACTCTAAAAAACCACCGTCATTTAAGCGTTCAACCACAACTTTTACAGCAGTAGTTATAGATGTGTTTCCTACATTTGTGACTTTTGCGTAGCAACTCACTATATCTCCTATAAAAACAGGCTCTTTGAAGATGACTTCTTTCATAGATATAGTCACTACACGAGTCGGCGCTAACTCTTTAGCCGCTATTGAACCAGCAAGGTCAATCTGAGATAAAATCCATCCACCAAATATATTTCCAGCAGGATTAGTATCACTAGGCATAGCTACTATTTTGATCCTAGGCTCGCCCATATTTTTCATCATATTTTTCCTTATAATTTTAATTTTTAGCCGAGTATTTTATCTAAGTTAGTTAAATTGTCTTTAAATTTGATACTAGTTTATTTAACATAGATTATATAATCCTTATACCCTTCTTTTTCCATATCTTCAAGCGGTATAAATTTCAAAGAAGCGCCATTTATGCAGTATCTTAGCCCGCCTTTATCTTTTGGGCCATCAGTAAAAACATGACCTAAATGGCTATTAGCAAGGCTTGAAATGACTTCTATTCTATCCATGCCGTGGCTAAAATCGCGATTATATCTAAGTGCGTCAGTAGTGATAGGCTTCGTAAAACTAGGCCAGCCGCACCCTGCGTCAAATTTATCGCTTGAGCTAAAAAGCGGTTTTTTACTCACGATATCTACATAAATTCCTTTTTTATCAAATTTATCATACTCGCTACTATAAGGTCGCTCCGTAGCTTTTTCTTGAGTTACTGCATACTGTAAATCAGATAATTTTACCTTAAGTTCGTCTTTTGAAGGCACTTTAAATTTACTTTCATCATAAAGTGGCTTATCTGCAAGGCTTAGATCAACATGGCAGTAACCGCCCGGATTTTTATCCAAATACTTTTGATGATACTCCTCAGCCAAAACATAATTCTTAAGCGGCTCTACTTCTACTGCGATCTTTTTATCGTATTTTGTCTGTTCGTGTTTTATAAATTCAAATATCTCATTTTCCAAACTGCTATCATTATAATAAATTCCAGTTCTATACTGCAAGCCGACGTCATTTCCTTGTTTATTTACTGAAAATGGATCTATTATCCTAAAATAATGAGCCAAAATCTCAGCCAAACTCACTACGTTTTTATCAAATGTTATATGAACAGTCTCGGCATGACCTGAGTAATGAAGTGAGTAATAATCAGTCTTGTCGCTATTACCGTTTGCATATCCAACATCAGTTTTTATAACCCCTCGTATCTTATCGAAATACGCCTGTGTCCCCCAAAAGCAACCACCAGCCAAATATATATCTTTTAAATTTCTCATATCGCTCTCCTTTGCATTTAAAAATAGTGTCATAAATATAACAAAAACTAATAATTTTTTCACGTTTTTCCTCATATGTCAAATTTATAATATTTTAACACTTATTAGTAAATAAGGTTTTAGTGTCATATAAAAGATATTTTTCAAATTTATATCAGATGTTAGTATTTTAGTGATAAAATTTATCAAAAATAATCAAAAAAAGGATAACAATGAATGACTTCGTAGCCCTAAATGAGCTAGTCAAAAAACAAAAAAACGAGCTAAATAATTTATATAAAAATATGGATAATGAGGTAGTTTCAAAAGCTTTAAATTTATGCTCTTTAGATAGTTCTAATGTCAATAAAATAGCGGTTTTGAGACGTATTGTAGATCTAAATGAAACTGGGATCATAAACGAACTTAAAAATAGTGGCAAAAACGAGGACGAGATAGATGTCATAAAAGCTAAAATGTATGATTTTGTAAGCGAGTTTTATATAAATCGCCACTTAAATTTGATAAACGAGATAGAAGAAAAAGGCATTTTAGAGCCGTTTTATTTGGAGCTCATTAAGTCAATACATCGCATCGGTATATCTCTAAGCAAAATGCAAAAAACATGGCAAAAAAGCATCATAGAGACTACAAACAAGGAATTTGAAACTAAATTTGAGAGTATCGCAAAAGCAAACGAGTTTATCACCAAAAACAGACTTTATCAGATAAATCCGGATAATTCACGCTGCGATAGGGTTTATGGCGCAGTGATAAAAAACGGTGAGAATTATAGGCTAGTGCCTTACGCAGTCTCTTTTAAAGATGAGATGAAAAGCGTAAAAGATGCTTTTGAAACTAGTCTAGTAAATTTAGAAAAATTAAGCAAAACAAAAGATGATGAAAGCTATGTAATATACTTAGCAAAACTAAAAAACGCATTTTTACAAACAGATAATGATCTTGTGATAGCTAGCTGGCAAGATGCTGAGCGTGCGTGGATGGATACTAAAGGCAAAATTCAAATAGGTCATCCATTAGAGTATTACGAAGACGCTTATACACACGCAGTAGCGCTCGAATGGGACATCAGGCTAGTTGATAATTTAAGCGTTGATGAGACTAAATTTAAAAATAGCATAAAAGAAAGCTTTGATGAGATCTACTCAAAAACCGGTGTAAAAAACCAAAATATGGTAAATTTAGTACATTCAAACATAGATAAAACTCAGCTTTATATATCTGTGCCTATGGTGTATTACGCTGCTGAGTTTAACGGTCTTTTTTCTGCTCAAGTCGTGCCAAATGATGAAATAGTAAGTCTTGAGTGTGGCAAAAAGATATTTGCTTTTGTAAATTTCGTATATGAAAGCACAAAGGCTAAGCCTTTTATGAAACTAGCAAGTGAGATTTTTGATAAAGATTTCTTGGATTTTGGTAGGGAAATTTTGTATAAAAAACCTGAAATTTGGAAAAAAGTCTATGAGATCTCAACTATCGGACATGAGTTTGGGCATATTTTATTTATAGATAGCGACACGGAAAGCGCTATGAACAAAAGCGGAGAATTTAAATTTATAGAAGAGTATAAAGCTACGACTGGCGGACTTATAAATTTCTTTTTGCATGAAGATGATACTTATAAAATGGCCGTATTTCACGAACTTATCAAAAGAAGCATAGGACTAATAGCGTGGCAAAAAGTCACCGAAACAAGGGCGTATTATTGTGAGGGGCTCATACATCTAAGCCTACTTTTTAGATCAGGAGTTTTAAAATTTGATGGTAAAAAACTAAAGATAAACTTCACTCAAAATAGCTACGAAAGCTTTAAAAATCAAGCTATGCAAAACTACATAGACCTAGCAACGCATTATTCAAACAAGCTTAACGCAGGAGAGTTTTTGGCTAAATTTGCTAAGTTTGAAGATGAAATTTACTTACCGCAAGATAGAGAAACACTGGAATTTGTGAAGTTCTACTACCAAAAATATGAAAAAATGGCAAACGAGATCGATGATAGTGGCGAATGGCAAAAATGGCAGCAGGCATAAATGCTAAATTTAAAGCAAATCAAAGCAAATTTAAAATATAATTACGCGTTTTAAGTTCTAAGTAGGGAATTTATCCGAACTAACTTAAACATAAAATTTTAGGAGCATTTATGAAAAAAATTCTTTTTCTTGTAGTGGCTTTAGCAAGTTTTGCTTTTGGTGCTGATGGCGAACAAATCAAAGCATTTTCAGTTGTGGCAGCTGGCATCGGTCTTGGTGTTGCAGCACTTGGTGGTGCTATCGGTATGGGACATACTGCAGCAGCAACAATACTAGGAACAGCTAGAAACCCAGGTCTTGGCGGAAAGCTTTTAACTACGATGTTTATCGCTCTTGCGATGATCGAAGCACAAGTTATTTACGCACTTGTTATCGCTCTTATCGCACTTTATGCTAACCCATTTTTAGGTTAATTTTAGCCCCATTTGGGGCTTTTTTAAATTTACTTTTGCGATCATGGTGGAATTGGTAGACACGCTATCTTGAGGGGGTAGTGCCGCTACGGTGTGCGAGTTCAAGTCTCGCTGATCGCACCATTAAATCTTAGATGATGCTTTCATAATTTTAATAATAAAGTATCTGTCATACAATCATAAGATAAAGTTT
Organism: Campylobacter hyointestinalis subsp. lawsonii; assembly: GCF_013372165.1. NCBI lineage: Bacteria > Pseudomonadati > Campylobacterota > Epsilonproteobacteria > Campylobacterales > Campylobacteraceae > Campylobacter > Campylobacter hyointestinalis. The sequence continues at coordinate 503,934 of NZ_CP053828.1, read as the reverse complement.
AATGTAATAAAATATAAAAACAAACAAAAAAACTAACTATTAATCAAATTTATTAAAATATCAAGTGGTATAAGCTAAAATTAGGCAAATTTGAAATAGCTATAAACGCTACTTCAAATTTATTTAGCTTAATTAGTTAAAGGATTACCGACCTTATTAGTTCTATATTTTTTGGTTACTATGCCTTTATCGCATTTCCTCCTTATTTTTCACCATTTTTTCAATTTTCTTATCTGTTTTGTATTGACTAAGAGAGTAGATGGCCCATATGGTAGCAGGTAGCCAACCGATAAGTGTGAATTGTAAAATCAAGCATATAATGCCAGCAATAGGCCGACCAATGGTAAAAAATCCCAGCCATGGCAGAATTAAACATATTAAAAAACGCATTTTTTTCCTTTTTAATAAAATAACTTGAATTATACCCCCCCTAGCAAATAAAAAGCTTAAAAAATTTAGTTATTTTAAGTGAAATATTTTAAGTGAAATTTAAACCAAATTTAAAAAAATGGTAAAAAGTTAGTTTGTATATAAAAAATTTAAATATATAGATAGTATAAACATAAGCTACCTATCAAAATATTTCCAAAAAGTTACACTATATATAAAAAAATGTTTTTTTATACGATTATAAAAGCATTTCAAAGAAAATTTTGTTAAACTATTCATTATTTAAAATTTAAGGCTTATGATGATAGAAAAATTTTCTAAAATCGGTTTCGTTCTTGCTATGGCAGGAAGTGCAGTGGGACTTGGAAATGCTTGGAAATTCCCAACAATGGTCGGAAACAACGGGGGCTCGGCTTTCATACTGCTTTATATCGTGCTTACGCTTGGCATCGCCGTAGTCGTGTTTTTAGCAGAGCTTAGTATAGGAAAGTTAGGTGAGAGCGATCTTGTGAGTTCGCTACACAAACTAGCTCCAAATCATAAAAAGCAGTGGAGTTTAGCTGGATTTTTTATGATAACGGCCGTACTTATAGCTTCATTTTATATGATAGTTATCGGCTGGATATTAAAATATACTTTTATGAGCTTTGGCTCCATTCCCAAAGACGCCGTAAGCGCCGGAGAAACATTTGGAAATTTAGTTACAAATGATCTTTTGAGCGTATTTATATGCTTTAGTATAGTATTTTTGATAGTATTTTACGTAGTTTCAAAAGGTATAAAAAGCGGTATAGAAAAACTAAATTTATGGATGATGCCATCTTTATTTGTATTGCTTATTTTATTGCTTTTATATTCTATTTTTGAGAGTGGCAGATTTAGCGATGCTCTAAGCTTTATATTTATTCCCGATTTTAGCAAGATTTTAAACCCGACTATTATTTTACAAGCTTTAGGACTTGCATTTTTCTCTATGTCGATGGGCGTAGGAACAGTTTCTACATACGCTGCAAGCTTGCCTGATGGAACAAATTTAGTTAAATCCACATTTTCGATAGTATTTATAAATATATTAATAGGAATAATGATGGGGCTTGTAGTTTTTTCGTTTATCCCTATCGTCGATGGACAGCCTGCAAGTGAGGGTGCTGGACTTATCTTTGTTTCTTTGGCTTCGCTTTTTGCACAAATGGGGCTTGTCGGAAACTTTCTTGCGGTACTATTTTTCGTCTCATTGCTATTTGCAGGTATTACGTCCGCAGTTTCTATGATAGAGCCATTTACGCTTTATCTTATAAATAAATTCAAATTTACTAGAAAAAAAGCACTCGTAACGATCGGAATAGTCGTGTATATATTAGGTCTTTTTTGTATATTTTCATACTATGGTATTACTTCAAATCTGTTTTCGTTACCAAAAGAGCTATTAAATACACAAAAACCTATACCATTTTTTGACGTACTTGATTTTATGACTTCAAATATTCTTATGCCTTTAGGAGCGATTACATTTAGTATTTTTGTCGGTTGGGTATTAAAACGTGAAGGAATTTATATATTATTTTCAAGATTTATGAGTAAAAATGTGTTTGAAATTTGGTATTTTACACTTCGTTTTGTTGCACCGATGGCTATTTTGACTATCGGAGTTTATCAACTTATAGTTAAGCTTAGCTAATAAAAATTTATAAAAGGAAATAAAAATGGCAAAAAAATTTATAGACATTATGGATACCACATTTCGCGATGGTTTCCAATCTGTATTTGGGGCTAGAGTCTTAATGGATGACTTCTTACCCGCAGTTAGCGCGGCAAAAGAAGCCGGTATAAACCACTTCGAATTTGGTGGCGGAGCTAGATTTCAAAGTTTGTATTTTTATTTAAATGAAGATGCTTTTGTGATGATGGATAAATTTAGAGAAGCTGCTGGAAAAGAAGCAAACCTACAAACTCTATCACGTGGCGTAAATACCGTTACATTAGATACCGGAAGTCGCGAACTAGTCGATCTTCACGCAAAACTTTTTGCAAAACACAGCACAAATACAATCAGAAATTTTGATGCATTAAATGACGTAAAAAATTTACAATACAGCGGAGAAAGAATAGTTCATCACGGGCTAAAACATGAAGTAGTAGTTACTATGATGGATCTTCCGCCAAACTGCGTTGGAGCTCATGATGCTGCATTTTATGAAAAAAGTTTAAGAGATATACTTGATGCTGGTATCAAATTTGACAGCGTATGTTTTAAAGATGCAAGTGGAACAAGCAGTCCTGAAAAAGTATATCAAACTATAAAAATGGCTAGAAAACTACTTGGTGATAGTGTTCATATCCGTCTTCATACCCATGAAACTGCCGGCGTAAGTGTAGCTTGCTACCTTGCAGCACTTGAAGCAGGCGCTGATGGTATAGATTTAGCTGCATCTCCAGTAAGCGGAGGAACTAGCCAACCTGATATCCTTACTATGCTTCACGCAGTTAAAGGCAAAAACTACGATCTTGGCGGACTTGACGTAGAAAAAATCCTAAAATATGAAGAGGTATTACAAGACTGTTTAAAAGACTATTTTATGCCGCCTGAAGCCATTCAAGTAAGCCCTCTAATACCTTTCTCTCCTATGCCTGGTGGCGCACTTACTGCAAATACTCAGATGATGAGAGACAACAACATACTAGATAAATTTCCAGCAGTCATAAAAGCTATGAGAGAAGTAGTAGAAAAAGGCGGATATGGAACAAGCGTGACCCCTGTTAGTCAGTTTTACTTCCAACAAGCATTTAATAATGTGATGTTTGGACCATGGAAAAAGATAGCAGACGGATATGGAAAAATGGTTCTTGGATACTTTGGAAAAACACCAGTTGAACCAAACAATGAGATAGTGGAGCTTGCTAGCAAACAGCTCGGTCTTGAACCTACAAAAGAGAGTGCTATAGATATCGCAGATAAAGACGAAACAAAATCACTCGCCTATACAAAAGCTATCCTTGAAAAAGAAGGAATCGAACAAACCGAAGAAAATATCTTTATAGCAGCCGCTTGTAAAGAAAAAGGAATAGCCTATTTAAAAGGCGAAGGCAAAGTTATGGTAAGAAAGATCGGCGATTTGGGGAATTCTTGCAAACCAAATTCAAAACAAGCAGATACAAACAAATACAGCGTAGTTGTAAATGGAAATAAATATAATGTTGAAGTTAGCGATGGATTTGATAATTTTGAGATAAAATCTGTTACAAAAGTAGAGACTAGCAAACCAAAAGCAGAGATCAAAAGTAGTAGCGATAGTAGTAGCCAAAATGAGATAAGAGCCACTATGTCAGCAGGGGTATTTAAGATACTAGTAAAAGTCGGTGATACAGTTGGTAAAGGTCAAACTCTCATCATACTAGAAGCTATGAAAATGGAAATTCCTATAGAATCGCCAACTGCAGGTGTAGTAAGTGAAATTTTTGTATCTCAAGGAGAAACAGTAGAAGACGGACAAGTGCTTCTAAAATTATAAAATTTATTATCCGTAGATAATCTACGGATAATTTTCAAATTCAAATTTCTTTTCTCAATATAAACAAAAATAAAAGATATATTAAGCAAAAAATTATTACAATTTCAGCAAATTAAGAAAAAAAGATTTCACAAGAGGAATAAAATGATGATAAAGGATCTAGACAAATTAGGGCTCACGGGTATAAAAAAAATTTATCACAATTTAAGTTATGAAGAGCTTTTTGAACACGAAAAAAACAATAACGAAGGTTATGTAACTAGCAACGGAACTTTTGGCGTGGATACTGGTATATTTACAGGTAGAAGTCCCAAAGACAAATACTTTGTAAAGCAAGAACCGAGCGAGAAATACATAGCTTGGGGTAAAGTAAATAAACCCATAAGCAAAGAGATTTTCAACAAACTACTATCAAAAGCAAAAAAGCAACTAAGCAATAAAGAAATTTACATACAAGACGTATATTGTGGCTCAAGTCTAGCAAGTAGAAAAAGTATAAGATTTATAACCGAAGTCGCGTGGCAAGCACACTTTGTAAAAAATATGTTTATACGCCCAAAAGAAGAAGAACTTGAAAATTTCAAACCTGATTTTATCGTATATAATGCTTGCAAATGTGTAAATGACGAGTATAAACAAGACGGCTTAAACTCAGAGGTTTTTGTAGCTTTTGATATAGAAGAAAACATCTGCATAATCGGCGGAACTTGGTATGGCGGAGAGATGAAAAAAGGTATATTCTCTATGATGAATTACTGGCTTCCATTAGAAAATAAACTCTCTATGCACTGCTCGGCAAACGTTGGTAAAAATGGCGATACTGCACTATTTTTTGGACTTAGTGGCACTGGAAAAACGACTCTTTCAACAGATCCTAATCGTGCCTTGATAGGTGATGATGAGCATGGCTGGGACGATGAGGGTGTGTTTAACTTTGAGGGTGGATGCTACGCAAAATGTATAAATTTAGACCCAAAAAACGAACCTGAAATCTTCGGCGCGATCAAAAGAGATGCTCTTTTAGAAAATGTATGTTGTGATGAATGCGGTTGTGTAGATTATGATGACGCTAGTAAAACAGAAAATACAAGAGTAAGCTATCCTATAGAGCATATAGAAAACCATGAGCAAAGCTTAAAAGCTGGACATCCAAAGAATATCATATTTTTAACAGCAGACGCATTTGGTATATTGCCACCTGTTTCAAAACTCACAAAAGAACAAGCTATGTATTATTTTTTAAGCGGATATACGGCTAAGGTAGCTGGTACTGAGCGTGGTATCACTGAGCCTCAAGCTACATTTTCAGCTTGTTTTGGCGAACCGTTTATGCCACTTCACCCTACTGTTTATGCAAGACTTCTTGGCGAAAAAATAGATAAACACAATGTAAATGTCTATCTAGTAAATACCGGCTGGAGTGGCGGTGCATATGGCGTTGGTAAAAGAATGAGTATCAAGGCTACTAGGGCTTGTATAAATGCGATACTAGATGGAAGTATAAAAAAATGCGAATTCGAGAACTTTGACAAATTTGATCTTGCGATACCAAAAAAACTTGAAGGAGTTGAAACAAAACTCTTAAATCCTATAAATACTTGGAATGACAAAAACGAATACATAGCAGCTAGAGATAAACTTGCAAATATGTTTATAGAAAATTTCAAACGCTATGAAGACGTAGAAGAAGGCGTACAATTCGCAAAAGCCGGTCCAAAAAATTAATCAAATTTCCGCAACACGAACTTACGTGTTTGCGGATCGTCACAACCATAAATAATCTTTAAAATCGTGTTGAGATTGCCAAATTTAAAAATACAAAAAAGGATGAAAATGCAAAAAATGTGGGAAGGGCGTTTTAGCGAAAGTAGTAGCGAACTTTTAGAATCTTTTAACGCTTCTATAGACTTCGATAAAGCTCTGTATAAGCAAGATATATTTGGCTCCATAGCTCACGCAAATATGTTAGGGACTACTGGTATACTTACAAAAGAGCAAAGCCAAGCCATTGTTAATGGGCTAAAATCTGTATTAAAAGAGATAGAAGACGGCAAATTTGAGTTTAAAACGCAAGACGAAGATATACATATGTCCGTTGAAAAAAGGCTTTCAGACCTCATAGGAAAAGAGCTTGGTGGCAAACTCCACACTGCAAGAAGTAGAAACGATCAAGTAGCGCTTGATTTTAGATTATTTGTAAGACAAGAAACTATAAACATCTCAAAGCTCGTTTTAAATTTAATAAAAACCTTAAAAGATATCGCACTAACTAGCAAAGATATACTTATGCCAGGCTTCACTCATTTACAACACGCTCAGCCAGTAAGCCTTAGTTTTCATATGCTAGCCTACGCATTTATGTTTAAAAGAGATTATGAAAGACTGCTTTCTAGTTATGAGAGAAATGATCTTAGCCCTCTTGGCTCATGTGCGCTTGCTGGAACTCCGCATCAGATAGACCGCCAAATAGTTGCAAATGAGCTTGGATTTAAAGGAGTCACTCAAAATGCTATGGATAGCGTTAGTGATCGTGACTTTGCACTAGAAATTTTATTTAATATAAGTCTTATTTTTATGCATACATCAAGACTATGCGAAGAGCTGATCCTTTGGAGTAGTAGCGAGTTTAGATACATAACTATAAGTGATAAATTTAGCACCGGCTCAAGTATAATGCCACAAAAGAAAAACCCCGATGTAGCAGAGCTAATCAGAGGAAAAACAGGTCGCGTTTATGGCAATCTTATAGGGCTACTAACGGTTATGAAAAGCCTACCTTTAGCTTACAATAAAGATATGCAAGAAGACAAAGAAGGCGTTTTTGATAGCGTTGAGACAGCAAAAACTTCACTTGTCATATTAGAACAGATGTTGAAAACAACCAAATTTAATAAAGATTTTATGCTCAAAGCTTGTAAAACAGGGCATTTAAGTGCTACTGATTTGGCTGATTATCTAGTAAAGGAGCATAAAATCCCATTTCGTGAAGCCCACTTTATCACCGGACGCTGCGTAAAACTAGCGGAAGATAATGGCAAGGATATAAGCGAACTAAGCTTAGACGAGCTAAAAAGCATAGATGAGCGTATAGAAAACAGGGCTTTGGAAGTATTAAAACTCTTAAATTCAAAAGAAGCTAGAAAATCTATCGGTGGCACAAGCAACCAAAGCGTAGATATCCAGCTTGATCTGATAGAAGAATTTATAAAAGCAAATAGCTGATTTTAAAAAAGCCGTTTTTTTACGGCTTTTAGATCTTAGAATTTAAACTCGTTTATCTTACTGCCTATCTCAAGAGTTTTTTGGTCAAGATCATTTGCTCTAGAGCTGATTTTATCCATCTCATCTGATATATCTTGGAGATTATCGTTTAATATTTTATTGTTTTCTAGTAGCATTTTGGTCTCATTTTGTAGCTCTTTTGAGTCATTTATGCTATTTTGAGATATCAAACTTACTTCTTTCATTTTTTCAAGAACACTATCCATAGTGACTTTTATATCACTAGAATCATCAACAAAAGCAAAGAAATTTTTAACATTTTGTGAAATTTGTGTGCTTAGATTGTCTATAAATTGAACTATTGTATTTATGGTAACATCTATCTCATTTAGCGACTTTTGAGTTCTTTCAGCTAGTTTTCGCACCTCATCAGCAACAACGGCAAAACCTTTTCCATACTCCCCTGCTCTAGCTGCTTCTATGGCTGCATTTAAAGCTAGTAAATTGGTCTGATCTGCGATATCTGTTATGGAAGTCAAAATTCCTTTTATGTTTGCCGCTTCTTGATTTAACAAAGCCACATCAGAAGCTAATTTTTCTTGACTTTTCGCATCTTCGCTTACTTGAGTAGCAAATTTAGTCATACTATTTGAAGCGCTGTTTAGATCGCTGTGTGCTTTGATGATATCATTCATCGCTTGATCTATCTTTTTTATACTGCTTTCTAGACAATCTTCGACTTTCATACCTATCTTGTTAGCTTTGCTTGATATGCTAAATCCATCTTTTGTACGATTTAAAACTTCGTTTGAGCCATTTAGCATATCTTTTGAAATTTGTATATTTTGTCTGCTTTGCGAATTTAAATTTAAAAATATATCTCTTATAGGAACCAAAAACTCATCTACTGCTTGAAATATCACTCCTACTTCGTCTTTGCCTATCTTAAATTCGATATTTTGCCTAAGATCTTTTGTGTTTTTTAAATTTAAAAGATATTTTTGGATATTAAGTATCCTAGATATAGTATCTTGGATTATAAGATATCCTGCTATCAAAGTAAATAGCGTACAAGCTATGACCAAAATACTCATACTAATAAGGCTTGTATATGCGTTATCTTGTACTGTTTTATTGTTTGTAAGTAACTCTGCTGCTAGTTTATCCTCGACATTTTTGAGTATATCTATCTTTTTGGTAAATGTATCAAATGCGTATTTTCCACTTATTCCAAAGCCACCAGTGATACTATTTTTCATAGCAGTATTTCTCATACTTTCTACAGTAGCAAAACTTTCATCTTTTTTTGCTTCTTCATATAAAGCGATATTTTTCTCGCTTGCATTTTGCATAAACACCTTAAGATAAATTCCTTGAGATGCCATAGAAGTCAAAAATCTCTCATAAATTCCATCGCCAAATTTATCCATATTGAATGTATTTGAGAGTATGGCTCTTTCTATACCAACATTTTCTTTGGCATTTAAAAAGCCAAGATAAGCCGTAAGCTCTCTTGTTATGTCTGTATTTGTACTGATCTTTGTAATCTCAGAAATGATATTCATCAAAGATGCTATAGTGTTTGTATACTGACCGATCGCCACGTTTGGAGCTATGTTTAAAGAGTCTATACTCGCACGTAAAGACTTTAGATTATCAAGGTATTTTAAAGCAGACTGAATGCTACTATCTAAAAGAGTATTATGGGCTTCCATATCAAATTTTTTAAGCAGATCATATACCAAAACTATCTGTTTATCACTAAGAATTCTCTGATTTTTTAGCATATCTGCAAAATTACCGCCACCTTTTGCACCCAAAAAACCAGACGATGTGCCACGCTCTTTTTGTAACTCATGGACTACCAAAGAGATCTTTGTAGATAAGATAACACCTTCATCTAGCACCTTTGCTTCATTATAGATTCTATATCTATCGCCGATAAGAAAAGCAGAAAAAACAACCAACAAAATAAGCGGTATCAGAATAAAAATAAGCATTTTCACTCTTATACTAATGTTGCTTAGAAACATAATATCCTCCAAAAGATAAGTTATTAAATCTTAATAAATGATAATATACTACTTGTAAATTTAAATAGTTTTATAACATAAAATATACACAATAGCTATTACTTAATTAATTTGCAATAATAAAGTGCTTTATTCTATATCTATATAGTAAATAAATAATAAATTTATTTAAAAAATAAATGGTCTTTATGACTCTAAATATAAATTTAATTATAAATAAATTTTAGAAACTAAATGCCATAAAATACAATATTTTTAAATAAAAACAATAAATCGCTAAAAGCTTTATTTGAAAAAACTTTTTAAAAGCGAAGTTAAATTTAAAATCTCTTCTTCTCTTTGTTCATCGCTGACATTATTTCCAAGATGCTCTTTGATGTGTCCGTCGATGACTTCTGCCATCAAAGATGTGATAGCTCCTCTTGCGGCACTGATTTGCTGAAGTACTTTAAAACAATCTTTTTCATCTTCTAAAGCCTTTTCTAAGGCTGAAATTTGCCCTTTTATCTTTTTAATACGCAAAAGAAGCTTATCTTTATTTGCTACTATGTGAGCCATAATTTTCCTTTATTTTTTTATAAGTTATACTGGGGTATAGTATCATAATTTATTTTAAAAGAGGATAAAAATGATATTAAATGATATACAAAAACAATCTGCTTATGAGCACAATTTTCATTCATCAAACAATATTGCCAAAAAAAATACATTATACGCCACGATATTTACAGCGGTTATGATGATAGCTGAAATTATAGGTGGCATATACTTTGGCTCTATGGCACTTTTAGCAGATGGCTGGCATATGAGCTCTCACGCCTTAGCACTTGGACTAGCGTATTTTGCTTACATTATGTCAAGCAGATACCAAAGCGATGATAGATTTAATTTTGGCACATACAAGATAGAAATTCTCGCTAGTTATACTAGCGCGATCTTTCTTTTAGTGGTTGCGTTTTTTATGGTTTATCACTCTGTTCAAAGATTTATAAACCCAGAAGCTATAGCATACAAAGAAGCTATTTTTATAGCTATTATAGGACTTATAGTAAATTTCATCTGTGCTTGGCTCTTAAGAGGTGATCATCACGCTCATTATCACGAACATGAAAACGATCTAAATTTAAAGGCCGCTTACATACACGTTCTTACTGACGCGCTTACTTCTATTTTAGCTATCATAGCGCTAAGTTTTGGACTTATGTTTGGAGCAGATTTTCTTGATCCACTTATGGGGATAATCGGAGCTATTTTAGTTTCAGTGTGGGCTGTGGGATTGTTAAAACAATCAGGGAAAATATTACTTGACGCAAATATGAACGAACCAGTCGTTGATGAAGTCATAGATGCTTTACGCTTATTTAGAAAAGACATAATCATCAAAGATCTACATCTTTTAAAAGTAGCAAAAGATAAATACACCTGTATAATCTCTCTAAGCTCAGATGATCCCATAGATATAGATCTTCTCAAAAAAGAGCTATCAAAGCACGAAGAGCTAGTTCATATACTCATAGAGATATACCCAAAATAGCAAAAATCAAATGGCTAAATTTGAATTAATATTTAAATTTAACTCCATTACATTAATGGTATTGATTATCGATAAATGTATATTAAGCATTTTATGGATATAATCGTAAAATTATTTTTATAAAAGAGGCAAAATGGATCTCTCAAAACTACAAATAAACCAAAAAGCCGTATTGACTAGCATAGAAGGTATCTCTGCGACTAAAAAACGACTTCGTTCATTTGGGCTTGATGTCGGCTCTCAAATAGAAATCAAACAAAAAAGCATAACAAACTCAAATATAGAAATAGCAAGCAAATACGGACTTATAGCATTAAGAAACGAAGAAGCTAAGATGATAAGCTGTAAGTTAGTAGATGGTAAATGAAAAAAGAATTCATAGTAGCATTAGTCGGCCAACCAAACGTAGGTAAAAGTCAGCTTTTAAGCTCTATTAGTGGAGCAAACCTTAAAATAGGAAATTTTGCTGGGGTTACTGTAGATAAATATGAAGCCACGCTAGTAAAAGGCGATATCATTTTAAATTTCATCGATCTGCCTGGACTTTATAGTTTAGATGATTTTTCAAAAGATGAAAGCGTAGCAAAAGATTTTTTGATGAAAAGCAAATACGATATGATACTAAATGTCGTAGATTCCACAAATTTAGAAAGAAATTTATTTCTAACATCTGAGCTCATGGCGCTAGGTAAAAAGATGGTCGTCGCTTTAAATATGGACGATGAAGCCAAAAGCGAAGGCATAGAGATAGATGACAAACAGCTAAGTAGCATACTAAATATCCCTGCTGTCAAAGTATCCTCCGTAAAAAAGACGAATTTTTCAAATTTACTAGATACAATTATAGATGTTCTCTCAAAACCATACACGCCAAACAAACTCAAATTTAGCGATCAGATAGAAGAAGAGCTGATATATCTAGCACAAAAAATCGATGAAGCAAATTTTAAAAAAGATGAGATTTGCTCAAGACAAGCCGCTATACTATTTTTACTAGAAGATAAGAAATTCTACACTATGTCTCATGAAGATCCAAAAATGCTATTTTTGATACCTGAGATTAAAAAAGTATTTGATAATATCAAGCAAAAGACACAAAACAGCTCCATAGAAGACGTGCTCATCGATGAATATCACTCGTTTGCAAAAGGTGCAGCCTTAGAAACTCAAAATATAAAAGCCCAAAAAAGTACAGATATAACAAAAAAGATAGATAGCATACTTATACATAGATTTTTCGGACTACCTATATTTTTATTTTTTATGTGGTTACTATTTCAAGCCACATTTACTCTTGGCGAAGTTCCGATGCAGTATATAGAAATGGTATTTGCGTGGTTTGGAGATAGTGTAGCTGCAAATTTAAATGACGATATGCTAAAATCCATAATAGTAGATGGCATCATCGCCGGAGTTGGCACAGTAATACTATTTTTACCAAACATTATCATTTTATTTTTAGGTATAGCACTTTTAGAAACAACAGGATATATGGCAAGAGTCGCGTTTTTACTAGATGGATTTTTTCATAAATTTGGGCTTCATGGCAAAAGCTTCATACCTCTAGTTACTGGATTTGGATGTTCTATTCCTGCGTATATGGCAGCGCGCACTTTAAAAAGTCAAAAGGACAGACTTCTTACTATGTTTATCATAGGATTTATGAGCTGTGGTGCTAGGCTTCCTGTGTATGTGCTATTTGCCGGAGCATTTTTTAAACCCGAAAATGCGGGAAACGTACTATTTTTCATCTATATATCGGGAGCTCTTTTAGGACTTATAGCAGCTAAGGTTTTACGCATTTTAGTTTTTAAAGGAGATGATGAACCATTTGTTATGGAGATGCCAAAATACAGACTTCCAAGCGTAAAACTCATCTGGCTAACCATATACTCAAAATCTATGATGTATTTAAAAAAAGCTGGTACTTTTATACTAGCAGCTTCCATTTTAGTCTGGTTTGTTAGTACTTTTCCGCAAAATCCAAATATAGAAGAGAAATACCAACAACAAATTCAATTAGCATCAAGCGACGAGCTAAAACTAGAACTTACTCATCAAAAAGATCAAGAACTTATGGAAAATACATATCTAGGAATGTTCGGTAAAGCCATAGAGCCGGTATTTGCACCGCTTGGTTTTAACTGGAAAATGTCTGTTGCCACAGTAAGTGGGCTTGCGGCAAAAGAAGTTATTGTTTCTACTTTAGGAGTTTTATACTCTTTAGGCGGAGAAGTTAGCGAAAACAATACCACTTTACAGCAAACCTTAGCCAAAAATATACCATTTGCCTCGGCTATGGCGTTTATAGTATTTGTTATGGTATATCTGCCTTGTTTAGCTGCAACAGCCGTATTTTCAAAAGAAGCAGAAAGCAAAAAATACACGTTTTATCTGATAACCTTTACGTTTTGCACTGCTTGGGTACTATCTTTTGCAACTTATAAAGTAATCGTATTTTTAAATATAACGTGAGTTAATCAAGATCCTTTATCTATTATTTATCGTTAAAATAATCAATAAAAAATGATAATTAATGAAAAACACTAGATACTCATCCTAACTTTAAATTCTCACCCGCAAATTCTCGCTCACAAATATAAAAGTTTTGCTAGTAGCAAGGTAGGCTACATATAAACAGCGGTTTTTGCATCTGCTTTTAAGCTCTTTTTATTATGTCTGCAAGCTTTTTGGCTCTATTTGGAGTCTGCTTTGCCCACAAAGATTTCATCATATTTGAACTTGCATTTTTGTAGTCATTTTCCTTGATGAAATTTAGAATAGAGATTTAATGGGCTTTGGCTACTTTACTTTTTTAAATTTAAGGCGGGTTAGCTCTATTGGATTAAAAGCCTTGATGAACTCTTAGCAGAACAAGCAAAATTTGATGTATATACTGATATCTTAAAAAAACTTGTCGCAAAAGGTATTCCACAAAATGAAATTTGTTTCATTCATGATGCAAAAACCGATTTACAAAAAGGGCAACTTTTTGCAGATATAAATTCATGAAAAGCTAGAATTTTAATTGGATCAACACAAAAAATGGGTGCTGGAACAAATGTGCAAAAAAGAATTGTAGCCTTACACCTTTAGATTGTCCTTGGCGTCCGAGCGATTTAGAACAAAGAAGCGGTAGGGTTATATTCAAATTTTCTATGAAACTTGAACTTATAGATAAAAATCCTTGTGATTTTGTAGAACTTCCTAAATTTGATAATAAAGTATATTTTGACTATGGTGTAAAAACTCAAAAAAGGATTATTAATGCTATTGTTAATAACATAAATCCAACTGCTGATATCTTCTTTTTCCTTTTGCATGGTAGAAGAAAAAACGAAGTTTTATCTCTTAATTGGTCTGATTTAAATTTGAAAAATAGAACTTATAAAATACCTTGCCAAATTAATAAAGCTAAGCGTGATATGTTTTATACTATGAGTGATGAGCTTTATAACAGACTTTATAAAAGATATATTAAAGCTAAAAAGTTAAATTTACTAAATACCTATGTTTTTCTTAATCCAGATACTAATAATAAATTTGTTGATTTACGCCGTTCTTGGAATACTTTATTAAAATCTAATAATTTACCTAAAATAAGATTACACGATATAAGACACTTAATCGCTACTTATTCTATCAATTATTTAAATTTACCAGTTGAGCAAGTAAGTTTGGGTCATACAAATATAACTACTACACAAAAATACATCACTACAAATATTAAAAAATCAAAAGAAACAATCGAAAATATACTAAATTCTGTAAAATAAAAAGTAAGATTATTTTAAGCTTTAAAACAATGTGCTTTAAAAGATGATTTTATGCTTATTTGGTTGCGAGAGAAGGACTTGAACCTCCGACCTTCGGGTTATGAGTTTTTTGAGCTTATATAATTAGCTATTAAGCTATATTTTTATACACTTTTGTTATGGAAATAAAATATACTAAGCAGTTTGAAAAATGGTATCTTTCTTTATCTGATTATAAAGTTAAATCGGCTATATTGCGTAGATTTGACAAGATAAAAAATGATGATTATTTGGGCGATTTTAAGAGTATAGATATTGATTTATATGAGCTTAGGATTTTTGTTTCAGGTGGGATAAGATTGTATTATACTATCCAAAATGGTGTTTTAGTTATATTTCTTTGTGGTGGTGATAAATCAAGTCAAGATAGAGATATACAAAAAGCTAAAAATTTATTAAAGGAATTAAAATGCTAGCATTGAAAGAATTTGATCCTATTGATTTTTTGAATAATTCAGAAATGAGAAAGGAGTATTTAAATCAAGTTTTGGCAGATGGCGATATCGAGGAGCTTAAAAGAGCTATATTTTATATTTCCAAAGCCGAAGGCTTAGAGAATGTAGCAAAAAAAGCAAATTTAAATAGGGAAAGCTTTTATAAGATGTTTAAACCTAATTCTAAACCTAGATTTGAAAGTATATTTAAAATCCTAAATGCACTTGATTATAAACTTAGTTGCAATTAGTTCTTATTTAAATCATATAAGCCGTTAATTTTCTTTAATTTGTAAAAAATTACACTCTACTTTATGTTGTTGAAAGTATAATTCACATCCTTTATCCATATTTGAGTTAGAAACTATCACTCTTTTTATAATTTTATTATTTAAATATTTATTATTTTCTTTTTCATACATATGGCAATCTCCTATAAATTTTCTTATTATATCTTGCTTTAGTGGATATATTGAATTTTTGCATTGTATTAATAATACTTCTTTATCCTTATATGCTATTATGTCTATTCCCATATCTTTTTTTCCTTCTTTCACCCCTTTCATATATACTTTGTATCCCAACCCTTTAAAATGTCTTCCTATCTGAAATTCATATTTAATCCCTTTGTCTATATTTGCTTGTTTTAATTCTTCTATATATTTTTCTTTTTCTATTTTTTCTTGTTCTTTTTGTTTGTTTAATTTTTTTATCTCTATATAAAAATATCCACTAGTTAATATACTTCCAAGTCCGAAATATATAATATATTCAACCATTTATTCTATTTCCTTTTTTAGTAGTCTTGTTTTTATATCTGATATATAAAATTCTTGTTCTTTTTCGCTTAATCTTGAAAAATATTCATTTAATTCTTTGATTTTTGAATTACTTTCATTTTCTTTTTGAAAATTTTTTATTAAAAATTTATATAATGCTGGTCTATTTTTTTCCCAGTTATACAGTGTTCTAATCTCTATTTGTAGCTCTTTTGCTAATTCTGTTTTATTTACCATTATATGAAAACTTTTCATTGTTTTATTTTAAATTAAGCTTATTTATGAAATAATTTCATTGTGATATTTGAATATATTTCATATTTGTTAAATTCTATCATAAATATGAAATTTTTACAAACCAACCAAAAAACGCAGTCAGAGTAAAGAGATGAGAGTAAGCCGCTTTTTGGTAATTTCCTTTTGCGTTTGGTTGAGCGATATTAACCAGCCCTAAGTAAGGCTTTAAACTGCTTGGGCTAGTTTTTTATCGGTAGATCTCTAGCCCTAATTTATACCGAAAAATAAATTTTAAAGGATTTACCGTGATTATTCAACAACAATACAGCATAAGTTATGAGGTCACAAAAGGCTTTGTCAAAGCTACTTCTAGCGGAAGTATGAAAAACGACAATGGTGAAGTAATAGAATATGGTCCGAGTGTTCGTATTTTTGCTACAAACATATACCAAGCTACTACTGAGAATGAAAAAACAGGCTTTGCAAATAGTTACGATAGACAACTTTGCTTTAAAATCAATTGTGAAACTGATACCAAAGCAGGACAAATCGCAAATCTAATACAAACTTCTTTAATTTCAAATTCTCCTATTTATATTAATGGTGACATACCTATCCGTAAAAATGATGGTTCATTTGAAGTAAGCGTAATAGAAATCAAAGGCTTAGATAAAGAACTTGAAAAGTTAAAAGAAGTTAAAAAGTAAATTTCTACAAAGCCCCTTTTTAGGGGTTTGATAGAGATTTAATCTCAAATATTTTTTTAAGGAGTTTAAGATGAAGAATCTTAAAACTAAGGTAATAACAGGCGTTTTTGGTCTTATGAGTTTATCTAGTCTTGCAAGTGCTGCCGTAACAGTAGATGAGGCCACTGGTAAAGTTAGCGGTTCTCTTGATGCAAGTCCTTTTATGTCTGTTTTTGGGCTTGTTATTATCGCTGTTGCTGGTATGTGGGGTGCTAAAAAAGCTCTTTCTCTTTTTGGAAGATAATTCCAAATTTCAAGCTGGAAATTCGCCCTAATTTGTTTCTCTCTGAAATAACAACTAAGGCGAATTTCAGCAGACAACCGCAGGGCGTCAGTCTTAAAAAAAGGTAAATAAAATGGATATTGATTTTACAAAACTAGCTATTTTTATAAATTCTTACTTTGGAGTTCTTATCGTTGCTTGTTTTATTGTTAAATCTACTTTATTTGCTTTTTCCGTTTTCAATAAAGAATAAAAGGCTTCAAAAATGGATATACATAATCTTACAAATTTGCCTTTAAATGAATATCATTTTCTTATGGCTCAAACTGCTATTTTATGCGGTTTTTGTGTAATGCTTGTAACCTTTTTAATAATATCAAATTTAAAGGGATAAATAATGCTTGAAATAACTAGTGTGCCAAGTTTTGATTATTTCTTTACTATTTTTATTTACTTTACTTTATCTTGCATTCCTATTTTGCTTGTTTTTACTATTTTTACAAATAAAATTATGAAGTAAATAGTATGAAGTCTATTTTTAAAATAATTATTTTCCCTTTTTTATTTGTAAATTTTGCTTATTGCGCAACTTATTTGCCTGTTGGTTCAGAACCTTCTTACACTGGTTATAAAATTCCTCTCGAAACAGAAGGTGAAATCATTACTAGTAAAGATGAAAGATTTTTTTATTTTGTATTAGGGGATAAATTTTTCCCTATCGAATCTTCTTATCCTCACGATACTTACTCTACTTACAAAGATTGTTCCCCTTTTTACTCTCGTTATTCTTCTTTAGATGGTAAAGTCGTTGTTTCCTTTTATCTAGGTTCTTCTTCTATTATTAAGAAGTATGAAGTTGATCCTACATTCACTGATTATAACTGTAAAGGTCAATTTGTGGCAACTCCAGCCATTAGAGTTCAAGAGAGGTATTATGCATCTCGTGGATATTATAGTTGTCCTAATGGCGGTACTTTTGATCCTAATACTAGAACTTGTAAAACCTGCAATAAAGGTGATAAATTAAATTCGGAGGGTATGTGTTATACTGATTGTACTAAATATGATTTTAAAAACGGAGTGATTAAGATAGGTTTTTCTGACGGCAGTTGCGCTGATTGCTCTACTTCTAAAAATTATAATGATTTGTATAAGTGTCTTTGTAATTTTTCAGGTTCTTCCTTTTCAAGCGGTGCTTTTGTTGGAGATAATAAAGGTTCTATTTATTCTAATTGTGATAATGCTACTCAGATAAAAACACCTGATAACATTTTTGATGATAAACCTACAGAATCAACAAATCCTAATAATCCTACAAAACCAACAAATCCTGATAAACCTATAAATCCTGGTAGTGGTTCAAGCGGTGGCGATATAACAGATCCTAAACCAGTTCCAGGCGGTAGCGCTACAACAGATCCGGGAAATAAACCAGACAGTTCAGATCCGAAACCAGATGATAAACCAAAAAATCCTGATAATAATAATAATCTTGGTGGCGGTAGTTCTTCTGCTGGTGATAGCGAACTTGAAGGTGATAGCGAACCTGTAGATTATAGCGAAGATTTAGAAAAATATAGTGATGAACTCGAAGAAATAAATAAAAAATTCTCTAAAGGTGTTAAAAATGTTACTGATAGTTTAAAAAGTTTTAAAGAAAATTATTTAAGTCTTATAAATGTTTTAGGTGGCGGTGTTAAATCTATAAATAAAAAAACCGTCGTAACTAGTTGTCCAAAAACTTTAGATTTAAAAATATCTAATGTTCCTAATATTAATTTTGATGTTTGTAAATTAATGGTTGATGTTAAACCTTTAACGTATGCTATTTTTTTCTTATTGTTTAGCTATATGTTCTTAAGCGTTATATATAGATTTATATTGTTATTTTTTATTTAGGATTTAAACATGCTTCAAGTAATCGGATATTTGTTTGGTTTAATAGGTTTTGTTATAACATATTTATTTAATAAAATAACTTCAATTTCTGCTTTTTTAGCTGTTCTTACTATCAATGGTATGATTTTTGGCTTGTTTTTAACTTACGTTAAATTTCTTTTAGACATTATTTTATTTTTTTATCACAATGTTAATAATATTATTAAATATATTAATGAAATGATTAATAGCGGTGGAATAGTCGGTTATTTTGTTGATATATTGTCTAGCCTTGGGTTTTTAAATGCTTTTTATGATGCTTTTGTTATTTTTTCCGTTCCTTTTAATACTATGCTTTCTTTCATCGCATCAAAATATGCCGTTAGAGGACTTTTGTTTATGCGTGAAAGCATTTTATCTCTTGTTATATCAAAATTATCATAGGTCAAATAATGGCTATCCACTATATAGTTGGTAATCCTGGAAGCGGTAAGAGCTATTATGGCGTTTATATTCTTTGGGATAAATTCATAAAACAAACTAAAGAGCCAAAAGGATTTTTAAAACAATTTATAAAACCAAAAGTTACTAAAATTTATGATATTGCTTATACAAATATAAATGAGTTTAAATTTGATAAATCAGATAAGATTATTCCTTTCGACTTTGAGAATATATTATCTAGTTTGACTATACTTTTTAACAGATACAAATTTGAAAAAGCTACTGATGAAGAACTTATCAAAACTGCAAAACAACTGAATTTACTAAATGCTATATTTGTTATAGATGAAATACACAACTTTTTTAACGAAAAAGAAAACGAAGTCCTTATTTGGTGGCTTACTTATCATCGCCATTTATACCAAGAATTATATTTCATTACTCAGGATTTAAGCCTTGTAAATAACGAATACAAAAGAATAGCTGAGTTTTTCTACCGTGCTGTTGATAGCTCAAAACGCTTCTTTTCAAAGAAATTTAGATATATACAATACTCAAATTACAAACTTTATCAAAAAGACATTATTAAAACTTTTCATATAGATTTTAATCAAGAAATATTCAATTTATACCATTCTGGACAAAACGGACTAGGAACAAGCTTTGTTAAAAAATACCTTTTTATCTCTCTTATAATATTTGGTTTTTGTATTGTTGCATTTGCTATTTTTGTAAATTCTATCACTCCAGATACTCCTAAAAAAGATATACAAAATTCAAATATCCAAAATACTACAGATACTGCATTTCCTATTACTAAAAATAATACTTTTGGTCAAATTTCTAAAAAAATCAATACTTCAGAAATATTTTACTATGAGATTAATTGTATAAATTTAACTTGCTCGTTTCCAAATTCAAATGATAAATTTGATAAACGAGCTATCAAATTTCTTCTAAATCAGACTGAAATTTTGTATGAAACTAAAAAATACAATATTTCAAATGTTGAAACGTCTATCTATTTTTTAAAAGATGATGTTTTTAAAATTCTTAATATCAAATTTAATGATAAAGGAAATACCGATGAAAAAGATAATAGCCTTTTTAGTGGCTTTGGCTCTAACAATACAAGCAGATCAAATCAAAAATAACCTTTTAGAATTTGCAAATATCGTTTCTAGTTCTACACAAAGCGAAATTTTGATAAGTGGCGATATAAATCCGCTTGATTTTTACTTTTTTACTCCTAAAGAAACAACTAATATCAGTTTGCAAATATTTAAAAAAATGGTTGAGCTTCAAGGATTACGCTTTTTAAAACTAGGCTCTTTTTATTACGTCGATAAGCCTATTATAATCGATGAAAACGCAACCAACAAAGAAGAAGAGCCAGAAAATCTTTATTACATAAAACTTAAAAATAATAGCCATAAGGAGATTGATGCTATGCTAAATCAATACGATAAAAACTCTACATACATAAGTCAAGATAACGCAGTCGTTTTTAAAAGTACTGATAAAATTTATTCTGAAATACTTTCATATTCAGATAATTTTGATAATAAAGTAGCAAAACAGGTTAATTTTAAAGTAACTATACTTGAAACAAATTTAAGTGATTTAAAAAGTCGTGGCACAGAGATAAATTCACTTATAAAAGGTGTTGATAGCGTAGATTTTAGGTATTTTTTTAATCTTATGACGGTTCCTTATACTCAAAATACTAATGTAACAAATAAATCAGATCAATTTTATGGTGTTTTGAATTTTCTTGATACAAATAATATCACTAAAATAAAATCTAGCCCTTTTTTAGTTGCTAAAAATAATACAGAAGTATTTTTTAGCAATGTTAAGACAATTCCATATCTTACTACTTCTACAAATATCACAAATGCTCAAACTCAGCAACAAAGCAATTATAGCTATAAAGATGTCGGCTTAAAGCTTACTTTAAAGCCTATCATTATAAATGACAACATTGACGTTGATATTCATCTAATCTTTGAAAATTTATTAAGCAATTCTGATACTTTGACACCTACTACAAGCAAAAAAGAGTTAAAATCAACTTATAAACTTAAAAAAGGCGATATCCTTGTTCTAAGTGGCATTAATCAAGAAAATGAAATTACTTATACTTCTGGCGTTCCACTATTAAAAGATATTTGGCTTTTAAAATATCTTTTTTCTACTACTAAAAAAGAATTTGTAAATTCAATACTTACTATTACAATAGAAGTTTTTTAAAATGAATAACTTAAATACTGATATAAATTTATTTAATTATGGCGCCCCAAGCGCCACAATGAGCGCGCAGGAGCCTGCGACTGCGTGCGAACAGGGGGCGCCTTGTCAAATTAATAAAAAACTCTCAGCTTTAAGTTTGAGCGTAGCGAAAAACATAAAGCCATACATTAAAATACCTTTTGGAGTATCAAAAAATGATTTAAAAATATCAAATCTAAAAATACAAAATCAAAAAGAATGGCTTAAAAATCAAATTTATAAAATAAACAAAGAAACTGGCGAAGTAAAAACTCTTCTTGATGTTTCTATGTCTTCAAATTTAAGCCCAAAATATTACGCCGAACTTAATAACCGCGTAAATACCATTACTGATTTTGCATTCAATAAAGGCTTAAAATCATCATTTTTAACAATAACTCTAAATGGTTGCTTTCGTGACGCTCTCAAAGGCGATTTTAGCCGTTTTAAGCCTAAAGATAGAAGCCTTTTAAGCTATGATTTTAAATACAAGATGATGTTTAATCCTTATTCTATCGGTATAAAAGATTTAATTGATTTATTAAATTATCAATGGAATATATTTATAAAGCGTATTCATACTAAATTTAAAGGTATTGAAAAATATTATATAAGAGCTTTTGAACCGCATAAAAACGACGGTGTTCCACACATACACGCTCTTATTTCTTATCCTGAATACGCACACGAATTCATATATAAAACTTTTAAAGATGTTTTTTATGCTCCACAAAATTTAAAAGTTAATTATCTCTCTAAAGAGCAGATTAAAAATGGCGAAATAAATGGCTTTCAATGGACTTTAAGTAATCCTACTGGATATGTTTTAAAATATATAAATAAAAGTTTTATTAACTTTGATAAAAATGATAAATTAGATCTTAATTCTGCTTGGTATATAAAATATAAAGTTCGCAAATTTATTAGCTCACGTCACCAAATTCCGCTTTGGATATATCGTAAAATTAACTTCTTTTTTAGGGATTTTTATAATCTTTGTACTTTGAAAGATAATCCTGATTGGGTTTGCGAGTGGAGCTATGATAAACAATATTTTCGCCTTGAAAACATACAAACTACAGAAACTATACTTTATGAAAATGGCATTATGAAACATACAATCAAAGATTATATTATACATATCTATCAAAAAGAGACTAAAGAACAAAATCCAACTCCATATAAAATTACTGATAAACCTACTATAAAAGCTAAAAAAGAGTATAAATTTATTAAACCTACAGAACTTCCAATAAAAAGAATGAAAGATTACACTCTTATTACTTATTATAAAAACCTTGATACTTTTAACTCAAATTTACAACATTTAGCTTATGTTGAAAATGAGCTTATTAAGCGTGATTTAGGATTTATCGTAGGAACAAACGAAATTCATAATCTCAATAAGCCTGTTATTGAGAGTTTTATTGAAAGGAATAAAAGATATTATGATTTTTAATGAAGTTTTTAATCAGTATATAAAATATTATGAGCTTCTTTTACGTCCTAGCACCTTAAGAAGCGATGTTGCTACATATAATAAACATATTAAACCAAATTTGGGATTAAGAGATGTAAGTAAAATATCTTTTCTAGATATTCAAGTGTTTTGTAATGATCTTATCAAACAAGATTATAAGATAAAAACTGTTAAAAATATACTTACAAAATTAAGGGTTATATTCAAATTTTCTATGAAACTTGAACTTATAGATAAAAATCCTTGTGATTTTGTAGAACTTCCTAAATTTGATAATAAAGTATATTTTGACTATGGTGTAAAAACTCAAAAAAGGATTATTAATGCTATTGTTAATAACATAAATCCAACTGCTGATATCTTCTTTTTCCTTTTGCATGGTAGAAGAAAAAACGAAGTTTTATCTCTTAAGTGGTCTGATTTAAATTTGAAAAATAGAACTTATAAAATACCTTGCCAAATTAATAAAGCTAAGCGTGATATGTTTTATACTATGAGTGATGAGCTTTATAACAGACTTTATAAAAGATATATTAAAGCTAAAAAGTTAAATTTACTAAATACCTATGTTTTTCTTAATCCAGATACTAATAATAAATTTGTTGATTTACGCCGTTCTTGGAATACTTTATTAAAATCTAATAATTTACCTAAAATAAGATTACACGATATAAGACACTTAATCGCTACTTATTCTATCAATTATTTAAATTTACCAGTTGAGCAAGTAAGTTTGGGTCATACAAATATAACTACTACACAAAAATACATCACTACAAATATTAAAAAATCAAAAGAAACAATCGAAAATATACTAAATTCTGTAAAATAAAAAGTAAGATTATTTTAAGCTTTAAAACAATGTGCTTTAAAAGATGATTTTATGCTTATTTGGTTGCGAGAGAAGGACTTGAACCTCCGACCTTCGGGTTATGAGCCCGACGAGCTACCACTGCTCTATCTCGCGATAAGAATGATTTGAGTGGATGGGGTAAGAGGATTCGAACCTCTGAATGACTGGACCAAAACCAGTTGCCTTACCGCTTGGCTATACCCCAATCTCAAAATGAGCAGGAATTATACTATATCTTTTATGCTTTGTCAAGCATTTTGGCAAAAAATATTCAAAATTTAAAATAAATTTTACTTGTATTATAAAGTTAGTTTGGCTGGATCATAGTTTTATGATCCAGTTGGCTATTAGAATTTATAGTTATATCCTAAATATAAGCCATAGTTTGTCTCTTTTACATCTTTTAATTCAAATTTCGATACTTTTTTGTAATCTGTTCTGTCTGTTTTGAAGCCAAACTCTAGCTCGTTATTTTTATCGATTGAGTAAATTCCACCTAGTTTTGCACCTATTATCCAGCCATTTGTGTTATATTTTTCTCCTTCGTCGTCTTTTAATTTCAATCTAGAATAGCCAGTATATGGACCAACTGCTAGTTTAAAATTATCTGTTATAGATGGAGTATAGTCGGCTCCAACGATAAATTTATGAGTTAGCCATTTTAGTTCCAAACTTGTTCCGTCTTCATAGACTTTTGTTTTGCTAGTTTGAAAATCATAAACATAAGAGCCATAAACTCTATACATATCAAAATCATAACCGCCTTTTATGCCAATTCCAGTTTGAGCTTTTTTGAAAGTTTCTTTTTCTCCATCATCGCCTTTTATTTTTAAATTTGATTTAAAAGAGTAATCACTCTCAACACCGATAAATGCACCCTCAGCAAGTGCAAACGAGCAGGCCATAGAGGCAACAAGACAAATTTTTAAAGTAGAATTTCTCATTCTATCTATCTCCTTATTTTAAAATATTGAAATGTAATTATACCCCCCCCCATTAATCTAAGCTTAAAATATGATTATTTATAATAAATTTTTAATAAAAAATATTAGCTTTAAGTTTTTTTATATTCGAAGTAGTAAAAAAATGTAAATTTTTCCAAAGGCAGACTTATCTTATCTGCCCATTTCCGCGGATTATATATTTATAAGTAGTGAGTTCTTTTAGTCCTACTGGGCCTCTTGCGTGCAGTTTATTTGTGCTGATCCCTATCTCTGCGCCAAACCCAAACTCGCTCCCATCGCTAAATCTAGTAGAAGCGTTCGCATAAACACAAGCACTATCTACTAGCTTTAAAAACTTTTCGCAAATGCTGTAGTTTTCACTAATGATCGCTTCGCTATGTCCTGAGCTAAATTTACTTATATGTTCTAAAGCGGTATCTAGGTCATTTACTATTTTTAAATTTAGTTTAAAATCAAGATATTCTGTAGAATAGTTTTGTTCGTTTGCGATTTTACAAGGGATTAGCTTTGCTGATTTTTCGCATCCAAAAATTTCTACGCCAAATTTATCAAGCTCAGTTTTTAAAAGTGGTAAAAAATACTCGGCTATATTTTTATGTACCAGCATGGTTTCAGCGGCGTTGCATACGCTAGGACGCGAACATTTCGCATTTACGCAAATTTTTAAAGCTTTATTTAAGTCTGCAAATTCATCTACATAGATATGGCATAGCCCTTTATCGTGCTTTAAGACTGGTATTGTCGCATTTTGACTTACGAATTTAACTAAGCTTTCTCCGCCTCTTGGAACGATCAGATCTAAGTATTTATCCATTTTTATAAGTTCGCCTACTTCATTTCTATCAATATCTAGATAAACAACGCAGTTTTCATCTAGATCGCAGTTTTTCAAAGCCGTACTGATGGCTTTAATCAAAGCTAAATTTGTATTTCTAGCTTCTTTTCCACCTTTTAGGGCACATCCATTTGCACTTTTTATACATAGAGCGGCGACTTCGGCTGTTACATTCGGTCTAGATTCATAAATAGTGCAGATATTTCCTATAGGTATGCTTATCTTTTCGATATTTATACCACTTTTTGCACACCATCCGCGTTCAACTATCCCGATCACTTCAGGAAGACTTGCTATGTCTTTTATATTTTGAGCTAAACTAAGCACTCTAGATCTATCAAATTTAAGTCTTTCTAATAGAGCAGATGATAGATTTGAAGCTAAGCTTAAGTCTATATCGTTTGCGGATTTTATGTTGTCTGCTTCTAACTCTATTTGCCTAGCTATCTCTAAAACAACTGCTTTTCTCTCATTTTGTGTTAATGACAATAATGACTTTGAAGTGTTTTTTAAATTTTTGAGTAAATTTTTCATTTATTTACCTATTCTTTAAGGAAATTTTGTTAAATTTTACAATTTATATGCTTTATAATAAATAATAACGGAGACAAATATGGAAAATGTTTATGATATCATCGTCATAGGAGGCGGACCTTGTGGTATAGCTACGATAGTCGAGGCTAAGCACAATGGTTTTGAAAACGTGTTACTTTTAGAAAAAGGTGACAATCACTCACAAACCATTCGTAAGTTTTACAAAGACGGAAAAAGAGTTGATAAAGTCTATAAAGGTCTAGAAAGCGAAACCAAAGGAAGTGTAGAGTTTTTCGATGGTACAAAAGAGAGTACTTTAAACTACTTTGATAGATTGCTTGATGATGGAAAAATAGATGCTATGTTTAATAGCGAAGTCGAAAGCGTCAAAAAAAATAACGGAATATTTGAAGTAGTGACTTCAAAAGGAACTTTTAAATCTAAAAACGTGATGATTGGTATCGGTAAAATGGGCAGACCAAATAAACCAGAGTATAAGATCCCGCCTTCACTTACTCAAGTTGTAAATTTCAACTTAAATAGCTGTAATTGTGGTGAGAAAATTCTTGTAGTTGGTGGCGGAAACTCAGCTGCTGAGTACGCACTTGAGCTTAGTAAATGCAACAAAGTAACTTTATGCTATAGAAAAGATAAATTTACTAGACTAAATGAGATAAACGAAGCTGGGGTTTTTGAGTATAACAAAGCTGGCAAATTAGAGCTGAAACTTGGTGTAGATATAGTAGGGTTAGACAATGAAAATGGAAAAGTAAATGTTAAATTTAATAACTCTACTAATGAAATTTATGATAGAATAATCTATGCAATAGGTGGCTCAACTCCGGTTGATTTCTTACAAAAATGTGGCGTTGAGCTTAAGGATAATGAGCCTATACTCGATGAAAATTTACAAACTAAAACCCCAGGTCTTTTTGTAGGTGGAGATATAGCAAGCAAAAGTGGCGGAAGTATAGTTGTAGCTTTAAACGATGCTCACACGGTGATCAGCTATATAATGAAATCAAAATAAGGCTATATGTTGGAATTTAAAAAAACTGTTATAAGAACTACGTTTTTTGCTCTGTTTTGCGTCGCCATAGTCAGTTGTGATAGTGATTCTAGTCAAAAGCAAGATACGCAAACTAGAACTTTAAACTTCTTTGATCTGCCAAAAACCGAGCAAGATTGGTATATCAAAAAAGATGAGCTTGACAAATATGGTGAGTACTTTACAGTAGATAGCTATGCTAAAAATTTCAATATAGATGATAATCAAAGCATAGAAGGAAGCATAGACGAGCTTAAAGCACAGATCCGTCTGCTAAGAGAGAAAAATAGACTTTTGTTTGAAGATAACGCTCAGTTTATGAATAAAAACTGGGCTATAATGACAAAATTAAGAGAGCAGCAAAATAGTTTTGATAATGAAAAAAAACTGATCAATGCAAAAAATTTAGAGATTATGAATGATGTCGAAAAGCAGCATTACAAAAATATCAACGATTTAACAAAAAAGATAAATGAAGTTCAAAAAGAAAATCTTTTAACCATAAAAGCTTATGACCAAAAGATAGTTAGCCTTGAGAATCAAATCGATACTTATCAAAAAAAATTACAGCAATCCGCTCTTAATTTTGATGATAAGATCGCGACTTCTACAAAAGAAGAAAGGCTTAAAAACTCTGATTTATCACAAAAAAATCGTTATTTGTTAGAACAGATAGAATCTCTTAAAAAATCAATGGCATTTAGTATAAATGATCTAACAAAACAGATAGAAGAAAAAAAGATACGAGAAAACGAGCTAGAACAAAGTATCTTGCAAAAAGAAGCAAAGATAAATGACCTTTTAGCATCTCACACAAATGAAATTTTAGAACTTCAAAAGAAAAATTTACAAGATCTAAAAGATCTTAAAAATGAGATTGAAACACAAAAAAAAGAGTATTTTGACGAGTTAAATTTAAAAAGTTCTGAGTATTTAAAACTGGCAAATGAGTATGAAAATTATAAAGAAGATAAGCAAAAAGAGTTTGCTATCTTTCAGCAAAATTTAGCAAAAACACATAAAGACGCCGAAGAAAAAAAGGTGAATGATATAAAAAATGATTTTTTAAGAGTCATAGTAGAGCAAAACGCTACTATATCGCTACTTAATGCTAGAATTTCTAGTATGGAAACTAAATTTAGAAGTGATTTAGAAGCTAAAGATAAAGAGTATGCAAAATCTTTACAAGCATTGAAGGATAAAGCTCTATTTATAGAACAAAATGAAAATAGACTAAAAGCTGAATTTGATCAAAACGTAAGTAGTTTTAAGCAAACTCTTAAACAAAAAGATGCGAATATATCAGAGTTAAACGCCCAAATACAAGATCTTATAAAAAGTCAAACCGATGGTAAAATGATAAAAAATTACGAGATCTTAAACGAAGATATCACAAAACTAAAACTTGAAAATGAAAATTTAAAAAGATTTGCAGAAGAGAATTTACAAAAGTCAAAAGAACTTGTCTTACAAAAAGACAAAGATATGAAAATGGAACTTGACAA
This sequence comes from Campylobacter hyointestinalis subsp. lawsonii, assembly GCF_013372165.1. NCBI lineage: Bacteria > Pseudomonadati > Campylobacterota > Epsilonproteobacteria > Campylobacterales > Campylobacteraceae > Campylobacter > Campylobacter hyointestinalis. The sequence goes on along the minus strand of NZ_CP053828.1, from coordinate 475,199 downwards.
GCTAAAAGAGCATTATGAAAGCATTATTAAGGATTTGAAAATCGTTGATTTTAATATGACTTCCACTTCGTCTTTGAATGGTAAAAAAAGCATTTATGAGATAAAATGTGAGCTTGAAGATAATGCTATGACAAAAGAATGTCAAAGTAAATTTAATGATTTGATTAAAAAATATGGCGCTGAGGCGACTTACGAAATAATATCTCTTATCCCTGAGTTCAAACATATAGATTCTAATCAAACAGCCTTGTTGTCGTCTATAAAGCTTAGATCTACTACTAGCATTATGAGTTTGGCAAGTGAACCATTAAAATCTAAATTTGGCTCAAAACTAAAGATAGTTTATGCTAAAGAGATCAAATTTGAAAAAAGCGGATATGGATTTTTGATTAGAGTTTATAAATGACGCTGTATCAGCTAGAAAATGGATATAGATACAACAGCGACTCTTTGTTTCTGTATGATTTTATCTCAAAAAATAGACTTTTTGGCGATCTTTTAGATGTGGGATGCGGCTCTGGGATACTTGGGCTTTTGTTAAAACGAGATTTTTCTAAACTAAGTCTAACTAGCTTAGATATTCAAGAGATAAATCGCGATATTACAAAATTTAATGCAGATGAAAATGGACTGAAAATTCGCGTTATTTGTGATGATATTTCTAAATTTAAAAGCGAAAATAAGTTTGATTTTATAGTTTCAAACCCGCCTTTTTATATAGATGAAGTCACAAAAAGTGGCAATGAGCATATAAATATCAGCAGATACAGCGGAAATCTTAAATTTGATGATTTGCTAAAAAGCGTAAATTCTCTCTTAAAGCCACGCGGAGTTTTTTATTTTTGTTATGATGCAAGGAGACTTGGAGAAGTCGTAAGTGGGCTTGCTTGCTTTAAACTAAATCTTACTAGATTTAGATTGGTGCATTCTAAAATATCAAAAGAGTCTAAGTTAGCGCTTTTTGAGGCTAAAAAAAGCTCAAAATCAATGACTAAGATAGAGCCGCCTTTGATAGTTTTTGATGAGTTTGGATATAGCAAAGAAGCAAAAGCGGTATTTGATAAAGCTAACACTCAAAGTAGGATTTTTGTATGCAAATAAACATAGAGAAAAAAGATGGTTTTAAGTATGAATTTGATCCATCATTTTGTCAGATATGCGGTGGAAAATGCTGCACTGGAGAGAGTGGATATATCTGGATAAGCAATGATGAGATATCTAAGATAGCGACTTTTTTTGGAATGAGCGATGATGAATTTAAGAAAATATTTTGTTATAACGCCAACAATCGCTATAGTTTAAAGGAAAAAGAGTATAATAACGGCTATGCTTGTATCTTTTTTGATGAAACTCACAAAAATTGCGGAATTTATGAGCTTAGACCTAAGCAGTGTATGACATTTCCATTTTGGGATTATTTTAAGAAAAATTTTAAAGAATTGGAGAAAGAATGTATTGGTGTAAAGCAATTGCAGTAATTGCTCTATTTTTGGTTGGTTGCTCTAATAAAGCTGTTATAAACGCAAATAAAGTACAAATTTATAATAACGTAGATGTAAATAATACTATTTATCTAGAAACATTCAATGCGTTTTATTTAGTCAGTGATGAGCAAAATGCGAGTGCGATAAGAAAATTCTATGAACTTTATAAGATAACAGATGATATAAGCTATCTAAAAGAGGCTTTAAAGCTTGCATTTGTCACAAAAGATGAGATATTAGATAAGCTTATGAACGAAGCAAAGATTTATATAAATAATGATCTTGATATATTAAGAATGCAAATAGGATATTTTGTATCGACTTACGATATAAACTCTGCAAAGTCTTTGGCAAATGAACTGATTAAAAAAGATGGGAAAAATGCTACGAATTATGCTATTTTAGGTGGAGTTTATATCTTTTCAGATGAGCCTAAAAAGGCTTTAAATGCCTTTAAAAAAGCTTATGAATTAGACGCAAGTGAAAATAATCTTCTAAAATTAGTAGATGTATTAGAAAATAAATTTGATAATACAAAAGCAGCTATAAAGTATTTAGAAGACTGGATATATGAAAATGGATGCTCAAAGCCGGCTTGCTTTACGCTTTTAAATTTATATTCATCTAGTGGCGAACTTGATTCAATGGCGGAACTTTATGAAGAGCTTTATAAGGCTTTTAGGGAAGTTGAATTCTTAGAAAAAGAGCTTGAAATTTTGGTTTATAAAAAAGATTTTATGAATGCAAAAAGGATTTTAGAAGAGTATGGCTTTAATAATTTGGCTCTAATAGAAATTTACTCACATTTAAGTGAGTTTGAGCATGCTTATACCTTATCTCAAAAGATATATCAAGAGACGAAAAATCCCGAGTTTTTAGCCAAAATGGCGGTGTATAAATATGAAAAAAATGGTAAAAATACTGGTAAATTTGAACTTTCTATGATAACTAGGCTTTTTGAAGAATCTGTGTATGTTTTAAATAGTGGTGTGTATTATAATTATTATGGATATTTGCTTATAGATCATAATATAGATATAAAAAAAGGTTTAGAGCTCGTAAAAAAAGCTTATGAATTAGAGCCAAATTCGCCTTATATCATTGATTCTATCGCGTGGGGATATTACAAGCTAGGTAATTGCACTGAAGCTAAGATCTGGCTAGATAAGATCAGAGATGATACTAAATTTATGAATACCAAAGAGGCAAAAGATCATAAAATAGCCATAGATAAATGCTATAAAAAAGGAAAACGATGATTTTAGATGAGATTATTTCTAAGACAAAAGAGAATTTAAATATATACAAAGCCAAATTTCCATTTGAGCTCTTAGAAAAAGGGATAATCTCATCGTTTAAACCAAGGGACGTTAAACCGTTTCTAAGCGAGAAAAATAGCTACGCAAATATCATAGCTGAGATCAAAAAAGCAAGTCCTAGTAAAGGAGTTATCAAAGCTGATTTTGACCCTTTATCTATAGCACTTGAGTATGAAAAAGCTGGAGTTAGTGCGTTTTCTATCTTGACTGAGCCGTTATATTTTTTAGGAGATTTAGAGTATTTAACGCTTATTAGGAGATTTACTAATACTGTGATTCTTAGAAAAGATTTTATAATAGATATGTATCAAATAGCCCAAGCTAGGGTTTATGGAGCTGATTTTATCTTGCTTATAGCAAAAGCCTTGGATAAATTTAAATTAAAAGAATTATTTGATTACGCACGCCATCTTGATCTTGAAGTTTTGGTCGAAATACACGATGAAGACGATCTTCATAAAGCTTTATTTGTGGGTGCAAATATAATAGGTATAAATCATAGAAATTTAAAAGATTTTACGATGGATATGTCTCTTAGCAAGAAGCTAATCCCGCTTATCCCAAAAGATAAGATCATAGTAGCAGAAAGTGGGCTTAGAACACACACAGATATTGTAAATTTAGAGAGTTTAGGTGTCGATGCTTTCTTGATAGGTGAGCATTTTATGAGACAATCAGATATTTATGCAGCAGTAAATAATATAAGGGGTAAAAAATGAAACATGAGTTTGCACCTTGGAGAAGTGAATATTTTAAAAATAAGCAAGAGGGTTGTGCTTTTTGTGACATAGTAAGCAGTGATAACAAAGATGATGAGAATTTTGTTATTTTTAGAGCTAAACACTGCTTTGGCGTCATGAACCGCTATCCTTATACTTTAGGCGAGTTTATGGTGATCCCATATGAGCATATCGACAACGTAGAGACACTAGATAATGAGACGTGGCACGAAATGAGCCATTTTGTTCAAATCGGTGTTGGTATATTGAAAAAATACTTAAACGCTAATGGCGTAAATATAGGTATGAATTTAGGTGCTGCTGCTGGGGCTGGGATCGCAGAACATATACATTATCATCTTGTTCCTAGGTGGAACAGAGATACGAATTTCATAACTACTATCGGTCATACTAGGATCCATGGAGTTCCGTTTTATGAACAATATCAAGCTTTAAAAGATGCGTTCAAAGAGATAATAAAATGAAAATTTTATTTTCGCCAAGCGAGTCTAAAACACCCGGCGGTGAGCTTAAAAATTTAGACGATAAAGCGTTTTTATTTTCAAATTTATACGATAAAAGACTTTATGTTTTAAATTTATACAATGAGTTTATAAAGACTGCTTCAAAAGATGAAGTGTCAAAACTTTTTGGGCTTAAAAAAGATTTTGATATCCAAAAATACACCGAAGATATATTTTTAAAACCTGTAATGAAAGCAGTTTTAAGATACGATGGCGTGGCGTACGACTATCTAAAATACAGAAGTTTAACTCAAATTTCAAAAGAATTTATAGATGAAAATGTTATTATATTTTCAAATTTATATGGTCCCATTTTAGCCAAAGACGAAGTTGTGGATTACAAGCTAAAACAAGGAGAAAATACCCCCGGTTTTATTTTTGATAAATTTTATAAAGACAATTTTAGTCTAGCTTTAGATGAATATTTACAAGACGAGGATATTTTGGATTTAAGAGCAGGTTTCTATGATAAATTTTATGAGATAAAAAAGCCGTATCTGACGCTTAAATTTAAAAAAGATAGTAAGGTTGTAAGCCACTGGGCAAAAGCGTATAGAGGTATAGTTTTAAGAAGTGTTGCGTTAAATTCTGTTTCAACCATCAAGGATTTTTATGATCTTAACATTGATGGCTTAAAAGTTTGCAGTATTATAAGAAAAGGCTTAAAGAGCGAAATTGTATTTGATATTACTACATAAATTTAGTAAATATTATAAATAGAAAATTTAAAAAAAATTATGAAAATAGGCAACAAAATTACAAAATCTACGGCTGGCGTAGTTGATGCAGTTATATAGAGACGATAACCAAATCTTTAGCAAAATGAGATGGAGTTAATTTTATAGGATTTAGCTCTTTTAGCGTTGTTAATAAGGTTGCTAGAGTTCATAGAAGTAACAAAACCTACAAAACTCCTGCTACAAAATCTATTAAATTTAAAGTTGGAAAAGGTTTGAAAGAGACAGTTTCTAGTGTTTGCATTAAAAAATGCGGAAATAAAAAATAGTTAATTAGGCTGTTAGCAATTAAGATAGATTAAACAAAATTTAATCTATCTTATAGTAGAATAGCCATTCTAAATTTTTAGCCCAAGTGGTGAAACTGGTAGACGCGCTAGACTCAAAATCTTGTACGGGCAACCGTGTGTCGGTTCGAGTCCGACCTTGGGCACCATTAACTTCTCTATTAACCCCGAATTTTACAGATATTTGAGCTAATTAAGGGTTCGAACTTTTCCTTACGATTTTCCACAAAATAAATCATTATGCTTTTTATATAATGGTAAAAACATAATTTGATTGATATAAGCTTTCTTTAAGATAAGGTTATAAATAAGCAATTAAAGTCTTATTTATATAAACATTTTTCATTTATTAGATAATTAAATTTAAATACTTAGTAGCGATAAATTTAATATTATTGTCTATTTTTTATACTAAATTTCTTTTTTCTCAAAGAAAAATAGACCACGCAAGCCATCAAAACACAAGACGCCATCACTATGGCAAGGGATAGTGGATGATTTGCCTTAAGTGCTCCTACCACAAAGGATATAATCCCGGCCATAGCAAACTCTACCGTACCTAAAACGGCCGATGCAGAGCCTGATTTTTGCTTGAATCTTGCCATTGCAAGAGTTGTTGTATTTGGCACTATAAAGCCAAGTGAGCCGATGATTAAAAATAAGCAAATTTCTACATAAACAAATCCAAGTCTCATAAAACCAAAAATTATCAATAAAATATTTAGAGATAGCATCGCTAAAAATCCATATGGTAAAATTTGATAAGGCGAGATTTTTTGTGCTATTTTTGCATTTATATTTGCAAATATCGCAAATCCTAAGGCATTTATTCCAAATAAAATTCCATAATCTCTTGCACTTAATCCAAAGTGTTCTATAAATACGAAAGCAGATCCAGTAATATACGCAAACATTGCAGCCATCGCAAATCCGGCTGAAAATATGTATATCCTAAATCTTCTATCTTTTAGTATAAATTTATAGTTTTGCAATAGTGCTTTTGGGTTTAGGCTAAGTGTTTTATCTATTTTTGCACTTTCATCTAGCCAAAATATTATCATTAAAAGCAGTATTGCTCCTAGCCCAAACAGCACACCAAATATAAATTGCCAAGAAAAATATTCTAAAAATATACCACCAAAGGTAGGAGCAAGCATAGGTGCTAAAGACGATATTACCATCATCAAAGCAAATATTCCAGCGGCTTCTTTGACGTTAAATTTATCATTGACTATAGCAATAGCAATGACTACGCCAACACATCCGCCTAATGCTTGAGTGAATCTAAAAAATATAAAAGCATAAATAGAATCAAAGCTAATACATGCCGCACTCGAAAGTATAAAAACTAAAACGCCTATATAAAGAGATTTTTTGCGTCCATAGACATCGCTTATAGGTCCATATATCAGTTGTCCAAGCGAAAATGCTATGAAAAATGAAGCTAAAGAGAGTTGAGTTAGAAATGAGCTTGTAGCAAAGCTTTTTTGGACTTCGCTAAGAGCTGGTAGATACATATCAGTGGATAGTGGAGCTAGAGAAGACATAAAAGCTAAGGTTATTATGAGTTTAAATTTAGAAAATGCACTTGATTGCTCTTTCATTCATGATCCTAGTCAAAGTTTGAGTGCGATTTTATCACTTTTTACTTAAAATAATTTGATATTTTGATAAATAAAATCATTTATAATTACATATCAACTATGTTATATGCAAAAATCAAATTTATAGCTATATTTTTGCTTTTTTTAAGGAAGTATTGTATATAATTTGCATTCTTTTTTATTAGTGCGCTCTTAGCTCAGCTGGATAGAGCATTTGATTGCGGTTCAAAAGGTCAGAGATTCGAATTCTCTAGGGCGCACCATTTTGTTATTTTAATAAATTTTATATAATTACAAGCAAATTTGAGACTTGATAAATTGAAAATTCAAAATTTATCAGTGGTCTAACTAAAATGTGATGGTCTTACTTACTTATTTGCTTGTAATTATACAAATTTATTAGGAGAATAATATATGCAACAAAGAGGGCTTGCCACAAAAGTATCGATTGGAGTATCCATATTATTTATGATTCTGCTTATAGTTTTAACATATATAAACTATTCAAATTCAAAAGTAAATACGACTCAACTCTTATCAAGTGAAAGAGCAAAATCCATACAAGCTGGTAAGATGTTATTAGATACACAGTTTAAAAAAGCCATTGTAGGTATTGAAAATTTATCAAAGCTATTTAGCTCAAATAACTATGATTATAAAGAAGTTGAAAATATACTCAAAAATATCAATAGCTCAATGGATTTTGAAGCAATGTATATAGCATATCAAGATAACGGAATGATTGTAGCTTCGGATGGAAATTCTGGGCTCCCGACTGATGAGTACGATCCTAGAAAACAAAACTGGTATCAAGAAGCAGCAAATTTAAGAAAAACGTTAATTACAGAACCGTATATCGATAACGTAACAAAAAAACAGATAATAACGGCAGCGACTCCTTTTTATAAGGATAATAAACTATTATACGTAGTAGGTGCAGATTTTACGATTGATGGGATACAAAAAGAGTTTAATGAACTAGGAAACGCCGAAGGAGCATATATGCTTTTAATGGATAAAAATGCAAAACTACTAATGCATCCACTTAGCGATTTTAGAGGAAAAATATTAAATGCTACAAAAGAAATTCTCAAAAATTACAAAGCTAACAATATAGATGAATACGGTAGGCTTCCATACACACATGAAGACGGATCTAAAAAACTTGGCAGATGTGTTCCATTTGGAATAAACGATTGGATTATTTGTAGCAATGTAGATGTAGAGTTTTTTAGCAAAAAGACTGATGATATACTTTACAAAAATATTATCATATCTATAATATTTATTATATTGGGAACACTAATAATATATATTTTAGTAAAAAGATTTTTAAAACCTATACAGATTATCCAAAACGGTCTCAAAAACTTCTTTGACTTCCTAAACAACAAAAATAACAATCCAAAAGATATAAAAATAAACTCTAATGATGAGTTTGGAGTAATGGCTAAAATGATCAATGAAAACATAAATTTAGTCAAAGAGAATTTAAATCAAGACTCTATCGCTGTAAATGAGTCTCTTCAAAGAGCAAAAGAGGTAGAAAACGGAAATCTAAGTGTAAGAATAACTTCTAAACCAGCATCACCAGGATTAAATCAATTAAAAGATGTATTAAATAAAATGCTATCTACATTAGAACAAAAGATAGGAAGCGATATAAACGTTATTCAAAACACATTTGATAGCTTTAAAAATTTAGACTTCACTAGCAAGATACCAGATGCTAAAGGTGAAGTAGAAAAAGTAACTAATCTACTTGGTAATGAGATCACAAAGATGCTAAACGATAACCTAGCTCAAGCAAATAATCTAGAAGAAAAAGCAGATAGTCTAAAAACTCTAGTAGATAATCTAAATACTTCAACCAAATCTCAATCAGATAGTCTTCAAGAAAGTGCAGCCGCTGTTGAAGAGATGAGTAGTTCTATGGAAGCTATAAATGAAAGAACTGCTGAAGTTATAAAACAAAGCGAAGATATCAAAAACATCATAACTATCATAAGAGATATTGCTGATCAAACAAATCTTTTAGCACTAAATGCAGCCATTGAAGCAGCTAGGGCTGGAGAGCATGGACGTGGATTTGCAGTAGTTGCAGATGAGGTTAGAAAACTAGCTGAGAGAACTCAAAAATCTCTAGGAGAGATTGAAGCAAATGTAAATATCTTAAGTCAAAGCATAAATGAAGTATCTCAAAGTATCAATGAGCAAACAGAAGCTATAAATCAAATAAGTCATAGCGTAGTAAGTGTTGATGAGCTAACTAAACAAAATGTTACTATAGCAAGTGATACTAATAGAGTTACTAAAGAAGTAGAAGGTATTGCTGATATTATAGTTAATGAAGTTAAGAAGAAGAAATTTTAAGAAATAAGTGCCTTTTTTGGCACTTATTGAAAATTTATTATCAAACTTAGCCTAAAAATAGGTCTTGGCTACCAACGACAATATGAACAAATACTCTACTAACAAGAGCTTACGCAGTACAACTCTTGGTAGCTATAACGCTTATTAGAAATTTTATATGAAAATCTAGCAGCTGGAAATGTGCTATTTTAATCTTGTTATGGTATATTTGCCCTGCTTGAGTGCTCGTATTTATAGCATATAGGGCTGTATTACTTTTGAAACTATAATAAGTGATATTAAACTTGCTCTATAAATTTATCCAAAATAAAAGAAGAAGCGAATAAAACTCCAAGCTATGTTTACCGACAACTGAAGAAAAATTAAAATTTAGCAAATTTAGTACTATTTTGATACTATAAGATATGAACAAAGCAAAAAGCTATGACGTTTATACAACGAAGCGATCCTAAATAAAAGCTTGAATATCCAAGACTCACTAGGATATATATCAAGTATAAATTCCCTAACTCCCATCCAAGAGCTGATAAGAATCAATCAAAATAGACATAAAATCAGTCCAAATTTGCTAACAAACATTGATAGAAAAAACGATCAAAACAGCATTAAAAACATATATATAGGCAAAACATCTAGCCATGACGGAGCATTTGCCAAGATCAAAGTCAATGCTCAACCTGTCAATTCGTGCTTAACAACGATAGCTAGACTACCGTGTAAATCATGCAAAAACAAAACAGAAAAAACCGTAAGCAACAAAATCGTACCTATATGAAATAGCCATATTTAAATACCCTTTTTCTCATCCACGATGTATTAAGCCCACGTTTTGTTTTGCTGATCACAGCCAGCATACAGATAAAAATAAAAAACTATCCGCTACAGAAAAATACAAAACACTCATAGATATACTTTGAGACAGGTTAGCCCAAATAAAATGATCTATGAACATATGCATCAAAAGAAGTCATTTAATAGAATCAAGAACCAATATACCATTTGAATGCCGTGTCAAATAAAGTCCTAATAATAAAAATTGAATAGAATGGTGTCCCCAGCGAGATTCGAACTCACGACCTCAGAATTAGGAATTCTGCGCTCTATCCTGCTGAGCTATGAGGACAAAAAACTGCGGAAAAACCGCCTAAAAGCTAGGCGGTTTAGAGTTAAATTTAACCGTTTCTTTTCTTAATTATCTCATCAGAAACATTTTTAGGAACTTCTTCATAGTGATCAAATTCCATTGAGTATGATGCACGACCTTGAGTTTGACTTCTTAAATCTGTAGAGTAACCAAACATCTCAGCAAGTGGGCAGAAAGCAGTAACTATCTTATTTCCACCTCTTTCATCCATTGAGTTTATTTGACCACGGCGTCTATTTAAATCGCCTATTACATCACCCATATACTCTTCTGGAGTCTCTACTTCGACTTTCATCATAGGCTCAAGAATAACAGCACCAGCCTTTCTAGCACCCTCTTTAAAGCCCATAGATGCAGCTAGTTTAAATGCCATTTCAGATGAATCCACTTCGTGGTAACTACCATCAAATAGTGTAACCTTAACATCTTCAACCGGATATCCTGCTAATACACCGCTTTGAAGTGCTTCATTACAACCTTTTTCAACAGCTGGGATATACTCTTTTGGTACAACCCCACCTTTGATATCATTAACAAATTCAAATCCACTTCCTGGCTCAAGTGGCTCAAGGCGTAAAAATACATGACCATATTGACCACGACCACCTGATTGTTTAGCGTATTTATACTCTTGCTCAACTGTCTTTTTGATAGTTTCACGATAAGCAACTTGCGGTTGGCCTACTTCTGCTTCTACTTTAAATTCTCTTAGCATCCTATCTACGATGATTTCAAGGTGCAATTCGCCCATACCAGCGATGATTGTCTGACCACTCTCTTCATCAGTGCTAACTCTAAAGCTTGGATCTTCTTGAGCTAATTTGCCTAGGGCTATACCCATTTTTTCTTGATCTGCTTTAGTTTTTGGCTCAACAGCTACACTAATAACTGGCTCTGGGAAGTCCATTCTCTCTAGAATAACTTTATCTTTTTCACTAGCTAAAGTATCACCTGTTAAAGTATCTTTTAGACCAACTACAGCACCGATTTCACCGGCATAAAGCACTTTAATCTCTTCACGCTTATTTGAGTGCATTTTTAGTAAGCGGCCGATTCTCTCTTTTTTATCTTTTGTTGAGTTATAAGCATAACTTCCACTCTCAAGCTGTCCCCTATAAACCCTTACGAATGTAAGCTGTCCAACAAATGGGTCAGTCATAATCTTAAAGGCTAGACCGGCAAATTCACCATCATCTGTGCTATCTACGATAACTTCTCTTCCATCTTCCATCTCGCCTCTAATAGCCTCAACCTCATCAGGAGCTGGTAAGTAATCAACAACCGCATCAAGAAGTGGCTGAACGCCCTTATTTTTAAATGCAGTTCCACAAAGCATAGGGATAATTGTCATAGCTAGACAACCCGCTTTAAGACCTTTTTTAATCTCTTCATTGCTTAGCTCTTCGCCACCAAAAAATTTCTCCATCAAAGCATCATCAGTCTCAGCAACGGCTTCGATCATTTTATTACGATATTCATTAGCTTTTTCTTGCAGTTCAGCTGGGATATCTTTTTCTACAAAATCAGTTGGTTTAGTATCATCTTCCCAAACAATAGCTTTCATTTTGATTAGATCAACCACGCCTTTAAACTCATCTTCAGCGCCAATTGGAATTTGGATAGGCACTGGATTTGCTTTTAAGCGGTTTTTGATCTGCTCTTCAACATTGTAGAAATTCGCACCGATTCTATCCATTTTATTTACAAATACCATTCTTGGAACACGGTATTTATTAGCTTGTCTCCAGACAGTCTCACTTTGAGGTTGGACGCCACCAACAGCACAAAATACAGCTACAGCGCCATCTAAAACACGCATAGATCTTTCAACTTCGATAGTAAAATCAACGTGTCCTGGAGTGTCTATAAGGTTGATTTGATGGTTTTTCCAAAAACAAGTAGTCGCAGCAGAAGTAATCGTAATACCACGCTCTTTTTCTTGCTCCATCCAGTCCATAGTAGCAGCACCATCATGAACCTCACCGATCTTATGGCTCATACCAGTAAAAAATAGAATTCTCTCACTAGTTGTAGTCTTACCAGCATCGATATGCGCAGCGATACCGATATTTCTAACCATATTTAATGGAGTTTTTCTTGACATAAACTCTCCTTATTACCAGCGATAGTGAGCAAATGCTTTATTAGCTTCTGCCATTTTATAGGTATCTTCTTTTTTCTTAAATGAAGCACCTTTTGAATTTGATGCATCTAGCAACTCAGCGGCTAATTTTTCTATCATTGTTCTCTCACTTCTTTTACGAGCAAAGCTGATAATCCAACGGATCGCTAGGGCTTGTTGGCGAGCTGGGCGGACCTCTACTGGCACTTGATATGTAGCACCACCAACGCGACGAGATTTAACCTCCATAATAGGTTTTACATTATCAATAGCGCTATTAAATACATCTATACCTTTTAGCTCTCCACCTTTAGAATCTATAGCTTTTAACGCACCATACATAATCTCTGTAGCTACGCTTTTTTTGCCATCATACATAAGTGAATTAATAAATTTAGTTATAACTTTATTGCCATAAATTGGATCAGGCATTACTTCCCTAACAGGGGCTTTTCTTCTTCTCATAACTTTCCTTCAAATTTAAATTTTACTCAAACTAAGCCATATCTAAGGGCTAGTCTGCGTCCTAAAAGATTACTTTTTAGCTTCTTTTGGGCGTTTAGCACCATATTTAGAGCGTGAAACAGTTCTTTTAGCCACGCCAGCTGTATCAAGCGCACCACGGACAATATGATATTTAAGACCTGGTAAGTCTCTTACCCTACCACCACGCACTAGCACGATGCTGTGCTCTTGTAGATTGTGACCTTCACCGCCTATATAGCTGATAACTTCAAATCCACTTGTTAGCCTTACTTTGGCAACTTTTCTCAAAGCTGAGTTTGGTTTTTTAGGAGTTGTTGTATAAACTCTGGTGCAAACTCCTCTTCTTTGAGGACACTCTTTTAACGCTGGTGATTTCGATTTTACGATCACTTTTTTGCGTTCTTTTCTGACCAATTGATTAATGGTTGGCACAATTTTTCCTTTCAACTAAATTTACTAAAAAGTCGCTATTTTACTCAAATTTTACTTAATTAAAGATGAAATATATTCTATTTATTTATAAAATTTTTTAAAGCCTGTTCTATTGCTTTATTTCTAGATTCTATATCAGCTTTTGACCAAATTTTATCTTCTCTATTGCCAAGCTCTTTTACCTCTTGTGAGTTATGATTCTCTTTATATTTTTCTTGTTTTAAAGAAAAAAAGTTATTAGCGCATTTAATATTTGTTAGTTTGTTAAGCAAAATTTTATTACTTATTTGTTCTAAATATTGTGAGTGACTTATCTCGTTCCACTCATCAAAATTCGTATTTTGCCAAGTTTTAGGTAAAATATGCTCTACTTCTAATTTATGGCTTTCTATATCACTAGAAAAATCATCATAAAGATGAGCATATAAATATAAAAGATATTTTACTTTTCTAGCGTCTGGCTTGATATTCTTATCACTACTAGAAAAATTATTTAAAAATCCCTCTGGCAAGAATTTACTATAAGAAAAATTTATATTTTGATTTAACTCTGCGTTCATTTTAAAAACTAAATCTTTAATTTCATTTGCATTTGTTTTATTATTTAGAATTTTAACAGTCATTGCTTTTAGCAGTTCAAGTAGATAAATTTCGAATTCTTTATTAAAATTCTCATTAAATTCATCTTTTATAAAATTATTCTTGTTTCTCCAAACCAAAAAAGCCACAAAAAATCTCCACATATCATTTTGATACAAACAAAGAATTTTAAAATATCTGTAAGCTTTTTGGCTTAAATATGCTTCAGGTGCTCCCCAAAAATAAACTAGAATTTCTATAAAATTCATAAGTTCTTTTATTTTTTCTTGTTCTACAAGATATTTATCCTCTGCTCCAAAATTAAACTTTTTATTTTTGGTAAAGAAGTCTAACACGCTTGGAGTAGTGCTGTCTGTGTGATTGTGTAAAGCTCTTATTGCGTGCATTGCCTGAATAAAAAGCACGCTCATATCTTCTTTGGGGCTGTATTCTTCAAATTTTGAGCTAATTTCTTGCCATTTTTTAGCAAATTCTTCTTTATTTTCTATATTTTCATAAATGTGGCCCTTTATAATATCGGCATTTGAAAGTGGCATACCACGAGAATTTAGAGTATTAAAAATAGTCATTGCTGATTCTTTACTATCGCAGGTCACGCACAATACAAAAAATGTATCAGATAAAATAGTATCACATAAATTTGGAAACCCAGAGGCGTTTTTTAGTTTAAAATCATTTATAGCATCATGAAAAAAGATAAAATTTTTAGCATAATTAGAGTTGAAGCTTTTTAATTTTTCAATGTCAATATCTTCTATTAAAATATATTCTAATACTTTTTTATCTTTGTCAGTAATAACCTGCGAACTTAAATAGGGCTCATCAAAAACAAAGCCTTCATTTCTAATCTTTTTCCAAATAAATTTACCAAAATCATCTTGGAATTCATCTTTTTTACCTTCGCTTTTTAGGCTCTCAAAAAATGTTCTAAAAAGCAAGGTTAAAGTTGTAATTCTTTGCTGTCCATCTATGATTTCTAAATCACCATGATCATTTTCAAAACTTACAATTGAGCCCAAAAAATATTCAAATTTCTTATTGTCTTTCTTTTCATAGAACGCATTTATAATATCATCTCAAAGCGTTTGACACTCATCAATTTTCCATCTATAAGGCCTTTGATACTCTGGTATAAGAAATTTTTGACTCTCTTTATCTTTAATATTTAAAATAAATCTCTGTTTTGGCTCAAATCTCATTTTTATCATTTTTATATTTTAATAAAAATTTAAAATTTAATGACTATTATTTATTGAGAATCTTTAAATTTAGAATTTAAGTAAAATTTGGATCGATAGACCCAAATTTTACTAAGTTGTATAAAGTCAATTAATTATTATACTTCATCTTGATTTTTTTATCTTGATAAAGTCCAGTACCTACAGGTATCATACGACCTAAAATTACATTTTCTTTTAAGTCTTCAAGGTAATCAAATTTAGCTGCTATACTAGCTTCAGTAAGCACTTTTGTAGTCTCTTGGAAAGAGGCTGCAGAGATGACGCTATCGCTACCGATAGCTGCTCTAGTAACGCCTAAAAGCACAGGTTCAGCGATCGCAGGCTCACCACCCATTTTCATGATACGTTTGTTTTCTTCTCTAAATTTACGTCTGCTTACCATATCTCCGATAATGAAGTTTGTATGTCCGCTATCTACAATCTTTACTTGTCTTAACATTTGAGAAACAATGATCTCAATGTGTTTATCGCTAATAGCAACACCTTGAGAACGATAAACTTGTTGTATCTCACTTATAAGGTAATAGTGAAGAGCTTTTTCACCCAAAATCCTTAAGATATCGTGGCTACTTACCAAACCATCGGTTAATTTCTCACCTGCATGAACAAACTCTCCATCACGGACTTGAATTTGGCGTGATTTATCTATCAAGTATTCTGTGCTTGTGCCGTCTTTTGCATCTATGATAAGGCGTTCTTTTGAACGAAGAGGCTTGTCAAACCTTACTACTCCGTCGATCTCGGCTATGATAGCGGTATTTTTTGGACGCCTTGCTTCAAATAGCTCTGATACCCTAGGAAGACCTCCGGTGATATCTTTTGATTTTGCAACCGCTTTTGGTGTTTTTGCTAAAATATCGGCTTGATCAACGCTTTGACCATCAGTTACGAAAATAGCTGTTTTTGGCTCTAGTTGATAGCGGATCAATTTACCATTTTTAGTCGATATGACTATGGTTGGTTTGACACCGCTTGGAAGATACTCGTTTATGACTAGACGGCTTTGACCTGTTGCTTCATCATACTGCTCTGTGACGCTATATCCAGGCTCTATATCTTCATAAGCAACCACACCACCTTCTTCGGCAATAACCGGAGTTGAATATGGATCCCACTCTGCTATAACTAGCTTTTCGTCGCTATGCGGTTTTACAATTACATCTTTTGCGACAACACTATCGCTATCATTAAATTCAATAATGCTACCTCTAGGGATATAATGACGCTCCGCTTCTCTGTCTTCATCATCTGCGATAACGACAAATAGACCTTTTTCAGTTACTCTGTAGCCTTTTTTAATATTTCTAATTCTCTCTAGATAGTCGCCTTTGAGAATATAAAATTTAAGCATACCTTTAGCTCCAGCCGTTATGATTTGCGTAACAGGGTCGCCATCAGCAACTTTTACTTCACTAGCAAACGGAATACGATTTGGTATATTCCATCCCTCTTTAATGACTTCTACTACGCTTTCATTTTCTTTTACCATATCGCCTTTAACATAAGGAATATATAGCTTTCCTTCAACCTTACCACTAACTCCAGCTAGTTCATTTGGCTTAGCTAAGTCGTGTTTTCTAAGAACGTATTTTATCTCGTTATCTTTTCCGGTTAATATAATACTTACGTCCTCGTGGGCTACTTCGATATTTATACTTGCATCAAACGGTGCTTTGATTTTTGGTTCAACAAGCAAAATAGCAGCATTACGACGATTTGTAACTATTATCTTGTCTTTATTTTTATAAGTATTTAGGTTGTAATATCTTATAAAACCTTCTTTTTGTGCTATAACTTGGCGATCTTGTTGCTCCGTTGAAGCAGTACCGCCTATGTGGAATGTTCTTAGAGTAAGCTGAGTACCTGGTTCGCCGATTGATTGAGCAGAGATTATACCGACTGCCTCTCCTGGTTTTACTAGTTTGCCCTCACCAAGGTTAATACCATAACATTTTGCACATACGCCTTTACCTGCTTTACAAGTTATAGGAGTTCTTATGCTTACTGATTTGATGCCAGCATCAGTGATAGTTCTAGCTTTTGCTTCATCTATTAAAGTTCCTTCTGTAAATAAAACTTCATTTGTTATAGGATCTATAACATCATCACTTAAAACACGTCCTAAAACTCTCTCTTCAAGACTCTCTATAAGTTCGCCATTTTCAGTAATCTCTGTTATCTCAACGCCTTCGTGCGTTCCACAATCTTCCATTGTCACTTTAACGTTTTGTGCTACGTCGATCAGTTTTCTTGTCAAATATCCGGCATTTGCAGTTTTAAGCGCAGTATCTGCAAGACCTTTTCTAGCGCCGTGTGTTGAGATGAAATACTCAAGCACGTTTAGTCCCTCACGGAAATTTGATGTAATTGGCGTCTCGATAATACTACCATCAGGCTTAGCCATAAGACCACGCATACCAGCAAGCTGACGAATTTGAGCTGCACTACCTCTTGCTCCTGAATCTGCCATCATATAAATAGAGTTAAATCCATTTTTGTCTGTTTTGATGAGTTTCATCATTTCGGCCGCAACTTTGTTATTTGTATCTGTCCAGATATCAACGATCTTATTATATCTCTCTGAATCAGTTAGCAAACCTGAGCCGTATTGGTTTTGAATTTCTCTAACTTTTTTCTTAGCTTCATTTACGTAGCCATATTTACTTTCAGGAATGATAATATCAGCAATCGAAATACTAACACCTGCTTTAGTCGCATATCTAAAACCTAAATTTTTAAGTCTATCAAGGAAGCTAGCAGTTACTTCTAAGCCGCCGTTTTTATAGACGTAATCAACCAAATTTGCTATATCTTTTTTCTTCATTATCTTATTCCACATTGATTCTGGAACAGAGTTTTCTTTGAGATCTGGTAAAATTGATTTTATGATAAGACGTCCAGCAGTCGTAAATACAGCTCTTTCTCCAACTATAGTTTTGATCTTTGCATGTAGATCTAGATAGTGAGCCTCAACAGATATCATTACCTCATCAACGCTTGCAAAAATTTTATTTGCACCTTTAGCTTCTTCTTTTTCAAGACTTAGATAATAGATCCCCAAAACCATATCTTGACTAGGAACGGTTACAGCTTTACCACTTGCAGGAAGCAAAATATTCATAGAGCTTAACATAAGGACTTTGCATTCAGCAATCGCTTCTTGAGAAAGTGGAACATGCACAGCCATTTGATCGCCGTCGAAGTCCGCGTTGAACGCTGAACAAACAAGAGGATGAAGCTGGATAGCTTTACCTTCTATAAGAACTGGGTGAAATGCTTGAATAGACATTTTATGTAGAGTTGGCGCACGGTTTAGCATAATAGGATGACCATCAACTACCTCTTCAAGACATTCCCAAACCTCATTTGTCTTGTCTTCTATCATTTTTTTAGCTTGTTTGACTGTAGTTGCGTAGCCCTTTTCTTCAAGACGAGCCAAAAGATGTGGTTTAAATAACTCAAGAGCCATTTTTTTAGGAAGACCACATTGATCCATTCTAAGCTTTGGTCCTACTACAATAACAGAACGACCTGAAAAATCAACACGCTTACCAAGTAAATTTTGACGGAAACGACCCTGCTTTCCTTTTATAATCTCGCTTAGAGATTTTAGTGGGCGCTTATTAGCACCTTTTACAGCATTTGCACGTCTGCCATTGTCAAATAAAGCATCTACTGACTCTTGAAGCATTCTTTTTTCATTGCGGATAATAATCTCTGGAGCGTCAAGTTCCATAAGTCTTTTTAAACGTGCATTTCTATTTATAACACGGCGATATAGATCATTTACATCAGAAACCGCAAATTTACCGCCGTCAAGACTAACAAGAGGTCTTAAATCAGGTGGTAAAACAGGTAAATTTGTTATCATCATCCATTCAGGGCGATTGCCTGAATTTAAAAAATTTTCAACTACTTTTAAACGTTTTACTATAGTCTTTTTCTTAGCTTCACTATTTGTGCTTTCTACTTCTATTTTTAACTGTTCTAGTATAGCTACTAGATCTAAATTTGCAAGTAGATCACGTATCACTTCTCCACCCATTCGAGCTTTAAAACCGCTTTCACCGAATTTTTGTTCTAAAAGAACATATTGTTCTTCATTTAAAACGTCATAAAGTTCGACTTTTTTAATGTTTTCATTATCATAATAAGCATCGCCTGGTTGCTCTACTATATAAGCTTCATAGTATAATACACGCTCTAAATCTTTCATTTTGATACCAAGAAGAGTACCGATACGGCTAGGAAGTGAATTTACATACCATATATGAGCTACAGGAGTTACAAGCTCGATATGGCCCATACGTGAGCGACGAACTTTTGAACTAGTAACTTCCACGCCACACTTCTCGCATTTGATGCCTTTATAACGCATCTTTTTATACTTCCCGCATAAGCACTCATAATCTCTTATAGGGCCAAAAATCTTGGCACAAAATAAACCATCACGCTCAGGTTTTAAAGTACGATAATTTATAGTTTCAGGTTTTTTAACTTCACCGTGACTCCATGCTTTTATACACTCTGGACTTGCAAGTCTTAATCTAAAAGCTTCAAAATCTCTTGGTTTTGCGTCTTCTTTTATCTCAATAGGTTTCAACTCACTCATTATTTTCATCCTCATCGTAAATCTCAACATCAAGTGCTAGAGATTTTAGCTCATTTGTTAAAACAAAGAAAGTCTCTGGGATACCAGTGCTTGGCACATTTTCACCTCTTGTAAGAGCTTTATAAGCTGCCAAACGACCTTCAACATCATCAGATTTTACAGTTAGCATCTCTCTTAGCGTATGAGCTGCACCATAAGCTTCAAGTGCCCAAACTTCCATCTCTCCAAATCTTTGACCACCACTTAAAGCTTTACCACCGACTGGTTGCTGCGTAACTAAACTATATGGCCCAGTACTTCTAGCATGGACTTTTTCATCGACTAAGTGGTGAAGTTTTAGCATATACATACAACCAACATTTACACGCTCTTCCATTTTAGAGCCAGTTCGTCCATCATAAAGCTCTGTTTTGCCGTCCATATCGATCTTTGCCATTTCAAATAGTTTTTTAAATTCATCAGCTTTAACACCCTCAAATATAGGAGTAGCAAATCTAACACCATTTGACCAATCTCTTGCATAATCTATCAATTTTTCATCACTAATCTTACTAAGTATAGATTTAGCATCCATCAAACGTGAAACGTCTGCTATCTCTATCATCTTAGCTCTTAACTCTTTAAGCCATTCACCTTTTTTAGCTTCAAAAATTTCAGTTATTTGCTCACCTAGTCTCATTCCAACAAGACCCAAGTGGCTTTCTAAAATCTGACCTATATTCATACGGCTTGGAACGCCTAACGGATTTAATACGATATCTACCGTGCGTCCATTTGGAAGATATGGCATATCAACGTCTGGAACTATATTTGAAACTATACCTTTGTTTCCGTGACGTCCGGCCATCTTATCTCCGACTTTCAATTTACGTTTAGTGGCTATATAAACTTTTACTAGTTTTACGACACCACTTGGTAAAATATCATCTTTTTCTAATATCTCAAGCTTAGCATCATGCTCATCTTTAAGCTTCTTTTTCTCATTTTGAAAATACGTTTTCATATCTTCGTATGTTTTTTGAATTTCTTTTGAGAAAGATTTTACGTAAGTATTTAGAGTAAATCTATTAATATTATCAAGATCTGTTCTTTTTACTACGTCGCCTTTTTTGTATGTTTTGTTGCCTATTTCAAGCTCGCTATCCAAAGGATTTTTAGAAAGAAGAGCAGTAACTCTAAGCATTTCTTCTCGATCAAGCATCAAAAGTCTATCATGATGCTCTTTTTCAAGCATATTTTTTTCATCTTCGTATGCTTTAAACGATCTAGCGTCTTTTTCATAGCCTTTTTTTGTAAATATTTTAACATCAATTACAACGCCTTCAAGACTAGCACCAGCGTACAATGATTTATTTACTACATGACCTGCTTTTTCGCCAAATATAGCCCTAAGAAGTCTCTCTTCAGGAGTAGGTTTTACCTCGCCTTTTGGTGAAACTTTACCTACTAAGATCATTCCTGGTTTGACGTGAGTGCCTATCTTTACTATACCACTTTCATCAAGATGAATTAGATCTTCTTCTTTCATATTTGGTATATCTCTAGTAATCTCTTCTACGCCATCTTTTAACTCTCTAGCTTCAATCTCTTTTTCATAGATATGTACGCTTGTAAAAGCATCAGTGCGAATCATTCTTTCGCTCATAACAATAGCATCTTCATAGTTGTATCCATTCCACGGCATAAATGCAATAAGTGCATTTTTACCGATAGCCAACTCACCTTCTTCCATACTAGGACCATCTGCTATTATCTGTCCTGCTTTTATCTCATCGCCTTTTCTAACGATAGGATGTTGTGCAAATGTAGTATTTTGGTTTGTTCTTAGATTTTTTTCCATAGTATATTGATCGATATATGGACCATTTTCATCTTCGCCTAAGATAAATATATTTCTATTATCGACTTTTTCAACTACGCCAGGACGTTTTGCTTTTATAGCCTCCCAAGCATCTCTTGCAACTATAGCCTCCATACCTGTTCCTACTATAGGGGCAGTAGCTTTTAGAAGAGGAACTGCTTGACGCTGCATGTTTGAACCCATAAGAGCGCGGTTTGCATCATCGTGTTCTAAAAATGGGATCAATGAAGCTGCAACACCCATAACCATACCGCTACAAAGATCGATTAAAGTAACATCTTCTCTTTTTGCAAGTAGCATTTCTCCATCTTGCCTTACCTCGATAAGATCTTCTTTAATCATATCGTTTTCATCTAAGATAGTTGAGGCAGGAGCTATGATGTGTCCTTCTTCTTGAGTAGCTGTTAGATATACGATCTCATTTGTGACTTTACCATTTTCTACTTTTCTATATGGTGCTTCTACAAATCCTAGATCATTTACCTTAGCATATGTAGAAAGAGTATTTATAAGACCGATATTTTGACCTTCTGGGGTTTCAACAGGGCAAATTCTACCATAGTGAGTCGGATGAACGTCACGTACTTCAAACCCAGCTCTTTCTTTTACCAAACCACCCTCGCCAAGTGCAGACAAACGACGCTTATGAGTAATTTCGCTAAGCGGATTTGTTTGATCCATAAATTGACTTAATTGACCGCCTGTAAAAAACTCCATAATAGTCGTGGTTATCATTTTAGGATTTACTAAATCATAAGGCATAAGCTCATCTACGTTATTACTAAGACTTGTAAATTTATCTCTGATAGCTTTTTGCATTTTTACAAAGCCTAAATGGAGTTCATTAGCCAAAAGTTCGCCGATAGATCTAATACGTCTATTTCCAAGATGATCTCTATCATCTATATGACCTTGACCGTTTTTGACCTTTATCAGATATTTTGCAGTTTTTATAATGTCTTCATTTGTGAGCGTAGTCACATATTCTGGAACACTTAATCCTAATTTATGATTCATCTTCATACGACCAACTTTTGTTAAGTCATATCTTTCTGGATTAAAAAATAGATCATTTACAAAAGTACGCGCCGCTTCTTTAACTACAGGCTCACCAGGCCTCATAACCTTATAAATTCTAATAGCTGCCAAATCATTTTCATCTTCTATATCTTCTGTCTGTTTTAGTAGCTTTAATGTTTCATAATCTTGTAAAAATGAATTTATAATAGCATCATCAACGCCACTTGCAAGATCGTTTGCTATCTCAATAGTCTCTTCTTCAGCTACTATTTTGGCAAGTTTATTTTCGTCTAACTGAGTAAGCGCGTCATAAATGACCTCACCGCTCTCTTTGTCTATGATAGGATTTGCTAAATATCTATTTACTAAAACTTCTATCGGATATTCTACCCATTTAAGCCCGTCTTCTATGAGCTTATCAGCTTTTTTCTTTGTTAGTCTCTTTCCAGCTTGATGTAAGACATTGCCATTTTCATCTTTTATATCATAATCAACTCTGCCCATAAAATCATCTGGGCTAAATGGAGTTAAAAATTTATTATTTTTTATATGTAATGTTTGTATAGGATAAAATAATTTAACTATATCTTGTTTTTTATATCCTAAGGCTCTAAATAAAATGGTTATAGGGACTTTTCTTCTTTTATTTATACGAACATATAAAATATCTTTCGTATCATATTCAAAATACAACCAACTACCGCGATCAGGTATAATTTGAGCTGTATAAATCAGTTTATTTACTATAGTCGGACTCTCTTCTTCTTTAAAGATAACGCCAGGGCTTCTATGGAGTTGATTTACGACAACTCTCTCAACGCCGTTTATTATAAATGAAATCCTATCAGTCATAAGAGGAATTTCGCGTACAAAAATTTCTTGTTCTTTTATATCTTTTACGCCAATTTTTTCACCGGTTTTCTCGTCTCTATCGTGTACGATCAACCTAATTTTCATTTTTAAATTTACAGAGTAAGTAAGACCTCTTTCCATACACTCTCTTATGGTGTATCTAGGTTTGCTAATCTCACTACTAACATATTCTAATGTAAGTCTATTTTGCGGATCATGAATAGGAAATATTGATTTAAATACTTTTTCAATTCCACTTTCGTATTGTGAATTATCAAGATTTAAAAAATGATCAAAACTCTTTTTTTGTAATTGTAATAAATTTGGAACATCAATCTCTTTTGTAACATTAGAAAAATCAACCCTGAGACGATTTCCAGAATATAGGCTATTTAGCATTTGACTACCTCATGGAATAGTTTGAAAGAAATAAACCGCAAAATGCGGCATAAAGCAAATTTAGGGGCAAAATTTGCCCCTTCCAAAAAAAATATAACTTATTTAAGTTCGACTTTAGCACCAGCTTCTTCAAGCTCTTTTTTAGCTGCCTCAGCTTCGTCTTTACTGATACCTTCTTTAAGCACTGAAGGAGTTCCCTCAACAGCATCTTTTGCCTCTTTAAGACCAAGACCTGTAAGAGCTCTAACAACTTTAATAACATTTATTTTCTTATCTCCAGAATCGACAAGAACAACGTTAAACTCAGTTTTTTCTTCAGCTGCTTCAGCCGCAACACCACCAGCAGCGCCAGCTACCATAACAGGGGCTGCGCTTACACCAAATTTTTCTTCAAATTCTTTTACTAATTCACTTAGTTCTAATACTGAAAGATTAGAAATAAAATCTAAAACATCTTCTTTTGTTATTGCCATTTTAATTCTCCTAAATTTATTTTTAGCTTAAGATTAAGCCATTTGTTCTTTTTTCTCTTTAAGGGCATTTAAGCCGATAGTAAAGTTTTGTATCGGTGCATTCCAAACTTGCAACAACATCGCGATAAGCTCATCACGAGACGGCATTTTAGAAAGAGCAACGACTTTGCTAACAGATGCAACTTCACCATCAATATACGCAGTTTTTATCTTGAAAAGATCAGCATTTTTCTCTTCAAATTTAGCTACAACTTTAGTAACAGCTAACTGATCTTCGCCCCATACAAAAATATTTGTATCTTTAAGCTCCATACCAGATTTACCGCAATTGTTTAAAGCTATATTTGCAAGAGTGTTTTTGATAACTTGTACTTTAACGTTAAGTTCTTTAGCAGCTATTCTAAGTGCTTCAAGTTTTTTAACGCTAAGACCTTTATAATCACAAACAACAATAGCATCACTTGTCTTAAACTCAGCCTCAAGGCTTGAAATAATTCCAGCTTTTTCATTTCTAGTCACTTTTTTCTCCTTTCCGACCGGCGATCTCAAGCAGAGAGAGCTATATCGGCTCAATTAAGCTTTACGCCTCGGCTATCTCCAATCTAAGATTATATAAATTTACTATTTCAAATCCATAAGTTCTTGAGTTTCAAGGCAAACTGATGGACTCATAGTTAATGAAAGTACAGCAGATTTTATATATCTACCTTTTGAAGTCGATGGTTTATGTTTGTTTATAGCTTTTACAAATGTAGAAATATTATCGTTTAACTGTTCTTTGCTAAAACTTACTTTACCAAGTCCTGCGTGGATATTTCCTTGTTTATCAACACGGAAATTTACTTGTCCGCCTTTAGCATCTTTAACTGCTTGCGCAACATCCATAGTAACTGTACCTGTTTTAGGGTTTGGCATAAGACCTTTTGGTCCAAGCAAACGACCAACTTTACCCACTAGACCCATTAAATTTGGAGTAGCGATAAGTACATCAAAGTTTATAATACCTTTTGATATATCATCTACAAAATCTTCAGCACCAACTATATCAGCACCAGCAGCCTTAGCTTCATCAGCCTTAGCATCTTTTGCTATAACAGCTACTCTTACTGTTTTACCAGTACCAGCAGGAAGAACTACAGAACCTCTAACCATTTGGTCAGCGTGTCTTGGATCAACATTAAGCTTTAAAGCTATTTCAACTGTTTCATCAAATTTAGCAGAAGCAAGTGTTTTTACTGTATCAACTGCCTCAGTTAAAGAATATATTTTATTAGAATCTACTTTTTTAAGTAATTCAGAAAATCTTTTCGTATTTTTTTTTGACATTAATTTCTCCGCATTTTTAAAGTGCTACCGCTAATAATTTAAAATCCAAGCGGTATTGGATTAATCAACTACTGTGATTCCCATTGAACGAGCTGAACCAGCTATGATTTTAGCAGCTTGCTCTTTATCTTTTGTATTCATATCAACAATTTTTTTATCGACTATCTCAAGAATTTGAGCTTTTGTTAATTTGCCTACTTTATTTTTTAACGGATTATCCGCACCTTTAGTTATACCAGCAGCTTTTTTTATCAAATCAGTAGCAGGTGGTTGTTTTGTAATAAATGTAAAACTTTTATCAGCATAAACAGTAATAACAACTGGAATATTATATCCAGCCATGTCTTTTGTTCTTTCATTAAACGCTTTACAAAATTCCATAATATTTACACCTTGTTGTCCAAGGGCTGGACCAACTGGCGGACTTGGATTTGCTTTTGTTGCTGCAATTTGTAATTTGATTTCGCCTACAACTTTTTTAGCCATAAACTTCTCCTTAACTTATACTATCTTTTCAACTTGTGAATATAAAATCTCAACTGGCGTACTTCTACCAAATATAGAAACATTCAATCGAAGCTTACCATGAACCATATCATACTCTTCAACCGTTCCATTAAAATTAGCGAACGGACCTTCAGTAACGCGAACAACCTCACCTGTTTCAAATGAAATCTTAGGTTTAGGAGCTGCTCTTTTATTTACCTTTTCTAATATAAGATCGATATCTTTATCGCTTAATGGACTAGGTTTTTTTGACTCGCCTATAAAGCGACTAACTTTTGGAAGAGACTGGATCTTGTGCCAAAGAGCCGTATCTAAGTCTAAATGAGCAAAAGCATAACCTGGATATAAACTTCTTTCGTTTATCTTTTGCTTTCCATTCTTGATTTCAATCACGTCTTCAGTAGGAACTATAACTTCAAGAAGCTGTTCTTCTATGCCATGATCTTTAACTAAAGTTTCAATAGCCCTTTTAACACTCATTTCGCTACCTGCATAGGTTTGGATAGCATACCATTTATGTGCCATCAGTCTTCCTTATACAAGTTTAGAAACAGTAAATGACATGACCAAATCAACCAAAGCCAAAAATAGAGAAACGATCGCCACAACAGCAAATACTGTTATAAAAGCATTTCTTATTTGCTCTTTGGTAGGAAAAATAACTTTGCCAATTTCTGCTCTTGATAATTTAAAATAACTTATAAATTTTTCCATATCTAACCTTTTTTGGCAGGGCAGGAGGGATTCGAACCCCCAACCATCGGATTTGGAATCCGGCGCTCTACCGTTGGAGCTACTGCCCTTTAATGGCATACAAAAAGTTATGCCTTATTTAAGCTTAACTTCTTTATGCTCTGTATGTTTTTTTAATCTTGGGCAATATTTTTTAAGCTCTAACTTTTCAGTTGTTTTTTTACTATTTTTAGTAGTTGTGTAGTTTATATCACCACATTCAACACACTTTAAACCGATCTTAATTCTATTTGCACTTGCCATTATTTATTTCCTTATTTGGTTTAGTGCGGACTAGCCGCACTAAAAAATTAAGCTATTATTTTAGAAACAACACCTGAACCAACAGTTCTACCACCCTCACGGATAGCAAATCTTGTACCTTCTTCAAGTGCAACTGGATTGATCAATTCAACAGTGATTTTTAAGTTATCACCAGGCATAACCATCTCAGTACCTTCTGGAAGAGTGATTGATCCAGTAACGTCTGTTGTTCTTACATAGAATTGTGGTCTATAGTTATTAAAGAATGGAGTATGTCTACCACCCTCTTCTTTAGTCAAAATATAAACTTCTCCCTCAAATTTAGTGTGAGGAGTGATTGATTTTGGCTTACAAAGAACCATACCTCTTTCAACATCTTCTTTCTTTGTACCGCGTAATAGAACACCAACATTATCACCAGCCTCGCCTTGATCCATTTCTTTTCTAAACATCTCAACACCAGTAACTGTTGTAGTTTGTGTATCTCTAATACCTACGATTTCGATAGTATCACCAACTTTAACGATACCTTTTTCAATTCTACCAGTAACAACTGTACCACGACCAGAAATTGAGAATACGTCTTCAATTGGCATCAAGAAATCTTTATCTGTAGCACGAACTGGAGTTGGTATATAGCTATCAACAGCAGCCATAAGCTCCATGATCTTAGCTGACCATTCGCCATCTTTACCAGCTTTTGCTTCTTCAAGTGCTTGAAGAGCAGAACCGCTAACGATCGGAGTATCATCGCCTGGGAAATCATACTCGTTTAATAGCTCTCTGATTTCCATTTCA
Organism: Campylobacter hyointestinalis subsp. lawsonii; assembly: GCF_013372165.1. NCBI lineage: Bacteria > Pseudomonadati > Campylobacterota > Epsilonproteobacteria > Campylobacterales > Campylobacteraceae > Campylobacter > Campylobacter hyointestinalis. Next base: position 447,283 of record NZ_CP053828.1, on the reverse strand, counting down.
ACTAGCTCTAAAAGTTCAGCATCATCAACCATATCAGCTTTGTTCATGAAAACAACTATATATGGAACACCAACTTGGCGAGATAGCAAGATATGTTCTCTAGTTTGTGGCATCGGACCATCAGCTGCAGAAACAACTAGTATAGCGCCGTCCATTTGAGCAGCACCGGTAATCATGTTTTTAACATAGTCAGCGTGTCCTGGGCAGTCAACGTGAGCATAGTGACGATTTTCTGTCTCATACTCAATGTGAGAAGTAGCAATTGTGATACCTCTCTCTTTTTCTTCTGGAGCGTTATCGATATTATCATAATCTTTAAGCTCAGCAAGACCTTTTCTTGAAAGAACAGCAGAAATAGCAGCTGTTAGAGTTGTTTTACCATGATCAACGTGACCAATAGTACCGATGTTTACGTGTGGCTTATTACGTGAAAATTTTTCTTTAGCCATTGTATCCTCCGTTATAAATTTTAACTTTTAACAAAATTTAAAGTTTGTATATTATGTATCTTTCTTATTTGATCATTATGGAGCTCATAGCGGGACTTGAACCCGCGACCTCTTCCTTACCAAGGAAGTGCTCTACCTCTGAGCCATATGAGCGTTTCTAGAAATTAAGAAACATCGCGTGGCAAAGCAGAGTTTTACAAAAATAATACAAACACCAATAATCAACTAGAATAAACTGTATAATTTAAGAAATAGTAAATTAGAATACAGCTCCCAGTCGACATCCACAATGGAGCGGGAAACGGGGCTCGAACCCGCGACCCTCAGCTTGGAAGGCTGATGCTCTAGCCAACTGAGCTACTCCCGCAATAGCAATGGTGGTGAGACGTGGATTCGAACCACGGAAGACAAAGTCAGCAGATTTACAGTCTGCCCTCGTTGGCCGCTTGAGTATCTCACCTTAAATAAAAAATTGTTGATTGCTATAAAATATCTGGTCAAACACTGTTAAAATAAATGGAGCTGGTGAACGGAGTCGAACCGCCGACCTACTGCTTACAAGGCAGTTGCTCTACCAACTGAGCTACACCAGCACCCTTAACTTGTGAGCTGCAATTATATCTTATTTTTTATACTATGTCAAGAGTTTTTAACAAATTTAATAAAAATCAATTAAGATATTAAAAATATTATTTTAAAATTTAAAAATTCCAAATTTAATAGTACTAAATATAAATTTTAAAGCAGCCTAATTGATTACTAGGCTGCAATTTAGATTAATTTATAACTCCGCAAACAAGTCTAGCACCGCCTCCACCTAAAGGTTTTGGGCTATCACTATGATTATCCGCACCTAAATGAATCATTAAAGAGTGTCCTTTTAGCTCATTTATATTTTTAATTTTTGTTGATAAAACCGGATAATTTGCATCTCCGTTTGTATCTACATATAAGGCGGGAAGATCTCCTTTATGACCATCATTATCCCAAGAAAATGAGTGTTTACCGGTATTTTGAGGATCCCAGTGACCACCAGCTTTCATACCAAGTCCTTTATCACTAGATCCGCAATCTGGGTTTGTATGAACATGAAATCCATGCATACCCGGTGCAGATAATCCAGAAAGTCTAGGAAAAAATGCAACACCATCTGCTGTATTTATAGCTACGACTTCGCCTACGCTTTTATCTCCATTTGCGCTAAGAGCACTCATTTTGATAACGATATGATCTACGGATTTTGGATCAAAGCTATTTAATGGAGAACCTTGTTCGCCATGAGTTGCTCCAAATAAAGCAGTAGCTAGCAATGCACTAATAAAACTTATTTTACTCATATATCCCCTTTAATTTTTAAAATATAAGAAAATTTTAACAGTAATTATTAAATAGAGAATAAATTAATGAAATACTAAAACTAATTAAACTACAATTTTCGTTGATTTAAATAAATATAAAGCGTAGTGGCGGACAGAGAGGGATTTGAACCCTCGAAGCCCGATTAAGACTTGCACCCTTAGCAGGGGTGTGGTTTCAGCCGCTCACCCATCTGTCCTTAAAAGTGAATTGAGATTATACTCTTTTACCGCTTAAATTATACTTAAATTTACGCAATTTATACATACTGCGATTATCGAGATTTAAAGTAAATTTATATCAGATATTTTAGTTAATATTTTTTGAGTGACTTCTCTAGGATTATCTGCTTCATATATAGGTCGTCCCACTACTATAAAATCAGATAAACTCTCTTTTGCCATATCTAAATTCGCAACTCTTTTTTGATCATTACTAGCTTCTCCAAAAGGTCTTATACCAGGAGTTAGAGTCAAAAATTCCCTAGACGTAGCGTCTTTAATAAGCAGACTTTCATAGACCGAGCATACCATACCATCAAGCCCACATTCATAAGCGATCTTTGAGAAATTAACAACGCTATCTTTTATATTTGCACTATATATCTGCTTAAAAATGGCTTCATCAAAGCTAGTTAGTGCAGACACGGCTAAAACTATTGGTCTGTGCTTAAGCTTATCCAAACGTTTCATAACTGTATCCATAGCTATTTTACCGGCACTTGCGTGTAAATTTATCATATCAACGCCTATTTTTGATATCACTTCACAAGCATCGGCCATAGTATTTGGTATATCATAAATTTTAAGATCTAAAAATATCTTAAAATCACCGGTTTTTTTTATATCTTCTATAAATTTAGAACCATCTCTTAGATAGCTTCTAAGACCGACTTTTAGCCAAACATCAAGCCCTTTTAGCTCATTTATCAGCTTTATACATTCATCATAACTAGCAAGATCAAGAGCAACGCAAAGTTTCATCATTTCACCTTGCTTATAGCATCTAAAACGCCGTTTATAAACCTAGTAGATGAGTCAGATCCTAGCTCATTTGCAAGCATAACTGCTTCATTTATGATGATAGCATCATCTGTGTTAGTAAATTTGATCTCATACGCACCAAGCCTTAGTATAGCTCTCTCCACGCTTCCTATCTCACATAGCTTCCATTTTCCAAGATGGATATTTAGAGCTTCATCTATCAAGTCTAAGTTTTGCAAAACACCATTATAAAGCTCTAAAGTAAATTTTTTTTGATCGTTTCTTATTTTTTTTTCTTCTAAAAATTCCTCGGCAAACTCGTCCATCTCGCTACCCATCTCATTTGCATAAAGTAGGCTTACGACGCTCTGTCTTACTTGATGCCTAGTTGCCATATTAAGCCTTTATATTTTTATATAAATTTAGTAGTTCAACTACTCCTGTCATCGCTTCAAAGCCTTTATTTCCAGCTTTGCTGCCTGCTCTTTCGATTGCTTGTTCGATGCTATCTACAGTTAAAACACCAAAAGTTACTGGCTTACCATACTTTAAAGTCACATTTGCTATGCCTTTTGTAGTTTCAGCACTTACGTAGTCAAAATGTGGCGTACTTCCTCTTATCACAGCCCCAACACAGCAAACCGCGTCCCATTTTTTGCTACTTAAAACTTTTTCTAATGCCATAGGTATCTCAAATGCACCAGGAACTAAGATAAGATCTAAATTTTCTTCTTTTCCACCATGCCTTAAAAAGGCGTCTTTTGCACCTTCTACTAGTCTGTCTGTGATTATGTGGTTAAATCTTGCATTTATGATAGCGACTTTTTCGTCACCCTTTAAACTCAAATTTCCTTCTATTATATTCATCTTTTTCTCCTTATATTATCTTTAACATTATAACACTAAAAATTATCAAAAATAGATAAAATAGCTTTTTAAAACCTAACTTTTCTTTATTTATCAAAACACCAACCCCAACAGCACCTATAGCTCCTATACCCGTCCAAATAGCGTAGCTCACGGACATCGCTAAGCTTTGCATAGCAAACCTAAGCAGACTAAGAGAGCAGGTAAAAGTAATGACTATAAATAAGAAATTTATTATTTTTTTGATACCGCTAGAATGCCCATATTTATTTAAAAAAACAACACCTAAAACTTCAAATCCGCCGGCTAAAATAAGAGCTAAAAAATGTATCAATTTTTTACACCTTTTATCCCTAAAACGCCGACTAAAAGTGTAAATATAAAAAACAATCTTAGATAATCAACGCTATTTCCATTAAAATAATCAGTCAAAATTTCAGCGCTTACTATAAATAAAGTTCCAAAACCTATAAATAAAGTATAAGCAACACTTGCCAAAAGATACTTAAACGCACTCATAAATGAGAAAAAACTTACACAGATAAAGCAGATAGTTAAAAGATATTCCAAATTTGAATCTGCATGTTTTAGCCCATAAGCCCATCCACATTCAAAAATCGCACCTAATAAAACAAAAAATAGACCTTTGTTCATTAAGACACAATTTCCCTGATACGTTTTATCTCTTCTATGTTTTTTTCTAACGCTTCAAGAGTAAGCATATTGGCTCCATCGCAAAGTGCTTCACAAGGATTTATATGAGTTTCATAGAAAAATCCCTCTACCCCAACAGCTGCCGCAGCTCTTGCTAAGTACGGCACAAATCTACTATCTCCTCCGCTAGTAGCGCCGTTTGCACTAGGCATTTGTACGCTATGAGTTGCATCAAAAATCACAGGAGCGAATTCTTTCATAACTACTAAACTTCTCATATCTACGACCAAATTTCCATAGCCAAACGTACTTCCTCTCTCACAAAGATATACTCCGTTTTGTTTTGCGATCTCATAACCAAACTCATTAATTCCGCGTGTCTCAAGCACTTTTTTAACGCTATGCTTCATAGCATCTGGGGCTAAAAATTGACCTTTTTTGATATTTACCATAGCTTTTGTCTTTGCAGCAGCTACTAAAAGATCTGTTTGGCGACACAAAAAAGCTGGGATTTGCAAAGCATCTGCGACCTCAGCAGTTGGCGCTGCTTGATAGCTTTCGTGAATATCTGTTAAAATCTTAAATCCAAATTCCTTTTTAACCTCACCAAGTATCTTTAGCCCTTCTTCAAGCCCAGGTCCTCTAAAACTACTTATGCTAGTACGATTTGCCTTATCAAAACTAGATTTAAAATAAAAATCTATCCAACCCATTTCATTAAATTTAGCCAACTTCTTAGCAACTTTAAAAACTAAATCCCTACTTTCGATGACACAAGGTCCTGCTATTAAAACCATATTTATTCCTAAATTTTACAAACTAATTTTCGTGCGATTGTAGCTAAAAAGCGCTAAATATTTGCTTACTCATTTTTCTGTGGCTATCAAAATTCCACTTATGACGATCAAGCTTATACCGCATAGTGCAGCCATATTTGGAAGTGAGTCTCCAAGCATCAACCCAAAAAGTAAGCTAAATAAAACATCACTATAACTCATCGCTGCTACTACTCCAGCTTTTTTACTAGCTGCGTATGCTTTTGTTAGATAAATTTGAAACCACGCCCCGCAAATTCCCATAAATAAAATGTAAATTAATCCGGTAAAATTCGGCATAATAAATTTAGCAAATATAAAATCCAAATTTTTAAATTCAAAAAATTCACCTAAAACCATACATAAAAGCGGTATAAATGTTCCAAAGCTCATAAATGAAAGCACAATTATTCTAGCATCATAAAACTTTCTAAGCTCCCTTATACTAGTATATGCAAGTGCTGCTCCAACACCGCTAAGCAATCCAACAAGATCATTTTTAGTAAAACCTAAATTTGGTTGAACTATAAAAATAATACCGAAAAAACCTACAAATATCGCTATCCAGCCTTTAAAGCTTAACTTTTCTTTAAATATCACCAAGGCAATGAGAGCTGTAAATATCGGAGCTGTTTTTTGGAAGGTAAAAGCCGTCGCCAAATTTATCTGAGCTACGTTGTAAAAAAAAGCAAGCAACCCAAGCGTACCGATAATGCCACGAAAGACTAGCATAAAAGGTCTTCCGCCTTTTTGATTAAGTGGCTTTTTACTAAGTGCAAAAAGTATAAAAACAAAACCGATGATGTTTCTAAAAAATACAACTTCAATAGAGCTCATATCACTGCTCAAAAGTTTAGCAAATGCTCCAGTTGCAGCAAATAGCACTGAAGCGATAAGCATATAATAGATCCCCAAATGCCGAATTAAAAATCGCCTATACACATAATCTCCACTTGAATAATTTTAAATTTAATTGAAATTTGATTTTTTGATTTTAACACGATAAGCCATAATATTTTATAAATTTAGCTATTTTTGGATATAATTGACAGCTTTTAAAGGAAATGTATGAAGAGAGTTATATTAATTGGCAGACCAAATGTCGGAAAAAGTTCGCTATTTAATCGTTTAGCAAAAAAAAGAATAGCCATAACAAGCGACATTAGCGGTACGACAAGAGATACAAATAAGACTGAAATTTTTATTGATGATAAAAGTTGCATTTTGATAGACAGCGGCGGACTTGATGATAGCAGTGAGATATTTAAAAATGTAAAAGCTAAAACACTTAGCGAAGCAGCAAACGCTGATATCATCGTATTTATGGTAGATGGTAAAATGCTACCTGATGAACAAGATAAAAAGATATTTTACGAGCTTTTAAATTTAAAAAAACCGACCGCGCTCGTCGTAAATAAAGTCGATAGCAAAAAAGATGAAGAAAGAAGCTGGGAATTTAATGAGTTTGGTTCAAAAGAAGTATTTAGCCTATCTGTAAGCCACAACATAGGCACAGACGAGCTTTGCTCGTGGATATACAAGCTTTTGCCAGAAACAACTATAAAAGCAGATATGAGCGATGATTTTGACGAATTTTTAGAAGGCTTTGACGAAAAAGGCGAGATAGATATAGAAAAACCAAGCGTTGATTATGAAACAAAAAACATAAAAGTAGGAATAATCGGCAGAGTAAATGTCGGTAAATCAAGCCTTCTAAACGCTCTTGTAAAAGAAGATCGTTCAGTCGTAAGTAAGATTGCAGGAACCACGATAGATCCAGTCAATGAAAGCTATGTCTATGAAGATAGAGTTTTTGAGTTTGTAGATACAGCAGGTATTAGAAAACGTGGAAAAATAGAGGGTATAGAAAGATTTGCACTAAATAGAACAGAAAAAATCTTAGAAGAATCAGACATAGCATTACTAGTTCTTGACTCAAGTGAGCCACTTACAGAACTAGATGAGAGGATAGCAGGACTAGGAGCTAAGTTTGAGCTAGGAGTCATCATAGTTTTAAACAAATGGGACAAAGAGCACGGCGATTTTGATAAAGTCGTTTTTGAGCTAAGGGATAAATTTAAATTCCTAGCTTACGCTCCTATCATTAGCGTCAGCGCACTTAGCAAAAAAAGAGTTCATAAACTATATCCGCTCATTCTTGAAGTTTATAAAAACTATACTCAAAAAATCAAAACTTCAAGGCTAAATGAAGTCATCAAAGAAGCAGTTTGTGCTCATCCAGTTCCACGTGACCACGGTAAAATAGTCAAAATTTACTACGGCGCTCAGTTTGGATTTGCCCCTCCAAAGATCGCTTTAGTGATGAATAAACCAAGGTCTTTGCATTTTAGTTACAAAAGATATCTTTTAAATAAACTAAGAGAAAATTTCGAATTAAACGGAACTCCGGTTATCTTAATACCTAAAAATCATAGCCAAAAAGAGAGTGTAGAAAATGAAGATAGATAAAAATATAGTTTTGATAGGATTTATGGGAGTCGGAAAAGGGACTATAGCAAGGGCTTTAAGCAAAAAAATAGGAGTTTTTGCTATAGACGGCGATGATATGATAGAAAGCTATGCAAATAAAAAAATAAAAAAAATTTTTGAAGATGATGGTGAAGAAGCATTTAGAAAGATAGAAAAAGATTTAGCCAAATTCTTAGAAAACTCAGTCAAAGGAGCCATCATATCTACAGGCGGCGGCTTTTACAAAGTAAAAAATTTAAATAAAATAGGAACTATTATATACTTAAAATCAAGCTTTGATAAGATAATAGATAGACTGCAAAACTCAAGCAATAGTGAGAAAAAATTTGCTAAACGACCGCTTTTATCAAATTTACAAAAGGCAAAAGAGCTTCATGAACTTAGAGATAAAGAATATGAAAAAAAGGCAAATTTTGTGATAAATGTAGAAGATAAATCTGCAGATAAAATCGCAAAAGAAATCATCAAAATATTAAATTTAAAAAGATAAAAAGGATAATAGTTGAGAACTTTAACAGGACTTCAACCTTCAGGAAAGCTACATTTAGGAAATTATTTTGCTAGCATAAAACCTATGGTCGATACTCAAAACTTAGGCAATGACGATATGTTTATGTTTATCGCGAACTATCACGCTATGACTTCAGTAAATGAAGCAAAAAAGCTAAAAGAGAGCACTTTTGAAGCTGCGTGCGCGTTTTTAGCACTTGGCATAGATCCGAACAAATCAACATTTTGGGTTCAAAGCGACGTCAAAGACGTGCTTGAGCTTTACTGGATACTAAGTCAGCTAACTCCTATGGGTTTAGTCGAGCGCGCTCATGCCTATAAAGACAAAGTCGCAAAAGGATTTGAAGCTCATCACGGACTTTTTAGCTATCCTGTTTTGATGGCTGCAGACATCTTGCTTTTTAACTCAAACATAGTTCCAGTAGGAAAAGATCAAATTCAACACGTCGAGATAGCGCGTGATTTGGCTATTAAATTTAACAATGCGCACGGAGATATATTTACTATTCCTAAAGCCGGAGTTCAGCAAAACGTAGCTACAGTTCCTGGGACTGACGGAGCTAAAATGAGTAAAAGCTATGGAAATACGATAGATATTTTCAGCGATGCAAAAACACTAAAAAAACAGTGTAGCTCTATAGTAACAGACTCAACCCCATTAGAAGCTCCAAAGCAGTGGAAAAACTGCAATATTTTTAACATAGCAAAACTATTTTTAAATTCAAAAGAGCAAGAAGAACTTGCTGCTAGATATGAAAAAGGCGGTGAGGGTTATGGGCATTTTAAAATGTATCTAAATGAGCTTGTTTGGAACTATTTTGCAACGGCTAGAGAAAAATTTGAATACTATATAAATCGCAAAGATGAGGTTTATGATATTCTTGATACCGGAGCAAAAAAAGCTAAAAACGTAGCGTCACAGACGATGCAAAAAGTAAGAGATGCGGTGGGAATTTATAGATAAAGGAAAATTATGATAAATTTAAAACTGATAGAGACGAATTTTGATGAATTTAACGCTAAATTAAAAGCGAAAAAAGTCGATGAGGGTGTTTTAAAAAATTTACTTGATACATACAATGAGCTAAAAATCAAAAAACAAGAGCTAGAAAATCTTCAAGCCGTGCAAAACGCAAAATCAAAAGAAGTAGGCATACTGGCTAGAAGTGGCGCGGACACAACACTACTAAAAACTGAGCTTGAAGAAAATAAAAGGCTTATGCAGACCGCTTCAAATTTAGTAAGTGAGCTTGAAACTAAGCTAGATATGGTAGCTAGTAGAGTGCCTAACGTGATAGATGATGACGTACCATTAGGAAAAGATGAAGATGATAACGTCTGCATAAAAACCGTGCTTGAGCCTAGGGAGTTTAGTTTTACCCCAAAAGAGCATTTTGAGCTTGGAGAAAATCTTGGCTGGTTGGATTTTGCAACAGGAGCAAAGCTCTCAGGCAGTCGCTTTACCGTGCTTAGAAGAGATGGAGCTAGACTTAGTAGAGCTTTAGTAAATTTTATGATAGATTTCAATACTGCTAGAGGTTTTGAGCTAGTAAATGTACCATTTTTGGTAAGTTCAAACACGCTTTATGGCACAGGACAATTACCTAAATTTGAAGAAGATCTATACAAGATAAGAGATGAAGATCTATATCTTATCCCTACAAGTGAAGTTCCAGTCACAAACATCTATAACAACGAGATAATTCCGGCTGAAAATTTACCTATAAAAATGACTTGTTATTCAGCGTGTTTTAGACAAGAAGCAGGAAGTGCTGGACGAGATACTAGAGGAATAATGCGTCAGCATCAGTTTGAAAAAGTAGAACTTGTAAGCATAAGCAAACCAGAAGATAGCGCGAAAATACTTGATGAAATGGTAAGCTGTGCTTCTGATATGCTAAAAGAATTGGGGCTTCCTCATCGCCATATGATGCTTTGTAGCGGCGATCTTGGATTTAGTGCGGCAAAAACTATAGATCTTGAAGTTTGGCTTCCAGGACAAGGAAAATACAGAGAGATAAGCTCTATCTCAAATACTAGGGATTTTCAAGCTAGACGTGCAAAAATCAGATACAAAGATGGTAAAAAAAATGCTTTAGTTCATACTCTAAATGGATCAAGTTTGGCAGTCGGTAGAACTCTTATAGCGATTATGGAAAACTACCAAAACGAAGACGGCTCCATAAATATCCCAGAAGTTCTTAAAAAATATATGTAAGGATAAGCTTTGGCAGATGAAGAAGAAGTAGTTATCTTAGATAAAGACAACGAAAATAGTATCGTTCCACTCGAAGAACTTGAAACAAAAGAAGAACCAGTAGTCGAACAGAAAGTTCAAAATAAAAAAAATAATTTTTTTATGTTTGGGCTAATTGGTGGCGGAGTGTTCATTCTTTTTCTTATCTTAATCTTAGTTTTATTGTTTAAAAATAACAAATCAAGCGATGAGGCGCCAAAAGTAGAACTTCCAAAAACCACCAAGCAAACAGAGATAAAAGCATTTAGCCCATCAAAAATCGACGATATGCTAAAAAAGGCAAATAAATTATACGAAAGCGGAAATAAATTTGAAGCACTTAAAATTTATGAAAACGTAGCTATTTATAACGAAGCCTTATCAAACTACAACCTTGGTGTTTCGCAAATGAATCAATATAAATTTAAAGACGCTTTAGAATCGTTCAAAAAAGCTATAGCAAATCAAGAAAATACATCAGTAAGCGCACTAAACGCGGCTGTTTGTGCATTAGAATTAAACGAAACTCAGCTTTTTAAATATTATATAGATATAGCAAATGCATTTTTAGCAAGTGAGTCGGACTCCAGCCTTTATGCTTATTATAATGCCATTATAAACTACTACAAAGGCTACTATATCGAAGCACTAAACATACTTGAGAACGCACCTACAAACAGATATTATGAAAATCAAAAAAACTACCTAAGAGCAAAAATACTCAGCTACTTATATCTTGATAGTGATTCTATAAAAGCGCTAAATAAAGTAGATTCATATGACGTAAATTTGCCCCTTGGACTTTTAGAGGCTAGGCGTGGTAATTACGAAATCGCTAAAAAATACTTAAACAAAGCCTTGGTGGATGAAAAAAATGCGAATTTAACAAAACTTGCTATAGCGCTTATAAATTTAAAAACCGGGGAATTTGCACAAGCAGGAATGACTCTAAAGGATATAAATGAAAATAACGAAACTTTTGCATCATCAAAATACCCTATAAAAACTGCGTTAAATCCGGAGCTTTTCGACTTAGATATTGCTCAAAGCAATTTTAATCTAAACAAATTTTTTAGTATAAATAATATTTATGAAATGCTATTTTACTTTGCGCCATACAAAGTTTTTGATGCTAAGCAAACTATGGATTATATAAGAAAAGGTAGCATAAGTCTGTTTTTAGATGAAAATAACGAAGCCGATGAGTATCTAAAAGCAAGTAGAACTCTATCTAAAGCAAATTTAAATCTTTCAAAAGCTATAGCAGTGGCGCTAGATTACAACTTAAGAGAAGCAAATTCACAGCTTTTAAATATCACGAAACTATATACAAACCACTCTATACTTCACTACAATCTAGCTCTTACTTACGCACAACTTGGAAATTTTTCAGAAAGTTACAAACACTTTATCACGAGCTATCACTTAGATCCAAAAAATCATCTAAGCGGAGTTTTTGCTATCGTAACTTCTACTATGATAAATAAAGAAAATAAAAAACTTATAGCAGAAGTCATAGAAAATTTAAACCAAGAAGGTGCTATAGAAGATAGAGATATGTACCACGCCATAATCCAACTAACACTAGGAAATAAAGGTGCTTTGCTTGACTGGCTAGAAAACGATAAAAGCAAAAATGTGTTAAATATAGCTTTTGGTAGCATTGCTGGGTATTTGATAGGAAAAAATGATACGAGCGATAAAAAAACAGAGCAATTAAAAGCTATGCTACCAAATGACATTTTGGTAAATATACTTAATTTTACATCTAAATTTGATAAAAACAATATCAAAGAATACGCAAAAGATATCCAGTATAATTTTTTTAATAACAAACTAAACAAAGAGTCACTTTATGGCGGTGCTAACATAATCCGTGTAAGCTTTACGAAGCTTTTACAAATTTCTGGACTATTGAACGTACAAAGAGATAGCATAAAAAGAGATCTAGAACTTACAAACGATAATCATCAAAATATTATGCAGACATTAGCGTATTTAGATCTTTTTACAAATAATTATGAAGAAGCTTATACTATCTATAATGATCTTATCGATAACTATAATATGCGAGATTCAAATTCCTTGTTTCTAGCAAGTGTAGCTAGTATAGGTGCAAATCACCCAGAAAGTGCTATAGGATATCTAAGACTTTCAAAAATCATAGACCCTACTTCAAAAGAGAGTAAATTTGCACTAGGTCTTTTGTATCAAGAAGTAGGAAATATAGACGCTGCTATCACTCAATACTTAAGTTTGGGTGATAGCGATTTTAAAAGCGAATTTTTTACGTTCAATTTAGTAGATTGATCATCTTTTCATAGATAGATAGCTATTTAAGGCACTTACATAAGCTTTAGCACTAGCCATCATAGTATCGATATCAAGTCCATGACCGATCGTAGCGCTATTTGAGCCTTCAAACACAACTTTTACAGTTATTTTTGCAAGTGCGTCTTTACCTTGAGAAACCGCATTTACTTTATAGTCTTTTAGCTCACCATTAATATTGCTTATCCTATCAATCACTTTAAATATCGCATCAGCAGTTCCATTTCCAAGAGCCGCGTCGCTTATAATCTCATCGTTAAATTTAATACTAACTGCAGCACTAGCGTGACCTTTATTACAAGAGCTTGTACTTAGCTTTTCTACCTCATAAATTTGTGGTATTTTTATGATCTCGTTGCTAATAAGTGCCCTTATATCATCATCAAATATATCTTTTTTCTTATCGCATAGATCTTTAAATTTGATAAAAGCTTCATTTAATTCACTATCATCAAGATCAAAACCTAAATTTATAAGTTTATCTTTAAATGCGTGTCTTCCGCTATGTTTGCCTAAAACCAAACTATTTTTCTCAGCTCCAATATCTTCTGCTCTTATGATCTCATAAGTAGAGGCGCATTTTAAAACTCCGTCTTGATGGATCCCACTCTCATGTGCAAATGCATTTTTACCTACGATCGCTTTATTTGGCTGTGGCTCGATACCAGTTATGCTAGCAACCAATCTACTAGTAGCATAGATCTCTTTTGCTACAATATCTGTATAAAGAGGTGCAAACTCGTCATTTCTAGTTTTTAAAGTCATAACTATCTCTTCAAGTGCGGCATTTCCAGCTCTTTCTCCAAGTCCGTTTATAGTGCATTCAACCTGTCTTGCTCCAGCTTTTATACTAGCTAAAGTATTTGCTACTGCAAGACCCAAATCATTATGATTATGCACTGATATAATGGCTTTATCGCCTATAAATTTAACCATTTCTTCTATCATTTTAGCTATCTCATAAGGCATTCTAAAGCCTACTGTATCTGGTAAATTTAATGTTGTTGCTCCAGCTTCTACGACTGCTGCGCAAATTTCTTTTAAAAACACTATATCGCTTCTTCCAGCGTCTTCACAGCTAAACTCAACATCATCTACAAAAGTTTTTGCGTATTTTACAGACTCAACGGCTCTTTTAATAACTTCTTCAGGAGCCATTTTTAGCTTATGTTCCATATGGATAGAGCTTGTAGCTATAAAAGTGTGGATACGCCTATTTTTTGCCGGGGCTATAGCGTCTGCGGCTGCTTTGATATCTTTTTCCAAAGCCCTTGCAAGACTAGCTATACGAATATTATTTATCTGTTTTGCGATCTGATTTATAGCATCAAAATCGCCTACACTAGCAGCAGCAAAACCAGCTTCCATAACATCTACGCCTAAACGCTCAAGTTGCAATGCTATTTGGATCTTTTCTTCCGTATTCATAGAAGCACCCGGGCTTTGCTCACCATCTCTTAAAGTAGTATCAAATACTATTATTTTATTTTTATCCATTTTATTTATCCTAATTTTTGTAAATTTAGCTGTAGCTAAATATATAAAGATCTAAAATCACCTAATTTGTTTTGTATGTTTGAGTATAAAAAGATTATTTTTACAGCAGATTAAGGAGAGAGAGTTTATATATGAATATATAGATTTTACGTGTTGCCGTCATTTGTTCTCCTTATTTGTCAATTTAATATTTTTAGCGAAAAATCTCGCCCAAATAGAGCGTATTATACCATAAATTGTATAAATAGTCATAAGAGTTGTCGTGCTTTCTAGCGGATATAGATAAAGAAGCGAAAATAAAATCACAAGAACTGCAAGTGTTTTTATATAATTTGCTCTTTTAAAATCTACTTTTTTAAAGCTAGGATAACGTACGTTTGAGACCATAAGTATAGAAAGCCCACCCATTATTATCACAAAAATCCATTCAAAACCACGCATAAACTCATAATTAGCATATATACCAACCCAAAATGCACTAACGATAGCTGCACTTGGTATAGGAAGTCCTATAAATACGTTTGGCTCATAAGTTCCAGTCATCACGTTAAACCTAGCCAAACGTATAGCGCCAAATACGACAAATACTGCTGCCAAAAGAGATCCAAAACGTCCAAATAGATGCCCTACGCTAAAGTAAAATAGCATAGCTGGAGCCACCCCAAAAGCCACTAAATCTGCCAAACTATCAAATTCTACACCAAATTTGGAAGTAGTTTTTGTAAGCCTAGCTACACGTCCATCAAGACCATCTAAGATAAGAGATAAAACTATATAAATTATAGCTTTACCGTATTCACCTTTTACGGAAGCCAAAACACTTATAATACCTAAAAATGCACTAGCAGCTGTAAATAAATTCGGTAAGATATAAATAAGTTTTGGCTTATTTTCCATTATCTTCTCCTAAAAAACCTATCAAATCGCAAGCCTTGATTTTATCTCCGGTAGATATTTTTAAAGTCGTATCTACAGGCAGCAATACACTAACTTTTCCATCCACTATAAAGCCGATCCTAGCTCCTGCTTTTAGCTCTTTTGAATTTTCATAATAGATCTTTCTGCTTATAACGCCTGAGCATATTTTTATAACTATTTTTTTATTTATAACACTACATATATAAGCAACTCTATTACTAAGTAAATTTTTTGCATCACTGCTACTAAATAAATTTAGTCCATTTTTCTTTTTGGTTCTATCTATTTTTAAATTTGCCACAGATCTTAAAACGCCACAATCACATAAATGGTTTCTTATAGACACTTCTAAATACTCATCGCCGGCATAGATAGTTCTTTTTATAGATATGATCTTACCATCAACTGGTGAAAATATCGCTTTATCATCACTGACTTCAACCATACGCTCTGGATTTCTATATATAAATACAGAAGCCAAAAACAGCAAACCAAAAAAATATTCATAAATTTCAGATAAGAGTGATAAAAGAAATAACACCCCAAATATAGATATAGAAAGATATCCATATTTGTTTATCGCTCTTAAATTATCCATTTTTATTCTTTCTCTTTTGCTTCTTGAATATCGATATTGTCATCTTCATTATTTACAAGACGAGTTGGTATGTTATTTTCTAGCTCATAATCCTTGATTATCTCTCTTACTTTGCTACCTTCTATAGTCTCTTCTTCATATAAAGCTTCAACCATTTTTTCTATGGCTCCTTTATAAAGCTCTAGTGTAGCTACAACTGCTTTAAATCTTTCTTCTAAAAATCCCTTTACATACTCATCTAATTTATGAGCCATATCATCACTATAATCTTTTAAAGTTTGTCCGCCGTTTAAAAACACGTTTCTTTGTTTTTCAAGCACCATAAGTCCTGCGACATCGGTCATTCCATACATAGAAACCATAGCTTTTATGATATCTGTTGCCCTCTCAAGATCATTGCTAGCTCCTGTGCTTATCTCTTTTATGAATACATGCTCTGCTGCACGTCCCCCTAAAAGAACATCTACTTTTGCGATAAGCTCATGTTTTTGCATCAAGAATTTATTTTCTTCAGGAGCATTTAAAGTATATCCAAGAGCAGCTATTCCTCTTGGGATAACTGAAACCTTAGTAACCTTATCTGCACCTTTCGTAGTTTCAGCGATAAGAGCGTGTCCGCACTCATGATAAGTGACTATCTTTTTCTCTTTTGGATTTATACGGCGAGATTTTTTCTCAAGTCCCGCGATAGCTCTTTCTACGGCCTCTACTAAATCTTGTTGTTCAATAAATTTTTTACTAGCACGCCCTGCTAAAAGTGCTGCTTCATTTATAATATTTGCAAGATCTGCCCCAGCAAGTCCTGCAGTCAAACGACCTATATCATCCATATTTACGTTTTTTGCGAGTTTAACTTCTTTACTATGGACTTTTAATATATCAACACGACCTTTAAAATCAGGCTTATCAACTAAAACTTGTCTATCAAAACGACCTGGACGAAGAAGAGCAGCGTCTAAAACCTCAGGTCTATTTGTCGCAGCAAGGACGATGACAGGACTCTTGTCGCTATCAAATCCATCCATTTCGGCTAATAGCTGATTTAATGTTTGCTCTCTTTCATCGTTGCCGCCCATCATAGCACCAGCCGCCCTACTTTTTCCTATGGCATCTATCTCATCTATAAATACTATAGCAGGAGCCTCTTTTTTAGCATTTTCAAAAAGATCCCTAACTCTACTAGCGCCAACTCCTACAAACATCTCTATAAAGCTTGAACCAGAAACTGAAAAAAACGGAACGTCCGCTTCACCAGCAACGGCTTTTGCAAGTAGGGTTTTACCAGTTCCTGGAGGTCCTACTAAGAGTACTCCTTTAGGAATTTTGGCACCTAAGCTTATATATCTATCTGGATTTTTTAAGAAATCAACTATTTCTTTTACCTCTTCTTTGGCTTCTTCTACTCCAGCTACATCATTAAATTTAACCTTTGGTCTCTCGCTATTTACAAGCTTTTTGCTACTGCCCATTCCAAGTATGCCACTACCCATATTTTTTTGCATTCTACTAGCAAGAAACATCCAAATTCCAAAAAATATAAATACAGGAATAACCCATGAAAATAGCATATCACTAAACCAATTTGTTTCGCTATAAGCTCCATAACTTACTCCTTCGCTCTCAAGCAAAGGCACTAAAGTCTGATCGTTATTAACCTTTTTTACTATATAAGTCGTTCCGCCACCTTCAGCTCTTATAGTAGTCTGTCCTATAGATACGTTTGAAATTTGTTTTGATTTTATGAGTTGTTTTAACTCAGAGTAAGATACTGCTTTTGAATTTGTAGTTCCGCCAAATTCATTCATACCTTCTGGCGTGAAACTCCTAAATGCAAGCACTATAATTATAGCAAAAGCGGCAAAAACTATAATAGGATTTTTATTAAAAAAATTTCCGTTGTTATTATTTTGCCCATTTTTATTGTCATTATTTTCCATTTTTTTCCTTATTTTTTAAATATAAAACTTTCCCACTCATTTAAAGTGATGTTTTCAACAAGTTCTAAATCTCCAAAATTTTTTAGAATTCTCTCTTTGTATTTTGTTAAGATACCTGAAATAATTAAATATCCATTATCATTTATACTATTTTTTAGATCTTTTGCTAAAAGCAAGATAACATCGGCTATGATATTTGCTACTACTACGTCATATTTCTTATGAGTTGCCATGACTGAACCATTCCAGATATCGTTAAACTCAATTTTATTTTTTATACCATTTTCTTTACTGCTAAGAACAGCTAGCGCGTCAGTATCACAAGCATCTACTTTAAGCCATAATTTTGCTAAAGATATACTAAGTATTCCACTTCCGCATCCAACATCTAAAGCAGTTTTGTGTGTATTTGAGTTTATGTATTTACTTATAAAATTCAGACAAGAACTCGTGCTTTCGTGATGACCAGAGCCAAATGCCAAAGCAGGATCTATAATGATATTGATAAGTCCGTTTTTACTAGCCTCCCAGCTAGGTCTTATGTAAAATTTACCGACGAGTACTGGTTTTATACCTTTTTTATACTCATTTATCCAATCGATATTATCTTTTACTTCTATAGAAGTTTTTATCTGGGTATTTGTTCGTTTAGCAAACTCTTCAAGTCCCCATTTTACGTTATCTAATTCATCTTCATCGCGTATGATAAAACCTTCATTTATCTCTTCAATGCAAGTTATCCCAAGATCAAACGCAAAATCTTTTAAGATATCTGCATTCGGGCTTTGAATTTTTAATTCAAAAAATTTTTCTTTCATTTAGTTAAGAACATCTTCAAGTTTTTCTTTTAAAACTTGTGGCGTAAATGGTTTTACTATATAGTTATTAACACCTGCTTTTAATGCAGTTATAACTTCGGCTTTTCCGCCTTCAGTAGTGACCATTATGATAGGCATATCTTCATATTTCTTTTCTGCTCTTACTTTTTTTACAAGCTCTAGTCCATTCATCTCGGGCATATTCCAGTCGGTTATCAAAACGCTTATATCTGGATTTTGTTCTAACAAACTCCATGCCTCAAGACCATGTTCGGCTTCTAAGATGTCTTTATGCCCAAGCCTTTGAAGTGTATTTTTTATAATTCTTCTCATAGTAGAGCTATCATCAACAACTAATAACTTCACTAAATATCCTTTTCTTAAATTTGGTGTATTCTATCAGAATTTAGTTTTAAAAAAACTTATTATACTTATAAAATAATTCTAAAAGCGTCTTTTAGAGAGATTTTACCCTCATAATACGCCTTGCCGACGATAACTCCGGCGATATTACCATTTTTTTGAAG
The DNA here is from genome assembly GCF_013372165.1 of Campylobacter hyointestinalis subsp. lawsonii. Classification (NCBI taxonomy): domain Bacteria; kingdom Pseudomonadati; phylum Campylobacterota; class Epsilonproteobacteria; order Campylobacterales; family Campylobacteraceae; genus Campylobacter; species Campylobacter hyointestinalis. The sequence goes on along the minus strand of NZ_CP053828.1, from coordinate 428,297 downwards.
ATTTATTAAATCTTCTATAGAGCTAACTCCGCCACTAGCTATGGTAGGCAACTTACTAGCCTTAGCTATAGATGAGCTAAACTCTACATTTACTCCACCTAGCATTCCGTCTTTGCTTATATCAGTAGCTATGATAGCCTCCACTCCAGCATCAGCGTATAGCTTTGCTAAATCAGTCGCTTTGATCTGGCTTATTTTAGCCCAGCCCTCAACTGCTACAAATCCGTTCATTGCATCTATACCTACTACAAGTCTATATTTTTTAGCCATTTCTTTTACAAACTCAGGATTTTTTAACGCAACAGAGCCTAAAATCACACGGCTAACACCTAAATTTTTATACATTTTTATACGATCTTCATTTCTTATACCGCCACCAACTTCTACTTGTAAATTTGTTTTTGAAAGTATAGTTTCTATGGTTTTTAAATTTATACTTTCTCCTACAAATGCTCCGTCTAGATCAACTATATGAAGCCATTTCGCACCTGCATCTTCAAAAGCACGCGCCAACTCCCAAGGCTTATCAGAGTAAATTTTTGCACTATCCATAAGACCCTTTGTTAGCCTAACCGCCTTTGCTTCTTTTAGATCTATAGCAGGTATGATTTCCATTATAACTCCACAAAATTTTTTATAATTTTAAGCCCATTTTCATGAGATTTTTCAGGATGAGGCTGAAAGCCAAATACATTATCTTTACAAACCGCACTTACGAATTTATATCCGTATTTTGTAGTGGCTAACACAAACTCATCATCGCAAATAGCATGATATGAATGCACAAAATACAAATACGCGCTATTTGCTAATCCTCTGTTTATATCGGTATCTTTGATAAACTCACAACTATTCCAACCGATATGGGGAATTTTAAGCGGTCTGTCAAATTTAGTTTCATCAAATTTAACAACGCTTCCTGGTATCACGCCAAGCCCGTCATACTCTCCAAACTCAAATCCTTTTTCAAAAAGAAGTTGCATACCAAGGCAAATTCCCAAAAAAGGTTTTTTTAATTCTATAAAATCGACAATAGCCAAATTTAGATCATTTACTCTAAGCTTATCCATAGCATCGCCAAAAGCTCCGACTCCAGGAAGTACAAGTTTATCATATAAATTTAAATTCTCTCCAGCTTTTACTAGTTTTGCGCCACTCCCTACAAACTCAAAAGCATTTATAACGCTTCTTATATTGCCAGCTCCATAATCAATAATTCCTATCAACCTTACCTCTTTTTAGTGATAAAATATAAAACCCAAGTGCTACCATCAAAACTGCAACTCCGCCGATCAGATATATAGCATATATGATTCCGCTAGGATTTGTAATGGCAAATTTAAAAACAAGCATCAAAGACTCTATAGCAAGAGCGATGATTATACTGCAAATAAATCGCACCATTGTCTTACTAGCTCCATTATTTTCATAATTTGACCTACCTAATACCTCAGATTCAAATATCGCTTTTACAAGATCAAATATAGCAAGAGCGAGCGTTAAAACTATAGTTGATTCAAACACTTCGCTTATATTTATGTCGCCTAGCCCTTTTAAAACAAAACTTTTAACGCCTTGTATAAAAAGAACAATAGCAACTACAAAAAGCGCTAATGAAAACATAAAATACGCAAATTTAGTAAATTTACCAAAAACACTATCTACTGAGCTTGGATGAACAAGTTTTAATATATCAGTAAGACTAATGTCCATACAAGCTATATATTTTAGTTCGCGTTTATCATTATAAACAGGCATAGAAGCAGTCACGCAAAGTCCATTAGTAAGGCTTGAAGGATATGGATCAGTTAGTACGCAACGCCCTTCTCTAACGGCTCTGTAATAATAAGCCTTATTACTTCTATTGGTACCCTTGCCTATCATATTATTTGTATCTAAACTGACGTTGTTTTCGACTTGGATGCCGTTTTTATCAAGTATATAAAAAGCTTCAAAACATTCGATTTCGTGTGCGATCTTATCAAAGCCTTCATTTATCAAATTTATGCTGACGCCTGGCAAATTATTTGGTATATTTCTATCAAAAAGATAACACAAATAAGCTCTTGCTTTGTATCTTATATCGCTAAATTCTTGAATTTCTTTTATAAGCATTTTAATCCTTATTAAGTGCGTGTTTAAACTCAGGAACTATCTCTTTTAGTCCCGCTTCTACAAGTGTTTCGTCTTCTAAACTTACAAGTTTTTGTATTTGAGAATTTAGTAAATTTAGATCATATTCTTCGGATTTTGTTACAAAAATACTCTCAAATTTAGTCGCAACATCGCTCTCATCTATAAGTAGCTCCTCATAAAGCTTTTCTCCTGGGCGAAGTCCGACAAACTTAATACCAAGCTCCTCTTTACCACTTAATTTCAACATTCTTGCTGCAAGATCTGCTATTTTAACTGGCTCACCCATATTTAAAACAAAAAGTTCACCGCCTTCTGCGATGCTAGCTGCTTGAAGTACAAGCTGACAGGCTTCGCTAACTAGCATAAAGTATCTTGTGATATCTGGATGAGTTACACTTAATGGTTCATTTGCTGCTATTTGAGCTTTAAATTTAGGTATAACACTACCGCTACTGCCTAAAACATTACCAAAACGCACGGCTACGATCTCGGTTTTACCACTCTCATTTGAGTTTAAAGCATACAGCTCACAAACTCTTTTTGTAGCTCCCATTATATTTGTAGGTCGCACAGCCTTATCTGTAGAGATGAGCACTACTCTTTTTGCTCCATATTTCTTAGAAAGATCGATAACATTTTTCGTGCCTAAGATATTGTTTTGAACTGCACTTATCGGATTAAACTCACAAAGCGGAACATGTTTATACGCGGCTGCGTGTATAACTATATCTGGTTTAAATTTGGCAAATATCCCTTCAAACTCTTTTAAATGCATTATATTTAGCATTACAAGCTGATTTCTAGGATCGCTTTTTGTAGCTTCATTTATCTGATATAAGTTATACTCGCTGTGTTCGACCATTATGAGCTTACTAGCACCAAATTTCAAGCACTGTTTGCAAATTTCGCTACCGATAGTTCCGCCAGCTCCTGTTACCATAACGATCTTGCCACCGATAAATTGCTCAACTACTTTACTATCTAAATCTTTTGGCTTTCTAGCAAGCAGATCTTCGATACTAATGTCAGTAATCCCGCTTTTTTTATCATCTAGCAAAGCAAATATCTTTATATCTTTAAAACCTAGCTCATCAAGTTCGTCATATAGCTCTTTTAGTTCGTTTGGAAGTAGCTTAAGAGCTATGATAGCAGACTTTACTCCATCTTCTATATAGTGTTTTAACTCTGACTTATCACCTACTAAAAAGCCATCGCAGTATGTTCCTACAATATCGCTTCTTCCATCTACAATGCCTACTGGATAGTAGCTCTCATAGCCACTTTTTAGCCCTTTTAAAACTTGTAAAGTTTTACTCGTGCTTCCTATGATAACACAAGGCTCCCCAGAGCGTGACTTTTTAAAATCCAAAAATATTCGCTTAAGTATGCGAAGACTGCCTACCATTAGAGCAGAGATAGTAGCATCTATAATGATAACGCTTCTTGGAAAAGGATTAAAAAAATCTTCAAAAAGAACAAATATTATAAAAAACAAAATTGCCGAAATAAAAGCCACAAAAAATATCTTTCTAGCTTCATTTAGCCCAAAAAATCTCCACGGAACTTTATATATCCTAAAAAGCCACATCAAAAATAGTTTTGAGCTGACTAAAACCACCCCGCTATATATCATACCCGGTTCAAATATTTCTGGAATTTCTCCACTAAATCTAAGCAAAAAAGCAAAATATATACTAAGAGTAAATATAATAGCATCAGAGATTAGAAAAAACATTGTTCTACGATTTTTTGTAGCTCTTATTATCACAATACTGACCTTACTATATTAGCTACTCTTTCTACGCAATCATCACTCATATCAGATCCACTTGGCAAGCAAATTCCACGTCCAAAATAGTCCTCGCTCGTGCCACCTAATATACTTAAAGCTTCTTTAAACATAGGTTGCATATGCATAGGTTTCCACAAAGGTCTGCTTTCTATATCATTTTCATTTAGCGCTTCTATGACTTTTAAATGCCTATTTTTCTCTTTAAAAAGTAGAGTCGTAAGCCAACGATTTCCTTTTGAATTTGCAACTTCTGGCATAAACTCACATTGATCGCCTAGCAAATTTTTATAAATTTCAAAAATTTCTCTTCTTCGTTCTACTCTTTTAGATAAAACCTCCATTTGTCCAACTCCTATAGCACCTAAAACATTACTTAATCTATAATTATATCCGTAGTCTAAATGCTCATAATGAAGAAGAGGTTCCCTTGCTTGAGTGCTGTAATATCTCGCTTTTTCTACTAGTTTTTCATCATTTGATACTAGCATTCCACCACCACTTGTAGTAATGATCTTGTTACCATTAAAGCTATAAACTCCGATATCGCCAAGTGTTCCTACAGCCTTATCCTCATAAAATGCACCAAGAGCTTCTGCAGCGTCTTCTATAACTTTTATATTTTCATTTTTACAAATTTCAAGGATCTCTTTCATCTTTGCTGCTTGTCCGTATAAGTGAGTTACTATAATAGCTTTTGGCTTTTTTGGAGATTTTTTTATAGCCACTTTAAGAAGTTCAGGACTGATATTCCAACTCTCATCACTATCGATAAAAACAGGAGTGCATCTTTCATACATTATAGGATTTATGCTTGCTGCAAAAGTAAATGAAGAGCCTAAAACAACATCGCCATCTTTTATGCCTAGCACTCTAAGGCTTAGATGAAGTCCGGCTGTGGCTGAATTTAGTGCTAAAGCCGACTTTGTTTTCGTATAATTTTTAATGCTTTCTTCAAATTTATTTACATACTCGCCAAGCGGAGCTATATAATTACTCTCAAATACCTTTTTAACATACTTCTCTTCATTGCCACCCATAAATGGAGGGCTCAAAAAAACACGTGCCATAACGCATCCTTAAAATATTTTTTTGGTATTTTATCAAAGCTTGTATAAACTGAAGTTAAAAATATAAAATTTCACGAAATATTTGTAAAGCTTTTATTTTTTACATAGCATTGCTACAAACTTCTTTAAAGCAAATTAGGCTATCTTTATTACTAAATTTACTTTATGATTATTTTATATTATAAAGTCATTTTTAAATAAATTTAGTTACAATGCCAAGTCAAAATAAATATAAAATTAAGTTAAACGATGAAAAAAACTTCATATACAGGACAAGATTTAGAAAATGCCTTTAAAAGTGTCGGTATAAGTAAAGACGATATAGTTATGGTTCATTCAGGTCTTAGCCGCTTAGGTGCGCTTATGCAAGGCGTCAAAAATGCAGGTGAACTATCTGCTGCTGTATTAAAAGCTCTACAAAATGTCATAGGGCCAAATGGCACAATTGTCGTTCCAACTTTTACATATTCACTAGGAAGTGGTGAAATTTATGATCCACAAACCACGCCTTGCCCATTAATGGGGCAGTTTAGCGAGTATTTTTGGAGACTTTTAGAGGCTAAAAGAAGTTTAGATCCATTTTTATCAGTTGCCGCTATAGGACCTATGGCAGATGAGCTTACAAAAGTAGTAGCAAATACATCATTTGGAAAAGACTCATTTTTTGACCGCTTTACAAAAATAGGGGGGGGTACTAAGCTTCTTACGATCGGCGTTGGGCTAAGATGGGCGACTATACTTCACGCTTACGAAGAAGAATTTAAAGTACCTCATAGATATAATAAATTTTTTGTTGGCAAAATACGCAAAAATAGCACCGAGCATAAAATTTCATGGATTTACAATGTACGCCCGTATGTTTCAAACGCATATCCTACATTTAAGGCAATAACAGATAAAGCCATAAAACAGGGCATAATCAAAACGGCAACTATTGGCAAAGGCATTATACACGCCACAAAAGTTAGCGAGTATAGGGATTTTGCTCTAAAAGAATTTAAAAAAAATCCTTGGATCACAGCAGTTGGTCCAAAATGCGATCTAGCAAAAGCCGAAAAACTACGCACTGGTGAGCAAAAATTTGATACAAATTTAAAAAGCACAGACATACACGAACTAGCAGATAAGCTCTATAATCTACCACGAGATCTAGTAAGTGATGGCTATGATGCAGCGATAAATGCCATAAAAAACAAATTTAAATCTATCAAAATTCACTCATACCCTAGCGGCACACGAGCATTTACATGGATAGTTCCAGAGCGTTGGATATGTCATCACGCAGGACTTTATGATACGGACGGAAATGAGATATTTTCTACAAAGCAAAACGGCTTGCATGTTATGCGTTATTCGCTACCACTTGATAAAGAAGTAAGTCGCAAAGAACTTTTTGAGCATCTACATACGCCTGAAAAATGGGCAAATGACCAAAAAAATGCCGTTGCATATAATTTTAAATTTTATGAGCGTGATTGGGGTCTTTGCTGCTCAAATGAGCAAAAATTACGCCTAAATGATGAGAGATACTATGTCAAAATCGACTCCGCTACAAGCTATGGCGAACTAAAAGTAGGCAAGTGGCACATACAAGGCAAAAGCAACAAAACCATCGTTTTTTGCGCTCATCTTGACCATCCATATCAGTTTAATGATGACCTAAGCGGTGTCATCGCAGGGCTAAAAATCATGGAATCACTTGCTAAACATAAAGAGTTACGCTACTCTTACAAGCTACTTATCCTGCCTGAGACTATCGGTTCGGCTTGTTATCTTAGTCAAAATGAAAAAGAGATTAAAGATATGATTGGTGGAATTTTTCTAGAGATTTTATCTGCAAACCAAAGACTGCATCTAATGCACTCAAATAATCCAAACTCATATCTTGATAGTGTTGCTGATATGGTATTTAAACAGCATAATCTAGGCACAAAAGACTTTGGTGCGCCGGGGCAGTTTTTAAATGATGAAAGAATGTTTAATGCTCTAAATATACCTATGATGAGTATCCAAAGGCTAGATGAAAACTCTGCTTTTTACCCGCAGTATCACACAGACAAAGACACACCTAAGAATGCAAATTTGAAAAATCTTGATTTGGCTATCAAATTTATCTTAAATTTGATAGATATAGTAGAAAATGACGCTAAATTCATACGGAATTTCAAAGGTGAGCTTTTTGTAAGTAGTGTAGATCAGCTTGAATACTCTAAAGATAGTCGCTATATCAGAGAACTGACATTTTGCAACGAAGAAAATTTAAGCCAAATAGCAGTCAAAAAGAATTTAGATTTTAGAGAGTTATTGCGCGTTGCACAAATTTTAAAAAGGGCAAATTTAGCAAGTTTAGAGGATGTAAAATATGATTTATATCGATGAAAAAACCACAGCAAAATACCTAAATATCACCAACTGCGTAAAAAGCATACAAAAAATGTATAAAATCATGCAAACAAAAGATTACGCAATGGGTGGAAAAAACGCAAATAGTCACGGAATGCGTATAAGTTTCCCAAGAGATAAACACACAAACAATACATTTATCGCAATGCCTGGTTTTCTTGGCGGTGAGTATCAAGTAGCAGGACTAAAATGGCACGGACCAAATATCCGCGGCTCTACACGCAACTCTACAAACTTTACACTCATATTAAATAAGCCAAATACCGGCGCGCCGATAGCTTTATTTGAGGCAAATTTACTTACAGCTTATCGCACAGCCGCACTTAGCCTATATGCCACAACGCTTTTAAAACAAGCACAAAGAGTAAAAACGATAGGTCTCATTGGCGGCGGTGAAATTCATACTATATTTTTGCAAGGTCTTTTGGAGTTATATCCAAATATAAATTTAATAAAGATTAAATCAAAAACCGAAAACGGAGCAGAAAAATTTATCTCAAATTTTAATAAATTTAAAAATATATGCTTTGAGATCTGCCAAAATGTCAATGCTGTGCTTGATGATAGCGATATAATAAGCGTAAATCCAGGCTTTGACTTTGACTCTCTTGGTCAGATGCCACTACTTCGTGCTAAATATATTAAAGAAAATGCACTTATTTTGTGTCTAAGCTATGCGAAATTTAGCGATGAATTTTTGATAAATGATGCGATAAAAGTGGCAGATAATTTTGCTATGTATGAAAGCTACTTAGCAGAGTTTGGCTATCCTGTTTATCCTAAATTTTCATCTCTTGGCTCACGCTTTATAGACCTTGTATATGATAAACAAGTTAAAAGAGGTGAGATTGTAGATATTGTAGATATTTTAAACAAAACTAAAAGTGAAATTTTAGCTCAAAATAAACCGGTAGTATTTGCAAGTGGCGGTATGATAATAGAAGATATTGCCGTGGCTTGCGATCTGCTTAAAGAAATAAAAACCAAATAAAGGAAAAAATATGCAAGAAATTACAGAAATTTTACAAAGCGTAAGAGGCGACATAGACTTTACAAACGCTACAAATTTAGTAAGCGATGGCATTATTACTAGTTTTGATATACTTCAGATAGTTATGAAGCTAGAAGAAGAATTTGATATAGAAATAGAGCCACAATACATAGAACCAGAAAATTTCAACTCAGCCAAAGCCATAAAAGAGATGATAGAAAAGCTAAAAAATGCTAACTAATGTAAGTGAATTTTTAGATGCAAGTGTAAAAAAATATCCAAACAAAATAGCATTTATAGATGAAAATGATGCGATAAGCTATGTAAATTTACAAATAGGTGCAAAGAAATTTGCTAGCTATTTACTAAATCTTAGCATCAAACCAAATAGTGCGGTTGTGTTTTTTATGCCAAAGTCTATTAATGCGGTACAAGGAATTTTTGGCTGTCTTTATGCTAGGGTTTGCTATAGCTTTTTTGAAACTAGCCTACCTGCTAAACGCTTAAATGATATGCTTGGCGTCCTTAAAGCATCACTAATCATCACAACAAAAGAGCACAAAGCACAGGCGTATCAAATTTTTAACCAAAGCTTAAAAGATCAAAATGTAAAAATTATCCTAATAGATGAGTGTCTTAAAACGAGCATAAATAGTAGCTTATTAGCTCAGATTTCACGCACTTATCAAGCCACAGATGCTCTTAGTATAGTTTTTACAAGCGGAAGCACTGGCGTGCCAAAAGGCGTGGTAAAAAGTCACGCAAATGTCTTATATTTTGCTAGGGCATTTGTTAGCACACTAAAACTTAGCAGTGATGATATTTTAGCAAATCAAGCACCATTTGATTTTGATGTTGCAAATAAAGACATATACTGCGGCGTGTATGTTGGCGCTAGTGTGGTGTTATTAACACAAAAAGATTTTATAAAGCCTACTTGCTTAGTTGATAAACTAATAAAATTTAATGTAACTACGCTAATTTGGGCGGTTAGCGCACTTTGCTTACTTAGTGCATTTAGGGTGTTTAACTATAAAATACCAAATCAAATTTCAAAAGTATTTTTTAGCGGAGAGGTAATGCCACTAAATCACCTTAAAATCTGGCAACACTATCTGCCAAAAGCAAAATTTATAAATTTATATGGACCAAGTGAGATAACTTTTAATTGCACATTTTATGAAGTGCCAAAAGATTATGAGTGTATCGATACTTTACCGATAGGAAAAGCGTTTTATGGGCAAAAAGTATTTTTATTAAGCGACGAGCTAAAAGAGATAACAGAAGTTGGCAAAATAGGTGAAATATGCGTAAGCGGACCAAATGTAGCCCTAGGATACTGGTGCGAACAAGAAAAGAGCAATGAGGTTTTCATACAAAATCCACTAAATAAAAGCTATTTTGAGCGTATTTATAAAACTGGCGATCTTGGAAAGCTAAATGATAATGGCGAGTTTGTATATGTAGGACGCAAAGATTTTATGGTAAAACATATGGGACATCGCATAGAGCTACCTGAAATAGAGTTAGCCGCACAAAAATTAGCAGAGAGCACATGTGCGATATTTAAGGATTATAAGATAAATTTATTTTTCACAGGAATATGCGATGAGAGTGCGCTTATGGGTGAGCTTAAAAAAAATCTACCAACATATATGCTACCAAATAGGCTTATAAAGTTAGAAAATTTTACACTAAACACGCACGGCAAGATAGATAGAAAAATTCTGGAGAATATGCTATGAATGATGAAAATTTATTACAAATCGCCACAAAATACGGCACACCAAGCTATCTTTTTGATCTAAATTCGCTAGAAAATAGACTAACTGCGATAAAAGAAATTTTAGATCATAAATACGAGTTGTGCTATGCAATGAAGGCAAATCCATTTTTGCTAAATTTTATGCAAAATAGCGTCGATGTCATAGAAGTCTGCTCGCCTGGCGAATTAGAAATTTGTATAAATTTAAAAATAAATCCAACTAAAATAATTTACTCAGGCGTAGTAAAAACAGAACAAGATATCAAACGCGCATTAGATTTTAAAGTGGCTATACTAACAGCCGAATCGCCAAATCAGCTTTTGCTTATAAATCGCATAGCAAATGAATATGGCATAAAAGTAAATGTGATTTTGCGTTTGAGTGCGTGGGGGCAGTTTGGTATGTGCTATAGCGACATTGTAAAGGCGTTTTGCAATGCAGATAAATATACAAATGTAAATTTTGTAGGTTTGCACTACTATGCTGGAGGACAACGCAAGAAAATGGATTTAATCAAAGACGATTTAGATAAAATTTTTAGATTACGAAGCGAAATTAGCAAATTTATTAAATTTGAAAATTTTTTGATTGAATATGCGCCCGGACTTGGGGTAAGTATGTTTGAAAACGATGATTTTAATGATACTTTGGGCGATTTAAAAAGCTTAAAAAAAATACTTGATTTATACGACTTCAAGGGTGATATTGTCCGTATCGAGCTAGGTAGATTTTTTGTGCAATACTGCGGATATTATTTGGCTAAAATTTTAGATGTCAAAACTACTGATATAGGGGATTATGTTTTACTTAATGGCGGGATAAATCATCTAAATTTTTACGGCTCTGTTATGGGAATGAAAGTCCCTATAATGCGTCATTTAACAACAAATTTAAAAAATGGATCTAAAAAAGATTATAGTATTTGTGGAGCATTATGCACGGCAAATGATGTTTTAGTAAGGCGTAAAACATTGCAAAATCCACAAATAGACGATTTTATTGTTTTTGAAAATGCTGGTGCATACAGTGTTTGCGATGGTATATCTCTGTTTTTAAGTCGTAGCTTACCACGCATTTTACTTCTACAAAAGAACAAAGAAATAATAATCGCAAGAGATTTTAAAGAGACATTTTGGCTAAACTTTAGCGATACCAAATTAAATTTATTAGATAAAACCCAAATTTAAGTAGTTTAAATTTGGGTTTTATCTGCCATATTTATATCTGTCTTTAGATACGCAAAACTGAGCAAAATAGTGTATTTTGCATATTAAAGCTCACAACTTTCGCGGTATTCTTCGTAAGTGCCTTTAAAGTCTATTATCTCGCCATTGCCTTTTAGATGCAAAATTCTATTAGCAAAGGCATCTATAAGCTCTCTATCGTGGCTTACGCAGATACAACTGCCGCTAAAATTATAAAGCGCCTCGCCTAAAGCGATGATGGCTTCAAGATCAAGGTGGTTATTTGGCTCATCAAGTACTAGCAAATTTGCTCTTAGCAGCATAAGCTTAGAAAGCATAAGTCTATGCTTTTCGCCACCGCTTAAACTGCCGACTTCTTTTTCTTGCTCTAACCCACTAAAAAGCATTCTTCCAAGGCATTTTCTTATCTCATCTAAATCTTTATTTTTAGAGTCTTGTAGCCACTCATAAAGCTTCAAATTTCCACTTATTTTGTTTGAGCTATCTTGCGCAAAATATCCAAGCTCGATAGTAGCTCCGATATGGATTTTGCCACTATCAGCTGACATTTCGCCCATTATGATCTTACACAAAGTCGATTTTCCAACACCATTGCTTCCGATGATAGCTACTTTATCGCCTTTATTCATCTTAAAATTAAAGTCTTTTAGTATGATTTTATCATCAAAGCTCTTATTTAAATTTGTTAGCTCAATTAGCTCATTTCCTATTTCGCGATTTGTTCTAAAAAGTATGCTCGGATCACGCCTACTTGATACTGCGATTTCAGCTATATCAAGTTTTTCAAGCTGTTTTGCTCTACTTGTGGCTTGTTTGGCTTTACTAGCATTCGCACTAAAACGAGCAATAAACTTTTCTAGCTCTTCTTTTTCTTTTAGCTTCTTATCGCGTTCCATCTCAGCTTGTCTGCTAATCAAATTTGCAGCGATATACCAGTCATCATAGTTTCCTACAAACTCTCTGATACGCTTAAAATCTACATCTAAAATATGCGTACAAACTCTATTTAAAAAGTGTCTATCGTGGCTGATGACCACAAGAGTTCCCTCGTGATTTATAAGCTCACGCTCTAGCCATGCTATAGCGTCAAGATCTAGGTTGTTTGTCGGCTCATCTAAGAACAAGATATCAGGTTTTGGGAACAAAACTTGAGCTAAAAGCACCTTAAATTTATCCGAACTCTCAACCTCGCTCATAAGCTTATCAAAACTATCAAATCCAAGCGAGCTTAGGATCTTTTCTATGCGTGTTTCATACTCATAAGTCGGATCTTCTTCGGCACTGATGATCTCAAGCTCACTCAAACGCTCATTTATCTCATCTGTAAATTCTTCGCTCATATAGAGTTTTTCTTTCTCTTTTACTGCATCATAAAGCCTTTTATTGCCATATAGTACAGCATCTTTTATAGAAAAATTCTCAAACGCAAACTGGTCTTGACCCAAAACTCCAACTTTTTTACCATTTTCTATCACGATATCGCCGCTAGTGTGTTCTACTTCGCCACTTAAGATCTTTAAAAATGTAGATTTTCCAGCACCATTTGCACCGATTAGACCGTAGCGATTATGTGCATTTAGTTTTAAATTTACATCTTCAAAAAGAAGTTGTTGCCCAAATCTTTGTGTTAAATTTTTAACTTCTAACATACTTTTCCTTAGTGCAAGTCAGCATTTAGCTTGATAGCTCTTTTACTAAGGCTAGCAGTGATCTGTCCATTTTGACTATTTTGACGATAATGAAGTCCGTTTAGATTTGCAAGTTCAAGTGCCTTGTAAATATCGCGATCAAATTTAAAATCAGGATTTATCTTAGCTAGTTCGGCCCTGTTTTTCTCATCTATAAACACCTTAGTTCCTTCTAAAATAGCAATACCCGCATCCACAATACAATTATCGCCAAGAGGCACTCCAGTAACTGAGTTTGCACCGAGCAGACATTTTTTACCTACGCTTATAGCATTTCCGTTTGTTCCGCTAAGTACTCCTAAAATCGACGCGCCGCCGCCGACATCGCTTCCATCGCCAACACTTACTGAGCTACTTACCCTGCCCTCTACCATCACTGATCCAGTGGTTCCGGAGTTGAAATTTATATACGCAGCTCCTGGCATAACAGTCGTTCCCGCTGCTAATTGAGCACCCATACGCACTTTTGCTGAGTCTAGTATCCTAGTGTTATCAGCTGGTATTATGTGGCTTAGATAGCGTGGGAATTTATCTACGGCTACTATATTTGGGTAGCGACCACTTATTTTTAGCTTCATTTCATTTTCTCTTAGCCACTCAAGCTCGATTGGCTTACCATCGGCTCCCCAAGCCACATTTTCTAAAATTCCAAAAGCCCCATCTAAGACAAGTGAGCGAAGTGGCACAAAACCTAAAGATAAAAGATATAGCTTAAGATAAACCACCTCAACACTCTTTGGCTTAGCATCTTCAAACATAAACACAAGCTTAAAGCTATCTTTATCTCCTGCTTCAATAGCATCTTTTATAGCTAAAATAGTGGCGACATTTTTATGTTTTTTAGGCTCATTTACTAAGGCGCCAAAAAGCTTTAAAACCTTTTTTACCACCTTTATATCAAGATCTATCACAAACTCACTATCATTAAAATTTATCTCTATATCGCATTTTTTTAACGCCCACACAAATGCCGCCGCACTTAAAAAACTATCATTGTAATTTAGGGCTCCATAGCTTACTTGTAAAATTTTATTACGATTTAGCTGACCTCTATCTACCCTTGCTATACCAAATGCTATCGGGTCTTTATAGCCACTTTTTGCCCTTACGTTTTCGCAAATTTCTTTAAATTCATCTAGTGATTCTACAGCTTTTGACATTTTAATTCCTTTTTTTATTTTTAAATTTTAAATCTTGGAAATTCTATATTCTTATTCTTATATTAATATTAAATTAAGTAATTACATTATAATATTTTTAGGAATTTTAATTAAAGGTTATCACATGACAAAAACGACTAGAAAATTTGGTCTAGCAGCGCTTATTGGCATACCAGCTGGCGTGGTTTCTGCATTTGTGAAATGGGGTGGAGAATTTCCGCTTCCGCCACGAAGCCCTTTTGATATGTTTGATGCGGCTTGCGGGCCTGAGAGTTTGATTAGGGCGGCTGAGCAAATTGATTGTTCGCGTAATTTTTTAAATCCGCCTTATGTATTTTTACGTGATTATTTGGGTGTTAGCGACCCATATGCTGCTATTTATGAGTTTGCTGGGCATAGCTTTGATTATGTGATGATGACACATATTTTATTTTCCATTATCTTTGCGGTTGGATACTGCATCTTAGCTGAAAGATTTCCAAAAATCACAATGTGGCAAGGTGTAATGGCTGGATTATTGATAAATATCGCAGTGCATGTCATCGCTTTGCCTATACTTGGTCTTACTCCGCCGCTTTTATCTCTGCCTTGGTATGAGCATGTTTCAGAGTTTGTAGGACATGTAGTTTGGCTATGGTCTATAGAAATCATCCGCCACGACCTAAGAGCTAGGATAACAAAAGAGCCAGACCCGGCTGATAATTTATAATTTTTTTATAAGCCTACAATTTTGTGGGCTTTACTTCAGCTATTTAAATTTATCAAATTTAAAATTAAATTTGATAAATTTTGATATCAAAGCTATGATTAAAACTTACAGCCTTTATGTTTGGATAATGTTTCGTTTAGTTTTTCTACTACAAATTTAGCATCTTCTATGCTCATTAGTTGATGACAAGGTAAGCTAAGCTCAGCTCTATAAAAATCCTCTGCATTTGGTAGGTTAATTTCGCCATAAAGATTTTTGTAAAAGCTAAATTGATAAGTCGGTTTGTAATGCACTTGCACACCGATACCTTCGCTGCGAAGCTCTTCATAGATACTCTCTTTGTCGCACCAAAAATCTCTAAAAAGCAAGACTGGATAGAGATGATGAGAGCTAGTGATATTGGCTGGAATTTTTATAGTGCTTAAATATGGACTTTTTTCAAATGCTTCATCATAAAATTTGGCTATTGCATCGCGTTTTGCTATGAAAATATCTAACTTTTTTAGTTGTGAAATACCTAAAGCACAAGCCACGTCGCTTAAGCGGTAATTATAGCCTAGAGTTGTCATATCTGAGTTCCAAGCAGTTTTTTTGATGATGCCATGAGAGCGTAATAGCCTTGCTTTTGTTGCGGTTTCTTCATCATTTGTTAAGAGTGCTCCGCCTTCAAACGTAGTTATGGGCTTGACTGCATGAAAGCTAAATATACTAGCATCGCCAAAAGTGCCTATTTTACGACTATTTACACTACTTCCAAGAGCGTGAGAAGCGTCGTCTAAGACTTTAAGGTTATGCTTTTTTGCTATTAAATTTAATTCTTCCATATCTACTGGAAGTCCGCCAAAATCAACCGGAGTTATGACTTTTGTTTTTGTAGTTATGAGTTTTTCTACGCTTTTTGGATCGATATTTCCATTTGGCAAGATATCAGCAAATTTAACTACCCCGCCGCACATCAAAGCTGTGTTTGCAGTAGCTGCAAACGTGATAGGGGTTGTGATGACTTCATCGCCACTCTTAAGTCCAAGTGCTAAGTATCCAGCATGCAAGGCAGAAGTAGCTGAGTTCATCGCCACGGCAAACTTAGCTCCGGTATAGTCGCAAAGTGCTTTTTCAAACTCATCTACTTTCTTGCCACAAGTTATGATATCGCTTTTTAAAACCTCTACAACTGCTCTGATATCATCATCATCTATGCTTTGTCTGCTATAAGTCATTTTTAATCCCTTACTTTAATATACGCGGAAGAGTTATGCCCTCTTGAGATTGATATTTGCCTTTTTTATCGGCGTAGCTTATCTCGCATGGTTCATCGCCTTGTAAAAATAGTACTTGAGCGATGCCCTCATTTGCATAAATCTTTGCCGGAAGTGGGGTAGTATTTGAAATTTCAATTGTGATATGTCCTTCAAATCCAGGCTCAAAAGGCGTTACATTGACTATTATCCCACACCTTGCGTAAGTTGATTTTCCAAGACATATTGCTAGAACATCACTTGGCATTTTGAAGTATTCTACTGTTCTTGCTAGTGCGAATGAATTTGGCGGGACTATGCAGACATCACCTTCAAAATCCACTACGTTTTTTTCATCGAAATTTTTTGGATCGACAACGGTACCGCCGATATTTGTAAATATTTTAAACTCTCTAGCCACTCTTATATCATAACCATAGCTCGAAAGTCCGTAGCTTACAACGCCTTTGCCTATATTTTGTTCGCAAAATGGCTCTATCATTTGGTTTTTTATGCTCTGTTCTCGTATCCATTTATCGCTTTTTAGACCCATAAATTTCCTTTTATGCAAATTTATTTAATTATATTTTATATACAATTTTAAGCTAAAACTCAATATTATACAATCTAGTTAATTTTGAAATGCTTAAAAAGGAGGATAAATGAGCGGACGCAAAATTCTATCTCTTGTGATTTGTGTTTTAATCGCTGCGGTGTTTTTTGTTTTACCTACGCCACATGGTCTAGAAGACAATGCGTGGCATTTTTTGGGTCTATTTATAGCTGTAATTTTGGCTGTCATTTTTGCCATTATGCCACTTGGTGCGATCTGTTTGATAGCGATCGCAATCGTCGCTATTACTGGCATCACTACGCCACAAAGCACTCTTAGACAAACCGAGATCAAGACACTTAGTGCATTAGTGGGCAAAGTTGATATTGATAAAATGGAGTTGAAAAAACAGATTTTAGACGCTAAAATTTTATCTCTTAAAAATGCTCTTGGCGATCTAAAAACCCAGATAAACTCACAAAATGAAGGTGAAAATTTGCTAAAAGAACTCTCAGCTTTGCATCTTAAAAACACGACAAAAACGGCAAATTCAAAGCTTTTAGATGCTAGTGAAATTTCTGTTTTAAATAGTATTGCGTTGAATAAATTTACTCAAAAAGAGATAGACAAACAGCTCAAAGCTGCTGAGTGGAAACTCAAAGCCAAAACCGGTATAAACGATGCTTTAAGCGGCTTTTCAAATGCGTTAATTTGGCTCATTGTTATTTCAATTATCGTAGCTAAAGGCATCATAAAAACAGGGCTTGGCGAAAGACTTGCATATTATTTTATCTCTATTTTTGGTAAAAAAACACTTGGAATTGCCTATTCGATCACACTTAGCGAGACGATTTTAGCACCAGTTACGCCCTCAAATACAGCTAGGGCTGGAGCTATCATAAATCCGATTGTTCAAGCGATCTCAAAAAGCTTCAAAAGTACGCCAGAAGATGGCACACAAAACAAAATCGGAACATATTTGTCACTTGTGAATTTTCAAGCAAATCCGATCAGCTCAGCAATGTTTATTACCGCAACTGCGCCAAATCCTTTGGTCGTAGATCTTGTCGCAAAAGCCACAAATTTAGATATTTCTATTAGCTGGATTCAGTGGGCTTTGGGTATGTTTGTGCCGGGAATTTTAGCGATGATGATTATGCCTTTGGTGATTTATTTTTTATCACCACCTGAAATCAAATCCACCCCAAATGCTAGAGCTTTTGCCAAAGAAAAACTTGCACAGCTAGGTGCGATGAGACGCGATGAAAAGATTATGTTTGGCGTATTTTTATTTTTACTTATACTTTGGGCTGGTACATTTGGATTTTTGTTTGGAATCACGCTAAATGCCACAACTATCGCATTTTTAGGTCTTAGTATCGTGCTTGTGACTGGCGTTTTGAGTTTTGATGAAATTTTAGCCCAAAAAGCCGCTTGGAATACGCTTGTTTGGTTCTCTGCGCTTGTTATGATGGCAACTATGCTTGGCAAACTTGAAGTAACGACATTTTTGGCTTCAAATTTACAACAATTAGCACTAAATTTAGGTCTTGGCGAAATTTCGATTATGCTATTTTTATCGGTTGCGTTTTTGTATTCACACTACTTTTTTGCTTCGACAACTGCACATATTTCGGCAATGTTTTTTGTATTTTATAGCGCAGGTCTTGCGCTTGGCGCACCACCGCTTTTGTATGCGTTTATTATGATTACGGCTGGAAATGTGATGATGGGTATAACGCATTATGCTACAGGGACTGCGCCGGTCATCTTTGGTACTAACTATGTTAGTCTCAAAAAATGGTGGGGCATTGGTTTTGTTATGTCGGTTGTGAATATGGTCGTGATGATTTTGGCCGGTTTGGTTTGGTGGAAAGTTTTAGGATTTTATTAAATTTATGGCAAAAGTATGCATTTTTCATACTTTTGCTATGTTAAATTTGGATGTGAATTTATAATGTTTTTAAATTTAAATAAGCCCTTACTCAAATTTGATAAAATACAAGTGATTAAAATTTAAGAAAGCTGTATATGAAAAAGATTTTATTTTAACTTTTGTTGGCATATTTTTTGGCATTTTACAAAGGTAAATTTAAAACATTTTTTGAACTAGTTATAATGATTTTTCCAAATATCACTAGCGATATTTAATGCGGTTTATGATGGCGAAAACGAAAAAGCTCTCATTCTTAGCTTTGTTCTTATTAGCTCATTGATGTTTTTGATGATAGGCAGGCTAAAGCATACGCGAACTTTTGAAGTTTGATAAATTTGGATTATTTTGATTATACGCTTAAATTTAGCGTATAAATCCAAATTTTAGATATTTTTTTAAATTTAAACAAAATCTTTACTCAAATTTGATAAAATGTAAAGTTAATTAAATTTTTAGGAGAATTCTTATGACAAAAGATGAAATTAAAGAACTTATGACTTTCTTTGATGAGACTAACATTAATAGAATTAAGATAAAAGACGAAGAATTTGAAATAGAGCTTGAAAAATATAAACCAGAGACGGCTTCGGCTCCGGTCGTTTGCCCACCAGTTCCGGCACCAACTCCGATAAACGTAAATGTTGTAAATGAAAAAAGTACTAGCCAAAGCCTAGGTGGCGATACTCTAAATTCGCCTATGGTAGGAACATTTTACGTTGCTCCAAGCCCAGGTGCAGCAAGTTTTGTAAAAGTAGGTCAAACCGTAAGAAAAGGCGATTGTATAGGTATCATAGAAGCTATGAAAATAATGAACGAGATCGAGGCTGAGTATGACTGCCGTATAATCAAAGCACTAGTTGCAGATGGGCAACCGGTGGAATTTGGCATGGCGTTATTTGAGGTTGAAAAAATATGAAAGAAATAAAAAGAATTCTCATTGCAAATCGTGGCGAAATAGCACTTAGAGCTCTTCGCACTATCCAAGAAATGGGCAAAGAGGCTATCGTCGTGCATTCTACTGCTGATAAAGACGCACTTTATGTAAAGTATGCTGATGCTAGTATCTGTATAGGCGGTGCTAGAAGTAGCGAAAGCTATCTAAATATCCCAGCTATTATAACTGCTTGTGAAATAAGCGAAGCCGATGCCATATTTCCTGGCTATGGATTTTTGAGTGAAAATCAAAACTTTGTTGAAATTTGCGCTAAGCACGGCATAAAATTTATAGGTCCAAGCGTAGCAGCTATGGCTTTGATGAGCGATAAAAGCAAGGCAAAACAAGTTATGATGAGAGCTGGCATACCTGTAGTTCCAGGAAGTGATGGTGCTATAAAAGATATAGAGGCTGCCAAAAAACTTGCTCGCGAGATCGGATATCCTGTCATCGTAAAAGCTGCAGCTGGCGGTGGTGGTCGTGGTATGAGAGTGGTAGAGAAAGAAGAGGACTTAGAAAAAAGCTTTTGGTCTGCTGAGAGTGAGGCTATGAGTGCGTTTGGCGATGGTACTATGTATATGGAAAAATACATCACAAATCCACGCCATATAGAAGTCCAAGTCTTAGGCGACGAACATGGAAATGTCGTGCATATAGGCGAAAGAGACTGCTCTTTACAAAGAAGACATCAAAAACTTATCGAAGAAAGCCCGGCTGTTATATTAGATGAAAAAACTAGAGCAGAGCTTCACGCCACAGCCGTAAAAGCTACAAAAGCTATAGGTTACGCAGGAGCTGGAACTTTTGAGTTTTTATATGATCAAAAAGATAATAAATTTTATTTTATCGAGATGAATACAAGACTTCAAGTCGAACACTGCGTAAGTGAAATGTGTAGCGGGCTAGATCTCATAGAGTGGATGATACGTATCGCTCAGGGTGAAAAGCTTCTTAGTCAAGATGAGATCAAGCTAAGCGGACATGCTATAGAGTGCCGCATCACTGCTGAAGATCCAAAAAGCTTCACTCCAAATCCAGGCAAGATCACGAAATACATCGCACCTGGCGGTAGAAATGTGCGAATGGATAGCCATGTTTATGAGGGTTATAGTGTTCCGCCTTATTATGATAGCATGATAGGTAAGCTAATAGTTTATGACAAAGACAGAACTAAAGCGATAGCGAAGATGAAAGTAGCGCTTGATGAGCTTGTGATACAAGGTATAAAAACTACGAAAGATTTTCACCTTCATATGATGGATAATAGTGATTTTATAAACAATCTTTACGATACAAACTATCTATCCAAACATTAATTTAAATTTGGTATCAAATTTGATACCAAATTTATCTATCTTTTTAAGATTTCTATATTTGCTTTTACTCTTAATTTATTAAAATAATCAGCTACTGCGATCTCTTGTTCTTGACTTGCCATTGCATTTACGACTTGTTGTTCTACGCTTTCAAAATCAGGCAGATAAGATCCTTCTCTTGAAATTATATAGAACATTTCAAATTCATTAGCGGCGATCTGAAAGATAGGAGTAAATGTTTTATCTTTTGAGTTAATAAATATATATCTTAATTGTGGATTTAAATTTTTAGAGGTTAGACTTAAGTTTTCTATGCTAACTCCGCTTGGCATACTCATAGGAGATTTTATTATCGTTTCTAAATTTTGTCTTGAGTCTGAGCTATAACGAGCCACGTTTATGGTATCAAACTGAGCAAACATACCCGGATTTGCTTCATAGAATTTTTTAGCATTTTCAGGCGTGATATTTTGGCTCTGGTTATTTAAGATCCTAGCATACAACTTTTCTCTTTTGAGATTTTTTTCCACGTCTTGTTTGAATGCGTTATAGTCAATCCCCTTAGAATCAAGGGCTTCTTTAAAAGTAGCTGCGTCCATACCGTTTGTTTTTGCTAATTGTTCTATTTTGCTTTCAACTTCAAAGCCATTTACTACGATATTTAAGGCTACTATCTGTGCATCTTCAAGTCTCTCTCTAATAAGTAAATTTAGAGCTTTTTGGTTATCGATATTCATTTTTTTCATAACTGTGTTTAGCTCATAACTTGTTATAGGCTGATTTTCGACAGTAGCTATAATGCCATTTACATAATCTGCACCTGCTAAGCTAAATAAAAAAATGGTTGAAAATACTATTTTTTTCATTAAATAAAACCTTTATTAAAGCAAATTTGAGTTAAAATTATATCTAAATTTAATAAATTAGGAATAAAACAGTTATGCTTACAACTAGATTTGCTCCAAGTCCGACTGGTTTTTTACATGTCGGAGGTCTTAGAACTGCGCTTTATAGCTATCTTTATGCTAGAAAAAACGGAGGTAAATTTTTACTTCGCATTGAAGATACAGATCTAAAAAGAAACTCTGAAGAAGCAGTAATTGCCATAAGAGAAGCATTTAACTGGTGCGGACTAGATTATGATGGCGAAGTAACTTATCAGTCAAAACGATTTGATATATACAAAGAGTATATAAAAAAGCTTTTAGATGAGGGCAAAGCATATAAATGTTATATGACCAAAGTAGAACTTGATGAGTTAAGAGCCGCGCAAGAAGCTAAAAAAGAGCGTCCAAAATATGATGGTAGATATAGGGATTTTACAGGCACTCCACCAGCAGGCATAGAGCCAGTTATCCGTATCAAAGCGCCACTTAGTGGAACTATAGAGTTTAAAGATGGCATAAAAGGCGATATGAAATTTAACTGCGCCGATATACTTGATGATTTTATCATAGCAAGGAGCGATGGGACGCCTACTTATAATTTTGTTGTTGTGATAGATGATGCTTTGATGGGGGTTACTCACGTTATAAGAGGCGATGATCATCTTAGCAATACCCCAAAACAGATCATACTTTATGAAGCGCTCGGATTTAACTTACCGGAGTTTTTTCACGTGGCTATGATAAATGGAAGCGATGGCTCAAAGCTATCTAAGAGACACGGCGCCACTGATGTTATGGAGTATAAAGCTATGGGTTATCTGCCTGAAGCGCTTTTAAATTTCCTTGTGCGTTTGGGCTGGAGTCATGGCGATGATGAGATCTTTTCTATGAGCGATATGCTAAAATATTTTGATCCGCACGATATAAATAAGTCCGCTTCTACATATAACCTCACAAAACTCGACTGGCTAAATGCGCACTACATAAAAACTCTACCTTATGAGCGTTTGGCTGATGATATGAAGTTTTTTGGTATTGACTTTAGAGCGCTTGATAAAGGAGAGCTACTTTTAAACTCACTTAGAGAGAGAAGTAAGACTTTAGTAGAGCTTAAAAACTCAGCTTTAAATATAATAAACCCGCCTGAAACTTACGATGAAAAAGCCGTTGCTAAGTTTATCACTGATGATGCAAAAGCACTTTTAAACGAATTTAAAGATGAGCTTGAAGATAAGGATTTAAGTGCTAAAGAGTATGAAGAGATGACAATGGCATTTTTAGATAAACGTGGTAAAAAGCTAAAAGATATCGCTCAGCCAATACGCATTGCGATTACAGGAGGAACTGTTAGCCCAAGCATTTTTGAGATTATTGAAGTTATCGGCACTAAAGCTCTTAAATCAAGGATTGCAAAACTCATATCAAAATAGTTTTTAAAGGATATTTTGATTGTTCTATGCTCCAAAGCTTAGTTGTCTAAGCCTAAATGATAATGTCTATCGTCTTTTCATCATTTAGATAAAATTAAGATAGATTTATTTGACTTGCAATGATGCTCTTTTGTAATGACTAAATTCCTATCATTGCAAGATTTTAGTAAAAATTGTAGCGATCTAAATTTAAAAATAGACTGCTTTAGCAAGTAAATTCACTCCGCAACTATAAAAATCAAATTTATTAATGCTAGATAAAACAGAGCCAAATAAATTTAAAATACATTAACTAATAATTATAATATTTTGTTATCTATCGAATCAATAAATATAAGTAAAAAAATTAATAAATTTACTTGCTAAATTGCGATATCTCATAAATTAAATTTGCTATAGTAAATTTAATTTACAAATTTATATAAATCAAAATACATTTAAATAGCTAATATACGCCATTTAAAATTTCCTAAATTTAAATTATAAAATATAACTTAAAATATATTTGTAGATAAATTTATATAGTTTTTAAAAAATATAATTACAAAAAGTAACATTGAGCTTAAAAAAGTATATTATAAAATTAAGTTTTTATTATAAATAAAAATATTTTAGCTATAATCGAAAAATTACAAAATATATGAAAGTTATTATTAAGGATTAATATGGATTTACAAGAAAAAGCGTTAATGTATCATGAAGGCGGAAAGATCGAAATCAAGGTAAAAAAACCTTGCGAGACTGCTGATGATCTCAGCCTTGCATATACTCCTGGCGTTGCTGAGCCTTGCAAAGAGATAGAGGCAAATAACGAGCTTGCTTACAAATACACCAATAAAGGCAATCTTGTTGCAGTTATCAGCGATGGTACGGCGGTTTTAGGGCTTGGGGATATAGGTGCGATCGCTGGAAAACCTGTTATGGAAGGCAAATCTGTTTTATTTAAAAAATTCGCAAATGTAGATGCGTTTGATATCGAGCTTGATGAGAAAGACCCAGATAAGATAGTTGAAATTTGCAAAGCTCTAGCCCCAACATTTGGTGGTATAAATTTAGAAGATATCGGTGCGCCAAAGTGTTTTTACATAGAGAAAAAACTTCAAGAAAGCGTAAATATCCCTGTAATGCACGATGATCAGCACGGAACTGCTATCATAACTACTGCAGGACTTATCAATGCTCTAAAAATCACAGGTAAAAAAGCAGAAGAGATGAAAGTAGTAGTAAGCGGAAGCGGCGCAGCTGGAATCGCGTGCGCGAAAATGTATAGAAACCTTGGTGTAAAAAATATCATAATGTTAGATAGCAAAGGCGTCATACATACTAAAAGAGAAAATTTAACTCCTGAAAAAATGGATTTTGCCATAGATACAGACGCTAGAACTTTAGCAGATGCTATGAAAGGTGCCGATATGTTCCTAGGTCTTTCAAAAGCCGGTGTTTTAAGCAAAGATATGGTTGTTAGTATGGCGCCAAATCCTATAATATTTGCTTTGGCAAATCCTACTCCTGAGATAATGCCCGAAATCGCTCACTCAGTAAGAGATGATATCATGATGGGAACAGGAAGAAGCGACTATCCAAATCAAGTAAATAATGTTTTGGGATTTCCGTTTATATTTCGCGGTGCGCTAGACGTAAGAGCTACAAAAATCACTGAAAATATGAAGATAGCAGCTGCAGATGCTTTAGCAAAACTAGCAGAAGAAGAGGTTCCATCAGCCGTTACTGCCGCATATAATGGCAAAGAGATCAAATTTGGTAAGGATTATATCATACCAAAACCATTCGATCCTAGAGTTTTATTTACGGTAGCCCCGGCAGTTGCAGAGGCCGCCATAAAAGATGGAGTAGCTTTGGTAAAAGACTTTGACAAAACTACTTATATAGAAAAGCTTAAAAAATTATTCTAATTGAGTAAAAATTTAATGATAGCTATCCGAAATTCGGTGGCTATTATCAAATTTTCATCTTATCTTAAAGCCAAAATTAAAATTACATTATTGTTTAAAATGGCTAAATATTCACTCTTAAATTTACTTAGAAAATTAATGTAATTATTGCAAAGCAAAACTCTCTAAAGCCGCTGGGTATAAAGGCGACATTAGCCTTATGGGCTTTGGTAAAAAAGGCAGTGATTTATCTGCAGTTACAGTCTTAGGGCATCTTACCTTTGTACGTCAAGATGCTAGAGATATAAGGGTTGTATTCTCAACAGCTAATAATGGTGCAGGTGCTAAAACCCATGGTTTTTCTAAGGAAGCTGGACTTAATGGCTCACTAATGGCACAAGCTTCAGTAACTCTTAAAGATATGAACTCAGGAACAATAAGCTCAAAAATAGCTATGGCAATGGGCTTTTATGATAGTAATACTCTAGCTAAAATGGCAAATGCTCAACAAGGCGGTGTAAATACATTTACTGGTGCTCAAGCTATGATAGATATCGCTGAATCAGCTCAAAAGATGTTAGACAGCATTCGTTCAGACCTTGGTTCGGTACAAAATCAGCTAGTAAGCACGATAAATAATATCACCGTTACTAGAGTAAATGTTGCATCAGCAGAAAGCCAAATCCGTGATGTCGATTTTGCTGAAGAGAGTGCAAACTTCTCTAAATTTAACATCCTTGCTCAAAGTGGTAGCTACGCAATGAGTCAAGCTAACACCGTGCAACAAAACGTCTTGAGACTATTACAATAGTTTCAAGCGTTTCTGTGAAAACGTTCTTAGATTACTTCAGTAATCTAAGGTTGTTTCTGTGCAAATGTCTTGAGAATAGTTTCAAACATTTCTGTGAAAATTCATTAAGACTGCTTCAAAGCTGGAGAAAACTCCAGCTTTTAAATTCTTTCAAATTCTATTTTAATAATAAACAATAAAGTAATTATTTAAAACTCATGTTATTGATGTTAATTTTATATTATATAGCTTTATTTCATTTGCTACTTGGTTACTTAACTGTGCTAAAATCGGATTTCTAAATTAATATATAAAATAAATAAAAGGAATATTATGTTACAAATAGCCATAGCTTATGACTTTGATGGAACTCTAGCAAAAGGAAATATACAAGAAAATTCATTTATCCCTTCTGTTGGTATTACTAAAGAAGAATTTTGGTCACAAGTAAAACATTTAAGCGAAGAAAATAATATGGACGAAATATTAGCTTATATGTATTTAATGATAAAAAGGGCAGAAGGAAAAGAGATAACGATAGATAAAGATAGCCTAAAAAGTCATGGTAAAAATGTTAAATATTTTGATGGAGTTGAAGAATATTTTAAAAGAATCAATAAGTATGCGAATAAACTTGATATAGAAATAAAACATTATATTATTTCGTCTGGCACTAAAGAGATGATAGAAGGAACAACTATAGCAAAAGAATTTGATATTATTTATGCATCTTCATTCTATTATGATGATTATGGGAGACCTATTTGGCCTGCACTGGCTATTAATTATACTACAAAAACTCAATATCTTTATAGGATAAATAAAGGCATACATAATGCATATGACAATAAATTAATTAATCAATTTATACCAGAAAATGAAAGAGCAATTAAATTTAAACATATTATATATTTAGGAGATGGAGAAACTGATATACCGGCTATGAAGTTAGTAAAAGCAAATGGTGGAAAATCTATAGCTATATTTGATAAAGAAAAAGAAGATATAGCCAAAAAACTCATAGAACAAAATAGAGTAAATTATATCGCTAAAGCAGATTATACAAAAGATAGCGATATAGATAAAATACTTAAATCAATTATAGACTCTATATATATTGAACATAAGTATGGCCATGTTAATGTTGAAAATGTAGATGCTGAATCCGATAGTAAGCATTTTACGATAGATGAATGCTTGAAAATTTTAGATATCAAAGGTTTTACAACTATTGATAGTAATAAAAAAAATAATATGTATCTTAAAAAAACAGATTGGAATGATTATGGATATAAAACTACATTTTATTTATGGAAAGATGATGTTTTTTATGGTATGGTAAAAATTGCAAAAATTAATCAAGATAAAAACATACATACATATGATTTACTTCCTGATAATTTTTTTAAAGAATTACCAAATGATTTCTTCTCTAAGATTTATTTTAAAGAAGATACTATTTTAGAAAAAGAAAAAAATGCTTTAAAGATTTTATTAAAAGATATAACTGACAATGATAAATTTGATTCAGAAGATATAGTTTTAAGATCTTTAAAAAGAGATGAATTACTTGTTATTAAATAAACTTTAATAAATTTTATATTAATTTTTTAAGATACATATAAATGTATTTTAGTAATCATATAGTTTACGTAGATGAAAGCGGCGATCATTCTTTAACAAATATTAATAAAGATTTTCCAGTATTTGTTTTAGCTTTTTGTATATTTAAAAAAAGATAGTTATGTAAATGACACTGTTTTAAAATTAAAAAAATTTAAATTTAAACATTTCGGACATGATATGATAGTATTACACGAAAATGAGATAAGGAGAGATAAAGGTGATTTTGCTATTTTGAACACAAAAGAGAGAAAAGAAGCTTTTATATTTGAGCTAACTAAAATTATTGAAGAAGAATTCACTATTATTTCGACAGTAATAAATAAACAAAAACTTATAAATAAATACAATAGACCAAAAAATCCTTACAACATAGCTTTAAAATTTTGCTTAGAAAGATTATGCCATTTTTTGAAATCAAAAAAACGAAGTAAAAAGAATAACACATATTATAGTAGAACAAAGAGGTGAAAAAGAAGATAAAGATTTAGAGCTTGAATTTATGAAAGTATGTAGTGGCAGCAATTTTTTAGATATTAGATTGCCATTTGAGATTGTATTATCGAATAAAAAAAGTAATTCCGCTGGGCTTCAGTTAGCTGATCTAATAGCTAGGCCAATAGGTTTAAAAATATTTAAGGAAAAACAAGAAAATAGAGCATTTGAGATATTAAAAAATAAATTTTATCAAAATGGGAATAAACAAATAGAAGGTAGCGGATTAAAAATATTTCCATAAATAGCAAAAGCCCCAGAGAAATCCTCTTAGGGCTTAAAGCCGATCGCCAATCTGCAATCCAATATTTGTATTATATCAGTAATTTTTTATATTTTGCTTAAATAGCAGCTAATATAAAAATAAAAACTTCAGGAAGTAACTAACATATAAATTATTAAAATTTACTGTCTTACTTTCTTGATAATTATAAAGTCTAGTTCATGGTTTTAAAATGATTTGTGTTACCTAAATCAAATGTCGTATGACTGCTAAAAGCAAACCAAGTCAAAATGATATCATCATAGAGCTTGTAGTAAATTTACTTAAATAGCAGATAATTTTAAATATCTTTCACTTTGTTGACCTAGGCTACAAACTTCTATAAATTTAACATCCTTGCTCAAAGTGGTAGCTACGCAATGAGTCAAGCTAACACCGTGCAACAAAACGTCTTGAGAGTAGTTTCAAGCGTTTCTGTGAAAACGTTCTTAGATTAGTAATCTAAGGTTGTTTCTGTGAAAACGTATTAAGATTGCTTCAATAGTGCGATCTTATGTATCACTTCAAAGCTGGAGTTTTCTCCAGCTTTTTAAATTCTAAATTTGCTTATAAAATTAATGCAATTCTTGCAAAGCCAAAGTCTTGCAAAATAAATCAAATCTTTTTATCGCCTTTATAATAACCAAAAATTTCGCTTGAGCCATCTTTTTTCATCAAGATTACAGGATATGTCTCATCTATCCCTTGCTCCATTCCAGGACTTCCCATAGGCATACCAGGGGCAGAAATTCCTATCACGTCAGTAGGTTTATTTTCTAAAAGCCATGCTACAGCACTACTAGGAACATGTCCTTCGATAGCGTAACCACCAATAACGCCTGTGTGGCAGCTTTGATACTCTTCTTTGATATTTAATTTTTCTTTGATTTTTATAAAATCCTCACTAGCATGAGAGCTGATTTTATAACCATTTTTTTGCATGTAGCTTTCCCAAAGCCCACAACAACCACATGTTGGCGACTTATAAACATGAATTAGTCTATCTTGAGCGAACAAAGGTAGAGCTAAAGCAAAAACAAAAATATATTTTTTCATCGTTTTCCTTTTAAATTTTGATATCTTTAGAATAATGCTTTACGCATAAATGCTATGGTCAATATCAGCTAAAATATGAATATAGTCTTTATCGATTTCTACACTCATTTTACTAGCTGTTTGCAATATAATTTCCTTTAATCTAGCTTCTTGCTAAAACATTACGCCTATATTTAAGGCACCAAATAATGTGATATTTACAAAAATAGACATTGACTTATATTTTATCTCTTTCATAAAGTAAATTTTTAAGTATCCTTTTGCCTACTTCAACTCCTAGTTGATCATACGTATTTATACCTAGCATAAGCCCAACTGCGCTTGTAAGTAGCTCATAATAATACACTAAAAATCCGACATGCCACTCATCTAAAACATCTAGACTTATGGTATCAATACTGATATTTTCCCCAAGTAATGCTTGCATAGTAGATTTTGCTTGGGCATTAATGATATCGCCCATATAAAGCGAATTTGCAAAATCACAACTTTCTAAATTCTTTAGACTTAAATTTGGTACCAAAATAGCACTAGAATGATCTTTTAGTGTTATAAAAGTAACCGTTTTGTCTTTTACACCCTCCATTATAAGCTGTAAAAAAGAGTGCTGGTCCTTGCTTCCTATGAGTCCGACTGGAGTAAGTCCCACTCTTTTATAGCCACGTTTTTTTCCTAAACTCTCCGCCCAAAGTTGCACATACCAGTCGTTAAAACTTTTTAGTCTTGTGCTATAACTAAACAAAACATTTATTTTTGCATTTTTATGCGTTGCATAATGATACGCTTTTTGCAATATCGTATCATCGCCCTCTTCTAAAAACTGCTTTTTACAAGACAATGCACCATCAAGCATTTTTTTGGTATCTACACCACAAAGCTCAAGCGGTACAAGTCCGATAGCAGAAAGTACGCTAAAGCGACCTCCGACATTTTTTGGTATATTAAAAACTGCGATATTTGGTTTGGCATAAGCTTCTAGTTTGCTATCAACATCTGTAATAACTATGAAATTTTCAAAAGTTTTAGGTTTATATAAGTCCAAAATATATTTGTAAATACTTATAGGTTCTATAGTTGTTCCTGATTTACTAGAGAGAATAAAAAGAGTTTCGTTAAATTTAATATCTTTTAGCTTATTTTCTATATCAAACGGATCTAAGTTGTCTAAAAAAACCAAAGGAATTTTAGGACCTAGCATCTCATAAATCGCCTTGACACCAAGAGAGCTTCCCCCTACTCCTATCAAGACTACTTTTTTAAATTTGGTTCTATTTTTAAATTTAGAAATTTCATTTAAGATCTCATATCCAAAATCAGGAAGATGATAGTAACCTATCTCACCATCTTTTAGCTCATCATTCATACGTCTTTGGTATGAACTGATATTTTGCATATCTGATCTTGAAAATTTAAGCTCATTTATTACCATTTTCGCTCTCATAAAAGAAATTTGTAGCTTCTACAAATCCAGTCACACTTCCGCAGTCAAAGCGACGTCCTTTAAATTTATACGCCAAAACCATACTATTTTTAGCTTGTTTTAAAAGCGCATCAGTGATTTGTATTTCGCCGTTTTTACCAGGTTTTGTAGTTTCTATGATCTCAAAAATATCCGGAGTTAAAATATATCTACCGATTATAGCTAAATTTGTAGGAGCATCGCTTGGATCTGGCTTTTCTATCATATCATTTACCATTATTAGATCATCTTCGATAAATTTACCATCTACAATGCCATAGCTACTTACATTTTCTTTAGGTACTTCCATGACTGCGACTATACTACAACGGTATTTCTCATAGATTTCACTCATTTGAGCTAAGACATTAACCCCGTCTTCATTCACGCATAAATCATCGGCCAAAATAACCCCAAAAGCCTCATCTCCGACTAGGGTTTTTCCCGAGTATATCGCATTCCCTAATCCTCTCATCTCTTGTTGGCGCGTAAAACTAAATGTGCATGAGCTCATAAGCTCTCTGATCTCGCTTAGCATATATTCTTTATTTGTTCCTGCGATCTGATGCTCAAGCTCATAGCTTATATCAAAATAATCCTCCAAAGCCCTTTTTCCACGCCCTGTGACAAATGCCATATTACTCATACCAGCCTCTCTGGCCTCATCTACACCATAATGAATGAGAGGTTTTGTAAGGATAGGAAGCATCTCTTTTGGTAGGCTTTTAGTCGCCGGTAAAAATCTAGTTCCATATCCAGCAACCGGAAAAAGGCAGGTTTGTATCATTTTTATCTCCGTTTTTTCTAAATTTTATCTAACTTCTTTAAATTTAATCTTAAGAAACAACCCTACAAGGCGTTCCATAAGCAAGCTGTCCATTTAAGATATCTTTTAGTATCACGCTTGCAGCGCCTATAAAAATATCGTCTTTTATACTCACATTTTGGATAGCGACGCTACCTATCCCTATCCACGTTCTTTTTCCAACTTTTACGTTTCCTGCTAACGCAACTCTAGGGCAGATATGCGCAAACTCTCCTATGACGCAATCATGCTCGACCACTGCTCCTGAGTTTATGATAGCCCCATCATATATAAGCGCATTTGCATTGATAATAGCACCAGGCATAACCAAAACACCTTTACCAAATTTAGCACTTGGGCTAATAATCGCACTTGGATGAATCAAATTTACTACATTAAAACCACACTCCAAAACTCTTTTTTGAAGCTTTTGCCTTATAGCACAGTTACCTATAGCTATAAAAATATCATATTTTGGAAGATCAGGGCTAAATTTAAACTCACTAGCATCATCTAAAAATATCACATCATCATAGCCATTTGCTTTAGCCACGTCCGCAGAAACCATTCCATGTCCGCTAAATCCATAAATATAAATTTGTTTCATTAGTTGTGTCCATTAAATTTTTGCGTAGTTGCCATACCTTCACGATTAACACCTTCTTTTTTTATAACTTTTTTTATAGTTAAAAGTGCTATTTTAAGATCAAGCATAAAGCTTAGATTGCTAGCATAGAAGCTGTCATATTCGAATTTTTTACTCCAGCTTATGGCATTTCTACCATTTACTTGTGCAAGTCCTGTGATGCCAGGACGCACACTATGACGAAGACGCTGAGCATCGCTGTATAAAGGTAAATATTCTACTAAAAGCGGACGCGGCCCTATGAAGCTCATATCTCCTTTTAGCACGTTAAAAAGCTGAGGAAGCTCGTCGATACTAAGACTTCTAAGCCTAGCCCCAAACTCACCTAGCCTTATCTCGTCACTCAAAAGCTCACCATTAGCATCTCTTTCATCGCTCATAGTTCTAAATTTATATATCTTAAATATCTTCTCATTTAGTCCAGGGCGACTTTGCGTAAAAATAACAGGACTTCCTAAGCGTCTTTTTATAGCAAAGAAAGCTATTATCATCACAGGACTTGTTAAAACGATAAGCACCAAAGCACCTAGAAAATCAAAAAAACGTTTAAAAAATAGCCTATACATCTATAAATTCCTTATAAACTTCCAAATATTTTTCTGCTATTATATGTTCGTCATATTGCCTTAAAACTAACTCACGCGCACTTTTACCCATACGACTAGCAAGCTCTTCATCATCTAGTAAAATTTCTATATTTTTAGCAAGAGAATGAGAATCTTTAGTGTTACAAACAAGCCCATTTATGCCGTTACTCACCGCTTCGATATTTCCAGAGCAGTTACTCACCACTGAAGGCAGACCCATACTCATAGCCTCTAAAACAGTACGTGGAAAACCCTCTTTATAGCTAGGTAAAACATAAACATATGAGCCTTTTAAGATCTCTTTTATATTGTCGCTCCATTTTAGCCATTTTACGTTTTTATTTTTCAAAAACTGCTCATCTGCACTACTTGGATTTCCTGCGTATCCATCACCTACAAAGACAAACTCGCAGTCTTTTCTGTGGCTTAAAATACCAGCTGCCTCATAAAACTCCCTTATGCCTTTATCCCAAAGTGCTCTGCCTACCATAAGTACGACTTTTTTATCACTAAGCCAAAAAGGCTCTACTAAATTTGGATCAAATTCAGAAGCATTTACACCGACACTTTTTATACGCCTTACTTTTGATTTATCTATAAGACCTTTTTTTATCATATAATCAGGATCGCTGTCATTTACAAAAATACAAGCATCGCTTATCTTAAATGCTCTTTTATAAAGCAACTCTATAATTTTTCTAACAATTAAAGTTTTGATATCATTGTGGATATAAAAGCTTCCAAGTCCTTCAACTAAATTTATGATAGTTTTTATACCTACTTTTTTTGCTGCCCATGAGCCAAACACATTTGATTTATGAGCTCCTGTTTGAAGCATATCTAAATTTAATGATTTTAAAACTTTTGCAAGGTCATTTGTGTCTTTATAAACCCGCATAGGATTTAGACTAGCTTTATCTATATCATACACGGCTGTTTTAAATTCACTCTGCACTTTGCTAGTATAAACGCCATCTGGAATGATCGCAAAAACATCATGCCCACGTGCTTTTAAAGCTCTCATTATAGGACTTCTAAAGTAATAGACGCTCATATCAGAGTGCGATAAAAAACCAATTCTTGCCATAGCTTAAAACCTTTTTTTATTTTTGACTTCGCAGCTGAGCCAAGCCCAGCTTTGCGATGAAGGGCTACGCCCTTTCAAAACCCCTAAAGTTATCTATCCGACTAACGCGGATTAAATTTAGGTTTTTAACCTTTTTTATTTTTACTTCACACATAAACTAACACTTTTACTGCTGTGCGAATAAACTTCTCCTATTTTTTGAGCCTATAAACTTTCGCGCTTGGGTCTAAAATGACTGGCTCAAAAATATTTGCGTCATAATCTTCAAGCACGAAAAGCTTTATATATGTAGAGCTAAACATCTCTTTATCCATTATCAAAAATCTACCATAATCAGCCATATATACGATATAAAACATTCCAGTATCATCTATATGATGAATATCTTTTTTAAGCGTTCCGTTCTCATCGTATTTTGTTTGTATGTATGTATTTGTTCTAAACGTTTTGCCGTTAAATGATATGTTAGTTCCGTCATTTGAGATTATGATGCCCTCACTTAAAATAATACCATCTTTGCCTTGTACAAATGAAGTTGATGGTATAAAAAATGGATCGCTAAACTCCTTACCGCTGATAAGATCAAGCCTTGAAAACTTTGTTACAACTGGGAAAATTTGGATCATACGATCTGGTAAATAATAGTAAATATCGCGACTTTTTGGAGGAGTAGTGAAATTTTGATCCCCTAAAGATAGCAGAAATTCATTTACATTAGGTATCCCAAAGTCTTTTAACATTCTATTTAAATTTGAGCTCTTATTTTTATCGCTAAAGGCTTTTTCTGTATATTCTACCTCAAGTCTAGCCATATTTGCCGAAGATTCTTGTGGCTTAGATAGAGCAAAACTCACGGCAAAGTTTTCACGCCCTAAATGTTTTCCGCCATCTATCAAAGTCTTTGTATCGCTATAATACCTAATCCCATATCCATAATCCCACCATGCAATAGTGTAATCCTCTCTATCTGCGATGTTTTTTAGCCTATCTAAAACCTTTACTTCGCTATTCATAAATACAGTAAGCGGTTTATACTCATAAATGTGTATCATACTTGGAATGATCGCAAAAAATACTGCTAGAAATAGTATCATCATTTTAGCGTCTTTTCTAAATTTAAAATAATACAGAGTATAAACTATCACAAAAATAGGCGCTAAAAGTTTAAATTCATCTAAAAACTCACCATTTATAAACTGCAAAAATGCTAAAATTACAAACGGCAAAAAACTAAAAATTCCGACTAAATAGAGTATAATCTTACGCTGCTTTTTGTCTATTTTTATCAAATTTAAAAAGTAAGATAGTATAAATCCAAACCCAAAAGCCATAAAAGGAACAGCATAAATAGTAAATCTAAGCCCGCCTTTTAAAGCCAAAAATCCAAGAGCAACCATAGGAAGCGTTATCAAAAATAGTCTATTTTTAAAGCAAAGCAGTATGTATCCTGCTAATGAAAGCAAAAATACAACCACGCTTCCACTTATCCTCTGTGCAAAAAGAATGGTATCTACGATGCCTGACTCCATTATAGTCTGATTTACGTTAAAATACTTAAACATCACGTCATCACTATCGCTAACACTTCTAAATATATAAAATTTAAGTTGAAACCAGATAGGATTTAGTCCGCCAAAAGCTACAAAAGCCCCAAATACGACTACAGCTACAATGAGCATAAATTTTAAATTTACTAAATTTGGCCTAAATCTAAAAATCACAAAAAGCACCAGTATAAAAATGCCTCTATAGATATACTCTATATTTGTTATGGCGACTATCATAAACAAAATAGCTTGATAGTTTAAAATATTTTTTCTATCAAAGATAAAAGTATAAAGTCCAAAAAATAGCGTAATAGCCGCATTTAAAGAGAAGCTTGATGGATACCACCAGCTATAAATAAGCATAGAAAACGAAGTGATCAAAAATGACAAGCTATCTTTTTTAATACTAAGTCTTATAAGCCCCCAAAAGATAAAAACAGGCATTACGATGATAAGCATATCAGTATCATAATACCCAGCCATAGTGCGGTTATAATAGCTATTTGCGATACTTGCTAGTAGTGCGGCTATAAACCCAGCTTTTATATCACCGATCTCTCTTGCGATGAGAATTATAGGTATAACCACAAGTCCGGCTAAAAAAACGCTTAAATAAACAAGTATGGTTTCTAGAGAAAATGGAGTTATTTTAACCAAAAAAGCACTTACTAAGCAAAGCGGAGCATCATAAAAGCTAAGATCATTTGGCTGATGAAATCCAGCTAAATAGTCCCTAGCGCCCTCTGCAAACGCATATCCGTCATTTGTGCTTATCATAAGCTCGTTGTTCCAAAAAAACTCAGCGTAATTACTGGCCCAATATGTCCATTCAAATCTACAAATCACGCTAAAAGCATATGCTAAAATAATCAATATAAATGTATTTGATCTAAACAGAGACAAAAAATTAACCAAGTTTTTCATACATATCCTCTAATTCTATAGTAAGCCGCTGGGCTATTTCTTTCTTATCAAAGAGTTTTGCTCTTATGATAGCGTTTTTTTCATAAATTTTCACCCAAAGAGGATCATCTAAAGCTTTTTGCATAGCTTTAGTAGTGGCGACTTCATCGTTTAAAGGAACTAAAACGCCCCATTTGTTATCTCCAAGTAGCTCTTTTGCGCCACTTTTATGTTCGCTTGAAATGACTAGTTTAGAACAAGCAAGTGCTTCTATAAGAGCGTTTGAGAAGCCTTCAAAAAGGCTTACAAAAACAAAAGCATAGCATTTTGACATATATTTATATGGATTATTGTCAAACCCTAAAAGCTTTACTCGGCCATTTAAATTTAGCTCATTTATAACGTTTTGTAGATGCTCTTTTAAGAGACCATCGCCTAGTATCAAAAGATCCTTATCGCAGTTTTTTAAATTTGCATAAGCTCTTATCAAAAGCTCGTGATTTTTACCTTTATCAAGCCTACCAACACTCAAAAAAAACGGCTTTGTTTGAGAAATTTCATCTTTGCTTTTTTCTTTTATCTCTTCTAAATTTAAAGCGTTGTATAAAACTCTCATTTTAGTAGGATTTATACCGAAATTATCACGTAAATCGTCTAAATTTCCTTGTGAATTTGGATAGATAAAATCAGCTTTTGGATAGAGCCATTTAAGCAGAGTTTTGCTTATACAACTTTTGAAATTTGGCACTTTATAAAGAACGCTAGGAGTCGAACACTCGTTCATCACAAGAAGTTTTTTATCGCCAAATACTCTAGCAAATCCAGCCACATAACAAGGTCTATTCATCCAAACAAAATGTAAATCAATACCCAAATTTTTACAAAGTTTTTTGTATTTTAGACCCAAAAAAGGAAGCTTTATAAGCTTCAAAAACCCATTTTCAAACGGCTTTGAACGCTCTAAAAAGTGTAGCTTTACACTACTTGGAATTTCATAAAAAATTCTATCATTCATCAAAATCAGATGGATTTCATACTTTTTTACAAGCTCTGTTAAAAGGTTGCTCACTACTCTTTCAGCACCGCCTCCTGCCATAGAATATATAAATACACTCATCTTTTTCATTTTTCACACTCTTTTATAAATGTTTGCCACTGATCTATGATATTTTCTATCTTAAATTGTGGTTTTCTCAAATTCGCATTTGCACTAAATTTGCTTAATAAATCGCTATTTTTTAGCATTTTTTCAAGCTTTAAGGCGTAAGCCTTAGGACTAAAATCTTCACTTATAAATCCGTCAAAGCCATCATTTATCAACTCTTTTGCCCCATTTGTAGGAGTTGAAATTCTAGCACAACCGTAAAATATGCTTTCTATTAAAACATTTCCAAGTCCTTCGCTTCTCGAACTTAAACTTAGAATTTTAGCTTTTTTATAAAGCTTAACAATGTCTTCTTTATAGCCTAAAAAGTCTATTTGCAAGCCCAAATTTAGAGCCATTTTCTTAAGATCTGCTTCTAAGCTTCCACTTCCTGCTACGCAAATTTTCCATTTTTTAAGTAAATTTTTATCTATCAAACTTAAAGCTTCAAAATAAATATCATAGCCTTTAACAAACTCAAGCCGCCCAACACTTAATATAATATCTTCTTTTTGTATATTTTCACCATTTTTAAATTCAAAAATCGGATTGTATATAATGGCTCTATTTTTGACAAATTTATAATACTCAAAATCAGCCTTACTAAGCACACTAAGTCCGCTAGCAAATCTATAGCTAAAATCCCTGATAAATCTCCAAATCCTAGACTTCAAAAGGTCGTGGCTAACGTGTTCTGTTATAATCAAATTTCTTTTCATAAACATAGTTGAAATTATCAAATTTATATTTGTTTGATCCATAAACGAGATGATGACGTCTGGTTTTTTACTTTTTATGAATTTTCTTATAGTTATAAATTTACTAAATTTAGATAAAAGACTTGTATTTTGATATATATTTAAATGTGTCTTTTTACACTTAAAATCATAAAGATGAAGATCTTCTTCAAAATACACTATTTCACAACTATGATTTATCTCTAAAAAAGCGTTACTTAAAGCTTGTAAAACCCGCTCAGCTCCACCATTTCTAATGGCTGATATAAAAAAAAGTATTTTCATTTTACGACTTCTTTTATCAAATTTTCCCACTCTTTAAAAATAGTTTCTAGCTCAAATTTATCTCTTTTAGATCTTGCATTTTCAACCAACCTTAGATCATATCCTAAAGCTATTTTGATCTTTTTAGCTAAACTTTGTGGCTCAAAATCTTCGCTTAAAAGACCATCAAATCCATCATTTATCAACTCTTTTGCGCCGCTTGTAGGAGTCGCCACCCTAAGGACATCGTAAAAAATCGCCTCTATAAAGGCATTTCCTAGCCCTTCGCTTCTTGAGCTAAGAATTAGAATTTTAGCTTTTTTATAGTAATCAGATATATTATTTACGGCTCCTTTGAACTCTACATTTAGCCCTAAATTTAAAGCTAATTTACATAAGCTCTCTTTATCTTCTCCATCGCCCAAAACAGCTATTTTCCACTCTTTTAGATCATCTTTTATCAAATTTAAACTGCGTAAAAATATATCGCAACCCTTTACTTTTATAAGGCGTCCTACAAACAAGATCAAATTTTCTTTTTCTAGTTTGGCATCAAAACCCTGTAAAAACATAGGATTATAGATTACTTTTGATTTTACAAAATCATAATGCCTTAAATCCTCTTTTGTAAGAACGACAAGAGCATCTGCAAGCGGATAGAAAATTCTTTTTAATATCTGCCATTTTATGCTTAGAAATTTATGATAACTATGCTCAGTTATGATAAGTCTGCTTTTTAAACCCAAATTTGCTGGTATCACAAGTAAATTCGTACTATCCATAAACGACACAACTAGATCAAATTTTTCATCTTTTATAAATTTTCTTATCCAAAATATCTTGCCAAATCTCTTTTTTAAATTTCCCCAAATTCCCTTGTCGCTTACGCTTAAACCCGGCTCTTTTAGCTTTACTTCATCTCCTAGCTCATAAAACGGCTTGTCGTTATCAAATTTTAAAAGAGTTACGTCAAAACATTGACTAAATTTATGAGCTAAAGTGCTAGCGACTCTCTCAGCGCCACCTGCTCTAAGAGTCGAGATGACAAATAAAACCTTCATAGGCTTCTCCTATTTTTGTTAAGTACTAGGCTAAATTTTCTCATCAAAACAGACATCTCAAATTTGTCAAATATAAAAAACAGACTCAAAGCATATCCGACCAAAAGCATAAAAAATCCATAAATTACAAATTTACTCCAAGTAGTTACCACAAAAAAGCTATGCATCACATATAAACAAGCTAAAATAAGCCCAAAAACAGAAACATTTCTTAAAAATACCGGATAAAATAGACTTATTTTTTGATTTAAATTTACTGCGGCATTTGGTATATCAAATAAAATTATTCTAGCCAAATATCCACTACTTGCGCAAATCGCGATAGAATAAAGCCCGAAATCTTTTATAAAAATCAGCTGAAAAGTAACAACACTAAAAGACATAATAAGATTTGCGATGGCAGGGCGTTTAAGCCTATTTGTAACCGTGTTTAAACTAAGAAGAGGCTGCATAGATGCTATAAAAATCACAGGTATTAAAGCGATGAGAGAAAGATTATAAATAAAACTTATCTCATAAGCAGTTTTAAAAGGTAGCCAAAGGGTATAAAATTCACTTCCAAGCACCACAAATACAGCTACTGGAGAGATACTTATAAAAGCCAACGTTTTTAAGCAAAACTTCACTTCGTTTATGAGATCATTTATACTTTGTTTTGAGTATAGCTCTATAAATTTAGGCATAAAAGTCGCGCCAACAGTACCTATAAATGACTCAGCTATCAAAATAGCAGCTTTTGATACAGAGAGAATTCCCATAGAAGATGCGTTTATAAAGATATTGCAAAGTAGCAAGTCAATGCCATTTATCAAAGTATGACTTAGCATATTAAAGCTATTCCAAGCTCCTGAGTTTATGAGCTTTTTAATCAAATTTAGCCTAAAATACTTCAGCCTAAACTTAAGCCCGGTTTGTAGTTTTTTTGTTATATAAATCGCGCTAATAAATACAAAAATCGACGCTAACAGTGCAGAAACCGCAGTGTAGTAGATCATCGGCTTAAAAATATAAAATAGCGCCACCAAAACAAACGCGAAAATCGCAGTCGAAATGGCATTTCTAAGCGAAATCATATAAAGCTTGTTTTTCACAAAAGCACTTATAGTTAAAACCGCGTTAAAAAGTCCTAAACAAAAATTTATAAAATAAAACGCCATAGTGAGCTTGACATCATCTACTAGGGCTTCTGAAACGTTTATAAACTCTTTTAAATTTAGTATAAAAGCAGAACAAACCACGCAGATAAAAATACAAAATATGAAATTTACAGAAAGAACAGATGAGTAGTATTTGTTTGCTCGTAAGAGGTTTCCTCTGTGGTATTCATACGCCACAAAGCGTCCTGCGACTGAGTTTATAATCAAAGTTAAGATATAGCCGTAATTTACAAATGAGTTTGCAAGACCTAAAAATCCATACGCTTCATCTCCTAAAACCTTTAAGATAAAAGGAGTTAAAAAGAAATTTATAAGCATCTGAAGACTGAAAACTACGATACTTGATATAAGATTTAAAGCCATTGCAAACCTAATTTTTAAATTTATAAACTCAAACGATTTTTATGAAAAACTTATTTAAGTTTTTTCTCCCACTCTAAAGCTGAGCTAATGATGAGCTCCAAATTCTCGCGAGTTGGCTTCCAACTAGTTTTATTTCTAAGCTTACTAGCGTCTGATATAAGCATAGCCGGATCGCCCTCACGGCGCGGGGCGTTTAATACTTTAAAATCCACTCCGCTGACTTTTTTAGCTGTTTGAATGACCTCTTTTACGCTAAATCCTTTGCCATAGCCAACATTAAATATATCACTATCATTTGTTTTTAGATACTCAAGTACCGCCAAATGAGCACTTGCAAGATCTTCTATATGGATATAATCCCTTATGCAAGTTCCATCTTTTGTAGCATAATCATTCCCAAAAATACTCATACTTTCTCTTTTTCCAACAATAGTTTGCACAGCAACCTTGACTAAGTGAGTAGCATTTGGATAGTTTTGACCGATAAGCCCATCAGAACTCGCTCCAGCTACGTTAAAATAACGCAAAATACCAAATTTAAAATCCCTATTTGCAAGTGCAGCGTCTTTTAAGATCCACTCTGTCATAAGCTTACTTCTGCCATATGGATTTATCGGATTTTGCTCACTTTGTTCATCAACTACGCCATTTTTTGGCTCCCCATAAGTAGCAGCAGTCGAGCTAAATATAAATTTACTCACGCCATATTCAATAGCTAAATTTATTAAATTTGCGGCGTTTGCCGTGTTATTTAGATAATATTTCAGTGGTTTTTGAGTGCTTTCAAATACTTCTATATACGCTGCAAAATGTATGATCGCTTCAAAATTACGCTCTCTAAAAATCTCCCTAAGGCTAGAAGTATCAGCTAAATCGCATTTTATAAACTCAAATTTCCCAACCTTTTCAAGCGTTATTAACGCCTCTTTGCTACCTGTGT
Source organism: Campylobacter hyointestinalis subsp. lawsonii (assembly GCF_013372165.1). Classification (NCBI taxonomy): domain Bacteria; kingdom Pseudomonadati; phylum Campylobacterota; class Epsilonproteobacteria; order Campylobacterales; family Campylobacteraceae; genus Campylobacter; species Campylobacter hyointestinalis. The sequence continues at coordinate 386,271 of NZ_CP053828.1, read as the reverse complement.
AAAAATTATCTATAACAGTTATATTATGCCCGCCCTCTTCTAACAGAGCTTTTAAAACGTGAGAGCCGATATATCCAGCTCCTCCGGTTATCAAGATATTCATTTTTATCCTTTGTCTTTCTTTAAATTTAGCAGTTATTATAGCTAGTTTAGACTTAAATAGCCTAAAATAATTCACGTTTTAAGATTTTGCTTTGTTGCTGTTTTTGCCATACTTATCAAGAATTACAAAAATCAATAATAAATTTATTTATAAAATCGCTATTTGTTGCCATATCTGCTCTTCTATATTTAAATTTAGTCCAAATTTTATCTATTTAAACCATAGTTATGTATTCTACTACCTCGCCTTTTTTTAAGCTAGTTTTAGCTCGTAATAATACGGCTTTGTTGTTTAAATTTGTAACTATCGCCGATGAGCCTGATTTTTTAGCCCTTGTAGATATCTTTATAACTCCGTTTTCATTTGTCACACTTGCTGCGCTAAACTCTTCAAAAGGCGATTTTTTATGATAATCCTCTGCTAAAATCGCTTTAAATTTGTAGTTTTCTTTCACTCCAAGCAGTTTGTCTATAAACTCTCTGAAATAAAGAGCGCAAGTAACCATAGCCGAATACGGAAATCCAGGAAGTGCAAATATGTATTTTTCGCCTAGTTTTGCCACTTTTATATGACGACCTGGCTTAATAGTAGCCTTATTTACTACTAATTCAAATTCTTTTACAATATCACGCATAAAATCAAAATCCCCAACACTCACTCCGCCTGTCGTGATGATGAAATCCACACTTTTTAAAGTGTTTATAACGGCTTGTTTTATCAAGTCATGATCGTCTTTTATAATAGGCAATGTAATGACTTCGCAATTCATACAAGCTACCATATTTGCGATGGCGATATGGTTTGAGCTATGAATTTGAGCACTATTTTTAGGTCTCTCACCGATATCTACTATCTCACTACCGGTACTAAGAACAGCAACTTTTGGACGCAGATATACATTTACGTAGCTAATCCCAAGTTCGGCTAAAAGCCCAAGCTCTGAGTAGCCAAGTTTTGTGCCTTTTTTAATAAGAATATCATTTTTTTTGTAGCTTTCTCCTACTAGACGCACGGCAAAACCTTTTGTGACGCCTTGTAATATCTCTATATTTTCGCCTTCTACATTTACATTTTCGATCGGGATTATCGTATCGCTACCATCGCAAAGAAGAGCTCCTGTGAATGTTTTTAGACATTCTCCATTTTTTAAATTTATATTTTTGCTTTGCGAGCCCGCTGGAAGCGAACCTAAAATCTTTAGTTTTTTTAATTTTAGATCTTCAAATTTGATAGCGTATCCATCCATAGCCGATGTAGGAAATTCCGGATAGTCACGCTTAGCAACGATATCTTCACAAGCTATTCTATCTCTAGCTGCGCTAAGTGGAATACGCTCGATCCTATCCCACGCCACTGCCGTGGTTAATAGATCATTTAAACTTTCATCATAGCTTTTCATTTTTATTCCCAAGTATCATTTTTTGGGATTGTATCACAAGCTAAGTTAAAAAGCAAATTTTGCCTATCTTCTTTAAAACCTATTTTTTGATAGGTTTTAACTATTAATTTAATATTTTTAAATCAGAATAAATTTTAATATTTATTAAATAATTAAATTTAAGATTTTTTTGTAATGTTTAACTAAAACATTAATAAATTTAGATAAAATTTACCAAAATCAATTAAAGGATATAAGATGAGTATTTTCACAGACAAAATCCCTGCTAAGGGATATGCGTTGCTATCAAAGGATTCTAAATTTAGCTCTTTTGAATTCACTCGCCATAGCTTGGGTGATGGGGATATTTTGATTGAAATTTTGTATAGCGGGATATGCCATAGCGATATTCACACGGCTAGAGATGAGTGGGGCGGGACTATTTATCCATGCGTTCCTGGTCATGAGATAGCCGGACAAGTGGTCGCTGTGGGTAAAAATGTGAGTAAATTTAAAGTTGGGGATTATGCTGGGGTAGGATGTATGGTAAATAGCTGCGGAGAGTGCGATGCGTGTAAGGCTAGTATGGAGCAGTTTTGTGAGCGTGGTAAGACTATATATACTTATAATTCTAGCGATTGCTTTCATGGTGGTGAGAATACATATGGTGGATACTCTAATAATATAGTTGTGAGTGAGAAATTTGCTATCAAAGTGGCGAAAAATGCGCCATTAGATAAGGTAGCGCCACTTTTGTGTGCTGGGATAACTACATATTCGCCACTTAAATTTTCTAAGATAAAAGCCGGTGATAAAGTCGGTGTGGCTGGATTTGGTGGTCTTGGGATGATGGCTGTGAAATATGCTGTTAAGATGGGGGCTAGTGTTAGCGTATTTGCTAGAAATGATAAGAAAAAATCTCAAGCTATAGAGCTTGGGGTTAGTAATTTCTATACTACAAATGATAAAAATTTGGTTAATGAGAGATTTGATCTTATCATATCTACTATACCGACTAAGTATGAAGTGGGAGCTTATATAGATCTGCTTAAATATGGCGGAGAATTAGCTATTGTGGGACTTCCGCCTTATGAGGTAGCGCCTAGCATAAGCGTTACTGAGCTAGTGCATAAAGCTGGTAAAAAGGTATATGGCTCACTCATTGGTGGGATTAAAGAGACGCAAGAGATGATGGATTTTTCGCTTGAAAATGAAATTTACCCTGAAACTATAATAGTATCGCCATCGCAAATCGATGAAGTCTATGAGAGGCTTACAAATGGCTCTGGAGAGTTTCGCTATGTGATCGATATGAAGGCTTGATAAATGGCATTTATAATCATCTGTGTTGATATAAACTAGACTATTGCCCTAGTGCGGTTGTTTTTTGAATTTGCTACGTTGATTTTTGGCATTTTTAATATTTTTTTGATAGAATTACGCCAAATAAATTTAGGGTTTAAAATGAGCAAATTGATAATCGTAGAATCCCCGGCAAAAGCAAAAACTATAAAGAATTTTTTAGGCAATGAGTATAAAGTCATAGCTAGTAAAGGTCACATAAGAGACCTTCCAAAGTCGAGTTTTGGTATCAAAATAGAAGATGATAAATTTTCTCCTGAGTATAGGATTAGTAGCGACCACTCTGCAATAGTCAAAGAGATAAAAGAGCTTGCTAAGAGTGCTGATACCATCTATCTAGCGACCGATGAGGATAGAGAAGGTGAAGCCATAGCATACCATATCGCTATGGCGATCGGAAAGAAGCCTGAGTCGATGCCGCGTATCGTTTTTCACGAGATAACTAAATCAGCCATACAAAATGCACTTAAAAGCCCAAGAACGCTTGATATGAACAGCGTAAATGCTCAACAAGCTAGAAGGCTTTTAGATAGGATAGTCGGCTACAAGCTAAGTCCGCTTTTAAACGCAAAAATTCAGCGTGGTCTTAGTGCAGGACGCGTCCAAAGCTCAGCTCTTAAAATCCTAGTTGATCGTGAGCGTGAGATTAGAGAATTTAAACCTATTGAGTATTTTAGCATTGATACTAAATTTAAAAAAGACATTGAAGCTGAACTTATACAATTTGAAAATCAAAAGATAGAAAAACTTACTATTACAAACTCTGAGCGTGCAAATTTTATAGTAGAGCGTCTTAAATTTGAAGAATTTAGTGTAGATAATATCGAAAGCAAAGAGAGAAAAACTAGCCCACAACCGCCATTTATGACTTCTACTTTGCAACAAAGCGCGTCAAATCGTTTGGGCTTTAGTCCTAAAAAGACTATGATGCTAGCACAAACTTTATATGAAGGCGTGCAGACAAATAACGGATTTATGGGAGCTATCACATATATGAGAACAGATAGCTTAAATTTGGCCAAAGAAGCAGTTGAGTCTGCAAGAAAGCTCATAAAGAGCGAATTTGGAGATAAATACTTACCATCAAAAGCTCAAATTTACGCTACTAAAAGCAAAGGAGCGCAAGAAGCTCATGAGGCTATTCGCCCTACAAATTTGAGCTTTACTCCAGAGATTGCGGCTAAGTTTTTGGAAAAAGATCTGCTAAAACTTTATACTCTCATTTATAATAGATTTTTATCGTCTCAGATGAGTCCTAGCGTATCTATGCTTCAAAGCGTATTTGTTAAAAGTGCAAGTGCAGTGTATAAAATATCTGGTAGAAAAGTCATATTTGATGGATTTTATAAAGTTTATGGCGATCTTGATAAAGATAAGATCTTGCCAAATTTAAATGTTTCAGATAGGCTAGAGCTGCAAAATATAAAATCACAAAGTCATTTTACCGAACCACCTAGTCGCTACTCTGAGGCCGGACTTGTAAAAAAACTAGAGAGCTTAGGTATAGGAAGACCATCTACTTATGCGCCTACTATTTCGCTTTTGACAAGCCGTGATTACGTAAAAATAGAAAAAAAGCAATTAATCCCAAATGATATCGCATTTACTATAACTTCAGTATTAGAAGAGAATTTTAAAGATATTGTAGATAGTGAATTTACTTCTAAAATGGAAGAAAAACTTGATGATATAGCCGAAAATAAAGCTGATTGGCAAGAGGTTTTATCTAACTTTTATCGCCCTTTTATCAAACAGATCGATGAAGGAAAAACAAATATAAAAAGCCAAAAAGTAGCCGAGCCTATAGGTGAGAAATGCCCTGATTGCGGTGGAGAACTAGTCAAAAGAAAAGGTAGATTTGGCGAGTTTATAGCTTGTTTGAATTTTCCAAAATGTAAATATAGCAGAAACCTAGCTAACTCTAATAAATTTGAAAAAAAAGAGCCGTCTAAAATCGGCGTTCAATGCCCTGATTGTGGCGGAGAATTGGTCGAGAGAATTAGCAAAAAAGGTAAATTCTATGGCTGTTTAAACTACCCAAAATGTAACTTTATAAGCAGATACAAACCGACTGGAGAAAACTGCCCTAACTGCGGTAAGCCTATGGTCTTAAAAGAGCTAAAAAAAGGCAATTTCAAAGAGTGTCCCCAGTGTAAATTTAAAAAAGAGGTAAGTGATGATGAATAAAGTAGTAATGCTCTGTGCGATATGTAATGTTAGTAGTGGCAACTGCCCTGAGGATTGCGCGTATTGTACTCAAAGCGCTCATGTAAAAGCTGATATAAATAGATATAAACAAAAGAGCATAGAGCAAATTTTAAAAGAGGCCAAAATGGCTAAGGCTAATAAAGCTCTTGGCTTTTGCTTGGTTACTAGCGGTAGGGGACTTGATGATAAAAAGCTAGAGTTTATATGTGAAGTGGCTAGAGTTTTGCAAAAAGAGGTACCCGAACTGCTGCTGATAGCTTGTAATGGAAGTGCTAGTTATGAGAGTTTAAAAGAGCTAAAAAATGCTGGAATTTTCAGCTATAATCACAATCTTGAAACAAGCCGTGAATACTTCCCTAAAATCTGCTCCACTCATAGCTGGGATGAGAGATTTCAGACAAATTTAAATGCCAAAAGAGCGGGGCTTGAGCTTTGCTGTGGCGGGATTTATGGTCTTGGTGAGAGCAATGAAGATAGGATAAGTTTTAGAAACTCATTAAAAGAGCTAAATCCTTTTACAAGTCCGGTAAATTTCTTTATCCCAAATCCCGCTTTGAAAATCAAAGAGCCAAAACTTAGTGCCGATGAAGCTCTAAGACTGCTTAAAGATACAGCCAAAGCCTTGCCAAATACCCGCATAATGGTAGCTGGCGGTAGAGAGGTAATCCTTGGCGATAGACAATATGAGATATTAGAAAATGGAGCTAGTGCCATTGTCGTGGGCGATTATCTTACTACTAGTGGCGAGATTGCTAGTAAAGACATAGCAGAGTTAAAAAAACGAGGCTTTGAGTTTGCAACACAGTGCCACTAACGAACTCTCTATTTTGCTGGTTTTGGCGTTTATAATCTTTATATCGCCATATTTTTCGAAAATCTCTAAAATACCTATCGCTCCTATAGAGATCATTTTAGGAATTCTTTTTGGCTTTTTTGGTTTTATCCCACAAAGCGAACTGTTTCGAATAGTAGCAGAGGTGGGATTTTTTTATCTAATGTTTTTAGCAGGAACAGAGATAGACTTAAAATCATTTTTTAAAATCGAAAAAAGTGTTATAAAGCTAGTTCTTTCTTATATAGCTATACTTTATATCTTAGCAGGACTTCTTAGTATATTGATATCTCCAGCATTTTTGGTCGTAATAGTAGTACCGCTTATGTCTGTTGGGATTTTATCTACTCTTTTTAAAGAGTATGGCAAAAACGAGCCTTGGTTAAATTTAGCTATGATAACAGGAAGTATAGGCGAAGTCATAAGCATAGTTATAATAACTATGGTTGGTGCTTACGTAGAGTTTGGGGATAACGCACAATTTTATAATAGCATATATTATTTTATCCTTTTTATGGTGCTTTGTGTGCTTGGATTTAAGGGGCTTGAAGTGCTTTTTTGGTGGTATCCAAATTTAAAAGTGCTACTTATGCCTCATTATGATAAAGATGAAAAAGACATAAGACTTTCTATGGCGCTTTTCTTTGCGACTGTTGCTGCGATGATCTATTTAAATTTAGAAATAGCTTTTGGGGCATTCATCGCAGGTAGCTTTATAGCGACGTTTTTTGACCATAAAAAAGATCTTCCTCATAAGCTTGGTAGCTTTGGTTTTGGTTTTTTAGTGCCTACGTTTTTTGTCTATATAGGCTCGACTGTGGATTTAAAATCTCTGTTTATGCCCGGTGTTCTAAGCAACGCATTTTTGATGCTTGTATTTATGACTATTATAAGAGTTGCTTCTAGTGTGATATTTTTAAAACGTTTAGGAAGCTTTGATTCTTTGCTTTTTGGGCTTTCTTTATCTATGCCACTCACTCTTCTTATCGCCACTGCAACGATAGCATATAATGCTGGAAATATCAGTCAAGAGCTGTATTTTTCATTTATTTTGGCAAGTTTATTTGAGGCGATAGTAGCTTTGACAATGATAAAATTTATATTCTTTCTTAAAAGTAGGCTTAAAGGATAACTTTAGTGTGTGATAATGAGCTTCTTTAAATAAAATTTGGATAGAATTAAACGAAAATTCAAGTTAAAGGATTGAAATGAGCAATACCGTAACACTTACTGATAATAGAAATGGCAAGAGTTATGAGTTTCCTATATTAGATGGAACTAAAGGACCTAGCGTTATTGATATCTCTACGCTTTATAAAGATACTGGTATGTTTACGTTTGATAGGGGCTATACTAGCACTGCTATGTGTAGATCAGCTATCACGTTTATAGATGGTGAAAAAGGTGAATTGATGCACCGCGGATATGATATAGCGTGGTTAGCAGAAAATAAACTTTATCTTGATGTTGTTTATCTTTTGCTAAATAAACATCTTCCAAGCCCAGAAGAGCTAGAGTCATTTAGACGCGAACTAAAAGAAAGAAGCTTTTTAAATGAAAAAATGCTAAAGCTCTTTGATTGTTTCCCTGATAAAGCACATCCTATGGCAGTTCTTCAAGCAAGCGTCGCTACTATGAGTGCTTACTATAAAAGAGATATGAACTTTGATGATATGAAAGACTATATGGAACTTGCGAAGCGTTTAGTGGCTAAAATTCCTACTTTTATAGCGTTTCATTATCGTTATACTCGTGGCTTTCCTGTGATTTATCCGGATTTGGATCGTGGATTTACTGAGAACTTCTTATATATGTTAAGAGCGTTTCCACATAATAAAGTCGATCTAAGACCTATCGAAGTAAAGGCTTTTGATACTGTTTTGATGCTGCATGCTGACCATGAGCAAAATGCCTCTACTACTACTGTTAGAACTGTGGGCTCTACTCACGCTCATCCGTATTCTTGTATAAGTGCTGGTATAGGTGCGCTTTGGGGTCATGCTCATGGCGGTGCGAATGAAGGTGTTATAAGACAACTTGAGATGATAGGAACTCCAGATAGGGTTGATGAGTTTATTAAAAAAGCAAAAGACAAAAACGATCCATTCCGCCTAATGGGCTTTGGACATAGAGTTTATAAAAACTTTGATCCACGTGCTAAAGTGCTAAAAGGATTAAGAGATAAACTTATAAATGAGATAGGAATAGACAATAATCTTATAAAAGTTGCAAGTAGGATAGAAGAAATAGCGTTAAATGATGATTATTTTGTATCAAGAAATTTATATCCAAATGTTGATTTCCATAGCGGACTTATCTTAAAAGCTTTAGGAATTCCAAATGAGATGTTCGCAGCTATCTTCGTTATGGGTAGAGTTCCTGGCTGGCTTAGCCAATGGATGGAGCTAAAATCTCAAGATAGTATAAAAATAGTTCGTCCAAGACAACTCTACGTTGGACCTACTTGCCCTCCTAAAGATTAATGAAAGAGCTTACTGATATCGCACTTCTAGCTGCTAAGGCGGCTGGAGATGCGATTTTAAAGCATTATGGCAACTACAACTTAACTTTTAAAAATGATAGATCGCCTCTTACTAGTGCTGATCTTGCTGCAAATGATGCTATATTTTCATATTTAGAAAAAACAGGCATAGATATCTGCTCTGAAGAGCGAATTTTAGAGTATGAAAAAAGGGATAAGAGTTCGAAATTTTGGCTTATAGATCCACTTGATGGCACAAAAGAGTTTATAAGCAAAAATGGTGAATTTTGCGTTTGTATAGCTCTTATAGAATTTGGAAGACCGGTCTTAGGCGTGATATATATACCTTTTAGCAACGAGATGTTTTATAGCTCTGGTAACTCTAAAGTCTATAAAAACGGCTTTTTAATCGGTGAAAATTTGATACCAAATAACTCTTTGATATCTGGAAGTCATAGTTATTCGCAAAATACTCAGACATTTGCCGATATGTTTAAATTTGATATTGTAAAATGCGGTTCTGCTATGAAATTTTGTCGTTTAGTAGAGGGCAAGGCTAGCATTTATCCAAGATTTTGCAACTCATCTATCTGGGATATTGCAGCTGGTGATTTTTTGCTTTCTCAAAGCGGTGGCAAAGTCGTCTCTATAGAAAACCATAAAGAGCTCAGATATGATAATGAAAATCTTAAAAATGGTTATTTTTTAGCAGTAAATAAAAACCTTGTGCCAAATTTAAATTCCTACCTTAAATTTATCCAAAATATCACTAGTTAAGATTTTTTAAATTTAGATTCATTTAACTTCAAACCAAAAACCATTTATGTTTCCATTTTGTTTCTAAGTGTAGTTAAAATTGCACTACAAATCAAAGGAGACAATATGTTAAAAAAAGCAATTTGTGCGGTTTTGGTTGGTACTTTAGGACTAAGTGCAGCCGATAAATTAATGGGTCAAGGTGCTACTTTTCCACTTCCTATCTACAAAGAGTGGAGCAAACTTTACTATAAAACTACAAAAAACGAAGTAACTTATAATGGTGGTGGAAGTGGTAAAGGCATAAGTGCGATAACAGATAGAAATGGTGACTTTGGCGGAAGTGATTCACCGCTTAAAACAGATGAGCTAAAAGAAAAAGGTCTATTACAATTCCCTGCTATCATCGGTAGCGTTGTTTTAGCTTATAATATAGAAGGCATAAAAGATGGCGAACTCAAGCTATCAAGCGCCGCTGTTGCTGGTATATTTTCAGGCGAGATAACAAAATGGAACGACGAAATCATAGCAAAAGACAATCCAAATTTAAAACTTCCAAATGAAACGATAACGCCTGTTGTTAGAAGTGATTCTAGTGGAACGACTTTTAATTTTACTAGCTATCTTTCAAAAGCAAATGAAAGCTGGGCAACAAAATACGGCGCTAATAAAACTATAAATTGGGGTGCTAAAGTCGTACCGGCAAATGGCAATCCACTTGTTGCAAGCTCTATAAAGCAAATTCCTTATTCTATAGGCTACATTGAGTATGCTTATAAACTTTCAAGCGGACTAAACGTGGCTACTTTACAAACAAAAGACGGCGATTGGGCCAAAGCTACTCCTGAAAATTTCGCAAAAGCAGCGGCAAATTCAAACTTTAGTATAAAAGAAAACTTTTATGATATTTTGGCATATTCTGCTGGAAAAGGGAGCTATCCTATCGTAGCAGCTACTTTTATTTTACTACCTAATGATAAAACTGAAAACAATAAAAAGGTAGTTAAATTTTTTGAGTGGGCATTTAGTGATGAGAGTGCCAAAGCTGCTGCGAAAAAACTCGGCTATGAGCCACTTCCAAATGAAACTGTGGCTATGATAAAAGAATATTGGAAAATTAATAAAATAAAAGAATAAATATGAAAAAGATAGCTATAAAAGACAGAGTCGTTGAAGCCATATTTTCTAGCGGTGCAAAAGCATCTGTGATTATAGTGATGATTTTGCTAGTCTCGCTATTTTTGGCTCTCCTTTATAAGGCGATACCTGCTATGAAGGAGTTTGGATTTGGGTTTATATTTAGCCTAAAATGGGACGTAAATACAAATGAATTTGGCGGACTTGCTAGTATTTATGGAAGTGTGGTTTCAACTTTTATAGCTATGATTTTAGCCACGCCAGTAGCTATAGGTACGGCTATATTTCTTACGCAGATCGCACCTCATAAAATCAGAGGTTTTTTTGGTGTGAGCATAGAGTTATTAGCGGCGATTCCTAGTATCGTCTATGGAATGTGGGGATTTATATATTTTGTTCCGCTTGTTCGGGTGATTTTTGGAGGAAGCGGATTTGGACTTCTTACTGGCGGGCTAGTTTTAGGCGTGATGATTTTGCCTTTTATAGCCTCTGTTTCAAGAGACGCTATGAATACGACTCCAGAGATTTTAAAGGAGTCGGCTTACGCCTTAGGTGCTACTAAATTTGATGTAATAAAGCATGTGATATTTCCGTATGCAAAGCTAGGAATTATAGGCTCTATCATACTTGCTCTTGGTAGAGCTTTTGGTGAGACTATGGCAGCTATCTATCTTTTAGGTGCGATCCAAAAGATACCAGATAATCTAGCTAGCCCAGCGACTTCCATACCGGTGACTTTAGCATCTCAGTTTGGTGAGGCAATGGAAAATGAGCTTTATGAAAGTAGTCTTTTTTATCTAGCATTGATACTATTTTTAATCAGTTTTGCAAGTATTGCTTTGGCTAAATTTGTATTTTTGAAAAGAGGCAAGAGATGAGATCTGTAAATTACATAGCTAAAAGAGTTTTGATAGATAAGCTCATCTGCTATCTTAGCACGGCTTTTGCGATATTTGGGCTTATATTTTTATTTTGGATTATTCTTACTGTTATCTATAAGGGTTTTTCTGGTTTTAGCCTGACTTTATTTACCATTCCTACTTCATTTGGCGGACTTGCAAATGCTCTTTTAGGACAGCTTGAGCTAGTTATTATAGCATCGCTTGTTGGCGTACCTTTTGGTATTATGGCAGGAGTTTATCTAAGTGAATATGGATTAAATAAAAATATATCAAATTTAGTAAGAAATATCAGCGATATTATGATGAGCACCCCAAGTATAGTTATAGGTGCTTTTGCTTATGCTATTTTGGTCAAGCCTTTAAACTCATATAGTGGCTGGGCTGGAAGTTTTGCGCTTGCTATTATGATGATCCCTGTTGTATTAAAGACTACTGATGATATGCTTAGTCTTGTGCCAAAAGCATTAAGAGAGGCTAGTTTTGCACTTGGTGCTTCAAAATACAAATGTATCACGAGTGTAGTTTTTAGAGCTGCAAAAAACGGACTTTTAACCGGAGTGATTTTATCTGTCGCAAGAGTCGCTGGTGAGACTGCTCCATTACTTTTTACAAGTTCAAATAGTGATTTTTTCAATTTTAATATGAATGAAGCCATTCCTTCTCTTAGCGTTAGCATATTTGATTTTAGTTCTATGCCTGATGAAAATTTAAATGCAGTCGCGTGGGCTGGAGCTTTGATACTAGCTATTTTTGTTTTAGGCGTCAATATTTTAGGACGCATTTTAATACGTAAATAAAGGAATAAAATGAGTAAAAATTTGGCTATAGATATAAAAAATTTTTCATTTTGGTATGCAAAATCGAGCAAACCAAGCCTAAATAATATAAATTTACCGGTTGTTAAAAACAAAGTTACGGCTCTGATAGGACCTAGTGGATGTGGAAAATCCACGCTTTTACGCTCTATTAACCGCATACACGATCTTTATCCAGGAAATACTTATGAAGGTAAGATAATGTTTGAGGGCAAAAATATACTTGATCCAAAGATAGATCTTATAGATCTTAGGATTAAAGTCGGTATGATATTTCAGCAGCCAACTGCTTTTCCTATGAGTATAAAAGACAATGTAGCTTATGGGCTAAAACTAAGTGGCGTAAAAGATAAAAAACTACTAGCAAAAAAAGTCGAAGAGTCTCTAAGAGGTGCAAATATTTGGGATGAGGTAAAAGATAGGCTAGGCGATGATGCCACTTCTTTAAGTGGTGGTCAAAGACAAAGGCTTTGTATAGCAAGAGCTATAGCAGTAAGTCCAGAAGTTTTGCTTTTTGATGAGCCTACAAGTGCGCTTGATCCGATATCTACTATAGCCATAGAAGAGCTAATACATAGTTTAAAAGATAGATACACAGTTGTTATAGTCACCCACAATATGGCTCAAGCCACTAGAGTTAGTGATTATACCGCATTTATGTATTTAGGCGATATGATAGAATACGGCGAAACTGAGCAAATTTTTAATGCTCCAAAAGAACAACTTTTAAAAGAGTATGTCGGTGGCAAATTTGGTTAATATCCCATCAAGTACGCAAAAAGAGCTAATAGAAAAGTTCAAACAGCTAAAGCCTTTGGAAGTTTGGCTATTTGGTAGTTATGCCAAAGGCAACCCAACAGCATCTAGCGATATGGATCTATTTTTGGTTAAAAAGAAACTAAAACCAAATTTTAGCGATGAGCTAGTAAAGCTTAGAAGTGAGCTTAGAGAATTTGAAAAAAAACATAACATCGAGATAGATCTTTTTGTCGATACGAAGTCAAATATCAAGCAAAAGCTAAGAAATAATGATGAATTTTATAGCTCTGTCTTTAGAAACGCTCAGAAAATTTATACCAAAAATGGCAAACGCTATATTTGGTTAAAAAAAACAAATAAATTTGATAGTTTGATTTTTAATTCTATAAAATGGCTCATTTTAATAGAGAAAAATTACCCGATTTAATTTAAAAAAAATTAAATTTATGCTAAAATCATAACTTTTACGCAAGGAAAGATATGATAAAAACAGTTTTACCGCTTAGTTTTATAACCGCTTCAAGATTTTTTGGGCTTTTTATAGTATTGCCAGTACTTAGTCTTTATGCTTTAAATTTAAAAGGTGCAAATGAGTTTTTAGTCGGACTTTTAGTCGGCATTTATGCTATCACTCAGATGATTTTGCAAGTACCTTTTGGTGCTCTTAGCGATAAGTTTGGCAGAAAAATTACAATGAGTTTTGGGCTTATTGTTTTCATCATAGGATCGCTTGTTTGTGCTAGTGCAGATGATATTTATACTATGCTTTTAGGGCGTCTTATCCAAGGTAGTGGAGCTATCGGCGCAGTTGCGACTGCTATGATAAGCGACTTTGTCAGCGAGGAGAAAAGAGGCCACGCTATGGCGATAATGGGCGGTATGATAGGTATATCTTTTGGACTATCTATGGTTTTAAGCCCTATCTTAAGCTCTAAATTTGGGCTTTCTAGCCTATTTTATCTCTCAGCTTTGCTTTGTGTTTTTTGTATAGTTTTGCTCTACGCAGTTGTGCCTAGTGAGATAAAAGTAGTCCATTTTGAGCCTAAAATAGGCTTTTTAAAGCTTCTTAAACAAAAAAATCTTTTTATTATGAATATCACAAATTTAATGCAAAAAATGCTTATGAGTGCCGCATTTGTGGCTATCCCTATCGTTTTAGTTGGCGAAATGGGCTTTGATAGCAAAAATTTATGGATAGTTTATGCTTTAGCTACTTTATTTGGCTTTGTTTCTATGGGAATGGCAGGATTTTTAGGCGATGCAAAAGGTCATAGTAAAAAGCTTTTGCTTATAGGTGTAGTCTTGTTTATAGTCGCGTATTTGGCGTTTGCTTTTAGCAAAAATAGTGCGTTTTTTATAGTTGGTGTTGTTCTGTTTTTTATCGGATTTAACTTGCACGAACCCATTATGCAAAGCTGTGCTAGTAAATTTGCCCTAAGTAGCCAAAAAGGCTCAGCTTTAGGCGTTTTTAATGCTTTTGGATATTTTGGTAGTTTTTTAGGCGGAGTTTTGGGTGGATATTTTTTACATAAATTTGATATAACTACTTTGGCGATTTTTTACGCTATTTTATCCATACTTTGGTTAGTGCTTTTAAGTCTGCTTAGCGACCCAAAAATCTTTAAGAATTTATATCTTGAGAGCGCTGATTTTAGCAAACTTGACAATACTGCTGGCGTGATAGAGCGATATAAAAATCAAAATTTCTTTGTAGTCAAATACAACTCTTCTATCATCAGCGAAAAACAACTGCTAGATATCTTAGACAAATGAGCCTAATGCAATAAAAAATAAATTAGAGCCAGTCTCTCAAATGAACTAATATTAAAAATTCATTTTAAACATTGCAAAAAACATATGGATTAAAAAAATTAAAGCGGTAAAAAAGAGTAATTTTTTACGTTTAAAAGAATAAATTTATATTTAACAACTTAGAAAAATTTATTAAATTTGACGACAATAAAAAATCTGAGGCTAAACCCCTGATTTGTAGGGGTTTAGATGATTAGAATTTGTATCTAAGTCCAAGTGTGCCGTTGTAGTATTTTTCGCCACTTCTTGCTTTTGCACCAAAGTTTATGTTTGTTGATAAATTTTGAGTGATAGAAAAATCAGCACCAGTTTGCACCACAGCATAGCCATGTTTTTTCTTGCCAGAGCCTATGATTATATCGTAGTTTGAGCCTACATAATTTAGACGAAGGTCGTTATTATTTTTATAAATTTCTTGCTCGTAAGCTGGTGTGATATAGATATAGCTACCATCAGCTATGTAATTTCTTAACTCTACACCTGCTTTAAGGCTTAGAGATTTTTGCGTAGTTTTGCCCCAATTTATCGCAAATTTACCACTCTCATCAAATGCCTTGCTTGAAACATAGCTATAAGTTAAACCAGTTAGCGGTTTAGCATAAAATTCATTGCCTAAATCAAAGATATAGCCATAAGTCGCTTCTGCTGCAAAGAAATTTGTGTCATATTTACCTGATTGTTCGCTTTGATTTTGAATCCTTTTTAGCTCATTTTTACCAACGCCAAATGATAATTTTGCGTCTATCTCACTATTTTGCACAAAGCTTCTTGAATAAATTCCAAGCTGATAATTATCAGCCTCGTTGTTTATTATACTATTTTTTGCCCTTGTTTGTGCATATGTTAGATATGAGCCTATGATTGTGTTATCAAAAGTCTTATCATAGCCTATGTTAAAGCCGTATAGTTTGCTATCTACGCCGTTTTTTACGCTACTTTTTGAGCCGACAAGTGTCGCCCAAAGTCCATTGTCGTAGTTAAATCTATCTGTGTATGCCCTAACCACGCTTGATAGACTATCTCCATTATCAGCAAACGCATCGTCTTTTAAATTTGCTATTGCGTAAGCTAGTGCTAGGTCTTCATTAAATGGGTTTGATAGTTTTGCTAGACGCGTATTTGTAGCTATATCGGCTGAGAATTTTATAATATCAGTATTTACCTTGCTATTTATAGTTTCAGAAGCTGTGTTTATAGAATTTACAGCGTCTTTTACAGCACTAATAATACTATCTTTATCGCCTGATAAAAGATCTGCTATATCATCTCTTGCGACTATACTTGCTAATGCTGAGGTGACTGATTTTTCAGTTTGTCCTAGGTTGTTAGCTTGATTGTTTTTGATAGCTTCTATCTTTGCTTCTATGGCTTTATTTCGATCTTGTTTAGCTTGATTGAGTTCTGCTTGTTGATTTTTTATGAGATTTTCAAGCTCTGTTTGCTCAGCTAGGGCTTGTTCTTTTTGCTCTTGTGTTGCATTTGGGTCTGCGTTTATTTTATTCACATTAAGTTTTGCCTGTTCTAGCTCTTTTTGTGTATTTGCCACTTGGATTTTTATATCATTTACCTTAGTTGTAGCTTGATTTGCGCTTGCTATCGCCTCGGTTTCAGTAGCTTTATTTTCCGCATTTGCACTATCTATCGCTTTATTTTCAAAAACTTTATCAAGTATAGCTTTAAGGTTATGACTAGCCATATAGTCATTTATATTTTTTATGGACTTTTCTGAGTTTTTTTGCTCTGCTTTTAGCATATTTAAGAATTTATTTAAATCATCATCGCTTATATTGTCATTTATTTTAGATACATAGCCGTCTATGCGATATGAACCTTCATCTTCTTCCACCCCAAATTCGAAGTTGTTTTTTACCAAAAATTCATTAAATTCTTTTATTTTTGCACTCTTGTCGCCTGATGTAGTTGTTTTTATCTCTTCTAGTCTAGAGATACTATCTTTTATTAGCTCTAAATCTTTTGCATTTGCTTTATTAAATAATTCCAAAGATTTTAAGACATCATTTGAGTTGCCAAGTTTTTTAATCTCATTAAACATAGCTTTAAAGTTCGCATTATCTTTATACTCACTCTCATCTTTTTCCATAATCAACATTGCCAAACCATCAAAAAACGTTGTAGTTTTAAACAACTCTACACTATTTTTTACATTACTTTCTACTAACTTTGCTATTGTAGCTAAATCATTTTTGCTTAAACCGCTTTGAAAGATTGTGTTGTTGTTAACAGATGAACCAGAAGAGGTTGCATATAGATTTCCATCTTGATCTAAACGAATTGTATTCCTCTCGCCGTTATCAAACTTAATCTCAATACTATTGTTATCATGACTTATACTTACATTTCTACCTTTGTCTGTAGTAAATGTAAGCGCATCTACTCTTTCTGCCCAGCCACCGGTATCTATTAGGCCTTCGTAAAGGTTAAAGTTAAGGTTTTGGTCGTAGTCAAGGTCGTCTTCATTGTATTCGCCAATCCTTACTCCAGGCCCTACTCCAAGCCCTGCTACTGTGGAGCCGCCTAGAGCAAATTTAAAAATATCGCCAAGCTCTTCATATTTACCGTTAGTATTTAACTGATCGGCGGTAACATTTTTTATATCGCCATTTATATTGCCTAGTTTTTGTGCTATATCAGCTGACTTATCTTTAAATGGTAAATAAAAATAGTTGTAAGCTCTTAAATTTTTATTTATCTCATCAACCTTTTCATCGACTGAGTAACCAAAAGTAGAGCTAACACTAAGCGAAACGCCAAATAATGTAGCACATACCGCACGCGAAATTTGCATCATTTTCTCCTTGTAAAAAATATTTGAGCCATTATACCCCCCCATATTAAAATTTAATTAATTATTAAATAAAATTTAGCAATAATTCTGGCGCAAAAATTTATTTTAGGAGATTTTATGAAACTATCGCTAATTGCATCAAGTACGATAATCAGTTTAGGATTAGTAAGCAATGCCAGTGCTAAAAATTACATAACTCCAAATTCAGGCGGTTTGGACGAGTACTTTGATCTAAAAACAAATGGCAACACTGCAACCATCACTATCAAAGATACTTATAAAAATAAAGACTTAATCATAGGTAGCAATGTAAATGATTTTGTCGTAGATAACATCAGCAAAGAGAACACATCTCTATATATCAATACAGGCAGCCAAAAGCTAGCCATAGAAAACATACTAGATGAGGATCGTACAGATACAGAGTCTAGAATGTATAATGCTAATCTAACTGCTTCTGAAGTTAGTTTAAAAGATATGAATTTAGAGTATTACAAAAATGCAAATCGGGTAAATGCAAATGTGCGTATAAGCAATAGCGATGAGTCGCAACCAAATTCCTTAAACTCTTCAGTTATGATTATAAACAGTTTGCAAAATGACAACTATAATGCCAGCTTAAATATAACAGGGAATTTAAATGCTAGTAATACTAAATTTTATGGTGCTTCTACTAGTGGAAATTTAAATTTTAATGTTGGTAAAAATGTAAATATCACAGATTCTAAATTTTTTGTGTTAAATAAAGATTTAGGCAACCATCGGTTAAATGTTGATAATCTAACACTAAATAGATTTGTATTTATGAGCGCAGAAAGTTTTAATAAAGATATAGCTACCAAAAACACAGCCGGAGCTAGCCTTTTTAAGAGAATTGATCAAGTTTTTAAGAAAGATACAGCAGATAAACTCTCATCAATGACAAACGGTAGCTACCTTCCACCTATGGATTTAAAAGACCTAGTAGATTATAAATTAAGCGTAGAAAAAAATGGAAATAAAGAGTATCTTATCATCAGTGGCGGTGTTACTGACAAAGTCAATAGCATAAAAGCCATACTTGAAATTGAAAAAGAGTATCTAGAAAATGTAGTTAAATTCTACGATTTAGATTTTAATGCTGCATTAAATCAAGCTATTAAAGATGGCTTAGAAGACATAAAAGAGCAAATTGAGAATAAAAACGATATTATTGCTAAGATAGATGAAAATGGTGGCGATGAGAGCAAACTAAGCACAAAAGAGAAAATGGATGCGTTAGGAATTGAGCTCACTCCAACTTCTAAATTTATATTTGAAAAAGCATCTAGCCTAAAAACCAAGCACTCAAACACCTATAATCTACTTCTTGGCAACGGCGCAAATACACTTGATGGGGCAACAAGACTAAATAAAGCAGCCGATTCTATGCAAGCATCAGGAAATATAAATGAATCGCAAAATATATTTAATAGCTTAATTGCTTCAGATATCGACCCTTCAGTCGGCATAAAAGCAATCACACATAGCAAGTTCTTTAAAGATGTCAGAGATAGCTCTAGAGACAGCATAAATATCTTAAATAATGGAAGTAGTATAAATAGTGCTATTAATATATCAAATGATATGAGTATAAGCAAGAGAGTAGCAAGTATAAATAACCCTTATAGCGAAGTAAGATTTGCTAATGTGCTTAAATCTAGCCTTTTGGCAAACAGCACAAATATAGCAAGTGACGCTATCTATGACTACTATGGTATAAGTAACTACGATAATAGCGTGTGGGCAAATACATTTGGCGGTGTAAATATCATAGATGGAAATAGTGGCGGGCTATATGGTATTAGCGTTGGTATCGATAGAGAATTTAACGATAATTTGCTAGTTGGCGTCTATGCAACTTATGCAAACTCAAATATCAAAGATAAGCTAAACGAGCAAAAAGTAAATAACTACCAAATAGGTCTTTATAGCTCTTATAGATTTGACTCTTATGAGATAAACTCTAAAATTTACGGACAAATAGGTGATACAAAACAAGATATAAGCCTAGCTGGAAATGTAAATAGTGCAAATTTTAATAGAAAATTTGTTGGATTTAGCTCAAATATTGGCAAGGTCTTTAGCGTAAGTAGCGATCTATTTTTAAAACCTTTTGTAGGGGCGAATTACTACTATAGCTATACGCCTAATTACACAGAGACAGGTGCTTTATCAAGAAAGGTAAGATCTAATACCAACAATTCAGTTAGCTTAGAGCTTGGCTTAGAGAGTAGAAAATACTTCAGTGAAAACTCATACTTATTCATCTCACCAAAAATAGAGCAATATATAATCAACGATGGAGATGACTATACAGCAAGCTTTATCGGCTCAAATGCTGCATTTTCTATTAAAGGAAGTGATAAGAAAAAGACTTATGGGCAACTAATCATAGGTGGAAATATCGCCTTAAATGATAGACTAAGTTTGGACGCTGGAGTTGGAGCTAAACAAATTTTAGCCGGCAAAGTAGATTCTAAAAATGAAACCTATTTAAACGGAAATATAGAGGTTAAATATAAATTTTAATTATTATAATTTCTACTCTATCGCAAAAAAGGATTGACTTTTTGTCATAGCAACCAAAAGCTTATTTTATTATGCTTTTGATTTGCTTGACAAAAAGTTTATTTATCATAAGCTAAATTCGCTAGTATTTTTTACTGGTCCTTTATCATTAGTATTTTCATAAACTTTATTTCTATATAAATTTCTAATTTTTTCAAAATCTTCGTGTTCGTAATTATTTTTTAACATTTTTAAGTTATCGCTATTTATTCCGTTTTTCTTAGCTATTTTTTCAAATTCATCTCTTGCGATCAACATATCAGATAAAATTTCTTTAAATTCACTTTCATTTATCTCAAAAAATTCTTTTATCCCATTAAATAATTCAATAGAAGGCAAATTTGCAAAATCAATAAAATTTAAAGCGTGGCTTTGCTTTGAGTATATTATCATATCAGGCGTAATGTCAAATGCTGGACTTAAATTCCAACTTTTTGTCTCTCTGTCATATAAAACGCCGTGATTTTTTAAATGATCATCTGTATTACCAAATAAACCATTAAAAACCATTCTACGAAATAGCTCTTTTTTATTTTTACTATCTAATATAAAAGCCAAATCAACATAGCTTTTTTCATCACTTGTTTCACTCTCTTTAACCCCTAAAAGTGTCATTGCTGATTTATATGGTATTCTCTCATTTCCTATCCTATCAAATCTTTCAACTAATAAAGCAGTTCCTTTTATCGTTTCATAAAGTTGTGTTTTACAAACATTGATTTTTGCTATTTTTGCCACTTCTAACATAGTTTGTTCGCATTTTGAAATTTGCTTATATTCATCTTTGATTGATGGAAATTTGGCGATATAAAGTTTGTTATCTTTAATAATGCTAGCCTTTGGTCTAGCTCCACCTAGACTCCCGCTTGGAGCTAATAAATTTTTTATATCGCTATCTAAACTTTCGCCTTCTTCTACTCTACTAGCTGATTGGCAAAGTTCATTTATATTTGTTAATTTTGGAATATCAGTTTTTGAAGATACAAATTCTCCATCTCTTTTGATTCTAATAGACCCTACTCTAAAATAATCACTAACCCAAATCAAATATTCGCTACTTGTAAGTTCGCTTCTTGCTTTTCTTTTTTGGATGAGCCTTCCCCATCTATCAGGACTAATATCGCAAAAGATACCCCAAAGATCTTTTGAGATAAATTCCATATCCTTTAAAGGTAAATTTGGGTCTATTTCAAATCCATTTTTTAACCATTGTTTGTCATATGAAAAATAATATGTTTCGTTTTTACCTACTGCATATACTTTCATTTCGCCAATTTTGGTTTCATTATCATAAATTTCAAATAAATCTTTCATCTTACCTTTCATTTTGTTTTAGCAAAAAAGATTAAATAATATAAAGTGTTTTATCTCTGTTTTAAATGCCCAAACGATAAATATACACAAAATAATAATGGCTATAAATGCGTTAAATTTATATATATATAGCTATCGCAAAATTTAGATTTTTGTTTTCTGGTTTATAAGTAATTGTATCATAAAATTAGCAATATTTTGCTTTCTAATGGTAGCAGATTACTCACCCATTTTCATTTTTCTTTTTTATAAGAAAGGTCTTATGAAAATTAACCTAATTTTAAAATATAATAAACAGCTAATTATATATTATATTAAGTTACTATTAAAGTGAATAATCCATAGATATAGTGAAATATGTATTTTATTAGGTATAATTAATTCTGGTAAAACCCTTATATGAGTTTTAAGAGTTTGCTAAGCAATACATAAATCCTTTGTAATTTAAATTTGCATTGAATTCTAAATTTTTAATTAAAAAATTCAAGGTTATAAATTTGAATTTACATAGTTTGGTTTATGATGTATTTTTAAAGCTACTTAAACATAATTTTAACTTTGCTTTATTCATCTCTTTATTTTTATTGTTCTTAGGCTCTATCTGAGTTCTTTTGTTTTATTATTTGATTTTGTTTTTAAATTTGATATCGCTAAGATCAGCTTTTATAGCTTCATATCTGCCTTTTTCTTCTATGCTGTTAAATTTAATCTATACTCTATGATACTATGCTAATCTCTTCTTTAGTAGCAGTATTTAAATTTAGGGCTATTAATCATCTTAATCCCTTTTTAATGTAATATAGCAGATTATATGATAGCGATCTAAAAATAAATGTCATCTAAATATGATATATACAGCTTGATACTCTTACTACATAAATCTAAAATAAATTAAATCAAGAGTTTGAAACTAATAATCCAAAATCCAAATCAAAAAGCTACAAAAGCTAAATGCTAGTCTATCATTTGCTTTAAGCACCACCAAATCCCTCTTGTTTTATGAAATTGTATCATAAGCTGATAAATAAATCTTTTTTTATCAACATAAACGTTAAAAACGCCTTTATTGAGTATTGCACAATTTACATTGTGTCGTAAATGTAACATAAATTTAGCCACAAAAGCACTAAGCGAAACTAAAAATCTAATGGATAAAAATAGCGTTAATGGAGTAGTGGATTTTAGAGCTTTAAACCAAAGCTTAAATAGTTTAGATTTTGTGAGTGAATTTGCTAAAGAGCCAAATTATAAGCATTATTAAAGCGATATCTTAGATGAGATCATTTGGTTTAATAGCCTTACTTGCTAGTTTGACTTACGCTAAATTTAAATACTGCTACTAAAGAAGAGCTTATGGAAACAACGCTTAGAACAATATTAATACATATAAACAATGATTAATACCATTGCATTTACAGCTAAATTATAATCTAGCTGTTTGATTTATAATAAGCTAAAAAAGTATATAAATTTACATATTTTACGTATTATTTATGGAGTTAGTTTGTTTTATAGCAGATATCTATAGTAAAGCTATGTTTATTCAATTATCTACAGTATTTGTTTTACTAAAACTATACCCAAACAATAGAGCCATTATAAATTTTCGTAATGATATATTAATCACCATATCATATCATCACACTAATTATTTATAACCAAATCTCCTATAAAGAGTATAAAGTTAAAATTCAAAAGCCCGGGGTAGATAATAAAGATAATAAAGATAATAAAGATAATAAAGATAATAAAGATAATAAAGATAATAAAGATAATAAAGATAATAAAGATAATAAAGATAAATTTAAAAGCATATAAACATTAAATTTGGGAATATAAATAAATATAAATAAATATAAATAAATATAAATAAATATAAATAAATATAAATAAATATAAATAAATATAAATAAATATAAATAAATATAAATAAATATAAATATGAAAAAATCTTTTTAAAATTACAATAATTATAAATTGTTTAATGTTTTAAAAAAGATTGATTTATAAATTATTCTGTAAAACAAGATTAAGATAAAAAAAGAATATTCAAAAATATTTTAACAAAGCCCGCAGCGACCTACTTTTCCACATCTCAGTAAGAGAGAGTATCATCAGCCATGATGAGCTTAGCTTCTTGGTTCGAGATGGAGCAAGGCGTTTCCTCATCTGTATAGCCACGGGCAGTGTTAAATAAAACATTATCTAAATAAGAGTAATATCTTATTTAACACTGCTAAGGTATTAAAGTTAAAAATCACTAAATTTAATATCTAAAAATATTTTAAAAACCTAAAAGGATTATATTTTATCCTTAACAAGGAAGTGATGCTTATAAAGATAAGCAAACGAGCTATTAGTACTGGTCAGCTAAATGACTCTCATCACTTACACACCCAGCCTATCAAACTAGTAGTCTACTAGAGCTCTTAAAAGAAGATTCATCTTGGAGTTGGCTTCGAGCTTAGATGCTTTCAGCTCTTATCACATCCCAGCTTAGCTACTCAGCGATGCTCTTGGCAGAACAACTGATACACCAGTGGCTGGTTCAACCCGGTCCTCTCGTACTAGGGTCAACTCTCCTCAATCTTCTTACGCCCACGGCAGATAGGGACCGAACTGTCTCACGACGTTCTGAACCCAGCTCGCGTACCGCTTTAAATGGCGAACAGCCATACCCTTGGGACCTGCTCCAGCCCCAGGATGCGATGAGCCGACATCGAGGTGCCAAACCTCCCCGTCGATGTGAGCTCTTGGGGGAGATCAGCCTGTTATCCCCGGGGTACCTTTTATCCTTTGAGCGATGGCCCTTCCACACAGAACCACCGGATCACTAAGACCGACTTTCGTCTCTGCTTGACGTGTATGTCTTGCAGTTAAGCTGGCTTATGCCTTTATACTCTACGAACGATTTCCAACCGTTCTGAGCCAACCTTTGTAAGCCTCCGTTACATTTTGGGAGGCGACCGCCCCAGTCAAACTACCCACCAGACATTGTCCTACTTGCGGATAACGCAAGCTAGTTAGCTACTCAAATAAAGAAGAGTGGTATCTCAACAATGGCTCACCATAAACCGGAGTCTATGGATCAAAGCCTCCCACCTATCCTGCGCATCTTTATCCAAATAGCAGTGTCAAGCTGTAGTAAAGGTCCACGGGGTCTTTCCGTCTTGCCGCGGGTAGGAGGAATTTTCACCTCCACTACAATTTCACTGGATCCCTCTTTGAGACAGCTCCCATCTCGTTACGCCATTCATGCAGGTCGGTATTTAACCGACAAGGAATTTCGCTACCTTAGGACCGTTATAGTTACGGCCGCCGTTTACTCGGGCTTCGATCAAGAGCTTCGCTAATGCTAACCCCATCAATTAACCTTCGAGCACCGGGCAGGCGTCACACCCTATACATCCACTTACGTGTTAGCAGAGTGCTGTGTTTATGGTAAACAGTCGGGAGGGACTCTTTGTTGTAACCTTCTTTGCTTTGGGAGTGAATCTTAATACAAAGTTAGGCACACCTTATACCGAAGATACGGTGCTATTTTGCAGAGTTCCTTAAAGAGAGTTCTTCCACGCGCCTTAGAATACTCATCCCACCCACCTGTGTCGGTTTACGGTACGGGCAATATTAGCTAAACTTAGAAACTTTTCTTGGCTCGATAGTATTATGGATTCTCCCCGCTATCCGAAGACTTTGGAGAGCCTTTAAGATCTCGAATAAAAAGTGGCGGATTTGCCTACCACTTAATCTACATCCTTAGACTAGCACTTCCATCCGCTAGCTCCACTAACTTTAAGCGTCCTTCCATCGCACACTAATATTGGTATCGGAATATTAACCGATTTTCCATCGCATACCCCTTTTGGACTTTGCTTAGGACCCGACTAACCCTACGATGACGAGCATCGCGTAGGAAACCTTGGGTTTACGGCGAAGGGGATTCTCACCCCTTTTATCGCTACTCATGCCTGCATGCTCACTTCTATCCGCTCCAGCACTCCTTACCGGTATACCTTCAACGCTGAATAGAACGCTCTCCTACCACTTAGTTAAAAACTAAGTCTAAAGCTTCGGTACTCATTTTAGCCCCGTTATATTTTCCGCGCGAAATCACTAGACCAGTGAGCTATTACGCTTTCTTTAAAGGATGGCTGCTTCTAAGCCAACCTCCTGGTTGTTAAAGTAACTTCACATCGTTTTCCACTTAAATGAGATTTAGGGACCTTAGCTGTTAGTCTGGGTTGTTCCCCTCTTGACGACGGATTTTATCACTCGCCGCCTGACTGCTGTGATTACACTTTGCGCATTCGGAGTTTGATAGGGTTTGGTACATTGGTGTATGCCCTAGCCCATTCAGTGCTCTACCTCACAAAGTTACTACACAACGCTATACCTAAATATATTTCGGAGAGAACCAGCTATCACGATGTTTGATTGGCCTTTCACCCCTATCCACAAGTCATCAGGAGCCTTTTCAACGGCCGTCTGTTCGGTCCTCCACCGGCTCTTACACCGGTTTCAACCTGCTCATGGATAGATCACATCGTTTCGGGTCTGCAGCATCTGACTATACGCCCTATTAAGACTCGCTTTCGCTACGGCTCCGGGTTTCCTTAACCTTGCCAGACACCACAACTCGCAGGCTCATTATGCAAAAGGCAGTCCATCACCCTGATAAATCATAGGGCTCTGAATGATTGTAAGCAAATGGTTTCAGGTTCTATTTCACTCTGATCACCTCAGTTCTTTTCACCTTTCCCTCACGGTACTTGTGCACTATCGGTCTAGTAGTAGTATTTAGGGTTGGATAGTGGTCTACCCAGCTTCAGACAGGATTACACGTGTCCCGCCCTACTCAGGATACTGCTAAGTATAAACGCACTTTCATATACGGGAGTATCACCCTCTATGCTTAAGCTTTCCAGCTTATTCTATTAGATTGTTTAAGTCTATATTGCAGTCCTACAACCCCACTAGCAAGCTAGTGGTTTGCCCTCTTACGCTTTCGCTCGCCGCTACTAGCGTAATCTCGTTTGATTTCTTTTCCTGTTGGTACTAAGATGTTTCAATTCCCAACGTTCGCTCCGCATTGCGGTAGTATATATCACTATATACTGGGTTGCCCCATTCAGAAATTCCCGGATCAAAGCCCCTTGACGGCTCCCCGAGACTTATCGCAGCCTAGCACGTCTTTCATCGCCTCTACTAGCCAAGGCATCCACCATTTGCTCTTAGTAGCTTACCTTTTTTTAGTTCGTATCTGAGCTTTACTCAGATTTACGACAAATTTTAAAAAAGTTTAAACAAACTAAAGTCCCTACAAGTAGGGTTACTATATGATTGCTATTAAACTAATTAAAAACTATCGTTACGAATTTTATATTTTTGTTTAGATTATTATTCTAATTTGCATCACTTCCTTGTTAAAGATAAAAATAGATAGCTAATCTATAAAATAAAAAAGATTTTTACTACTCTTTTCTTTTATTAAAGATATGGCTATTAGATTTATAGTATTTAAATTTAAATTTAATAAGACGGAAAGTATTAACTACTATTAAGTAAGTTTTAAAGCTTAATAGCTTGTGAAGTTAATATTTATAAACTATATCTTTTATATTATTGGGATAACACTGTTTGATATAGAATATTTGAAATTAAACTAAATTCAAAGCTCTAACAAGTCCT
Organism: Campylobacter hyointestinalis subsp. lawsonii; assembly: GCF_013372165.1. Classification (NCBI taxonomy): domain Bacteria; kingdom Pseudomonadati; phylum Campylobacterota; class Epsilonproteobacteria; order Campylobacterales; family Campylobacteraceae; genus Campylobacter; species Campylobacter hyointestinalis. The sequence goes on along the minus strand of NZ_CP053828.1, from coordinate 359,328 downwards.
GTAAAATTGTTTTAAATATTAAAACTTGATTGTGATTTTTAACAATGGTATTTTAAATAACTTTAGACTAAAGTCTAATCAGAAAGTTTAAAATAAACTCTCTGATTAGACTTTGATTAATAAATTTATATTATTGCTATCTTTTAAATTTAAACTATGGTGGAGAATAGCGGGATCGAACCGCTGACCTCCTGCGTGCAAAGCAGGCGCTCTCCCAGCTGAGCTAATTCCCCATCTTTTTTTACTTCGCAGACCAGCAAAGCTAGTCTTTGCGAGCGGGAGCTACGCTCCCTGCACCCACCTAAAGTTACAAAGATTTATTCAAAAGCTTTGCTTTTTCATAAATCATAAACTAAGGTATTTGCAACTTGTCAATCCCTCAAACCTAAACAAGCTTGATTGAGCTATATTTCTTTTACTAGTAGTTGTGAGACTTACTAGTATTGTACTCTAGAAAGGAGGTGATCCAACCGCAGGTTCTCCTACGGTTACCTTGTTACGACTTCACCCCAGTCGCTGATTCCACTGTGGACCATAACCAGTTTGGTATTTGGGCTTCGAGTGAAATCAACTCCCATGGTGTGACGGGCGGTGAGTACAAGACCCGGGAACGTATTCACCGTAGCATGGCTGATCTACGATTACTAGCGATTCCGGCTTCATGCTCTCGAGTTGCAGAGAACAATCCGAACTGGGACATATTTTATAGATTTGCTCCACCTCGCGATATTGCGTCTCATTGTATATGCCATTGTAGCACGTGTGTCGCCCTGGGCATAAGGGCCATGATGACTTGACGTCGTCCACACCTTCCTCCTCCTTACGAAGGCAGTATATTTAGAGTGCTCAGCCAAACTGTTAGCAACTAAATACGTGGGTTGCGCTCGTTGCCGGACTTAACCGAACATCTCACGACACGAGCTGACGACAGCCGTGCAGCACCTGTCTCTAAGTTCTAGCAAGCTAGCACCCTCTTATCTCTAAGAGGTTCTTAGGATATCAAGCCCAGGTAAGGTTCTTCGCGTATCCTCGAATTAAACCACATGCTCCACCGCTTGTGCGGGTCCCCGTCTATTCCTTTGAGTTTTAATCTTGCGACCGTACTCCCCAGGCGGTATACTTAATGCGTTAGCTGAATTACTGCCCTGACTAGCAGAGCAACAACGAGTATACATCGTTTAGGGCGTGGACTACCAGGGTATCTAATCCTGTTTGCTCCCCACGCTTTCACGCATTAGCGTCAGTTGAGTTCTAGCAGATCGCCTTCGCAATGGGTATTCTTGGTGATCTCTACGGATTTTACCCCTACACCACCAGTTCCATCTGCCTCTCCCTCACTCTAGATTATCAGTTTCTCAAGCAGTTTAATGGTTAAGCCATTAGATTTCACAAAAGACTTGATAATCCGCCTACGCGTCCTTTACGCCCAGTGATTCCGAGTAACGCTTGCACCCTCCGTATTACCGCGGCTGCTGGCACGGAGTTAGCCGGTGCTTATTCGTTAGGTACCGTCATTATTCTTCCCTAACAAAAGGAGTTTACGCTCCGAAAAGTGTCATCCTCCACGCGGCGTTGCTGCTTCAGGGTTTCCCCCATTGAGCAATATTCCCTACTGCTGCCTCCCGTAGGAGTCTGGACCGTGTCTCAGTTCCAGTGTGACTGATCATCCTCTCAGACCAGTTATGCGTCATAGCCTTGGTGAGCCATTACCTCACCAACTAGCTGATACAATATAGTCTCATCCTATGCCGAGAGCTCTTAATAATACATATAAAAAAGTTTTAAAATTACTTTTATTAATCTCTTTTAAAGAAAATATTTTTAATTTAAAAACTATTTTATAATTTAGAATTTTTACAAAAATCTTTAAAAGCTAACTGCTTCACTTTTTCTTGCCTTACTTATGTAAAGCTTCAAAAAAGCTCATTGTTATCTTTTTAGCTTTTTGTTTTAAAATCCATTTTATATGCATTATTAAGAGCTACTTTCCCGACTTAACTTGTGTTAAGAAGGAGTATGGAGTATTAGCAGTCATTTCTAACTGTTGTCCTCCAGCATAGGGCAGATTAACTATACATTACTCACCCGTGCGCCACTAACTCATAAGAGCAAGCTCTTACTTGTCCGTTCGACTTGCATGTATTAGGCACGCCGCCAGCGTTCACTCTGAGCCAGGATCAAACTCTCCATTTTTATGTTCTTTAACGCGTCAGCAAAGCTGCCGCTAAGAACCAATCCCTAAAGACAAAGATTGCTTACGCAATCTAAATTAAGGATTTTATGTTGAAGTTTTAATCTAAAAACTTAATTATTTGTAACTATTAAATTAGCAATTAATAATTAAAATTGCTTGGCTCAATCGATCACTTGTTTAGATTTCAAAGATTGACTATAAAAGATAGTTTAACATTTATAAATTTAAAAAACATCGAAAATAAAAAAAATGATTTCTAACTAGAAGAGTTAAAAGGTGTTTCTCATTTCGTGAGTTGGAATTATATAAGAGTTAAGCTTAAATATAGATTAAATATGCTTAACAATTGAGAAGTTTTTTGTTTTTTGTGGTGGGGGGGGATATCAAATTTAAATATTTATTAATATAAAGTATTAATACAAGGCTATACTTTCTTTTATCTTTTATGATAATAGATATCATTTTATAATATAAATTTAAGTCAAATTTGGTTACTATTTGAAAATTATTTTCAAATAAAGGATGTTTTGTGAGAGATTTTAATAAATGGATAGGTATAAAAACAAAGTAACTTTTGCGGTATTTTGTTTTGCAAGAGTCGTATAGCACTAAAAATACGACTCTGCCAAATTTAATACCGAATGAGATGAGTTTAGATCTCGATTTAAACTAGTTCAAATTTCTTTTTTGATATTATCCAAAATAAAATTTTGGAAAAAATATGCAAAAATATATTGATTTATTAGATAAAAATGGTCTTTTAAAGATAATAGACAAGCCTTGCGATATAGATCTTGAGATAGCTCATCTAAGCTATGTAGAAGTTAAAAAAAATAACTCAAAAGCTCTACTTTTCACAAATCCTACTGATAAAAACGGAAAAAAATTTGCCCCTGTTTTAACAAATACTTTTGGAAGCTTTAAAGCTTTAAATTTAATACTTAAAAAAGATAGCAACGAAATAGCAAAAGAGATAGAAAAACTACTAAAACCGACGAAACCTTCTACATTTAAAGAAAAAATAGATTTTTTCACCTATCTTTTAAGCTTAAGATCGGTATTTCCAAAACGTTTAAAAACTAAAGGCGTTTCTCAAGAGTGCGAATTTAAAGAGCCAAATTTATATGATCTGCCGATACTTAAAACTTGGGAAGAAGATGGCGGAGCGTTTGTCACGATGGGTCAAGTTTATACAAAAGATCTAGACTCAAATACGCAAAATTTAGGTATGTACCGCTTGCAAGTCCATAGCAAAAACGAGCTTGGAATGCACTGGCAAATTCACAAAGACGCTGCTCATTTCTTTCATAAATATAAAAAAGCGGGTATTAAAATGCCAGTAAGCGTAGCGATTGGGGGCGATCCGCTATATATATGGTGTGGTCAAGCTCCACTTCCAAAAAATATTTTTGAGCTGATGCTTTATGGATTCATCAGAAAAACTCCGGCAAAACTAGTTAAATCTCTCACAAACGATATTTTTATTCCATATGACGCAGACTATGTTATAGAGGGATTTGTAGATACAAATAGACTAAAAGACGAAGGAAAATTTGGCGACCATACAGGATTTTACACGCCAGTAGAACCATTTCCGGTTATGGAAGTTACAAAAATAACTCATAAGAAAAATCCTATCTTTCACGCAACAGTCGTCGGAAAACCGCCACTTGAAGATAAATTTATGGGATATGCAACTGAGCGGATATTTTTGCCACTTTTACAGACTAGTGTGCCTGATTTGATCGATTATAAAATGCCTGAAAATGGGGTTTTTCATAATCTGATTTTAGCTAAATTTAATGCGCTTTATCCAGCTCACGCTACGCAGCTTATGCACGCGTTTTGGGGAGTTGGACAGATGAGTTTTGTAAAACACGCCATTTTTGTGCCATCAAACGCGCCTCGTCTTGATGACTACGAAAATCTTACTAAATATATTTTAAACCGTTTTTCACCACAAAGTATGCTGATAACTAGTGGTATTTGCGACCAGCTTGACCACGCTAGTTCAAATGCTTGTTTTGGTGGCAAACTAGGTATCGACGCAAGTAATGATAACTCATCAAGCGCACCAAATTTAATAAGCGATGATGAGTTGCTAGTTAAATTTAAAAGTATAAATAAAAATATTTTAGAGTTAAAGCAGTATTTTTTAGATACGAAAAACCCTATTTGTTTTATTAAATTTGATAAAGATAGGCTAGTAAAACAGGTATTTGATGAGCTTAAACCATTTGATGAACACTTTAAAATACTGATTTTTGTAGATATTAGCTCAAGGCTTGAAAATCTATATATGCTTGTTTGGAGAATAACAAACAATATAGATGCAAAGCGCGATATTTTCATACGAAACGAGCTTGTTTGCATAGAAGCTACTAGCAAATTTGAGCTTGATGGATACACTCGCGAATGGCCAAAAGAGACGAACTGTTCAAGAGAAGTCATAGAAAATCTTATCAAAAAAGGCGTTTTAGAACGCGATGAAGAGCTGTTTGAAAAATTTGAGATATTTGGATAGATGATGAAAATAGCGATTTTTGACTCGGGCTTTGGTGGTCTTAGCCTTTTAAATGAAGCTTTGAAGCGCTTTAGTGGCGTAGAATTTATATATTTTGCCGATAACGAAAATGCACCTTATGGCACAAAAAGCAAAGATGAGATAATCCGCCTTTGTTTAAACTGCACTATGTTTTTGACTAAATTTAATATAGATATGATAGTCATAGCTTGCAATACAGCTACAAGTGCTGCTATAACTGAGCTTAGAAGTAGTTTTTCAGTGCCTATAATAGGAATGGAACCTGCTATAAAACTAGGAGCAAACGCCGGTGGTGACATACTTGTAGTAGCTACGCCCGCTACCATAAACGGAAATAAATTATCAGACCTAATCCATAAAGTAAATTTAGAAAGCAAAACGCATCTCTTAGCCTTGCCAAAACTCGTAGAATTTGCCCAAAATATGGAATTTAATAGTGAAGAGATTTTGAAATATTTAAAAGATGAAATATACAAATTTGATTTATCAAACATAGATTTACTAGTGCTTGGATGCACTCATTTTAACTATTTTAAAGATAGTTTTAGAGCTATTTTACCAGATAAAATCGGCATAATAGACGGCATAAATGGTACGATAAATCAAATGATACGCAGACTAGGAGGAATTAGCAAATTTGGCGATAAAAACTCTATAAGATACATATCTTCAACGAAAAATTTAGACATAAAAGAGATAGAACCTTATCTAAAAAGACTTGATATAATGAGAGAAATAAACTAAATTTGCATTACAAATATGCAAAAATAGCAAAAAACTACACTTATAAATTTAAAAATTTGGGCTAAAACTAACCCAAATTTATTCATATTGATTTATGGTTTTCTTATGATAAATCTAAGAGTTGGGCCATCTTGTTCTATGGCTAAAACCTCAAAACCGCGGTTTTTTGCATCAACGGGGATAGAGTTTATCGCTTGAGGGCAATCACAAAGCACCTCTAAAACCTCGCCCTTTTTTAGCTGTGGCAATGCCTCTAAGGTAGCAATGGCTGGCATAGGACAAGCCTCGCCTTGGATATCAAGGCTATAAGTTATTTCATAATTAGCTTTCATTAGTAGCCTCCTTTGGCAAAAAATCGTTTTTTATAAGCAAAAATCAGCGCAACGCAAAGCAATAAAAGTCCAACATTTAATGTAAGTCCTGGCAAAGCACCAAACTCATTTAAAAATTGAATCTTCGGACCAGATTTGATCCAATCTGGAATTTGGTCGTAAATAATCGCTAAAATAGCAGTTCCGGCGAAATTTGATACGCCAACTATCATAAAATGCATCTGTCCCTCAGCTGCCCTATAAGTCCATCCGCATTCGCAACCTCCTGCAAACACGATACCAAAACCAAATAAAAACGCACCCAAAGCCACAGCGACAGAGAAACTCCTAACAAAAGCCGAGTAGCCATTTAGCATAAGCACAAAAATTATAAATGTCGCAATAAGCATGCCATAAAATGCTCCCTTTGCGGCATTATCACGACCAAACAAAAACAAATCGCGAAAGCATGATGTAAAGCATACTTGACCACGCGATATAACAAAACCAAAAATAAGCCCAAAAATAAGCCCAAGCGGCAAAAAGCTAGATTTTACGCCTAATTTAAACGGCTCTGTAACGATAAAAAGATAAACAAGCCAAACAAGCGTGGCAATCAAAACCACCACGCCATATCTAAAATGGCGTTTTGCGCGTCCTTTGTCATGCTCGATGCCTTTACCATTTATACCACACTTTTCAAGAGTAGCTTTTGGCATAAAAATTTTTAGCTTACCGACCTTTGTGGCACACCAAATACCAAGCACCATAAACACAGCAAATTCCCAAGTATGCAAAGAAAAATACGGAAGTCCGGTGAAAAAATCAAGCAAATTACAACCAAAAGCAAGTCTAGCACCAAAACCTGAAAGAAGACCTCCAACTATAGCTTGAAAGATGCGTATGCGGCTAGCTGGCAGGCGGAATTTAACCTTATTTGCAAAAAGAGCCGCCACCAACGCGCCAATAAACATACCTATAAGCACAAGCCCTTCATAGCGAGTAAGCGGACTGCCCGAGAGATTTGTCATTTTATAATAGCTGTATTTGCTAGTATCAAGCCCAAAAAGCTCCAAAAACTCGCCGCCCCAGCGCGTCATCTCACCAGTTACTTGCCAACCAGTACCAAAAAACCCAAAGTAAATAGAAGCTATGATGCCAAGTGCTATCATAGACTTTGCAGTGTCCCAAAAATACACAAGATATTTTTGTTTGAATTGATTTAACGCAGAAATCATCGATTAACCTTTAAATTTGTTATTTGCCAAACTGACAACTTTAAGGTTGTAATTGTAATAAAAAATAAATTTAATATTACTTAAATAATTAAATTTGATATGAAAGCAAAGGATGTAAATTTAGCCTTAGTTTGGACTAAATTTCTATATTTTTATCTCACTATCGAGTTTATTTTATCCGCATATCTGCTTATTATTATGATTAAAGTGTCATCATAGATGAAAGCTATGATGAACAAAATATCAAATTTATCATAGTTTTACGTTAATTTTACGCACGAATTCTACAATTACATAATATTTTAAGCAAAGGAGAGGCGATGGCAATTTCTAGAAGATCATTTTTAAAAACGAGTGCCGCCGTTGGAACGTTAGCAGCGTTTGAGGCGAATTTAGGTGCGAATTTGACATTTTCAAAATCAAACTCTAAATTTGTTCCAAGCGTATGCGAGATGTGCTCTACTCGCTGTCCTATTGAAGCAGAAGTAGTAAATGATAAATGCAGATTCATTCAAGGCAATCCAAAATTTGGCGCCAACAAGACATCTGTTTGCGCGCGTGGCGGAGCTGGAGTAAATCAACTTTATGACCCAAAACGTATAGTAAAACCTCTCATTAGAGTCGGTAAAAGAGGTGAAAACAGATGGAGAGAAGCGTCATGGGACGAAGCTTTGAACTTATGCGCTAAAAAGCTTGGCGAGATAAAAGATAAATACGGTCCCCAAAGCGTAGTATTTACTTCTAAATCAGGAGAAAGTCATACTCAAATGATGAATTTCGCCTGTGCTTATGGCAGTCCAAATATATTTTCTCACTGGTCTTGCTGCCCGATAACATACAATATGGTCTTAAGCCATACTTATGGAAGCGGACTTAGTAGAGACTTTGCAAATTCAAAATACATAGTAAATTTCGGGCATAATCTTTTTGAGGGTTTAGTGATCTCAGACACGAAAAAAGTCGCAAAATTTGCAAATAGAGAAGATACTAAACTACTAGTTTTGGAGCCTAGATTTAGCGTGATGGCTTCTAAAGCGGACGAATGGTTACCAGTAAAACCAGGAACCGATCTAGCATTCTTAATGGCGCTCATCCACGTATGGATAAGAGACTCTAAATACGATAAAGATTTTATAGATAAATACACAATAGGCTTTGAAGAAGTAGCAAAATCAGTCAAGCAAACTTCTCCTAAATGGCAAGAAAATATAACTGGTATAAAAGCAAAAGACGTCGAAAGAATAGCCGATGAAATTTGGCAAAAAGCACCACAAGTCATAATCGACTGGGGACACAAAACCACGACTACAAGAGCCGAATACCAAAGAACAAGAGCCATTGCTATAGCAAACGCACTAATGGGAAATTTCGAAAAACGTGGCGGAATTTACTTCTCAAAAGACGCAAAAACATTTAATAAACTCTGCGGAGAAGAGCTATTTCCTACATTAGCAAATCCAGATGCTGGATTTAAAATACCAAAAGGACAAAGGATAGATGGTTGTGGCGAGGAAGGTCATAAGCACGAGTTTATCTCACGAAAACACGGTGTTTTGATGGACATAACTCCTGCGATCTTATCTCAAAAACCATATCCGGTAAAAGGTTGGGTAAATACGAGATTTAATCATCTCATAAACGTAGCTGGTACAAACGAAACGATAAAAGCTATAAATGAGCTAGATTTTGTCGTTTCTATAGATATATATCTAAACGATTTTTCAAATTTAGCAGACGTCGTTTTGCCTGAAGCTACGTATCTAGAAAGAGATGAGAGCATACAAAATAAATCCGGCACAGCTCCTGGATATTATATGAGAAATAAAGCAGTAGAGCCAATAGCAGGTACAAAAAGCGGCTACGAGATATTTAGAGAGTTGGCTCGCATTATGAAAATAGACAAAGACTATACTTGGAACAACATAAGCGAATACAGAATGGCTCAAGCAAAAGGAAACGACAAATTAGTAGCAGATCTCATAAAAAACGGATACGTTAGCTGGAAAGTTCCACAAGTATATTATAGAGAAGCTAAATTCGTCAAAAAATTTGTAGAAGCTTATCCTAACGCCGCTAAATTTGTTGATGAAGATGGGCTTATGAGCTCACAAGTCAAATTTAAAACTCCAAGCAGCAAGATAGAACTATTTTTACCCAATATCGAAGCTAAATTTCCAGGAGAAGGTTGCCTAAATGCAAATAATATGGACGTATATGGCGGGCACGAGCTCTGTTTGATGAGCGGAAAAACACCTATCCATACAAACGGACATACTCAAAGTCTGCCTATACTAAATGATCTGATGAGTTATTCTCCTGTATGGATAAATCCAAAAACAGCAGGGAGCAAAGGCTTAAAAAATGGTGATAACGTCATTTTGAAAAACAAATTTGCGGAAGTAAAAGCAGTTTTGATGGTAACTGAGGGCATTAGAGAAGACACACTGTTTATCTATCACGGATTTGGTCACGCAACGCCAGATTTAGATAATATAAACGGCGTAGGAACTAACCAAAGCGTTATCTTAAATCCAGATGATGGCGTTATATGCGGGACCATGGTCACAAACGTCGGCGTAGATATAATCAAAGCTTAGGAGTAAAAAATGAAAAAATTCGTAATGGTTCATGACGAAAATTTATGTATAGGCTGCCAGGCTTGCTCAGTTGCATGCAGAAATGAAAATAACGTCCCTAGCGGCGTTTTTAGACTTCAAGTTAGAGCAAATATGAGCGGCGTTTTTCCAAAACTCAAAACAGACTTTGTAAGACAAAGCTGTGTGATGTGCGAAGATAGCCCGTGCGTGAGCGTATGTCCTACAGGAGCTAGTTTTAAAACAGAAAATGGCATAACACTCATAGATGAGCGACTTTGTGTTAGCTGTAAATACTGCATTTTAGCCTGTCCTTATGACGCAAGATTTGTAGATCCTATCACAAAAGCCATAGGCAAATGTACGTTTTGCTATGAAAACAGACTAATGGAGGGCAAAAAGCCAGCCTGTGTAACCGTCTGTCCAACAGACGCACTTGTATTTGGAGATGCAAGAGACGAAGAAAGTGAAGTTAGCAAACTCATAGCTAGAAAAAATGTCCAGTATCCAAAAGCTCATTTAAATACAAAACCTAGCCTTGGATTTATAAAAAACACAAAAGGAGGACGCTATGAATAATATGTGGGGAAGCATCGCGCAATACGAGACGATCTACTGGCCGTGGCCGATCGCGGTTTATCTTTTTTTAGCTGGACTAAGTGCTGGAAGCATCATAGTTTCCTTGCTTGTCAAATGGAATAAACACGAAGACAATACAAACTCTATCTGGGACGCAATGGTAAAAGCAGGAGCCTTAATAGGACCTATCGCGATATGCCTTGGACTCGGACTTTTGATAATCGATCTTGGCAAACCGCTAAGCTTTTACTGGCTTTTGATAGCTTACAATATAAAATCAGTGATGAGTATAGGTGTTATCTGTCTTTTACTTTATACTCCGTTTGCATTTTTATTTACAATGATGATATTTGAAAAAGAGATAAACGAATGGAAGTTTTTAGCTTTTCTAAGACCTCTTACTAAATTTATCCGTTCTTTTGCAAAAATATCAAAAAATATCGAATATATACTTTTTTTCTTAGCTATATGCGTTGCTATGTATACTGGATTTTTGCTTGGCGCTATAGAAAAAATTCCGCTATGGAACACTCCTATTTTGCCGATACTCTTTTTAGTATCTGGTTTTTCTAGTGGAATCGCAGCAAATATACTTATCGGAATGATGTTTTTCAAAGGCTCACTAAATAAAGATAGTATAAAATATCTTCTAGTGCTTGATCTAAGAGCTATTTTATTTGAAATACCGCTTCTTATAATACTATTTTTAGGATTATATCTAGGTGGATCAGCAGAGTTTGCAAATATGGCACTCAGTGACGCTCTATACGGTAAGATATTTTGGATAGGAGTCGTAAGTATCGGGCTTTTTATCCCAGTCATTATAGCCGCAACTGCTCTTAAAAACCATGCTTATAAGCCGCTTTATATCATCATAAACTCAGTAGTAGTTTTGATAGGAGTCGTGGTGCTAAGGTATTATATAGTGTATGCTGGACAAGCACTTATGTGAGATTTAGTATTTTTCAGTAAAATTTGGCGAATATATTTTAATTCGCCAAATTGGAGACTACTTTGAAGATTTTACTTTTAGAAGATGATTTTGAGTACCAAATAAGCATAAAAGAGTATCTACAAAGCTTAGGATACGTGGTAGACGCAGCAAATGATGGCGTAGAAGCATGCGATAAAATAGCCGCAAACAGATATCATTTGCTGATATTAGACATCAAAGTTCCGGAAATTTCCGGATTTGATGTTATAAAATATGCAAAAAGTCTAAATTTACAAACCCCCATAATGATAATGACGTCTTTGACAAATATAGAAGATATCACTACTGGTTACGAACTCGGCTGTAACGAGTATCTAAAAAAACCGTTTAATCTAGCAGAGCTTAAATTTCGCGTAAATGAGCTTATGAGAAAATATTACGCAAAAAATGATAAAAATATCATCAAAGTAGCGACTAAATTTGACTACGATACGGCATTAAAACAGCTAAAAAAAGACGATGCGATTATAAATTTAAGCCAAAAAGAGATAAATTTGATAGATTTTTTGCTTAGCAAAGTAGGATCATTTTCAACTATTGACGAGATAAAATACGAAATTTGGGACGATAAAGATATAGATGACGCAGGTATAAGAGTACATATACGAAATATTCGCTATAAAACAAGCGATGATTTTATAGTATCACATAGAGGGCTTGGTTATAAAATAAATGTTTGATCAAGTAAAAATACCGCTTCTAGCCACTGTGATCTTGATGCTTCTTTTTATAGCGCAAGGTTTTTGGACTATCAAATTAAACATAAAAAGTGAACAAAACAAAGACATAGCGATGCTTGCAAAAAAGAGCGCGGTTTTAAGCAAAAATTTGTCAAATTTAGACAATCAAAATAGCTTGATATATGAATTTGCACTTTATGATAGCAACGAGAACATCATCACGTCAAAACTCAGCAAAAATCCACCGAACTTAAACTTTCAAGTTTTAGTACAAAATGGCTTTATATACTATAAAACAGCTATATTGCAAGATCAAAAAACATACTTTTTAGTAGTAGCTAAACAGCAAAATTGGTACAAGATAGGGCTTATCAGTACACTTATTTTTATAGGCACTATAATACTTGTTTTTATATCGATTTATTTCATATATCAAAGCACGCTTAAAATTCATCAAAGACAAAAAAAGATGATGAATTCGTTTTTCAACGACGCTATGCACGAGTTAAAAACTCCACTTGGCGTAGCAACCTTAAATTTAGATATGCTTGAAATTCGCAATAAAAACACTCATCGCATCAAATCAGCTTTAAAACAGATAAAAATGACTTACGAAGATGTCGAGTTCTTCATAAAACATTCTTATGAAAATTTCCCGAAAAAGCCGATAAATTTTTCATATTTTTTAGAGCAAAGAGTAAGGTTTTTAACAACTATAGCAAACTCAAAAGATATAAAAATAATATCCAAAATAGAGCCAAATTTAGAGATATTTATGAGCGAAATAGAGCTTACTAGACTAAGTGATAACAACATATCAAACGCTATAAAATACTCAAAAAGTGGTAACGATATAGAGATATATTTGACAAAAGAAGACGGTTTTGTAGTTTTTAGCGTAAAGGATTATGGTAAAGGGATAAAAGATACAAAAGCGATCTGGCAAAGATATGCTAGAGAAGATCTATCTGTAGGCGGATTTGGACTAGGACTTAACATCGTCGCTAATATATGCAATAAATATAATATCATTTATAACGTAAGCTCAGTGCTTGGTAAAGGTAGCACTTTTACATACAAAATCCCAGCTTTTAAAGAAAAGCTCATAGACAAACTCAATACTCAGTCAAACCTAGTCTAGAAGCGGCATTATCGCTATAGTGTAGCACTACGTAACCGACTTTATTATTTAATATATCAACAATAGGCTTTGAGTAAAAATAATCTTGTCCGGATTTCATAAAATTTAAATTTTCAAAATCAAACCTACGTAAATTCGGAAGTAAATTTATATTTGCGATATTTTGATTTAGTATGTAGTATTTCTTTAGCAAGCTCTTATCTATATTTGTTATACAATCACTATCAAAGCTTTTATTTAAAAGGATGAATATATTTAGTCCTTGCGACCAAGCTATATTTTCAAGACGGGAAAAATCCAACAATACTTCGATACTTCCAACAAATTTATTATCTAAAAATACAGGAGAAATTCCGCGTATAAACATACCGCATCTTCCAACTTCGATACCGGCTATGGGCTGCATATTTTTTTTGACGTCATTTAGCATATATCTAAACCCACTTAGATTATCACCAAATTTAGTCTCGTCAAAGCTCCTTGCAAGGCTTTTTGTATTAGCATCGTGCATATGGATACGGATATTTTTATAGTTAGGAACTTGACTTAAGATACTAGCAAATTCCTTTGCGCTATTCATACAATAATTATGATCTCCGCTCTCATAACAGGTTCTTATATCACTGTTTTTAGAAAGAAGTATAGATATAGCAAGTGCGTTTAAACGCTCATTCTCAAGTGCGTTTATCATAAGCTCAGCATTTAGATCAAAATATTTTTTGATATTTTGATCTTTTTGAGTTTGCAGATATTTATAATAAAATCCGCATAAGATGAGTAAGCAGACAAATATAAAAAGCAAGAAAAGTTTAAAAACTTTATTCAAATTCATCTTCCAAATTTTTAGATACTATCACTATTTTACTAAATTTAAAAAGCCTAAACACGATTTATTACTCAACAGTAACGCTCTTTGCAAGGTTTCTTGGCATATCTACGTCATTTCCTAAACGTACTAAAATTTCCAAAGCAAAAATTTGATATAAAAGCAAATGATATAAATTTAATCACCCCATTTCTCTCAAGGCTTGATGAGAAAGATCTAAGTAGATAAGCCGTGGGATATATACTTAGATCATTATAAGCTATCTATTATTTAATCTTTTATATCCATCACAACCAGCTTGTAAGCCAAAATCACACGCCTTGCCATAATACTCCTTAGCCATAGCGTAATCTTGTCTTAGACCTTTGCCTTGTGCGTATAAGATGCCAAGCATTAAGCAACCACCTGGATACCCACCATCACAAGATTTTTTAGATAGCTCAGCTGCTTTTTGGTAGTTTTGTTTTACGCCTGTGCCATCTGCGTATGAGGCGCCAAGAAATCTGCAACCTTGTAGATCTCCACCATCACAAGCTTTTGTAAATAGCTCGGCAGCTTTTTGGTCGTTTTGTTCGACGCCTATGCCTTCTGCGTATAAGAGGCCAAGAGCGCCGCAACCATTTGCATCGCCACCATTGCAAGCTTTTTTAAAGAGTTCAGCAGCTTTTTGGTAGTTTTGTTTGACGCCTTCGCCATTATCATATAGCTTTCCAAGAGAAGAGCAAGCATCCATATCGCCATTATCGCAAGAGCTTTCTAGCTTTTTAGGATCCATGTCCTTAGCCACAACCACTCTAAAAAGTAGCTAAATAGTCCAAATAATCTTTGTCATAAAATCTCCTTATATTATAAATTTAAAACTCAAATAAATTTAGGCTTAAAATTCAAATCTTTAGCCACAACCAAGCTAAAAAATAGCTAAATAGTCCAAATAAGCCTTTTCATAATTTTTATTAAATTCCTATTCCACCGTTACGCTCTTTGCAAGGTTTCTTGGCATATCTACGTCATTTCCTAAACGTACTGAAATTTCCAAAGCAAAAAGCTGTAAAACTATCATCATTTCAAAAAATTCGCTCATAGGATGCTCATACAAATTCGTTTGGATAAAATCATCACTAAGCTCAAATGGTAACGGACTAATAGCTGTTATAAACGCATCTCTAGCGGCTAATTCTTCGACATTTGACTTCGTCTTTTCATAAAGCAGAGTTTTTGGAAGTAAAGCTATAGTATAAAGCCCCGTATCTGCTAGAGCGATAGGGCCGTGCTTCATCTCGCCAGCTGGATAGCCCTCAGCGTGTAGGTAGCTTATCTCTTTGAGTTTTAATGCCCCCTCAAGAGCAAGTGGATAAAATATATCTCTACCGATAAAGAAAAATCCATGGCCGTGTAAATAATGCTTAGCCAAACGATGAATTCTCTCCTGTAAGCTTGTATCAAAATGCACAATACTAGGAATGTTTCTAAGTGCTTTTATCTCAGCTTCTAATGTTTTTGTATCTATAGCTTTTCTATGTTTTGCGAGTTTTAAAGCTAAGAGCCATAGGCAAACTACTTGAGTAGCAAATGCTTTTGTACTAGCTACCCCTTTTTCTATACCTGCTCTAGTTAAGATAACATCACCAGCAAGTCTGACTATACTTGAGTTATCTACATTGCAAATCGCCATAGTTTTAAGCCCCGCATTTTTAGCTATCTTAAGTGCTTCAAGCGTATCTGCAGTCTCTCCGCTTTGAGATATAACGATAAAAAGCGACTTCTTGCTTAAAAGTGGATCTTTATATCTAAATTCACTTGCGATCTCGACCTTAGCCCTTATCTTCGAAATTCTCTCAAACAGATAACTAGCACTAAGTGCGGCGTGATAGCTAGTTCCACAAGCACAAAGAAGTATCTCATCTATCTCATCAAATAGATCTTCCTTTATGTCTAAGTTTATATCATCATCTTTGATCCTACCCATTAAACATTCTGCGATAACTTGGCTTTGTTCATAAATTTCTTTTTCCATAAAAAATCTAAAACCATCTTTTCTAGCGTAACCTTTATCTTTTGGAAGTGGTGAAAAACTAAGACTTAGCTCGTTTTCTTCTTTATCAAAAAGCTTTATCTCGCCTAGTTTTGCTACACCAAAACTACCATCTTCAAGATACATAGCGTCTTTTGCAAGACCGATAAGAGGTGCATCTGAGCTTGAAAAATATATCTCATCGCCGTTTTTAGCTATGATAAGAGGCGCTGCATTTTTAGCAAAAAATATCTCGCCTTCACACGCTTTTGTGATTAGCAAAGTCGCATAAGCTCCCCTTAGCCTTGAAATAGTCTTTTTATAGGCATCAAATGGAGTTTTCTCAGTTTTATTATAGTATTCAAAAAGATGAACGATGACTTCGGTATCGGTTTGACTTACAAATTTAACACCCTTTGCCTCTAGCTCATCTTTTAGCTCTTTATAATTTTCGATTATACCATTGTGTATGACAAAGCTATACTCACCAAGATGCGGATGAGCGTTTATCTCAGTAGGCTTACCGTGAGTAGCCCACCTAGTATGACCTATGGCTACGCCTAGACCCTCACTTGTAAAACCCTCCATTTTATTTGCCAA
The DNA here is from genome assembly GCF_013372165.1 of Campylobacter hyointestinalis subsp. lawsonii. Classification (NCBI taxonomy): domain Bacteria; kingdom Pseudomonadati; phylum Campylobacterota; class Epsilonproteobacteria; order Campylobacterales; family Campylobacteraceae; genus Campylobacter; species Campylobacter hyointestinalis. Next base: position 342,871 of record NZ_CP053828.1, on the reverse strand, counting down.
ATTTTCTAATTTTCCAACCGATTTAAAATAGTTGATATCATTGCAACATTTGCTATCCATAATAGCCACTCCAGCACTATCATATCCTCTATATTCAAGCTCTTTTAGTCCGCTTATTATTATGGATTTTTTTTCTTTATCACCTATATAGCCTACTATTCCGCACATTTTTCGTCCTTTTTATTTCTTGTAACTATTAAATTTAAAATATCTTCGTAGTTTTTGTCTAAATTATCATCTTTTTGTATCAAAAACAAATTTCTAGTTCGGTTTTTTATCGTTTGAGCTCTCACATTTGCAACTTTTATATCAAATTTTTCAAAAATGCTAAGAACATACGCCATAAGCCCTCTTTGGTCTTTAGCGTTTATGTTTATTTTAGCATAAATTTTGCTATGATTTTTATCTAAGCTAATCTCATTTTCATAGATAATTGGCTTAGCTGTTTTAGCTTTTTGCTTGTCGCAAAGTGCTCCTATTATCATAGTCTCCATATTTTTCATCTGCTCTTTTGAAGCGACGTTATTATACTCTAATTTTATAAAAACTTTATTATCAAATAGTTCAAAAATTTCCATATACCCAAGATCTAAATCAGACAATTTGCCAAGCACCATAGTGATATTCCAGCCACGCTTAGTGATGATCTCCACGCAAAAACTATCTTTGTTTTGTATATTTATAGATATATTTGGACTTGCATTTGCCCATAAAGCTATACGAACTATCTCGCTTGGCGGGTATTTTATAAACATTAAATTTGATCCTATATCAAATATCATATTTTGCTCGTCTTTACTAAGCTCTAAGAAATCTTTACATTTTTTGATAGCATTCTCTTTTTTGACACGACGCGCAGCTTCATCTAGTAAATTTTCATCACTATTTTCAAAGCTTTTTATACCGATCTCATAAAGCTCTCTTAAAAGTTTTGCCGTGTATGAGTTGTAAAAACCATCGCTTGTTGCGTTATTCATACAATAAGTTATCACATAAAGTAGCTTTAAAGACTGAGCATCGCCTATATATGATATGAAATTTAAAATAACTTGTTGATTATAGATATCTTCTCTATTTGCGACGTTATTCATAAGAGTGTGATTTTTTATCAAATTTACGCCTAAATTTACAGCCTTTGTATCAAATCCTAGTTTATTTGCATAAGCTCTAAAAATATTTGCACCCATATTAAGATGATCGCCAACTAGCCCTTTGCCAACATCGTGCATAAGAAGAGCTATTTTAATGAGGGTTTTTCCAGTAGGACAAAGCTCGTCATATAAGCTTTTTATAAATTTATCTTTGATATTTTCAAGAACATTAACGCAAAGCAAACTATACTCATCAACGCTATAGCTATGATATCCATCTATCGCAGCTAAATGTCTAGTATGCTCCATAGGTTTCATAAACAAAAATAGAAGTTCTGAGTCTAAAAGCGCTTTTAAAATCTGTGAGCTATTATCCCTGCTAAATATCTTCTTAAATGCCATAAGATTTGCGTCTATACTATCTTTTTTGATAATCGTTTTTTTGAGATAAAATATAGTCGTTATATCAAATTTAAGCGGAACATCTGGTAAAGAGTTTAGATCTTTGATGATATCATAAATTTGCTTTGGCTTTTTTTTAAGCGGAACATAAATGGTATTTGAGATATTATATAGTCCTGATTTTAACCTACAAAATTTTTTATCTTTAAAGCTTAGATCGCTTTTAAAAAAAGCAGGAAACAAAGATTTAGCCAAATATCTGCTATAAATACCTATCGTATGCATACTAAAGAGCGTTTTAATTGCAAGTAAAACTTCTGGTTCAAGCATCTTTTTTTCTTTTATTTGCATCACACAAGCCACGCTACTTAGATACTCGCTCTTTAGTTCGTCTAGGCCACCACTGATCTGTAAAGCAGATCTGAGCGAACTGATAAAATCAACACTTAAATTTAATTCACTAAGTTCCTTTTCGCTCATAACTCTTAAAGCATGAAATTTAGGGCTATTTTTATCTAGTCCATTTAAAAGCCAGTAAATTCTCTTATAATCATAAAATCCACCATAACCATTTTTGATATCTGGTTTTTGACTAAGTGGCGCTATAGTATCATAAGGCATCAATTTATATAAATGCCATTTTATAAATTCATCTTTTTTGTAGTTTTTTAGCTTATCAACCTCGTCTCTACTTAGCTTATATAGTTGCTTTGAAGCGCAGATATATCTGATTTGATAGAACATAGTTTTTAACTCTATATCATCTTTAACCTTATCAAATATCTCGCCTACTTCAAAAACTAGACAATTTATATCTAAATTTATATTTTTCAAAAAAATAGCGTAATGATCTACTATCTCTTTGATATTGTATCCAGGGATATTTTTATAAGAAATTAAAAGATCTATGCTACTTTTTACGCTCATTTCGCTTAAGGCATAACTCCCAAGCGCTATAACAGACAATGGGATTTTATCATCATCAGGATCAAACTCACCAAAATACTTTAATTTTACAGCCAAAAATGCATGTTTTATAAATTTATCTATCTCTTTACTTTGATACGCTCCAAAGCTCTTTCCAGCTAGTTTGCTAAACTGATGCTTAAGAGATTTTTTGCATTTTAAAACACCATCTTTGCAAAACTCTAGCATTTCATCTTCGTTTTTATGCTTTAAACTTTTGATATCGCCTATTCTACTCATACCTATTTCCTTTAGCAAAATATTATCAAAAAAATTCAAAAAAAAAGCTTTTTTAAGTGGCATTAGCATATAATTGTTTTTTCAAATTTTTTAAAATGGTGGTTGTGCTAAAATGAGCTTGATAGATAAATTAGAAAATGGTCAAAGGCTAGGATATGATGATGGATTAGCCCTATATGATCTAGATCTCTTTACGCTAGGCAAATATGCAAATAAAGTGCGTCAAAAACTACATTCAAACAAAGTATATTTCAATATAAACAGACACATAAACCCTACAAATTTATGTGCTGATACCTGCAAATTTTGTGCATTCTCGGCTCATCGTAAAAACGACAACGCCTACACGATGAGTCACGAAGAAATAATGAAAATAGTAGATGATACCGTAAAAAATGGGACAAAAGAGATACACATAGTATCAGCTCATAATCCTTTTGTTACCCCGCAGTGGTATCTTGAAATCTTTAAAATGATAAAACAAAAATATCCATTTTTACATATCAAAGCAATGACCGCAGCAGAGATAGACTATCTAAAAAGAAAACACGCTCTAAGCTATGAGCAGACGATAGACTTGATGATAAATTACGGCGTAGATAGTATGCCAGGTGGCGGAGCTGAGATATTTGATGAGAGCATCAGAGAAAAAATTTGCAAAGGAAAAGTAAGCAGCGAAAACTGGCTAAAAATCCACGAGCTTTGGCATAAAAAAGGACGCTTTAGCAACGCTACGATGCTTTTTGGGCATATAGAAGATCGCAGCCATAGGATAGATCATATGTTGCGTATAAGAAATTTGCAAGATATTTCTTTACAAAATAATCAAGGTGATGCAAATATAAAGCAAGGAGCAAGTCTGGGTAAAAATGAGCTAAAAGGCGGATTTAATGCTTTTATACCTTTGGTGTATCAAAGAGATAATAACTATCTAAAAATAGATGGGATTTTAGGCTCAGTTGAAATTCTAAAAACGATAGCAATCTCAAGACTGCTTTTAGACAATATCCCACATATAAAAGCTTACTGGGCGACTTCTACTTTAAATTTAGCTCTCATAGCTCAAGAATTTGGAGCTAATGATCTAGATGGAACCATAGAAAACGAAAGCATACAAAGTAGCGCTGGAGCAAAGAGTAAAAACGGACAAAGCAAAAGCGACTTTATAGAACTTATCCAAACTAGCGGTCTTATCCCGGTACAAAGAGATAGTTTATATAATGAAATCAAAATTTATAATTAAGGAGAAGGCGTGAATTTTTTCAAATTAAAAGAAAATAACACTTCTGTAAAAAATGAATTCAACGCAGGACTTACCACATTTTTAGCAATGATGTATATAGTCCCTGTAAATATGCTCATTATGAGCGACGCAGGAATGCCAAAAGATGCCATACTCACCGCTACTGCTGTTATAACCATAATCTCGTGCATATTTAATGGTTTTTGGGCAAATACGCCAGTAGCTCTTAGTGTAGGTATGGGGCTAAATGCGTACTTCACTTATGGACTTGTTATAGGTATGAAGATACCTTGGCAAACGGCTCTTGGTGTTGTTTGTATCAGTGCTATCATCTTTGTAGTGCTTAGTTTTACAAATTTCCGTATATGGATAATAAAAAATATACCTATAGATCTTAGACGTGCGATAAGTGCTGGTATAGGAGCGTTTATCTGCTTTGTAGGGCTTAAACAAATGGGGCTAATAACATACAATCAAGCAACCCTTGTTAGCATAGGAAATATATCAGATCCTAAAGTCTTTATAGGAGCTTTAGGGCTTATCATTATAGTGGCGTTTTGGTCTTTAAATTTAAAAGGCGGATTTATCTTAGCTGTAGCAGCGACTTCAGTTATCGCATGGATTTTTGGAGTGTATCCTGCTCCTAGCGAGTTTTTCTCAGCACCTGCATCTTTGTCGCCTATATTTATGGAACTTGATATTATGGGGGCATTAAAGCTTGCTTTACTTCCTGCTATCATCACATTTTTTGTTACTCACCTTTTTGATTCTATTGGAACTCTAACTGGAGTTTGCAATAGAGCAAATTTATTTGACGAAAATAACGAAGAAGGGACTCACAAACTAACAAAGAATTTAGAAAGCGATGCCATAACTAGCGTTGTAGGATCTATGGTAGGAACTAGCACTATAACTGCTTTTGCTGAAAGTGCTAGTGGGGTAGAAGCAGGTGGTCGCACAGGGCTTACGGCTATATTTACAGGGATATTTTTTATACTTACGCTATTTTTACTTCCGTTATTTAACTCAATCCCGTCAAATGCAATATATCCTATACTAGTTATGGTTGGTGTGCTTATGTTTAGTGAGCTTGGCAAGATAAATTACAGCGATCCTGCGATCTGTGTTTCTACGTTTTTAACAGTTATCTTTATGCCACTTACTTACTCTATAACAGTCGGACTTAGCATAGGATTTATTTCATACTTTATCGTTAAGTTGGTTTTGAGAAAATGGGAAGATATAAACTCAGGCATAATAATCTTAACTATTATAAGTTTATTAGCATTTTTAGTCATATCTGCACCTGAGCTTTTTGGACAGCTTTTAGGCATAAATTAAGGAATTAAAATGGTATTTTATAGTTACGCATCTTTTGCAAAAGATGTTAAGATTTTATCTGCTAAAATTCAAAAAGACTTTGATCCAGAAGTCATTTTAGCAGTAGCTAGGGGTGGGCTGAGCTTAGCTCACGCCATTAGTATGAGACTAAATAATAGAAATTGCTTTAGCTTAAACTCGATCCATTACGAAGATACAAAAAAGCTAGATACGATAAATATTTTTAATATTCCAGATCTTAGTAAATTTAAAAAAGTTTTACTAGTAGATGATATGATAGATAGCGGCGAAAGTATAGTTGCCATAAAAAAAGAAATTATGAAAAGATATCCTGATTTAGAGCTTAGGATCGCTACTATCTTTTATAAGTCAAAGGCTCTTCTTTTACCAGAATACAGCGTTAGCGAAGCTTATGACTGGATAGAGTTTTTTTGGGAAAGAATAGACTAAATTTAGGAAAATAAAATGAATAAAATAGAGCTTTTGGTTATGTATTTTTGCACAGGACTTACTCTTTGCGTGCTTTACGCAACTCAACCCATAGCTCCATTATTTGAAAGTGAGCTAGGTATTACAAGGACAGAGGCGACATTATTTACCACAGCCATAATGACGCCCCTAGCATTTGCAAGTATAATTTATGGCTATCTACTAGAAAAAATAGAGATCAAAAAACTACTCATAGTAGCATTTTTACTACTTGGGATAAGTGAGATAGTATTTAGCTTTGCGGATTCATATTTTTGGCTTTTAAATATACGCGGATTTCAAGGGCTTATCGTCCCTGCCGTACTTACTGGGATAATGAGCTATATATCTCAAATTTCAAGCAAAGAAAACGTAGCAAGCGCGATAGGAGCGTATATAGGCGTCACTACAATAGGCGGATTTTTAGGACGATTTCTTAGCGGATTTTTTACAGATCTATTTGGTTGGCGATTTTTCTTTTTTATGGTTGGTTTGCTTTTGCTTTTGGCTGCTTTTTTAGTATTTAAATTTAGCCAAACAATAAGCGCAAGTTTCATAAAACCAAAGCTAAACGATATCTTAAATATACTAAAAATAAAGCATAATCTCAGCATTTACATAATGATATTTGGTATATTTTTCTCATTTCAGGCTATTTTAAATTTTATACCATTTGAACTAACAAATTTGGGGCAAGAGTTTAGTGGCAGTAAAACCGGTATGATGTATTTTGGATATACAATCGGCATTTTTATATCGTTTAATTCAAAAAAGATAATTGCATTTTTTGGGACACAAATAAATGCTATAATAGTCGGCATCATAATCTTTATAGTGGCACTTCAAATTTTTAGATTTGAAAGCTTTATGATAATGTTTATGGCTATGCTACTTTTCTGCCTTGGAAATTTCTTAACACACTCTATAGCAAGCGGATTTATAAACAAAATGGCAGAATCTCACAAAGGCATATCAAATGGACTTTATGTGAGCTTTTATTACGGAGGTGGAGCTTTAGGCAGCTTCGTGCCTGGATTTGTATATATGTTTGGCGGTTGGGGGCTATTTTTAAGCTTGATAACTGCGATAAGCATAATATCTCTTATACCAATTTTAGTACTAAAAAATGATAAAGCTATATACTAACGAACGTGTATTGCTGTTTATACTGGTATTTTTAAATTTAGCTCTTCTTAGCTTTAGTATATCTAGCCTTAGTATAAGCTACGATGAAGCTAAGATCTACTATGAAAGTAGTGGATTTTTACACAATGTGATAACATTTTCTACGCGAGTTTTTGGACAAAACGACTACGCACTTAGACTGCCTTTTTTATTTATACACTCTTTAAACACTATTTTGATCTATAAAATTTCAAAACCGATGCTTAGAAAACAGATAGATAGAATGATATGTGCTACTTTATATATGTATCTACCTGGCGTTCTTGCAAGTGCAACTGTGGTAAATGAGGCTGGATTTATCATATTTTTAACGCTTTTATTTATATTTTTTGAACAAAATAAAATGCCGTTAAAAGGCGTTTTTACACTGATAGCTACACTATTTTTAAGTGAATCATTTATAAATTTATATATAGCCATTTTGTTGTTTGGACTATATAAAAAAGATAAAAATTGCAAGATAAGCGGAGTGATATTTTGCTTGCTGTGGCTTTATATGCAAGGCATTGAAACATATGGAAAGCCAAAAGGGCATTTTATAGACGCCTTAGCTGTTTTCGCTGCCGTTTTTTCGCCTTTGGTATTTTTATGTTTTATATATAGCGCTTATAGAATTTGGATAAAAGAAGAGAAAAATTTACTCTGGTTTATCAGCATAACTGCATTTTTTTTCGCACTTGGATTATCTATGAGACAAAAGCTCAGTTTAGAGCTATTTTTACCATATTGTGTCATATTTATGCCACTTATCGTAAAAGTGATGTTAAACTCGTATAGAGTAAGGCTACCTATGTTTAGAACAAAACATAAAATAGCAGCCGTTCTTATCTTATCTACTCTTTTCTTAAGCTCACTAGCATCTATATTTCATACGTTTTTGTATCTTTTTTTAGACAAGCCCCAAAGCCACTTCGCATACAAATACGACGTGGCTAAAGAGCTTAGTGATAGGCTAAAAAAATTTGGCATCTCATCTGTAAAAACGAGCAAAGAGTTGGCTCTAAGGCTTAAGTTTTATGGTATTAGCAGTGGATATGAATACGAGCTAAGTAAATTTAAAATACAAAACTGCGAAAATAAAGCAATAAAAATAGTTAAATTTAATAAAATAATAGATAGATATTATATCTGCAAAATAAAATAAATATGATATACTTATACCTATGAAAAAAGCATTTACATTTTTTGAGATAGTAGTAGTTATTGTTGTTATAGGTATTATGGCGGCATTTGTTGCTCCAAAATTTAGTAGAGACGATTTAAGACTAGCAGCAGATCAAATAGCCGCACACATCAGATACACCCAACATTTAGCTATGATAGATGATAAATACGATCCAGGAAATGCGAATTGGTATAAAGCAAAGTGGAGAATATTTTTTAGTGACACGGATTTTACAAATAATAAACTAACGTATATGGTCTTTCAAGATAAATCCGGCGAAAGTACAGGAAATACAAATTCAATAAGTGAAATAGCCAAAAATCCTAACAATAATGCAAAACTTATGACGGCTGGATATTCTGGCGGATTAGCTTATACCGATAAGAGAGTTAGCAAAGAGCTAAATATAGAAGATACTTACAATATAGATACAATAGAATTTAAAAATGGTTGTTCTGTTCAAGGTGGTACCACAACCCTGTCTTTTGATGAGCTTGGTCGCCCATATAAAGGCAATCCAACTTCGCAAAAATCGCCATATCAAAATATCATAACAAAACAATGCACAATAATCCTTACTCATAAAAATAAATCAACTTGTACTATAAATGTAGAGCCAGAAACAGGATATGTTACTATAAAAGAAGATTGCGGTAGTAATTAGTATAAATTAGTTATCAAAGTCAAATATCGATTTTAAAAAATATCAATCAAAAGATCAAATTTAATTTATCTAAATTTATAAATTACTCATTTCTAAGCGTTGTCAAGATATCTACGTTGCTAGCTTTTTTAGCAGGATAATACGATGAAAAACATACTATAAATATAGCGCCTACAACTATCATAAAAAGATCTATGAAAGATAGCTCCATAGGCAATTTAGAGCTTCCATAAACATCTGCTGGTAAATTTACTATATCAAAACTTCCAAGCAACCAAACTCCAAAAAGTCCAAGGATCAGCCCAAATACTATACCGCTCCCACCCACGCTAAGTCCTTGAGCAAAAAAACTCTTTTTTATCTCGCTTTTACTTGCTCCAAGGGCTAGAAGTAAAGCTATCTCTTGTCTGCGATTCATCACGGTCATAAGAAGCGAACTTATGATATTTAAACTAGCAACTAAAATGATAAGCATCAAAACTATAAATAATGCTCTTTTTTCCAAAGCTAAAGCACTAAAAAAATTCCCATTTTGCTCCCACCAGCCTATAGCTTTTTTGCCAACTGGCAAAACTGCATTTATCCTAGCTATGTCTTCTTTTGGTGTCGCAGAGTATATGTGTATGCCATCAAATTTATCATCTTCATATCCAAGTATCTTTCGCAAAGCATTGACATCTGTGTAGCTATATGCTTTATCATAAGCAATAAGCCCTGAGCTAAAGTCCGCTACAGCAGTAAATCTCTTCATCTTTGGAACTAGTGAAAATCCAGTAGGATCGCTTTGCATAAATATCAAGGTTACTTTTTCACCATTTTCTAGCATAAATTCATCTTTTATGCCTTTTCCTACAAGTATCTCAAAGCCACTTATGCTTTTACCTTTTAGAGCTTCATTTACGACTGAGTTTATCAGCACTTCATCATTAAAATCAACTCCGAAAATAAGTCCGCCCTCCATGGCATTTTCACCCTTTATGATAGTTTGAGAACTGATAAAAGGGCTAAATTTAAGATCTGGAAATTTTTCTCTAAGCTCATCAACTTCCCAGCTTGATATACTACCTTTTAGATGACTAAGCACTGTTATAGGATAGTTCATAGTAAAAAGTTTTCTTTCAAATTCTTTATCAAAACCATTCATGATAGCCATAGCCACGATAAGAACCATAAGCCCTACACTAACGCCTAAAAAAGCAAGTACCGAACAAAGCGTTATAAATGGCTGACTTTTATCAAACCTTAAATATTTTAAGAGTAAATATTTTACCATTTAAGCAAATATTCCTTTTTTAGGGCCACTCTTACCGCAACAATCTTTATATTTTTTTCCGCTACCGCAAGGACACGGCTCATTTCTAGCAGGTTTTTTTGAATTTGATACTCTACTTATTTGGTTTTCTTCACTCTTTTTTATTTTTTCTATAGAGTTAGCTTCGTCTTGTTCTGTTTTAAATCTTACTATCTGCAACGTTTTTATGCTTTCATTTTTTAGCCTACTTACAAGCTCCATAAAAAGATTATAGCTTTCTTTTTTATACTCAGTTAGTGGATCTTTTTGATTGTATCCACGAAGTCCGATACCTGTTTTTAAGATATCCATTTGGTATAAATGCTCTCTCCAAGCATTATCTAATATCTGTAGATATAAGACTTTTTCGATGTTCTTTCTTTGGTCTTCATCTATCACAGACATCTTATCTTCATAATCTTTTTGTAGCTTAGAGCAGATAGTTTTGATAAGAGCAGCATAGTCAAGCCCACTTAACTCATCGCTTGTTAGCGTTGTTCCGCTATTGCTATAAACAGTGTTTATAAGTGCTTCTATATTAAATTCACTACTTATGCCACTCTCATATATAAGGGCTTGATCTAAAAGACTTTTTACAAAATCTTCCCTATTTGATATAATCTTATCTTTCAAGTCATACTGAGGATTTAAAAGCTCATTTCTATATTTATAGATAGTTTTTCTTTGCTCGTTTGCTACATCATCATACTCAAGTATATGTTTTCTACTTTCAAAATGCAGACTCTCTACTTTCTTTTGAGCATTTTCTACTGCTCTTGTGACAAGCCTACTTTCTATACTTTCACCATCTTCGATTCCTAATCTATCCATAATAGCTTTTATCTTATCGCTACCAAATATCCTAAGAAGATTATCCTCAAGACTAAGATAAAAGCGGCTAAGTCCTGGGTCGCCTTGGCGTCCTGCACGACCCCTAAGCTGATTGTCTATTCGTCTGCTTTCATGGCGTTCGGTTCCTATGATATAAAGCCCACCAAGACTTCTAACCTCATCATTTATACGTATATCAACACCACGTCCAGCCATATTTGTAGCTATAGTTACGGCGCCTTTTGCTCCGGCTTGAGCTATTATTTCAGCTTCTTTTTCATGGTTTTTAGCATTCAAAACAGAGTGTGCTATTTTCTCTTTAACTAACATTTTGTGAAATATCTCACTCTTTTCTATACTTGCAGTTCCGACTAAGACAGGTTGTCCTTTTGCATTTGCCTTTTTTATCTCTTCGATAACGGCTTTGAATTTTTCATTTTCAGTTTTGTATATAAGATCATCTTTATCAACCCTTTTAATAGGAACGTTTGTAGGTATGCTTATAACATCTAATTTATAAATTTGAGAAAACTCTGTAGCTTCAGTTTGCGCAGTTCCTGTCATACCAGATAGTTTTTTGTACATTCTAAAGTAATTTTGAAACGTTATATCTGCTAAAGTTTGGCTCTCTTCTTGAATTTTTACGCCCTCTTTTGCTTCTAAAGCCTGATGAAGTCCCTCGCTAAATCTTCTACCTTCGCTAAGTCGTCCGGTAAATTCATCTACGATAACAACTTGATTATCTCTTACTACGTAATGAACGTCCTTTTCAAAAAGATTATGTGCTTTTAGAGCTTGATCAAGATGATGGCTAAGAATAGCGTTTTCTAAATCATATAAATTTTCAACCCCAAAAAGTTTCTCAGCTTTTGCGATACCAGCTTCAGTTATCATTATAGTACGATTTTTCTCATCTACTACAAAGTCTCCTGTGGCTTTTGAATTTGGGATTTTAGGATCCGCAGCTTCGCCCCTTATCATAGCTTTAGCTACTTCATCTGCTTTTATATAGCCATCAAGAGTACGATTTGTAGGTCCTGAGATGATAAGAGGAGTTCTAGCCTCATCGATCAAAATGCTATCTACCTCATCGACGATGACAAAGTTATGTTCTCTTTGAACTTTTTGGCTAAACTCAAATTTCATATTATCACGCAGATAGTCAAAGCCAAATTCATTATTTGTTCCATAAGTTATATCACTATTATAAGCCTCTTTTCTCTTCTCATCGTCATACTCTCCACTAAGTATCACACCAACGCTAAGACCTAAAAAGTTGTATATAGCGCTCATTTGCTCAGCATCTCTTTTTGCAAGATAATCATTTACGGTAACTACATGCACGCCTTTACCATCCATAGCATTTAAAACAACAGGAAGAGTTGCGACCAAAGTCTTGCCCTCGCCTGTTTTCATTTCAGCTATTTTGCCGTCATTTAAAACCATACCGCCGACTAGCTGGACATCAAAATGACGCATATTTAAAGTTCTTTTTCCTGTTTCTCTTACTATTGCAAATACGTCATTTAAAATATCGTCTTTTGTTGCTTTACCACTTATTAGATCACTTTTTAGTCTATTAAATTCTGCTTTTAGCTCATCGTCGCTTAAATTTGAATACTTACTCTCAAGAGCATTTATCAGAGCAACTCGCTTAAAATATCTTTTAACTTCTTTATCATTTCTAGTACCAAAGATCTTCTTTGCAATAGCTGTTATCATTGCTTAACCTTATTGTAAATTTAAAAGCTATATTCTATCCAAAAATCATAAATTTATTCTTTTGTTATATTATTTTGGATAAAATCCGCCTCACAACCACGGATCAAAAAAAGGAAAACAGATGAAGAGAATTTTGGTTTTGTTTGCGTTAGCTACTATGTGTTTTGGGGCAAACGAGCTTGACTTTAACACGCTTTCTAGCGATTTTACACAAACTGTTAGTAGCAAAACAAAAAAGATCACATACTCAGGATACTTTGCCATACACAAAGATCTAGGTGCATTTTGGCACTATAAGACACCTGCTACTAAACTTATATATTTTAACTACGGAAGAGTCACTATACTAGAGCCAGAACTAGAGCAAGCCATACTTACTGATCTAAAAGATTCACCAAATCTAACAAACATACTTTCACAAGCTAAAATGGCATCAAAAGACACTTATAAAGCCTTGTATGATAACACAACATATACTATAAAAGTAAAAAATGGACTGCCAACTAGTATAGATTATATCGATAAATTAGACAACAAAGTTAGCATAAAACTATCAAAAACTAGAAAAAACGAGCCTATAAATCAAGGTTTGCTTGAACCAAATATCCCAGAAAATTACGATATTTTAAGCAATTAATTTTCGCCAAAATCTTTTCCAAAATCCTTGATTATATCTGTGTCGTTATTTAAATTTATATCTTTGCTAGAGCCGCACAGATCTCTATCTTTTATAGCTTTTATAATCTTTTCGATATCTATTTCATTTATGGTTTTTAGGCTTATGATATAGACTTCATCGATATCTATGCCGTATTTTTTGCTTATGTATTGTATTAGCGTTTTTTTAAAGTTTTCTTTACCTAAAGAAGTCATCATATCTTCAACATAAAAACTACTTACTATAACATTTATAGCATCATAAATAGGAGCTTTATCCACACTTTCATCTCTAGTGATAAGTTCTAAATTCATAGCGATCTTTTTCATATTATTTACACCTGCTTTTGAATACAGATCGCTTTGAAAATCATTTATAATAAGCGATCCGCCAAAAACAGCTTGACAAAGCATAAACATTAAAATAAATTTTTTCATCATTATTCCTTTGATTAAATTTTATTTTATATCTTCTTTTATAAAGTTTGTATTTTTATAAAAAGCATCTACTTCTGGATTTATTTTAACGATACTTCTTAAATATTTTTCAAAATCCATATTTTTAGTATAGTTTATATAAAGCCCATCTGGATTTATGGCACGAGAAAGTGCGACGTAAAGCTGTCCGGCTTCAAAGATATTATCTAGATTGCATACAAATTTTTCTATGCTCATACCTTGTGCTTTATGGATAGTGATCGCATAAGCAAGTCTGAGCGGAAACTGCTCAAAATCAGCCCTGATATTTTGCAAAACATCACTATTATCTGAAATAAACTCATAAAGCTCATACTTGTAAGGTTCGATCTGTATTATATCTCCATTGCTTTTTTTGATGCAGATAAACTCTTTATCGTTTTTGCTTACAAAATCCACCACAACTCCTTGCTCGCCGTTGTGGTATTCGCCCCATTTATTTGTGATAAACATAACTTTTGCACCGATTTTTAACTCAAGCTCATAAGGTAAATTTATATTTTGTACCCATTTATCAAACACTTCATCGCTTAGCCTATCATCATACACGTTTATCTTTGCACTAAAAAATTTAGAATCAGATCTTATCTCTTTTAGTCTTGCGCTATTTAGAGCATTTGCCTCGCTGTTTTTTCCAAACAAAACGCTTAGATCTTTTGGGATATCTTTTATAATCCTACTTTTTAAAAAACTTATAATCTCATCATCTAAAACCCCAATTCGTATCTTTGAGAGAATGTTATAAAGCTTTATATCATTAGTTCTTTTAGAAACCAAAAGCTCAACATTTGTCAAACTTAAACTATGCCACGCACTAGCATGAAAAGCATAACTTTGGTCAAAAAGCGAACTTTGGCTTTTATTTTTAACAGGCGGAAGTTGGTAAAAATCCCCTACAAAAAGTATCTTGCCACTAAATTTAGCCCAAATAAGGCGTAAATTTATCATCTCTATCAGTTCGCTACTAAGCATAGAAATTTCATCGATTATGATAAGATCGGTGTTTTTTAAGATATCTTTTAGCTCAGCTAGCTTTGATTTTTGCTTCTTGTCTAAAAACTTTAGCATCTCCTCATTTTGCGATATACCAAATTTAAAAAAGCTATGAACGCTAACGCCACCGATATTTATAGCACTTATCCCAGTACTTCCTAAGACAACTACATTTTTTTCATTTTTATTATAATGCTCTATGATTTTTTTAGTCAAGTAGCTCTTACCAACTCCGCCACCGCCTGTCAAAAATAAATTTGAAGTCTTTAAAATATTTAAAATTTCGTCTAACAAAATGTCCCTTATTTTTTTGATATAATTATACACAAAAACTAAAAGGAAGATATTTGAAAAGGGTTATTTTTACTATTTTTATGCTTTTATTTGTAGGGTGTGCAAATAAAACTACAACTACTTTAAATGTATCAAACAAAGCCCCAACTAGTTTAAGCTTAGCAAACAAAGCTCCAGCTATTTTAAATTTAGAATACGAACAAAACGCTTCTATCCTTAGTGAGTTTAAACTAAATTTAGATATGGGGCAAAAAGAGTTTTTAGACAAGCTTTTTTCAGTCTGGCAAATGAAGTCTATTAAAGAAAAAAAATCAGATCTTATGTGGGCTTTCAATGCTTATAACGGCAAAAAACAATATTTTGGCGAGAGCAAACTACCAAGGAATTTAGAATGGTTTTCATATCAAAAACAAAACGCGAATTTTGATGAGCTAGGCACTGTTTTTAAACCTGCCATCACGCTTTCAAATACTTTAATTAGAAACTTTCCTACAAATGATAAACTATTTTTAGATCCTAAAAAAGCCGGAGAAGGATATCCATTTGATTATCTGCAAGATTCAGTAATAGGTGCTTTTCATCCGGTTATGATATCTCATTTTAGCAAAGATAGGGCTTTTGCATTTGTAAAAAGTGATGCACTTTGGGGTTTTGTGCCTAGCAAAAACTTAAAGATTTTAAGCAAAAAAGAAGTAGATGAATTTAAAAAATACAACTTTGGGGTTTTTGTAAAAGATAATGCGTCTATTTTAGATGACAATGGCAAATTTATGTTTTACTCAAGACTTGGCGGGATTTTTCCATACACAGATGAAAATACCACGCATTTTAAATTTAACAACAAATTCGCAGTAGATAAGAAATATGCCAAAAAATTTCAATCCATAAACAATGCAAATCTAAAAAATACATTAAATGAGCTACTTGGACAAAATTACGGCTGGGGCGGAGAAAATTACCTTAGGGATTGTTCATTATTTATAAAAGATTTCTTTGGCTCTTTTGGAATTTGGCTTCCTAGAAATTCAAAAGAACAAGGAAAAATAGGACAAATGATAGACCTAAAAAACTTAAGCAATAAAGAAAAAAAAGAGATCATTTCTAAAGTCGGCCTCCCTTTTTTAAGCTTGCTTTATATGCCTGGACATATAATGATCTATGGCGGCGAAGTAGATGGAAAACTAGTAAGCATACATGACGCTTGGGGCATACGCACAAAAGACGGCGGTAGAGCAATGATAGGAAAAGTCGCCATAACAGACCTTGAGATAGGAAAAGGATATGACAATATAGATGAAAAGTCTCTACTGCTATCAAAAATAACGTCTTTAAATACGATAATCGATAAAAATATATTATCGCTTCAAAAAGCCTACTCTATAAAAGTGATAGACAATGTAGCGATTTTTGAAGATGGAAGTAGTATGATTTATGATGACGGAGTTAAAAAAGACTTTAAAGCACTACTAAAAAACCCAAGTATAAAAGATATGTTTAGCCTTGATTATAATGCTTTAAAGCCGCTTGATGAAGAGCTAATAGACGCTGGAAGAATAAGAAATAGCGAGTTTTTTTCTAAGCTATATGGCAAAAATAAAGAAGAGGTTATATCAAATTTAGTAGATGTAGTCTGGCTAAAAGATAGTGTAAATAAAAAAATAAAATTCAACGCCAAATTTGGAGCCGCAGCTTCACTTCAAAAAGTTAGCGATGAGTTAAACGAACTGATAAAAAAAGATCCAAATTTACTAAAATATATAGACAATATAGCAGGAACTTTCAACTATAGAAATATAGCAAAAACAGATCAGCTATCAGCTCACAGCTGGGGTATAGCCATAGATATAAATGTTGCTAATAGTCATTATTGGCAATGGCATAAAAAATATAAAAATCTAATCCCAAAAGAGATAGTGTATGTTTTCGAAAAGAATGGATTTATATGGGGTGGCAGATGGGAACACTTTGATACTATGCATTTTGAATATCGCCCAGAGCTAATGGGCGATATTGATTATTAAGGGAGAAGATTTTATCAGTCTTGTCTAAAACGACTAGCAGTTGGGATATCTAGATCATCAGAGCTTGGTATATTTATATCATAACCAGAAACCCTTCTATACATACCAAAAACATTTTGTTCTTTTTTCTCTACGACTATTTCAGCTTCTTTTGCCGGTTGTGCTACGGCTGATGTTTTATCGTAAAATCCAGTAGCGACTAAAGTCACTTGAACTTTTCCTTCTTCCATATTCTCATCAGCAAGAGTTCCAAAGAAAATATCGGCGTCTTGATCCGCATTTTCTTCTATCATAACCATAGCTTCGCTTATATCGCTCATAGGGCAACTTGGATGAAATTTAAAATGAACTAGAACTCCCATAGCGCCTTTTATATTCATATCATCAAGTAGCGGAGATTGAATAGCGTTTTTAAGCGCTTCTTGAGCCGCTTCTTCGCCCTGAGCTTCACCTACGCCCATAAGAGATAAGCCTCTATGACTCATAGCAGTTCTAACATCGGCAAAGTCAAGATTTATATCGCTTGTACCTGAATTTAAAACTATACAACTCATACCGCTCACCGCGCGCGCTAAAATATTATCAACTTGTTTAAAGCTATCTTTTATACCGGCTTTTTTATCTATTATGCCCATCAATTTTTGATTTGGTATGATAACTATGCTATCACATTCTTTTTTAAGCTCTTCTATACCTTCTAGTGCTAGTCTCATTCTTTTTTTACCCTCAAAAGAAAACGGAGTAGTCACAACAGCGACCGTAAGCGCTCCTATCTCTTTTGCAGCTTGAGCTATAACAGGAGCTGCTCCAGTACCAGTACCGCCGCCAAAACCAGAGGCTATAAATACTATATCTGAGTACTCAAGTGTAGTCTTGATCTCTTCGTAGCTCTCAAGAGCAGCTTCTTTGCCTACCTCAGGTAGCATTCCAGCTCCTAAACCTCTTGTTTTTTTCTCGCCTAACTGTATTTTAGTAGTAGCCAAGGAGCCATCTAAGGCTTGAGCGTCTGTGTTGGCTGCTATAAGATCAACTGTTTTCATACCATCTTGGTTATTTATACCTTCTCTTACTATATGATTGATCATATTGCCGCCACCGCCACCCACTCCGACGACTTTAATCTTTGCACCATAAACGTTTTTGTTCTCTTCGACTATAAAATCGCTCATCATATCTCCCTTATTTTAGAACAGATTTTTTAAATAATTAATAAATTTAGAAAAAGGATTTATACTACTTTTTATTGTATTTACAGTAGCTTTTTTATCCAAACTAACACTCTCTATCTTTAGGTCTAAATTCTCATAATTTTGAGTTTTTGTGTTTATCTCATCTTCCTTTTCGTCTATTTTAATAAAATTTTTCTCACGCTCATCATCCATCTCTTTGATAGAAATAAGTCCTTGATATTTCACCAATGGATCGTCTTTATATCTTAGTTTTCTCTCAGAATCTATCTCATAAGGAGTAAAATATCCAGCTCCATATAGACAAAGTCCTATAGCACATGAATTCGCAGGATCTCTAAGCACATCAACTAACCCATCTAGCTCTTTTGGTTTTGCAACACGCACAGGCATACTATCAAAAACAGCAGTTGCTAGCTCTCTAAGACCTTCGAGTTTTGTCATTCCGCCGGTTAAGACAACTCCAGCTCCTGCTAAGTCTTTATAATTACTCTCACTAAGCATTTTAGCAAGTATCATAAGAGTCTCTTCTACGCGCATATAGATAACTTTTGTTATCACGCTTATATCGACTTCGTGAGATGAGTTTTCATCGCCAAGATCAGGTAGTACTATAAGCTCATTTTCTTGATTTTTTAAAGTTCCATATTTTACTTTTATATCTTCTGCTACAGTTGGGGGAGTATGTAAGATAGTGGATAGATCTATAGTTATATTCGATGAGCCTACACCTAAAAATTCATTATATCTTATAGAATTTCCAGAATGAATAACCATATTACAACTAGCTCCACCCATATCTATAAGTACAGCTCCAAGAGATTTTTCATCTTCATTTAACGTAGCTATAGCAGATGCGTAACCAGAGAGTACGACATTATCCGCTTTTAATCCTGCTTTTTCTATAGCTTTTCTTAAATTCATAAGTGCTGATTTTTGAACTACTATTATGTGAGCTTGAACTTCAAGCCTAGAGCCATTCATACCAAGTGGATCTTCTATGTTATCTTGCTCATCTATCTTAAAATTATATGGAAGTGTATGGATAATCTCATAATCGTGAGGTATCTTGACTTTATACTCAGCAGAACTTATAGCACGTTCAATCTGTTTTATATTAACTTCACGTTCTGGTATATTTATAACATCTTTGCAATCGATATTTTTTGCATCTTTACCAGATATAGAAACTACAACTTTATCATATCTAGTTCCAGCTATTCTCATCACATCATTGACTGCTGCTTTAATAGAGTTTGATGCTAATTCTATATTTGTGATAGAACCTTTTTTAAGTCCTTGGGCTTTTACTGTTCCTATACCGATTATTTTTACAGAGTTATCTGCTCTTGTGCTATTTTGCTCACATTCTGCCATTACAGCACAAATTTGAGTAGATCCAATATCTATACCAAGTATCTTAGTTCCCACGATATTACCTTCTATAATATAATTCTACATCATAACGTTTTTGCAATGTATCTAATAAATCTTGTTGCAATTGAGCGTTTTTGATAGCACCGATATTTTGAACTAGCAGACTGTTGTACTCTTTTAATTTATCGCTATTAAGCAATTCTTGTTCCAAAATATTATATACAACAGCCTTTCCATCGAGCACAACATAGCCTTTTTTGTTTTGAGATTCAAATAACTTCATAACAAAACTTAGGAATTCAGTCTCACTAAGTCCATCAACGCTTTTTCTGCTATCTCTAGTGATAAATCCGATATCCTTACCATTAAAGTTTTCTAAAGCCTTTTTAGCTCTTTCTTCAAGTTTTTCTCTGATTTTTATCTCTTCATAGGTTTTTAAAACCTCACTCCTAGCATTTTCATAGCTCATAACTTCTGGCCTAGCGACTTTTTGAAGCTTGATTATCAAAAATCCATCTTTATACTCAAAAGGTTTTAAAACTTCACCAATTTGAGCTTTAGCAAGTTCGTTTATAGGGAAATTTTGAGCATCTTCAAATATCTTCATAGGCTCAGTAGCGTTACTTTCACCTTTTTTTATTTTTAGATACTCTTCAAGGGCAAATTTTCTACTATTTTTTAGTATATAGTCTCTCTTTACAGACTCCAAAGCTTCTTCAAAACTCAAAAGCTTATCCGCGATATCGCGGTAATTTCCTCTATTATCCTCAAAAAACGCCATTAAAACCGTATTATTCACATCTAAATTTAACTTAGAGATATATTTTGTATCCAAAAAATATTCTGTTTTTGTAAGGTATTTGTTTTTGTCTTTTTCCCATAATTTCTTTAGCTCATTTTCATCTATAACAATATCATTACTGCTAGCTTTTACGATCTGTAAAGCAACTCTGTCTTTCATAAAATAACTTGAAGAAAGCATCTCTAGATCGGATGTTGTAGCTTTTAAATTCAGTGCATTAAACATTTTATCTAATAAAATCTTATTTTTTAGAGCGTTTTCATAGTCTTTTGGGGTTATTCTAGCTCTTCTTAGAGTTTCTTCATATCTATTTTTATCAAATTTACCATCTACTTGAAAACTCTTATCATTCATCAAATAAGCTATAATATCTTGGTTATTTGCATCTAATCCAAGCTCATCAGCGTAATTTAAAAATAAATTCTCTCTTATGATTTTATCAAGTGCTATCTTATCTAAGCCAATTTCTTCAGCTTGTTCTGTGCTAAATTTACCCTCTGATAAACTAGAGTAATAATTATATAAATCGCCATAAGTTTGCTGAAATTCTTGGACGCTTATATTTCTGTTTCCTACTTTTGCCACTGAAGTTGCTCTGTTGCTGTTTAAATCATACGCTCCCCAGCCTACAAAACCAGCTCCAACAAACGCTATAGTACTTACCCAAATAGTGACAACTAAATACTTTTTATGCTTTTGCATCCAAGTGATCATAATTTTCCTTTGTTTTAAATGACAATATACGATAAAATGTTATCTAAGTTTGTGTTTAAAATACCTTAAAATCAACTGCTAAAATTAAATTTTGTAAAATTTTACAAACTTTTTTACTAAATTTATTTACTGCATAAATTTATACGCATAGCTTAACAGTTTGCAGCTATTTTCTAGCAATGCTACGGTTTTTGCAAGATTGTAAGCAGTTCTTTCATAAACATATACTCCATAGCCCTTTATTACTATAACGTTAGTCTTTTTATCTATCATATATCTACAAATTTCAAACGGCGCCCTCTCATACCAATCATCAAATTGCTTAGGGTCATAGACAAAAATATTATCAAATTTCATAGCGCCAAAATAGTCTCTTGGCTCTATACTGGCATGTTCTAAACTATAAGCAGTCAGATACGGCGGCATAGCATAACAGATGTATTTTGCTTCTCCTATATTTTTATAAATATTTTGATGAATATCGCTATCTATACTAGCATCATTCCAACGATAATCTTTCTTTGAAAAAAGCAGAGTTAGATCATCATTGCTAAGTCCGTCAAATATAGCATCTTTTTTGTTTATTATAAACTGATTATGTTCTATCCTAGCCGAGATAGAGCCGTGAAAAACGCCAAAAAAGTTCTTTTTAAACATAGATCCAGATATCTTTTTTATCTCGTTCATGGAGTATTCTATATTCATTTATGCTCCGATTTTTATTGTCATTATAACACAACAAATTTTATAACAACTTTATTAAATTTATGATAGGATAACAAATTTAATCAAAATAAAAATAAGGATAGATTTTTGGAATCTCCACATATACCGGTTTTACTAAATGAGATTCTAGACTCATTTAAAGAGATAAAAAGCGGAATTATACTTGATTGTACTTTAGGTTATGGTGGGCATAGTGAAGCTATCTTAAGATCAAATCCAAATTTAAAAATCATAGCTTGTGACAGAGATGATGACGCGCTTAGTTTTTGCTATGAAAAATTTAGACCATACAAAGATAGAATAGAGATACACAAAAGCACTTTTGGAACTATCTTTGAAAAAATAGAAACTAATGATATCAAAGGGATCTTAGCAGATATCGGAGTTAGCTCATTGCAGCTAGATCTAAATGAGAGGGGTTTTAGCATAAATAGTGATACTCTTGATATGAGAATGGATAAATCGCAAACTTTTGACGCAAAAGAGCTGATAAACTCATACTCGCTCGATGAATTAACAAGAATTTTTTATAAATATGGCGAACTTCCAAATGCAAAAAGCATAGCGACAAAGATAGTAGCTTATAGACAAAAATCCAAAATAACAAGCGCAAAAGAGCTAGCAAGCATCATCGGACGCTCAAATTTAAAAAATCGCTCCATTTTAGTAGCTACGCTAGTATTTCAAGCAATCAGAATAGAAGTAAATAAAGAGTTAAATGAGCTAGAAAATTTACTCAAACATATAGAAGATTCCAAGATCAAAGATGCTGTTTTAGATATCATAACATTTCATTCTTTAGAAGATAGAATAGTAAAAACTAAATTCAAAGAGTGGGAAAAAAGCTGTATATGCCCAAACTCCGCTCTAAGATGTGAATGTGGAAACAATCACGCCATAGGAAAAATAATAACAAAAAAACCGCTAAGTGCGTCAAAACAAGAGCTGCAAACAAACTCTAGAAGCAGCTGTGCTAAGCTTAGAACTTTTAGAATTCTGAGGCAAAAATGAACGACAAAGAGCAACTATTACAAAGCCACGACGAGTACCAAAAAACTGAGCATAATCTAAGCGTAAGATCACTTTTTATCGCTTATTTGATATTGCTTTTGATACTTGCAGTAGCACTTCCTAAAATTTATATCGCAAATGAAATTTACTACACTAGTCGCGATATAGCCGAACTAAGAAATAAATTAAATGTGCTTTTAGAAGAAAATAAAGAGCTAAAATCCAAACTAGAAAAGATAAGGTATAAAAATCAGATAATAGACAATATGAGTTATTAATGTGGCTTTATAAATTTATAAAAACTTACGATCCTGCAAATTTCGGACTTACATACGCATTAAAAGCCTCTATTTCTATGCTGCTTTGTGGTGTTTTGTCATACTATTTTTTTGGTATGGACGGCGCTATTTTTGCTACAAACGCTTCAATGTCTATATTTTTTATAAACTCGCTTGATGGAACAAGCTTTACAAAACTAAAATATTTATACTTATACATAGCCATTTCAGCTCTGTTTCTTCCATTTGTTAAAATCGCTTATGATATAGGCTGGCTTTTGATCATACCGATGTTTATTTGGATGTTTTTTGTAGGTATAAGCTCACTATTTAACCAAAACTTAAATAAAGTTTTAAGCATAGCAAACGTAACTGGATTAGTAGCTCTCATCGTCCAAAGTAGTGGATATTTTGAGCTACAAAACTCACTCTTAGGGCTTGTTTTAGGCGGATTTATCGCCTCATTTATGAGAATATTACACATAGGAACTTATGGTAAATTTACTAAAAAAACATACAATTTACTGCTTGATGATGTTATAAAAATGAGTCAAAATTTATTTGATACAAAAGAATTTGATGGATTAACAACAAAATGTGGCGACCATATAGATGCTATAAAAAAGATATTTGCAAACAAAAGTGCTAGTATAAAAGATGAGCGTATCATCATACATCATTCAAAATCCATATTTTATCTTTATAAGATAGAAGATATATTTTACTCTTTGATATCTCTTAAAAGATATTTTATAAAAATCAAAGACGATAAGCTTTTAAAAGATATACAAAACGAGATCATTTTAAATTTAACCGAGCTAAAAAATATCTTTCAAGATAAAAAAGTAAATATAACAAAAAATGCTTTTGAGGCAGTAAAAAAATCAAATTTTAGTATATTTGCCGCTTCTTTAAGTGTGCTTTATAATAAATTTAAGCTGATAAAAGACGGCGGCGAGGATAATATAGTTTTGGACAAAAAGCCAAAAAAGAGCCTAAAACAAATTTATAAAGAGATAAATTTAAAAAACGATACAGTTAGAAACTCTTTTAGACTAGCCCTTAGCGTAGCTATTGCTATACTCATCGCAGAACTTACAAAGATAGATCATGGAGTTTGGATAGCTATAGGAGTTTTGAGCGTCAGCAGAGCAAGCTCATATATGACAAAAGTTGTTGGCTTTGACAATATCAAAGGCTCTCTTATAGGGGTTTGTCTAGGGCTAGTCATCATATATTTTTTAAAATCAACGCTTCTGTTTTTAGTGATAGTTTTGTTTTTTGTATTTTTGACATTTTACCTAAAAATATTTCCAACCATATACTTTTCATCTGCTTTTATGATCACATTTGTGCTTGTATTTTCCATCATAAAAACGGATTTTTTAGAGCTGATCATATACCGAGTTACAGATGTTTTGATAGGATTTTTAGTTGCATTTGGTGTTGGTTTTATATTTTTTAGAAAGATAGAAGAACAAAAGCTCACTTCAAATTTACTTTTAGTCACGCTTAGCCTAGGCAAACTAACTGCTTGTCTTATACACAAAAACGGAAATTTCGCAACTTATGAAAAAGCGGTGCTAAAAGATCTAAACACTTATAAGCAAGCTGTATTAGAAGGTGATAAAAGAGATTATTCTGGGTTTAAAGCCTCTTTAGAGATCTATAAAAATCTAAGCGAGATAAATAGTTTGATCATAAATTTAAAAGACTATATAAAGCTTCTAAAACATAGCGGTTGGAATGGCTTTATGGGCTTTACATCTGATATCAATATCATAAAAACAAGGTTTGAGATGATAGAAAAGAAGGTAAATAAACTACCATATTATTTTTATGACACATTAGATGACAAAGTCATATCCGAAGATAAAAAAATAATATATCTGATCAAACTTATAGCAGACAGACAAAATAAGATCGCAAATTTAGTATAATCAAGCGCTGCTAACACTTAACACGAGTTGGTCTAAAACATACTTTTCTAAATCTTTTTTAGGTATCTCTTTTTTTATGGCTTCATTGTATATGATTTCTATTTTTTGAGAGTATTTATCATACGGAAAGTATGGAAAATGAACTTTCCACGCTCTCATTATGAGCTCTTTACTCATACTTTTTCTAGCCCAAATTTTAAAATAATCAAATCCAACAAAAACAAGCGCTGTGATTATCATCGTGCAGATTATAGAGAAGTGAAAATCTATCTTTTCAAAAATTTCGTGAAAAACAACAACTATAAAAGACAAAAATATAAAGCATAAAATCGAGTATAAAGCATAAAATCTACCATATCTAAATCTAAAATTTAGTTTAGACGGATCTACTAGCATTCCTTCATTGAACAATGAATTTGCTTCTAATAAATCTTTAAATAAAACCGGCTGTATAGAGACTACGAACATTTTTTTAAATATAAATTCTTTTATTTTGCTAAACATTTCTTTCACTCTAATTCGTTTTGTAGTCTTGTATTATATCAAAAATAAGTCAAATATTGCTAAAATAACGCAAATTTTATATAGGAGCAAAGATATGCCAGCCCCAGTAACTTCAAAAATAGTCTATTTAAACGGACAATTTTTAGATAAAGATGATGCTAAAGTCAGCATTTTGGATCGTGGTTTTGTATTTGGCGATGGAATTTATGAAGTGGTGCCTGTTGTAAATTCAAAACTAGTAGATAAGGAGGAATTTTGGGAAAGATTTCAAAGAAGTTTATCACAAATAGAACTAGAACTTCCTATGAAAAAAGATGAATTCGAACAGATCCTTTATACTCTTATAGAAAAAAACCGGCTCAAAGAAGGTGGCGCTTATATGCAGCTCACTCGTGGTGTCGCAGATAGAGAGTTTAAATTTGTAAAAGGCTTAGAGCCGACCTTAGTAGCATACGTCTATGAAACAAAGATCTTTGATAATGAGTATGCAAACAAAGGTATCAATATCATAAGCACTCCTGATATAAGGTGGAAAAGAAGAGATATAAAATCGATATCTCTTTTAGCGCAGTGCTACGCTAAAAACGAAGCTTATAAAGCAGGTGCTTATGAATGTTTTATGACTGAAGATGGCTTCGTAACAGAAGCTAGCAGTAGTAGTGCATTTATCATTAAAAATGATACTTTGATAACAAAACCTCTTTCAAACGAGATATTACCCGGAATTCGTAGAAAAAATTTACTAAATTTAGCAAGTCTTATCGGACTTAAAGTAGAGCAAAGAAATTTTACTATGAATGAAGTTTATGATGCAGATGAAGTATTTATCAGTGCTGCTACGCTTATACTCTTACCAGTTATCAAAGCTGATGGCAAACTTATCGGTGATGGAAAGATAGGCAAATACGCTCCAAAACTAAGAGAGCTTTACGCAAATAAGCTAAAAAAAGAGGCTGGGCTTATTTAAAAAATATAGCCCTATTTAAGGGCTATATCAAGTTTTAAATTTATTTAAATTTTCTTCTAGGCTTAAAGATACGTTTTTCAAACTTCCAGATACTTGTATAAACTCACTAGCAAGTTTTGCATTGTCTTCTAAAAGAGAGACGGAAATTTCAGTTTGTTCTAGTAGCTTTTCTATATTTACATTTATATCAACGCTTTTATTTGCGACTTTTGTAGCTAGTTTCATGGACTGCGACGTAGTTTCTTGAGTAGAGCGAGCTTGGCTCATTAACTTATTTGCTTCATCACTTAAGATAGATATATCTTTTGCATTTTCATTTAAAAGCACTCCTAGTTCACGCACTGCATTTATCATACCTTGAGCATTTGAGTCTATGTCCTTTAAAGAGTCATTGGTTCTCTCGGCTAAAATCCTTACTTCTTCTGCAACTACTGCAAATCCTCTACCCATATCTCCAGCGCGAGCTGCTTCGATAGCCGCATTTAGAGCAAGTAAATTCGTCTGATCAGCCACTTCGCCTATCACGTCTAAAACCTTTCTCATATCTTCAGTCTGTTTAACGACTAAATTTGTTCTTTCTGCTATCTCTTGTTCTTTTACATTTGACGCGTTTAAATTCTCCACTACTTGATTAAGAGAGCTTATCATATTTTCTAGCTCATCGTAGGATTTTTTATTTGCATCTGCTGCTTTTTGAGCTATATTTTTAGAGTCGTCAAGCTCACTACTAACAAGCTTACTTATATCATAAGATGTTTTAGCTCCGGTTTTTCCAGCTTCAGCGCTATTTGAAAGCATTCCGGCATTTTTATTTAAATTCTCGGTTTCGTCTTCAACGCTCTTAGCACAATCTTTTGTTATATTTACCGTATTTTGAATTTTTTCTATAAAGGTATTTATATTTTTACAAGTCCTTCCTATCTCGTCGTCATTTTTCACAGCGATCCTAGCGCTTAGATCTCCATCTCCACTAGCTAGATCTTTTGCTTTTAAAAGTAGCTCAGCTATAGGTCTTATCACAACTCTTCTAAGTGTAAATAGCACTACTAACGTAGTTATAATGAGAGAAAAAACAAAAATACTTAAAAATACCATGCTTTTGTTTTGTAAATTTTTATCTATTGTATTAAATGAGTAAGAAAGATCCATAACTCCTAACACATCTCCTTCTTTGGACATACCATGACATGCCAAACACTCTGTTTTTGCAACAAGAGGAGTAATCAGCCTAAGAGTGCGATCTTCTGCATTTTTTATATCAAAACTTTGCGCCTTTGGATTTTCAAATTGTTTTTTGATATATTCATCTTTTGGGGGCACTTTATCTAATCCAAAAGACTCAGCTAACTCATCAGATCTATATATTTTTATCGAAGATACGCCTTGTATATCTCCAGCGTCTTTGATGGCTTTGCTTATTATAGCCGGATCACCGGTGTTCATAGATGCTTGAACCGTCTGAAATATAGACTTACTTAACATATCTAAGTTCTGCTTTACAATCTGCATTGTCGAGCTGTTAAACTGACTGACAATAACAAACTGCATAATGACAAAGCTGATAAACAAAACTGCAATCATACTAAAAGCTATCTTTTTACCGATGGTATCAATTTTCATAATAAAGCCTTTATTAAAAAATCCGATTTGAAATCATATATCAAAAAAACTTAAATAAAAATAATGATAAAACTAGACAATTTTTATCTTTAAAACCATTTGTATTCTTATCCCAGGCTATTTTTTACCTCATCACTAGCCATACTTATATCCCAAGTCGGTTCCCAGACTAAATTTATCTCACACTCGTTTGCAACTCTCAAAACAGCATCTTCTACCCAGCTTAAAATCAGCTCGTGTAAGGGACAAGACCGAGTAGATAAAGTCATAGTAACGACAGCCTTTTTATCACTAACATCCACACCATAGATCAGCCCTAAAGATACAATATCAAAGCCAATTTCTGGATCTATTACTTTTCTTAATTCATCATAAATTTCGTCTTTCATAACTTAGCTCCAAATTTAATATATCTTAAAAAATTTATCATATTTGCAAATACACATATAGCGCTTATCAAAATAAATATAATAGCAATATACTTTAAGCCAAACACCCAAAAAAGCACTCCAAATAAATTTAAAATAAGAGCCGCGTAAGCAAAATATTTTAAAACCATATCTTCAAGCATAGGTACTTTTATCTTGCCTACAAATTTAGATATATAATGGTACCATATCAAAAACGGCATTATTTTATATATGTGCGCTGTTATAAATGGATACAAAAATCCATATAATAGGCAAAATATCGCCTCTTCAAGCAGATTAAATTTAAACAATACAACCGCTAATATCAAATTTAAAAAGCTAAAATATAGGTTTGAACTCCAAATGTTCAAAGCCTTTCTAACTCTATTTTTAAGTATCAAATAACATTGAAGTATAAACATCAAAAAAGCTGCCAAAAATGTAAAAACAGACTCATATGGATAAATAAAAATAAGCACAAATCCAAATATATACAAACTTACACTACAATAATAAAAACCAAAATTAACATTATGTGCTAAACTAAACATAGGAAGCAAAACACTAGACGCTCCAAGCAGTACAAAAAATATAAAACCAAATACAAAATATAAATGCAACCTAAGCATCATCAAATAATCAAACTCAAACTCTCCAAATAGCGTCATTACAAGCAACAATCCAACGCTTATACCAAGTAGAAATAAGATCGAAGATACAAAAAAACAAAAAGCAGAAAAACTTTTAAATTTTGCTCCGATGAATGTAAAAAAGTAACACATTCCAAAATACAACAAACCAATATATAATAAAATTCCGCCGATATAGATTAAATTTGATTTACCAACAAGCATTCCAACTAAAAATATACTTAGCCCAAAAAGATAAATAAACACATTTTGATAAGCACCCTTTAAGCTAAAAAACGGCCTTTCTAACACAACAGAAGTTAGCTGATAAATAGATCCGATGATGATGCTGATGACAAATCCTATAAAATACGTATGAAAAAATGCAGCCGTTTTTAGATCAGTAAGCACGCTAAAATCAGCCCACAAAAGAGCTACTAGACTAAGTATAGCAAAACATATACTTATGATAAAATACGCTCCAACTAGCTTAAAAGGCGGTGCAAACGTATTTAATAGCTTTGCCATTAGTAAGTCGTGCCTTTTGCAAATGAACCACAAGTATCATCTATACGCTTAGCTTCACCTTTAAGACTAAATACCAACTTCACTTTACCATCTTCTAAATTCTCATTAGTGTAATCAAACATATCTTCTATTTTTGGTATAAGTCCAACCGGAAATTTATGGTTTATCATCACTACTTTTGTGTTTTTATCTTTCACTAAATTTAACGCCGCAGAAGCATTTACCATGGGACCTGGAGGCGTACAAGATGAGCTGTCAAAGCCTATAAAAATAGTTCCATTTTCACTTTTTTTATAAAAACTAACAGTCGCACCATCTAGCTCAAACTGTTCCCAGCCCTCAAAATAGTTTTTCATATTTATGTCCTTATTTTAAATTTAAGAAAATTATAATCCAAGTTTAGCAAATAATAATTGATGATAATCAATACCAAATCTATGGCGCCTGTAAATTTTATAAAGTAAAAGATAAAAAAGCAGATTAAATTTATAAGTAATATTCGTAAATTTATAAAAAAGCCGGTGGAGTACCGGCTTATTTTTTATAAAAATTAGTGTAAAAAGTGTCTGATACCAGTAAAGTACATACTCATACCAAACTCATCAGCTGCGGCTATAACGTCTTCATCGCGTATGCTGCCACCTGGCTGTATGACATTTTTCACGCCTACTTTGCTAGCTATCTCTATGCTATCTCTAAATGGAAAAAAAGCTTCGCTTGCAAGTGAAGAGCCCCTTAGGTCTATACCCATATCGTGAGCTTTTGCCACTGCTGCCCTAGCTGCATCCACTCTGCTTGTCATACCCATACCTATAGCTAAAAGCATGGCGTCTTTTACATAAACTACACAATTTGATTTTGTAAGCGCAGCTATCTTCCATGCGATCTTTAAGTCGTTTAGCTCACTAACGTCAGCCCCTTTTTTGGTTACTAATTTTGCATTAGTAACTTCATCATCTTTTACATAATCTTTTTCTTGAAACACAAAACCGCCATCTATATGTTTAAAATCCCATTTATCGCCTGATTGCACAAGGTATTTGTTATTTTGAGTAAAGATTTTTGTGCGTTTTTTATCGCTATAAATTTCTAAAACGCCGTCTTCAACATTTGCAGCGATGATGACTTCTATAAATATCTCTTTAGTCTTGAGTGCAAGTTCTTTAGTAAGAGTTCCATTTATCGCTACGACTCCACCAAATGCACTCACAGGGTCACATTTCAAAGCTTTTTCATAGCTATCTAAAACATCTCTGCCTATAGCAAAACCACAAGGATTTGCGTGTTTGCAGATAGCCACCGCAGGAGCGTCGCCAAAGCTACTAGCGATAGAAACAGCTGAGTTGATATCTGTCATATTATTAAAACTTGCTTCGCCTTTTAACTGAGTAAAGTTTAAACTCAAAAAGCTATCAAACTCATAAGCAGCGCCTTTTTGGTGAGGATTTTCGCCATATCTGCACTCAAACACTTTTGAGCCGCTTATAAATCTTTTTTCGCCAAAACCGCTTTTAAATCTATCGTTCATATAGTTTGCTATCATAGAGTCATAACTAGCAGTGTGCTCAAACGCCTTTATCATCATACCCAGTCTAAACTCATAACTATCACTACCATTTTTTAGAGCTTCTAAAACCGCGTCATAGTCATTTACGTCTGTTACTATAATGACATCTTTAAAGTTTTTCGCCGCGCTTCTTACCATAGCAGGGCCGCCGATATCGATATTTTCGATGATTTCACCAAAATCATCAGTGCGGATAGTAGTCTCTTTAAACGGATATAAATTTACGCAAACCAAATCTATACCGCCTATTCCAAAATCACCTGCTTGTTTTACGTGGTTAGCGTTATCTCTTTTATGTAAAATTCCGCCGTGAATTTTTGGATGCAAAGTCTTTACTCGCCCCTCAAACATCTCAGGACTTTTGGTATAATCACTGACTTCAACCACTTTTAAATTTGCTTCTTTTAATACCTTATAAGTTCCACCGGTACTTAAAATCTCAAAACCTAAGCTTTCAAGTCCTTTTGCAAAATGCTCGATCCCGCTTTTATCGCTCACACTGATAAGCGCTCTCATAAATCTCTCCTTTTTTAAATTTAATACCTATTTTTCAAATTTAGCTTTTAAAACTGCGTAAGCTTCATTTATCTCTTGAAGTCTCTTTGTAGCGTTACTAATGACTTTTTCGTCCGCTCCTGCTAAGAAATCGGGATGATTTTGTTTAGCAAGTTTTCTATACTGTTTTTTTATCTCATCAAAACTGGCGTCTTTGTCGATTTCTAAGATCTTATAAGGGTCTAAATCATTAGTATTTTTATATCTTAGCTCAGCCCCAAACTTAGTAAAAAGTTGTTCGCAAAGATCATCGCTTAGCCCAAAACCATCGCAAATTTGGATCAATGTTTTTCTTTCACTATCGCTAAACTCGCCATCTATATAAGCTAAATTTAAAAAGAACACAACCAAATTTATACAAGTCTGCTCTTTTAAATTTAAAAGCGTTTTATACTCAAGAGCTATATCAAATGCTTTAGTTTGACTATCTTTTTCTTGTGTATAAATTTGTTTTAACTCATATCTGATACTATCATTGCCAAGTTTTGAGCAGATATCGTCTAAAACCAAAGAGATATATGAAGCTTCTGTTTTATCTACTATACCATCACTTTTTGCTACTTTTGCCAAAAGCCTGATCAAAAATTTAGCATCAAGCAAGGCAAAATTTTTGGGTGTTGCAGGCTTTAAAAGATATCCTTTACTTAAAGCATAAAATAAAATAATAGCAGCCAAAAAGACGAGAAAAACATTCATTATTCTTCACTCTTTATGATAGAAGCAAACTCATCAAAATAAATTTTTCTCATTTTTTCTAAACTTAAATTTATATCGTCTAGCTCAAATTTATCTTTGTTAGTTAAGCCGATTTTTTGAATTTCAACTCCAAATTTAGCAGCCAAAAGCTCAAATTTAGCCTCATCTTTTACGCCTACAATAGATCTTGAGAAGCTCTCATCAAAGTTATATCTGGTATCTTTAAAGTTTGTTTTTCCGACAAATCCAAATCCACTAACAGAACTCATTTTAGCCAAAGTTATAGCCACACCACCAACACCAATAGAGTTCGCAAACTCTAAAATTCCGCTTTTATTTGCCTCTATGACAAGATCCCAAAGAGCTCTCTCAGCTTTAAAATCAATATCCTTTAGCTCTCCACCACAAACGTTATAAATGGCTTTCATATAAAGACTTCCGCCAAATTCCCCTGTTGTTTTACCTAAAAGATAAACTGGTGTATTTTCTTTAGTAAAAATACTAGTCAAATTCCTATTTACATCATCATTTACGCCCACAGTTACGATAGCTGGAGTTGGCTGAACACTTACACCATCAGTTTCATTATAAAGGCTAACATTTCCACTGACTACTGGCGTATTTAAGGCTTTACACGCTTCTTTTATGCCCTCGCAACCATTTGCGAACTGCCACATAACCTCAGGATTTTGCGGGTTTCCATAGTTTAAACAATCTGTTATAGCTAGAGGAGTAGCACCACTCATAGCAACTTTTCTACCGCTTGCAGCTACTGCGGCAGCAGCACCGATTTTAGGATTTATATAGTTGTGCCTTGTATTGCACTCAGCACCCATACTTATAGCTCTATTTGTACCTTTTATCCTTATACTAGATGCACCTAGAAATCCCGGTTTTTTGATAGTGTTTGTACCTACGTTGGCATCATATTGATCATAAATAAAAGATTTATTAGAAATATTTGGGTCTTTTAATAGCTTTATAAAAGCGTCGTTATTATCAAATTTAGGATAATTTTCTAGTTTAATATTTTTTATCTCATCAAGATAAGCCGGTTTTTTCGTAGGACGATCAAGAATAGGGGCAGCCTCGCTAAGCGGATTTACCGGGATATTTCCTACTAGTTCTCCATGCCAAAATAGCTCCATAACACCGCTATTTGTCACTTCCCCTATTATTTCAGCATTTAGATCCCACTTGGCAAATATAGCTTTTATCTGCTCTTCACAGCCTTTTTTAGCACAGATCAGCATTCTTTCTTGACTTTCACTAAGCATAAGCTCATAAGGCGTCATTCCCTCTTCTCTCATAGGAACTTTATCAAGATACATTTTCATACCACTCCCACTACGTCCTGCCATCTCAAAACTACTTGAAGTAAGTCCTGCTGCACCCATATCTTGGATTCCTACTACGTAGTCGTGCTTAAATAGCTCTAAACAAGCCTCCATAAGAAGTTTTTCGGCGAATGGATCTCCTACTTGAACAGTCGGACGTAGGCTTTTGTTTTTTTCATTAAAACTATCGCTTGCCATAACTGCACCACCTAGCCCGTCACGACCTGTTTTTGAGCCTACATACATAACCGGATTGCCCTCGCCCTCAGCCTTACCATAAAATATCTCATCACTTTTACAAAGTCCTAGAGCAAAAGCATTTACCAAGATATTTCCATTAAAACTCTCATCAAAAGTAGTCTCGCCGCCCACTGTAGGAACTCCCATACAGTTACCATAGTGGCTTATACCGCTTACAACGCCTTTTACAAGATATCTTTGATGTTTGTTTATCTTGCTCTTACCTTTGATATCGCCAAATCTAAGTGAGTTTAGACTAGCCTCGACTCTAGCTCCCATAGTAAAAACATCTCTAAAGATGCCACCTACACCAGTCGCAGCACCAGCAAAAGGCTCGATGAAGCTAGGATGATTGTGACTTTCCATCTTAAACACAGCTGCTACGCCATCACCGCAGTCTATAACTCCGGCATTTTCACCAGGTCCTTGCAATACCCAAGGAGCTTTAGTCGGAAAACCATTTAGGTATTTTTTACTCGATTTATAGCTACAATGCTCACTCCACATAGCAGAAAATATACCAAGCTCAAGTAAATTTGGTTCACGGCCTAGAATTTCTAATATCTTAGCATATTCAGCGTCGCTTATTTTATGTGCTTTTATCGTTTTTTCATCCATATTGCTCCCCTTTTTTATAAATTTATTTTCCTAAACAAAAATTGCTAAACATAGCATCAAGTAGTTCTGAATTTTCCATTTTTTTAGTGATACTTCCTATTTTTTCGATTACTAAATTTAGTTCATAAGCAAAAAGTTCAAGCTGGTTTTCATTTAACAGATCAAAAGCTCTAAGAAGAGCTACGTTTGCCTCTTTGCAAGATGCTATTTGACGATTTGAACTAAGCATTATCTCATTTGTATCTTGAGAATTTAGATACTCTTCAAGTGCTAAGTTTAAAGCAGTTGTATCTGTTTTAGCCGATATTTTTATAGCGTCTAAATCTATATCAAATTTAAAATCAAGATCGGCTTTATTTAAGACGTAAATGACTTTTTTATCTAAATTTGATATAAAATTTAGTATTTGCACGTCTTCTTCGCTACTTTTCTTTGAGCTATCAAATACGCAAAATACGATATCTGCCTCATTTGCCGCTTTTTTTGAGTATTCTATGCCTATGGCTTCAATATTTTGCTTTGTCTCTCTGATACCTGCTGTGTCGATGATGCGAACAAGATGAGTTCCTACTTTGATCTGCTCTTCTATGGTATCTCTAGTAGTTCCTGGGATGTCGCTTATGATGGCTCTTTGGTAGTGAAGTAATGAGTTTAGTATAGAGCTTTTACCAACATTTGGTTTGCCTATGATAGCGACTTTATAGCCGTCTATCAAACCTTTTTTTGAATTTGATATATGGATTATATGTTCTAATTTTTTACTCGCACTTAGTAAAAACTCTTTAGTCTTATCTAAAATATCAGTAGGTAGATCATCATCGGCGTAGTCTATGCAAGTCTCGCTATAAGCTAGGATTTTTATCAGCTCATCTCTGAGCGAGCCTACAAAATCGCTAAGCTCACCATTCATTACTCTAGCTAGTATCTTAGCTGCGCCCTCGCTTCTAGCATTTATTATGGCTTGTATGCTCTCTGCTTTGGCTAGATCCATTTTTGAATTTAAAAAAGCTCTTTTGCTAAATTCTCCAGGACTAGCTGCTCTAGCACCTAGATTTAAAAGCTCATCTATGATTAAATTTGATACTACTAAACCGCCGTGAGTTTGAAACTCCACAACATCTTCTCCGGTAAAACTAAAAGGTGCTTTATAATATATGACGATAGCTTCATCTAAAAAATTAGACTCACTATCGTATAATTTTCTAAGATGCGCTTGTCTTGGTGTGAGTGGTTTTTTACAAAGCTTTAGAGCAAGCTCATAAGAGTTTGCTCCGCTTAGCCTTATGATAGATATGCTACCTACTCCATAAGCAGTAGCAAGTGCGACTATATTCATTTTTTGTAAAAATCATTTACTATGACATAGCGACCATCATCGCTAGTTTTTATACCTACATATTTATCTGGAAAACGCTTTCTAAGCTGTTCTAAAGCTATCTTTACAAGTACGCCATCAAGAGGTTTTGTCTGAGCTCTGCCTAAAGCTTCCACTCTTTCTATGACACTAACTAAATACGCGCCTACTGCAACTTCTTGATTTTTTAAGAATTCAGCTATTTCTAAACGAATATTTAAGTTGTATTTTGAATTTATCCAGTTAAAAAGTATATAAGAAACCGCTTTGTATCTATAGCCTTCTTTTCCTATAAGAAGTGCTGCGTCTTCTCCATCTAGCTTTATAAATACAGTATCTTCGTCAAACTCGCTGACTTCTACTACATTTATGTTGTAACAACTGACTTTAAAAATAGCTATCAGTCCTTCTTTGATACGATTTAATAAATCTTGTGATATAGGATTTTGCTCTTTAGCCTCTTTTTTTTCTACGACTTCATTCTCATCGCTTTTATGAAACGCATCAAAGATAGAATTATCCATTTCTAGTTTTTTTTGTCTTACTTGCTTGATCGGTTCTAGTTCTTTTTGCGCCTCGACTATAGGCTTTTCGCTATGTAGTTTGCGTCTTTTTTTATCTTTTTTTCTATCTAGATGCTCTATTTTTTGCTCTAGTTTATGATTCTCTTTTTGTCTTTTATCGCTACATGAAGCACGCACTATAGCATCTCTATGAAACATACCTAGTATCCCAGCTCTTGGTCTTTGAAGTATTTCTATATCAAGCTCCATCACAGAACATTCTAACTCTTTCGCTGCTTGTTTATAAGCCGCTTCTAAATTTGGTGCAGTTACTTCAGTTGTTTTCATGACGCTTCTCCAAAACAGCTTGCTCTTTGTGTTTTTGAAAGATTTTATTTACAAAAACTTGTTGCACAACAGAACAAAGATTGTTTATAAACCAATAAAGTGTAAGTCCAGCGGGGAAAGTTACAAAGAAAAATGTAAATATCAAAGGTAAAAACTTCATAATCTTTTCTTGCATAGGATCAGTAAAGTTTGTAGGGGTGATCTTTTGTTGAACAAACATAGTTACACCCATAAGTATAGGAAGCACAAAGTATGGATCCATAATCGCAAGATCCTTTACCCATAGTATCCACTCAGCCCCTTTTAACTCTATGGCGTTTAACAAAACTCTATATATAGCAAAGAATATAGGGATCTGTAGCAGTATAGGAAGACAACCGCCCATAGGGTTTGCACCATTTTTCCTATAAAGCTCCATAACGTGAGCATTTATTTTTTGCGGATCGCCTTTGTATTTTGTCTGGATCTCTTTCATTTTTGGAGCAAGATCTTTTAATTTATTCATAGAGACCATACCTTTGTATGTTAAAGGAAATAGCACTATTCTTATTATAAGAGTCATAGCTACGATAGCCCACCCCCAGTTTCCTATATAAGTATGCAACCAGCTAAGCAGCAAAAACATAGGTTTGGCTATAAAAGTAAACCAACCATACTCTATAACATCTATTAAATTTGGATCTATGGATTTTAGTATCTTATAATCTTTTGGTCCTATATAGCCTTTTGCACTGAAATTTTGAGCGCCTCTTACAAAAACTATAGTATTATCTTTTGCATCTTTTTGCATATAAATGTCTAAAGTTTTATTAGCTTCAAAAAATAAAGTAGTATAATATCTATCGCTACTAGCTACTATATCAGCTCCTGGTATTCTTTCATCGCCTTTTATATCTCCATCTTCTAAAATATCTAGACTACCATCTGTCTTTCTAATAAGCGTTCCATGCACAGTATAACCATCTGCTATAACATCTGGTCTAAATCCTGGGGTTATAAAATAGTCCTCATTTTTACTGAGCTCAACTTTTACATCATAATAGCCAAGAGGATAAAACGTGATAGTTTTTGTAAGTATCAAGTCATTTAAATTTTGAGTTAGCGTAACGCTAGTAGCTGTATTTGTAGCATCTACTTCTGAAATATTGGCTACATAATTTGTCTTAAAAGCCGCATCGTTTAATGTCTTATTAGAAAATCTAATCTCTAAAGGTAGCGGAGAGTTCTTTGGACTTATCAAAGATATTTGCTCACCAGATTCGTTTTTAAATTTAGCCTCATCTAGCACAAAAGTACTAATCCTACCTAGTTCGTCTATCGTAGCATTGTATGTCTTGCCTTTGATATTTACTATACTTTTACTAGTAAAAATAGGTGCATTTTCTTTTGTTATATCATTTACTACGTCTGTTTTTGGAGCATTTGACGTCGTAGTAGTGGTTGTATTTATATCTGCGATCTGTTGTTTTGGTATAAAAAAATAATCATAAGCGATAAAAAATAGTATAGAGATAGCTGTTGCTATAAGAAGTCTTTTTTGGGTTGAGAGTTGATCAAACACTATGTTTCCTTTAATGAATCAAATACTTTTATAATATAAAATCTATCTTTTCCATAAGGAACAAACCAAAAGTTCAGTCTGCTAAACCTATTTTTTGAAAAGATAGTATAAGGTGCAAATTTTCTCTTTACGACTGGATAATCTATGCCACCACGAAACAGCTGATTGCACCTTAAAATCCTTAAAAAAATAGCAACTATCGCATAAAAAGTATTATTATATTTTAGTTGCCACAAAGCATATTCTGAACAGGTTGGATAGTAGCGACAAGCCGCTGGCAATGCTGGAGAAAAGTATTTTTTATATAAAATGACGAAATTACATACAGATATTTTTATAAAATTTGAAATCATAATATGGAATTTACTTTCTTTAAAGACCATTTTAAACTTTTTTGAATCCTATCGTATGGTAATTTTTCAAGCCCTGCTTTTGCTATCAAAATATAAACGCCATCTTTTAGTTCATTGCCAAAACTATAAAAAGCAGACCTTAAAAGTCTTTTTGATCTATTTCTGATCACTGCTTTTCCTACTTTTTTACTGGCAACTGCAGCAAATTTAGTAGAACTAGACTCCAAAAAATACACAACCGCACAATCGCAATGCCATTTTTTAGCATTTTGATATACATGCACAAACTCCTTGCTATCGCTAATAGAGCCAAACCTACCTATAATCAAGTCTGCCTACTACTGCTACGCAGCCAATCTTTTTCTACCTTTTGCACGCCTGGCATTTAGCACTTTTCTTCCATTTTTAGTTTTCATTCTCTCTCGAAAACCATGCGTTCTTTTTTTAGGGGTTTTATGTGGTTGATAAGTTCTTTTCATAACTTTCCTTTTGTCATAAATTAAGTTTTGGATTTTATCAAATCATTACTTAAAAAACCTTTTAAATTAAATTTTGCGGATAATGATAGCTCATTAAAAGTAAATTTTAATTTTACTAATTATTTTTTTTAGTTTAAGTTTTCTTTTATAATATTTTATATACAATTTTAAAAATTTAATTTTGAAAGGTGGAAAAATGAAGCTTATAACAGCGATCATAAGACCTCATAAGCTTGAGGATGTTAGAAGTGAGCTCGACAAAATAGGTGTTTGTGGTATAACTATCACAGAAGTAAAAGGGTATGGAAAGCAAAAAGGTCACAAAGAAAATTATCGCGGAGCTGAGTATTTGGTAAATTACATACCAAAACTAAAGATAGAAATAGCAGCAGCAGATAGTGATGCAAAAAAGATCGTTGATGCTATCATATCTTCTGCTAAAACAGGATCTACTGGAGATGGAAAGATATTTATCACAAATTTAGAAGAAATCATAAGAATACGCACAAACGAATGCGGTAGCAATGCACTATAGGAGAGAGAGATGAAAAAGATTACACTTTTATCGATATTTTTAGCTCCACTTTTTGGCGCAGATAGTTGGATGACTTCATTTGATAAGATAGATAGTGGCAATACTGCTTGGATGCTGATAAGCGCTGCTTTAGTTTTATTTATGACTATGCCTGGAATCGCTCTGTTTTATGCAGGAATGATTAGAAAGAAAAATATCCTAGCCACTATGATGCAAAACTATACTATAGTAGCCATAGTAAGTGTGCTTTGGGTTGTCATAGGATACTCTATAGCTTTTACGCAAGGAAGCCCTTTTGCAGGAGGGTTTGATAGGTTGTTTTTAAACGGAGTAAGCGTTGTTAGCAGTGAGACACTTTTAAGCGTACATCCAAATGCAGGCTCTATACCAGAATCTGTATTTATCGTATTTCAAATGACTTTTGCCATTATATCTTGCGCTATTATAACAGGGGCTTTTGCTGAAAGAATCAAATTTAGTGCCTTATGTTTGTTTATAGCCATTTGGGTTTTGGCAGTATATGCGCCGACTGCTCACTGGGTTTGGGAAGGAAGTGGCTGGCTAGCTAACCATGGCGTACTTGATTATGCAGGAGGTACTGTGGTGCATATAAATGCTGGTATAGCAGGTCTAGTAGGGGCTATCATGCTAAAACCGCGCCTTGGGTATAAAACAGAAGCTATGCCTCCACACAATCTAGTCTTAACACTCATCGGCGTTGCGATGCTTTGGTTTGGCTGGTTTGGATTTAACGCAGGAAGTGCAGTAGCAGCAGATGCAAGAGCCGGTATGGCTATGCTTACAACTCAAGTCGCAACGGCTATAGGCGCACTTACTTGGATGGTCTTAGAGATCATCTATAAAAACAAGCCATCTGCTCTTGGATTTGCAAGTGGAGCTGTTTGCGGACTAGTAGGCATAACGCCAGCAGCTGGATTTGTAGGAACTAGCGGGGCTTTGGCTATAGGAATTCTTACTGCTATAGCTTGTTATTACGCAGTTACTATAGTA
The DNA here is from genome assembly GCF_013372165.1 of Campylobacter hyointestinalis subsp. lawsonii. Classification (NCBI taxonomy): domain Bacteria; kingdom Pseudomonadati; phylum Campylobacterota; class Epsilonproteobacteria; order Campylobacterales; family Campylobacteraceae; genus Campylobacter; species Campylobacter hyointestinalis. The sequence goes on along the minus strand of NZ_CP053828.1, from coordinate 301,970 downwards.
AAAAGAAGGCTAAATTATGATGATAGCTTAGATGCTTTTGGCATACACGCAATAGGCGGGATCGTAGGAGCAGTTTTAACAGGCGTGTTTTGCGACAAAGCCATAAGTGGAGCTACAGGAAGCATAAGCACTCAGATAATAGGCGTAGTCATCGCTGTCATATATAGTGGAACCATAAGTTATGTCATACTAAAGATAATAGATAAAACTATAGGGCTAAGAGTATCTAAAGACGAAGAGAGAGAAGGACTAGATATAGTAAGCCACGGAGAAAGACTAGGCTAATAAGAGTATTAACCTAAAAATGATATAATGTAGCCTTAAATTCCAAAAAAGGCTACATTATGTTTGAAATAAGAGAAGCGAAAAAAGAAGATCTAGACTCTATAATAAATCTCATAAAAGAGTTAGCAAAATATGAAAATATGGAAGATCAAATCACTTTTACGAAAGATGATTACAAAAAATCTCTTTTTGAAAAACAATATGCAAAAGCGCTTGTTTGCGAACATAAAAACAATATAATAGGATACGCTATTTATTTTTATTCATTTTCTACTTTTCTAGGAAAAGGCGGAATTTATCTCGAAGATCTTTACATACAAAAAGAATTTAGAAACAAAGGCATAGGCAAAAAAATACTAAAAACTTTAGCTAAAATTTGCATAAATGAAAATCTAGGTAGGCTTGAATGGGCGTGTTTAGACTGGAATGAGCCAAGCCTTGCGTTTTATAAAAAAATAGGTGCAAAAACTCTTGATGAATGGATCAGTCTAAGAGTTGATGGTCAAAATTTGATAAAACTAGCAGATATCTGAATTTATATGTATTTAAAAAGCTTTTAGATAGTATTACGATGAGTAGCCAAAATTTACTTTATAATCTCTATTTTTACAAAGCTCTCGGGTATAAATTTATAGATAAAAACCAAATTTATAATCCGAAAATAGAAAAAAATGGTTTTTTAAATTTAGATATCTTAAATAAAGACATAAAAAATTGCAATCTCTGTGAGCTTTGCAAAAGCAGAACTCACGCTGTTTTGGGCAAAGGCGCTTCAAATATAATGTTAGTTGCCAAAAGTCCAAATTCAAATAGCGATAAAACCGGATCTGTCATAGATGATGAGCTTTTTAAAGTTTTAGAAGAAGTAAATATAGATAAAAAAGCTATCTATTTTACGTTTTTGATAAAATGCAAAACTTCAGGGCCAGATAAAGAAATTTGGTATGAACAATGCAAAATGTATTTCGAGCATGAGCTTAAACTAGTAAGACCAAAGATAATAGTGACACTTGGGCAAGAGACGTTTTTTTATATTACAAAATGCGTTTGTGCGTTTGAAAGCGTAAGGGGCGGGATTTTTGAGTTTAAAGATCATTTCATACTACCAACTTACTCGCATGAGTGGGTAAAGAAAAATCCAAGCTATATGAATGAATTTAAAAAAGATTTAGAAAAATTAAAAGGATATGAATGAAAAAAATAGTAGTTTTATTTATAAGCATAGCCATACTTTTTGCAAAAACACAAAAACTCTCAGATATCCCGCCTGCTCAGATTTTTTATATAAATTTAGATCCGCAAATTTGTGATACAAAATGCCTTGAAAAACTTATAAAAGACGAACTTTATATAAGCTTTTTAACAAGATATGATGAAAAATATGCAAACGAAGAGCTTAGAAACTTTTTTGTATTTTTAAATTCAAGAAGTGATTTTTATAATCCATCAACCGCAGAAGTGCAAATAGCCATTTTGCTACCAGAACAAGTCATAAAAAGCTACTCTATCATAGTTACAAACGCTATATTTTCATACGCTATTAAAAGAGGTCTTAATAGCAATATCAAATTCTTCCTATCTCAAAATGAAACTAGTGCAAATATAGACTCTGCTCTACTAAAAGCTAGAGCTGAGGGCTTTAGGTATGTCATAGCTGTGCTAACAAACGCCGGACTAAACGTCATCTCAGATCCAAAATACTCAGATATGATATTTTATATACCTACTCTAAATTCAAAAACAACAAAATTATCAGCAGAAAATTTGATATTTGGTGGTATCGACTATGAAGATCAGATAAAAAAACTACTCTCTTATTCAAACCAAAAAATAGCCGTATTTAACGACGGTAGTAGGCTAGGAAATATGCTAAATAGCTATATAAACAACCTTATTACGCCAGTATATACAAAAGAGATAAGCGGAAACAAGCTTGATCTAAAACCTATTCTTGAAAACAACTCTAGACTTAGAAACTCGTCCATATTTTTAAATACTCCTCTCATAAAAACAGCACTTCTTAGCTCTCAATTTAGAGTATTTAATCTAAATCCAAACGCCTTACTTTCAACTCAGATCAACTACAACAACGCTCTTTTGAGCCTAACTCAGCCAAATGATAGAAAAAATATGTACATAGCAAACTCTATATCTAAAATCGACGATGAGATCATTTCAAATAACGCCATCTTAGGACAAAACATAGAGTATGACTGGGTTGCTTATTCATCTACTTTTGGGTTTGATTATATCTATACTAAATTTATAAATAGTGACGCAAGCTCACTCTTTGATGAAAAAGTACAAGATGGTCAAGTTATTTATGATACAAAGATAATGAAAAGCAATCAATTTGGCTTTTACAGCTTAGACGAAAATAGCGAAGCAAGTTCATCATCTATCTTTCCTACTCGTCCATGACAGATAAAAGCCACTGTTATCTGAGCTGTGAAGAGTAGCTCAAAACACTGAGTTTCTAATGAAGCGACTCTGAAAATTTCTTGATCTAAGATCATGCTTGCCTTGCCGATTTTATTTACTTTGGTTTTTACATCTATCGTGTCCCCTAAAACTGCGGGTTTGATATAATTAGCAACTATTTTCGTAACAACAAAGTGCCTATCTTTGCTAAATTTGACACCATTTGTAAAACAAAACTCACTCCTAGCACGTTCGCAAAATTTAATATAGTTTGAATGATAAACTATCCCACCAGCATCGGTATCTTCATAGTAAATTCTTATACGCATAAATTTCCTTTTTATGTGTATTATACTAAAATCTAGCTCCTAAGATCAAAGTCGATGTAAATTCCAAGTGGTTTATCGCCCTCATAAAGCTCTAAGCGATAGTTCATCACAGCAACTACGCACGAGCTAAGAACGATACTTCCCATATAGATATTTGACCTTTTTTCAAGCGCCGCTTTTATGGTTCCCATATCCATGTTTATACCATAAATTTGAGCGTTTAAATTTTTATACTCGCCGCCTAGCCCCTCTACTTTAAGAGTTACTGGCGTCATAGCGCTAAGAGGTCTTGGATAGAAAGAAAAAGTTATTGTTTTACCATCTTTTTGAACACTACAACTATCTAAATTTAAATCGCAAGTTATGTTTGACTGGGCTACTACGCAGTTGCTTGTTTTAGCCGGACTAATAAAAGCAAAAACAAGACCTAACGTGACACCTACAAATGAAAGTAAAAGAATTTTTTTCATATTTTAGCCTAAATAATCGATCAATTTTTTTGTTATCTCATTGAATTTCAGTATCTTATGTCCTGAGTTTTTATCCATAAATTCTTTAGCATCTTCCATACTTGAAAATGGTATCAGATCATCTCCACTAGCACTTACTATGCGACTACCAAAAACATAAAAAGCATCACTCGCATCTATTAAATTTTTTGTTTTAAAGTCCGTAACGTACATCTTTTTAAGCGGTGAGATGTGCTTATATGAGCTAACATAAAAATAATGAAACATAGGTTTAACTGAGCTAAAAAGAACTTTCTCACCATTTTTATACTCCAAAACAGATATCCAATCAGGATGAGAAAATACATCTATAAATTTAATAGGACAAGTAGAATTTACGTCTTTAAAAAATTCGCTGTCTTTTAAATTTGCACCCAAAGCCAAACCAAAACATAATATAAAAAATATAATTTTTTTCATACCAAATCCTTTTTACAAAACCATAAATATCCGCAAATCAAACAAATACTTCCGAGTATTATAGGATAAATCACAGAATAAATCAAAAAGCTGACTCTTCCAAAACCATCGAGTATAAAATACGCAGCCGGTCCGATAACGGCTAAATTTGGATCGAACAAGCTAATCGCCGCTATCCTAAAAATTTGCACAGGATTTGCTAAAGATATGATATATATGATATTTTCATTTACAGAACTTTGCATCATAAGTCCTATAAGAGCAAGATCTAAAAAAGCCAACAAAAATAACCAAAACAAAAAAGAGAATCCAAGACCAAGCTCACTACTTTTTATAAGGCTTGATATCAAAAAACCAAACGATAAAAATACGAAAGACAAAACCAAAAGCAATAGCGTATAGTAAAAAAACACATCCCAAGGGATAGTAGCGCCTTTAAATATTGCTATAAAAAGCGATAAAACCAAAGCCAAAAGTATAGGTAAAAATACCGTAAAAGCCCTACCTAAAGCCTTACCAAAATAATACTCTTTTAGTGACAAAGGAAAACTAAGCAGATACTCAAGAGCACCAGCTTCTCTATCAGAACTTATGCTTCTAACTGTTGTTACAAGTATAAATATAGGTAAAATGATAATGCAAATTTGGATAAAAAGCAAAAGCATTCTAGTAAGCCCACTAAATCCAGCAACCCTACTATCTACTACCCCTGTTACAAAAAACGTGGCTATAAGCCCTGCAAAAGCAAATAAATAAAGCAAGAACCATTTAGAACGAAACGACTCTTTTATGTCGATCTTTGCTATCAAAAGTAGATTTTTCATTGCGCGTCCTTACTGTCTTTTATCACATTTCCAAGATCCATTTCTATGACTCTATCTACTATACCTTTTACTTCACTTAGTCTATGAGATATGAAAATAAGCGTATGATCTTTAAATTTAGAACCTAAAATTTGCAAGAATTTATCTCTGGCTTCTGGATCTAGATTTGCCGTTGGCTCATCAAACATTATAGTTTTTGAGTGCCTTGCAAGCGCTATGGCTATCAAAACTTTTTGTTTCATACCACCTGAAAGTTTATAAAACGGTTTCTTACATTCGCTATCATAGTCAAACTCTAGCTCTCTTAAATACATTTTTATATCATCTAGACTTGAGCTAGTCGAGCTTATACTATACTCGCAAATTTCAGATACTTTTAGCCTAAGAGGAGGTGGCATTTGCGGTACAAAGCTTAAAAATCTAAGAGCGTTTTTCCTATCTTTTACCGGATCTATACCATCTATAGTTATGCTTCCCTTATCACAAACTAGTTCGCCTAGTATCGCTTTCATAAGGGTTGATTTTCCAGCTCCGTTTTGACCCATTATAAGCACTTTACTAGAGTCTTTTATGGTTAAGTTTATATCATTTAGAACTATTTGGTTACCAAATTTTTTTGTTATATTGCTGATTTGTATCAATCCACGTCCTTATAATAATTTTTTTAGTCTATTTTCATAGCTAAGCGCATCTTGGTGACATACATCTATACATCTTCCACAAAGCGTACAATCCCCGCTTACGACGCTAAATGTAGTGCCGTTTGCATCTTTATTTTTTGCTTTAGTCATCTCAAGAACTTTAGGCACTATACAGACGTCCATACAAACAGCACAGTGATCGCATTTTTCTTTATTCCAACTAATCTTTATAGCTCTAAATTTAGATAAGATAGAATAAAACGTTCCTACTGGGCAGACATATCTACACCAAAACCTTCTACTAAAGAAAACTTCACCTAAAAATATCAAAATAACCCACCAAATAGCCGCGCTATAGCCATATATGATAAATCTAGAAACTATGCCAACAACGTTGAAAATCTCAAATATCAAATATCCACTAACAAAACTCAAAACCCAAAAAGCCAAAAGAAAAACATATCTGATTTTTGGATCAAATTCTCTTTGTTTGATGACTTTACTTTTTACTAACTTTGCGTTAAGTCTTTCTGCTATCTCAGCAAAAAAATTATACGGACAGATCCAACTACAAAATGCACGTCCAGCAAAAATCACGTAAAATGATAAAATCGTGATCGCGCCTATGAGCAAATTTATAGGAAATTCATTGCGTGAGAGTATAACTTCTGTAGTGATAAACGGATCTGCTAAGTGAAATCCTATCATTCTAGATCCGGTTATATCGCCTTCTAAGACTTGTACGTCGGCTACGAAAGACAAAACAAAAAAGAGATGGACTAAAAACATACTCAAATAACGGTAAAATCTTATACTCGGGCGTTTTTTTCCATCTCTTGTCGTGCTTATAAATGTACTGAAAAAACCGGCGTTTGCTACTGTTTGACGCTCGTTATATTTGTTCATATCGATTATTTAAATTTAGATATCTCATCAGCCAAAATAGTCAAATTTTCATCGCTGATGTTGTCTAAAAGTCCTTTCATCAAACTATTTGGCATTTTACCTGCTTTATAATCATGAAGCGACACTAGTAGCTCATCTTTTGTTTTACCGACTATACTTGGTGCGATCACGCCTTTGCCGTCTTTTGCGTGGCATGGAGCACAGCTTTTTAAATAAAGCTTACTAACGCCGTCATTTGTAGGAGCAACACTTTGCTTTAGCTCTTTTATCTTATTTAACTCATCACTTGTTTGGAAGCTATTTTCCTCTTTTTGTACGACTTTAACCTCTTGTTTTTCTATCTTAGGTGTGCTATCTTTTGCCACAGATGAACCATCACCGCTAAGTAACATATAGCACATCAAAGCAACAACCAAAACGCCCGAAATAGACGCTATTATTTTTCCTATGCTCATTTTTTACTCCTAAATTGTGCATTAAATTCACTTATCTCATTAGCAAGACCATTTATCTCTTTATCACTCATAGGCTTTACTAGATCAGCCATCAAAACATTTACTTTTGTCTTTGTTTTATAAGCTTTTATCATATCAAAGATCTCTTCACTACTTTTTGTAAGCAAAGACGGTCCTATGATACCATTTGCATAATCATCATGGCAAGCCGAGCATTTCGTGATAAAGTTTTTGCTAAGCTGACCGCGAATGAGAGCTTTATTTATACTTTGCAGAGGCATTCGCCTCATAGCTAAAGCTCCGATTGATTTCGTAGTCTCATTGCTATCATCACCTATACCAAATTTGATATTTTTAGCTCCGTCCATATCATAACTGATCCATTTGTTTATACCACTAGCGTTTTCATCGCCTTTTTTGATAGTAATAGAAGTCTGATTTTGATCTACAGATTTTGTTTCTGGTCTATTTTTTTCATCAGAACAACCTATAAAAAATAGTACGCAGATCGTAAATATAGCTAATTTTTTCATGAGTTTTCCTTGTAAATTTCGTTATAAGTTTTATCAGGAAGTATTTCTATAACATTAGCAAAGCAGACTTCCTCGCAAACTCCGCAGCCAACGCAACTCGGTTCTATCTTTGGAACTAGTTTTGCGTCTATTTCTATAAATTTTATAGCACCTTTTACCGGACATTCATCGATACACAAAGAACAAGCCTTGCCTACATTATCACTTATGATCTGTTTTGCTTTTTCTTCTCTTTCATTGAAAGTTTCTCTAGCAAGCAGATGCTCTACATCTTTAGATGAAACTTGCTTGTTTAAATTTGCGTAACATTTACTAAAGTCTCTTACGACTGCAACGCCCATACTTACGTCTGCGATAGTCGTGGTATTGTGATCTAAAGCACCACTAGGACAGGCTAGAACACAGGGGAAAAGATCGCAAAGATAGCAACCTCTTTTACTAGGATCTATATAAGCAGTAGCTAAGCTTATACCATCATCAACGCCTAATAAATCTATACTATGATACGGACATACTTGGACGCATTGCCCGCATTTTATACACAATGACTCAAAGTGTTTTGCGCTACCTGGCGGTCTTAAATGAAGTCTTGGTTTATGAAATTTATTTACCAAAACTCCTGTTATGGCTGCACCGCTAAGAGCTACTATACTAAAAGTGGCAAATTCCCTTCTATTCATGATGAGGCTCCATTTTTGGATTTTGATCCGTGATCAAGAGCTCCGGCTCGGAAAACGGAGCAAGTCTTGCTATAAAATTTAAAATACTCATTGAGGGACTTCCATAAAAAAATCTTAAATTTGGATAATACTGCCAAAGCGAATCCAAATACGCAAAGCTTTTATACTCTATATCTCCGATGCCGTCTTTATTTCTATCAAATCCGGCGTAATCATCAAAGTAATTACCGCTCCACTCATTTTTAGCTATCTTTGAGCCTGGAGTATCGTTTATGGCTACTTCCATATTGCCAACAAAATCATTATCTAAAAATATGCTTTTATGCTGAGTGGCATGAAACTGCACTCCAACCGTGTTGTATAAAATTTGATTATTTGTAAATTTATTTATAGTTTCTGGCTGAAATGGTGACTGATCTAGATAAAGACCTCTTGCATTGTATGAAAGTATGTTGTTTTCAATCACAAAATCACTAGTATCTTTCATACCTATACCTACGCCAAATGCTCCAGTAGAGCTTAAGACTTTGTTATTTCTGACTAAAGATCCAGAAGAAAACATAAAAAATATCCCAACGGAGTTATATTTAAATATATTTTCTTCCACTAAATTTTTACCCGCATACATAAAATGCAAAGAGTATCTGCCGTATTCGCCGTAATTTTTTCTTATGATATTATTGCTCGAATACCATACAACCATATCTCTACTTTTATAGATATGGTTATTTTCTACTAGATTATCATGGCTATACCAAAGCCTTATGGCGTCTCCTCTAAGTCCTAGATCAACAGGCTTTGAAGTAACTAGATTGTTTGTTATCTTTGAGGCGTTACATTGTTTGAAATTTATACCAAAAAGAGTATCTTTTAAAGAGTTATTTGATATCTCTACACCATTAGCAGAATCGCAGCTTATACCAGAATCTATAGTAGTATGAGACCAGCCGCTATTTTCAATTGTTAAATTTAGAAGCTTGACGTTAGAGCTTTTTATCTTTATAACATCTGAGTCGCCATCTCCTCTTATGATCGCTTTTCTATCTTTGCCATCTATAGTTATGGGTTTTGTGATAACGATATTTCCTTGATAAACCCCGCTTCCTAGCTCTATAACGTCTCCGTCATTAGCGCTATTTATAGCATCTTGTAAAGGATTTGCCAAGCAAATGCTAAAAGCAAAGACTAAAAAGCAAATTTTTCTCACGCAGCGTCCTTATCTTTTAGATACTTTTTCTTTGAAAATATAGCTAAAATACAAAGTATGCTCATAGCCATCATCACCCAAAAGCCTATAGTAGGATATGAATGAGTTGTAAATTGAGCTACTTTTCCATCTCCTAGGGCTGTTGGCATAAACGGTTTGATCTTAAATGCACCCCATTCTTGCATATTGTGTCCATACCAGTAAAGCCAACCTACAAATGCGCTCATAAATAGCACCGGAGCTATTATAGTAGGTATAAGTAAAAGAGAGTTTCCTTTGCCATCATAGTATAGGTATAAAAGCATAAATATAGTCGCAACTAGTAGATAATAAGGCGCTATAGCTCTCTCAACGTTGCCACCGTGTTCCATAGGATACATTCCGATATAGTGATTTATAGTATTCATCTCATGCACATCGCCACTATATCCATCTACGTGAAAATACACAGGGATTCCATCTGGAAATGCCTCTTTTGGATAGTTTGGAGCTTCAAGTGAAACATACCAAATAGGAAGACTAGGAACGCCTATTTCAGACCTAGTTTCTATCATCTTTGCAAGGTTGTATTTAACATCTTCTGGCATAAGATGATTTTTGTATTGTATCTTTGTGTATAGATTATACACAGGATAAACATAGCTAGGTAAATTTACCCCATTTTTTATCTTATCGCCCATTCCGTGATATGCGATAACTGGAATAGTAAATCCGATCGTCATCAATATAAGTGCTAGCACGGTGTAAATTTGGTACTTCTTCATCTTTCTTCCTTTTTTTCGTTTAAATTTAGCCTTAAACTAAATAGTTTAATGATAAATTTAAATTTATGTATTGATTGAGTTTAATGGCAAAGCATCTTATAAAAACACTTTGCCAAATTTAGATCTAAACAAATCTCAGATATACCTTAAGGTAAATTCTATTGAGATCTTTAACTCAAAATAAGATAATCTCATAGAGCAAAGATCTCAAATTTACCTAAAAGGTAAGCTAAAATTAATTTAAACCAGCATTCTCATCGATCCATTTTAGATATTCAATGATGTCTTTGATCTCTTGATCGCTCATATGTTGATTTGGCATTCTAAGATTAAAGTAGTTTATCATAGCTTTTACGTAATCTTCTTCATACTTAGAAGCTGGATTTTTGATGAAATCAAATACCCATTGTTCAGCATTTTCGTGTCTTAGTAAAACACCTGTTAGATCCGGACCAGAACTTACTTGACCGATGACATGACAACCATTACATCCGCCTTTTAGATACGCTTCTTCGCCACGAGCTTGAACTTTGCTCATAGGTGTTGCAAGTGCTTTTGTAAGGTTATTTTTAGCTCTTAAACCAACGTCAGCTGTTTTTACCATATATTGCCATACTTGGTATTCCCAAAGTATCGCGCCATTTATATCGCCTTTTTTATAAGCCTCATCGGCTTTTGCTTTAACTTCGGCTATTTTACCGTATTGTTCAAGCGCATCTTCAACAAGTTGTTTAACTTTTGGATATTTCTCGAAGTGTTTTTCTTTTAAGAATGCAACAACACTTTGGATAACATCATCAGTCGCTTTATTTGTTTCGATGACTTTTTTATACTCTGCTTGAAGCTCTGCTGGGCTAAGCTCTTTTAGTTTAGCTTTTTTAGCAGACTCGTACTTTTTGTTTGGATCTTTTACATATAAATAACCCATCATCTCAAGGTGAAGAGCTGAACAAAACTCAGTACAATAATAAGGGAAAACACCTTCCATATCAGCTACAAAGCTAACACTAGCTGTTTTACCTGGCTCGATAGAGGCATGAACGTTATATAGATCAACTGCAAAACCGTGAGTTTCATCTTGAGCACGCTCTAGGTTTGTTAAGTAGATAGTAACGTTATCGCCTTTATTTACCTCGATATGCTCTGGGTTTATGTGGCTCCTTACTAAGGTTGCATATACGGTTACATTTTTACCATTTCTTTCTACTCTTTCTTGACCAGCTAGAGTCATACCGACTGATTGCTCGCCTGTTCTTGAGTTTGTACCCATTTTGTATGTCATAGCAGGTTTTAATTTGCTAGCTGCTATAGAAATTACGTCGTGAGGCTCACCTAATGGGATAGGCATATCATAGATAAGCTCCATTTTAGGACCTGTTATATCGATAAGTTGGTGATTTTGCGGATGAAGTGGACCGACTGGATTAAATCTATCAATTGAAAGCTTATCAAGCGCTAAAGCGTACTTACCAACAGGTTTTGCTGATTTACCTTCCATAGTATCAAGGTGACCTATGTTGTAATGAACATTTACCCTATCTAATGTTTTTAGATTTTTGTAATCCCATTTCACAATTTGGCTATCAACATACAAAGATGTATAAATGATGCCGTCTTTTTCTTCAAAAGCGTTGTGAAGTGGTCCAAGACCTAGTTCAACTTGTCCATGAAGAGCCTTTTTCATATCAAGAATAGGAATACCAAAAGGATCTTTGCCTGCAAAGTCTTTTTTGTCAATCAAATTTTTGATTTTTCTGAAGTCATAAACACTAGCGTGAGTATCTAGCTTACCGCCGACTATGATGTATCTACCATCTGGGCTTACATCTACACCGTGTGGAGATTTTGGCTCAGGGATCAAAAACAAAGCATTATTCGCAACTGCAACACTTATAGGAATAACTTTATGATCATTTATAATTTTGTAATTTTTAGGATCTTTTACAAGTTTTTCTAAAATTTGCCAGTTATAAACGTGCATATAGTCAGTATCATTTCTACTCATACCAGCTTCAAACGGAGGAAGTCCTTTTTCGATACCGCCTGTATACATCTCTGAGTTAAAGCTGTTTGTAAAGCCCCAACCCATAGACTCGCCCTTACCTGCATCACTTAGATCTTGCATATATGGAGGAAGTTCAAGTGAGAATGATTTTTTCTCATCTATCTTGCCTTTTGGATAATCAAATTTCCAAAATGTTATAGCGCCTCTATAAACAGCCTCATACTCTTCTATCGGGTGATAGTTGTTATCAAGAGGAGCTGCATACTGACTAGCTTCGATAACATACTCGGTATTTGGAGTAACAAAGCTACCGCCGTGCTCACTTTTCATGATAGGATTTACTACGATTTGAGTTGTCTCAAAGTCGTGCAAACTAATAACAGCCATTCTAGGGTTGGCTTTATCGTTTATAAATAGATAATCCCCAGCGTATTCGCCGTTTTTCTCAGTGAAATTTGGGTGGTGAGTATCTCCCCAGCTTATCTCTTTACCTCTGATAGCTCCGCTTTTTAGTATAGCTTTGCTCTCGTTGTCATAACCATAACCTTGCCAAGGCTCTGGAGTAAATACGCCGATATATTTGTAAATCCTCATAGATGGGACACCATAAACTATAACCTGTCCGCTTTGTCCGCCGGAACTAAAAACGATGAACTCATCTTTACGACCGCTTGGCTGATATGTTTTAGCAGCTGCTAGAACATCTTTTTCGCTCAAGTTCCGCTCTTTCATGATAGTTTCAAGCTCACTTGCGCCAAACATTGAAGTTAAGCTCAAACATAAGCCAGCACTAAGTGCTAGAGGCGTTTTTAAAAAACTACTCATAAGACTCTCCTTTTTAAAAGATTTGTATCAATTTACTTAATACCATTAAAATCACATGCGAAAATAGTAGCATTCCATAAAACTACAATGTCACTATTCTCAATAAATATTCCAAAAATAGTATCATCGCCTATCTTTGTTTTGTTTTTTAAATTTAAATCAGAATCATAAATATATAAATTTGAACGAGAATCCCCCACATAAATATTTTTATCTTTCACTTTTAAAGCACTTATCTGATTTTGCGTTACATCATAAATTTTTTGCTCATAGATAAGTTTTCCATTTATCAAGCCGATAAGTGGTTTTTGGTGCAATTCTTCTATATAAGTTATCAAATTTGAAGCTTTTAAAATATGACTTTGTTTTAAAGTAGCAAGATCGAATTTATAAAGATTTCTATCGTAACAGGCTATGAATAAAGAGCCGTTTATAAATTTCGTCGCGATTATCTTTGAATTCAGACTAATGTCTGATTTTTTATAAATTTTATTTATAGTATCATATATGATTATATGGCTATTGCCTAAGGTAAAAATCAGTTTATCTTTAATTAAGTTTATCGAAGTAACTCGCTCAAAAACTCCTGTTTTTAAAGGATCTAGCAATGTTTCTTGAAAGCCTTTGATGTTTGTTTGTATAGCAAAGCCACTATCAAAACCGACTATAACATTTTGATCATAAATCTTTACTACGCTTATCTCATCAGATCCTGCTTTTAGATCAAATAAATTTTTCGCGCTATTAGATTCTTTGATATATAGCGTTTTGTCATCGTTATAAGCTATAAGATTTTGGCTACAATCAACACTTAAAATGTCATTGCTAGCTTTTTGTAATAACTCGCACTTACCAAAAACAAACTGGATAAACAGAAAAAATATCAAGACATACTTACACATAACTTAATCTTTCCTTATAATTGATAATTATAGCATATTTATAATTTATAATGCTTGATATTGATCAAATTTAAATATTCTTTTTACAAATTTACATATCAATATAATATATAGTTATATTTCAGCAATTAAATAAAATATAAACAAACTAATGCAAAGCATAAAATGGTTGATTAGAGCTTTTAAATAAGTTTTGAGTTTAAGATTTCCGTAAAAACTCGCTTATGTTATTGTTATTTAGAGCGTTTTTTACTTGTTTGTATGTCATTTTCTTGCAATTTTGCCACCGAAAATAACTAGTATTTTTAAATTTATTGGCACTAAATTTAATAAATTTTGTATCGTATCACTACTGAAAATCACCTTATCAGACATATAAAATTAAAATTGTTCATTTAAAACCGCGCTACAAATTTGATAATTTTTGTTTCTGCTTATAGCGTTTGCTTATTTACTGATTTTAAAAAAGGAAACTCATTTTAAAAGCCCCATATCTTTTAGTTCGTTTTCTAGAAACTCACCTGTGAATGAGCCTGTTTTTTTATATTTTTTAGCTACTTCGATAGGGGTTCCTTTAGCCACTACTTTTCCGCCTCCAGCTCCGCCCTCAGGTCCCATATCTATCAGATAGTCGCAGTTTTTTATAACATCAAGGTTATGTTCTATGACTATGACTGAGTTTCCAAGATCTACTAAATGATGCAAGACTTTTACTAGTCTATCGACATCTGCAAAATGAAGTCCAGTAGTTGGCTCATCAAGCACATACAAAGTGTTTCCCGTATCACTTCTGCTGAGCTCTTTTGAAAGCTTTATGCGTTGTGCTTCGCCACCACTTAGAGTGGTTGCTGGCTGACCTAAAGTCACGTATCCAAGTCCGACGTCGCTTATAGTCTTTAGTTTTGCGTAAATTTTTGGTACGGCTTTGAAAAAAGTAAGCGCTTCATCTACGCTCATATTTAAAACTTCGGCTATATTTTTGCCTTTATACTCTATCTCTAAAGTCTGGGCGTTGTAGCGAGAGCCTTTGCAGATATCACAAACCACGTTGATATCTGGTAAAAAGTGCATTTCTACTTTTATCTCTCCTTCTCCGCTACATTTTTCACATCTACCGCCTTTTACGTTAAAACTAAATCTTCCTATCTTGTATCCTCTGAGTTTTGCCTCTTTTGTAGAGGCAAAAAGCCCTCTTATCTCATCCATAACTCCAGTATAGGTTGCAGGGTTGCTGCGCGGTGTGCGACCTATTGGGCTTTGATCAAGGTAGATAACTTTATCAAGATGTTCTAAACCTTCTATTTTTACGCCTTTTATCTTTTGTACTTTTTTAGCTCGGTTTAGCTCTTCAAGAGCAGTTGGAAGTAGAGTTTGAAGTACGAGTGAGCTTTTTCCACTACCGCTTACTCCTGTTACTCCTACTAAATTTCTAAGTGGAAATTTGACATTTAAATTTGAAATATTATTTAAATTTACGTTGCTTATGCTTAGAAAGTCGCTCTGTTTTCTGCCTTTATAATAATTTATAGATTTTTTACCATTTAAATACGCTGCTGTTTGAGTGCCACCTTTTAAAAGTTCTTCGTAAATTCCTGCAAATACGACCTCTCCACCATGAATCCCTGCCCCAGGACCGATATCTACGATAAAATCAGCAGCTTCTATAGTTTTTTTGTCGTGCTCGACAACAATTACTGTGTTTCCTTTTTCTTGTAAATTTCTTAGCGTTTTTATAAGTTTTAAAGTGTCTCTTTCATGAAGTCCTATGCTAGGCTCATCAAGCACGTACATTACGCCACTAAGCCCACTTCCTATCTGGCTTGCGATACGAATTCTTTGCGCTTCGCCGCCACTTATGGTTCTAGCGTCTCTACCAAGGCTTAGATACCCAAGTCCGACATCATAAAGAAAAAATAGCCTTTCATTTATCTCTTTTAAGATCGGCGTAGCTATCATCTTTTGCCCGTCATTTAGATGAGCAAAATTTGAACTATTTCTAAAAAATTTAGTGCAGTCTTCGATGCTCATATCTATGATATCGCCTATGGTTTTTCCAGCGACTTTGACTGCTAAGCTCTCTTGTTTTAGACGCTTAGCGCCACATACTTCGCACTGTTTTTCAGTCATATAATCACTAAAATCTTTATCGTCTTTTAAGATCTCATAAGCTATTTTCAAGACACCTTCAAAAGTTTTACTTATCTTATGTCTTTTCCATAAAAAATCTATATTTTTAGCATTTCCATAAAGTATGAGCCTTTTTTCGTCTTCATTTAGTTCGCCGTAAGGAGTTTTAATATTTATGCCGTTTTGTTCGCAAAAAGCAAGAGTAAATTTATAAAAATAACTTTTGTTAAATCCATACATTACTTTTATAGCCCCATCTTCTACGCTGAGATTTTCATCGATGATTTTGTTTAGATCTAAGCTAAAACGGATTCCAAGTCCATCACAACTAGGACAAGCACCTTTTGGTGAGTTGAAGCTAAAGCTTAATGGCTCAAGCGTGTTAAATGATATTTTACAATCAAAACAAGCATTATGCTCACTAAAGTGTATAAAGCTCTTTTCTAAATTTAGCTCCTCAGCATTGCTTATATCGATCTCTACTTCGCCAAAACTCTCATGGAGTGCTTTTTCGACGTCGCTTGCTATCCTCGAAGAGTTTTCCGGGCTTTTAACTACTCTATCTATCACGACTTTTATAGTGTGTTTTTTGGTTTTGCTGAGTTCTATCTCTTCATCTAGTCTTACCATAACGCCATCTATCATAGCTCTTACGTAGCCTTTGTTGGCTAATTTTTCTAGTTCGTCCGCGAAACTTCCCTTTTTTTCACGTACTATGGGAGCTAGTATTGTTATCTTAGCGCCATCAGGAAGCTTTGTGATCTGATCTATGATATCACTTGCGCTCATTTTTGAGACGATTTTACCACATTTATGGCAGTGTTGAACCCCGATCCTGGCATATAGAAGTCTTAAATAATCATAAATTTCAGTTATAGTTCCTACGGTTGAGCGAGGATTTTTGCTTGTTGATTTTTGATCGATTGCGATAGCAGGAGTAAGTCCTTCGATATGATCGACGTCTGGTTTTCCTATACGGTCTAAAAACTGTCTTGCGTAAGAAGAAAGGCTCTCTATATATCGTCTTTGACCCTCTGCGTAAAGCGTGTCAAAAGCGAGTGTGCTTTTTCCACTACCACTAAGTCCTGTGAATACTACGAGGCGGTTTTTTGGTATTTCTAAGCTAATATTTTTAAGATTGTGCTCTTTCGCACCTGTTATTTTTATAGTTTCATTCATAATTTATCCATTAAATTTAAAAGTTCTAATTATATCTTAATAATTTTAATATCAGATTATCTTAAATTTGTTTATATATAAAACTTGATTTTACCTAAGATTTAAAATTTATGTTTAAATTTGTTTTTATAATTTAAATTTAGTGTTACATATATTCACATTATTACTAAAAAAATAAAAAATATAGGCAAAATTATACTGATTGATTAAATTTATTGTTAGAATGATATCTAAAATTAATAAATCATAAAAAGAAGGTGGAATGATGTCTAATCCTAATGTTCCTGTGGATAAAAAGACCAGTATCGTTCAGATTATCGGTCTTTTTGGTGGTATTTTGGCTGCCCTTTTGGTGTATTATATGATGCCAAGCAATGCCGGAGATATAGCAAACGCTGCGGCAAATGGCAAAAAGCTAAATATCGATGGTCTGCCTATAGTCGCTGCTGTTGCAGTTCTTATGGGTATATGGTGGATGACTGAAGCGATAGCACTTCCTGCTACTGCTCTTTTACCTATGGTTTTGTTCCCGCTTTTAGGGGTTGATAGCTTTAAATCAGCAGCCACTCCGTATGCTTCAGATACTATATATCTGTTTATGGGTGGGTTTGTTCTAGCTCTTGCTATGCAAAAGTGGAATCTACATACTAGAATAGCTCTTGGTATCGTGTTACTAATCGGAACAAGTCCGCGTCGTTTAGTAGCGGGATTTATGGTAGCGACTGGATTTTTATCTATGTGGGTTAGCAATACTGCCACTGCTGTTATGATGCTTCCAGTAGGACTTTCTGTTCTTCACTTAGTTAGTAAGCTTACTACTGGTAAGGTTGATGGTAGCGTAGAAGGAGATATGAGACATCTTGATGAAATAGCTCGTAAAGGCACTCAAGGCGGTATCGCAAGTGCTGTCATCCACAAAGGCAAAGATATAGTTGAAGAAGTAAAAGCAAGAACAAGTGCATTTACCTCAAATTTTGGTATTTCTTTGATGCTTGGTATCGCTTATGCTGCTTCTATCGGCTCTCTTGGTACTATTATAGGAACGCCACCAAATGCACTTCTTGTGGCTCATATGAAAAATGAATTCGGCGTAGAGATCGGTTTTGGAGAGTGGATGATAATGGGTGTTCCTTTAGCCGTAACTATGCTTGCTATTTGTTGGGCTATACTTGTTTATTGGTTATTCCCACCTGAGATAGATGAGATACCAGGAGGCAAAGAAATCATTCATGAAGAGTATAAAAAACTAGGAAATATGAGTAGAGCTGAGTTGCTAGTAGGTGGTGTGTTTGTCTTGGCTGCACTTTGCTGGATATTCCTTGGATTTATACTAAAAGCATACGGGATAAAAGTAGGCAGTCTTGATACGATCGTCGCTATGAGCGTCGCTGTATTACTCTTTATCATTCCTGCAAACAAAAGTGGAGAGAGACTTATAGACTGGAGCACGGCTAAGAAACTTCCATGGGATATCCTTATATTATTTGGTGGCGGTCTTGCACTTTCTGCTCAATTTAGCAAAACAGGTCTATCTTTATGGATAGGACATCAAGTAAGCGCACTTGGCGTTATGCCGATACTTGTGGTTATACTCATAGTAACTGCACTTGTTATTTTCCTAACAGAGATCACTTCAAATACCGCTACGGCAGCTGCGTTCTTGCCTGTAATAGCCGGTGTGGCTTTAGGTCTTGGATATGATGGAAGCAATGTTATGTTATTTACAGTACCTGTTGCACTAGCTGCTACTTGCGCATTTATGCTACCTGTCGCAACTCCGCCAAACGCTATAGCCTACGGCTCTGGATATGTGCGAATCAGCGATATGATAAAAACTGGTTTTTGGTTAAATATCATAGGAATATTCTTAATAACTCTTACAATTATGACTCTTGGAGTTGCAGTGTTTAATCTATCTATTTAAATTTAATTATCGCTAAGGCTATGGCTTTAGCGATTTTAAATTTAGTTTTTCGTATTTGTTTGTGTGTCTTCTTATACAAGAAGTCTATCTATTATTTCTTTATTTATTCGATTTGCTTGACTTAGTGCATAGCTACCACTTTGTACTAAAATATTTAATTTGGAAAAATTTGCACTCTCAATAGCAAAATCCACATCGCGGATCTGGCTTTCTGCGGCTTTGATATTTACTTGAGTGACTGTTATATTGTTTATGGTAGCAACTAGCTGATTTTGTGCTGAGCCTAAGCTTGATCTTAGCTTGTCTAAATCCTTAAGTGCATTTAGAGCGATATCCATTAAGGTTTGCGCACCTAAATTTGTATTTACGCCACCTGGTAATTCCAAAATCGTCGGATTTTTAAGGTCGATACCGCCTAAAGCTTTTAGTGTGTGCTCGTCAAATTTATTTCTTATTATGTCATTTAGGCTAAGTGACACCTTCTCGGCTGTTTGACTACCTATGATATTTTTTGGATCTACCTGTTTGGCATTTAGACCGCCTACCTCAGCTCCTTTTATGGTATTTGTAGTATCAGCTAGACTTATGGTTGGCCAAAATCCATCTGATTCAATATATAATTGTCCTAGTATCAAGACGCTTTTATCATTTGCATTGTTACCTAAAGATATTCCCATAGCTTGAGCGTCTTCTTTGCTTCCTAATTCTATATGGATAGGCTTTCCGCCTTCTGCTACCATCGATAGACGACCGCCTATGTTTGATGCACTTACGCCTGTTGTGTCTTTTTGAGCGTTTATAGCATCTATTAGGACGTTATCTGGGTCGCCTCTTACAAATTTGATATTTGTCCCTATAAGTGTGCCATTTATCTTTAGACTTGAAACGCTATCTTTAAAGAATCTTGTTCCAAACATCGTAGCACTGCTAACAAATTCATTTTTTACCTTAGCTTTTATCTCTGTTTTGTCGCTATAAGCGTTTATTTTATCTGCTATCGCACCTAGTCCATCTTTTAATATCTCATCGCCATAGATTGGTTCAAACTGAATTCCATTTAAAAAATTTGGCACAGCGTCTAATCTCATATCAAATTTGGCTTTTTCAAAATCAGTATCTTTAAAAACTAAAGAAGTAGTAGCTAGAAAATTTTTATGGCCGATAGCTTTTGAATTTGTATTTCCTATACTGAGTTTGACCGTTTCATTACTATAGGCACCTACTTGGAAATTTTTATTTGAGAAGTTACCATTTAGCAAATTTTGACCATTAAAGCTTGTGGTATTTGAGATATTGTCAAGTTCATCAAGTAGCCTAGTGATATCGCTTTGAATGGCTCGTCTTGATTCAGTATTTTGGCTATCGTTTGCTGCTTGGATAGCTTTTACTCTAATTGTGTCTATGATTTTTATCTGCTCATCCATAGCTTTATCAGCAGTTTGGACTATGCCTATGGCGTCATTTCCATTTTTCACAGCTTGGTATAGTGAGTTACTTTGACTTCTTAGGCTATCAGCGATAGACATACCAGAGGCATCATCGGCTGCACTTTGTATCCTAAGACCTGAGCTTAGACGACTTAGAGAGTTGGTGAGTTCTTTTTGGTTGGATTGTAAATTCATTGTGGCGACTAAACTTGCTACATTTGTATTTATTCTAAATGCCACTTTTGTATCTCCCCCCCCCCCACGCATTATATTTATAAAATCTATTTGCTGTAAATCGGAATTTTTTATTATAATTTTATAAAATCTCATTTAAAATTATAATAAATTTTTAATTTTTTATTAGAAATTTAAAAGTATTTTTTAAGATAGACAAAGAAAAAATTATGTATAATATTTTTTTAAAAAAACTTTTGGAGCCAAAATGCTTTTAGATGAACCAGTTGTTTATCTTAGAGAGATATTAAATTTATATCCAAACTCATATTTAGCAGAAGATGAACTACAAACTATTATAGGAATAGACTGCGATTATATTGACGGCGATGACTTACAAAAGCTAAAAACTGCATACGAAAATGGCAATAAAATTTGTGAATTTGCGGGGCTTTTTGGCGTGATGAGTTATGAAGTCGTACATAAATTTGAAACTATCGGTGAAAAAAAACCTATGTTTTACGATTTTCCGACATATTTTTATGCAAATGCAAAAGCCTATTTGCACTATGATAAGCAAAGCAAAATTTATAGTTATTATGGCGAGGGCGAGTATTTTTCAAATTTAGAAAATGTAAAACCAAAAAAATATACAAATAATGAAAGATTTTACCATATAGATACTGATTTAAACGCCGAAGAAACACACTTTAAAAATTCTATAAATTTAGCAAAAGAATATATAAAAAGCGGAGATGTTTTTCAAGTCGTACTTAGTCAGACTTTAAAATTAAGCTCAAATTTAGATCCGCTTGAGTTTTATGAGATATTAAAAAGACAAAATCCAAGTCAATATATGTTTTATTTTCCTACTCCTTATGGTGTGGTTACTGGAAGTAGTCCAGAGCTCATTATGAGGGTATCAAAAGGTGAGATTTTTGTAGCTCCTATAGCAGGAACAAGGGGGCGCGGTAGTGATGCAAACGAAGATGAAAAACTAAAATTTGAGCTTTTAAATGACGAAAAAGAACTTGCCGAGCATAAGATGCTCATAGATCTAGCAAGAAACGATATAGGTAAATTCGCTAAAAAAGGTAGCGTAAAAGTCAAAAATCCTATGCATATAAAGACTTATGAAAGTGTTATGCACATAGCTAGCGAAGTGTATGGCACAAAGCGTGAAGACAAAAGTGCGTTTGATGTTTTGAGTATAGTTTTTCCAGCAGGTACGCTTAGTGGAAGTCCGAAGATTAGAGCAATGCAGATCATAAACGAACTAGAAGGTTCCTCGCGTGGAGTGTATGGCGGAGGGATTGGATTTTGGCATTTTAATGGCGATGTTCAGATGGCTATACTTATCCGTTCGGCTATATTTGTTCCAAAAGGTAATGGCGTAAATGAAGTATTTATCGGTGCTGGAGCAGGTATCGTGTATGATAGTGTTCCTAAAAGTGAGTATGAAGAAATTTGTAAAAAACGAAGAAGTTGCGTAAAGATTTTTGAAGAAGTTTGTAAGGAGCTTAGATGATTTTAATGATCGATAATTATGATAGTTTTGTGTATAATATCTATCAATATATTTTAGAAACAACGGACGAAGAGATAAAGCTAGTCAGAAATGACGAGCTTAATATAGAGCAGATAAAAGAGCTATGTCCTAGCAAGATCATCTTAAGCCCTGGACCAAAGCACCCTAGCGATAGCGGTGTGTGCTTAGATATCTTAAAAGCAGATCTTGACATTCCTATTCTTGGTGTTTGTCTAGGACATCAAGCTATCGGACTTGTTTTTGGAGCTAGTATCAAAAGGCTTGAGCTTCCATTGCACGGCAAAAATAGTATGATAAAAGTAGTAAAATCAAATAAGATTTTTGATGAACTTCCTAGCGAATTTAGCGTTATGAGATATCACTCACTTTACGTAGATAACGTACCTGAATGCCTTGAGATATCTGCTATGAGCGATGATGGCGTCATAATGGGTCTGAAGCATAAATCAAAGCCTATATATGGAATTCAGTTTCATCCTGAGAGTTATTTTACAGAGTATGGAAAAAAGATCATAGCAAATTTTGTTAAGTTAAATAAACCACAAAATGCAGAGAAAAAAGAGATGAGTTTTGCTCCGTTTATGACGAAGTTGCAAAAAAATTTCCCATTAGATAGCAAGGATTATGAGATAATCTGTAAAGCATTGTATGATAAAAATTACGATATAGTTCAGCTTGCTGGACTTTTGGTTTTGATAAGTGAAAAATCCTTATATCCTGATAGTCTTGTTGCTCTTGTTAAAAATATACTTAAATACTCCATTACTTATAGCGATAGTTCGCCGATGTTTGACATCGTAGGCACTGGTGGCGATAAGCTAAAAACTATAAATATATCAACTACTGTAGCTTTTATACTAGCTAGTATGGGTGTTAAAGTCGCAAAACACGGCAATAGGGCTATCACTAGCAAAAGTGGAAGTAGTGATGTTTTAAGTGCTCTTGGAGTTCCTTTAGAAAGCGATATCGCAGTTCTTAGAAATTTAACACAAAATCAAGGTTTAGCATTTTTTCATGCACCATTTTTTCACAAGATAACAGCCGAAGTAAAAGAAGCAAGAAGTAGGCTTGGCATAGGAACTGTGTTTAATATCCTTGGACCTCTTTTAAATCCAAATTTAGCTCTTAGCAATCAAGTAGTCGGCAACTACCTTGAAGAAGTTAATGAGTTAATCGCAGCTACTTTATTAAATTTAGGTCGCAAACACGCTCTTGTCGTGCATGGAATGGACTCTATGGACGAGATAACACTTTGCGATGAGACACTAATCCACGAAGTCAAAGATGGCAAGATACTTGAGTATAGGGTTACACCAGAGCAATTTGGCTTTAAAAGGGCATTTCACTCTGATATTGTCGGTGGCGATGCTAGTTACAATGCCGAAATTTTAAAAGCCACGCTAAAAGGAGAGCTTAGTGGAGCTAAATTTGATATAGTGCTTTTAAATGCGATGTTTGCTCTATACGCCGCAGATGGCGCTAACTCACCACTAGAGGCTAAAGAGATTATCTTAAATGCGATTAAATCCGGCAAAGTTTGGGAATTTTATAAAAACTATGTGGAGAGTTTTGAGTGAGTTTAGTGAAAATTGTTTTTATAAATATCGAGGCTAATTTCTTATAAAATCGTGTTATAAAATGCCACAAGGAATTCGATATGGCTATTTATGATTTTTCAAAACTTGATAATGCAAAAAAATATTTTATTTAATAAATTAAAATTAAATTTATCAACACCTTTAACAAAATAGAAAGCTTGATAAAAAGTGGCTAAAGCATAATCTAAGTTGATAATCTAAATTTAATAAAGTTTTATCAAATTTAAATAATAAAATAAATAAATTTAAAAAACTATATTTTATATTAGTTTTATATTTAAAGTTTAGTTTAAATATAATAGTCTAGCAAAATACGCTAATAGCGTGTTTTAGTTATCTTTAGATATTTAAACTAAATATAGTTTTAATCTTAAAAAAAGATTTTGTAGAGTATAATTTTGGCTAGTTCAAAATTTTCCAAAAAAAGGGGAGCTTATGAGTAAGCAAATCGAAGGGTTTCTTGGTATAAGCGAGGATCGCAAGAAGAGTAGAATTCCTGCTAAACTCGATCTTATTCAAAGTGGAACTGGGCTATTCCTAGGACTATTTATGTGGGCACATATGATATTTGTAGCTACCATATTATTTGGTGAAGATGTCTATAATAAAGTTGTGCATATTTTAGAGCTTAGGTTTATGTATGATAGCCCAAATATGAGCTATGTTACTAGCTTTTTGGCAGCCTGTGTGCTTGTAATCTTTTTTGTCCATGCTGCGCTTGGTATGAGAAAAATGCCTATCAATTTTAGACAATGGCAAATTTATCGTGCTCACGCCACTCGTATGAAACACGAAGATACAACACTTTGGTGGATTCAAGCTTGTACTGGGTTTATTATGTTTTTCCTTGGGTCAGCACACCTAATCATCATCATCACAAATTCAGATCAAATCGCCCTACTAGCTGATGGCACACTTGGATCAGCTGAGCGTGTTTATAGCCATTTTATGTGGTTATTTTATCTAGTATTGCTTTTTGCTGTTGAACTTCACGGAAGTATCGGTCTATACAGACTATGCGTGAAATGGGGATGGTTTGAGGGCAAAGATGCCAAAGCAACTCGTAAAAAGCTTAAAAAAGCTAAATGGATTTTAAGTATATTCTTTATAGCTCTTGGACTATTAAGCCTTGGGGCGTTTCTTAAAATCGCTATGAACTAGGAGTATAGTATGAATGTAAAATATTATGATGCATTAGTAATCGGCGGTGGTCTAGCTGGTTTAAGAGCTGCTGTAGCCGCTGCTGATAAGGGTCTTAGCACCGTAGTTTTAAGCCTATGTCCTGTCAAAAGAAGCCACTCTGCTGCTGCTCAAGGCGGTATGCAAGCAAGCCTTGGTAACTCAAAAATGAGCGAAGGCGATAATGAAGATGTGCATTTTGCTGATACGGTCAAAGGTAGCGACTGGGGATGCGATCAAGAAGTTGCTAGAATGTTTGTCCAAACCGCACCTAAAGCGATCCGTGAGCTTGCTAGCTGGGGCGTGCCTTGGACTAGAATCACAAAAGGTAAAAGAAGTGCTATCATAAACGCTCAAAGAACAACAATCGATGAAAAAGAAGAGGTTCATGGACTTATCCATAGCCGTGACTTTGGTGGTACTAAAAAATGGAGAACTTGTTTCACTGCTGATGCTACAGGCCATACAATGCTATTTGGCGTGGCAAATGAGGCTTTAAAAAGAGATGTTGAAATTCACGATAGAAAAGAAGCTATAGCTCTTATACATGAAAATAACCGCTGTTATGGTGCGATCGTCCGTGACTTAGTAACTGGCGAAATTTCAGCCTATGTATCAAAAGGCACACTAATTGCAACAGGTGGCTATGGTAGAATTTACAAACACACTACAAATGCCGTAATCTGCGAAGGCACAGGTGCTGCGATCGCTCTTGAGACTGGTATTGCTAGACTTGGAAATATGGAAGCCGTCCAATTCCACCCAACTCCAATTGTCCCAAGCGGAATTTTGCTAACTGAGGGTTGTCGTGGTGATGGTGGAATACTAAGAGATGTTGATGGATACCGCTTTATGCCTGATTATGAACCTGAGAAAAAAGAGCTAGCTAGCCGTGATGTCGTTAGTCGCCGTATAATGGAGCATATCAGAAATGGCAAAGGCGTAAAAAGCCCTTATGGCGAGCATGTTTGGCTAGATATTAGCATTCTTGGTAGAGAGCATATAGAGAAAAACTTGCGTGATGTTCAAGAAATTTGTAAGATTTTCAATGGTATAGATCCCGCTGATGAAGGCCCAAAAGGTTGGGCGCCGATACTTCCTATGCAACACTACTCAATGGGCGGAATTCGTGTCAAACCAACTGGCGAGAGCCAAACTCTAAAAGGGCTATTTAGTTGTGGCGAGGCAGCGTGCTGGGATATGCACGGATTTAACCGCCTTGGTGGAAATAGCGTCGCTGAAACTGTGGTAAGCGGTATGATTATCGGTGATTATTTCGCTGAGTATTGCGATAAAAATGAAGTAGATATCCAAACCAAAACAATAGAAAATTTCATCAATAAAAGCAAAGAATATCTAAATGAACTTATAAATAAAGATGGAAAATACAATGTATTTGAGATCAAAAATAAGATGAAAGATATAATGTGGGAGCATGTGGCTATTTTTAGAACTGGCGATGGTCTAGCTAAAGCTGTAAAAGAGCTTGAAGAGCTATACAAAGAAAGCACGAATGTCAAATTAGAAAATAAAGAGCTATATGGTAATCCTGAGCTTGAAGAGGCTTACCGTGTGCCTAAAATGCTTAAACTAGCTCTATGCGTGGCTTATGGGGCACTTCAAAGAACCGAAAGCCGTGGCGCACACTATAGAGAAGATTATCCAAAAAGAGACGACCTTAACTGGTGTAAGAGAACTTTGGCATACTGGAAAGAAGGCGATACACTCCCAACACTAGAGTATGAAGAGCTAGATATTATGAAAATGGAGATGCCACCGGCATTTCGTGGATATGGTGCTAAAGGCAATATCATAGAAAATCCACTATCAGCTAAACGCCAAGAAGAGGTTGATGCTATCAGAGCAAAACTAGAAGCTGAGGGCAAAAATAGACATGAAATTCAAGATGCATTAATGCACTATGAACTTCAACCAAAATACAAAGCATTAAACGAAAGAGCAGGTATAGGCTATGAGTAGAAAAATAAAAATTAGAGCATTCAAATACAATCCTCAAAGCAAAGTTAGCAAACCGCACTTTGCTGAGTATGAACTAGAAGAAACCGATGGTATGACACTTTTTATCGCATTAAATGTAATAAGAGAGAAGTTTGATCCAGGTCTTAGCTTTGACTTTGTATGTCGTGCTGGGATCTGTGGAAGCTGCGGTATGGTTGTAAATGGTCGCCCACAACTAGCTTGTAGAACTCTTACAAAAGACTATCCAAGTGGCGTTATAGAGCTTATGCCTATGCCGGCTTTCAAACTACTTAAAGATCTAAGCGTTGATACTGGTAACTGGATGAATAATATGAGTAAAAGAGTTGAGAGTTGGATACACTCAAATCACACTACTGATATTAGCAAAATGGAAGAAAAAGTCGATCCAGACGCAGCTCAAGAGACCTTTGAGCTTGATCGCTGCATTGAGTGTGGTATCTGCGTAGCAAGTTGCGGAACGGCTCTTATGAGACCTGATTTTATCGGTGCTGTGGGGCTTAACCGTGTGGCTAGATTTAAAGTTGATCCACTAGATAATAGAAGCGATGAAGACTTCTATGAGCTAGTAGGTGATGATAATGGCGTCTTTGGTTGTATGAGTTTGCTTGGTTGTGAAGACAACTGCCCTAAGCACTTGCCACTTCAAAGCAAAATCGCCTATATGAGACGCAAACTAGCCACTGTAAAATAAACAAATTTAGCTTTCGCCCACTTTTGATATCGTGGCTTTAAAATCCCAAATTTATTAAAATTTGGGATTTTTTTATTATTTATTATTTTTTTTATTTATCATAAATTCAGAAATTAGTTATACTGCTAAATAAATCACCATAAGAGCCAACATTTAGTAAGTAAAGCTCTAAGTATCATTTTTCTATAAACTAGGAGTAAATCAGGCTTTACACAACACTAGCAAAAGCCTAAATATCGCCATTTTAGGTCATATTCGTCCATATTTTTACACTTTACAAACTCCACACGCTCAAACAGAGCAATCATCAAGCGCAAGTCTTTTTACATCGCTACTTACTTCTACTCTTGCGTTTGGATCAATTTTCGCTAGTGTTTAGTTCATTGTGCCTTGCTAAGCAAATTTGGTTCTATATTTAAGTTTAATGCTATCATTTTACACCACTTATCAAACCTTTTTTGTCAATTATACGCAAATATATTTTTAGTAATTATTTAGAATTCTAGCTTGGCGGGATATGTTCTAGCAGAGTTTGCTTTATTTCTTTTGACAGCTCAAACTCGCTGTTTGCTAGCTCTCGCAGCTTAAAGGCACTTTCTATTATAGCGTATAGCTCAGGCTTGGTTGTGCGCCACCTTTGTAATGTCCTAGTCGTTATGCGAAGTATTCTCGCTTTATCTCTTTGTGAGTATTTCATAGCTATAAGATTATCTATTAAGAATTTAAAATCTAACTATGAAAATAAGTTGTAAATTTAGTTTAAATTTAGAAAGAGTGTCGTATTATTGCGAACTTGATTTTTTAAAAGAAGATAAAATGAAAAAGTTTCTAAGCGTGGTGTGCCTTGTGGCACTTTTTGTTGGTTGTGGTAATGAGGCAAATGCTGATAGGCTTTTAAAAAACTTAGCCAAACTAGACTGCTAGAAAATTTTTCTAGCAGTCTTATGATTATAAAAAGGATATAAAATGAAATTTAAAAATAATCACGCAGATAAGTTTTTAGATGAGCTTTGGCAAAGAATAAACGAATACAGCTTGCTAAATGCTAGTAAAAACGATATAGGTGATTATATAATTTATCTTTTAAATAAGCATTGCGTGTATGATGAAAAAGAGAGATTTTTTGATAAATTATCACACGCTAGAATAGAAAAAATTCTAAAAATAAACTCAGCAAGAATAAAAAGTGCTGAGAATAATATAAAAATAAAATATGCTGATGATATAGATAAAAACAGCCTTTTTAATGATTTTTTAAACGATTTGCTAGATGAAAAAATCGTACTTAGAAAAGCAGGTGATGAAAAAATAAAATTTGTAATAGAAAATAAAGCCAAAAGAAGTATAATAGAAGCAAAACTAAAAGAGCTTTGCGCTGATACGCTTGATAGCTCGTTTAATAGTGAAATAGTTACGATTGATATAAAAAACTTTTTAAAAATGCTAAAAGCTCAAAAGAACTTGCCAAAAGAAATAGAAAGCAAGGTTAAAAAATGCGATGATAATATAATTATCAAAGCTCTAAAAAGCACTACACTTGGTAATATAATTTCGTTTAGTGCGTTAGTGCTTGGAGCATAAATACAAATAAAGGTAAAAAATGAAAAACATTTTTAACGATTTTAATTGTCTTAGCAGTGGCTGAGTATAATATCTGGGTATTTTTTGAAAATAAAGATATAGATGAATATAACGACACCTTAGATAACTATAACAAAGGACTTTATGAAAAATCTTTGCCAGTAGCACAAATGCTTTGCGAAGAAAAAGACTACGCAAGTGCTTGTAATCTTTTGGCTTTTTACTATGAAAACGGACACGCAGTGGCAAAAGATGAAGTAAAAGCCACTGAGCTTTACAAAAAAGCTTGCGATGGTGGCGATAAAGAATCAGCTTGCTATATCTTGCTCTTAATTACCTTGAGGGCATAGGGACAGAGCAGAATGTAGAAAAGGCAAAAGAAATGCTAGATAAACTCTGTAATGGAATTTTAGATAAAAACAAAAAAGCGTGTGATATGCTAGCAAAGCTAGAAAACAAGCCACAAGAAAGCAAAAAGCAAAATGCTAGTGCTATGCAAAACCATAATGCTTCGCAAAATTTAAACACACAAGCCCAAAAAGAACAAATCATAAAAGATTTGTATGCCAAATATATGATAAATCAAGAGCCAAATCAGCCACTTTTGGCTTTGCTTGGCAAAGATACAAAAATGCTGTGGGATAAAGCTGAAAATACTGATGATGGTATGATTTGCCTAGAATTTGACCCAGTTGTAGATGGGCAAGACTGGGACGCAAAAGAGCTTAAAAAATCACTAAAAATAAGTTCTTTGCTAAATGGTAATGTGCTTACGCAGTTTGCTAATTTTGGAGAGAAAAAGCAAGTTGAATATAGCTTTATTTGTGATGAAAAATGTGCTATTGATGATATTAAAATACAAACAAAAGAATATGATTTTTCTTTATTAAACACACTAAAAGAGTGTAGTGGCTCTTGATACTTTACAAGATCAAAAAAGTGCAAATAAATTAAGCTAGAATTCCCTGCCATTTTCAGCTATAATTCTGCCAAAATATCACAAAACAAAAGGTAAAAGATGTCATCAATCATAATCCTACGCTCAAAATTACAAAGTATAATCGAAACTAAGGCGTGGAATTACGCCATAATTGCGGTGATTTTATTTAACTCGCTTTTGCTAGGACTAAACACCAGCACTGAGATAAAAGCTAGTTTTGGCGGACTTTTAAACGCCCTTGATATGCTCTGCCTTTGGATTTTTGCAGCTGAGTTAGCACTTCGTCTATTTTGCTACCGCCTAGCATTTTTCACAAATAGCGAGAAATGGTGGAATATCTTTGATGTTTTCATAGTCGCGCTTAGCTTTGTAGCGATTGAGTATTCGGTCCTTCGCACACTTAGGACGCTTAGGATTTTGCGCCTCATCTCATCGGTGCCAGCTATGCGCGTGGTGGTCGATGCGGTGCTAAAAACAATCCCAGCTATGCTTAGTATTTCAGCCTTGCTGAGCATTTTTTACTATATTTATGGCGTGCTTTGTGTGGAGCTCTTTGGAGAGAAATTCCCTGAGTGGTTTGGCTCGCTGCCAAGGGCGTTATATACGCTATTTCAGATAATGACGCTTGAGAGCTGGAGCATGGGCATCGTGCGGCCTGTCATGGAGGTCTATCCTTATGCGTGGATAG
Source organism: Campylobacter hyointestinalis subsp. lawsonii (assembly GCF_013372165.1). Taxonomy (NCBI): domain Bacteria; kingdom Pseudomonadati; phylum Campylobacterota; class Epsilonproteobacteria; order Campylobacterales; family Campylobacteraceae; genus Campylobacter; species Campylobacter hyointestinalis. Next base: position 271,206 of record NZ_CP053828.1, on the reverse strand, counting down.
TTTTTGTAAGCTATATCGTCATTGTGGGCATGATAGCGCTAAATCTCATCGTAGGTGTCATCGTAAATAGCCTAAATGAAATAAATAACAAATAATCAAATTTTAATCTAAAATTGCGACCATTTAAGAGAAGTTTATGAGTTGCAAAAAGAGACTAAAAAACAAATTTAAAAATAGAAATAAATAAAATTATTTTAAGCTACTAAATTTGAGCTCTAAATTTGATAGAGTTCAAATTTAGTCTAAATTAGTGTTGAATTTTAGCCATATCAAGCTTTATGGATTCATTATCTATATATTTGATGCCTTTATCCAAAACATTTTTTGCTATTACTTTGGCTTCATCTAGTGAGTGCATAGAGCATGTTCCGCACTGATAAATGTTTAGTTCTGGTATATCGCTTTGAGATGCTACACCTAAAATGTCTTTCATAGACTTTTCCCAAGCAACGGCTACTTTTTGCCAACTAGGCACTCCGATAACACTCATATAAAATCCCGTCCTACAGCCCATCGGCGATATATCTATGATCTCTGTTTTATCATCGTTTAGATGCTCTCTCATAAATCCTGCAAACAGATGCTCAAGCGTATGAGTACCGCGCTCACTCATTATCTCTACATTTGGCTTACAAAATCTCAAGTCAAATACGCTTATCTCGTCGCCTTTTGGGGTTTTCATCGTCTTTGCTAAACGAACACCAGGAGCGTTCATAATCGTATGATCTACTTTAAAACTATCTAAAAGTGGCATTTTCTCTCCTTTTTTTAAAATATTATAGCAAATTTACTAAAATAAATTTAAAAAAGAAACTATACTCATAACTCCGCTACCTTCTAAAACTATAAATGCTATGGCAAAAACGGCTAGTATCTTAGCACCAAGTGAGCTATAAGTCGTTTTTTGCGTAGAGTTTTTGAAATATATCGAAGTGATTATTTTTAGATAATAATACACAGAAATTATTGTATTTGCGACACCTAGTATTGCTAGATAAGTAGCAGAGCTCGTCACTGCACTACCAAATATAAAAACTTTACCTAAAAATCCGACGGTATAAGGAAAACCTATAAAAGATAAAGATACTACAAAAAGAGCAAAACTCTCTAATGGATGAGTTTTGTAAAGCCCGCCTAAGTCGCAAATTTTAACGTTTTGATCTTTAAATACAGCGTTTAAGATAGCAAAAGCAAACGCTACTACGATAGCGTAAGTACCTAAATAAAAAAATGCTGGATATAGTGAAATTTCAAAATTTACAGAGGCTAAATTTATAAATATATATCCGCTATGTACGATACTTGCTGTTATAAGTATCTTTTTAACGTTTTGTTCTTTTATGGTTAAAAAGTTACCTACAAACATACTTAAAATCGCCAAGATTGCAAAAAGATTTTGTAAAAATGCTATATTTTGGTTTTGATATAAAAAGCAAAATTTGATCAAAATAGCAAATGAAGCTAGTTTAAAAGCAGACGCTAGATATCCGCTTAAATTTGTTCTCGCTCCAAAATACACGTCGATGCTCCAACGATAAAATCCAAATATCGCTATCTTAAAAAATATCATAGACAAGACTAAGATAGTACCGATAAGCGCTAAATAACTAGAGTCTAAATGAGCGGCTATCTTTTCATATTGAGTTGAGCCTACCATGCCAAATATAAAAGCTGTCCCAAGTAGATAAAAAGCCCCCATAAATGATGAAAGCACGAAGTATTTAAAAGCTGATTCTACGCTTTTTTGACTTGAATCCATCGCTATTAGTGCGTATAAGGCTATGGAAGCTACTTCTAAAAATATCAAAGTAAGTATGAGCTCTGTGCTAAGACTCATCGCCATTAGTCCAAAAGTGGCTAAATTTGATAGTACCATAAACTCTTGCTTGTAATACCCTTCATCGTCGCTAAATTTACTTGAAAAGAGAAATATCAGAGTAAGAACGCAGAGTATTACGCATAGGCCAAAGCTAAATTTATCTAAAGAGATGAAGCCTATTAGTAAATTTGGTAGCCCTGTATCATCAAAACTATCTCTAACTATAAAAAAAGAAGCTAGAATAATGATCCAAAAAAAGATATTTAAATTTATAGAAGTCTTTTTAGATATGCTTGTTACACATAAAAATATATTTATAAAGATTATTATTAAAGATAGGATAAAAGGTGCTAACTGGATCATTTTTGCTCCTTTAAGTATGGTTTTACAAACTGTTCATAGTGCGTTTGCATGGTTGGCTCTATCTTTGAGATAAATGGTTTTGAGTAAAGTCCCAAAACAAAGATCATAACTATAGGCGCTAAAAATGCAATGATCTGCTTTTTGCTTAGATCTTTAAATACCGCAGTCGTTTCATTTACGCCTTGTAAGATAGCTTTGCGATAGACGATAAACATATAAACGGCACTTATGATGATAGAAGTGGTTGCTATCACGCCATAAAGTAAATTTGACTTGAAAAGTCCAAAAATAATAAGAAGCTCTCCTATAAAGCCTATAGTTCCTGGTAGTCCTACGCTTGAGATCATAGCTATGGCAAAAAATAGTGCAAAGATCGGCGCTTTTACCGCTATGCCCCCTAGCTTATCTACATTTCTAGTTAGTAGCTCTTTGCTTATGAGTCCTACTAGTAAAAACATAATTCCGCTTGTGATAGCGTGAGCGATAACTTGATACATCGAGCCTACAAAGCCCTCTACATCCAAAGAGAAAACTCCAGCCATAATAAGTCCTAAGTGTGAAGCAGAAGCGTAAGCAAGGATCGTTTTAAAATCTTTGGTTTTTATAGCAGCTACGCCAAAATATAGCATCGAAAATAGCCCTAAACCTACAAAAATCCAAGCAAAATTTGAATATGAAAAGCTAAATAGTGGCAATACAAAACGAAGTATCGCGAAAATAGCGACTTTTGATGCGATAACCGATAGCATAAACGTAGCGGTGGTAGGTGACTTCGTATAAGCATCTTTTAGCCATCCATGAAACGGAAATAGTGGAACTTTGATAGCAAAAGCAAGCATAAAGCAAAAAAATAGGGTTGCTTCTATGCTAGGTGTAAAGTTTGTTTTGACTAGATCATTAAGGGCAAAACTGAAAAACCCAAACTCTTTAAAATGAGCAACGCCTATATAGATGATAGCATAAAGCATAATCATAGAGCCAAATATGGCGTAGTATATCATATCCATAGCAGCTACATTTCTATCTTCTTTTTTGCCATAAATTCCTATAAAGATAAATATCGGTATAAGCATCATTTCCCAGCCTGCATAAAAAAAGATAAGATCAGTAGCGCTAATAACTGCTAAAAATGCAGATTCCATAAATAATAAATTCGCCCAGTATCCTTTTTTATCAAAATCTACTAAGAAAAATAATGGTGGAAACGCACAAGAAACTATAAGTAGTATAAGTAAATTTATACCATCAATACCAACGCCGTAGTTTATACCATAAATATTTACTATATTAAAGTTATCTACAAACTGCATACCGCCGTTTGGAATGAAATTTAAAAAAATATAAAATCCAAGAACAAGTATAGCTAAACTAGTTATAAACGCTAATGTTTTGCCGAATTTGTCATTGCAAAATAACACTATAAAAAGTCCCACGATAAGCGGTAAAAATATCATAAAACTAAGTATATGAGAAAGTATAACTTCTATCATAAATCAACCTTTATATAAATGACGATGATGCAGATCCATAAAACCATATAAAACGCGTAGCTATTTGTAAGTCCGGTTTGTGTAAATTTGGTGTAGATCTTGCTTGTAAATTTAAATGCTAAAGCTAAATTTAAAACGGCGCTATAAAACGCTTTATCTAATACTCCTGTGATAAATTTACTAGCACTAGCAAAAGTACGCACAAAGAGCAGATCATAAATCTCGTCGATATAAAATTTATTTGCGACTATGATTTCAAATTTGCTCTCTTGCTCGTTTTTATTCTCATAATAAAAGAACTTTTTATACGCTATAAAAATTCCCAAAAATGATACACTTAAGCTAATAACTCCTGCTATAATCTCTGCCATAAGACTAGCGTGAGGTAGCTCAAGAATCATCATAACAGCCCCACCTGATATAGCTAAAATCGATAAAACAATATTTACGAAAGTCATAATAGACGGCACTTTATGTGCTTTAGGTGCTACATTTTTAGAGTAAAATACCAAGAAAAATAGTCTAAAAACGTAATACGAAGTTAGCCCAGCTACAAAAAGCAAGATTGCGCCTATAAGATAATGTCCTGATAAAAAGGCGTTTAGTATAATGGCGTCTTTTGAGAAAAATCCAGAAAATGGGAAAATTCCGCTTATGGCAAGAGAGCCGATAAGCATAGGATAAAATAAAACCCTATTTTTACGCAAAGAGCCCATTTTAAATATATTTTGTTCGTGATGAAGCGCGATGATAACCGAACCAGCCCCTAAAAATAAAAGCGCTTTGAAAAATCCGTGAGTAAAAAGGTGAAATAGTGATGCACCACTAGCATAGCTAAGGGCTGCAAACATATATCCTAGTTGGCTCATAGTTGAGTATGCTAGAATTTTTTTGATATCGGTTGCTTTTGTAGCTATCACAGCTGCAAAAAGTGCGCTAAAAACACCGATGAGTGCTAAAACTTCTAAAACACTACTTAAATTCTCATATAAAAAGTCAAAACGTATAACCATATAAACGCCAGCAGTTACCATAGTAGCTGCGTGAATTAGAGCTGATATCGGAGTTGGTCCAGCCATAGCATCAGGTAGCCAGGTGTAAAGAGGAATTTGTGCTGATTTTGCTAAAGCTCCACAGATAAAACAAGATCCGATAAATATGGCTAAATTTGGTGATATCAAAGATATGTTTGATGCTAAACTATCATAGTCAAATCCACTTCTTCCAACAGCTATATATAAAGTGACTAGTCCTATTACGAAGCCGAAGTCTCCTATGCGGTTTAGTATAAAAGCTTTATTTCCGGCTTTTACATTATCTTTTCCATCAAAATAAAAAGATATAAGCAAGTATGAACAAACGCCTACGCCTTCCCAACCGACAAACATAAAAATAGGAGAGTTGGCTAAAACTAGCACGAGCATACTTCCTAAAAATAAATTCATATAAGAAAAAAACTTACCAAATCCAGGATCTTTATCCATATATCCTATAGAATAAAAATGTATAAGAGTGGCTAAAAAAAGTACGAAAAAGCCCATAATAACGCTAAGCTTATCAAGATAAAATCCTATATTTATCTCAAAACTGCCTACGCTTATCCAGTTAAATACGCTTAAATTTACTGATTTACTAGCTCCGCCATCAAATAAAATAATACCCATACAAATTAAGCTGATCAAAGGTGCGCTCATACCAAGAGCGGCAAATGTATTTTGTGTGATTTTTAAATTTACTCTATTTAAGTAAGCTATGCCTAATACTACACTACCGATAAACGGAGCTAAAACTACGATATTAATTAGCATCGTTATCCTTTAATTCGTTGTAATTTTCTATATTTAGATTGCGTTTTTGCTTATACATCAAAACGATAAGAGCTAAACCAAAACTAGCTTCAGCTGCAGCTATAGCTATGATAAGCAAAACGATGACTTGCCCATCAAGATTTAAATTTGCTCTAGCAAAAGCAGCAAAGATGAGTGCGACTGCATTTAGCATAAGTTCAACTGACATAAAAATAGTAAAGATATTTTTTCTAAGAACTACCCCAAGCATTCCTATAAAAAATAGTATCAAAGCAACCAATAGATATAGATCAAGCATCGTTTTTACCTTTTAAGATAGTTACTACCGCGATGAGAGCTGCAGTTAGTAAGATCGATATAGCTTCAAAACTAAGCGCCCAATTTGAAAATAGATAAAAACCAAGCGGTTTTATCTCTCCAAAACCATCGTTTGCTACTTCTAATTCAGGGTTTAAGCCTAAAACTAAACTAGCAAATATCGCAAATAAAATTACGATAGGCATCGCAAGAAGTAATGATTTTTTAGAAAATCTTTTTATCAAAAAGTCGCTTTTGATGTTGAAAAACATCACGACAAAAATGCTTAATACCATAATAGCTCCTGCATATACGACGATTTGTATCAAGAACAGCGTTTTTGCATTTAATAAAAGATAAAGTCCTGCTATGCAAACAAGAGTGACTATAAGACTTAAAGCACTATGGATAGGAGCTTTGAAAAATAACAGACCAAGACTACTTACAATAGCTAGTAAAGAGAAATTTATAAATAAAAACAGCTCCATTAAAAATCTCCTTGTTTTGTGTTTGCTAAAGTGGCTATATCGACTATAAATGAGTTTCTATCATTTCCTACTTTTGTGAAAATCCCGCTATCCATTCTTATGGCATCTTTTGGACAAGCCTCGACACAAAGTCCGCAATATACGCACTCTAGCAAGTCTATATCAAATTTAATAGGCTCTTTTTCTTTTGAATTTGGTATCTCATGGGCTTCTATAAATATGCAGTTTGACGGACAAGCAGTGGCACACATATCACAAGCTACACATTTTAAAGCTCCTTTTTCATCTTTTAGCAATCTGTGAAGTCCTCTGTATCTAGGCGTTATATCAGAAGGTCTTTGCTCGGGATATTCTAAAAACTCTATGTTTTTACTATTTAGTAAATTCTTAAAAAAATGGCTAAGCGTTCTAGCCATACCGATAAAAATATATGGTAGATAAAGTCTTTGTAAAAGCGGCATTTTCTTTCGTTCTATTTTTTTGATTTTAATTGCCATAAGTCACCACCAATGCAGTTATAATGATATTTAAAATGGCTAGAGGCATAAGTTTCTCCCAGCCAAGATGTCCGATTTGATCATATCTAAATCTAGGTATGCTCCACCTAACCACTATAAATAAAAATAACACTATGAGAGTTTTTATACTAAATACGCTCATATCTACTACTAAAGCTAAAAATTTGCTACCTTGCGTAGTTAGCCCACTGTTATAAAGATAAAAGCAGATAGCGTCTATAAGAATTACCGTAATAAGCGTAGATATTAGATAAAATTTATTTTCTCTTTTTCGTTTATCATAAGTGGTTTTGTATCTTGTAATATTATTTTTATACGTCCAAAAGATAAATACTGCTCCAAATAAACTAATAAAAATAGCTATCCCTAAAAGAACTATCTCATAGTTTTGTGCTAAATCTGAAGTGCTTAGATAAGGCAAAGAGTATCCGCCAAAAAATATCGTAACTATAAGCGCACTCATAGCGGTCATTGCTATGTATTCGGCCATAAAAAACATAGCAAAGCTCATCGCGCTATACTCAAGATGATACCCAGCTACTATCTCGCTTTCTCCTTCTGCTAAGTCAAATGGAGCTCTGTTTGTTTCGGCAAATGCACATACTATAAAGATGATAGCGGCTAGTGGCTGAATAAATATGCCCCACGCAGGAAGCCCTAAAAAAGAGCCTTGTTGATATGATACGAAGTCGTTTAAATTTATAGAGCTATATGTTATCATCATACTAACTACTGCAAGTCCCATAGGAATTTCATAGCTTATAACCCCTGAAGCAGCTCTTAGAGAGCCAAGGAGCGAGTATTTGTTATTTGATGCAAAGCCAGCTAGCATTATGCCATATACGCTTAATGAAGCAACGCCAAGGTACCATAGCATTCCGCCATCAAACGCAACTGCTTGCATTATGTGTTTTACGCCATTTATAGTATAATAATCAGAAAATGGCACTACTGCAATGCTAAGAACACTCATCAAAAATAGCACCATAGGGGCTAGTATAAATAGAAATTTAGATCTAATTCCTTTTGGCGTAAAATCCTCTTTTATGGCTAGTTTAAGGGCGTCGGCTAAAGCTTGAACTATACCACCTAGTCTGATGCCTGCAATACTAGCTCTATTTGGTCCTGGTCTGTCTTGAATGAAAGCAGAGATTTTTCTTTCAAGTAGTACTAGGATCGGTATCAATAATAGTACGAATGATAGTATAAAAACAATCCTAAAAATGGTTAGCCCAATCTCACTCATTTAGAAGCCTTTTTATGTCAAATTTAAAACTTTTATCGCAAATTTTAGCTATGATATCTTCAATGCAAGGAGCTAAAGGTGAAAATGCTGCTTTGGTGCTTCTTAAAATACCATCTTTATTTATAGTGTGACCGTTTCTATGATACGCACTAGCACAAAGCACATCAGCATCTGCTTTTTGGCTTATTGTGATTATATTTTGAACGTTTAGCTTTATAGGGATTCCTAGATTGAAAAGTATAACGTTGTCTTTTAAGGCTTCTAAATTCGTACTTATGCCGAAGTATTCTAAGCCCTTTTTATTTGGCGTTTTGTTTGGCGATCTAAGATTTAGCATATCACCTTTATCATCAAAACTCTCATCAAAAAAATCATCATATCCATAAATGTTTGCACCAAATTCATTTGCAAACTCACGTGCTGCATACATCTCTTCTAAAGATAGAGCCGAAGTCACAACAACGTCAAATTTAGCTCTGTTTTGCTCTACAAAAGATTTTAAATTTAATAGAGCTTTCTCATTTGTATCTTTAAAAAACGGCTGTTCATCTTTATAAGAATACCTTCCATAATCGCAGATAAAATGCCCATTTACTTCTTTGTCAAAGCGTGGTCTAAAGCGGTAGATTTTGTGATCTTCGTATTTTTCTTTATGAGAGTCTATGTAGATAGCACATCCTTTTTCGCATCCTTGACAGATTGCCTCGCTAATTTTTAGATGCCAAACACGTTTTTTAAATCTAAAATCACCTGAAGTCATAGCTCCAACCGGGCAGATATCGACGATATTTCCTGCGTAAGGATTGTCTATCTTTCTATCATCAAATAAGCTGATATGGCTATGTTCCCCACGCCCTGCGATACCAAGTTCATAAGTTTTAGTGCAAATTTGAGTGAATTTCACGCAACGCCTACATAAAACGCAACGCTCACTATCGTGGATAACCAAACAGCCAAAGTCCTGTTTTTTAGCTTTTTGTACCTTATCTACAAGCTTTACTTTTGAGTCTTGTTTATCAAATTTCATATAGTATTCTTGCAAGGCACATTCGCCTGCTTGATCGCAGACTGGGCAGTCAAGTGGGTGGTTTATAAACTCAAGTTCTAAAAGCCCTCTTTGAACTTTTCTTGTAAGATCGCTATTTATTTTTATCTCCATACCTGCAGTTATAGGCATATCACAAGCTATTTGCGGACGTTTTTGACCGACGACTTCGATAAGACACATTCTGCAGTTTCCACTCACTCCTAAAGCTTCGTGGTAGCAAAAGTGAGGAATCTCGATACCGTATTTTTTAAGCTCTGTTATTAGATTGCCTTTTTCATCTACGCTAAGAGTTTTGCCATCAACAATTATATCAACCATTTTCAGTCTTTCTTAAGATATCGTATAAATTCATCTTCAAATTTAGTTATAAAGCCTATTATTACGTCTTTTACAGCCGGTGCAAATACGCATATAGTCTTACCATCAAGCATAAAACATATATCTTTTAACGTTTGCAAGTCTTTTAAACTGCCTTTGCCATCAATTATCTTTTTTACAACTCTATAAGCCCAGCCGCACCCTTCTCTACATGGCGTGCATTGTCCGCAACTCTCTTCTGTGTAAAACTCAAGTAAATTTAAAAGCGCTTTTGGCATATCTGTTTTATCGTCAAAAACTATCATTCCACCAGTTCCTAAAGAGCTGTTAAAATCTTTTAAACTTTCATAGTCTAAAGTGGCTTTTAAAACTTCGTCTTTTGTGAGTACTGCGGCACTTGAGCCACCTGGAATGACTGCTTTAAGATCTCTGTTTTTCCATACTCCACCACCAAATTCGTTTATAAAATCGATCATTTTAGTACCAAACGCAGCTTCTTTTACGCAAGGCGTATTTACGCAGCCACTTATCTGAAATAGCAAAGTTCCTGGCGATTTTTCCGTACCTACGCTCCTATAAGCCTCCCAACCATTTTTTACTATAAAAGGCACACTTGCTATGGTTTCTACGTTATTTACAACACAAGGCGAACCAAATAAAAAATCAGGCTCACTTCTGTCGTGTGGTTTAAGCCTTGGATGACCTCTTTTGCCTTCTATAGACTCTAAAAGTGCTGTTTTTTCACCGCAGATATACGCCCCAGCGCCTTTATAAACTATGATCTCAAGCCCGTTTAACTCTGCTTTTGCTTCATTTATGGCATTTATAAGCGAGTTGTATTCTCTTTCATACTCGCCTCTGATATAGACATAAGCCATATTTGCACCAAGTGCGTAAGCAGAGATTATAATACCTTCTATTAGCAAGTGCGGATCTAAATTTAGTATATATTTATCCTTGCAAGTTCCTGGCTCACTTTCATCGCCGTTTATCACAAGATAGCGTTTTTTGGCTTCTGTTCTTTTGGCGTAGGCGATCATATTTTTCCATTTTACACCACAGCTTCCACCGCCGCCACCTTTGCCTCTAAGTCCGCTTTTATCTATAGTTTCTACTATAAATTCTCTATCTAAATTTAGATATTTTTCAAGGTCTAAGTAGGCGCCGTTTGCTTTTGCTACTTCTATTTTATGAGCGTCTTTTATAGAAAATCTTGCACTTACTACTTGCATTCTTTTGTCCTTAAATTTTCTATCAGATTTGCGACTTTATCTTCATCTAAAGTATCTATTTGCTCTAAATTGCAAAGCATACAAGGAGCTTTTTCGCAGTATCCAAGACATTCGGTCTCTTCAAGACTAAAAAGTCCGTCTTTGGTAGTTTCTCCAAGTTTTATACCAAGCAAGCTTTCGCAAAGCTCTATAAGCTCATCGCTTCCTCTTAATTTACAGCTTATAGTTCTACAAAATTTGAGCTCAAATTTACCTTTTGGTTTATCATTTAGCATAGCAAAAAAGCTGATAGCTTCTTTAAAAAAGATAGCTTTTATACCTAGTGTTTTTTCTAAATATTTTACGTCTGAATTGTCTATAAATCCATTTTTGCGTTGTACCATCCAAAGAGCTGGAAGAACTAAAGCTCTCTCATCATCTACTTTGCTTTTAAGCTCGATTATTTTGTGTAATTCTTCATCGCTAAATTTAAAATTCATCTATCTAGCTCCCCTGCTATGATATTTAGGCTACCAAGATTTAGTATGCTATCTGCTATCAAAGAGCCCTCTACCATTTTTGAAAATGCGTTTAGTGCGTAAAAACAAGGCGGTCTGAGCTTTAGTCTATATGGTTTTGTCTCGCCACTACTTAGTATAAAAAATCCAAGCTCTCCGTTTGCGCCTTCACTCGCACTATAATAATGACCACTAGGCAATTTTATACCATCAAATACAAGCTTAAAGTGATTTATAAGTCCTTCTATACTTCCATAAACTTGATCTTTTGGCGGCAATACAATATCTTTATCTTTTATGTTGATATCGCCGTTTGGTATTAAATTTATAGCTTGTCTTATGATAGATATGCTCTCTTTCATCTCAAAAAATCTTACAAACATCCTATCATAGATATCTCCGTAGCTTCCTACTGGAACGCTGAAGTCAAAACTATCATAAAAATAGTATGGTTTATCTTTGCGTAAGTCGTATGAAACTCCACTAGCTCTTAAATTTGGTCCGCTAAAGCCGTAGCTTAGAGCATCAGCCTTGCTTATTTTACAAATTCCTTGTGTTCTATCTAAAAATATGCGGTTTTTTTCTATGAGAGTTAGAGTATCATCAAGCCCTTTTTCGACGTCTATCAGATGGGCTTTTAGCTCATCTTCCCAACCTTCATAAAAGTCATTTGCCATACCGCCTATTCTTGTAAATGAGTTTGTAAATCTAGCTCCTGTTAGCTTTGAAAGGAAGTTGTAAATTTTCTCACGAGGATTATAAAGATACCAGTAATTTGTAAGCCCACCCATATCCACAAACATAGCAGCCAAACAGACTTCGTGGTCGATTATCCTAGCAAGCTCTCCTAGGATAACGCGCATAAATTTAGTGCGATCTGTTATTTCTACACCTAAAATTTCTTCTACCGCTTTTGCGTAGCCTACGTTATTTAGTAGAGCTGAGCAGTAGTTTAAGCGATCAGTATATGGAATGATCTGGGCGTAAGTATGATTTTCACAAGACTTTTCAAATCCGCGGTGCAAATAGCCTATCTCACTTACGCAAGAAACGATCTTTTCACCATCAAGTGCGACAAAATTTCTAATAGTTCCGTGAGTTGCTGGGTGAGATGGTCCTATGTTTAAAAATGTATATTTTGTTTTAAATTCATCATTTTCTTCGCTTGTAAGATTATTTCTTTTAAGCTCAAGCCTCATCTCATCAACAAGGTCATCGCTAGTATGTAAAACTTGATAAGCATCTATAGGATAGTCTTTTCTTAGTGGATGACCGACGAACTCTTTGTGATTTAGTATGCGTTTTAGGTTTGGATGCCCATTAAATATCACGCCAAACTGGTCAAAACACTCTCTCTCAGCCCAATTTGCACTCTTATAAATGCTCTCTACGCTCTGTACGCTATCATCGGTATCTACCCAAATGCAAAGCTTTTTCGCATCTAATCGCCTAAAAATATAATAAACACTAAATCTTTTTGTTTTATTTAAATTTAGATTATCAACACCGACTATGTCAAGAAGTATTTCAAATTTAAGAGTTTCTTTTATGAATTTTACAGCATTTAAAAGATCTATTTTGTCTATTTTTATGCTAAGAAGTGAGTTATCATTACAGGTTTCTAAGACTTTAAATTTAGAAGAAAATTCATCAAGCATCTAGTATTCCTTTAAAATCTTTATGCCTATCTTTTATGGACTCTTTGGATATTTTTTCTTGTATAGCTAGAAGTGCATCTATGATAGCCTCAGGACGTGGCGGACAGCCACTTATATAAACATCTACTGGTATTATTTTGTCTATTCCTTGAAGTGTTGTATAGTTATCGTAAAATCCACCACTACAAGCACAAGCTCCCATACTTACAACCCATTTTGGTTCGCACATTTGATCATAAATTTCTTTTAAGATCGGTGCTTGTTTAAACGAGATCGTTCCTGCAACTAGCATTAAATCAGCTTGTCTTGGAGAAAATCTTATGACTTCAGCACCAAAACGAGATAGATCGTGCCTTGAAGATACAACACTCATAAACTCTATAGCACAACACGCAGTTCCAAAAACCATAGGCCAAAGCGAGTTTTTACGCCCCCAGTTAAATAGCTCATCGACTCTTGTAAGTAAGACGTCATTTTTGATCAGATTTTCTATTCCCATTTTAAGATCTTCTTTTTATATATGTAAAATAATCCAACAAGCAAAATCCCCATAAATATAAACATTTCAATAAGTCCAAAAACGCCTAAGTCTCTTAAATTTATAGCCCACGGATACATAAATACCGCTTCTATGTCAAAGATGACAAAAATAATCGCGACAAGATAATATTTGACATTTATGCTTGAGTTGATACCACCATAAATATTTACTATACCGCTTTCATAGCTTCTATTTTTGGATTTTCCATCTACTTTAGGACCTATCTTTTTTGTAAAAGCAAGTCCGGCTATCAAAGCTAGAACAATAAAAATATAAAGATAAAGACTCAAAAAAAGATCACTATCCAAATTTATATCCTTTGCTTAAGTATTTTGGTGGGAATATTACTACTATTTTACATAATATTGTCTTTTAGAGTTAAATTAGTTTCAAGGTTTAATATTAGAAAAAATTATAGTATGGCTGTTTTTTGTTTTATTTATAAATTTAAATCTTTTACCTAACAAAAAATTTAAATGAAACAAATTCTAAAAAACAACGTGAAACGCTTTATATAGGATAAAAAATGGTGATAAACGTTATTAGAAATTTTTATGCTTATTTAGATTATACTTAGATTTTGAATTTAATTTAACTTTTGAATTTCTATATTTTTTAAATTTAGATATGATAAAATCTATCAATTTAAAAATAGGATAAAACGTGAATGATTTTTTAGAGCATAATTGGGGCGTTAAAAAACTTTATATAGATCCAAATTTTAGTATATTTGTAGATGAACAAACAGCCAGCGTAATTTTAAGTGTGAGTGCTAAAACTTACGATAGGTATATACTGCTTGATAGTTTTAAGGCTATCTTTGATAGAGTAAGTCTTGAGCCAAACGAATACAGCGTCCAGCTTATGCAAACAGGAATACTAAATGGCATAATAAATTTAAAAATCAAATTAGACGAAGTTTTAAACGGACTTGAGGAGCTCAGAAAAAATGACATTTTGGATTTTGTTTCTTTTAAATTTATAAGCGAATATCTTTTAAATTTAAAACTCGTAGAAAAACAAAATAGCGTTTTAAAAAAAGAAAATCTGACGTTTTATAAAAATATAAATAATTTAAATTTGATCTGCAATGAGCTTAAAGCCTTAGATGAAAGCCATATAAAAAGGCTAGAAAATGCCGAAAATAGCGCGAACAATTCTAAATTTTATATAGCAGTAACTGGCGTCATAAACGCAGGAAAATCAAGCACTCTAAACGCAATGATCGGTAAAAAAATTCTCGGCGTTTCAAATGTGCCAGAAACTGCAAATTTAAGCGTTATAACCTATAGTAAAGATGAGTTTGCAAAAGCAGTGTTTTGGAGTGAAAATGAGCAAGAAAGTATGGGGCTTGAGCCTAAAAAACTGCAAGATATAAAAGTAGATATAAGTGAGCTCGTAAAATATACAGGTGCCTCAAGTCCGCTAGCGTCTTATGTAAAGCAAGTGATTTTAGGAGTGGATTTGCCTATGCTTCAAGATGGAATAAACATAGTAGATACCCCAGGGCTTGATGATGCAGTAGTCTTAAGAGAAGAGCTAACAAAAGCTTATATGCAAGAGAGCGACTTTACGCTTCATCTTATGAACGCAGCTCAAAGCGCTACAAAAAAAGATATGAGCTTTATAGTAGATACGTTAAAAAACTCCAAAAGTGGTGGGCTTATAGTGGTTTTAACTCACATTGATAAACTAAGCAGCAATGATCAAGCTGAAGTTTTAGAATACACGAAAAAAAGTATCGCCGCTGAGCTTAAAGAGTATGGATTTGATGAATCTCTTGCTTTAGATGTTAAGTTTTTCTTAGTTTCTGCGGTAAAAAATATCGGCATAGAAGATCTTAAAAATTACCTTTATGAGAGCTTTTTTGGAAGTAACTCTAAAAAAGCAAATTTAATCATAGAAAACTACAAAAAAGAGTTGCTTCACATAACAAGGCTTATAAAAGAAGATGTTGATTTTAAGCTTAGAATGCTCGGCGGAAACAGAGTTTTAGCCAAAGAAACGATGGAAAACTTAAAACTTAGCCTATCAAATTTAGAAGAAGATCTAAACTCTCTAAAAGCACAAATGAACGAATTTATTAAAAAGCTAGACTACTCTTTTAGTGAGCTTAGTTCTCTAAAAAGTATAAGTTCTAAAATAAAAAATAGAATTATAAGCGATGTGAAGTATGCTAGGGATAGAAAACAAAAAGTGAATTTTGATAGGCTTGGAGTTATCTGTGAGAGCGGATTTAACGATATGTTTATAGATCTTTTTAGGGAATTTGGTTTAGTCATAGCTAAAGATATAAACTCGCTTTACGAAACGGCAAGGATTAAATTTAGCAGTGATGATTTTACGCTAAATTTGCCTAAAACCAAAGAATATTTAGATAAGAATTTGCCTAAGTTCAGCTTCACACAGCTAAAGCAAGATCTCTTTTCTGCAGTAAAAAACGTAAGCGATATGGAGATTTTGAGCCAAAAATTGACAACGCTTTTTGATGAGTTTATAGTAAATTTAAATTTACCAAATGAGCTTAAAAAATTAAGCCTTGCTTGTTCTAAAGAGTTTATGGATGGTTTGCAAACTTCACTTCATCAGACATCACAAAGTCTAAAATCTAAAGAAAAAGAGCTTTTAGATATGCTTAGCGTCGCTAAAGCAGATGAGGCGCAGCATAGAGAAGATAGGGCTTTGTTAGAGTCTAAATTTGAAAAATTAGAAGAAATTTACAATAGGATAAGTGCGTGTTAAAAGAATTTATAAAAGAGTATAAAGCTAAATTTGAAATAAGTTTTGATAGTGGTTTTTTAGGGCAGTGGCAGAGATTTCGCGCACTTTTAACAGAGCCTAAGTTTCATCCTAGCAGACAGCTTTTAGCTAGATTAAATTTACTAAACTCTCTAAATCACGAACCGCCACTCATCGCCGTAGTAGGACAGTTTAGCAGTGGAAAATCCAGCTTTTTAAATGCTCTTTTAGGACGCGAGATCTTGCCTACTGGTGTAGTTCCGGTGACTGCAAAGCCTACTTTTATAAAATACGCTCCAAATTTTATGCTCAAAGCACTTTATAATGATGGCAGCGAAGAGTACAGAGATATAGATGAACTTGCATCTTTTGTAGATCAAAGGCTATCTTTAAAAGGTGTCAAGTCTTTGTATATCTACGCACCAAACGAGCTTTTAAAAAAAGCTAGTTTTATAGATACACCAGGGCTCAACTCAAGAAGTGATGCTGATACGAACGAAACTAAAAAAATACTAAAAGACGCCACCGCACTTATATGGATAAGCCTTATTGACAACGCCGCAAGAAGCACGGAGCTTGAAGAGCTAAGCTTAGTACCAAGATCTTTAAAGCTAAACTCCATCTGCCTTTTAAATCAAAAAGATAAACTTAGTCAAACTGAGATACAAAATGTTTTAAATCATGCTAGTATTACATACAAAGACTATTTTAGCGGTATTTTCGCAGTCTCATCTAAACTAGAGATAAAAGGGTCTAAGGATAGCGGTTTTGAAAATGTTTTTAAATTTATAGATAGATTAAACGATACAAAGCAGGAATTTATAAAGGCAAAATGCGAAGAATTAAGAGATTCAAGCATCTCACAAAATACTAAATTTATAAGCATATTAAGTGAGCTAGAGACGATTTTTGATGAGTTTTGCTCAAATGCTAAGTTTGAAGAGCTAAAAAGTGCGTACGGGGATAAATTTAAACTTATGTTTGAAGAGGTAAAGCAAAACTCTTATTTCATTGCAAATGAGATAAATAAATCTTTGATAAGTCAAAAAAGAGAGTATTTCAAAGAAAAAACTACCTTGTTTGGTAAAAAGATCTATGAAAAAGTAGAGTATGAAAGAGTGATATTAAACTCAGATGAAGTGCTTTCAAAACTCATTTATAACGATGATAAAATGAGTAAAATATTTAGAAAATTCAAAAAAGAGCTAGGAGAGTTTGAGACAGCCATAAAAAGTGACTTAGAAGCTATTTTCGAGACTCTTAAAGATAGGGTTTTGGGTTTTAAAGCCAAATATGAAAGCCTTAGAAAGAGCGATGAGTTTCATTCTGACGTACTTTTTGCTGATATTCGCAAGTTTAGTAGCGAAGTTTATGCAAGGTTTTTGAATGAATTTGAAAAAACGCTTTTTAAAAGTTATGCTAAACTCGGACTATTTTTTGAAAAAATCAGTATAAAAATAGCTACAAACTATGAAAATGCTATAAAACTTGCTGTATTTTTCATAGAGCAAAAATGCCTTAAAGCAAGTAGCGATTATGAGAGCGATCCTTTAGCTTTTTCTTTGTACTATCCTAAGCTTGATGAGATAAATGAAAGAGTGCTTGGCTCGCTTGGCTACTATGAGTTTGAAAATGAATTTATAGGAAATAGAGCTTTTATCATTAAATTTATAGATGAAATTTCATCTTGCTTTGCGTGCATCAAAGAAGAAAATCTAAAGCATATCAACGACGTAAAAGATATTTATCTTAAAAATATAGATGAGCTAAAAGGTGATTTAATAAAGTAAATTTAAAAAGCTTATTTAAATTTGGATATTTTAAATTTAAATAAGTCTATATCTCTTGATCTTTTTGCGTAAAAAAGGTATCTATATGTATATTTTCAAACGCAGCTTGTAAGCTAGTAAATAGCTTTGGACTTTCTTTTTCAAGCTGGGCTAAAAGTTGTTTTGTTTCATATCTAGCGTGTGGCATTTTCACATCAAATCTCATCGCAGGACACGCTTCATCGCCTATGACAAAGAGATTATTTCTAGTAGCGTTATCTCTAAGCTGACGCTCTCTGACATTTATGAGAGGTCGTATCAGCACTAGTCCATTTTTCGCTCTGTATTTTGGAGCAAGCGTTCTTAAAGCACCGTTGTAAGTAAAATTCATAAAAAAACTCTCAACCGCGTCATCAAGATGATGAGCGATCGCTAGTTTATTGAAACCGTGCTCAAGCGCATAAGTATAGAGATATCCGCGTCTCATACGGCTAAAAAAGCTACAAAAACTCGAATTTTTTCTGATTTTATCTTTGCTTATTTCAAATATAGAGCTATCAATAACGCTATGCTTTATACCATGTGCATTGCAATGTTTAGTCAAGTACGCATAGTCCTCGCCCATACCATAGCTAAGCGTTACGGCTTCAAACTCAAATTTATCTGGAGTAACGTTTTGAAAATGCTTTAGTATATGAGCCAAAGCTAAGCTATCTTTACCACCACTTAGCCCAAGAAGTATCTTATCACCTTTTTCAAACATCTTATATTTAGCATTTGTTTGACCTACTTGACGAATGAGCTTTTTACTTAGTTCTATCATAAATACTCTACCATATCAAGTACAAATTTAGCAGATGTATTTGCAACCTCTACCACAAATTTATCAAAGTCGATCTCGGCACCGCCACCTGCTTCATCACTTATAGCTCTCATCAAAAAATATGGAATATCAAGAGTAGCGCACACTTGTCCAACGCTAGCACCTTCCATCTCCACAGCATCTGCATCAAAAGTCGATTTGATCCACTCTTTTTTCACAGGGTCACATATAAACTGATCTCCACTAGCTATAACTCCACCAACAAGATTTATACCATTTTTAACAGCAACTTTTTTTGCTATATTATTCAGTTTTTCATCTGTTTTTTCATACACATTTATACCAGGAACATAGCCATAAGGATGTCCAAATGCACTTATATCAAGATCGTGCTGAACTGTACTTGTAGCATAAAAGATATCGCCTATTTTTAATTTCTCACTTAATGCTCCAGCAACTCCAGTAAATAGCAGTATCTCACAACCAAATTTTTCTATAAGCAACGTAGCAGTTAAGGTAGAATTTACCTTGCCTATCTTTGAATAGGCTATAACAAGGTTATGGTTTTTATATTTAGCCAAATAAAACTCATTTTTAGCATATTTTATAGTTTCGTAATTTTGCAGTTTATCTAAAAGCGGTGCTATCTCTTCAGGCATAGCACCAAGAATTGCTATTTTCACGCTAACGCCTTTAAACTATCTTCTAAAGAGCTTAAATTTGAAATACTATAAGTGGTTTTTGAAGTTATTTTTTTGTTTAATCCTTTTAATACGCTAGAGCCAAACTCTATAAAACAATCGACATCGTTTTCATAGTTTTTAATACTTTGCTTATACAAAACAGGTTTTACCAACTGAAGCTTTAAGAGCTCCAAAGCATCTGCTTTACTAGTATAAGACTTAGCCGTGACATTTGATATAACAGGAGAAAACTCATCTTTTATAAGGCATTTAAGCTCATCATAGAGCTTAATGCTAGCACTATCAAGAAGCGGACAGTGACTAGCTACGCTCATATCTAAAAGCATAGCTCTTTTAGCACCGGCTTCTTTAAATACAGGCTCAAGTTCTACAAGATCGCTTTTTACTCCAGCCACCACTATTTGCCCATCACAGTTATAGTTTGCGGCCCAAACACTTTTTGATGATTTCTCACAAATATCTTTTACAATATCATCATTTAAACCAAGGATAACCATCATCCCGGCATTTTTACCTTGACAAGCTTCGCTCATAAATTTACCTCTTAAATGAACAAGCTTTATAGCATTTAGCATATCAAAACCACCGCTAACGCTAAGAGCTGAAAACTCACCGAGCGAATGGCCAAGTGCAAATTTAGCATTGATACCAATATTTTCTTTGAAAGCAAGAAAACAGATAAAAGAATTTAAAACAATAGCAGGTTGAGTAAATTCAGATATACCTAATCGATCGTTTTCTTTAAACATAAGCTCTTTAAAATTGATCTTACAAAAATCACTAGCACTATCTAAAAGGTCTTTTGCAGTTTTGAAATTTTCATAAATTTCAAATCCCATACCAAAGCTTTGAGAACCTTGACCAGGAAATAAAAAGGCAACATCACCCATTATAAACTCTTAGTGATTATGTTTTCCGCAGCATCCGCCACCATCTTTATCATGACCGTGACCGCCGCAGCACTCACTATCTTCATGATCTTCATGGTGACCATGTCCGCCGCAGCATCCTCCACCACCATGCCCATGATGATGACCATGTCCGCCACAACCGCACACATGAGGCATAGCAACGACACCAGTTAGCTCCTCATCTGCGTCTGCGTCTCTATTTTCTGTAATTTGAATATTAAATTCCAAATCCTTACCAGCGTATGGATGGTTAAAATCCACGGTAACTTCATTTTCTCCGATTGCTTTTACGATCACTCTAACACTACTTCCGTCTTCACCCTCGCCAAAAAGCTCCATACCTTCATTTAATTCTATACCGGCAAATTGCTCTTTAGGCAAAGTTTGAAGAGCGTTTTCATCATACTCGCCTACACCATCACTAGCCGGAATTTTAATAGTAGCCTTCTCGCCTACGCTTAAATTTATAACTCCGTTTTCTAAAGCTTCTAAAACTTGGTTTTTACCACTTACAAAAGCGATCTCTTGCCCATCTATATTTGATTCTAAAAGCTCACCTGTTTTGGCATCTTTTAATTCATAGAACATTTTTATTACTTTTGACATATTTTCTCCTATAAAAAATTTATGCAATTACTTGCGATTTGGTGAAGCTTTTGCTTCTTTACTATTTGGGTATGCTTGTTTTAATGCGTGATAGAATTTATTCGCACTATTTCTATCGCCGATCTTATCAAAGCTAATAGCAGTATGATATAATAATTTTGGCATATAATCAGCTTTATCGTAAAGCTCCACACTCTTTTGATAATGCGGAATAGCCTCTTTATATGCTTTTTGTATATATAGTATTTCGCCTAACATAAAATTTGAATACGCTGGTTTATGATTTTTATCTACAAGATATAAATAAGCAGATTTTGAATTATCATAATCTTTTTTCTTATATGCGAGATCTGCATATTCTAGTACCTCAGATAACTTCTTGTCATCAAAATTTAGTTTATCCGCTATAGAAGAGTTAGCGTTGTCGCTATTTTTTAAATCGGTTTTTGCGGATTTAGTATCTTGATTATTCATAGAATCGATTAAAGAAGTTAATTCAGATATAGCTTGTGTAATTTTTTTATAATTTTTCTCTTGT
The DNA here is from genome assembly GCF_013372165.1 of Campylobacter hyointestinalis subsp. lawsonii. Classification (NCBI taxonomy): domain Bacteria; kingdom Pseudomonadati; phylum Campylobacterota; class Epsilonproteobacteria; order Campylobacterales; family Campylobacteraceae; genus Campylobacter; species Campylobacter hyointestinalis. Next base: position 249,793 of record NZ_CP053828.1, on the reverse strand, counting down.
ATATCTTGATTTTTTTTTAGACTTTTTTTCAACTCAGTAATTTCACTGGTTAAATTTAATTCATTTGCATTAACTCTGTTTTCTAAATCAGATATTCTGCTATACATTTTTTGATTGTTGGCACTGATACCATCAAGAACTGTTCTAAGTCCTTCTATATTTTCTTGCGCATTGGCAATATCAGATTGTACCGAACCAATATTTTGATTTAATTTTTCTACTTTTTGTTTATTTGTTAATAAGATCTTTTCGTTTTCCGTAAGACCATATGGAGTATCTCGATTAATATTACCTGCATCAAACACCGAAACTTCAGCATTAAGAAAACTCGCGGCTCCAAATAGAGCCGCAAAGATGAAATTTCTTTTCATAAAGATTATGGAAGAACTTTAAATTCATCACGACGATTTTGAGCGTCGCAAGCTTTTGTTTTTTCAGTACATACAGGTTTGCTCTCACCGTTACTTGTGATTTCGATTCTATCTTCACTTACGCCTTGATTTACAAGAGAATCTTTAGCAGCTTTTGCTCTTTTTACACCTAGAGCATAGTTGTATTCATCGCTACCCCACTCATCACAGTTGCCTTCGATCATGATTTTTAGACTTTCGGCGCCTGATTGATTAAATAAAGAAGCATTTGTATTTATAACTTCTTGCATATCAGAACGGATAGCGAATTTGTCAAAGTCGAAATAAACATTTTTAACTTGACTTTGAATTTGATTCGCTAAAGCAGCCATTCTTTCTGCATCACTCATCATATCAGTATTTGACATAGAGCCATTTGACATTTTATTTGCATCTGCATTCATGTCAACCTCAGGAGCTTTTGAACTACAACCAGCCACAAATAAAGCGGCAGCAACAGCTGAAACTAAAACTAAATTTTTCATTTCCTACCTTCTAAATAAAATTTTCACGCAATTATATCATAATTTATAATTTTTTTGTCATAAAAATTATAAATTTTAAAAAACAGACAATCTTTACCAATCAATTGATTGTAATTTACCAATCCTAAGCGGAAACTGGAAACTCTTATTTTCATTTATACGTATAATACCAACAGCACTTTCTCCACCGGAATTTTTTATAAATACCACGCTACCACCATCTGCAGAAAAACGAGGATAAGTATTTACTCCACCGGCTGTAAGCTGCCTTATATAGTCGCTCTTTGTAGAAATAAGATATAAATTAAATGTTTTTGTGCTATAACCTGAGCTTTCACGACTAGAATAAACAACATAATTTTGGTATGTAGTTACAGAGTTATTGTTTTTACCATGAAATACCATTTGCTCTACAGCTCCACCATTTACGCTAGTGCTAAAAACATTAGGATAGCCTAGCCTATCGCTGACAAAAACTATTTTAGTATCATTATCTACAAAATTCCCATTTACGTCTATACCTCTAAAATCAGTGATTCTAGTTTTTCTTTTTGTGTTTATATCATAAACAAATATATCGCTTTGGTCATCTGGCGCCATTGTCAAAAGAAGTTTGTTGCCGTCTTGACTGACGTCTGAAGCGACTATCATACCCGCACTCGTTGTTATCTTTGTTTTTCTTCCAGTAGCAAGATCATATCTAAATAATGTAGGAACCATCTTTATATATGATGTATAATAAAACGCACTTTGCTCTTTATTTGCCCATTTTGGAAAAATATTTAATCCCCCTGTTAGTATGACTTTTTGATAAGTTAGCGTATAGTCTGCTACTATTATATTACTCTTTCCAGGAGACGTATATTGAGATATGATAATTGATTTATCCATCCAATCAATAGGGGATAAATTTAAATTCCTAGCTATCTCAGCTACACTTTTATGTGCTAAAAATGGAAATTTAGCAAGCTCACCTTGAGAAAAAACACTCTCATATCTTATAGAGCCATCTTTTGCATTTAAAAGCTTGACTTTTAACTCAAGTCCAGATCCTGCATTACTCAAAGCATATCTTAATATAAACTCTGGATTTTTGCTATTTGCTAAATTTGTTCTAAAATCACCATCATACGAGCTAGTATAGTAATCCTCGATAACCTCAAATGATGAACCAACTTTCAAATCTCCTATCATTATCTTAAAAAATTTATTTTTAAGTCCTGAATTTGAAAAATTTGTAGTCGCATCTTGAACTAAAATTCTCGGTAAAACAAGTCCTTTATTTATGACTTCCATTGTAGCGTCAGCCGCGATAAGCCCTACACATAAGGCAACTAATAAAAATATTTTTCTCATTCTCACTCCGTATCAATTTGATCTATTAATATTAATGAAATAGAAGCCGTTTGCCTATTTGGCGGAACAGGAAACTCTACTTCTTTAAGTCTTTCTAAAAAATCCCTAACTTTATTATTAAACTCTTTGTCATAAGATAAAGAGATGATATTGTAACTCAGTTTTCCAAATTTATCTATAAAAACTTGAACTTTTGCATTATTATTTGTATCGGCTTTATAAACAACCCATTTTCTTTGGATTATTTCGCTTATATCTCCAAAAAATTTATTATATTCGCCGGTCATTCCAGCTTTTGGAGCTTTAGAAGCTATATCTTTTTGAAGTGATTTAAATATGTCGCTTGCACTTTTTGAGCTAGATTCGGTTTTTTTAGCGCTTTGCTTATTGCTTTGGACGGCTTCAGGTTTTGTGCTACTTTTTGTTTCTGGTAATTTAGTTTTACTAAAAAGCTCACTTAAATTTACACTAGGAGTCTCTTTTTGTGGAGCAACTTCTTTGGTTGGTTCTTCTTTTTTTGGCTCTGGAGTCTGTTTATTTGTAGTTTTTATCTGCTCTTCTTTGGGTTCTTCTTGTTCTTTTGTTATCTTAGCTTCTACCTTTTTTTCATCTTGTTTTGGAGAGATCAGAGTATCTGCGACTTCAGTTTGAACAACATAAACGTCCATAAATGCATCTTTTTGATTTGTATATTTTTTTGGATCTTCTCTTGTATAAATTTTAAAAAAAAGAAAAAATATTATACAAATATATATTATAGATGCAATTATAAAAGAGCTAAACGTAGGATACGTAGCACCGATTTTTTTAGATATTTTAGCCATTTGTTTCTAATGCGACTTTTGTAAATCCTGCATTTTTCATGCTTTTTAATACAAACATAACATCATCATATATAAGTCTTTTATCGGCTTTTATATAAACTGGTGAGCCTTTATCGTATTTTTGTGAAATCAAAACTAGGTTATCTGCTAACTCGTTTAAATCCATAGTAGTTTGATTGATATAGACTTTTCTTTGCGCATCTATTCTTACAGTCAGACTTTTTAAATTTTGAGAGACGACTTTAGTTTTAGAACCATCTGGAAGAGTAATCTGCTCTTCGTATATTATAGCAGGAGTTGTAACCATCAAAATAGCAAGCAACACAAGCATAATATCAACTAGTGGAGTTATATTTAACTCCGGAGTTTCATCGAGATTGATCATCTTACTTTGTTTCTTCTTGCGTACTTAATAAAATATTTGACTCTCTTCTTATTATACTAAGAATCTCATACGCTTTTCTTTTTATAAGAAGATTGAAACTATAAGCCGGGATAGCTACAAATATACCACATCCAGTAGCAACCAAAGCTTCTGAAATAGCCGGTGCGATCACGCTTAAAGAACTACTTCCGCCACCTTGCCCAAGTCCTGCAAATGTTTCAAGTATGCTAACAACCGTACCAAAAAGCCCTATAAATGGTGACGTTGAAGCGATAATAGAAAGCATAGTAAGTCCGCTAGTCGCATTTGTCTCTGCTAAACTGATACATACATCTAATTTCTCTTTAGTAGGAAAACTTGATGCGCATTTTTTTAAAGAAGAATCTACAGAAGATACTTTAGCACCCATCAAAATAGACTCTAATGCAGCTTGCTCTTTTTTCTTCCAAGTATTCAGTCCAGTATATCTAGAAAATAGTATAGTAAAACTAATAATAAAATATAGCGACAACCAACTTAAGACGAAGATTGTCACCAAGCTACTTTTTGATAGATAATTCAAAAACAGATCTAAAAAGCTTAACACCTATTTAGCCCTCGCAGCATTTTCGATTTTTGATAAAGCAGCAGCCAAAATTCCGTTTCCATCTTCCATGGATCGAACTAGATCTTTGGCTTTTTGTAGCGATTTAGCTATCTCACTCTCGCTATTTCCAGATACATAAACTGCACCATCTACTAAAACTACGACTTTATTTTCATCTATTTTAGCATAACCCCAGTCTATAGCAACTGCATCATGAGTTCCATCGGTATTTTCTATATCGACAACGCCTATCTTCAAAAGTGAGACAAGAGAGGCATGCCCAGGAAGCACACCAAACTCACCCTCGCTACCAGGAAGGACTACCATTTTAGCATCATTAGAAAATATTAGCCCCTCAGGAGTGACTATTTCTAAATATATTGTATTCATATAGCTTCCTTTTGGCTTACGCTTTCATTTTTTCAGCTTTAGCGATAGCCTCATCAATATTTCCTACCATATAAAATGCGTTTTCTGGTAGATGATCATATTTACCCTCTAAAATACCTTTAAATCCAGCAATTGTCTCTTCTAAGCTCACATATTTACCAGGGCTTCCTGTGAAAACTTCAGCTACGAAGAATGGTTGAGATAGGTATTTTTCTATCTTTCTAGCTCTATCAACTGTAAGCTTATCTTCTTCACTTAGCTCATCCATACCAAGGATTGCGATAATATCTTGCAAATCTTTATATTTTTGAAGCACGGCTTGAACTCCACGAGCTATTTTATAGTGCTCTTCACCTAAAATTTGAGGATCAAGCATTCTTGAAGTCGAATCAAGCGGATCAACTGCTGGATAGATACCTTTTTCGGCAATAGCACGGTTAAGAACAGTTGTTGCATCAAGGTGAGCAAAAACAGTAGCTGGCGCTGGGTCAGTAAGGTCATCAGCTGGCACATATACAGCTTGAACAGACGTAATCGAACCTTTTTTAGTCGATGTGATTCTCTCTTGAAGTCTTCCCATCTCACTAGCAAGTGTTGGCTGGTAACCAACAGCACTTGGGATACGACCAAGAAGCGCTGACATCTCTGAACCTGATTGAGAAAATCTAAAGATATTATCAATAAACATAAGAACATCTAGCCCCATCTCATCGCGGAAATACTCAGCCATTGTAAGACCAGTAAGTGCTATACGGTTTCTTGCCCCTGGTGGTTCATTCATTTGTCCATAGCATAAGGCAACTTTGTCTAAAACACCAGATTCTTTCATCTCATTATAAAGGTCATTACCCTCTCTAGTCCTCTCACCAACACCCGCAAATACAGAGTAACCACTATGTTTAAAAGCAACATTGTGGATAAGCTCCATTATGATAACTGTTTTACCAACGCCAGCACCGCCAAATAGCCCTACTTTACCACCTTTTGCGTATGGCGCTAAAAGATCAACTACCTTAATACCAGTTTCAAAAATTTCACTCTTTGTGCTTTGTTCTTCAAATGGCGGTGGATCTCTATGGATAGACCATTTTGTATCAAATTTCTCTTCAGCACCTTCATCTATCAAATCGCCAACAACATTAAAAATCCTACCCAAAACTTTTTCACCTACTGGAACACTAATAGGCGCACCAAGAGCTGTAGCTTCTAATCCCCTAGTAAGCCCTTCGCTCATATCCATAGCAATCGTTCTAACTCTATTATCGCCTAGATGGGCAGCAGTCTCTAGGATAAGTTTATTTGTCTTACCCTCTACTGTAAAATTTACTTCAATAGCTTCGTTAATCTTAGGCAAGTAGTCTTTGAAATCAACATCAACTACAGGACCCATAACTTGGCTAATTACACCTTTCATTATCACTCCTTATAAATTTACTTCATACTCTCAACGCCACTTATAATCTCTATAAGCTCTGTTGTGATGCTTTCTTGTCTTGCTTTATTATAAGCAAGATTTAACTCTCTTACTCTGGCTTTTGCGTTATTTGTGGCATTATCCATAGCTTGCATTCTAGCACTATGCTCCGCTGCTAGAGAATCTATAAGAGCATAATACATACTATACTCAAAATATTTTCTCATAAGCTCATCAAGGATTTTATCATCATTTTCTGGTTCTATTTCCATAAGAGAACTAGAAGCACTAGCACCATCTATAGATGGGATATTTATAGGGACGATATCATTTATCCTAATCTCTTGAGAGATCATATTTTTATATCCATTATGGACAAGTATGACCTTATCTGTAGTACCTGACATAAAATCGTTAATAGCATCAGTAATAATGCCTTGAGCTTTTTCGTATGTCGGTGCAGAACTTACACCTTTATAGCTCTCTAGGATTTCAGTGCCTTGAAAATTAAAAAATTCGATACCTTTTTTACCTACGGCTCTTAAGCGGACTTTTATTTTTTTAGATTTATACTCTTCTATCATATTTTTAATGGTTTTTATGGTAGATATATTAAATCCACCGCAAAGTCCCTTATCTGCAGTAACAAATATGATGTCTATTTTTGTTACTGGAGCATCTAAATCAAAAAATTTACTATCTTTACCGACTATTTTAAATTGATTTATTTTATAAGCGATTTCGCTTATCACCTCATTTATCTTAAGAGCATAAACACGTGAGTGACGAGCTGCTTCTTCTGCTTTTTTTAGTTTAGCAGTAGATACGAGCTTCATCGCCTTTGTTGTTTTCTGGGTGTTTTGAACACTCTTAATCTTTCTTTTGATATCTTTTAAATTTGACATATCTTAGCCTTATTCAGCGCTAAATGTTGCTTTGAAATCATTTAATGCTTTAGTTAAAGTTTCTTCGATATCTTTATCTAGTGCTTTTTTAGTTCTAATTTGCTCAAAAATTTCTGAATATCTAGCCTCTATATAAGGATAAAGCTCAGCTTCAAATTTAGTTACTGCACTTACAGGAATATCATCAAGGTAACCTTTACTTCCTGCAAAAATTATGATAACTTGATTTTCTACTGGAAGTGGGCTATAAGGAGGTTGTTTTAGTACTTCAACCATTCTTTGTCCGCGCTCAAGTTGTTTTCTACTACTCTCATCAAGATCGCTAGCAAATTGAGCGAATGCTTGAAGTTCGCGATATTGAGCAAGATCAAGGCGAAGTGTTCCAGAAACTTTCTTGATAGCTTTGATCTGAGCTGATCCGCCAACACGGCTAACAGATAGACCAACGTTAATAGCTGGGCGAATACCTGAGTTAAATAGATCACTTTCTAAGAAAATTTGACCATCTGTGATAGAAATAACATTCGTAGGAATATAAGCTGAAACATCGCCTGCTTGAGTCTCGATAATAGGTAGAGCCGTAAGACTTCCTGCTCCTAATTTATCGCTTAATTTACTAGCTCTCTCAAGTAGTCTTGAATGTAGATAGAAAACATCACCTGGATAAGCTTCGCGACCTGGCGGTCTCCTTAAGATCAATGACATTTCGCGATAAGCCACAGCGTGTTTGCTTAGATCATCATAGATGATGAGTGCGTGGCGTGAGTTATCACGGAAATACTCACCCATAGTAACACCTGCGTATGGAGCTAGATATTGAAGTGCCGCAGAGTCGCTTGCACTCGCATTTACGACTATTGTATAATCCATAGCACCATATTCTTCAAGTTTTTTAACAACTTGGGCAACTGTAGATTGTTTTTGACCGATAGCTACATAGATACATATAACATCTTGACCTTTTTGGTTTATGATGGTATCTATAGCAACTGTTGTTTTACCTGTTTGACGATCGCCGATTATAAGCTCTCTTTGGCCTCTACCGATCGGAACCAAACCGTCAATAGCTTTGATACCGGTTTGTAGTGGCTCATGAACTGATTTTCTAGCCATGATGCCTTTTGCTTTTTCTTCGATAAATCTTGTTTCTGTAGCTTCTATAGCACCTTTTGCATCTATTGGCTCACCAAGTGCATTTACAACACGTCCTATCAAAGCATCACCGACTGGAACACGAAGAAGTTTTCCTAATCTTTTAACACTAGTTCCTTCTTTTATACCGCTTGATTTACCAAGTACGACTATACCAACACTACTTTCTTCAAGGTTTAAAGCCATACCTTTTTCGCCGCCCTCAAACTCTACCATCTCTCCGGCCATAACATTTTTTAGACCATAGACGCTAGCAACTCCATCAGCAACAGATATTACTTTACCAGTCTCTTCAACATCAACGCTTAAGTCAAAATTCTCAATGCGTTCTTTGATGATACTGCTAATTTCGTCAGCTTTTAATTTTACACTCACGCTTTTACTCCTTATTAAATTGCTTTTAAAATATATTCGCTCATTTGAGCCTTAAGTCTATCAATAGAAAAACTAACTTCCAAACCCAAACTATCAAGCTCAATTTTGACACCGTTGTAATCATTTTTGATCGTTTCAAAACTAATTTTTGAACCAAATTTTTTAGAAAAACTTTGTTCTAGTTGCTCTTTCTCAGCTTTACTAAACTCAAAATTTCCAAATATCAATCCAGTGAATTCATTGTCTTTTACAGATTTTTGATATGCAAATTCTTTTGCGATATCTGACAACAGACCAAGTCTTTTGTTTTCACCTAAAAGATTGATAAATTTTTTAAGTTTTTCCGAACCATTTTCCACCAAAGAAAAGATAAAATCGGATTTATTTTTAGAAGAAATATCAGGTGAATCAAGTATAACTTTTAGCTTTGGAAATCCTGAAGCAACGCCAAGAATCGCTAAAGATTCATTCATTTTATCAAATTCACTAGCCTCTAAACTTGAAATCAATGCTCTTACATATTTTTTAGCTATTACTTCTTTCATCAGCTCACCTTCTTAAGCACTAAATTTACAAATTCGTTTTGATCTAATTTTAAAGCATCTGAAGTAAATAATTCATCTAAAACTTCGCTTACGACGGTTTTAATTATTTTTCTTTCTTCAAAAGCTTTTTGCTCTTCATAACTTTTTTCTAAATACGCAAGTTCATTTTGTGTATCTGCTTCAACCTTAAAAACCAAAAGCTCAGCTTCTTTTTTAGCAGTTTTTATAAGCTCTTTGGCATTTTCTTTAGCTTGTTCTACGGCTTTTATAGCTTCATCTTTTTTGGCTTTTGATTCACGAAGTTTATCTTGGATAGCTTCTAATCTAGTGGCTATAGAGTTTATTCTTCCTTTATATGCTTTTTTCACCGGTTCAGCGATCAAATAATACAAAATTCCAGCAAATATAAGAAAATTTATAGTTCTAGCGACTATATCATAGTCGTGCTGTGCAGCGTCGCTACTAGCAAATCCAAACACCGGAATTAACAATAATGATATATATCTAAGTTTCATTTTAATTCCTTAAATCTTTGACAATTTTATACTAAGACTACTTTTAAACTCAGGAAGTTTGGCTAAAAGCATACTTTTTAATTCATCTTTTCTAGATATTAAATCTTTGGAAAAAAGTTCATACTCTGATTCTAAAGTCTCTTTTTTAGCTTGAATTTTTTTAGCGGCTTCATCTTTAGCTAAATTTAAAGCAGTCTGTTTGATAGAATTTGCTTCAGCTCTAGCACTCGATATGATTCTTTCGATATCGGCTTGATATGCTCCAATATCGCTAGCATTTTTACTTACGCTTTCTTCGTCATTTTTTATCGATATATTTCTATCATCGATAAATCTTAGAAGAGGTCTGTAAAGAATGGAATTTAGAACAAAAATCAGTCCTAAAAAAATCACAACCGTAACTGTAAGTAACGGTAGATTAATCTCTAACATTAAATCTCCTTAATAAATTTCTTTGGCAAACATAAAATAGTCTAGTATTTTACAATACTAAAAACTAATTTTTACTGAATTTTTGCAATTAAATATTTAATTTCATCAGTATTTTTTAAATTTAATATAATTTTTTTCTTATTTATCTTACAATTTAATCCCAAATTTGAAAATGCTGCTTGAAGTAAGCTTAGATTGTCATTATAGTCTTGCTGTATATTATCTAAATTTGATGATTTATCTGATTTATTTTTAAGTCTTTTTACAAGATTTTCCGTATCTCTTACATTTAATCTTTGACCAATGATCGTATCTACGACCATTTTTTCATCATCTTTTTTTAATCCAACTATAATTTTTGCGTGACCTTGAGTTAGTTTTCCATCTTCAATAAGTTTTTTTGTATCATCGCCTAAGGTAAGCAAACGAAGCGTATTTGTGATCACGGTACGGCTTTTTTTTATGATATTAGATAAAGCTTCTTGCGTTATTTTATACTCTTCTATGAGCTCTTTATATGAATTTGCTAGCTCAATAGGGCTTAAATTTTCTCTTTGAATATTTTCTATAAGAGCTAATTCTCTTAGATTTTTATCTTCTAAATTTGCCACTATGGCTTTTATGCTAGATCTTCCTAGCATTTTCGTAGCGCGAAGACGCCTTTCACCGGCTATTAGCGTATAGCCATTTTCGTTTTGTATGACGATGATAGGCTGAATAAGTCCGTGTTTTTCTATACTTTGACTAAGTTCGCTTAATGCTTCTTCATCAAAATAAGTACGTGGTTGATATGGATTTGGGGTTATTTTATCTATATCGATATCTTTGACTAAATCCCTATTTAACTCTTTATCATACGCCTCTTCAACATCTGAAAGTATCGAACTAAGACCTCTACCTAATGCCATTTTTACCCCATTATCGAATATGCTAAATTTTGATACGCTATGCTACCGCTAGACTTGATATCATACAAAATAACTGGCTTACCGAAGCTTGGGCTTTCTGCGAGCTTAACATTTCTTGGGATTATAACAAAGCCCTCTTCGCTACCTTCTGCTTTAAATAATTTATTTTCAAAATGCTTTTTTAGATCGGCCACAGTCTCTTTTGAGAGATTATTTTGCGCACTATACATAGTCGGTAAAAATCCCTTAATATTTAGCTTTGGATTTATAGACTTTTTGATAACTTTTACAGTGTTTAAGATCTGAGCCAGTCCTTCCATAGCGTAAAATTCACATTGTATAGGTATGATAACACTATCACTAGCACTAAGTGCGTTTATAGTAAGACTTCCTAGGGCTGGAGGGCTATCAATGATGATAAAATCATAGCTATCTCTAAGTTCGGCAATTTTATTTTTTAGTATAAGCTTATAATCTTTATTTTGATCATTAAACTCCTGTTCTATGCCGACAAGTCCTATGTTTGATGGAGCTAGATGAAGAGATTGAATCTCTGTTTTTAGTATAATTTCACTAAGTTTTTTTCTACCTGTTAGAACATGGTATATGTTAAACTCATAATCGCTCCTGCTAAAACCAAGGCCTGTTGTAGCATTGGCTTGTGGATCAATGTCTATCAAAAGAACTTTTTTTTCAGCCACGCCTAGCGATGCAGCCAAATTTACAGCTGTTGTCGTCTTACCTACGCCCCCTTTTTGATTGGCTATTGTTATAACTTCACTCATCTTAAAGAATACACCTTTTTATTTTTTATCATTATCGAGCCATCGTTCAACAAAATAGCGTCTCTAAGGCTCGTTAGCTCGCCATCTATATGGGTATTAAAAACTCTTGATTTTTCGAATTCTATCAGATATTTGCTAAAAATTTGCTTCCATGATATCTTTAAATTTAAATAATTGATAAATCCATCAACGATATTTGGCGCTGAAATGTCGATATCAAGGATATTTGCAAAACTTGGTGATTTTTTTAAATTTATTCCCATACCACACACATATACTGATTTTATTTTTGTCGTGATAACTCCACCGATTTTTTTATCACCCAGATAAAAATCATTTGGCCATTTTATCCAAAGTTTTGAGCCGCAACTCTTTAAAAATTCACTCATCAAACTAGCAAAATATATACTAGCAGACGCTGTTTCTACGTCTTTTGCAAGATCGTTTTCATTTATGCAAAAGCTAAAATACAAATTTCCCTCATCGCTTTGCCAAGAATTCCCCCTGCTGCCTACGCCGTTTGTTTGAGTGCTTGCCACTAGGGCATAAGGTGGAGTTATGACCCTATTTTTTAGCATAAAAATGAGTTCTTCTTGAGTCGAAGGACAGCTTTTAATAAAACTTACTACCAACTCTTAGCCTTTTACCATTTATATAATCTTTTGCCAAAACACTTTTTTTCCCGGCTTCTTGAAGTACGTTTATCTCAATACTTCCGTCATTTACACCAACTACAAAACCATCTTTATCAATACGCAAAATTTCACCGATAGGACCTGATAAATTTGAAACTCTCATCTCTAAAATCTTAGTTTGATTTTCTAAAAATATGCCCGGCCAAGGATAAAAAGCTCTAAATTTAGCATAAATATCTTTAGCGTTTATTTTTAAATTTATAAGCCCGTCTTCTTTTTTTATCTTCGTGCATTTGCTACTAAGTGCGTTAAACTGCTTTATAGGCGATATATCATCAAACTCATCAAGTATCTTTATAATCAAACTTGCAGCCATTTTTGCTAATTCGCAAAAAAGTTCGCTTGATTTTAAATTTGATATATCAATCAAGCTAAAGCCTAGCATATCTCCATCATCAAGACCTACCCCCATTCTCATAGCAGTTACGCCACTAAGCTTTTCGCCACGTAAAATCGCTTCTTGGATAGGACTTGCGCCCCTAAATTTTGGAAGCAATGAAGCGTGTAAATTTATACAAGGCGCGATATCTAAAATATCTTTTGGTAAAATTTGTCCATAAGCCGCAACTACGATAAAATCAGGCTTTAAAGCCTTAATATCATTTATAGTATTGCTATTTTTTAAATTTAAAGGTTGAAAAATAGGGATATCAGTTTGCAAAACTATTTTTTTGACTTCTGGAGGAGTTAAAATCGCTTTTCTTCCTACTGGGCGATCTGGCTGCGTAAATACCGCAACTACCTTATAACCGCCATTTTTTAATATAGCCTCTAAAATGACACTAGCATAATCAGGAGTCCCCATAAAAACTATATTTTTCATTGTTTGCCTTTGAAGATTGTGCCGCCTATTTGATTATTGTCTAGTAAAAATGCTCTTGCATCGCTAAGGTCAAACCCACTAGCTAAAAACATATCTTTTTTATTGTCCATCAAAAACTTAGCAGCCAAAAGCTTTGTGGTGATGCCGCCTGTGCCGTGTTTACTACCTGTATCGCTAGTTTTGTTTAGCTCTTCATCGCTTAAACTAGTAACTAAAGGGCGGATTTTTGCATTTTTATTTTCTCTTGGATCGCTGTCATAATAACCATCTATATCACTTAATATAACTAGCAAATCAGCGTCAAAATAGTACGCCACCGCACTTGAGAGCCTATCATTATCGCCATAAACTATCTCGCTAATTCCAGTGGCGTCGTTTTCATTTATAATTGGTAAAATTTTATTTTCAAGCAAACCATTGATAACATTTTTAGCGTGATTTGTAATCTTCCTAGAGTCAAAATCCCCCGCCGTAAGAAGAATTTGAGCTGCTAATTTATTATATTTTGATAATGTTTTAGAGTAAATTTCCATAAGATACGGCTGACCCAAACTAGATAAAATTTGCTTATTTACCACGCTTGTCCTAGGTAGATTAAACTTCGCTTGCCCTGCACTAATCGCCCCACTACTAACTAATATCACATCAAATTTATCACTCAAATCGCTTATAAATTTACAAAGATTATCTATCCTATTTTGGTTGATTGAGCCATCATCGCTTAGAACATGAGAGCCTACTTTTATCACCACTCTTTTCATCAGTTGTTGCCTTGAATTTAAAAATAAATTTTGTGATTATACTATTTTACTACTTAAATTTAATAGATTTTAATCATAATATAAGTCTGGGGGGGGGTATAATCGGATTTTAATTTTATTTAAGGAGATATTCATGGTATCAAAAAATCTTATAAAAGGCTCTTTAATAGGGCTGTGTGTATTATCGCTTAGCGGATGCGCTAGTATAATGGAGAATTCTCAAGCTCAAAAGTTTGATATAGTATCTGATCCATCAGTTGCTAAAATCACTGTAAAAGATATCAAAAGCAATAAGATTGTGATAGAAAATAAAACCCCATTTCAAATAGTTCTTGATAAAAAAGCTGGGTATTTTCAAGGAAAAACCTATTTAGTTACACTTAGTAAAGATGGATATAAAGATATAAGTTTTAATATCAAACCAACACCGAATGGATGGTATCTAGCAGGAAATTTAATATTTGGCGGGCCACTTGGTTGGCTTATAGTAGATCCATTAACTGGTGCAATGTGGAATTTAACACCTGAACAAAATGAAAATGTAATGGTTGATAAACAAATTATCACTATTAAACTTTTAAGCGATTTAACTGATGATGAAAAATTAAAACTGAAAAAAATCAATTAAAATTCTGATTAATTAGTCTAATTCTAGGCTAATTAATCAATTTACATAAAAACAAAAGTATAAAATTCTAACTAAAATAACAATAAAAGCTTAAATTAATTTGAATTTAAAAGCTCTAAAAGCCCAAATTTAAGCTCTTTTAATCCCTCTCCTGTAGCACTAGAAATAGGCAAAACAAAAAACGGCTTTTGGTGATTATACTCATAAATATCTTGTTTTTTATCAAATTTAAATTCACTCAAAAACTCTTCTATCTTCTCATCGGCGTCTCTTACGGCATCAAGGCGACTCAAGGCTATGGCGTAATCTCTTTTTGCTAGATTTGGTGAAAATTTAAAAACTTCATTTTTGAGCGTTTCAAACTGCTCTTTAAGTGAGCGATAATTTGCTAAATCTATCATATAAAGCAAAATTTTTGTTCTCTCAATATGCTTTAAAAACTGCAATCCAAGCCCCCTGCCATCGCTAGCACCCTCTATGATACCGGGGATATCAGCCATCACAAATCCATTAAATTCATCAACTTCTACAAGTCCTAATTTTGGCGTGAGAGTTGTAAATTCATAATTTGCGATCTGCGGTTTTGCGTTTGATATACTTGAAATAAGAGTTGATTTGCCGACATTTGGAAATCCTACTAAACCAACATCTGCTATAAGCTTTAGCTCCAAACGGATATTTTTACTCTCGCCCGGAAGTCCTAGCTGGGCTTTAGTTGGGGCTTGATTTACGCTTGTTTTAAAATGAACATTTCCAAGTCCGCCTTTTCCACCCACCAAAAATAGCTCTTTTTGACCTTCTATGGTAAGATCTAGCAGAAGTTCATTTGTATCTGCATCATAAACAGCAGTGCCAGGCGGAACGATAAGTTCAAGATCATCTCCTTTTTTTCCTGTCATATTTCTAGGAAGTCCAGGTACGCCGTTTGCGGCTTTCATAGATCTTTTGCCTTTGTAGTTGGCTAGAGTGTGAGTGTTGTTATCTACTATAAAATAAACATCTCCGCCATTCCCGCCATCTCCGCCGTCTGGTCCGCCTAAAGGAACGTGTTTTTCGCGACGAAAACTAGCACATCCAGCACCACCCTTGCCACTACTTACACTAAAACTTGCACTATCTATAAACATAAAATATCCTTAAATTTAAGGGGATTATAATAAAAAATTGCTGAAATTAAAATAGAAGAGATAGCCCAAAATGGGCTATGAGTTACGCTGCAGGATAAACAGAAACTTTTTTTCTGTCTTTGTCTTTTCTTTCAAATTTGACAAAACCATCAATAAGTGCAAATATAGTATGATCTTTTCCAATACCTACATTATTGCCTGGGTGAGTTGCTGTTCCTCTTTGGCGGATTATGATATTTCCAGCTCTTACAAACTCACCGCCAAATTTTTTAATACCTAAACGGCGACCAATACTATCACGGTTATTTTGGGTTGAACCTTGACCTTTTTTGTGTGCCATACTTTACTCCTTAGGCTTTTATGCTTGTAACTTTTACGCGAGTGTATTGTCTTCTAAAACCGCGTTTTAATTTTGAGTCTTTTCTTCTGCGTTTTTTGTAAATAACGACTTTTTTGTCTTTACCTTCGCATACTACTTCTAAAACAACTTTTGCACCACTCACAAACGGCGCACCTACCTTTAAACTGCCATCATTAACTACTAAAACTTCGTTAATCTCGACACTTGACTTTGCTTTGGCTTCAAAATGATCTAAATTTAGAAAGTCGCCTTCACTAACTTTATATTGTTTTGAACCATGTTTGATAATCGCATACATCAAACTATCCTTTAAAATTTGGTAAGACCAAAAAGCATTTCTAAATTTAAAATATAGAAAATTTTAGGGGCTTATTTTGGTTGTAAAATGTGGATTATACTCAAAATTATATAAATTTCAGTTGAAAATAAATTCAAAATTATAGTTTATATGTTGCATAAATTTAATATTTTATTAGTAATACTAAAAATAGTAAAAACTATTTTAATAAATATTTTAGTCAAGTCATAAAATAATATGGAAAATAAGAAATGATGAATAAAGTTCGCCCCAAAATATGGAGCGAAAGATTATTATAGCTCTGGTTTTGGAGTTTTATCAGTGCTTCTTGGGAACATTGGGTAAGTGACTTTTGGCATTTCACCTGTTAGTGAATTTAAGAATGTTGCTATGCTTTTTGCTTCTGCATCGCTTATTTCGATGCCTAATTGAACACTACCCATAGTTTTAACAGCTTCTTCAAGTGACCATATAGCACCATTGTGGAAATATGGGGCAGTTTCAGTGACATTTCTTAAAGTTGGAGTTTTAACCATGCCATTTGCATCGCCTTTAAAATCGCCTATATTTGCAAATTGATACTTACCTGCTACCTCAAATGCCTGCATAGAACCGCCCAAATTTACACCTGTATGGCAGCTTACACAACCTTTATCAAGGAATAATTTAAGACCTGCTTTTTCATCTTTTGTTAAAGCTTTTTTGTCGCCTTTTATGAATTTATCAAATCTTGAAGGAGTAAGAAGTGTTCTTTCAAAACTTGCTATAGAATCAGCGATATTGTCAAATGTAACACCATCTTTATATATTTTTTTAAATTCAGCTACATACTCAGGGAGTGAGCTTATTCTCTCTACTGCAAGTGCTGCTGGAGTAGCCATCTCAGGCTCAGCTTCGATTGGTCCTTTTGCTTGATCTACTAAAGTCATAGCACGACCATCCCAAAATTGTGTTGTGTTTAAAACTGAGTTATAAACTGTTGGAGAATTTAAATGATGTGGGTTTGCAGTCCATTTGTGGCCTACAGCAGCTGCGATACCATCGGTTCCGCCTAGACCTAGATTGTGGCATGTATTACAGCTTATGATTCCGCTTTTTGATAGTCTTGGTTCAAAATATAGCTTTTTACCAAGCTCAGCTTTAGCTTCACTAAATTTATTTGGTTTTACACCTATCTCTTTAAGCATAGCATCAACTTGTTTTTGATCGCTTGGTAGTGCAACTAGACCTGCATTTTTTGCCTCTTTTAATAAATCAGCATCGCTTATAGCAAACATCGAGCTTGCAACTAGAACAGAACTTAAAAATAAAACTGAACCTTTCATGGTCATCTCCTTACATAGTTGTAGTAAATATAATGAAATTGTATAGCAGTCAAAATTAAGTTATAATAAATTTTATTGTATTCTAAATATTATTAGAACTTTATTTTTTAAATTTAGAATAATATTATAAATTTAAATTATATTATTTAAGAGATTATTTATCTTTTTATAGCTATTTTAGCGATATTTTTTAGAAATATAAATTTTTATTATAAATTAATTTTATATTAAAATATAATTTTAATTTTATTAGAAAAGTTGTTACTTTATTACACAATAAACTAAAAAATATAATAAATTTATTGTTTGATTATTGTAAAATTCGAAAAATATTTCAAAGAATCCAAATATTTTAAATGGATCCTTTGAATTTAAAAGATTAGATGTTTGCGTTTTTGATAAGCACTCTTTTGCGATAAATATTTGAAACTTCAGTCGCATCACCGACTAAAAGAGCATTTGTAGAACAAACTGCAGCACACATAGGCACCTTACCTTCAGCAATTCGGTTTTGACCATAAAGATGACGCTCAGCTTCGCTGTTTGTCTCCTCTGGACCACCTGCACACATAGTGCATTTATCCATCTCGCCTTTGATGCCAAACGCTCCATCTCTTGGAAACTGAGGAGCACCAAAAGGGCAAGCGTACAGGCAGTATCCACAACCTATACACTTATTTTTGTCGTGTAAAACTATGCCGTCTTCTCTTATGTAAAAGCATTGCACGGGACATACTTGAGCACAAGGTGCATCAGTGCAGTGCTGACACGCAATAGTGCTAGATACTTCTTTGCCTTCAACGCCATCATTTAAAGTGATGACTTTGCGGCGGTTTATTCCGACTGGAACTTCATGAGCTGAACTACAAGCAACTTGACACGCAAAACAGCTTATACATCTGTTTTTATCTACATAAAATTTCATTCTTGCCATTTTAAATTCCTTGCTCATTTCTCATCAAAAAACGAAGTTTTAAACATACTTTGATCTTCGGCACGTTCAAGCCTACAAAGTCCTGCATTAAACTCTGAAATTTGAGTGTTTATATCAAAACCATAGTTTGTAACCGTATTTGAGCTTTCGCCTATAGTATAAGGTTTAGTTCCTTCTGGATATCTATCGCTTAAATCTACACCTTGCATAATACCCGCAAAGTTATATGGCAGACATATCCTATCAGGAGTAACGCTATGACTATGAATACATTTTACTTTTATCTTTGTGCCTTGAGGACTATGTATCCACATCATCTCTCCGTCTTGTATGCCATATTTCAAAGCAAGCTCTGGATTTACGTGAGCAAACATTTCTGGAGTTATATGGGCTAAATATTTACTAGTTCTCTCAAGCATTCCTGCACCACTTAAATTTACTAGACGCATTGAACTAATGATAGTAGGGAAATCCTTACTCCAATCTTGAGCCTTTTGCTCACTTATAAATTTAGTAGATACCCTAAAATTTCTAGCTTGATCATCAAAAGTAGGATACTTCTCTACTAGATCTTGACGTGGAGAGTGAAGCGGTTCTCTATGTTTTGGATACTGATCTGCAAACTCCCAAACTATCGCTCTTGCTTTTGCGTTTCCACAAGGGCTAACGCCAGCTTCTTCACATTTTTTAGCTATGATTCCGCTATAGTCCATGCTCCAGCTACTACCCATCTTAGCTTTTTCTTCTTCGCTTAGAGTGATGCCTAGAACTCTTTCTATATTTTCTTTAGTGATCTGAGGATAACCACCTTTTACTTTTGATCCAGGAAGCGTAACGGCGTCTTCTGCTAATTGACTAACACCATTGTGCTCAAGTCCAAAACGGTTTCTAAATCCCATACCGCCTTTCCAAACAGGTTTTGTAACGTCATAAAGAACTGGACTGCCTGGATGGTTTTTATTCCAACAAGGCCAAGGAAGACCGTAATACTCTCCTGCTACAGGGCTACCTGGTTTTCCCATCAACGTATCAGGATCGAAATTCTCCCAGTTTTCTTGATGTTTTTTTAGACGATCTGCAGTACGTCCGTTATTGCCAATACTTTGGGTAGTTCTTGCTATCTCATTTGTAGCATCATCTGGCCACACGAAGCTATCTTTAACCTTTTTGATTTCTCCATCAACTACATCAAGCATCATACCTTTTACATACTCATCATAAAAACCAAATTTTTTAGCAAAAAGCATCATTATTTCTTGATCCTGCTTTGCCTCATAAATCGGAGGTATAACTTGACTTCTCCACTGAGCAGAACGGTTTGTAGCGCTTACGTATCCACTACTTTCAAACTGAGTTGAAGCAGGAAGTATATAAACTCCATCTTTTCTATCGCTTAAAACTGCTACTTCATTTACAAATGGCTCTACTATTACAAGCATATCTAATTTATCTATAGCCTCTTGTATTTTTGTAAGATGCGCCATAGATGTGATACCAGTACCTTGTACCCAAAGTACGCGTAAATTTCCACTTGAAAATGTATTTTCCTCTTTTAAAACGCCTTGCCACCATTTAGATAGAGAATAGCCTTTTTCATTTCTCCAATTTCTATCTTCTGGATTTTTTGGATCATGATAAAAATACTCTTTAAATTTAGTATTTTCCACGTCTTCGCCGAGCTTTTCTCTAGGTTCTTTGACGCTAGTTGCGAAACGTTTTATAAATTTATCGTAGTCTTGCCCCCAACCTTTACAAAAGTGTTTCCACGCAGCATCACCCAAGCCGTAATATCCAGGAAGTGAGTCTGCAAGATTGTTCATATCTGTCGCACCTTGAACATTGTCGTGACCACGAATAATATTACATCCGCCACCATTTTGCCCTACATTTCCTAGAACTAATTGCAAGATAGAGTAAATTCTAGTATTAGAACTACCAACTGAGTGTTGAGTAACGCCTAACGCCCACGCCAAAGTCGCAGGTTTTGTCGTAGCAAAAACTCTAGTGATCTCTTTTAGTTGCTCTGCTGGGATACCTGTGACATTTTCTGTCTCTTCAGGAGTCCAATGCTCAGCTTCTTTTCTTATCTGATCGATCGCGTAAGAACGATTTTTTATAAATTCTTTATCTTCCCAACCATTTTTAAAGATTAAGTGAAGCATACCATAAGCAAACGCTATATCTGTTCCTGGTCTAAGTCTTACGTAATAATCAGCTTTTGCAGCAGATTTTGTATATACAGGATCAACTACGATAAGTTTACAGTTATTTCTATCTTTTGCTTGAAGCATATGCTTAAATCCTATAGGATTTGCAACTGCTGAATTTGCTCCGATTAGAAGTATAGCTTTTGAATTTGCTGTCACATCGCCAAAATGATTTGTCATCGCGCCATAACCCCAAGTATTGGCCACACCGGCCACTGTTGCGCTATGTCAAATACGTGCTACGTGATCTATATTATTTGTTCCCCAAAAGGCTGCAAATTTTCTAAAATAAAATGCTTGTTCATTACTAAATTTAGCCGAACCCAAAAACTCAACGCAGTCTGGCCCATCTTCTTTTCTGATCTCTAGCATTTTATCGCCGATCTCATTTATAGCGGTTTCCCAACTAATCCTCTCCCATTTGCCATTTACTTTTTTCATAGGATATTTGATGCGTTGTTTGGATTTTGTAAGATCGATCTGATCTATACCTTTACAGCAATGACTTCCTTGAGATATCGGGTGGTCTATAGCCATATCTTGTCTTATCCAAACACCGTCTTTTACCTCAGCTTCTATACCGCATCCAGCAGAACATATCGAACAAATAGTTCGAACTTTTTTTGAACCCGGAAATGGGTTTTTTATCTCTTCATTAGTAGCAGTTCTTATAGTATCGTTTTCTTTGCCAAAAGCCAAAGTGCTTCCCGCACCAAGAGCAGCTAGCTTTAAAAACGACCTTCTGCCTATATGAGATTCACTCATTTTAAGCCTTTCAGTATGCTATTTTATAGTATTTACTCCAAGCTTCACTTTGCCAGTAAAGCACCTCTTTTTTCTTTGTTTTTCCTCTAACAACGCCGTTTGAATCTGCATCGCTATAAGCTTTAGAGCTAGCTAAAGCTGAAGTCGCAGCGACTCCTGCGCCTGCAATAGCGCCTATTTTTAAAGCTTTTTTTAGAAAATCGCGTCTATTTTCCAAAGCAACTCCTTTGTAAAGTAAAATATATTTTACTTGTATTTACGATCTATTCTACTTAAAAGCGAATCAAACTATAATAATTTATAAAGATTAATAATATAAATTTATTTATATTTCAAAATATATAAATTTATATTGCGGTAAATTCATCCCAATTTATCTTGCTTTTTTGTGTAGGCATCTTAGTTTGGTATGGCTTTTTACTCATAGAAATTTCAGCCATACTTTTTTCAAAAATAGGTGCTTTAATGCCTAAAATAGAGCGTTCTAAGGCGATAAAATTTCTATAGATATTTGCATAAGCTTTGAAGAAATTTGCAGCCTTATGTTCGCTTAACATTTTAGTAAATTCATCAGAAAAATCATTTATAATTTTTTCAAATAATTCTCTTGATAATTTGAGATCACTTTTCAAAAACGTAGTCATCAGTCTAAATATGAAACCTATATAATCCTCGCTAACTTTGCACTTTTGCGAATTCCTTCTAAAGTCGCTACTTTTTAAGATTTCCATAACTTTTAAACGTTTATTGCCATCATCTCTTCCTTCGTCATAAAAACTAGCACTCAAAGGAACATTTACATAGCTCAGATCAAAAAATACCGAATTTTGTTCATTTTTAAATTTATCAAAATCAAAACCCAAAATAGTCTCAAAATCGCTTATATTTGACTCATCTATAGGACTTTTTGCTAAGTAATGGGCCTGTTCTAAAAAGCTCTTAAAGCCTGAACCATTTTCATCAAAAAACAGAGGATAAGCCAAAAATTCGTAATAATAACTCCTGCCCACATCTAAATCACTCATCAAATTCTCCTTTTTCTATCTGCTCTTTTAACATCAATTTTGCTTTACATTCAGCACAGCAATAAAGCGTTCTTAGCTTTACTGGATTACTAGCAAATAAAGGTTTTAAGGTATTTGCTATCTTTTGTATAGATTTTGCAGTGGCAAATTCCTTTCCACACTCTACGCATTTAAATAGCTCATCTTTAGCCAAAGTTTTATACTCAAAATAGCTATTTTTAAGCTCCATACCATCTCTATAAACTTTTAATGTATCTTTCTCAGCACAGCTTGTTTCGCAGTATCCACAAGTGGTACAAACAGAAGCGTTAAATTTGATAGAATTATCACTTTTATCAGCGTATAAAGCTCCGACGTTACAGGCTCCAACACAGCTCAAGCAAAGCGTACAGCTATCTTCATTTATAGTGATCTTGCCATATCTTACCCACTCTTTTGGAATAGTTTTACCAAAATCATTTTCCCCTACTAAATGTTTAACTCTTTTAGCAAATATCTCTCTTTTGCTTAAATTTGTCTGCAAAAGATCAAATTTACTTCCTTCTATAAACTCAGCAAGCTCCAAAATATCTTCTATATCGCTCTCATCTGCTAATAAAATAGCCTTTTTACCATAAGCTTTTTCATAAATTTCATTTATCAGATCTACGCTGTCTTTTGTGCCTTCGCCCAAATTCTTTGTTAGTAAAATGATAGTAGCTCCAGTCGTTTGAACTAAATTTAAAAGGTAAGATTGATCTAGAAAATTTACTGTTTTTAACATAAGCGGTAAAACTTTATCTTTTAGCTTAATGTTTAGATTATCTAAATTTATACTCTCATCAAGAATGAGCGCTATATGATCCTCATAAAATTTGCTTATAAACTCAAAGCCCTGTCTTGGGTTCATTCTCCATTCGATTGACCCACTTGGACAAACACTCGCGCACAGTCCGCAAGAGACGCAGTCTATATCAGAAAATACAAGCTCTCTTTTTTCGTCATCTTTCATTATGGCGACACTTGGACAAATATCTACGCATTTAGCGCAGTGCTCGCTCCTACGCCTTGCATACTGACAAATGCTATCATCATAGCTTATTAGCTTTTTATAATCAAATTTAGGACTTACGCTCTTAACTAAATTTAATATCTCATTCTCATTTAAACCATCTATCTCAAAACAACCACTTTGCCTTAGCATAAAGTCTTTTGCGCCACGTACAAGCAAGATATCAAAATCGCAACAGAAGCTCTCATCACCAAAGTCGCTAGTTTCTTTTGTATTATTAACCTTTAAAATTCCGCATAAATCGCCGATTTGTCCGTATATCAGCTCTACTTCGGCGTGAGTTATCTTTATGACGTTAAATCCAAGCTCCTTTAGCGGTTTTTCGATGTTTTCACTCTCGTTACTCACAAGCAAGATATTTTTGCCTATCTCTTTGCTAAAATCGACATCTAAAGCGTAATCAAACTCACTAGCTCTAATCTCATATAGCTTTAGTGAATTTTTTGCTTTTGTTAGGGTATTTTCTGTCGTATTTTTAAGATAAAAATTTATCTCTGGAGCATAAATGAGCGCGTCAAGCTCCTTTGAATTCGCTACTAAAAATTTATCATTCGTTTTTTCATTTAAAACTGCTATTTTATCGCTAAGAACTATCTCATCTTTGCATAAAAATGCAAATTCTTGCATTAATTTTCCTTGTATAGAATTTACTTTTATTTTATAGTTTTTTGAATTAATCCACGCTGAGCAATTATAACTAATCATTATCATAAAAGGAAAAACAAAAGTAAAAAATGTTATACTTAATCTAAATTTAAGATGGAAAAAGATGGCAATGAAACTACCTAAAATCGACAAGATAGTAAATTTAAAACAGTTTGAAAACGGCTTTAAACCAGCTCTTTTAGAGATTGCAAAAAAAGTTATAAATAGGCTAAGAGAGAGTAAAAACTCTGAAATAAAAGAAAATGAGATAATAGATCTTATAGCAAAAGATTATGCTAAATTTGAAAACTTACGCACGAAAAATTTGATAAATGCAACCGGGGTTGTAGTCCATACAAATCTTGGCAGAAGCCCTATTAGCAAAGAGATCATAGAAAAAATAACTCCACTTATTAGCTCATATTCAAATTTAGAATACGACATCTGCGGTGGAAAAAGAGGCGATAGATATAGTTTTACGAGTTATTTATTTAAGTTAATGCTAGGCTGCCAGGACGCCCTTATAGTAAATAATAACGCTGCTGCTGTATTTTTAGTGCTAAACACTTACGCAAAAGATAAAGAGGTCATAGTAAGCAGGGGCGAACTAGTAGAGATAGGCGGAAGTTTTAGAATTCCAGAAGTCATGGCAAGTAGCGGATGCCTGATAAAAGAAGTCGGCACCACAAACAAAACGCATCTTAGCGACTATGAAAACGCCATAAATGAGAATACAAATGTTATCCTAAAAGTGCATAAATCAAACTACGATATAGTCGGATTTAGCGGGGAAACAAGCATAGAAGATATCTCAAATTTAGCTAAAAAATCAAATTTGATAAGCTACTACGATCTAGGAAGTGCTTACGTAAATGAGCTACCTTTTAATCTAGGCAAAGACGAAAAGAGTCTAAAAAAAGTCCTTCAAAGTAGCGTGGATCTAGTAAGCTTTAGCGGGGATAAATTATTTGGAAGTACGCAATGTGGGATAATTTTAGGTAAAAAAGAGCTTATAGATAGGCTAAAACAAAATCAGCTTTTAAGAATGCTAAGGGTAGATAAAATCACACTTAGCATATTAAATGAAACTATAAAAGCATACTTAAATAAAGAATATAAACTAATAAAACCATTAAATCAAATTTATAAAAACGTTAATGAACTTGAGATTTTAGCCAAAAACGTTGCTAAAAATATCAAATTTAAAACCCAGATCAAAAGCACTAAAACATTCATCGGTGGCGGAAGCTTACCAAACACGCCATATCCTAGTGTAGCACTCGCATTTTTAGGAAATGCAAACACTCTTGAGCAAGAATTTCGCCAAAAAGGCATAATCGGACGTATTGAAGAGGGTAAATTTATACTAGATTTTAGATCTATTTATGAAGATGAGATTCCAAATTTAATCAACAAAATAAACGAGGTAAATGGTGAATAACTTAATAATAGGCACAGCCGGACACATAGATCACGGAAAAACCGCTCTTATAAAAGCATTAAATGGTTTTGATGGAGATGAGACAAAAGAAGAAAAAGAGCGAGGAATCACGGTAAATCTTAGCTTTTCAAATTTATCAAATGCCTCTTCAAATATAGCATTTATCGATGTTCCTGGTCACGAAAGCCTTATAAAAACTATGATAAGTGGAGCATTTGGGTTTGATGCTGCGATGCTTGTAGTAGCAAGCAACGAAGGACTTAAACCTCAGAGCAAAGAGCATATCGCCGTGCTAAATTTACTAAATGTAAAAAACATAATCCTAGTCGTAACAAAGTGTGACCTAACAAATACTCTAGCTCAGCAAAAAGTACAAAGCGAAGTAAAAGAGTTTATAAAAGAGTATAAAAATTTAAGTATATACGAAACATTTTTCGTGAGCATAAAAGATCCTAGTAGCATAGAAGAGCTTAAAAATTATCTCTTTACGCTAAATCCAAAAAAACACGATGAAACTGCACTTTTTAGATATTACATAGATAGAGTTTTTAGCCTAAAAGGTCATGGAGTGATAGTCACAGGAAGCGTACTAAATGGAAGCGTAAAACTCTCAGATAAGCTTTTAAATTTAGACATAAACGAAATGTTTAGCGTGCGCTCATTAGAAGTTCATGCTCAAAACAGAGATATAGCATTTGCTCCAAATAGAGTAGCGCTAAATCTTAGCGGCGACAATACTCATAAACTAGAAAAAGGGCAAATTCTAAGCAAGAAAGGGTTTTGGCGAGGATTTTTTGAGGCGGATTGTTTTGTGAATACTAGCATACCTCACGGAAGCGAACTGCTTTTTTGTGTAGGGACAAAACAAGTAAATGCCAAAGTTTTGCATCTAAAAGATGGTTTTTACACTTTTAAATTTGATAAAAAAATGTTTTTGCAGTTTGATGAGCTGTTTGTTTTACTAAAAGAAGGTAGAGTAATAGGCGGCGGAAGAGTGCTAAATCCAGTAAATGAACCGCTTAAAAAAGAGCAAAAAATCGCACTTTTAAACTCGCTTAAAGAAAAAGATTTTTTATCTGCTTTTGCTAGACTAGCAAACACTCATAAACACGGATTTGGACTAATATCAAGTGTGCAAAGATTTGGCTTAAACCAAGAAGACGCGCTTAGCTTGGCTAAAAATTTAAATAATGTATTTGTAGATGTAAAAAACGGGTGTATCTATGGTAAAACCGCCTTTAAAGATGTTAATGAATTTGTAAATTTCATCATACTTAAAAATCCAAATGCCCTTTTTTCTCCTTCAAGCATAAATTTAAAACTAAACTGGGCTTCACAAGAGCTCATACAAAAAGTTCTAAACGAGCTAGAAGCCAAAGAAATCATTCAAAAAAATGGCGGAATTTATACTAAATTTGGAGCTGATTTTGACAAACTAAGCCTTAGTTTGGAAGATAAAATTTATGATATTTTAAAAGAGCAAAATATAACGCCAGAGGCACCATATAATATATATGATAAACTTGATATAGACAGGACTTTAGGCGACTTAGCGTTAAAAAAACTCACAAAAGCAAAAAAGGTAGTAAGACTAGAGCACAATCTTTTTATCGAAGAAAACGCCCTTTCAAACGTAATGCAAAGCTTGAGAAATATCATCAAAAAAGAAGGTTTTGCCAACATAACAAACGTAAAAGCAAATTTAGGACTGAGTAGAAAATACGCTCTTGCCTACTTAGAATATTTGGATAATTTTAAAGATATTACTAAATTTGAAAATGATAGAGTTTTTGTTTAGAAACAATTCATATAATTCAAAAATTTTATATAAGGGTAATAAATGAAAAAAATAATTGTATGTAGTTCTTTGATAGCGGCTAGTTCTTTGTTTGCTATAAGCGACGCAGATATTTTGGAGCTATTTAGCGCAGCTAGCGTTCAAGGCTTAAGCGTAAAAGTTGATTCAAAAAGCAAATTAGAAGGCACAAAATTTGAACAAATAGTCATAGAGATCACAGATGGAAAACAAAGCCAAAAGCAAGTTTTATTTACTGATGGAAAATATATATTTCCAGATATTATAGACATAGATAAAAAAACTTCTTATGCAAACCATTTTAACGAAATACAAGAAAAAGCGGCTATGAAAGGTGCTTATAAAAGACTTGGAGAAGTTCTGAAAGAAGAAGGAAATTCAAGGATTATAGAGCTAGGAAACGATCCTAAAAAACCTACAAAATATCTATTTACAGACCCAGACTGCCCATACTGCAGACTTGAGCTAGACAAGATCGAAAAAGATCTTGAAAATCTAAATTTAAAAGTAGTAATGGCGCCGATTTCTAGCCACGGCGAAGATGCTATAAAAAAATCAATAGCGATATATAAAGAAGTAAAAAACGCATCAAGCGATGAGCAAAAGATAAAAATCTTTAGAAAATACTATGCAAAAGATGCAAAAGCTCCAGCAAATATAACAGATGATGAAGTCAAAAAAGAGCAAATCGCCATAAACAGATACTTTGAAACAGGCGCCATAAGAGGCGTACCTGCGATGATTGATGAGAGTGATCTAAAATAACATAGGGCTTTATAAGCCCTATCCCAAATTTATGCTATCATTGCAGATAAAATTCTCAAGGAACAAAACTTGATAAACAATATAGCCATAATAACAGCGCGTGGCGGAAGTAAAAGAATTCCACGTAAAAATATCAAAGATTTTATGGGAAAACCTATGATACATTACGCCATAAATGCAGCTATGAATGCTGGAATTTTTGATGAGATCATGGTTTCAACTGAAGATGAAGAGATAGCTAGTATCGCTAAAAATCTAGGTGCAAAAGTTCCATTTTTACGAAGTGCCAAAACAGCAGACGACTTTGCTACAACAAATGATGTTATAGAAGAAGTACTAAGCCAGTATGCGAAATTAGGAGTTTTCATCGAAAATATATGTTGCATTTACCCTTGCGTACCATTTATAAGTGGCGAACTTTTAAAACAAGCCCATAAAATATTTATATCTACAAATGCAGACAAACTAACTCCGGTAGTCAAATTTTCATTTCCCATACAAAGGGCTTTTAGAGTAGATGAAAAAGGATTTTTAAAATACCGCGAACCACTCAATGCAAACAAAAGATCTCAAGATCTAGAACCGATGTATCACGACGCTGGAATGTTCTATTTTTATAAAGCAAACGCGCTAAACTCAGGTGATAGAGTACCATTTATCCTAAGCGAAGATGTTACGCAAGATATAGATACTATGGACGATTGGAAAATGGCAGAGCTTAAATACAAGGTATTGCATGGCTTATAAAATTGGACTTAAATTATGGTCTTTAAATGAAAACTATATAAATAGTGCGATAACTCTTTATGAAAATGGAGTTTATGATTATATTGAGCTTTATGCTGTGCCAAATTCTCTTGATAAAATCAGTATTTGGACAGATATGAAAAGCAAATTTAATATCCCTTTTGCTATCCATGCTCCACATTTTAGTAGTGGTTTGGACTTTTCAAATAGAGATAAATTTAGCTCAAATTTAAAATTAGTAGAGCTTACTCGTGCTTATAGCCTTGAGCTTGACGCTATTTATACTATTTTTCATCCAGGAATTGGCGGTAAGGTTGATGAAAGTATAAGACAGATAAATAGTATAAAAGATTTTAAATTTATAATAGAAAACAAGCCTTACGTAGTACCTATGAATAACGCTCCAGACGCATTTTGTATCGGTTCAACCATTGAAATGATAAAAAAAATAATAGACCAAACAGGGCGTGGATTTTGCCTTGATATCGGTCACGCTTTAGCGAGTGCAAACTATCAAAAACTAGACCCTTATGAATATATCTTAGAATTTAACTCTCTAAAGCCGTCTGTATATCATCTAAGCGATAATGATAGCACAAGCATTTATGACGCACATTTGCATTTTGGAGATGGAAATATTGATTTTAAAAAAATCCACTCTATCATAGATAAAGATAAATTTCTTGCTATAGAGACGATAAAAGATAGTAAAGAGAATTTAGATGATTTTATAAAAGATTCTAAATTTATAAAGGAGTTAAAATGAGCCAAAAAGTAGCCCTAGTAATAGGTGCTAGTAGTGAGAGTGTTTTTGCTATTAGCGAAGCCAAAAAAGCCGGACTTAAAGTTGTAGCTTTTGATGGCAATAAAGATGCAATCGGACTAAAATTTGCCGACGTATCTTTCGTAGTAGATATAAGAGATCCAAAAAATATCATAGAAAAACTTATGGGGGGGGTACGAGCCTATAACGATTTTACCGGTTCCTATCGGTAGATATCTGATAACAACTGGAAGTATAAATGACTACTACAAACTAGATGGCGTTAGCTACAAAGCTGCTGATTTATGCACCGATAAACTTCTATTTCATAAAAAACTAAGAAATCTAAGCGATGAAAAAGACTATAAAAACTATGGGGGGGGGGGAGGACTCTCTTTTGAAAAAGGAGAGGATTTGAGACCTATAGAATGTCATTTGATAACTCCAAATTTAGATTTAAGCATACTTAAATTTCCACTTATCATTAAACCGCGATTTGGAAGTGGAAGTAGAGATGTCATAGCCGTAAAAGATCAAGATGAGCTAAAAAATGCTCTATCAAAAATAGACTTAAACAAAGAGGATTTTTTAGCTGAAACATTAGTAGAGGGGATGGAATACGGACTAAGTGGAGCGGTAGTAAATGGAAAGTATATCCACATACTTATAAGACAAAAGCTTCTTACGCCGCTGCCTTATAGACAAAGTATAGGAAATTTGAGTGCTAAGGAGATTTTGGAAGTTACACGCTATATGCAAAAAGTCTCTACTAGACTAAATTTAAAAAACTGCCTTATAAACGCAGACCTTATCATAACGCCAGAAGGAGAGCCTTTTATCATAGAGTTAGCTCCACGCCCAAGCGGTCACTATCTCTCAAGCACCTTTGTAGAGATAGCAACTGGCGTAAATATGACAAAAGAGTGGATAAATATGATTTTAGGCAAAGCTTTTAGCTTTGAGCCTAAATTTACAAAACATGCGATTATTAGGTATTTTGATTTTGAGGGCAGAGTCACCGCGCCAAATTTTGAAATTTTAAAAGATGAACTTGGAATTGTAAAATATGAGTGTAACATAAATGGAGTTTTAGGCAAAGTAACAGATGGCAAAAGCATCATAAATAGAGGATATGCCATCATAGTAGCTAGCAGCAAGCAAGAGTGCCTGGCAAAGGCAGATGCTCTTATAAAAAAATTTAAAAAGGATATAAAATGAACGAAAGTGTAAAAGAGGCACAAGAAAATGCTTACAAACTATGGGAAGAGCATGTATCAAGCGGATATTTGCTCTATCCAAATGAATACCTTACAAGATATATTTTTGCAAACCAAAAGCGATTTAAAAGCGTTTTAGACTTTGGATGTGGCGATGGAAGACACCTTGAGATGATGAGTAAAGCAAAAATTCCAAATATAATCGGCGTAGATTACAATAAATCAGTTTTACAAATAGCTAAAAATCGTTGTAATGAAACGGGCGTAGAAGTATTTCAAAGCGGAAAGATTTTAAATTTAAAAGAAGTTTTAGGCGGAAAAAAAGTTGATTGTGTAGTTTGCTGGGGCATAACTCATCTAAATGCAAAAGAGATAACTTCAAATTTTATAAAGCAATTTAGAGATATTTTAAATGAAGGCGGAAGCGTATTTGCCAACTGGCGGACAAGAAAAGACTCTTTGTATAAAAAAGGCAAAGAGATAGATAAAGATACATTTATCATAGATGAAGAGTCTCATAAAGGAATGCTTTATTACTTCCCAAGCTTAGATGAAATAGAAAATATTTATAGTAGTGCTGGTTTAAAAATAACTAGCAAAGATTATGAAGAATTTAGCACAAATAATGGAAATATAATAAATTCATGGCATATTATAGAAGCCAAAAAACTAAAGGAGATTTGATGAATAGCTTAAAAGATTATAAAAATGACTTAACTTACTGGGAAGAACTTGTTTTAAAAGGCGATTTAATATATCCAAACGAGCATGTGGTGCGTTTTATTTTTAAAAATAAATTTAAAAGCGCACTTGATTTTGGCTGTGCTACAGGTAGGCATCTTGAGTGTTTAAATAGAGCTGGAGTAAAGAAAATAATCGGCGTAGATATCAACCAAAAGCCTCTTGATGTAGCCTTTGCAAGACTAAATGAACGCGTAGAAATGGGGGGGGGTAAGCTCATACTTTTAAATAATAAAGATAAAAGCTTAAAAGACATACTTTATGACACTCTTGGCGACACCAAAGTAGATGCGATAATTTCTTGGGGAGTTTTGCATTTATTTACACCAAATATCGTAGTAAATTTACTAAGTGAGTTTAAAAATCATCTAAATAAAAATGGTAAAATTCTAGTAAATTTCAGAAGTAAAAATGATAGTTTAAAAAACGGCGCTATAAATTTAGAACCAAATGTATATAAAATAACAAGAAAATCGCACAAAGATTTATTATATACATTTTATGATATAGATATGATAAAAGATGTGTTTTACAAAGCCGATTTGAAAATATCAAGCATAGACAAAGAGACTTTCACTCAAAATAACGGAGATATACAAAATGATTTTTACATCACAGAGGCCATACATAATAGCTGAAATGTCAGCTAACCACTGCGGAGATAAAAACTTAGCTTTTGAAATCATAAAAGCGGCCAAAGAAGCTGGGGCTGATGCTATAAAAGTGCAGACCTACACAGCTGATACTATCACGATTGATTGTAAAGATGAGATATTTATGACTCAAGATGATGGTCTTTGGGCAGGGCAAAGCTTATATGAACTATACAAAAAAGCATACACGCCTTGGGAGTGGCAAGGCGAGCTAAAAGCATACGCCGATCGTGTCGGGATAGACTTTTTCTCAACGCCGTTTGATTATAGTGCGGTGGATTTTTTAGAGAGCATTAATGTTCCTATGTATAAGATCGCCTCTTTTGAAGCGATCGATTATCCGCTCATCAGATACGCGGCTAAATTTAAAAAACCTATGATAATCTCAGTTGGAATTTCAAGCTTAGAAGAAATTTATGAAGCAATCAAAACTTGCAAAAGCGTAGGAAACGACGATATAACTATACTTAAATGCACTTCAAGCTATCCTGCTAAAATAGAAGATATGAACCTTTTAACCATAAAAGATATGCTTGAAAGGTTTTCGCCTATGGGCGTAAAAGTTGGGCTCAGCGATCACTCTATGAGCTTAGAAGTCCCGATAACAGCGGTCGCATTAGGAGCTAGCGTGATAGAAAAACACTTTACCATAGATAGAGCTCTAGGCGGTGAAGATAGTGGATTTTCTCTAAATAAAGATGAATTTAAAGCTATGAGCACAGCAGTTAGAAATGCTTATAAGGCTCTTGGAAGCGTTGATTATAGTGTAAATGAGAAAAATAGAAAAAGCGCTAGATCGCTTTTTGTAGTAGAGCGTATCAAAAAAGGTGAGGTTTTTACACCACAAAATATCCGCTCAATCCGCCCAAACAACGGACTTCATCCTAAATTTTATGATGAAATTTTAGGAAAAACGGCAAAAAAAGATTTGGAATTTGGGCATCCTTTAAGTTTAGATGATATAAGATAAACTTATGAAGCCGAGGAAATATTTGGCTGAATATCAGCCAAATTTAGATATCTATTATACATATCCTTGATCGATCATCGCATCAGCGACTTTTCTAAATCCTGCGATATTTGCTCCAAGAACAAGATTTCCAGCATCGCCAAACTCCACTGAAGTATCGTAACTCTCATGAAAAATATTTGTCATTATATTATGAAGTCTGCTATCTACTTCATCAAAAGTCCATTTTTGCATACTTGCGTTTTGTGCCATTTCTAGGCCACTAGTTGCCACACCACCAGCATTTGCGGCTTTTGCTGGGCCAAATAAGAAATCTTTTTTGCTAAGCATAAAGTCAATAGCCTCAAGTGTGCTAGGCATATTTGCACCCTCACAAACCAAGCGACAACCATTATTATAAATAGTTTTGATATCTTCCAAATTTAGCTCATTTTGTGTAGCACTAGGGAAAGCAGCATCACATGGAACGCTCCAAATTCCGTTTCTTCCAGCTTTATACTCGCTAACAGGAGTAAATTTCGCACTAGGTTTAGCTGCAGCATACTCGCTAAGACCTTTTCTTTCAACCTCTTTAATGCGTTTTAGTAGCTCTACATCTATGCCTTCGCTATCATAGATAAAGCCAGTTGAGTCACTTACTGTCACAGGAAGTGCGCCAAGCTGATATAGCTTTTGAGCTGTATATATAGCCACATTTCCAGCACCACTTATTGAGCATTTTTTGCCCTCTAAGCTACTATTTTGTTTTTTAAGCATCTCTTGAGCAAAATATACTGAGCCATAACCAGTAGCTTCTACCCTTACTAAGCTACCACCCCAGTCTAGACCTTTACCAGTCAAAGCACCATCAAAGCGGTTTGTTAGTTTTTTATATTGACCAAACATATATCCGATCTCACGACCACCAACGCCGATATCACCAGCTGGGACATCTTTTACGTCGCCTATTAGCTTATAAAGCTCATTCATGAAAGCTTGACAAAATCTCATAATCTCGCCATCGCTTTTGCCTTTAGGGTCAAAATTTGCGCCACCTTTACCGCCGCCCATATTAAGACCTGTAAGTGAGTTTTTAAAGATTTGCTCAAAGCCTAAAAATTTAATGATATCAAGGCATACTGATGGGTGAAATCTCAAACCACCTTTATATGGGCCAAGAGCAGAATTAAACT
The DNA here is from genome assembly GCF_013372165.1 of Campylobacter hyointestinalis subsp. lawsonii. NCBI lineage: Bacteria > Pseudomonadati > Campylobacterota > Epsilonproteobacteria > Campylobacterales > Campylobacteraceae > Campylobacter > Campylobacter hyointestinalis. The sequence continues at coordinate 215,396 of NZ_CP053828.1, read as the reverse complement.
CTACGCGATATCCAAAATGTGAGCAAGGTTCGTTTTTATCGTTCATATAAGTTACTCTAAACATCGTAGTACGCTCTGGCATTACAATACGATCAATTATGCGATGCTTTAGATACTTATCTTCTTTGCTTAGCAAAGGCTCTAAACTACGCAATATCTCTGTTGCGGCTTGTAAAAATGTTGTTTGACCTGGACTTGACTTTTTGATATTTTCAAGCGTTTGATTTATGTAATCATGTACTCCCATTTTGGCTCCTATTTATAATAAAATTTGTTTTTTATTATACAAAAAAATATTTAAAGTTTTATTTAATATTAAATTTTATACTAAATAAATTTTTAAATAGTCACTATACTAAGCATTACTTAGGATCAAATTTAAATTCTCTAGCCAAATTTAGAAAAATTTTTAGAGATTTTTTCTCTTTTTTATCCATTTTATAGCTTATAAAGCCGAGATACCATAGGATATCTTTTGATTTTACATTTCTACTTTTAGAGTATTGATCCACTATGTATTTTGGTATTTTAACTTTAGTCTTTAAGAATTTTTTAATAAGTTTTTCATAGCTATTTTTATTTTTAATATATGAAAACCTTCCAAAAACAAACGGAAGATTTCTTTTTTCGTGCCAAATTCTACCCATATCATAAAACGCATTTTCCCCCTCATCAAGGTAGGCTTTCAAAGCTCTATCGCCTATGATGACTTCTCCTTTTAAACCTAAAACTTTACAAAGCATATTTGAAGTCATGGAAGCTGGATCCAAAGCCTTATCGCTATTTTTTCTGATAAGAACAGATTTTACATCTTTTTTAGAACAAATTCCAAAATCAAGCGTCTTATACTTGCTTTTCCTACTTTCTATGCTTGAGATAACAGCCGCATCAACGCGCCTAAACTCAAGATCTTTACACAATTTACTAGGAACGCCTTTTTTAAATTCAATACTTTTTTTTATATAGCTTTGTAAAGGATATGATTTTAAAAAGACGTGAAACGGAAGCAAATTTAGATAATCGATCTTGCCAAATAACATATTTATACCTTTTTACAACGTGTTAAAAACTCTATCTCCAGCATCGCCAAGTCCAGGAACTATATAGCCTTTTTCATTTAAGCCTTTATCGATAGCTGCAGTATAAACTTCTACGTCCGGATAAACTTCGCTAAATCTATCAAGCCCTTTGGGTGCTGCTAAAATAGAGATAAATTTGATCTTTTCTACACCCTTAGACTTTAAAAACTTGACTGCATCTATAGCAGTCCCGCCAGTAGCAAACATCGGATCTATGATGATCGCAGTACGTTCGGCGTGATCTTTTGGAAGTTTTGCATAGTAAAACTCTGCTTTAAGAGTTTTTTCATCTCTTTGAAAACCTAAAAATCCGACACTTGCATCAGGAAGTAGTTTAAATACGCCATCAAGCATACCAAGAGCTGCTCTTAGAACAGGACATATCATAATCTTCTCGGCTAATTTTTTCGATTTTGTAGTGGCAACTGGCGTCGTAACCTCTGTGTCTTTTAGCAAAAAGTCTCTGCTGGCTTCAAAAAGCATAAGATAAGTTATCTCATCAACAAGCATTCTAAACTGAAATGGGTCTGTATTTATATCTCTTAAAATAGTGAGTTTATGCTCAATGAGCGGATGAGAGATCAGCTTTATGTTTTGCATTTTTTTTCCTTTATCGCCTAGTATTTTTGTATGGATTATACTCTAAATTTACTTAATATGAGCCGTATGAATAAATCGCAAATAAAGAAAGAATTTACGAAAATCCAAAAATACTATAAAATTTAAATAATATAATTTTTATTAAATTTACTATTGAAATTTGATATTTGCTATAAGAAGATAATAAATTTAAAACATATAAGCAGATACGCCTTTTATACTAGGTAGCTCTAAACTCAACTTTCCGTTTTGCCCATAAAAATAGCAGTACTAGCAAATAAAAAACTTGCAAAAACCATAAAAACTAGTAACTTTTTCAACTTCTTAGCTTAAAATCCCAGCCCCATTTATCGCTTGACTTCTATCTTTGGCATAGATTCTTTTGGCATTTTTTAGATCATATTTCCAGATTGGAGCATTTGCTTTAAAATCTTCTACAAAGTCATTTATAAGACTTAGCGCTACTTTTCTTTTTGGGCTTAGCACACCTGCTATGAAGCTTGAGGCGTGATTTGGCACGTCGCCTTTTGAATGTGCCATAAATATAGTGGCATTTTTTTCTTTTGCCTTTTCTTGCCACGCATCAAACCATTTTTTAAGTAGCGGTTCATAGATGTCAAAACTAAGGCCATCTATGCCGTCTTCATCTCGCACAACGCCTACAAAGGTTATGATAGCACCATAATTTTTATCTTTATTTTGCATAAACCAGCGGTTTGTTATCTCAGTGACGTTTAGTTCGCCGCTATATAGTTCCATATTTAGCCCCCACAAACTGGCGGTAATATACAAATTTTATCACCATTTTTTAAAGTAGTATCAAGATTGGTAACAATCTCGTCATTTAGTGCAACAGCACAGAGTTTTAGCCACTCTTTGAGATTCTCATTTTTATTTAAGATCTCTTTTAACTGCCTTAAATTTGCTACATCTAACTCTAAAGCGTCCGTATTTATCGGCCCTAAAAACTCGACTTTTACCATTTTTTCTCCTTTAAAATATAATCATATCTTATGATATTAAATTTTAATTACTACCGTTTTGTAATTTACGTAATTTACAAAGGCTTCATTTACGACCTTGACGTTTTGCCTTTTTGTATAATCGACGCTGTAGCTTCCGCGTTCATTTGTGCTAAAATTTATACAAAGTTTCGCAGCAAAATTTATGATATCTTCACTCAAATTTTGTTTATTTGTCTTTAAGATGACGTGAGCGCTTTTGATATCTTTTAGATGAAACCAAAAATCATCTTTTTTTGCATTTTTAAGCAAAAACGCATTACCTTTTTCATTTTTTCCCACACTGATCTTAAACTCGCCTACGTAAAAATCACGAACTATGTCGCTAAATTTGGCACTATTTTTACTTAGCGATTTTTTAGGCGATATGATGAGTAGTTCGCTGCTGGTATTTGCTAGGTTTATGGCATTTTTTAGTTTGAGCAAAAAGTCTATTTTTTCATTTAAATTTGAGCGTTCTATCTCTATGTTTGCTGCTTTTTGTTTTAGCTTTTTACTCTCTTTAAACATAGCATTTGCACTATTTTTTGGAGTATCGTTTAGCTTTAAATTTATATTGTTGCCATCTTCGTCAATCAAATTTAACTCTCTTTGAAATCCTTGTAAAAGATATAAATTTGAGATTATAAGGCTAGCATTTTTATTTAGCTCTTTACTTTTTGCTTCTAAAAATTCCTTGCTTTCAAGCTTATCTAAGTTAGCTTTTAAATTTGATATTTTTTTATCTAAGTTCGCCAACTTCGCAGATTTTAAATTTTCTAATCTTTTCGTTTTGAGTTTTAAGAATTCGTTTTGAAAATATTCGTCAAAGTCAGTGATCTGCTCACAACCGCTCTCTTTTATGTCAAATGGCTCAAGCATGATTAATTTTTTGCCCGGTTTTATGACTCTTTTATCGTTTTGCATATGCCTTAAGGCTTCTAAGATGATGCCGTTTTCATCTGTTAAAATGATATTTGTAAATCGTCCGGTAAATTCTAGATACAAAACTGAATTTACCTTCTTATATGAGCCACTAAGACTTGCTTGTATTTTCAGTATCCTGTTGTTTTTTAGCGTTTTTATGCTATCTATCTTGGCTGAGTTTAGGCGTTTTTTAAGCGTGATATCAAAAGGCGCTTTATACTCTTTTACGGCGATTTTTTCATCTGTTTTATAGATGCTAGAGCTACTTTTATTTAGATCAAAAATTAAAGAATAATTCCCATCAAATGTAATTTGCAAAGCCAAATCATCAACTCTTTTTATGTTAGTTATTTTTTTAAATTTGGTTAAAAATTCTGATATCTGAGTTAAAATTTTATACTTCATAAGCCTGATTATACCAAAAATTTGCTACAATAGACCAAATTTAGCTAAGGAAAATCATGAAACAAACTATTACTGAAAAAATTTTTAGTGAGCATGTTGGAGACGCTGTTTATGCGGGGCAAATAGTAGAAAGCAAGATTGATATGGTTATAGGAAACGACATCACTACGCCGATCTCTATCAAGGCTTTTAGGGAGAGTGGAGCAAAAAAACTAGCAAATCCAGATGGTTTTGCTATAGTAATGGATCATTATATCCCAGCTAAAGATATAGCAAGCGCAAATCAGGCAAAAATCAGTCGTGATTTTGCTTATGAACATAATCTAAAGAATTTTTTTGATGAAAAAGATATGGGCATCGAACACGCTTTGATGCCAGAAAAAGGTCTTGTAGTGCCAGGAGATGTTATCATAGGAGCAGATTCTCACACCTGTACGCATGGTGCTCTTGGAGCGTTTAGCACGGGAATGGGAAGCACGGATTTGGCTTATGCTATGATAACTGGTAAAAACTGGTTTAAGGTGCCTGCAACCATAAAAGTTGAGTTCGTGGGAAAACCTGCGAAGCACATTTATGGCAAGGATTTAATACTTGAAGTTATACGTCAAATCGGCGTTGATGGAGCTTTATACAAAGCTTTAGAGTTTTGTGGGGACGCTATGAAATATCTTGATATGGATAGCCGTTTTAGTTTATGTAATATGGCTATAGAAGCAGGCGGAAAAAGCGGTATAATCGCAGTAGATGATATAACAAAAGAATTTTTAGCTAGTAAAAATTTACGTTCAAAACCAAAGTTTTACTATAGCGATGAGGATGCAAACTATGAAAAAGTTTTACGCATAGATGTGAGTAAGCTTGATCCGGTTATTGCATATCCGTTTTTACCAAGCAATGGAAAAAGCATAAATGAGGCTTTAAAAGACGACCTAAAAATAGATCAAGTGTTTATAGGAAGCTGTACGAATGGACGTCTTAGCGATCTTAGGATAGCTGCTGGAATTTTAAAAGGAAAAAGAGTAGCTAAGCACACTAGGCTTATCATTACTCCAGCTACGCAAAAGATCGCACTTGCAGCGCAAAAAGAAGGGCTTATGGATATCTTTGTAGAAGCAGGAGCTGTAGTCAGCAATCCTACGTGTGGAGCTTGTCTTGGCGGATATATGGGGATTTTAGGAGCAGGGGAAAGATGCGTAAGCACTACAAATAGAAACTTTGTAGGCAGAATGGGCGACAAGACTAGCGAAGTGTATCTTGCAAACTCTGCAGTCGCGGCAGCTTCTGCTATAGCCGGGAAAATCGCAGATCCAAGAGCGCTATAAGAAAGCCAAATTTGAAAAACGCACTGATTTTAGCTGGAGGAAAAAGCAGCAGAATGGGAAGCGATAAAACGCTTCTTGCTTACAAAGATTATCCTAGCATTACGCACTTTTTATTTGAGCGTTTAAGCAAGATTTTTGAAGATGTTAAAATCAGCGCAAAAAATGATAAATTTGAGCCTAAACTTCCTGTTTTGATCGATGATTTTGGTGATTTTTCTGTCTTAAAAGTTATAGCAAATTTAGATAAAAACTATGACGAGCCTGTTTTTATTATAGCTGCAGATACGCCGTTTGTAAAACTTGAAACGATAAAAGAGCTGTATTTAAATTTAAAAAATAACGATATGTCTCTTCCAAGAGACGGCGAGTTTGTGCATGGGCTTTGCGGATTTTATAATCCTAAAGTGAGCCTAGTAGCGCAATCTTTGTTAAAAAATGGTATGCAAAAAGTCTCACTTTTAAGAGATCTTTGTCCTACTATTATCACTGAATTTAAAGATAAAAAGCAGTTTTTAAATTTAAACACTCGGGCTGATTATGAGCTTGTAAGATGATGCTAAAGATATCTGTTTTGATTTTGAGTTTATGCTTGATAGCTTATGCAAACTCGGCTGATGAGTTATATAAAAAAGCTAGTGAATTTGAAAAAAACGGAGATATGAAAAATGCACTTTTCTTCTATAAACAAGCAGCGAAAGTCGCTTTAGATATAAAAGATATAAGCAAAGAATTTAAAACTGATAAAAAGCAAGATCATAGTATGAATTTTGCTCATACAGATGAGCCAATAACCGATTTTTTCGGTCTTGAAACCTTTCATACAAATTATATTTTACCAGAAACTTATACGAAAAATATACCAGATGACGGACGCAAGAAATTTGAGACTAAATTTCAAATAAGTGTTAAAAAACCTCTTGTTAGAGATATTTTAGGTTTAGATGAAACGCTGTATTTTGGCTATACTCAGCGTTCGTGGTGGCAAACTTCAAAAGATTCATCTCCATTTAGAGAGAATAATTATGAGCCTGAACTCTTTGTAAATTTTCCTACAGATATTTTAACAATTCCGAATTTAAAGAATTTCCAGCTTGGAGTTTTGCATAATTCAAATGGCAAAGACGGCGAGCAGTCGCGTTCTTGGAATAGAGTTTATTTAAGGGGAAATTTTGTTTATGATGGTTTTAGCATAGCTCCGCGTCTTTGGTGGAGAATCCCAGAACACGATGATGACAATCCAGACATTAAGGATTACGCAGGAAATGGCGATGTGAGTATGTTTTATAAATTTAACAAGCACATATTTAGTCTAAAGCTTACAAACAACCTTCATCTTGATAAAACAAATAGAGGATCTGCCGAGCTTGGATGGATATTTCCACTATTTTATGCGGGATTTTATGGATATGTTCAGTATTTTAACGGCTATGCAGAGAATTTAGCAGACTATGATAAACATACAAATAAAATAGGCATAGGATTTGTGTTTTTTAAATAAGCCAGATTTTCTAGCTTATTTAAGGATAAGAGTATAGCCACCATCGCTTTGTCTGATACCATAATAGTAGTTTCCATCTAGCCATATAACTACTCTATAAAACTCTTCGTGCGATCCAAAAGTTATCTTTTTTACTGCCCCAATATCTACCTTTAACGTTTTAGTATTTAGTCTTGTTTTTGGTTTTTTAAAGTCTATGACGATCTTGTTTGGCTGATCGATGATAAAATCACGGATCTTCTCATCTTTGGTAAAGATATTTATCTTTGAGTTATAAATATCAAATTTAACAAGTTTTGAAAAATTTACGTTTTTAAGCGGGGGCTCTATTTTAGGTGCTTTTGTGGTATTTAGACCTATATTTACATTTTCTTTTTTGATATCTGGTTTGCTGGTTACTGATACGTCTAAGATCTTTGTGGCGCTTTTGTTTGGATTTGCTTGATTTCTTAGCACGAACTCATCGTGCCAATCAAAACTTCCATTTATATCTATGATCTTTTGTTTTATGTTGCCGTCTATACTTTTATAATAAAAAACCGCATGACTTAGCTCTCTAGCATCGCTTGGAAATTTGATTATCTTTGTTTCAAATGGTGGAGCACTCTCAATGACGTTTGATGCGACCATATCAGTCTCATTGATATCGCTCGGCAAAAATGGATTTTCACGTCCGTAAAAAATAGATGCAAAAACTAATAAAATTAAAAATCGTTTCATATATTACCCATTTATTTGTTGTAGTTATCAGGATCTAAGCCTATAAGCTCAAAATACTCTTTTTGTAGTGCCGAGTTTGCCTCTTGTAGTTTTTGCACTTCTGTTTTAAGGCTATTTTTTTGATTGTAAAGATCTATCATCACATCAAGAGAGCGTGAGCCAAAAAGTGCATTTCCTACGTAAATTCCTGCGACAACTACAAAAAAAGTTGCTCCAAGATATAATATTAGAAATTTAAAAGAGCTATTAGTCTTTTTTTTAGGGACGCCTAGCTCATCTAAAATTTCATTCAAATTTTATCCCCCAAATACTCACTAGTTTCAAGCTCGATCTCAAGCAAACGATTGTATTTTGCGTTTCTCTCGCTTCTGCTTGTAGCTCCTGTTTTTATCTCGCCTGTGTTTAATGCTACTGCAAAGTCGGCTATAAAGCTATCTTCACTCTCACCACTTCTGTGGCTCATAATGCAACGATAACCATTTCTTTGAGCTAGACGCACTGTTTGCATTGTTTGACTTACTGAGCCTATTTGATTTGGTTTTATAAGCACTGCATTTGCTATGCCTTTTTGAATTCCATCTTTTAAGATCTTCTCATTTGTTACAAATAGATCATCTCCGACGAGCTGAACTTTGCTACCAAGTCTATCTGTTAGCAGTTTCCAGCCCTCCCAATCATCTTCGCTAAGTCCGTCTTCGATAGAAAATATCGGATATTTGTTGCAAAGTTCTTCATATCTATCTATTAGTTCTTTGCTTGTTAGCGCTTTACCTTCAAGTTTATAAACACCATCTTCATATAGTTCGCTACTAGCTACGTCAAGAGCGATTTTTATCTGCTCTCCAGCCTTGTATCCGGCTTTTACTATAGCTTCCATAATGATTTTTATAGGCTCTTCATTGTCTTTTAAATTTGGAGCAAATCCGCCCTCATCGCCAACGGCCGTGCTATGCCCTAAGTCGTTTAGGATCTTTTTAAGTGTTTGGTATATTTCAGCTACAGCACGCAAAGCATCGCTAAAGCTTGAAAAACCAAAAGGCATTACCATAAATTCTTGAAAATCTACGCTGTTGTTTGCGTGAGCTCCGCCGTTTATTATGTTAAACATAGGAACGGGCAACGTGCAGGCATTTGCGCCACCAAGGTATCTATAAAGTGGTAAATTTAGACTATTTGCAGCTGCACGAGCTACTGCCATCGATACGCCAAGAACTGCGTTTGCACCTAAATTTGAGTAGTTGTCTGTGCCATCAAGTCCTAGCATAGCATCGTCTATAGCTTTTTGGTTGAGTGCATCCATACCGCTTATTTCTTCTGCTATTAACGTATTTACGTTATTTACAGCTTTTGAAACGCCTTTTCCGCCAAATTTGCTTTTATCGCCGTCTCTTAGCTCTAAGGCCTCTTTTTTACCGGTACTTGCGCCACTTGGCACGATAGCATCACCAACGCTACCATCACATAATTTTACTTTTACTTTTAATGTTGGATTTCCTCTACTATCTAAAACTTCTATCGCTTTTACACTTTTTATTGTAGGCATTATTCTTCTCCTAAATTCTCTTCATCTATATCTGTGCTACTCATAATTCCGTCATTCATATTTGCACGTATTTTTTCTATAATTGCTTCTGCTACTGCTTTGTTTTCTTTTAAAAATGCTTTTGAGTTTTCTCTTCCTTGTCCTAGCTTGCTGTTATCATAGCTAAACCAAGCACCGCTTTTATCGATAATATCAAGTTTTACGCCATAGTCTATTATCTCGCCTTCTTTGCTTATACCCTCGCCAAACATTATATCAAACTCAGCTTGTTTAAATGGAGGCGCGACTTTATTTTTTACTACTTTTACTTTTACGCGGTTTCCTATAGGCTCGTCGCTCTGTTTTAAAGTGGCAACCTTACGTACATCAAGGCGAACTGAAGCGTAAAATTTAAGTGCGTTTCCGCCAGTCGTAGTCTCAGGAGTACCATATCCCATGGCGCCGATTTTCATACGAATTTGGTTGATAAATATAACCGTAGTTCCCATTTTATGTACTACGCCGGTTAATTTTCTAAGAGCTTGGCTCATAAGTCTTGCTTGAAGTCCGACGTGCTGATCGCCCATATCGCCTTCTATCTCGCTTTTTGGAGTGAGCGCTGCGACACTATCTACGACTATTAAATCAACCGCACCACTTCTAGCTAGAGTTTCTACGATATCAAGAGCTTGTTCGCCAAAATCTGGTTGTGATATATATAAATTTTCAGTATCAACGCCTAAATTTCCTGCATATTTTACGTCTAGTGCGTGTTCTGCATCTACAAACGCACAAATTCCGCCGGCTTTTTGGCATTCTGCTATGATGTGCAAAGTAAGAGTTGTCTTGCCTGAGCTTTCAGGGCCGTAAATTTCGATGATTCTACCTTTTGGAATGCCACCGATTCCAAGGGCTATATCAAGTCCAATTGAGCTTGTACTAATGCTATCAATAGGCTCAATTTCTCTATCTCCTAACCTTAAAATAGTGCCTTTTCCAAAAGCTTTATCAATCTGCTTTAAAGCTAAATCTAAGCTTTTTTTCTTATTTTCATCCATATTTTTCCTTGCAAAAAATTTAAACTATTTTATCAAAAAGTATTAAAAATTAAGCTAAATTTTAATACACTGCTAATAAAAAGTCAAAAAAGGTGCAATTTTGAAAAATATAACAGTAGCTCATTCGCCAGATGCCGATGATATCTTTATGTATGAGGCTATCAAATTTGGTTGGGTCAGTAGTGAAAAACTCTTATTTTCTAATACCCCATCTGATATCCAAACTCTAAATTTAGAAGCATTAAAAGGCACTTATGACACGACTGCTATAAGCTTTGGTCTGTATCCATTGATTTGGGAAGATTACGCACTTCTACGGACTGCTGTGAGTTTTGGTAATGGGTATGGTCCAAAACTTATCAAGAAAAAAGGCTTGAGCTTAAAACCGAATTTTAAAGTTGCTTTAAGTGGCGAGCATACTACAAATGCGCTTTTATTTAAGATAGCCTATCCAAAAGCTAGGGTGATTTATAAGAACTTTTTGGAGATAGAAAGTGCTGTTTTAAGCGGTGAAGTAGATGCTGGCGTACTTATACACGAAAGCATTTTAGAATTTAGCAGTGAGCTTTGCGTGGAGCGTGAAATTTGGGATATCTGGTGCGAGTTTAGAAATGATGATACTTTGCCACTGCCTCTTGGTGGAATGGCGGTGCGAAGAAGCTTGCCGCTAACTGATGCTATAGAGTGTGAAAGAGTTTTGACAAAAGCTGTAGATATCGCAAATAAAAACAAAAAATTGCTTTGCAAAATGCTTTTAGAGCGAAATTTAGTCAGAGTAGATGATAAAAAACTTGAAATTTATCTAAATTTATATGCAAATGATAGTTCTATAAGTATGGACAAACTTCAGATAAAGGCGTTAGATAGGCTTTTTGAGCTAGGTTTTGAAAACGGATTTTATCCTAACCTTATAAAAGCAGAGCCAAATTTTATCCCTACTGAGTATTTAGAAAGCAGAAACGCCTGATGCAAAGCGATCTTATAGGGCTTGGAGTTGAGACTTTTAAGCTGACTCTTATGATAAGCCTTCCTATGCTTTTAGCCGGTCTTATAGCAGGACTTCTTATTAGTATATTTCAAGCTACGACTCAAATAAACGAAATGACTTTGAGCTTTGTACCAAAGATCATTTTAGTCGTCGTGATAATCATCTTCTTAATGCCTTGGATGATGAACCAAATGACGGATTTTACGGCTAGAATTTTAAATATGATACCGACTTTTATACAATGAAGATCGACTTTTCTAAATTTAGCTCTGTTAAGATCGGCGGAGTTTTTGATGTAGAACTTATAGACGAGATACGTAAATTTAGCGGAGTGATGATAGGCGGTGCAAACAATATCTTGATCTCGCCAAATCCGCCTAAAATGGGGATTTTAAGCTCTAAATTCGACTATATCAAATTTGAAAACCATATCTTAAAAGTGGGCGCAAAAACTAGTAGTGCAAAGCTTTTTAAATTTGCCAAAGATCATAATATCGGAGGATTTGAGTTTATAAAAAAAATCCCTGGTAGCATTGGTGGAATGATTACTATGAACGCCGGAGTAAAAGAGCACGAGATCAGCTTGAACTTAAAAAATATCACCACTAGTTATGGTGAATTTTCTAAAAAAGAGTGCGACTTTAGCTATCGTCATTCAAATATAAAAGGTGTGATATTTGAAGCTAGTTTTGAAGTGATACGCGAGTTTGATGATGAGCTATTTAAAGTGTTAAATGCAAAAAGGGCAAACCAACCAAAAGGCGCTAGTTTTGGTTCTTGTTTTGCAAATCCGCCAGGACATTATGCTGGAGCCTTGCTAGAGAGCGTTGGGCTAAAAGGATTTAGGATAGGAGATTGCGGATTTAGCAAGATGCATGCGAATTTTTTGATAAATTATGGTGGTGGTAAATTTGAAGATGCTTTGAGCCTTATAAATTTAGCCAAAGAGCGAGTTTTGGATAAATTTGGTATAGAGTTAAAAAGCGAAGTTGTGATCTTGTAATGTTTTGATTTTATTTTGAGCTTTTTATGTTTTGAAATTGTTGTAGCTTAGTAAAAATTTGTATTTTGGTTTTGTGCTCAATCAATGTTATTGACAAACAAAAAAGTTTTAGGTATAATTCCCACTCTTTTTTATTCCGGATTAGCTCAGCGGTAGAGTAGTCGGCTGTTAACCGATTGGTCGCTGGTTCGAATCCAGCATCCGGAGCCACTTTTATTAAAATCATATAAATTCTATAAAAATATCTTTGGCTACATTAAGCACAATAAAATAAATATTATTTTTTCTTCGCATATCATTTGTATTTTATTTAAGCTGTTTTTGTGGTGTAAATAGTGGCGTGGATATGGATATTTCACGTAATTTTTCTTTTTAATTTACCGACTTTAGTTAAAATACCGATATATATGAAAAAAAGGAGATGCTATGGCTATAACTCCAGTAGGTGGAACTATCTACGTTAATCAAAATTCGCCAGCAGTCGCTAGCGTACAAAGCGATTTTCAATCAAAGTTGGAGCTTCAAAATGCTGTTGTCGCAGAGCTTGCTAATGAAAAGAAAAAAGAAGTTGCCCAAATAAGACCGACTGAAGAGACTTATAAGATAGATCCGCAAAATGAGCATGAAAAACAGCATGAGCACGAATCTTTAGAAGAGCAAACCAAAGATCAAAATGAAAAAAAAGAAGAAAATATCGATCAAAAAGATGAGCTAAGTGGCGAGCATAAGTTAAATATAGTCGTATAATGATGAAAAAAGCTTTACTATATTTTTACGTTATTTTTACGTTTTTACTATAAATTTAAATGCTTCAAATATCAATAAAATCAGCATTATAAGCATTAGCCAAAGAACATTACGCAAAAGTATTTGGAGCAAATACAAACTCTTTGTTAGCCATGCACGATGACAAATCAGAAATTTAAATTCAGTTTTGTAGCCATGCCTTTTGATAATCATTAGAAAGCTTAAATATAAGCTTCGGCTTTAGTGGCTTGTTGTTTTATTTATGATAGCTTTGGTAAAAGACAAGAAATTTCTAAATTTATCAAGTGATTTTCAGACTAAATTTAAAGCAATGTTTTAGTTGATTTTAGATAAAATCTTGCCAAAGGAAGTTCTATGAAAAATCGTATAATCGTCGGTTTATTGCTTTTTGTTATATTTTTAGGCATAGCTTTGCTCGATATATTTTGGCTTAATTTTTTGATATTTGGCATTATATTGGCTACTGCGTTTTTAGAAAGCCTAAAGCTTTATAAAATAGAGCAAAAAAATCTCGTCTTTATAGCTCTCGTTTTTTATAGTATCTTGCCATTTTTGCAAGGAATTAATGATATTTTTAAAGTAATACTTCTAAATTTAATCATCATATCGTCTGTTTTGGCATACACAAAATCAGATAATATGAAGCTTATACTACCTTTTTTGTATCCTACGGTGCCGATATTTATGATGTTTGCATTGTATCAAAACTACGGTATAGAGTGCTTGTTTTGGCTTGTTTTTACTATAATAATCAGCGACACTGCGGCGTATTTTGTCGGGAAATACCTAGGAAGACATCAGTTTTCGGCTTCTAGTCCAAATAAAACCATAGAGGGCGTTATTGGCGGAGTGGTTTTTGGTAGCGTATTTGGAACTGCATTTGCGTTTATTTTTGTTGATGTAAGCTATTTTATGGCTGCTAGTTGTTCTATTCTTTTAACTATTTTTGGTGTATTTGGTGATCTTTTTGAGAGTTATTTAAAAAGAAGAGTAGATATCAAAGATAGCGGGGCTTTACTTGGAGCTCATGGCGGTATTTTAGATAGAATGGACGGATATTTATTTGGCGTTGTGGCTATGTTTTTGGTGCTTGCATGATTATTTTAGGAAGCACAGGAAGTATCGGTAAAAATAGCGTAATACTAGCTAAAAAGCATGGTATAAACGTAAAAGCTCTAGCTTGTGAAAAAAGCTATAAAGAGCTAAATCGTCAAATAAAAGAGCTAAATCCGAAATTTGTTTATATAAAAGATCCTAGTTTAAAAAGTCTAGTAGATCATGACAATGTTTTTACATCTAATGACGGCATAGACGCTTTTTTAAAAGCTATAAGCGACGAGTTTGACTCTACTTCTTGTATTCTCATAAACGCTCTTGTGGGCTTTAGCGGTTTAAAGCCTAGTATAGTGGCACAAGATCTTGGATTTAAGCTATGTTTAGCAAATAAAGAAAGCTTAGTAACAGGCGGTAAATTCTTAGATACTAAAAGCATAGAACCGATCGATAGTGAGCATTTTGGGCTTAAATTTTTACTAAAAAACAGACCAAAAATTCAAAAACTTATCATCACTGCAAGCGGTGGAGCGTTTTATAAATTTCCTTTAAAGTCTCTTAGCTCAGTCACTTCAGAAATGGCTTTAAATCATCCAAACTGGAACATGGGATCAAAGATAACGATAGATAGTGCGACTATGGCAAATAAGCTATTTGAAGTACTTGAGGCGTATCATCTTTACTCTGTTAAAGACATAGACGCGCTCATAGAGCGAACTTCAGTTGTACATGCTCTTATAAATTTTTACGATGGCTCGACTACGGCTCATATCTCAAAAACAGATATGAAACTAGCTATCGCACACGCCATAGGTCTAGGGGGTGAGCAGACGCTAGAATGCGTGGATCTTTTAGGCTTAAAAAGTATCAAATTTAAAAAGATAAATTTAAAAAAATACCCTATTTTTTCATTAAAAAATGATGTTTTAAATAATCCTGATTTAGGCGTCATCATAAATGCGGCAAATGAAGAAATGGTATATAAATTTTTAGGCGGTCAATGTGGATTTTTAGATATAGCAAGAGCAATTTTTAAAACGCTTGATAAATTTGGTTCGCCTAGAGTAGATGAGATTGAGGACGTTTTTGAAATAGATAAAAAAGTAAGAGAGTTTTGTAAAGGATTTTGATGAATAAGGGATTTTATGATGGCTACCATTTTAGAGTTGGCGACGCTTTATTTGGCGCTCTTGTGCTTATAGCGATCCTAGAAAATAGTATCGTTGTATTTGCTATAGGCGGTATGGTGTTTGATTTTGGCGTGGCTAGTTTTAGTGGCACGATCGCGGGTGATATTAAATTTAGTGGATATAACAGATATTGATCTGATTTAAATTTAAAAAAACGGAGTTTAGTTTGAGAGAGATTTTTATTAAATTTTTTATTTTAACAATTTGCAGTTGCGTCTTAGAAGCAAATAATTTACAGTATTCTCTTATAAAAAAAGGTAAGCTTGATGAAAATACTGTTCTTGTCATAGGCGGGATCCAAGGAGACGAGCCTGGAGGTTTTTTAGCTGCTAGTTTGCTAGCTACTGAGTATAACATTACAAAAGGCTCTTTGTGGGTCGTACCAAATTTAAATTTTATCAGTATCATCAAACGAGATCGCGGGATTTACGGAGATATGAATCGTAAATTTGATAAGATAAAAGAGAATGATCCAGAGCTTAAAAGTGTAAGAGGAATACAGAATCTCATAGTAGATAAAAACGTTTCTATGGTATTAAATTTACACGATGGAAGCGGATTTTATAGAGATCACTATATAAACGAGTTAGAAAATCCAAAACGTTGGGGAAATAGCTGTATAATTGATCAAGAAAGTCTTGAAGGCTCTAAATACGCCGATTTAAAGGGTATAGCTTTAAGAGTTATGGATAAGATAAATCAAAATATCTTAGACCCTAAACACAAATATCATCTAAAAAATACCCACACCGCAAAAGGCGACAAAGAGATGCTAAAATCTCTTACCTATTTTGCTATCAAAAACAATAAATCCGCATTTGCGAATGAAGCGAGTAAAACCTTACCTAGCCATCAAAGAGCGTATTATCATCTACTAGCTATCGAAGAGTATCTAAAGGTGGCAGGAGTGGAGTTTGAAAGAAGTTTTGAGCTAAATCCGCAAAATGTAAAAAAAGCCATAGAAAAAGAGATAGAAGTCGTGCTATTTGATAATAAATTCTATCTTAGTCTAAATGATCCAAGAGCAAAGATAGGCTATGTGCCGATACCTAAAAACACGGCACTTGAGTATAACTCTACAAATCCGCTAACTGCTCTTATAGAGGACAAAGGCGGATATGTCGTGCATTATGGAAATAAAGTTCTTACAAAACTCATCCCTGAATATTTTAATTATTCAGATATAGAAAGTAGCGTAAAAATAGAAGCCGATGGTGTTTTAAAAGATATATCTCTTGGCTCAAAAGTTAATGTTGAAGAAAATATAAAAGTCATAAGTCGCCCTAACATAAGAGTAAATATCATAGGTTATAATTCAAAATTAAAAGACGAATCAGGCATCATAGTAAATAAAAAAGATATCATCAGAAGCTACTCTATAGATAAAAAAGGCAAAATCTTTAGGATAGAGCTTTATGAGCAAAAAGACGGCACCGAGGATAAGTTTATCGGTATGTTTTGGTAGAATTTGCAATGCTAGATCTGCCAAATAATAGAGTTTTATCATGATACTTGGCATAGAAAGCAGTTGCGATGATAGCTCGGTAGCTTTGATGAAATTAGGCAGTTTTGAGCTTAAATTTTATAAAAAAATCACTCAAGAAAATGAGCATAGCAGATATGGTGGCGTAGTTCCAGAACTTGCAGCTCGTCTCCACACCGCGGCACTTCCTTGCTTGATAGAAGAGATAAAGCCATATTTTAGCGATATTAAAGCCATAGCAGTTACAAATGAACCGGGTCTTAGCGTCAGTTTGATCAGTGGCGTAAGCGTCGCTAAATCCTTAAGCGTAGCTCTAAATTTACCCATTATCTCAGTAAATCATCTAATAGGGCATATTTACTCTTTATTTTTGGATAATGAGCCTATTTTACCGCTTGGGGTTTTGCTTGTCAGTGGCGGACATACACTCGTACTAAATATCGATGAAAACGGCGTTATAACAATACTTGCTACTACTAGCGATGATAGTTTTGGTGAGAGTTTTGATAAAGTAGCAAAGATGATGAATCTTGGCTATCCAGGCGGAGAAGTTATACAAAATTTGGCTAAAAGTGGCGATAAAAATCGTTTTAAATTTAGTGTTCCTTTAAAATACGATAAGCGTTTAGAATACAGCTTTTCTGGGCTTAAAAATCAAGTACGCGTTCAAATTGCAAATTTAGGAGATCTTAGCAAACAAGATATAAGTGACATAGCTGCTTGTTTTGAAGAGACTGCCGTAAATCATATAATCGATAAATTAGAAAAGATTTTTGATAAATTTAAATTTAAAAATTTCGGAGTCGTAGGTGGGGCTAGTGCGAATTTAAATTTAAGAAATAAGCTAGAAAAACTTTGCTCTAAATTCGGTTCAAATTTACTTTATGCGCCTCTTAAATTTTGCAGTGATAATGCGGCTATGATAGCACGCGCTGGAGCTACTAAATTTAAAAACGGCGAGTTTGAAGACGCTTTAACGATGCAGATTCATCCACGTTCAAATTTAGAGCTCATAAGACTTAAATGATAGTTATGATATAATTTAAAAATGAAATTTCTAGCATTAATAATTTTTGTCAGCGTTAATGTTTTTGCGTTTTCTCTTACGATAAACAGCGGCAGGCAAAATGGTAGCGATTATTATGTTTTGCATTTAGAAGATATATTTGATATAGAATGCAAGGCAGAGCAAGATATGCAAAACATTTATACTTGTAAAGTTTTAGGTAGTCTTGATGATAAGATAAAAAATCAAAATTTACCATTTGCAGATATTTTATTTGAAAAAAGCGGTGATAGTTACAATGTTATCATAAGAGCAAAACAAAAATCTAGGCTTATAAACGCTAGCGTGAGTCTGTTTGATACACAAAATCCAAAGCAAAAAACAGCTGATTTTTCTAAACATTTTACTATACTCATCGGACAAAACATAATAGAATCGCCAAAAAATAGTGGCGTTGGTATAGATTTTCCTATCACGTTTTTTAATGTTTTAAGACCTAGCATAGGTGCGCTAGATCTTAATAAAGAGCCGTTATCCTATGGAGATGGCGCCGATGTTGGCTTATATCTTAGTATAAAAAAAAGCTATGATAGCAAAGCATATACCGAGGCGTTAAAAGATGCTAAAAAAGCACTTGAAATTCATCCTCAAAGTATCTTTGCAAGTGAGTTTTGGCTCTATTATTTACGCTCTTTGCAAAAGTTAGCAAAAAGAGCAACCGACTATAAGTTAGCAGAACAATACGCTGATGATATAATAAATAGCGGTAAAAGGTGGATGAAAAACTATCCTTCTGATAAAAATTACCCTGAAGTTTTATATCTCATCACAGAAGCTTACCTTGATAAAGATATGACAAGTGATGCAAATTACTCTATTGATATACTTATGACAGAGCATCCAGACTCGCCTTGGACGAAAACTACTATACTAGCTTATGCAGATGCCCTTTTAGATAAAGGAAAATTAGAAGATGCGGTGCGACTTTATGAAGATGTCTTATACTCTACAAATGATCTTGACCTAGCAAGCAGAGCAGCTACAAAACTAGCAGATGCTAGCATATCAAAGCAAAAATTTAATGACGCAAAAGAATATATTCAAAAGGTTATAAACTCAAATCAAAAGTATTTTGCTTTAGACTTAGCAAACTCTATGGAACAAGCCGCCACTTTTAGAGATAAGGGTATGCAAGATATTGCTTCACAAATTTATAAGATTGTTTTTGAATACTCAAAAAGAGGTGACAACTTTTATGAAACAGCACTTCGAAATTTAGGTCTGAGCTTGTCAAAAATATCTAGGACTAAAGAAGCTTATGAATATTTGCAAAGATATCAAAAAGAATTTAGCGGTAGTGAGTTTATGCCTGAGGTATCAGTCGCTTTAGATAGATTGTTTTTTGATTTAAATGGTACAAATGAAGAAAAACATAAAAACTACGCTCAACTTATGGATAAATACAAAGGCTTAGATATCGGAAAAAAGGCTTTAAAAGAAGAAGTTAAGCTTAGCTTTGAAGAGAAAAATTATAAAAAAATTTTAGGTTTTGGTGATCAAATTTTGGATCTAAATGATAGCGATTCTACAAAATTTCTTAAAGATTCAGCTAGTTTTTTAGCAAATTTAGCAAATCAAAGCGGAGATTGTAGAACGCTAGTAAATATAACAAATAAATACGATTTAAAAGATGCTATAAAAGATAAGTTCAAGCTTTTTAATTGTCTTATGAGAACTGCGAAATACGATGAAGCGTTGAATTTAGCAGTATCTCACATCAGAGATGATGACTTGCACGATAGAGTTGAGTGGCTTTCAAATACAAGTAGAGTTCTTTATGAAGTAGGCAGATATGAAGAGTGCATAAGAGCTTGTGATGAGGCGATGAGCCTAGCCTCTACTATAAAATATTCTGACCCGACAGCGGCGATTTTTTACCGCTTTTATTCGCTTTTAAAGCTAAATAGATTTGAAGAAGCATTAAGCAGTATAAATGCTCTTGAAAGTTTAAGGGGAAATGATATACGTTTAGTCGAAATTTACGATGCTGCAGCAAAATATGCAAAAGACAAGGGTTTTGATAGTGCTGCGCTTAATTATTCAAAAAAAGCTATTGATATGCAAAGAAAATTAGGCATTAATACGTTTAGCCCAGATGTTGATTTTATATATATATCATCACTCTTAAAAATAGCTAAATTTAATGAAGCCTTAAGCGTGGCTAGAGCTTTGCTAGACATTAATATACCTCCGCAAAGTAGAATCAGAGCCTTATATCAAGTGGCTGAAATTTATATCTCTATGAATGAGCCAAACTCGGCTAAAATTTATGTAGATGAGTGCTTGAAGATGAGACTAGACTCGCCTTGGAAAAACCTATGTGAGCAGCAAAGTAAGCTTATAAATTAGCTTTTATATCGCTTAAAATTTCATCAAATCCGCTTTGGAATTTTACTTTTTTTGTATTTGGGAACTGAGATTTATTGAACGTGCGTTGCCTTTTTGCTAGTTGGATAGTATGAGTAGCTATAAGCCAGTAAAGCTTATATATGCTAGATTTTTGGTTTTTAAGCTCATTTTCGATGCAGTTTTTATCAAATTTATCTAAATTTAGATCATTAAAATCAAATTTTTCAAATTCGCCTTTGTGGCGTAAGAATTCACCGCACTCCTTAAGCCCTATACATTTTAACGATTTTGCTTCAAATCCGTATTTGTCAAAAAGCAGATGAGCTTCGTTTAAAAGCCCTACTTCAAGCATCTTTTTGGTTCTTAGATATATCCTATCTTTAAGCTCTTCTTTATCCCAGTAGATCTCATAAATATCGATATTTTCGATAACTTTTTTATTTGTGTTTTGTTCTAGCCAAATAGTTGGAATACACTTTGAAAATTCATAAATTTGATACCATTTGTGAAGTCGAAATTTATCGTTTTTACTAAATTTAGCACAAAATTTCTCATCGATTTTTAAGGCTATTTTCCAGATCTCATCATCGCTTAGTTTTATGTCGCATTCTGGAATTTTGGGGCTTAGCCCTTCTAGCATAGCTTTTAGATAAAAACCGCTTCCTCCTGTGATGATGAGCGGACAATTTTTAGATCTAGCATAAGATACTGCTTTTTTGTACTCGTCTATGAAGTTTCCTACACAAAAATGCTCGTTTGGATAGACTAAATTCATACCAAAATGGGTTATCTCTTCTAATTGTTCTTTGCTAGGTTTTGCACTTGCTATATTGATATCTTTATAAAGACAGAGCGAATCAAGGCTCAAAATGACAGCATCAAGCCTTTTTGCTAGTTTTATTCCTAGCTCACTTTTACCACTAGCAGTCGTTCCGATAAGTGCAAACTCAAAAAACAAAGGCTTCCTTTTTTTTGGTTTAATTCTATCAAAAAAATATCAATAATTATAAATTTATGAAATATTTGCTACAATCACAAACTTAAAGGAAAATAATGGGCAAATTTATTCAAATTCTAAAAGATATAAATGAACTTATAGTTTTTAAACATTCCGTTTTTGCATTACCATTTATATTTATGGCTATGATAGTTTGTAGTAAATTAGTAAATGGTACTATGTGGTTTGGTTTGTCGTTGCTTTTTTTAGGAATTTTGTGCGCAGTTAGCGCTAGAAACTACGCAATGGCGCTAAATCGTTATCTTGATGAGGATATCGACAGACCAAATCCAAGATGCGCTTCTCGTCCTAGTGTAGATGGTCGCATAGGTAGAAAAAATTTACTTTTATTTATAATCGCAAACGCCGTTATTTTTGTTGTTACCGCATATTTTATCAACTCTTTGGCTTTTTGGCTTAGCTTTGTATTTCTTATCATTTTAGGCGGATACTCTTATTTTAAGCGTTTTTCTCATTTAGCTCATCTTGTTTTAGGGTTAAGTCTAGGACTTTCTCCTATAGCCGGCGCCATAGCTGTAAGTGGCACTATACCATTTTGGTCTATTTTATTGTGTCTTGGAGTCGTATTTTGGGTGGCTGGATTTGACGTGCTTTATTCATTGCAAGATATGGATTACGATAGAAAAACAGGACTTTATAGCATACCAGCGATATACGGACAGCAAGCATCTATGTTTATATCTGCTCTGTTTCACGGCTTGTGTGTTCTATTTTGGCTGCTATTTATAGGTGCTAGTCATTTGGGCGTTTTTGCGTATTTAGGAGCTATTATAGCAGGATTTATACTCTTTAAAGAGCATAGAATAGTAAGGGCCGATTTTCAAAAGATTGATAAAGCTTTTTTTACGTTAAATGGTTACTTAGGTATTATGTTTTTTGTTTTTATATGGATTGACTTATGGTAGATTTTAGACTTATAGCTTCGCAGATTTCAGTGGAATTTGAAGAGGATGATGGTGATAAATTTGAGCTAGAGTTTAGCTCATCTCGTGCAAATATCGAAGAGTGGCTTAGTCTAGCAAAAGCTAGAGGCGAAGCTGAAAACTCAGATCCGCTTACTTTAAAACTGCTTGTTCAGCTTTATAAAAAAGTAGATGAGCTTTCAAATTTAATAAAAAATGAAAAGTCGCCACAGATTCCTTTAAAATATCATGAGATTACAAGTTTGATAGGATTTGAAGGTTTTGAGTTTAAAAACGAATGCTTAAAACCTGGCAAAATTTACTTTGCAAGAGTTTCCTTGCCTCTTTTTATAAAACGTGGCATTCTTTTGTATTTTGAAGCACTAGATACTAAGACTGCAAAGATAATAAAAGTATCAACAAGCGATGAAAAAGAGTGGTCTATGTATGTAGCACAGAGCGAAAGACTAGAGATAAGGAAGCAAAAACGCAATGGGTAGTGATGTTTTGATCTATATATGTTTTAGCGTGATTTTAGTAGTGATGTTTGTTTATATAAATTTAAAAGATAAAGAAGCTAGGAAAAAGTTTTCTAAATTTGAGATGACTTTAGATAGCATTATGAAAGAAAATTATCAGCTCAAAAAGCAAATTTCATCTCTTCCTAAAACCCAAGTAAATGATGATAGCGGTATTATAAAAGTCGCTTTCGAGCATATTGATGAAGCGTTAAATTTAAAAGTAGCGCCGATGTTAGAGAGCCTAAAAAGCATAGAAAAAGTTATAGACGATTTTCAAAATGATCAGCAAAATAGACTTTATAGCTTAGAAGAGCGAACAAAAACATTTACTAAGATCACTCCGCCTAGCTTTGATAAGCAAGAAGATAGGATAATAGAGCTGTATAATGCTGGAAAAAGCGTAGAAAGCATAGCAAGAGACCTAAGGCTAAGTGTCGGAAGGGTAAATATGGTTTTAAAATTTCATAAGGTGATTTGATGTTAATTGATAGTTATGGTAGGGTTGTTGATTATCTTAGAGTTTCAGTAACCCAAAGGTGTAATTTTCGCTGTCGCTACTGTATGCCAGAAGATGGCATTGAAAATATCTCTCATCAAAATGTGCTAAGCTACGAAGAAATGTTTGAGTTTATCAAAATTTGTTTAGATAACGGCGTTACAAAGATCAGGCTAACGGGCGGCGAACCGCTTGTTAGAAAAGATGTTGAAAAATTTGTGGCTATGATAAATAACTATAAGCCAAATCTTGATCTTGCTATGACTACAAATGGCTATCTTTTGGCAAAAAAAGCAAAAGCCCTAAAAGAGGCGGGGCTTAAACGTTTAAATATATCTTTAGATACTTTAGACAGGCAAAAAGCTACTTTTATAGCCAGAAAAGATGTTCTTGATGAGGTTATAGATGGCATAAATGAAGCTACAAATTTGGGCTTTGGAGTTAAGCTAAACACTGTGGCGTTAAAAGGTGTAAATGATGATGAACTTCTTGATCTAATGGAATTTGCAAAAAGTAAAAACGCCCAAATCCGCTATATAGAATTTATGGAAAATAGTAGTGCTTGTAGTGAGCTAAGAGGGCTTAAAAAAGATGATATTTTAAGCTTAATCTCAAAAAAATATAAAGTAAAAGAGATAACAAAAAGCCCACATAGTCCATCAAGCCTTTTTGAGCTTGAAGATGGTTATAAATTTGGTATAATCGATCCACACAAACACGACTTTTGTGCTACTTGTAATCGCCTAAGACTCAGCGCGGAAGGGCTTTTGATACCATGCCTTTACTATGAAGATGGAAAAAGCATAAGAGAAGCAATGAGAGCTGGAGATATCAAAAAAGCTTGCGAGATACTAAGAGAAGTCATAGAAAAAAAGCCAGAGAAAAATAAATGGGAAAATGATGGTAAAGGCGAGATATCTAGCCGTGCATTTTACCAAACAGGCGGCTGATGATAAGTGTAGTCGAGCATTTTACTAGCATTCAAGGCGAGGGTAAATTTAGTGGTCGCTACTCACTTTTTATCCGCCTTGGGGGATGTAATCTTTCTTGCAAGGGTTTTGGCGTCAAGACAAGGTCGCCAAAAACAGGCGAGATATTAGTCGGTTGTGATACGATCAAAGCGGTGCAAACATCGCATTTTAAGCATAGTAAATTTGATTATAAAGCTCTTGTAAATTTAGTAAAAGAAACGGAGTTTAAACCTCTCATCGTGATAACAGGCGGTGAGCCGCTACTTTGGCATAAAGATGAAGATCTGATCAAATTTACAAAGTGGTGTTTTGAGCAAGATTATGAAGTGCATTTTGAAACAAATGGCACTATTTTTGTGGATTTTGATAAATTTGAAGTGTATAAAAAGTCCAAATTTGCAGTAAGCGTAAAACTATCCATAAGTGGTGAGCTAAAATCCAAAAGAATAAATCAAAAAGCCTTACAAGCGATCTTTGCTAACGCTGATGCGTTTTATAAATTTGTGATTTGCGGAAGTGAGCTTGATGAGATAAATGAGATATTGGAGCTACAAAACGGCGAAGTTTGGTGTATGCCTCTTGGCAAAGACCGCTTTGAGCTAGGCAAAAACGCCTTAAATGTGGCAGAGTTTTGTATCAAAAATGGTTTTAACTACTCTGATAGACTTCACGTGCGTTTATGGAATGATAAAGAAGGCGTGTAAGTTAGCTTCTATGTGGGGCTTTGTCTTTTTGGTCTGTTGTAAATATAGGTTTAAAAATAAGCTTAACGCTCTAAAAGTGTCTGTTTTACAGCTTTGTAGTCGATATTTTCGCACTCTCTCACTACCAAATTTATTTGCCTAAAACATTCACTTATCAAATTTGCAACGCTATTTTTTTCCAAACCAAATTTAGCTGCTGTAGCTAAGTATAAATTTGCATCACAGTTTTGCGTTTTTTATCACGAACTTCCACCAAAACACAAATCCATACTCTCACTCTTTTTAAATTCTAACTTCTAGACTATTTATTTTTAGATATAACGATAAAAATAAAATGAGTCAAAACGACATCTCAAGACTCCTTGAAGAGCTTGATAACATAGCTAAAACTACAAGTTTCAACGGACAAAAACTTCTAAACGGAAATTTCTCTAATAAAGAATTCCAAATAGGTGCTTACTCAAATGAAACTGTTAAAGTAAATATCGGCTCGACTGAATCAGGTAAAATCGGCTATACTCGTTTTGAAACTACAGGAAATATAGCTTTTGATAAGAGTAGCACTCCAGGTATGAATGATTTGACTATTAAATTTAGCGGAGTTGATGGCTACCCTACCGGTTATGCCTTTGAAAAGATTTCTAAAACAGTCTTAGATAAAGATGGTCTAAAAGCAGTAGCTGATGCTATAAATAGAGTAAGTGATAAAACTGGCATAAAAGCAAATGTAAATAATAAGCTGACTTTATCTAATGTAGTCGGTACTGGTCAAATAGCAAATTTACGTATAAATAATGTCAATATCGGGACTATAGATACAAAGAGTGGAGACTCTGATGGAGTTCTAGTAAATGCCATAAATAAAGTAAAAGATCAAACCGGAGTTGAAGCATCTGTAGAAAACGGAAGATTAACACTTATAGCAAAAGATGGCAGAGCCATAAAAATAGCTGCTTCATCAAAACTCTCTGTTGCCGCTGGGTATAAAGGCAACATTAGCCTTATGGGCTTTGGAGTTAAAGGTGAGCAATCATCTGCAATTACAGTCTTAGGGCATCTTACCTTTATACGTCAAGATGCTAGAGATATAAGAGTTGTATTCTCAACAGATAAGAATGGTGCGGGTGCTGCAAGACATGGTTTTTCTAAGGAAGCTGGACTTAATGGCTCAAAAATGAAACAAGCTTCAGTAACTCTTAAAGATATGAACTCAGGAACAATAATAGCTAAAGAGTTTATTCTAAATTTAATTTGAGATGAGCTATCTTGTCATCTTCTATCATAGTCATAAATCCAAATTTATGATATAGATATAAAGCTTTTTTGTTTTCTTTAAAAACCCTTGCGAGTATCGTTTTTATATTTAAATTTTTAGCTTCTTTTATGAGCTCTTTCATAAGTATATCGCCTACATTTGATACGCTTGGGCATTTATATACTCCAAATTCCGCCATATCTCCTATTATATTTGTAAATGATATAACTCCTATAAACTCATCATCTTTATAAACCATAAAATAAACTTT
This sequence comes from Campylobacter hyointestinalis subsp. lawsonii, assembly GCF_013372165.1. Classification (NCBI taxonomy): domain Bacteria; kingdom Pseudomonadati; phylum Campylobacterota; class Epsilonproteobacteria; order Campylobacterales; family Campylobacteraceae; genus Campylobacter; species Campylobacter hyointestinalis. The sequence continues at coordinate 189,226 of NZ_CP053828.1, read as the reverse complement.
GTCTTTAGCAAACTTTAGTGAAAATATAAAATTTATATGCTCATCAAAGCTGAAATTTGTATTGCTAAATTTCAGTGTAGCAGGATCTGTTCTGGCTTTATAGACCTTTAAAATCTCATCATTGCTAAGCTTGGTAAAATTTTTAGTCCAAACCATAGTAATTAGCTTTTTTTAAATTTTTTAAGTCGTCATTTGCAGATAAATATTCATTATACATTTTCAAGCATTTGGTTTAATCTAGCACTATCAAGCCACTCTTTATTTGTATTTGAGCTATATTCAAATTCGCCATTTATTTTTAAGCCTTTTTCTCCGAGTAAATTTAGACTAAAATTTGGTTCTGTTAAAAAATGTATAGATGGAACTATAACATAGTGATCATCAAACTCATAAGTCAAGTGAGCATCGTCTTTGCTGATCATAGTTTCGTGAAGTTTTTCGCCGGGTCTTATGCCGATAATCTTAATGCCTAAATTAGGCGCCATTGCTTTAGCTAAATCAGTCATTTTCATAGATGGAATTTTAGGGATAAATAGCTCTCCGCCTTGCATACGAGCAAAGTTTTTAAGCACGAAATTTACGCCTTGTTCTAAGGTGATCCAAAATCTAGTCATCCTTGTATCTGTGATAGGAAGATCGCGCGCGCCGTTTGCGATGAGCTTTTTAAATAGCGGTACTACTGAACCGCGACTTCCTACTACATTTCCATAACGCACAACGCTAAACCGGGTAGGTTTATTTCCTGCTATGTTATTTGCAGCTATAAAAAGCTTATCGCTTGCAAGTTTTGTAGCACCGTATAAATTTACTGGGTTGCAGGCCTTATCAGTGCTAAGAGCGATGACTTTTTGCACACCGCATTCAAGACTAGCGTTTATGACATTACTAGCGCCGTTTATATTTGTTTTGATGCACTCCATTGGGTTGTATTCGGCTATAGGGACATGCTTCATAGCAGCAGCGTGAATGACGTAATCCACGCCGTTCATCGCAGTTTTAAGACGTTTTTCGTCGCGTATGTCGCCTATGAAGTAACGCATACATTTTTGATTAAATTCACCTGCCATTTCATACTGTTTTAGTTCGTCTCGTGAGTAGATGATTATCTTATTTGGTTTATAGTTTTGAAGTAAAATTTTTGTATATTTTTTTCCAAAACTTCCAGTTCCGCCTGTTATTAGAATATTTTTATTATTGAACATATCTGCTCCTTTATTTGATTATACCAAATTTGAAATTAAATTAAAATCTTAAGAAGGCTATTTGATGAAAATTTAAAAGGTTATAAAAAGAGAATTTTATAAGTGAAGTAAGAATTTGGACGAGTTTCGCCCAAATTACCTATTTTTTCATAGGTTGTAGTTTTTTAGCTTCTACGCCTTTTAGATCGATAGATTTACCATTGCTAAAGTTTAGAGTAATATCTACTTTATCTCCAGGATTTATAGCTTTGCTAAGACCTATCATCATTATGTGAAGACCGCCTGGTTTTAGCTGGGCGCTACTTTTAGCTGGAATGTCGATTTGTGGAATTTGAATCATTTTTTTCATTCCGTTTTCGCTTACGTGAGCGTGAAGTTCTGTAAATTTGCTAACGCTATTACTAGCAGAAACAAGAGATATATTTTGGTCTGTGTTGTTTGTAATGCTCATAAAAGCCGCACTATTTTGTGCATTTGGCATAGTAGCTTTTACAAAAGCGTCATTTACGTCAATATCAGCGCCAAAAGCAAATACAGCCGCTAGTGCAGCAGAGAACATAAATTTAGTCATATTGTATCCTTTGTATTGAAATATTATAAAATAATATATGAACTTTTGTAAAAACTAACTGAAAATTTAAAAATCTTGAGTTATAATAATGCCCTTTATATTTAAAAATTTAATGGGAGAAAATAGTGAGAAAGTTTGGGTTGTTATTGTTGGCTTGTCTTAGTGGCTTGTTTGGTAAAGATCTTGAGCAGATATATTTAGACGATGGAATACTCGCAGTTCAAAATGCTATTGAATCAAATCTTCAGAGCAAAAATTATTGGGAAAAACGTATCGGAAACATAGATGCAAAATACGGATATTATGAAGATGATATTTTTTTAGTCGTTGTGGATAAAAAAGCTAAAAATATAAGCTTGTATGATTATAAAGACGGAAAACTGACTAATAAATTTAGTAATGAAGTGCTAACTGGTTTAATGGGCGATAAATTAGTCGAGGGAGATCTAAAAACCCCTGTTGGTGCTTATGAGATAACAAGGCGTTTTGTGCCTAGCGATAACTACTATGGGCCAGTTGCTTTTAACCTTTCATATCCAAATATCTATGATAAGGCAAAAGGAAGAACGGGTGGCGGCATATGGATACACGGCTTTCCTATGAATGGAAATATGAGAATAGATACGTATAAAACTAAAGGTTGCGTGGCGTTTGAAAATGATAAAATTATGCAGTTTGATGAAATTTTAAAAGATAATCGCGCAATGGTTCTTATAAATGAAAATAGCGTAACAGAGGCTTCAAACGAACAGATAGCAACTATCTTTGCCGAACTTTTTAAATGGAAAAAAGCTTGGGGAGATAGCGACGTAAAGGCGTATTTGGACTTTTATGATAAAGAGTTTTTAAGGTTTGATGGTATGAAATTTAGTGATTTTGCTAATATGAAAAAGAGCATTTTTTCAAAGAAAGAGGATAAATTTATACAATTTACTAAATTTAGCATTAGCCCATATCCATCTACAAAAGAAGGCTCATTTTTTAGAGTAAGTTTCAATGAAAAATATAGAACTGCTACGTATAAATTTGATGGTATCAAAACCCTTTACGTAAAACTAGTCGGCGATAAGATGAAGATACTAGTTGAGCAATAGCATAAGGAGAAATAATGGAAGAAGTATCAGAACAAGAAAGAGTTTTCATAAAAAATCAGATAGAATCGATGCTAAAAGCAAGAGATGCTTTTTTTGAAGTTTTGGATAAAAATGTGCCAAAACAAGGCAACTCAAACGTCTTTGACTTTGAGTCTTGTAAAGATAAGAGTTTAAAAGATCTTTATAAAGAGTTCTACGCTTATGACTACTCTATAAGAAAAATCTTACCTTACGTATATAAGAGATTTGGTGTAAGCTTTAATGTCTGAGATCATCATAGATAAAAATGCTTATTTACATAATCTAACTCAAATTTCAAATAAAGTAGGCGACAAAGAAAAAGTGATCGCCGTTTTAAAAGACAATGCTTATGGTCACGGCGCTAGTTTAATAGCTAAACTCGCAAGTGAATTTGGTATAAAATGGGCGTGTGTAAAAAGTATTAAAGAAGCTGAAGAGATCAGCTCTTTTTTCGAAAATCTAATCGTGCTATCACATATCCCCGCTGGAGATGAAAATCCTAAATTTATATATGGCATAAACGATATAAGCAATCTTTTAAATTTAAAAAAAGGGCTAAAAGTTCATTTGGCTATCGATACTATGATGCACAGAAACGGGCTTAAGCTTGATGAGTTGCAAAATGCTTTTGAAATAGCTAAAAAAATGGATCTTAAGATATGCGGTGCCTATACTCATTTTAGAAGTAGCGATGAGCTTAGCGGTGAATATTTCGTGCAAAAAGAAAACTTTGAAATAGCAAAGGCGAGATTAAGAGAGCTTTTTGATAAATTTAATCTGCCAAAAGGAGTTTTTCACTCACATAATTCAGCTGCGCTTGAAAGAGCGACTGGCTTTGGCGATGAGCTTGTAAGAGTTGGGATCGCTCAGTTTGGTTATGCGCAGTTTAATGATAGTTTAAATTTAAAAAAAGTTCTTAGCCTGTGGGCTCATAGAGTTAGCAAACGAGTACTAGCAAAAGGCGAATGCGTCGGATACGGCGGAGTATTTGTAGCTAGTCTTGATTTAGATATCGCTACTTATGACTTAGGCTATGGAGATGGGCTTCTTAGATACTGCGGGGCAGGGGATTTGCATCTAGCAAATGGACAAAAAATTCTAGGTAAAATGTCTATGGATAGCTTTAGTACTATAGATGCAGGGTCTAAAGTTTGCGTTTTTGATGATGCGAATGTCTGGGCTGAGTTTTTTAGAACTATAAGCTATGATATCTTAGTAAAATTAAGCAAAGATATACCAAGAAAAATTATATAAATTTGCTTATAATGAGTTAAAATACCTTGCTGCTGGGCTTTGATTTGTCATCTGTTTTAGTTTTTGTATCCTATCGGACGTGGTTGGATGAGTTCTAAAAAGATTGCTTAAATTTGATTTTACATTGCCAAATGGATTTATGATAAACATATGAGCCGTCTGCGGATCTGCATTTTTTAGCACAGCGTGATTTTGCGAGTAGTTTTCTAGCTTCGATAAAGCATCTATGAGCCACTGCGGGTTTTGAGTCGTGATAGCTGAAAAACGATCTGCTTCATACTCTCTACTTCTTGATATGCTCATCTGGATTATACTAGCTACTAATGGCATAATCACTGCTAAAGCGATAGTTGTTATCATATTTGGACGATTTTCATTTTTAATGGTTCCAAGCTGAGCGAAATTTGATATCAAAGACAGAGCACCTGCAAAAACTGCCGCTATACTTCCTGTTAAAATATCATAGTGCTTGATATGTCCAAGTTCGTGGGCGACAACGGCTTTTATCTCGTTTTCATTCATTAAATTTATAAGTCCGCTAGTAAGAGCAACCGCTGCATTTTCGTGATTTCTACCTGTTGCAAAGGCGTTTGGGGCATTATCATCTATGATATAGACTTTTGGCATAGGTAAGTTTGCTCTGCTTGTTAGCTCTTTTACAAGCAGATAAATTTGGCTATTTTGACTAACTGGCATGGCATTAAAGTGTTTTAGTATAAGCTTATCGCTATAAAAATAGCTAAAGAAATTCATCGCTAAAGCTATCAAAAATGCCATAATCATACCATTAGTCCCGCCGATATAAAAGCCTACACTAACAAACAAAAGCATCAAAATAACCATAAACGCAGTCGTTTTAAAAACTTCCATATATTATCCTAATATATTTTTATATATCACGGCGTCTATTCTTGCATCGCACGCTGCTTCTAGCTCTATATCGTCATTTACAAGAAGAGCTATTTTAGAATCAAACAGATAGTCATTTGCTATGCTTTGAAGAACTCTAGCGAAGCTAAGATTATCACAGACTATAAATTTAACTGAGTTTGCATTTGCAAAAATAGCTTGTTTTTTTGAATTTACTCTTAGAAACTCGGCTTGTTTTTTTAAATTTAAAAGGCTAAAATCTTCTAAAACAATCTTTGAATACGGCACAAACTCACTTCCAAAAACTATCATTTTAAACACTCCTTGCAAACGTATTTGCCGTCTTTTAAAATAGTATCTTTCATACTTACAAACGTCTTGCATTCATCGCATTCTACGAAATTTTCTATGCTATTTTTAGGTGTTTTTTTTCTAAATTTAGGCAGTATAAAAAAGTAAATGATCGCAATTATAACTCCAAAGATTATGATTTTTCCTAACATTTTATCCCTTTTAAAAATATATAATTTCTATGAGCTTTGCTTTTGATGATATCTTTTTGGCACTCTAAGTCATCGATCTCATCTTTTGCTAGACTTCCTTTATATAGTAAAAAATTTGTATTTTCATCATAAAATCCACTGCAAATTTTGAGTAAAAACTGAGTTTTCATAAGCGCCCTTGAAGTGATGAGGTCGGCTATAAATTTAGTACTATTTTCAAGTTTTTTTTGATGAACTATTATGTTTTTTAAACCAAGCTTCGTTTTTACGTAGGTTAAAAAGCTTGATTTTTTAGCGATCGGCTCATAAAGATGAAACTCGCTTGTTTGCAAGATAAGGCTTAAAAAAATAGCTGGAAAACCAGCCCCACTTCCTACATCGCACACTATTTTAGGGCTAATATCTAAAAACTCAAGCGGTTTTATGCTATCTTCTACGACCGGTTTTATATCGTTATAGTTTGTTAGGCTATGAATTTTATTAAATTGTTGTAAAATAAGCTCAAATTCGCCTACTTTATCCCAAAAATCATTTGGTAACTTGTTCAAGTATATGCCCCATCTGCTCTTTTTTGACTCTTAAATAACCTTCGTTAAACTCATTTGATTTTATCTCGATAGGAATTCTTTTTTCTATTTTGACACAAGTAAGACCGGCTAGTTTTAAGGGGTTGTTTGTTAGTAAATTTATGCTTTTTATACCAAAATCTTTTAGTATAAAACTTGCTATCTCATAAGTCCTCTCATCGGCTTTAAAACCTAGCTGATGATTTGCTTCTATGGTATCAAGACCCTTATCTTGCAAGGCGTAAGCATTTACTTTATTAAGTAGCCCGATGTTTCGCCCTTCTTGACGCAAGTAAATGACCATTCCGCTATTTTCGTTTATGTATTTTAAACTAGCTTCTAGCTGATCGCGACAATCGCACTTTAAGCTACCGATCGCATCTCCTGTTAAGCACTCTGAGTGAATTCTTACATTTACTGGTTTGCTTACGTCTAAATTTGGGGAAAACACAACAAGATGTTCTTTGCATGAGTTTTCTTTGTATGATTTTATCTTAAATTTGCCAAAACGACTTGGCAAATTTGCTATCTCTGAGCTTTGTATTTGCATTGACTCTTCTTTTTTGTTTTTTGCCCAAAGTGTATCAAAAATATTTAAATTTATGAAAAATAGATAATTTTTAATTAACATTATTTTAGATATAATTGCCAACAACTAAAACTAGGAGTTATATTATGTTTGCGAGATTTAGAAGACTTAGAATAAATCCTGCTGTTCGCGATATGGTCAGGGAAAATAAAATTTGCGTAGAAGATTTCATCTATCCGCTTTTTGTCGTTGATGGAAATGGTATCAAAAAAGAGATAAGCTCGATGCCAGGAGTATTTCAGCTAAGTATCGACGAGCTTTTAAAAGAGTGTGAAGAAGTCGTAAGCTTAGGTATAAAATCCATACTTTTATTTGGAATTCCAAGTCTAAAAGATAGCATAGGTAGCGACGCTTTGAGTGATGATGGACTAATCGCTAGATCTCTAAGAGCTATAAAAGCTAAATTTCCAGGGCTTGTAGTCATAACTGATCTTTGCTTTTGCGAATATACAGATCACGGGCATTGTGGAATACTTGATTATGTTCATAAAACAGTCGATAATGACGCCACGCTTGAGATCTCTGCTAAACAAGCTTTAATTCATGCAAGAGCCGGTGCTGATATGATAGCTCCAAGCGGTATGATGGATGGCATCATAGAAACTTTAAGAAACGCTCTTGATGAAAACGGATATGAAAATCTTCCGATCATGGCGTATTCTACTAAATTTGCTTCTGCGTATTATGGGCCATTTCGCGACGTGGCTGAGAGTGCGCCAAGCTTTGGCGATAGAAAAAGCTACCAAATGGACTGCGCAAACCGCCTTGAAGCGATAAATGAAAGCTTAGAAGATGAAGCGCAAGGTGCAGATATTTTAATGGTAAAACCGGCTTTAGCTTACCTTGATATATTGCGTGATATCAAAGAAAGAACTCTTCTTCCAGTCTGTGCGTATAACGTAAGTGGCGAGTATGCGCTACTAAAAGCCGGAGCAAAAGCCGGAGTCATCGACTATGAGCGTGTTATGATGGAAACAATGGTTGGATTTAAGCGTGCAGGAGCAGATCTGATAATAAGCTACCACGCAAAAGAAGTAGCTAAAATCCTAAAATCCCAAAATAAAGTGCGATGATGAGACATTTTTTGACATTAAACGATTTTAGTAAAGATGAGATTTTAGATATTTTAAATTTAGCCGCCAAGATTAAAAAAGAGGCAAAAAGTAAAAATTATATCTCTTATCTCAAAGACCAAACCTTAGCAATGATATTTGAAAAAAGTTCGACTAGGACAAGAGTCAGCTTTGAAGTCGGCATTCATCAGCTCGGCGGCAAAGGGCTATTTTTAAGTAGTCGCGATATACAATTAGGGCGCGGCGAACCTATCAAAGATACTGCTAGAGTTCTTGGAAGAATGGTAGATATGATAATGGCTAGAGTTTATAAACAAAGCGATTTAGAGGAATTTGCTAAATTTAGTGGCGTACCTGTTATAAATGGTCTTAGCGATGATTTTCATCCTGTTCAGCTTATGGCCGATCTGCTTACCTTAAGCGAACTTGGATTAAATTTACAAACTATGAAAGTAGCATATATAGGCGATGGCAATAATATGGCTAATTCGTGGCTTATGGCTGCATCTAAGCTTGGTTTTGAGCTTAGGGTTGCCACTCCAAAAGGCTATGAAGTACCGCAGTGGGTTTTAGACAAGGCAGAAAAAAACGCCAAAATAAGCGGTGCAAATTTAATCATCACAAATGATCCAAAAGCCGCTATTAGCGGTGCAGACGTCGTTACTACAGATACTTGGGTTTCTATGGGGCAAGAAGATGAAAAAGAAAAGCGCATTAAGGATTTTGCTGGATACTGCGTTGATGATGCGATGATGAGCTTAGCAGCTAAAGATGCTAAATTTTTACACTGTTTGCCAGCTTACCGCGGATATGAGGTAAGTGGAAGCGTTTTTGAAGCTCACGCAGAAGAGATCTTCAGCGAAGCAGAAAATCGTTTGCATGCTCAAAAAGGCGTAATGGTTTGGTGCGATAGGAAAAGATATGAGTAAAAAGCATAAAAGATTAGATGATATAAGTAGCACTCTTGGTATCTCTAAAGCAAAACAAACAACATTTAAGCTAGAACAAATAGATGAAAAAGAGATGAAGCTCACTATAAACAGAGGAAATATCGATCTTACAAACCCATGGTTTGGCGTCAGTAGCAATGGAGAAGAGTGTGCTCTTATATCAGCAGCTCTGTTTGAAGCTATTTTAAATTCATTAAAAAATACACAAAAAGAGAATTTTGAGCTAAAGCTTGAAAGATCTATTTGGCAGCATATTCCTGTTGATTTTGGCGATGTTTGGAGTGTAGCTATAAATGAGATAAAAGGCAAAAAATTTAAAAAAGAGCCAAATTTGGATCAGATAATCAAAAAAATCAAAAGAGAACATCCAAATTTATTTGTAGATATGCAAAATTTGATCCATACAAACAAGGAAATACAATGATAAACTTTGACGCATTTGTGAAGTATTCTAAGCCAGGACCAAGATATACGAGCTATCCTACGGCTTTGGAATTTAGTGATGAGTTTAGCTATGATGAATACACAAAACGGCTAAGAAATGGCGATAAAAATAGACCTTTATCATTGTATTTTCATCTACCATTTTGTCGTTCGGCTTGTTATTTTTGTGGCTGTAATGTCATATACACTAGCAAAAGCGACAAAATGGCTAGGTATTTAGATTATATAGATAAAGAGCTTGATATCTTAAGTGCAGTTTTAGATACAAATCGCAAAGTTACGCAGATGCATTTTGGCGGTGGAACGCCTACGTTTTATAGCGCTAGTGAGCTTAATAGGCTTATTAAATCCATAAAAAGGCATTTTAAAAACTGGAGCGATGATGCTGAGATAAGCTGTGAGATCGATCCTAGATTTTTAAACGAAGAGCAACTAGATGTGCTAACTACTCACGGGTTTAACAGAGTGAGCTTTGGCGTGCAAGATTTCGATGAAAAAGTTCAAAAAGAGATCCATAGAATTCAGCCATTTGAGATGACTAAAAATGCAGTAGATATGGCTAGAGCTAAGGGTATCATCAGCGTAAATACAGATCTTATTTACGGACTTCCGTTTCAGAGTTTAGAGAGTTTTAAAAATACGCTAGATCTAGGACTTAAGCTAAATCCTGATAGATTTGCCGTGTTTAATTACGCTCATGTGCCATGGATTAAAAAGAGTATGAGAAAATTTGATGAAAGCACTCTTCCAAGCCCAAAAGTCAAGCTAGAAATTCTAAAATACACTATGGAATTTCTCACATCAAACGGATACAAAATGATAGGAATGGATCACTACGCTAAGCCTAGTGATGAGCTATTTCACGCACTAAAAAGCGGGACGCTCCATAGAAATTTCCAAGGATATACGACCAAGGGCGGTGCTGATCTCATCGGTATCGGACTTACTAGTATAGGTGAGGGCGAGGACTACTATGCGCAAAATTTCAAAGATATGGACGGATACGAAAAAGCTATCGACGAGGGCAAATTGCCAAATTTCAAAGGTATAATGCTAAGCAAAGAGGACAAGCTAAGAAAAGCCGTGATTATGGATCTTATGGCGAATTTTGCTCTTGATATAAAAGCTATTGAAACTAAATTTAACATTGATTTTTGGGAACATTTTAAAGATGAGCTAAATGAACTTGAAGAGTTAAAGGATTTTATAGAAATTTCGCCCCAAAAGATAAAAGTAAATGAAACAGGAACTCTTCTTATAAGAAATATCGCTATGTGTTTTGATGAATATATGGTCAAATTTAAAGACGTCAAAAATAGCTTTTCAAAAACGGTATAAAGATGAAAAATTTTTTAGGATTTGGGGTGGTCGGGAACTTTGCTTTTCATTTAGAACAAGCAGGAGAGGCTAGTGATTTTGTGGATATCAAGACCAAAGAAGCAGACGCTCCAAAAGGGATTTTCCCTTTTTATATTCCTGGATTTGATGGATTTTTGGGAAGAGATTGTATTGATAATTTAAATTTGATATTAGCTCGCGGTAAAGATATTCAAGCTGAACCAGAAATAGCCATTAGATGTGAGTTTGAGTATGAAAATGGTATCGTCAAAGGTATCACGCCGATTGCGTTTATGGCATTTAACGACGCTTCTATCAGAGGTGATAAGACAGCTACTAAAATATCTCAAAAAAAGAATTTCTCAAGTGGTTCAAAAGGTTTTGGTAACGAGATAAAAATAGATAAATTTGATGAAACCGGTATTTGCAACGATTACTCTTTAGTTTCGTTTTTAAAAAGCAATGAAGAGTTTTTTAGGTATGGCGAGTGTGCGAAAATAAGTGAATATAACTATATCTACGCCAAGCTTTTAGGCTGGATAAAAGACACTTTTAACTCTCAAAAAGATTTTTCTGTACTTGAGGATTTAGGTGAAATTCTAAGAAAAAGCGGGTATAAAAAAGATGTCATCATCACAATAGGAGCCACTAGATATGAACCTAAGGGTGAAAATCGCTTTTTAAAAAGTGGCGATGAGATAAGTATCGTAAGCTTTAATCATACAAAATATAGCTTAAATGATATAACAAATTTTATAAAAAACGATGAGAATATGAGTAAATTTGATGATATTTCAGTTTTAAAACAGGTTGTAAAATGAAAATATATATTTTAGGCGGCGGAAATATGGGGACTGCTATGGCTTACGGGCTAAAAAATAGCGGTTTTGATGTCATTATAGTAGGAAGAGATAAAGCAAAACTTGCAGATCTAAAAGAAGCAGGATTTAGCGTAGAGCTTTATGGCGATGTCTTTGATATAAAAGATAAAAATATAATACTTGCAGTAAAGCCGTATGCTTTACAAAGTGTATCAAATTTACTAAAAGGAGATGCAAAAGTTTGCATAAGCGTATTAGCAAGAACAGATCTTAAACTATTAAAAACTCATATAAAAGCTCAAAATTACGCTGTTTGCTTACCAAATATCGCTGCTAAATTTAACTCTAGCATAACGCCTTTTATGAGTGAAGGCGACACACTTTTGATATCGCAAATTTTAAACGGCTTTGGTAGCTCAGTCAAGCTCGAAACTAAAAATGAGCTAGACGCCGCTAGTGTGCTAGCAGGATGTGCGCCTGCATATCTTGCTATCGTAGCTGAAGCTCTAAGTAACGCAGGAGTTTTAGAAGGATTAAAAAAAGATGATGCAAATATCTTAGTAAATGGGCTTTTTAACGGCTTTAGTAAGCTTTTAGCAAGTTCGCATCCAGCTCTTATCAAAGAAGCAGTTTGTAGCCCAGGAGGTACTACGATAGAAGGCGTAGCCCAGCTTGAAAAATACGCTATTAGAAGTGCTTTTATAGAAGCTGTAAAAGCAAGCACAAAAAAACAGAGAAGTTAAATGCAAAAATATAAATTTAATATCATTTCAGATGCGTGTGTAAAATGTGGAAAATGTAAGCCAAACTGCACTATTTTCAAGATCAGTGGCGATGAGACAAAGAGCCCTAGGGGATTTCTTGACTTGCTTGGTGCTTATAGTCGCGGTGAGCTTGAGCTAGATAAAAACGCTAAAGATATATTTGAAAGTTGCTTTTTATGTACAAATTGCGTAAGCGAATGTCCAAATTTATTAGCAACTGATACGATGATAGAAAACGTAAGACGCGATATAGCAGATAAATTCGGTATAGCGTGGTTTAAAAAAGTATTTTTTTGGCTACTTAGACATCGTAAGATTATGGATCTTGCAGCTCGTATGGGATATGTTTTTCAAAGTTGTGGATTTAAAGTAGGAAACGGCGAGATGCAAGCGCGTTTTAGCATTCCTATGTTAAAGAAAGAAAGACTACTTCCAGCTGCAAGTAAAAAGAGTTTTTTAAATTCTCATCTAGAATTTATCGATAACGGCGGCGAAAAAACAATCGGAATTTTCATAGGCTGTATGGGAAACTACGCATATACTAGCATCGGCGAAGGGTTACTTAAAATTTGTAAAACATTAAATTTAAATGCTCATTTGATGAAAGATCAAAGTTGTTGTGCTGCTCCGGCGTATTTTACAGGAGACTTTAACACAGTTGAGGTTTTGGCTAAAAAAAATATTGCGTATTTTGAGAAAATGCTTGAAATTTGTGAAGCTATCATTATCCCAGAAGCCACTTGTAGTGCGATGATAAAGGTTGATTACGAACATTTTTTTGCAAATGATGAAGAGTGGAAGAGCCGTGCTAAAAATGTGAGTAAAAAGATATTTTTGGCTACTGAGTATTTTGAGAAATATACAAATTTAAGTGAAATTCTTGCAAAAATAGGGGCAAATTTAGATAAAGCCACTATTACTTATCACGACCCTTGTCACGCTAAAAAAATGCAAGGCGTATTTAAAGAACCTAGAGCTTTACTAAGTAAGGTTTATAATATCAAAGAGATGAGCGATACTATTAGTTGTTGTGGATTTGGTGGCGTTACTATGCAAAGTGAGAAGTATCATTTATCTCGCGCAGCAGGAATTAGCAGAGCTAATAGCATAATAAAAACTGAAGCTAACTGCGTAAGTGCAGAGTGCAGTGCTTGTAAAATGCAACTAAATAACGCACTTCATCTTCAAAATTCCGATATGAGATGTGAAAATCCTATCGAGCTTATAGCAAAAGTGCTGTAAATGGTTAAAATACGTTATTTGATAGCCATTTTTACTTTACTATTTTTAGGGTGTTCGCAAAAGATAAATGATGAAGGGCTAAAAAGAGTTTTTGTGCCTGAATTTGAAACGATGGTATTTAAAAGCAAGGATTTTAGGCGTAATCTAAGCAAAAAAGATGAGCGTTATATACTAAATTTTGGCGAACACATGATAAGTCTTAGCTCCAAAGACAATTTTACAACCGCGATTTTGATAGATGAAAACGCTAAAAGATACGACTTAAATAGAGTTTTTAGCAGTGAGGGAATTTTGCTAAGAGGTGCTAAGATAGAGTTTTATATAATGCAAAATGATGGATATTTTCTTAAAAATGGTATAAAAACAGCTTATGAGAGGATAAAATGATTCAAACTAAAACTTATGATATAAAAAGCTGCGATGATGTAGAGCTTGGGATAGAGCGAAAATCACTTTTAAATTTCTTTTTAACTTATGATGATAGTAAAAGCATTGAAGCCATTGTTTGCATTATCCCAGGGCTTGGAGCAGATGCAAATTATAGCTATAAAGAGCATTTAGCCCAGAGTATAGCTTTAAATTTAAATGTTGCTGTTTTAAGCGTGAATTACCACTGCATAGCAAATCGCCCACAAATCGGAGCAAAAACTATACTTGATGATATAGATAAACTTATCTTTAGAACCAGCTGCGAAGCCATAGGTTTTAAGCTTGAAAAAGATTTTGAAACAAAATCAGAAGATACGCAATATGTAGATAATATAGTAAATTCTCTAAATTTATTTATAGCTTTAGGTAAAGTAAATGGTAAGTTTTCAAGTGATTTTGAACTAAATTTGCATTTTACTTTTCAACCGCCAAATGGAGATTATCAAAACTTTGGTTTGATGAGTGCAATTGATGTTATAAATGCTATTTTACACGTCAAAGCAAATCCGCCGTTTAATTGTAATGATGATAGGTGGGGGGGGGTGCCTTGCATCTTAGTAGGCTCAAGCCATGGTGGATATATAGCAAATTTGTGTGCCAAAATCTCACCTTGGATTATAGATGGCGTAGTGGATAACTCATCTTGGAATATCTCTAGCGATATTTTAAAAAATAAAAATTATTTACAATTCTCAGCTATGGGCTTTGGTAAAGAGATAGACTATATAAGATATTCAGCGACAAATGCAATCAGAAAAAATTTAATCTTTTTTTATTCAGATAAAACAAAATGGACTTCAAATTCCGCTTCGCCATATTTTTGTTCTAAAAGCAGATTAGATATAAGAGATGTTAATTACCCAAAACATTTGTATATTCAAAGCAGATCAAATAAGCCTATTTATATAGGATATCACTCAATAAATGATCATATAGCAAACTACTATGATAAATCTAAATTTTATGAGAATTTAAAGCTATTTAAATTTGATTCAAATTTGACTTTAATAAAAGATCAAAACCAAGTCGATGGTAAATTTATAAAAAATTTAAATCACGGTATGGATATGAGTATAAAAACTCTTATTTTAAAAGAAGTTCCAACAATTTTAGATAAGCTAAAAACGCTCAAAAAACCAAAAAAAGCTAAAAAAATCAGCTACGAAACAGACGAATGGATATATCATTTTAAACAAAACAAGGATAAATTAGAACTAACCTGCCAAAAACTAGAGCCTAAATTTGAATAAATAACAAAATATTGCTTTTTATGTTTTTAACGCTAAAAAATATAAGCACTTAGAAATTTAAATGTGTAGTTCATTATACTTGATTGCAAGAACAATGACGGATTAAAAAATTATAGCAGAAACAAAACGCGCTACCGATAATTGTAAAATGCAACAAAGCTTATTTTAAAGTAAAGAAATATATAAAAGCTTCTAAAGGTATAAAAAGTAAAGTAGAAAAAGTCTATAACGGCTTTTTCTATGATGTGCATTAAATGCTAAATGGCAATCACCACTCTATATATGTTTTTGCCCTTTTGATATCTATAAAATTTATATCGTTAGAGACACCATCTATATCTATAGCGATTTTATCATCAGTAACAGATAAAACCTTGCCTTTTAGCTCACTTTTATCATTTAAGCTTATTTTTACAAGTTCGCCGATGCTAGCTTTAAAATGCTCTATTTTGCTAAGTTTTCTTTCGATTCCTGGACTTGAAACCTCTAAAACCCAGTCTCCACTGACTGGAGGCATAACATCATAAATAGGCGAAAGTAGTCTGCTGACGGCTTCGCAATCATTTAAATTTACACCGCCGTTTTTTGTGATATATACTCTAAATATAGTCCTACCATTATCGTTTGCTATTTCTGTGTCATATAAATTTACACCGCATTCAGAAACTAGAGCTGCTAAATCTGTCATTTGTCGCCTTTTTGTAGTTCGCTTGAGATCTTATCAAAAACCTTATCTATACGATTTTGATACTCTAGTCTATCATCAAATTTAAAATGAAAATTTGGAGCTCTATACCAACCCTCAGCCGCCATACAATGATTTTGAATATACTTACACACTCTTTTTAAATGGCTAAGAACATAAGCTTGCTCTCTTTCATCAAGCATCATTTTATCAAGATACACAAAAGCATCATACCTGCCTTTTTTACACTCAACATCAGTAACGCAAAGTCCTTTTAAATACGCATCTTCTAAAGTGCTAAGAGCTTCTGGGATAAGCTCTTTTAATATACTCTCTGTTCTTAGTCGTTTGACTTCGGCGGCATTCATAGTTCTGCCTTGTTTTGCACTTCTTTATAGCTTTCTATATAATCGCCCTCTCTCATATCGTTATAACCCTCTATGCCTACACCACATTCATATCCTTTTGATACCTCTTTTGCATCATCTTTAAATCTCTTTAACGAGCTGATATTTCCCTCAAATACAACGATACCATCACGAATAACTCTTATCTTAGCACCTCTGTGTATGCTACCATCAGTTACCATACAGCCTGCGATCTGCCCGATCTTTGGTACGTTTATAACTTGTTTGATAACTGCTTGACCAAGATCTTCTTCGCTTATTATCGGACTCATAAGACCGCTTAAGAGTGCTTTTACATCATCTATAAGATTATAAATAATGCTATATGTTTTTATTTCTACGCCTTTTTCTTTTGCTTTTTCTTTGACTTCGCCAGTTGGTCTGATATTAAAACCGATGATAACGCAGTTTGCACTTGCACTAGCAAGACCAACGTCACTTTGGCTTATACCGCCTACTCCGGCATGGATTATATCTACTTTTATCTCATCGTTTCTTAATTTTTCAAGACTAGCTTTTATAGCTTCTAATGATCCTTGAACATCTGCTTTTATGATAACCGGAAGGCTTTTTAACTCACCTTCGGCTATTTTTGCACTAAGTTCATCAAGCGTTACTTTTGTAGATTTACTAAGCTCTTTTTGTCTTAGATATTCATATTTTTTAGCGGCATATTCACGCGCTTCTTTATCTGTTTTGACGCTAATTAAAGTCTCTCCGGCATCTGGAACTTCACTAAGTCCTATGATGACACCGCATTCGCCTGGTTTTATAGAATTTAGAGCATTTCCCTTGTCATCTTGCAACGCCCTTACTTTTCCATAAGCCACACCAGCAACTATAGTATCTCCTACTTTCAAAGTTCCGTTTTCTACTATGATAGTAGCCACCGGTCCGCGACCTTTTTGAAGAGAACTTTCTATAACAGTAGCTTTTGCTTCTCTATTAGGATTTGCTTTTAGTTCCAAAATTTCAGCTTGAAGAAGAACTATTTCTAGCAGATCTTCGATGCCCATACCTGTTTTAGCTGAAATCGGCACAAACTCGTAAGTTCCACCCCATTCAGTAGGCAATATATCTAACTCAGCAAGTCCTGTTTTTACAAGATCTGGATTTGCATTTTCTTTATCCATTTTATTTATAGCTATGATGATAGGCACTCCTGCTGCTTTTGCATGATTTATAGCTTCTTTTGTTTGAGGTTTTACTCCATCATCTGCTGCTACGACTATGATGACTATATCAGTTACGCTAGCTCCACGCGCACGCATAGCCGTAAATGCTTCGTGTCCTGGAGTGTCTATAAATGTTATATTTTTACCATTTTTTTCAACCATATAAGCACCAACGTGCTGAGTGATACCGCCAGCCTCACCGCTAGCTACGCGTGAGTTTCTTATATAGTCAAGCAAACTAGTTTTACCATGATCTACGTGACCCATTATAGTGACAACTGGAGCCCTTGTTTCTTCATTTTTGTTAATATTTATCTCTTCATCGTCATAAGCTTTTACGTAATCAAACGCTTCTTGCGTATCTATGATGTTGATTTCTATATTAAATTCTGCGCCAAGTATTTCTATCTCATCTTCTTCTAAAAAGTCATTTTTAGTCGTCATTTTTCCTAGCATAAATAGTTTTGCTATGATATCGCTAGGAGATTTTTTTATCTTATCTGCAAATTCATATAAACGTATCTCTTTTGGAATATTTACACTAGTTATCTCTTCATTTTCTTTATCTTTTACAACTTTTTTATGTTTTTTGCGTGAATTTCTTTGAATTCCGCCTTCAAAATTATAAGTATTGTTTTGTGCGGTTTTATAAATGTTTAATTGTTTTTTTATCGTATTTTGACGCTCAACTTCGATAGGCTGTATGGTAAAATCAGGTAAAACTACGACATTTTCATCTTCTATGACTATGTCATTGCTAAAGTTTATTCCGTCTAATAAATCGATCTTTGCTGAATTATTTTTTTTAGATGCAGGGGTTATTTTTTTCTCTTTTTTCTTCTTTTTTAAATTATCATCGTTACTGCTAAATATAGCCTCTAGTGTCTTATTAGCTGGTTGCGTGGCTTGTATTTTTTGCGCTACTTGTTGGGCTATATTTTCTTCTTTTTTCTTTTTTACTATTATCAGCCCTCTTCTTTTTGCAAGACTAGAACTAGCTAAACTCTCTTCTTTTTGCTCGATTTCATTCTCTTTTGGTTCTTGTTTTTTTATATCATCTTGCTTCTTAAGGCTCTGTTTTTTGATCTGTTCGTTTTGGGTATTTGCTTGAATCTCTTGTGATTGTTTTTTATCTTCTTTTTTAACAACCTTAGTCTTTTGTTGATGGCTCTCTTTACTTTTCTTTTCCATATCATCTGGTTTTTTGCCAAATTGAACATAGTCATAAAGTTTAACTGCGTCCTCTGGCGATACAGCACTAGATGAAGTAGTGACCTTAAAACCAAGCTCTTTTGCTTTTTCTAAAATCTCTTTATTTGAGTAACCAAGCTCTTTTGCTATTTCATGAATTCTAATATTAGCCATCTATTAGTATCTCCTTTAAATTTACACTATTTTTACTAAACCTTGAAAGTGGCTTTTTTAGTTCTTTTCTATCTTTTTGCATACAGTTTTTACACAAGTAAAATGATCTTGTATTTTTTGGATTTGGTATTATCTCATCATCAATAGAAGCAAATTTAAAAAGTTCATTTTGAAAGAATCTACCCTTACAAACCACGCACATTCTTATCGGTTTATGATTTTTGTTCATATTATATCTCAATTTTCTTTATTTTTGGCTTATCATAAATCCGTTGTTATCTAGCTCAAAAACTTCAACTCTAAAATCACCAAATCTCTGCTTTAACAGATCTTTTAGTCTATTTGCATCGTCTTTGTATGTCAAATTTAAAAAGCTAGAGCCACTACCTGATAAATTGCTCATCAAAGCCCCGTTATTATAGGCTAACTCTCTTATTTCAAAAAGCTCATTTAGTCCTTGCATACGGATCTCTTCGTGCATCTTATCTATACTTGCTATTTTTAAATTTGTATAATCTTTACTCATAAAACAAGCTGTAAGATAAGCTGCGTGAGATATGTTGCTAACGACGTCTTTCATAGAGTATGATTTTGGTAGCTTTCCTCTAGATTGTTTTGTACTCATAGCGTTATTTGGTATCACGACTACAGCCCTAAGATCTGAGCTTAAGTCCATTTTGTGCGAATACACGACACCTTTATGAACGACATTTGCGGTAAATCCGCCCCAAACCGCTGGAGAGATATTGTCTGGATGATTTTCAAATTCCAAAGCTCTATTTAGCACTTGCTGTCTATCTGTTTTAAATCCTGAAATTTGATAAGCCAAAGCTATCGCACTTACAATAACAGAAGAGCTACTACCAAGACCTCTAGAAAACGGGATATTGTTAGTAAAAGAAAACTTAAAATTTAAATGTTTGCCCGTAAGTTCAAATACAATTTGATTGAAGATATTTATAAACGTATTATTTTTTCTAAGACTTATCTTGTCACTTCCTTCGCCGACTATGGAAATAGAAGTAAATTTTTGTGGCGAAACGACAACTTCATTATATAATTTTAAAGCTAAACCAAGGCTGTCAAATCCTGGGCCTAAATTTGCACTCGTAGCTGGTGTAAGTATCTTCAAAATCTCTCCTAAATCGCATCTATAATATAATTAGGCAGTGTATCACAACTTCTATTTAAATTTGATAAATTGCTAGGCAAACTAAATGGGGTTGGCATAACTTTTTTTAAATTTACGCTCCCGTTTTCATAGACGAAGCTCATATTTTTATTTGCCTTAATGGCGCCATAATTATTTAGCTCAAAGCCACTAACTGCGTAAAAATCGCAATCTTTTGCAATACAATACGTCTTAAGCACGACATAAGATACTTTTAAACCCATAAAACTACCAGGAGTATTTGCATAAGTTATGCTTTTGATCTTAAATTTACTTCCGATCTGAGATAAGATGCTTATCAAAGCTTCGCTTGCTCTATCATCGCTTGATATAGTATTTATTAAAACATCATTTTCGTAAATTCCTACAAGAAGTGGAGACGAAAGAGCTACGACTAAAATTCCAACCTGTTTTATGCAAAAGCCTTTGCGTATTCTGGCTCTTTAAGCCCTTCTTTTATGGTAACTATCTCATAGTTTTTTTCATCAGCTAAGATAGCTTTTGTTAGCTTATGGTTAAGATCATGACTTCCTGCATAAGCCTCATAATCCCCAACCATAGGTGCTCCAAGCAAGCTTATATCGCCTATAGCATCAAGAATTTTATGGCGAACAAACTCATCTTCAAATCTAAGCCCCTCTGGATTTAAGATATGCGTATCATCAATAACAACAGCATTATCTAGGCTTCCGCCAAGCGCTAGCCCCATAGCGTTTAATTTTTGAACGTCTTTTAAAAATCCAAAAGTTCTAGCGCGCGCTATTTCATTGATAAAGTTTTGTTTGCTAAACTCAAACGTATAGCTTTGCTTTCCGATAACTGGATTTTCAAATTTGATAGTATAGTTAAATTTAGGATTTTTGCTAGGACTTACTTTTACGTATTTATCGCCCTCTTTTACCTCGACATCTTTTTTTATCACAAGAACTTTTTTATCGCCATCAAGCTCCCTAACACCGGCTTCATCTAGCATCATACAAAAGCTTATCGCACTTCCGTCCATAACAGGTACTTCGTTTGCGTCTAAAACTATTCGGATATTGTCTATTCCATAGCCATTTATGGCTCCAAGAAGATGTTCTATAGTAGAAACGTAGCCTTTTTCATTTCCAACTACAGTCGCCATTTGCGTATTTATGACATTTTTTGGCTCAGCCCTAAAGCTAGTCCCCAAATCGCTTCTATAAAAAACTATACCCATATCTTTTTCTAGCGGTTCAAGTATGATCTTAATCGGCTCACCTTTATGCAGACCGATACCTACTCCCTCGACCTTTTTTGCTATCGTTGTTTGTTTCAAATTTATAATCCTTATCAAATTTTATGCAAAATTATATCAAAAAACCGGTAAATAAAATTTATCGATTAGAAATTTAGTTCAATAATTTCACAATAAAAGCAATTACCGCTCTTCTTAGTTATCTATACAAAAGTGCTGTTTTAGCTAAATTTGCTTTAATCTATTTCAATCACGCTATCCTATCACTTTGCCTTGCATAGTTTAAATTTATAGCTTATTTTAGTAGCTATTTTTTATCTATAACCTGTTTTGAGAGTTCAAGCACATCATAGATGTTGTCTTTCATCCATTTAGTATCCATCCACTCTTCTGGTCTGACTTCTACGCCTTGAACTAAAACTCCAAAGTGCAAGTGATCGCCTAAAGCTAGACCGCTAGTACCTGTTGTAGCGATGAGCTGTTCAGCAGATACCATATCTTTCGTATTTACTACAGAACTATTACAATGTCCATAAAGCGTATAAAGTCCAAATCCGTGATATAAAATTAAATTTAAACCATAAATTCCATTATCTGCGTTAAAAGCGACTATTGCATTGTTGCTTGATATGATATCAGCTCCAGCCGTACTTGCAAGATCTAGCCCTAAATGCCAACTTTCACTTACATTTTGTCCATCATAGGTATAATACCTATGATCGCCAAAACTAGCAACCGCAGCACCATTTTTAAGAGGATAAAAAGGTTTTACGTAAAATGAGTTTATAGATTCTTCTGGGACGACTGAGGTTATCTGCGATATTTTTTTCTCATTTGATATCCTAAGTGTTTCGTTTATAAATTTAAATTTAGCCAATTTATCCATAGAATCAGGATCATTTGAGTGCATATTTGTAAGATCAAGTATCTTGCCGTCTAAAAATCTATCGCTTAATGATATTTTTGAAACCCTATATTTTCTATCTTGTAAGAAGTATTTTATTCTCATAGAACTTCTGTTTTTTGCTTTATCAACCGCAACTATATCAGCACTAAAATCATCTACGCTAACAGGCCAAGCAACCAAAGAAGCGTAATATCCTTCTTTGTAAAATGGTGTAGCTTTAAATTTCTTGCCATAATTTGTCATAATATAAACTTCGTCCAAATTTGGATCACTAGCTCTAAATACAACTGCTGCAGAACCACCTTTTGCTATCTTGTATGATTGATTTAGCGCGTAAAGCTCCGGTCTTTTCGTGTCTATCTTTAGCTCTGCTTGTGTGGCGGCTTCGTTTCCTCTAAAAAAATTCCATTTACTATTATCAGTCGCTTCTACGATAAGAGTATAATTTTTCTTTTCATTAAACGTATTTCTTTTTGGGAAAGAGATATTAAATGAGAGTTGTTTTGGGCTGTCTTTAAACTCTTGGCTCATAACTACTTGAGATGAGGTGCCGTCATTTAGTATAACTTTTATAAATTTGATACCGCTTTCATCTTCTATCTTTATAGGTATAGGATCTTTTAAATTCCAGTAAATTTGAGATTCAAGAGCCACTTTTGGGCTATTTTTGTCAAACATACTAGAGCTTAAAAGCCCAAAAAAACTGACTACTAAAACCAAAATGACAACTATATAAACTAAACCCCTAAATCCGTTATTTTTTCTCATATTCTACCTTTATTTACATCTAATTTTGTGATTTTATCAAAATAATTATAAATTTAACTACAAAATATCTCTAAGTTTTCTAGCAGTGTTCATCCACTCTTTTAATTCGTCCCATTTTTCGCCTTTTATCAAATCTTGACAAATTTGAAGCTCATTTTTGAATGAATCAATCGCGCTGATAAGATTATCTTTATTTTGCTTAAATATATCCACCCACATTTGGGGACTTGACTTTGCAATGCGAGCCATTCCGCTAAAGCTACCACCAGCTAGCAACAAAATATTTCTTTTATCTTCTTCTTTTAGCGTAGCATTTACCAAACTATAGCTAATAGCGTGAGGCAAATGCGATATGATGCCTACATGATGATCGTGGCTTTTTGCATCCATAAAAATGATCTTCATACCGGCATGACTTAGTATCTCAACTGCCCTTTTTATATGCTTTTCGTGTGCATTTTTATCATCGCATACTACTACAACAGCACCATTTAAAAGGGATTTAAACGCCGCTTTAGGGCCTGAGTTTTCAGTTCCTGCCATAGGGTGAGCTGCTACGAAATTTTCTCTTATCTCTTTTGGGCATTTTTCTAATATTTTAGATTTCGTAGAGCCAAGATCTACTATCGTAGTATTTTTTGGTATATCTTTTAAATCACCCAAAACCTTTATGATGGCTTCAACAGGAATAGCTAAAAATATCATATCGCAAGTACGTTTCATCTCTTCAAAACTGATGATCTTATCAATCAAACCGAGCTTTAGAGCGTCCTCTTCATTTTGCTTATTTAGATCATAACCGCTGACACTAGAGATGATCTTCATATCTCTAAGGGCTAGACCAAGGGATCCGCCTATAAGTCCAAGTCCGATTATTCCAACTTTCATATATTTCCTTGATAATTTTTTCGCAATTATACTTTAAATTTAAAAAAAATTTTATTATGCTATCAAATTTGTATCATTTTTTTAAATTTATTGTATGTTAAAAGTATTTATGATAGTATGGCGAAAATTACTTAACTTTAGGCAAAAATTAATGAAAAAAATTTTCTTTTTAAGCTTGGTTGCAGCGTCCGCGCTAAATGCTGCTACTATAAAATCCATAACATACAAAGGGCTTATCCACTTATCAAACGATATAGCAAATGATATCTCTGGATTAAAAATAGGCGATAATCTAACTGAACAATCCTCAAATCAAGCTATTTTAAATTTATATAAACAAGGATATTTTAAAGATATCTACATAGAAGAAAATGACGGAAACGTTATTATAAATTTCAAAGAAAAACCTACGATAGCAAAACTTGATATAGAAGGTGTCGTAACAAATGATAAAAAAGCTATTGATGGCATACTTGGCATAAAACAAGGTCAAATGTATGATAACGTAGGCATAAAAAAAGCAAAAGAGAGAATAAGGCAGTTTTATGAAGCTAAAAGCTATTTTGATACAGTTGTAGATGTAAAAACCACTCCACTGCACGGAAACGAAAATGCACTTCAAGTCATAATGACCATAAATAGAGGCGAGAAAATCACTATAGAAAATGTAAATTTAGAAGGTGCAAAAGTTCTTGATTACTCAGATATAGAACCGGCTATAGCAAATAAAGAACGTGAATTTATGGGCTGGATGTGGGGGCTAAATGATGGTAGCGTAAAGATATATGAACTCCCAAACGATCCATCAAAGATCAAAGAAGAATACCTAAAAAAAGGTTATCTTGATGTTAGTGTTTCTAATCCGTATTTAAATACATATTTTGATAACTACACAGCCGATCTTACTTATTATATAAACGAAGGTGAAGCATATAAAGTAAGTAGTATAAGCATAGAAGCTCCTAGTGAGCTTGAGCTAAATACAGATGAGATCATAAAAGGCTTTAAACTTGAAACAGGCGATAGACTAAATTCTGCTTGGCTTAGAGGCGATGTAGAAAAACTTGAAAATATAGTAGCAGACAAAGGCTATGCTTATGTAAAAGTTTATCCAAAAACAGAGAAAAACGAGACAGATCATACAGTAGATATAGTATATCAGGTAGTTCCAAACGATCAAGTATATATAAGAAACGTTATAATCTCTGGAAATGACAGAACAGTAGATAGAGTTATCCGACGTGAAATGTACTTGACTGAGGGAAATTTATACAACAGAAGTGACCTTGTAGATTCTAAAAACGCACTTAAAAGAAGTAGTTACTTTGAAGATGTAGAGATAAAAGAAAATAGGATAAGCAAAGATCAAGTAGATCTAGAAGTAAAAGTAAAAGAAACTTCAACAGGTAGTATAACAGGCGGTATAGGATATGGGACAAGTGATGGTCTGCTTTTAAGCGCTGGAGTAAGCGATACGAACGTATTTGGTAGCGGATACAAAGGCAGTATAAGCGTCGATAAAAGCGATGACACTCTTAGCGGAAATATAGGACTTACAAATCCTAGGGTCTTTGACTCAGAATATAGTCTTGGCGGAAATCTTTTTGCAAACGACTATGAGTGGGATGATTATAGAGAGAAAAACTATGGAGCTTCTATAACAGGTGGTAGAAAGCTAGGTAGATACGTAACTGCATTTTTAACATATCAGATCGAACAGAGCAAAATTAGCGGTTTGGATCAGTTTTATAAAGCAGCTGGATACCAAAACGGCACAAATTTAAAAAGCTCATTAATACCTGGCATCACATTTAACAACACAGATGACTACTACTTGCCAAGAAGCGGTATCATAGCAGGCACGAACTTTGAGTATGCAGGAGTCGGCGGAGATATTGAATTTGTAAAAAATAAAACAAATTTTAACTACTATTTTGGACTTAGGGATTATATAGATTATGATTTGATCCTTAGATATAAATCGAATTTTGGCTATATATGGAATAGTGACGATGCTAAACTTCCTATCAATGAAAAACTATTCTTAGGTGGTATAAGAAGCATAAGGGGATACGATAACAGAAGCGTAACGCCAAAAAAAGACATAACTATAAGTAGCGGAGCTACAAAAAATATAGATATGGGTGGTAAGATAGCGTTTAACAACTCAGCAGAGCTAAGTTTTCCTATCATAGATCGTTTAAAAATGCGTGGGGTTTTATTTTTTGATTATGGTATGATAGGCGATGATAGTTTAAATGAGATAAAGCGCTACAGCACAGGTGCTGGTATAGAATGGCTAACTCCTATTGGACCACTTCAACTTATCTATGCCAAAGCATTAAACGACAAACCAGGCGATGATACAAGTAGCTTTGAGTTTTCTATAGGCAGAAGATTTTAGCGTAAATTTGACCGGAACTACCGGTCAGATCATTTTTTATATTTTACAACTCACTCATATAAGAATTATCATAAACACCTTTTATACGCTTTTCTATAACACTATCCCAACCGCTACTTAAAGTCTTTAATCTCTTAAATTTATCCATCAAATTTAGATGATTTTTTGGATCATAAAAAAGCATATTTACTTCCATTATGCTCATACAAACTTCATCTTTTTTGACGATCTCTATCTCATCGCCGCGTTTAGTGCTTCCTTCTTCTAAAACACGGTAATACCAGCCAGTTAGCCCAGTTTTAAATATCTCTTTAGTAAAACCTTTATCATCCCAAACACCTGATATCTTAAAACAAGGTTTTCTAGGCTGAGATACTTGTAAAATAAGCGAACCTATTTTGTGTATGTCGCCCACGCATACTTTGTTTTCATCTAGTCCATCTATACATAAGTTTTCACCCATAAAGCCGATCTTCATATCTTTTTTTAGATATTTCGACCAAATAGCATAATTTTGCAAACTATTTGCAAAAACCGCTTTTTCTAGCCCACCATGGTTTTTAGTATCACTTACAAAGTCGCCTACAAAGCCCATTTGAGTGCAAAAAACCTCACCATCAATGCTATCTTTAAGCATACCCGTTTCAAAAACGACTTTTATGTTTTTACCCTCTTCTACTCGTTGCAACTTGCCTATATGTAAAGAATGAAGCTTCATCTTACCTCATTTCCAAAAAATATTTTAAACATTAAATTCGCACTTTCTTTAGTAAAATTTGATATAAACCTATCAAACATAGGACGCTCTTTCCAGATAGGATTTTCCACTCCACTTAAGATCTCAAGTTCTTTTTTAGCGTCACGATAGCTTTTGATTCCATCTATGAGTCCAAGCTTTAGAGCGTCATTTGCTAAAAACACTCTAGCATTAGCCCAAATATCTACGTCTTTTAAATTTAGCTTTCTAGCTTTTGCTACGTCAGTGCAAAATAGCTCATAACTTTTATTAACCAAATTTTGAAGTTCATCTTTTTCTGCCTTACTCCACGCACGATAAAACGCACCGGCTTCTTTAAATTCCCCGGCTTTTATGATTTGAGTTTTGATGCCTATTTTATTTGCCAACTCTTCTATATTTGCACCTTGCATTATCACGCCGATAGATCCTATAAAACTTCCACGATTTGCATAAATTTTATCCGCCCAAATACTAGCGTAATAACTTCCACTAGCCATAGTTCCACTCGCGTAAGCAAGAACTGGTTTTTTGGCTTTTAGCTCACGCAAAGCGTCGCTTATAGCAATGCTAGGAGCCAAAGCGCCACCTGGACTATCTACGTCAAATAAAACGCCCTTTATAGACTCATCATCCATGGCTTCATAAATTTGATCTAAAACCATTTTTTCATCAACTATAGCACCATTTAGAGATATCTGCGTTAAATTTGGATTTGAAACCTTATCGCCGCTAAATAAAACAAGTGCTACGATAAACAAAAAAACAGACGTTTTAAAATACGTATTGATAAATTTAAAAATAGCCACAAACGGCGAAAATATAAGCTTTAAAATTTGCATTCATCACCCTTTATAAATAATTTTTTAACTTCTTTTGTATGCAGTATGAGCTCAGTTGCTAACTGAGTGCTATCTCTAACATCAAGCCCTTTATATACTGCTATATCAGCAATCCTTCCACTAGATAAAATACCTAAATTTAAATTGAGCGCCCTTGCCGCCCAGTTTGTAGAAGCCAAAATAGCAAATTTAGCTAAGAAATTTAGCTCAAATTCGCAGTGCGTCCATAAAAACGCTCTAAGTTCATCAAAAAAATTAAGACTAATGTTTGAGCTAAGCCCGTCTGTTGCGATATTTAAAGATAGATTTTGTTCTATTATTTTATTTAAATTTAGTTTTTTTTGCCCTAAAAGCCTATTTGAGACTGCGCAAGTAGTAACGCTATGTAAGTTTTTATCAAAAAACTCAAGATAATCATCACTCCAAACGCAGTGAGTAAAAAGTGTTCTTATGCCACTAAAATTCGCTAAAAATTGACTAGGAGAGTAAAGCGGAGTAGGATTTAAAGTAAAGCTTGATAACCAAGATTTAAACTCGCCACTTCCACTTTCTAGCCACATTTTTTCCTGCTTGCTTTCTAAAAAATGAGTGCTAACTAAAAGATCTTTTTCTCTAGCTAAATTTAGTGCTTTTTTAGTAAGTTCTGGGCGCGTAGAATATGGCGAATGCACAGAGACAGCCGGTATAAATTTATCGCTTTTATACTCTAAACTTGCATTAAATCTAGTCATAAATTTATCAAAACATTCATCTATTGCTTTATCATTTGTACCTAAAATTTCATTAAAAAAAACAAATCTAGCTTTTGAATTCACACAAATTTCTATATCTTTTCCAAAGCTTGAAATCTCGCCTATCGTGCTAACTCCGCTTTTTAAGATACTTGTTATAGCCTCTTTCATTGCCAAGTTTTTAGCCTCATCGCTTAAGCTATCTCTAAAGCTTATAACACTTTTTAACCAGAGCAAGAAATCGCCATAATCAAGGCTTGAAACATTAGAGCTAAACTCCAAATGCGTATGCGGATTTATAAACGCCGCAGTAATGATATCATTTGAAAAATCAAAAATTTCAGCGTCTGGATACATCAAAACAAGTTCATCAAATTTACCTATAGACCTTATGATTTCATCAAAGGCGATGCTCATGTTTTGCAAGATATCAAATTCATCATTGCAAGTTATTATGTATTTGGCTTTTATTATTTTCATCATATTATCCTAACATAAAAGGGGAAAATTATAGCAAAAATTTAGCAATATTTTTGTAAAATCGTAGCTAAAATATTTTTTAAGGATTTTTATGGAAGACAAGATGAAAATAATGGTTATACAAGGGCCAAATATCAATATGTTAGGTCTCAGAGAGACAAATATCTACGGCGTTATGAGCATGGATGGCATACACGAACAGATGAAAACGGTTGCTGATCAAGCAAATCTTGATATTGAGTTTTTTCAAACAAATTTTGAAGGTGAAATAGTAGATAAGATCCAAGAATGCCTAGGAGAATTTGATGGTATCATCATAAATCCAGCCGGCTATACTCATACTTCAGTAGCTATCCGCGATGCCATATCAGCAGTGAAACTTCCTACGATTGAAGTCCATATAAGCAACATTCACCAAAGAGAAGAATTCCGTCAAAAAAGTCTCATAGCGCCTGTTTGCGCAGGGCAAATAGTAGGTTTTGGACCAGTAGGATACCATTTAGCTATGATAGGTATGATACAAATTTTTGAACAAATAAAAGCCATAAAAGCTAGATCACAAAACAATGCATAATTTTATCTTAAAAGATGAAAATGCCGTATTTTATGAGTGCGGATACAGTTGCGATAATGAAATTTATATAAAATCCAAAGATGATGCGTTTTTTTTAACAGATGCTAGATATTTTATAGAAGCAAAACAAAACGTTAAAAATGCCATCGTCGTACAAACAAGCAGAAATATCATAAAAGAAGCAAGGCTACTTTTAAGGTCTTTAGGCATAAAAAATATCTATTTTAATCCAGCAGATTTTAGCGTTTTGGAGTATCAAAGTTTAAGTAAAAACTTAGGTATAAATTTCATAGCAAAAAACGAATTCTCAAAGCTAAAAAGAATGGTAAAAACGGAGCAAGAGATAGAAACTTTGTCGGTAGCTGCAAAACTAGGAGCGGATAAATTTGATGAGTTTGGCGAGTTTATAAATAAATTTGGTCTTGGTATGAGTGAAAAAGAGCTAAATTTCCATGCTCAAAATATATTTAAAGATAGCGGAAATTTAGGACTTAGCTTTGAACCTATCGTAGCTATAAACGCAAATGCAGCAAAAGCTCACGCAATGCCTACTGATACAAAACTAGCAGAAGGCGATCTTTTATTAGTCGATGCCGGGGTAAAATTTAAAAGATATTGCTCAGATAGAACAAGAACGGTATGCGTACAAAATGGTTTTAAATTTGATAAAAATCAGAAATTTAAATCAAACAAACAAAATGATATTTTTAGCATAGTAAAAGAGGCACAAAACGAAGCGATAAAAGTGATAAAGCCTGGTATTTTAGCTTGCGAGATAGACAGGGCAGCAAGAAGAGTTATAGCAAAATTTGGCTATGAAAAAGAGTTTTTTCACTCAACTGGACATGGCGTAGGGCTTGATATCCACGAGTTGCCAAACATCAACAAAATAGATAAAACAGTTCTTAAAGAAGGTATGGTCTTTAGCGTAGAACCAGGAATTTATATAGAAAACGAATTTGGCGTACGTATCGAAGACGTGGTGGTAGTAACAGAAAATGGATGTAAAATCTTATAATAACGCATTTATTTGCAATGAAGCTAGAAGCGTCGTAAGATCGCATTTTTTCCCGAATTTCAAAGGTGGTGGGAGTGAATTTAAAAACTCGTTTTTACTAGGCATCGGAGGAAATGTTGGAGATACAAAAAAACGCTTTGAGCTTTTTTTGTATAAGCTAAAAAAAGATAGAAGATTTTTCGTAAAAGAGTCTTCTTTGATACTTAAAAACAGAGCTTTTGGATATACTAAACAAGCTGATTTTTTAAATGCGGTCTTGCTAGTAAAATCTTCTTTTTATGCTGCTGATGTTTTAAAGATTATGCAGCATTATGAGAAAATTTTTGGTAGGATTAGAAGCTTTAGAAACGCTCCAAGAACTCTTGATATAGATATTTTGTATTTTGATAAAAAGATTAGAAATTCACAAAGACTGATTTTGCCTCATCTAGGAGCAAATGATAGACTCAGCGTGATAATTCCTATGGGATCGATGAAAGGAATATAATGGCTACGGTGCTTAAAACCTTTACTGGCGAGAGTGCGATTGCGGCACTCAAAAAAGCAAAAGAAGAGTGCGGCGAGAGTGCTATACTAGTGACTACTAAACAAATTCAGCCAAAAACTCTAAACAAAAAACCAATATATGAGATATTAGTAAGCGTAGAAGATACTCAAAAAGCAACCCCTTCAAAAGAAAGTATAGAGAGTATAAAACAGCAAATTTCTGCTTATACGAAGTTGCCTGAGTCACCAAAAAGCGATGAAAGCGTTCTTTTAAATATCTCAGAAGCAGCAAAAGAGATAAGTAAAGTCGCAAATATAAATACAAATCAAAATACTAACATAAGCACAAATGAAGAATACAACAAAAAAATAGAAGACGTCGCCAAACAAGTAAATAAGCTCAATGATAAAATTTCGCTTATCGCAGATATGATCTGGGACGATAAAAGTGAGAATAGAGATGATATAGCCATTCCCCCGGAGTTTTCTACTATATATAAGCTTGCAAAACAAAGCGGTATGAAAAACGAGCATCTAAAATCTATCTTAGAGATAACCGTGCAAAATATGCCAACTTCTATGAAGACAAATCCTACTGCGGTAAAAAGATATTTCTATTCGCTTTTACGAAATATGCTACCTTGCAGAAATGCAGAATTAGACATAAAAAAACAAAAAATAATGATGTTTGTAGGACCAACAGGAGTTGGAAAAACTACGACTCTTTCAAAACTTGCTTATAAATTCGCTCACTCAGGCGATATCAGATATAAAACAGGAATCATCACTCTTGATACATATAGGCTAGGGGCAGTAGAGCAGTTGTTTCAATATGCTAAGATAATGAGCATACCTATACTTGATGCTATAGAACTAGATGATTTTAAGTCTGCATTAAAGAGTTTGAGTAACTGCGATCTTATACTCATAGACACTATGGGCAGTAGTCAGTATGATAGAGATAAACTCATTAGACTTGATAATTTTTTAAAAGGAAGTGGAGCCAAAATAGATGTAAATTTAGTACTTTCTGCTGGTTCAAAAATAGAAGATTTATTAGAAATTTATGATAATTTTTCATTTTTAGATATAGATACTCTTATCATAACTAAATTTGACGAAACAAAAATATTTGGAAATGTTTTTTCGCTAGTTTATGAGACAAATACGCCAGTTAGCTATTTTTCAACAGGACAAAATGTGCCTGATGATATAGTAGAGGCAAAAAGCGAATTTTTGGTTAAGTGTGTTTTAGAAGGTTTTAACAAAGGAGATGATGATGGATCAAGCAGATAAGCTAAGAGAACTTATGTCAGCGCCATCTAAACCGAAAAAATCAACTCACTTTATAGCAGTAACTAGCGGTAAGGGTGGAGTAGGCAAATCCACAATCAGTGCAAATTTAGCAAATATCCTAGCAAAAAATGGTTATAAAATAGCTCTTTTTGATGCAGATATAGGGCTTGCAAATTTAGATGTTATCTTAAATGTAAAGATAAAAAAAAATATCCTAAATGTCTTAAAAGGCGAATGCACACTTAGCGATATCTTGATACAAGTAAAAGAAGGACTTACGCTCATACCAGGAGACAGCGGTGATGAGATATTTAAATTTAATGATCAATTTCTAATGGAAAAGTTTTTAGAAGAAGCAAATTCTCTTGATGAATTTGATTTTCTTATCATAGATACTGGAGCTGGGATAGGTTTAAATACACAGCTATTTTTAAATGCTTGTGATGAGATCATAGTAGTCACAGTGCCAGACCCAGCAGCCATAACAGATGCTTACGCTACTATAAAAATCACTTCTAAAATGAAAAAAGATATTTTTATGCTACTAAATATGGTAAAAAATGAGTCTGAAGCGATAAAAATTTATGAAAATATAAAAAAAGTAGCGAAATTAAATATCAAAAATGAATTAAATTTAGATCTTCTTGGATACATCGAAGCAGATAAGATAATATCAAAGAGCATAAAACAAAGAACTTTATTTAGTGATGACGCTCCTCATATAGGCCCTAGTATAGAGCTAAAAAAGGCGGCAAGCAAACTTCTTTATAAATTGGAACGAAAAGTGCTTAGCGACAAAGAAGATAGAAGCTTCGGCGGCTTTTTTAAGCGTCTAGTAGAACAATTTTAACTAGGTTGGATAAATTGAAAACAGATAATTTTATAGCTTTTTTTACGGTTTGCGGCTTTTTTATGGGACTAGTTTTTGTGATCTTAAAAGCGACTGACCCAACAGAACTCGTCCTTTATACGCTGCTTATAACACTATTTTTCTATCTTATGGTACATATTGTTATTATGAATTACGTCGATGCAAATAAAATAGGTGAAAAATACTTTAACAAAGAAGAATACGAAGATGTCAATAACTATCTCATAGACGAACTAGGACTTAGAGAAAAACGGATAGAAAGCATTATAAGTACCCCGCTTGATCCAAAAACAATATTAAAAAAACAGAGCAAAAAGCATGAACGAGTTAAAGCAAAAGCAGCTTGACGCATATAAAAATGCTATAAAAAAAGAGCAAGATGATCTTGTAGTAGCATATATGCCAGCACTAAAAGCTATGGCATTTAAACTAAAAGCTAGACTTCCTAGCTCTATAGATGTGAGTGATTTGATCAGCGTAGGAGCTGCTGCTATGGTAAAACTTTCTCGCACTTATGATAAAGAGCAAAATGATAATTTTTGGGGATATGTAAAACAAAGAGTTTATGGCTCTATGCTTGATTATCTAAGAAGTTTGGATTTTATAAGCAGAGGCAATAGAAAACTCATAAAAGAGATAGATAACGCAATCGATGAATATTTTAATAAATTTGAATGCGAACCAGGTGATGATTATTTAGCAAATTTACTAGGTATCGAAGAGAGCAAAATCAGAGAGGCTAGAAATTTAAGTGATGTATCTGCGGTACTTCCTATAGACGAACAATCCCAGCTTCTTAGTGATGCAAATGTAGAATCAAAGATAGAAAAAGACGAACTTATAGAAAAAATAACAGAAGTTTTAGAAGATTTTGATGAGCGTGAGCAGACGATTATCCAACTTTATTATTATGAAGAGTTAAATTTAAAAGAGATGAGTGAAATTTTAGGTATAACAGAGTCGAGAATTAGTCAAATTCATAAAAGGCTCATAACAAAAATCAGAGAAAGGCTAGGGTTTTAATGGCTGATATTTTAAGTCAAGAAGAGATCGATGCCCTTTTGCAAGCAGTCGATGAAGACGGAGATACTGCTACTACCACCGAAGTAAATTTACATCCAGGAGATCCAAAACAAGTAATAATCTATGATTTCAAAAGACCAAATCGTGTTAGTAAAGAGCAGCTACGAGCGGTAAAAGGCATACACGATAAGCTTGCACGAAATCTTGCTAGTCAAATTTCAAGCATTATGAGAAGTATAGTCGAAATAAGACTTCACAGCGTGGATCAAATGACTTATGGCGAGTTTTTGATGAGTTTGCCAAGTCCGACTAGCTTTAATGTATTTTCTATAAAACCGCTTGATGGAAACTGCGTTTTAGAGATAAATCCGAGTATTGCTTTTCCTATGATAGATCGTCTTCTAGGCGGAAATGGAGATGGCTTTGAAAGCAACAGAGAGCTTACTGATATCGAGATAAACCTACTTGATGCTATACTTCGCATAATGATGCAACGCCTAAAAGAGAGTTGGTCAATGATAACTGATATGTATCCAAACGTCGAAGCCAAAGAGAGCTCACCAAATGTCGTTCAGATCGTCAGTCAAAATGAAATAGTCATAATGGTAGTTATGGAGATCATCATCGGAAACTCAAGCGGAATGATAAATTTATGTTATCCCGTGATCTATTTAGAGCCGATTTTAAGTCGCCTAGCAAATCGTGATATAATGCTTGGAGAAACAAGTGCTAAAAAAAGTCGTAACAAAGAGCTAAAAACACTCATCGGTCGCGCAGAAGTCCTATATGAAGCGATTTTAGGAAAAACAGTTATCAGTGTAAATGAGTTTTTAAATTTAAAAGAGGGCGATATCTTAAGACTTGATAGAAGTGCCGATGATAAAGCAATAGTTTGTATAGATAAAAAAGATGTATTTTTAGCACAAATTGGACTTCATAGATTTAGAAAATCCATAAAGATAGAAGAGCTTATCAAAACCGATAAAGACGAGATAAAATCGATATTAGAACAATATGAAGAAGAGAGAAAAGCTAAAATCATGGGATATCAAGAGCAAACCGAAGAAGAAGTAGAGGAAGAAGATGATGATGAATAAATTTTTAGAAGTATTTGTAAGCGAGACAAGAACTACCGTAGAGGGGCTAACTGGTCATACTTTAAATCTCACTGATATCGGCGAATTCGATGCAGATAAACAAAACGGGATAAAACCTCCAGTAGTCATGGCAAATGTAAGCGTAAGCGGAGATATGGATGCAAAAATAGTTCTACTAGCTTCCCCACTACTCATCAGTGCTATAAATGATTATATGTTAGGAGAAGAAGAGCTTAGCGGAAATGAAAATATAGGAGACGACGAACTAGACGCTAGCAAAGAGATATTTTCAAATATAATGAGTGCCGTATCTACAAATTTAAATGCACAAAAAGAACTTCCAAAGCTAAATTTTGAAGTTACAAAAGTAGTATTTTTAGACGAATCAGGGGTTTTAGATCTTAGCTCATATCAAAAACTATTTTTATATACGGCAAATATAGAATCACTAAATGAGCAATTAGGTATAGTTGTGGATTTGGCTTTTGATAAGTATTTTAATAAACCAGCTCACGGCGCAAATAAAGAATCAGGAACTCATAAGATTGAAATAGCAGATGAAATAAAAAATATAGGTCTTATCATGGACGTAAGACTTCCTATAAGAGTTAGGATAGGATCTAAAAAAATGTTACTAAAAGATGTATTATCCATGGATATAGGATCTGTTATAGAACTAAATCAACTAGCAAATGATCCTTTAGAAGTTCTTATAGGCGATAAACCGGTTGCTCTTGGCGAAGTCGTTATCATAGATGGAAACTTTGGAGTTCAGATCACTGAAATAGGTAGTAAAAAAGAGAGACTTGAACAATTAAAATAAATAACAAGAGAGATTTTTTGAAATTCTTTTTGAGACCTCTAGCACAAATTCGCCTTTCTCAAAATCGAAAGAAAAATCGCTCATATTTATACCTTGCAGTTTAAAATTTGATTACGATTTTAAGATACTTTTAATGTGTTGTAGCTTAAATTTACTTAAGGGGGAAGGGGGACGCTTTTTTAGCAGTCGCTACCCCTTCCCCCTTAACAACCCCTAACCCCTTGAAAAAGCTTATAAGTTGCTGTGCTTCGCACAGGTTTATAAAATTTTAGGTGGGCGAGTGTAGCTTCAATGCGAAGTCAAAAACCTAAATTTAATCCGCGATAGTCGGATACTTAACTTTAGTGCGTTTCCAAAGTGCCAAACTTTGGTCGCAAAGACGGACTTTGTTCGTCTGCGAAGTCAAAAATTTAATCCGCGATAGATAACTTTAGTGTTTGGTTCTTCACACGGCAAATTTATAAAATAAAAATGCCAAACTGGGAAGAGGTTGGGATTTTTAAGGGATAGGGGAAACTGTTTTGGCTTTCAAATTTTAGTTTCCCCTGTCCCTTAAAGAAAAGAATTTAAAAAAAACTTTGGTCGCAAAGCTGGGCTTTGCTCAGCTGCGAAGTCAAAAGTAGGTAAAAATTTAAGTGGGAAGGGGGACGCTTTTTTAGCAGTCGCTACCCCTTCCCCCTTAACAACCCCTAACCCCTTGAAAAAGCTTAGAAGTTGCTGTGCTTTGCACAGGTTTATGGGACTTTGTTCGTGCGTTAAAAAAACATAAATTATTACTAAATTTAAAAAGCTGGAGAAAACCCCAGCTTTGAAGCAGTCTTAATACATTTTCACAGAAACGATTAAGATCGCAATCTTAATACGTTTTCACAGAAACAACCTTAGATTACTGAAGTAATCTAAGAACGTTTTCACAGAAACGCTTGAAACTATTGTAATAGTCTCAAGACATTTTGTTGCACTGTGTTAGCTTGACTCATCGCGTAGCTACCACTTTGAGCAAGGATGTTAAATTTAGAGAAGTTTGCACTCTCTTCAGCGAAATCAACATCACGGATTTGGCTTTCTGCTGATGCAACATTTACTCTAGTAACGGTGATATTATTTATCGTACTTACTAGCTGATTTTGTACCGAACCAAGGTCTGAACGAATGCTATCTAACATCTTTTGAGCTGATTCAGCGATATCTATCATAGCTTGAGCACCAGTAAATGTATTTACACCGCCTTGTTGAGCGTTTGCCATTTTATCTAGATTATTAGTATCATAAAAACCCATTGCCATAGCTACTTTTGAGCTTATTGTTCCTGAGTTCATATCTTTAAGAGTTACTGAAGCTTGTGCCATTTTTGAGCCATTAAGTCCAGCTTCCTTAGAAAAACCATGTCTTGCAGCACCCGCACCATTCTTATCTGTTGAGAATACAACTCTTATATCTCTAGCATCTTGACGTATAAAGGTAAGATGCCCTAAGACTGTAATTGCAGATGATTGCTCACCTTTAACTCCAAAGCCCATAAGGCTAATGTTGCCTTTATACCCAGCGGCAACAGAGAGTTTTGATGAAGCAGCTATTTTTATGGCTCTGCCATCTTTTGCTATAAGTGTTAATCTTCCGTTTTCTACAGATGCTTCAACTCCGGTTTGATCTTTTACTTTATTTATGGCATTTACTAGAACTCCATCAGAGTCTCCACTCTTTGTATCTATAGTCCCGATATTGACATTATTTATACGTAAATTTGCTATTTGACCAGTACCGACTACATTAGATAAAGTCAGCTTATTATTTACATTTGCTTTTATGCCAGTTTTATCACTTACTCTATTTATAGCATCAGCTACTGCTTTTAGACCAT
This sequence comes from Campylobacter hyointestinalis subsp. lawsonii, assembly GCF_013372165.1. Lineage (NCBI taxonomy): Bacteria > Pseudomonadati > Campylobacterota > Epsilonproteobacteria > Campylobacterales > Campylobacteraceae > Campylobacter > Campylobacter hyointestinalis. The sequence continues at coordinate 151,418 of NZ_CP053828.1, read as the reverse complement.
CTTTATCTAAGACTGTTTTAGAAATCTTTTCAAAGGCATAACCAGTAGGGTAGCCATCAACTCCGCTAAATTTAATAGTCAAATCATTCATACCTACAGCAGCTCCACTCTTATCAAAAGCTATATTTCCTGTAGTTTCAAAACGAGTATAGCCGATTTTACCTGATTCAGTCGAGCCGATATTTACTTTAACAGTTTCATTTGAGTAAGCACCTATTTGGAACTCTTTATTAGAGAAATTTCCGTTTAGAAGTTTTTGTCCGTTGAAACTTGTAGTTTTAGCTATGTTGTCAAGCTCTTCAAGGAGTCTTGAGATGTCGTTTTGAAGAGCACGACGTGAGTCGGCGTTTTGACCATCTTGTGCTGCTTGGATAGCTTTGGTTTTGATAGTGTCAAGAATTTTGATTTGTTCGTCCATAGCTTTATCAGCTGTTTGAACTATACCGATAGCATCATTACCATTTTTGATAGCTTGACCAAGACCATTTGCTTGAGCCCTAAGACTATCAGCGATACTCATACCTGAAGCGTCATCAGCAGCTGACTGGATACGAAGACCTGAGCTAAGCTTACCTAAAGAGCTATCAAGGTTGCGGTTGGTTATGACAGAGTTTGCGTGTGCGTTCATAGCACCGATGTTTGTGTTGATCCTAAATCCCATTTTAAATCCTTTTATTGATTTGAATTTTGCTTTAGCGTCCTTGCTAAAACCTTGATAATTATATCGGAAAAAACTTAAAAATGTTTAGTAAATTTAATAACAAATTTACTTAAGTGGGAAGGGGAACGCTTTTTTAGCAGTCGCTACCCCTTCCCCCTTAACAACCCCTAACCCCTTGAAAAAGCTTATAAGTTGCTGTGCTTCGCACAGGTTTATGGGGCTTTGGCTCTAGCAAAATCAAACCTAAATTTAATCCGCGAAGTCGGATGCTTAACTTTAGGTGGGTCAAGGGAGAATGGGTCACATTCCAAATTTTCGCCATCGTTTCATCTGCAAGATAAAACGCCTATTGCGAAAATTTAGTCTGCGAAGTCAAAAGTTGCTGTGCTTCGCACAGATTTTTTATGGTTTTTACGTTATCGATTAAGTTTAAGTTAAAATACAATAAGGTAAAATCAAGTATTTTGTTCTTTCGTCGTATGAAAGAACAATCGGTAGAAAAGAGGAAGATGATGAGCGATGTAATTGCATACAAAGTAAATGGAGAAATAGTTGATACCCAAAGCTACGATGGAAGCGGTGGCGAAGAGATATTATTTGATAATTCAAAAGAAGCGTTAGATGTTATAAGGCACTCCTGTGCTCACTTGATGGCAGCTGCGATAAAAGAGCTGTATCCAAATGCAAAGTTTTTCGTAGGTCCTTCGATAGAGGACGGATTTTATTATGATATGAGAGTTAGCAAAAATGACGGCGAAAAACTAGGCGAAAGCGATCTTGAAGAGATCGAAAAAAAGATGAAAGAGCTCGCACTTGCTAAAATAGACATAGTTAAATTTAATTCTACAAAATCAGAAGTAGCAGCAAAATACTCAGGCGACGATCTAAAACAAGAAGTCTTAAAACGAATTCCAGATGGCGTCGTGAGTTTGTACTCTCAAGGAAATTTTGAAGATATTTGCCGCGGACCTCACGTGCCAAATACGATTTTTACTAGATTTTTCAAGCTTACAAGGATAGCGGGAGCATATCTTGGCGGAGATGAGAATCGCGAAATGCTAACTAGAATTTACGGAACTGCTTACGCCGATAAGGAGAGTCTAAAAGAGCATATTCGTATCATTGAAGAGGCTAAAAAACGCGATCACAGAAAGCTTGGTGCTGAGATGAAGTTTTTCACTTTTGATGATGATATAGGCGTGGGACTTCCTATATGGCTACCAAATGGCGCAAGACTTAGAAGTCGCTTAGAACACAAGCTTTATCGCACTCATAGACTTCGTGGTTATGAGCCTGTTCGTGGCCCTGAAATACTAAAAAGCGATGCTTGGAAGATAAGTGGTCACTATGCGAATTACAAAGAAAATATGTATTTTACCGTGATTGACGAGCAAGAATATGGTATAAAGCCGATGAACTGCGTGGGACACATCAAAGTGTATCAAAGTGAAATTCGTAGTTACCGCGACTTACCGCTTAAATTTTTTGAATACGGCGTAGTTCATAGACATGAAAAAAGTGGCGTTTTACACGGGCTTTTTAGAGTTCGTGAATTTACTCAAGATGATGCTCATTTATTTTGTATGCCAAGCCAGATAAAAGAAAATGTGTATGAAATTCTAAGTTTTGTCGATACCTTGATGAGTGCGTTTGGTTTTACTTATGAGATGGAAATTTCAACAAAACCAGCAAAAGCGGTCGGAGACGATGAAATTTGGGAAATAGCAACAAAAGCACTTAAAGACGCTCTTGATGAAAAAGGGCTGAAATACGGCATAGACGAGGGTGGCGGTGCATTTTACGGACCAAAAATAGATATCAAGATAACTGACGCATTAAAACGTAAATGGCAGTGCGGAACAGTGCAAGTCGATTTTAACTTGCCAAAGAGATTTGATCTTAGCTACGTTGATGAAAATAACGAGAAAAAGCAACCAGTTATGCTTCATAGAGCTATCTTAGGTAGTTTTGAGAGATTTATAGGAATCTTGCTTGAGCATACTGCCGGTGAGCTTCCATTTTGGATAGCGCCGACTCAAGTCGTCATTATCCCTATCGGAGATGACCATTTGAAATATGCAAAAGAAATTTATCAAGAGCTTTTGGAGCTAGGCGTAGATAGCGAAATTTCAAGTAAAAATGAAACATTAAATAAAAAAATAAGAACAGCAGAAAAACAAAGAGTACCGATGATAATCGTACTTGGAGATAATGAGGTCACAAATAGAGGTGTAGCACTTCGTGATAGACGTGCTAGAGAACAAAAAGACTTGAGCTTAGATGAATTCCTAAGTCTTGTCAAAACTAAACTAAATGAGGTGAATTTTTGAGCAAAGAAAAAGACGTGTACCTAAACGAAGAGATTCGTGCAGAGCAGATAAGATGTGTGGGCGATGATGGCACTGCTTATGGTGTGATCAGCCGTGATGAGGCTTTAGGAATAGCAAGGCGTTTAGGGCTAGATCTAGTCCTTATCGCTCCTGATGCTAAACCACCGGTTTGTAAGATAATGGACTATGGTAAATTCCGTTATCAACAAGAGAAAAAACAGAAAGAAGCTAAGAAAAAACAGAAAGTTATCGAAATAAAAGAGATAAAACTCTCTGTAAAAATAGCCCAAAACGATATAAACTATAAAATCAAACACGCACAAGAATTTCTCGAAGAGGGCAAACACGTTAAATTTAGAGTTTTCCTAAAAGGACGTGAAATGGCTACCCCAGAAGTCGGTGTAGCAATGCTTGAAAAAATTTGGGAATTAGTAAAAGGTTTTGCAGAACGTGACAAGGCTCCTATTTTAGAGGGTCGCTACGTAAATATGCTAGTAACGCCTAAAAAAGGTTAGATCTGGTCGGCCGGTCTCGGTCGCCATTTCATACTTATCTATATTTGGTAATTCGCGTTTATTAGGCTAGAATGATATTAGTTTATCTATTTTAAATTTGTAAAACGCTTTTTAAAATCCAACAACTTTTTGCTTAAAATAAAACAACTTTTAAAAATCGTAGAAATTTAAACAAAAATAATTTGATTTTAAACGCAAAATTTTCTAAATTTGCTTGCCTCTTATAGTTAATGGTTTTTAAATTTACCACACCTTTAATCATTGTTTTTAAATGCTTTAATCATTAAATGCAAATTAACATAAACCATATTAAAAAATATTATTAAACGGTGTTTTTATCCTAAAAAACAATATCTTATAAAATGTATAAAAAATATTTAGCGTTTAATATGCATTTTATAAGATATCTTATGGCACATTTACGGCACAATCATTTATCTAAATTTGCAAGTTTTTTATACAATTTTCCCTTTGACATTTTTATAAATGCCAAGGATAGCTATTTTTTGCCAAGGCACACAGCCTATATCCTTCCTATTGATTAAATTTATCCCTCACGCTAGGGATATAAAGCAGGCTCAAGCCCTAAATCATAATCATCGCTGATATTATAATGCTTACGCTTTATAAGCTCACTATTCATAGGTATAAAATTAATTTGTATGCATTTTAAATTGTTACTAAAAGTAGCATTGGCATAGATAGTTTTAGATATGCAAAATAAAGTATCAAATTTATAAATACTATAGCAAAAAACTGCGAAATAGTCTATCTTATCCCAGCTATTTTTAACTGCTTTTATGCATAAAGACGACACTAAAGAGATCCGATTTTGCCATAAATATAAAAAATACAAAAACAAAAAGTTAATAAAAATTCTATCATAATCTAAATTTATATACTATTTTAGCATCAAAATGCAAGAAATATAAATTCCAAATTAAGTTTTAAAATTATACAATTAAAATTAAAAAATATTTAACTTAACATTAAAATATCCGTGTTGTGTTATATAAATTTAGAATAAAAATGATAAAAATGGGGTCAAATTTGGATAAAAAACATAAATTCGTGATCTGCGATCCTGAGCTTTGTATAGGTTGTAAAGCCTGTATGAAAGCGTGCAGTAAAGAGGCTTACAAACGCGGAAAATTAGCAAAACCTAGACTTGATGTTATAAAAATGACAAACGGCGTTATGCCAAATCAATGTCGTCAGTGCGATGACGCGCCTTGTGCGTTAGTATGTCCAAGCGCTGCGTTGCGCAACGAAAATGGATATGTTGAAGTGTATGAGCGACTTTGCGTAGGTTGCGCTTTATGTGTAAATGCTTGTCCATACGGTGCAATTCATCTTGATAGCTTAGAAATTCCATCAAACGGATCAAATTTAGACGAAATGGATGTATGCGGAGATGGTTTTATGAGTGTAGCTATAAAATGCGATATCTGCGATGGCAGAGATGGGGGAAGTGCTTGCGTAGAAGTCTGTCCAAAGGGCGCTTTAGTGATGCTTGATCCTGTCACAAATGAACACAAATACGGCAAAAAACTCAAAGACGGACAAAATATGTCAAATTTCATATCTAAGATTCTAAATTGTCCGCCACCTCAAATCATAATAGCACAAAAAGAAAAACCACCAAAAGAGACGCTAGAAGCGCAGCAAGGAGAAGCAGATGCTTGAGTTTATCTATCTTGGATTTTTCTTACTTGGGATTTTAGGATTAGCAGGATATAAAGCGCCAAATTTGATATCATACGTCATTTTTACTCTTTTAAGCATACTTTGCTTCGTCGCAAGTATATTTTTTATATCGAACTTACAAAGCGAATACGGCTTTAGACTTGGCGGAAATTTTTTATTTGAACCTAGTTTTTTGATAACTCCGCTTGGAGGATTTTTTAGCTTTATCATCGTTTTTATAGGATTTGTGGCTAGTTTGTATTCGCTTGGCTATATAAAAAATATGGCAAAAGAATCAAATTTAAGCGTTTTTGCGGCTATATTTTCGTTTTTTATACTCACGATGCTACTTGTCGTATCTAGCAACAATGTCTTTGGTTTTATGGTTTTATGGGAGATTATGACTATAATCTCTGCGTTTTTACTTAAATTTAGCGATGAACCATGTAGCAATAAAAAAGTTATGATTTACCTTGGCATATCGCAAATAGGGGCATTTTGTATCATCACCGCTCTTTTGATGCTCTCATATTTTGCTAATAGTTCTGAGTTTAGCGAATGGGTAAATTTACAAATTCCTAAAACAGCGGCTCTTGTTATTTTAATACTTTTATTTATAGGATTTAGCAGCAAGGCAGGAGTTTTTCCTCTGCACGTTCATTCGCCACTAGTCTATCCATTAGCAAAGTCAAATATATCTGCTTTGATGAGCGGAGCTATGTCAAAGATAGCTATATTTGGACTTATTAAATTTAGTTTGATGATTCAAATTTTACCCGGTTTTGCTTTAAGCGTTATCATTTTTGGTGCAATTAGTGCAATTCTTGGCATATCTTACGCGTTAGTTCAAACACAATACAAAAAGCTTATAGCATATAGTTCAGTTGAAAATATCGGTATAATCTTACTTGGCGTAGGAGTTGGATTTTATGGCGTGAGTATAAACGAGCCTACTTTGATATTACTTGGTTTTGTAGGCGGACTTTTTCACGCTTTAAACCACTCTGTTTTTAAATCTCTTCTATTTTTTGGAGCTGGAGATATCTACCTAGCAACTGGTCAAAAAGATATGACAAACCTTGGCGGACTTGCTAAAAAGATGCCACTTAGTGCATTTTTTATTTTGATCGCTTGTATAAGTATATCGGCTCTTCCGCCATTAAACGGATTTGTTAGCGAATGGTTTATATACCGTTCTATGCTATTTGGCGGACTTGATGAGAGCTTACTAACAAGAGCTATATTTAGCCTTAGTATAGTAGCATTAGCCTTGAGTGGTGCTTTGGTTGTTTATGCTTTTATAAGGCTTTATGGGTCGATATTTTGTGGCGTTTGTAAAAACGAAAATATAGACATTAAAAATAGATCTTTGTTTATATATTTTGCAATGGGGATTTTAGCCATAAGCTGCATTTATCTAGGTATTGCCTCAAATAATATCTTAGGAATGCTTACAAGCGTAGTGCTTAGCTTAGCACCAAATACAGATCTTAGCGTAAATATAAACACTATCTCACTTCCACTTATAGCTTTACTGCTTTGTATGTTATTTATATTGCCATTTATATTGTATGGTTTATTTGGTGCAAATATGAGCAGAGCCAGAGAGAGCGAGCCTTGGGCTTGTGGATTTAAATTTAGTCCGCAAATGAGTATGAACTCAAATTCATTTGTCGGGGATTTTAAAAGATTGTTTGGCAAGTTATTTAAATTTAAGCCTAAATTTAGCCAAAATAGCTATTTTGAACCGGCGGTCTATAAGAACGATACCAAAGATTTTTGGTGGGATCTGCTTTATGAGCCGATTATTAAATTTAACGCATTTATAGCAGATAAAATAGGTGTTTTTCAAAACGGACGGAGCAACTTTTACGTAGTATATATACTAATTTATCTTTATGCTATGCTTGTAGCTGGATTTTACTTTTTGGGGGCTTAGATGGAAGTTGCTTTACTGATGATTTTACAACTTTTTGTTGCATTGATGGTTGCTCCGTTATTTGATGGTATAGCTAGAAATCTACGCGGTAAGATCCAAAGCCGTAAAAGCTCTCCATTATTGCAGACTTATTACGATATATTTAAACTCTTAAAACGTTCTCGCACGACTCCAAACTGCGTGCATTGGTTTTTTAAATTTAGTCCGTATATGCTTTTTAGCGTAACTGCCCTACTAGTGATGATAATGCCGATAACTTACGGCGGATTAGCAAATGCAGGAGCCATAAGCGATATCATAGTTGTGGTTTATCTAGTCGCATTTTTTAGATTTATCTTTGGTGTGGCTAGCTTAGATAGTGCAAATCCTTACGCAGGAGTAGGAGCTAGTAGAGAAAGTTTTATAGCTATTTATATAGAACCTATAATGATAATTTGCTTGATAGTCGTAGCAAGTCTAGCAAAAACTACAAATCTTCCGATAATAAAAGAGCTAGTAAGCAGTGGCGAAGTTGGCTACACAAGCGCATCTTACGCGCTATCTTTAGTAGCATTTTTATGGGCTATGTATGTTGAAACAGGAAGAAAGCCATTTGATCTTGCAGAAGCCGAGCAAGAGGTGCAAGAAGGAGTTATTGGCGAATATAGCGGAAGAGATCTAGCTTTAGTAGAGATGGCTCTTATGTTAAAACAGTTTGCTATGATAAGCTTTTTTATAGTTATATTTATCCCGCTTAGCTTTACAAATCCTTTATTGTCACTTATATCTCATCTGATTTTAGTCGGACTTTTTTATATAGGAGCTATTTTGATAGACAACTTTGGGCCTAGATTTAGGATACTAACAAGTTTGAAATTTAACTCTGCTTGCATACTTTTGATATCTCTTATATCTCTTAGCCTTTATATAGTAGGAGTATGATATGGAAATTTTAGTCATCTTGATGATGATCTCAAGCCTATTTGTTTTTGGCTTTAGAAGCTTTAGACTTAGCATTTTTAGCTATATTTTACAAACTATATTTTTAGTTAGTATTTTTGTATCTTTAGCTCTTACATACGATGTAAAAGAGCTATTTTCGTGGGCTATAATAGCATTTTTTACAAAAGTCTTATTTGTCCCTTTTATATTGCTTTTTTTAGTAAAAAAACTCGGAGTTGTTTATGAAGTCGAACCAGTCGGTGGATTTTTAGTTTCGCCACTCATTGCATCTGCTTTTGCTATAGGCTCTGCTATGCTTATGGCTCCTGTGCTTTTGGAGTTTTCACTTATCAAAAGCGAAACGGCTTTGATCGGCACTATCTTTATCTTTATGGTAGGTGTATTTGGTTTTATACTGAGAAACTCATTTATAAAGCAAATTCTATCTTATTGTTTATTTGAAAATGGCATTCATCTAAGTCTAGCTCTTACAGCTTATAATTCTCACGTTTTAGTCGAGCTTGGAGTTCTTAGCGATGCTATTTTTGCTATCATTATAATGAGTATTTTAGCATTTCGTTACTATAAAATTTACGGCACTCTTGATACAAGCATAGCCGACAACTTAAAAGGATAACCCTTGGATATTTTATTTTTGATCTTACTACTTCCTTTAGTTTGTTCTCTTATCTTATTTATATCTCCTTTAAATTTAAGAGTTTTAAGTGCTCTACATATACTTTGTAGCGCGGTAGTATCTTTAGCTTTACTTTATGCAATCAGTAGAGTTTTGAGAGTAGGAACTATTTACGCATTTAACGATATGCTATTTTTAGACTCTTTAGGGGCAGTGTTTTTAGTGCTTATAAGTCTGAGTGGATTTTGCGTAAATTTATACTCAACTAGTTATTTTAAATGGAATTTAAACTCAAACTATTTAAATTTAAAACAGATAAAAATAAATTTTGTTTTATCATATATAACCACTTTTGCTATGACTTTAAGCTGTATTAGCAACAATATGGCGATAATGTGGGCGGCTCTTGAAGCAACCACTCTAGCAACTGTATTTATGGTAGCCTTAAAAAACGATAAGCTCTCACTTGAAAGCGGATACAAATACACAGTTATCTGCTCAGTCGGTTTAGCGTTTGCTATGTTTGCAACTATACTTTTATACTCTTCTAGTTTAAATACCATACACGATGAAAAAAGCGCGATACTATTTTCAAATTTAATACTTCAAGCTACAAATTTAAATCCCGATGTTTTAAAGCTTATATTCATATTTGCATTAATCGGTTTTGGTACAAAAGCAGGACTCGTGCCTACTCACACTTGGCTTCCTGACGCTCACGCACAAGGTCCCGCTCCAACTTCGGCTATGCTTAGCGGAATTGTTATAAAATGCGCTATGCTAGGACTTTTGCGCTACTACGCTATCGCTTCAAATGCGACCATAGGTGACTTTAGTGAGCAAGTGATGCTAATAAGTGGCACATTAACGCTTTTTGTATCGGCATTTTTTCTTATCAGACAACACGATATAAAAAGGATGTTTGCCTACCATTCAGTAGCACATATGGGAGTTATCGCTTTTGGGCTTGGAGTCGGTGGAAAAATAGGCGTTTTTGCAGCAGTTTTTCACTGCGCGGCTCATAGTTTTACGAAAGCTTTAGCATTTCTTACTACAGGAAACACAGCTAGAATTTATGGCACAAATAATATGGATAAAATGGGAAATATGGTGCGTTTAGCGCCACTCACAACTGCTTTATTTGGCATATCTATCTGCTCACTTGTCGGCGTTCCAGGGTTTGCTATCTTTGTAAGTGAGTTTTTGACGTTTAAAGCAGCGGTTTTAAGCGGTCAATTTATGGCAGTAGCATTATTTGCCGTGGCTTTAACCATCATCTTTATAGCCGATTTTTCACACTTTTTTATGGCGAGTTTTGGTGAAGTTAAAGGCGATATTAAATTTAAAAAAGAGATGAGCTTATGGGAAAACATACCACTTATCTTACTTGCGTTTTTAGTGATAAGTTTTGGTGTATGGCAGTTTGAGAGCTTTTGGACATTAGTGCAAAATAGCGTTACGATTATAAAAGGGAACTAATGATAGGCAATAAATTTATAGATATTTTAAAGAGTGAATTTAATATTTTAGAAACAAGCAGACAATGTGAAGATCAGATAACTATCTTAGTAGATAGAAACGATCTACCAAAAGTCGTTCATAAGCTATACTATGGTATCGGTGGCTGGCTTTCTAGTATGGTAGCAAACGATGAAAGAAGCATAAACAAAAGCTACGCGCTTTACTACGTTTTGTCTATGGAAGGCTCAAAAATGAGCAAAGAAGACGGAACTATAGATGAGATAGAAAGTAGCGAAAAATGCTTTATCACAGTTAAAACACTTATCCCTCAAAACGACCCTTGTTATCCCTCCGTTACGCCTTTGGTTCCTGCTTGTGTTTGGTATGAAAGAGAAGCTTATGATATGTTTGGTTTAGTAGCTGAGGGCTTACCGGATAAAAGAAGACTAGTTCTTAGCGATGACTGGCCTGAAAATTTATATCCGCTTAGAAAAGATGCTATGGATTATAAATTTCGTCCAGACCCAGTGCAACCAAAAGATGAGCCAGACTATGAGTTTATGCGACCAAACGGCTCTGTAACAGACATACCTTTAGGACCTCTTCATATAACAGCTGATGAGCCGGGGCATTTTAGATTATACTGCGACGGCGACACCATAGTAGATGCTGACTATAGGCTATTTTATCAGCACCGAGGTATGGAAAAACTAGCCGAAAATAGACTAAACTACAACCAAATGAGCTATCTTGCAGAAAGGGTATGTGGAATATGCGGATTTGCTCATTCTATAGCTTGTGTTGAAGCAGTAGAAAGAGGCATCGGGCTTGAAATTCCACGCCGTGCGCAAGCTATCAGAGTTATGAGTAGTGAAATAGAAAGAATGCACTCAAATCTTTTAAATTTAGGCTTAGCTTGTGAAGTTACTGGAAATTATACAGCATTTATGCATATATTTAGAGTTCGAGAATACACACTTGAACTAGCTCAGCTCATAACAGGCGGTAGAAAAACATACGGCACTATCGTGATCGGCGGCGTTAGACGGGATATCACGCTAAATGAGATAAAAAAATCTTATGAAATCCTAGAAAAAATCGGCACCCAACTAGATGAAATTTGGCAAGTTGTTATGGAAGATAAACGCCAAATAGGACGCTGGAAAGGCATAGGCATTCTTGATAAACAAGTAGCACGTGATTTTAGTCCTGTTGGCCCAAACGTACGTGGAAGTGGATTTAAAAGAGATACGAGATATGATCATACTTACGGATTTTACAAAGAGCTTGAGCTTACGCCTAATGTTCAGTTTGGTGGCGATGTATTAAGCAGGGAATTAGTTCGCTATAATGACTGCAAACAAGCCATCAGGCTAGTAAAACAGTGCCTTGATATAATGCCTGGAGGCGCTATTTTTACAGATACTAATTATAGGCTAAAACCTGGAACTTACTGCTTAGGATACGACGAAGCCCCACGCGGAGAAAATATACACTGGATCATGCAAGGCGACTCTCAAAAAGTATATCGCTGGAGATGCAGAGCTTCTACGTACAATAACTGGTCAAGCCTAAGATATCAGCTACAAGGAAATACCATAGCAGATGCCGCACTTATCATATGTAGTTTGGATCCTTGCTACTCTTGTACTGAACGCGTAACTTTAGTAAATGTAAAAAGCAAAAAGTCAAAAGTGATAGGCGAAAAAGAGCTTAAAAAATACTGCCAAAGCCTAAAAGATAGCCCAACAAAGGATATGAGATGAAGATTTATGATATAGTCAAAAAAACAGGTATCGTCACAAGCAAATATCCATATGAACCTTATATAGTAGAAGAGTATTTTAGGGGCAAACCGACGTATAATTATGCAAACTGCATAGGTTGCGCGGCTTGCGGGGTAGCTTGTCCTAGCAACGCCATAAGCGTAAAATGGGAGAGTGAGAAAAAATCCATAAAATGGCGATATGATTGTGGTAGATGTATATTTTGCGGTCGTTGCGACGAGGTATGTCCTACTGCGGCTATAAGGCTAAGTAATGACTTCGAACTTACGGTTAAATTTGATAAATCAGCACTCATCCAAGAAGGAGAGTTAGAAAGTGAGCTATGCAGTGTTTGTGGTAAAGCGTTTTTGAGTAAAAAATTCATTCAGTTTTGTGAGCAAAGGCTTAGCACTTTAAGCGAACAAAGGCTAGAAGAAGCTAAAAAATACCTACTTATCTGTCCTAGTTGTAAGAAAAATAGAGTAGTAGAGATGATGACAAACAAAGAGTATAAGGCGGTAAAATAATGTATGTTGTACCTGATGATAGATCAAATGATCTAAACTCAAAGCTAAATTTACTCAAAAACATAAAACGCAGTTTTAGCGTGTTTCGCATAGACTGCGGAAGCTGTAATGGCTGTGAGATAGAGATATTTGCCACTCTTAGTCCGCTTTGGGATCCAGAGCGATTTGGATTTAAACTAGTAGCAAACCCACGCCACGCAGACATTCTCATAGTCTCAGGACCTATCACTAGACAGATGTACTATCCGCTTCTTAGAGCCTACGAAGCCACTCCAGATCCAAAGATAGTAGTTGGCTTTGGCGCGTGCGGAGTGAGCGGCGGGATATTTCACGATAGTTACGCAGTTTGGGGTGGAGCAAATAAGGTTTTACCAGTTGATGTATTTGTGCCTGGTTGCCCACCTCATCCAGCAAGTATTATCTATGCTTTAGCAACCGCGGTCGGTCTGATAGAACAAAAGCTAGAAAAACAGAGCTTCAAAGATGATGATTTACTACCAAATTTAACTCAAAAATCGCTACTTGATGATGCTTCTTTTGAGCGCGATCTACTTGTAAAAGCTAAGTTTTTGATGAGCTATATATATGGCAGAGTTTTATATGATAAATTTATAACCGCTCTAAAAACTTGTGTCGATCCAAAAGATCCGATTCTTGCAAAAGACGCACTTAGCTTAGCCATAAAAGAGCAAGAAGATCCAAGATATGCTGAGTGTCTAGCTCTGCTTTTTAATGAAATTTATCTAAAATACGCAAATGCTTCAAATGAATTTTATATAAATTTAGATCAAATTTGGGATAAAAAGTGATACAGGTCTGGAAACTCACAAAACGCCACGTTGATGAAAACGCCGAACTTCCACAAATTTACAAACAGATAGTCACGTTTAGCACTTGCGTAGGGCACGGCGTAGGAACGATAGATTTCAACGAAAAGATAGCCGAATTTGATGATGAACAGTGGAATAAAATGCTTGATAGCAGTGATGAATATGTCAAATTTAAACTCGGAAATGTAAATAAATATTTTGAAGTAGAGATCTTACCTACTCACGCAAAAGTGCTAAAAGACAAGCTTCCAAACTCAAAGTTTAGAGATATACTTTCTAGCTTAGATGAAGGCTATATCGTCCTAAAAAGAGCTAAAAATGTCTAAAACCAAAAAAGAATTTAAAAAAGCCCTGCTTTGCATAGGCAACAAAATGAGAGGCGATGACGCCGTTGGTTTATACGTGGGCAAGCTAGTAGAAGAGCAGATGCCTAGCTGGAGAGTATTTTTTGGACAAGACGTGCCTGAGAACGAATTTGGCGCTCTGCGTGAGTTTGATCCTGATATCATTGTGGTAGTCGATGCGATGAGTGGCTTTAAAGATGATAAAATAGAGTTTTTTGACCTTAGCAACGAGAGAGATTATATCTACTCCACGCATAATCTACCAACTCCAGTTTTACTAAGCTATCTTAGAACTATCACGCCAAAAACGCTGTTTTTAGGTATCTCTGTGCTACTTGAAAACGTTCTTAACTTTGAAGAAGGTCTTAGCCAAAACGCAAAGATATCTGCCAAAAAGGCAGTGCAAAAGATAAAAGAGATAGATTTAAATTTAAAATAAAACATACCTAAATATCTATTGTTTATATATAAATTTACCAAATTTAAAAGTAAAAATAGATCATAGAATTTAAAAAAAGCCGGAAAAGCTTCCGGCTATGGTCTTAGAGTCTAGACTCATAACGTCTAAGCATATAAAGTCTTTTAAGCATTTTTTTACGAGCTGAAATTTTTTGTTTTTTACGAATTTCAGTCATAGGCTCAAAAAATCTTCTAGCGCGAACCTCGGTAACAACTAAGTTACGATCAGTCTGTTTTTTAAAACGTCTATAAGCCTCATCAAAAGACTCATTAGGATGCACCTTTACTCCTGGCACAGTCCTCACCACCTTTCAGATTAAAATAAGCTTTAATTCTATCTAAATAGAGCTTAAAAATTTATTTATAAGTAAATTTTTGGTAAATTTATTTAATCTATTTTTAAAAACAGAAGTTATATAATAATGTCAGATTAAATTTAAAGGATGAATATGTCAGATTGTATGCACTCCTGTTCGCAAACTCATTATGCGAAAAAACGTTACGCAATATATGCTATAGTTACTTTTATAGCACTTGTTTTACCATTTATAAGGATAAATGACAACCACTTTTTTCTACTTAGTTTTGACAAAAAACAGCTCCATCTATTTTTTACGTCATTTGATATGCAAGAGCTATATCTTATGCCGTTTTTGCTTATTATATTATTTCTTAGTATATTTTTTATTACGACTTTGGGTGGGCGTATTTGGTGTGGCTGGGCGTGTCCGCAAACTGTATTTAGAGTTATTTATAGAGATCTTATCCAAACAAAGATACTTAAAATTCGTAAAAATATACGCGACAAACAAAAAAAATTTGATGGTGATTACTTCAAAAAAACCATCGGCGTTCTTCTTTGGACTTGTCTTGCTCTGATAGCAGCTAGTAACTTTTTATGGTATTTCGTGCCACCAGAAGATTTTTTTAGTTATCTTTCAGATCCGCTAGAACATAAATTTTTACTTGGAATTCTCACCTGTATCACTGCTTTTATAGTATATGATGTTACGATTTTGGCTGAGAATTTCTGTATCTATGTATGTCCTTACGCAAGAGTTCAAAGCGTAATGTTTGACAATGACACCGTGCAAGTCATCTACGACGAAAAACGTGGCGGTAAAATATATGATGGGCATACTAAAATAGGCAAAAAACCGCTAGAGCCTGACGCTGAGTGTATAGGATGTGAAGCTTGCGTACATATCTGTCCTACTCACATAGACATAAGAAAAGGTATGCAACTTGAGTGTATAAACTGCTTAGAGTGCAGTGATGCTTGTTCGGCAGTTATGGGAAAACTTGGCAAAAAAAGCCTTATCAACTGGACTAGCTCAAAATCACTACAAACAAGGCAAAAAGTAAATTATTTTAGATTTAGAACTATCGCTTATATGGTGGTTTTATCTATCGCTGTGATAGCCTTAGTAATAATGAGTACAAAAAAAGAGCATATGCTATTAAACATAAACCGCACAACCGAGCTATATAAAATAGTTGCAAACGATGGTAAATTTGAAGTACAAAATGCATATACATTTTTGATCCAAAATACGCAAAACAAAGAGCATACGTATTATTTTGACGTAAATGATACTAGGATAAAGGTAAGCAGACCAAAAGATAAGATAAAGATTGCTGCTGGTGGAAAACGTAAGATCATAGTTGTGCTAACGACAGATGAAACTCTAGTAAAAATGGATAAAAAAGATACTCCTATCGATATCAAAATCAACGCTTACGCTACTGATGATCATGAACAAATCGCAGTCACAAGAGATACTAGATTTGTATTTCCAAAAATGATAGAGCTACAAAAAGCAATGCAAAAAGATAATTAATGCATAAAAATGGAACTAAAAATTTAAAAACACAAAAGACAAAAGACAGATATGAGCTAATCATATCTGCCGGTTTGGAACTATTTTTAAAAAATGGTTTTACAAACACTAGTTTAAATGATATTATAAACAAGAGTGGCGGATCGCTTTCGACCATATACAAACTTTTTGGTAATAAAGAAGGGCTTTTTAAAGCCATAATCGATCGCGGTGTTCAAAAAATTCACTCAGATATCAGCAAAAAAATATCTTTAGAAGATTCTGATGACTTAGAGGAATTTTTATATAAATTTGCCGAAGAATTTATAGGTGTAGCCTTTAAAGACGAATCTTTTTTGCTTAAAAAAGTTATATTTAGCGAGTCATTTAACAAACAATCCCAAATTTGTCAGATATTTTATGAGAGAGGGGTTAAATTTATAAACCAAATTCTAATTAATTTTTTCTCAAAACCATCTATAAGATCTAAATTTAAAGATCAAAATTTAGAGATCCTAGCCGCTAGATTCTGTTTTATACTAGAAGAACCATTTTCTATAGATAAAGTAGTATTTTCAAAACATTTTTCTATGACTGAAGATGAACAAAAAAAATGGGTGAAAAATTGTGTTGATTTCTTTTTAAGAGGGGCTATTAATTAAATTTATTTAAATCAAATTTAAACAAAAAATTATATTAAAATATTTTTAATTAAAAATTTAATATAATTTTCTTATATTATTTATTAGGAGAAAATATGCAAAAAAGTTTTTATATCAAACTTTTAGCGCCATTTTTACTTGGTATTTTTGTGTTTTTATCGCCACGAATTTGGGGTGTAGAAGCACCTGATGGCTTAAGTATTAATGCTTGGCTTTACTTTTCTATCTTTGTATCTCTCACTTTAGGATTGATTTTAGAACCTGTTTCACCAGCTCTTATAAGCCTTGTAGCTGTTACAATCGCAGTTGTTTTTAAAGTAGGTCCGGTAAAATCTGGAGATATTAACGCAAATATAAGCTCTGCTGCTTCTATAAATTGGGGATTAAGCGGTTTTTCAAATTCTGTTGTATGGCTAATTTTTGCAGCATTTACTATAGGTCTTGGTTTTTCAAAAACCGGACTTGGCAAACGCCTTGCTTTATATATAGTTTCTAAACTAGGCAGATCCACACTTGGACTAGGTTATGCTATAGCTATTGTTGATGGTATTTTAGCACCATTTATTCCTAGTAATGCAGCAAGAAGCGGTGGAACTGTTTATCCGATAGTTAATTCTATAGCTCCTATGTTTGATAGCTCGCCTCAAAACAATCCACGAAAAATTGGAGCATATCTAGTTTGGATAGGTGTAAGCGCATCTTGTGTTACTTCTTCGCTATTTTTAACAGGTCAAGCTCCAAATCCATTAGCGCTATCTATTATTTCTAAAAATGGTATAGGCGTTGTTGATTGGCTAGGTTGGTTTATAGCGATTGCACCAATTGGAATATTTCTTTTTATTTTAACACCACTAATAACATACTTTATCTATCCACCAGAGGTAAAAGGCTCAAAGGATATTGCAAACTGGGCTAAAAATGAGTATGAAAATTTAGGAGCAATTACAAAAGCTGAAATTTATATGATATGTATAGCTATAATCGGCTTAATTTTATGGGTGGGTTCATCATTTTTTAAGATAAATGCCACAACAACAGCATTGATTATGTTAGTTTTAATGACAGCAGCAAAAACAATAACTTGGAATGATTTTCTAAGCAATAAACAGGCGTGGAATACTTTTGTTTGGTTTGGCACACTAGTAACTATGGCTGCAGGGCTTAAAAATGTTGGATTTTTAGACTATTTGGCTAAAAATTTGGGTTCAAATTTAGTTAATATAGAGCCTAACTTTGCACTCATTTTATTAGTGATATTTTTTAGTCTGTTGAGATATTTCTTTGCTTCTGGTACAGCCTATGTTACAGCAACTGTAGCGATTTTTGTAACGATAGCAAACGCTATCCCAGGTCTTGATCCAGCGCTTACTATGTTGGTACTTTGTTTGCCAATGGGATTTATGGGAATTTTAACGCCTTATGGAACTGGTTGTTCTCCACTTTGGTTTGGATCGCACTTTATTCTTGGACCGAAATTTTTTGCACTTGGGGCAATTTTTGGGGCAATTTATCTTTTGATATTTATAGTGCTAGGAATTCCGTGGGTTAAATTTATATTTTCCACTCTAAATTTAGGATGATTTTATAAAGCCGAATTTTATTCGGCTCACTACTCCATAAAAAGATATAAATAAAACTTTTCTTAATACAAAATTTAATAATCACTCTTGCTTCTTGTTGCTCTTTGCTATTTAATTTTTTATAACGCTTTTTAAATTTTGTAGAGTATTTAATATTATATTTCATTAGTCTTATGGCATTTGTCTGTCAAATTCTTCCATTGAAGCACAAAGCGTTCCACCTTTACTTCGTTTATCGCTTGTAAAAGTTCTTTACTTGGCATTCTTGATACTGCAAATATTTGAGAAAGATCATAAGCATTCAATATGCTTTTCTTATCTGCATCTTTCGTTTTTATTCCAAAATATTTCTTATCTAATCAACTTTTTCATAAAACCACTCTTAAAAGATTGCTTCATTAATTTTCTCATCCTGCTAAAAATTTATCAAATTTGGTTGTTACCTCAAAACTATTCAAAATCCAGCCAACTTTCTTTCTATATATCAAAAATATTACCGACAATAAATTTAATTTTAATTTAAAAAAAGTCATATAAAATAGACGGAAATCTAGTGAAAAATTGACTTTTAAAAAAAATTAATGTATAATCCCGAAATATTTTGTAATTGTCATTACTAAATTCAAATAAAAAGACAATGAAAGGCAAATAAATGAATAAACTTTATAAACTAGGTATTTTAGCCATCTCGCTTATAGTAACTGGTTGTTCTAATGCGAATGAAAAAAATGCGAACAACGCCTCACAGATGCCTACTCTTCCTGTAGGAGTTATCGAAGTTAGTCAAGGCACTATACCTATCACGCTTGAATTTAGCGGACAGACAACGAGCTATATGGACGTGATCCTAAGAGCTAAGGTTACTGGAACTATAGAAGAGCAGTTTTTTAAAGCTGGAGCTAGCGTAAAAAAAGGAGATAAACTATATCTTATAGATCAAGCAAAATACAAAGCCGCCTATGACACCGCTTTAGCAAATTTAAAAGTATCTGAGGCAAACTATAAAAATGCTAGCACCGATTTTGAAAGATCAAAAAAGCTTTACGAGCAAAATGCTATCTCACAAAAAGAATATGACGCTTCTAAAGCAGCTTATGAATCAGCAAACGCAACAGTTTTAGCATCTAAAGCGAATCTTCAAACCGCAAAAATCGACCTTGATTACTCAGTAGTAACAGCTCCGTTTTCTGGGGTACTTGGTGATACTCTAAAAGACGTTGGATCTTACGTAAGTCCAAGTGATGGTGAGCTTGTTCGCTTAACAAAGTTAGATCCTATATTTGTGCAGTTTGCCATTTCAGATATCGATAAACTAAATATCGCACAAAAACTTCAAGACAAAGAGTGGGAACAGCTAAATTCTTTAGTCACTATGAAATACGAAGGAACTACTTATAACGGAACTCTTAGTTTTATCGACAATGTCATAGATGAAACAAGCGGAACCGTAAATGCTAAAGCAAAATTTGATAATAACAATACAGCAATAAGACCAGGAGCATTTACAAAAGTCAATGTTTATGGATTTTACCAAAAAAACGGCTTTAAAATTCCACAAGTCGCCATATTACAAGATCTTGTAAATCCATTTGTTTATACAGTTCAAGACGGAAAAGTCGCTAAAAATCCTATCAAGATCGTATCTCAAGATGCCACAAGTGCGATTATCTCAAGCGGTTTGAAACAAGGCGATCAACTCATAGTAGATAACTTTAAAAAGATAAAAGTAGGACAGCCAGTCAAACCAGTCCCAATGGATAAAGGCGGTAAATAATGTTTTCTAAATTTTTTATCAACCGCCCAGTGTTTGCTTGCGTTATATCAATTATAATCGTAATTGCCGGCTACATAGGACTAAAAAGTTCAGCGGTTGAAGAGTATCCGCAACTCACTCCGCCTCAAATAGTCGTTCAAGCCACCTATAATGGTGCCGATGCTCAAACCATAGCAGACACAGTAGCAGCGCCACTAGAAGAAGCTATAAATGGCGTAGATGATATGATATATATGCAAAGTACGTCTAGTTCATCAGGAACTATGAGCTTAAATGTGTATTTTGAGATCGGCACAGACCCGCAAACAGCCAGTGTAAATGTTAATAACAGAGTAAATCCAGTTCTTTCAAAACTCCCAGAAGAGGTTAGAAGGGTCGGCGTAAAAGTAGATGAAAGAAGTAGTTCTATACTTGAGGTTTTGGCTTTTTATGATCCAAGTGGCAAGATGAGCGATACCGAGCTTAGCAATTATATAACCATAAATATAGCAGATGCTTTAAAACGTGTCCCAGGCGTAGGAGATGCTGTAGTTATAGGCTCTAAAGAGTATTCTATGAGAGTTTGGATAAAACCAGATCTTCTTAAAAAACACAAGCTTACAACATCAGATGTTATAAAAGCAATACAAGAGCAAAACTCTCAATACGCAACCGGTAAGATAGGAGAGCAACCTACAAGTGCCGGAAATCCTTATGTCTATGCTATAAAACCAGAAGGCAGACTAAAAACCATAAAAGAGTTTGAAGATATAATCATTACCGCAAATTCAAAAGGTAATATACTAAGGCTTAAAGATGTAGCAAATATCGAGCTTGGAGCTCAAAGTTATACGTTTACAGGTAAATTTAACGGCGGAAATATGGTTCCTGTACTACTATTTTTACAAAGCGGTGCAAACGCGCTAGATACTGCAAAAGCTATAAAAGAAAAGGTAGATGAGCTAAAGCCAAATTTTCCAGGAGAGATGACTTATCAAGTAGCTTATGATACTACTGAGTTCGTTAAAGTATCCATTGAAGAAGTTATAAAAACATTTATAGAAGCGATGGTACTTGTTATTATCGTTATGTATATGTTCTTAGGAAATTTAAGAGCGACTTTCATACCTATGTTAGCAGTGCCAGTATCTATTTTAGGAGCGTTTGGCGGAATCTACGCTATGGGATTTTCGATAAATTTGATTACGCTATTTGCACTCATACTAGCTATAGGAATAGTCGTTGATGACGCTATCATCGTTATAGAAAACGTAGAGCGGACACTGCATGAAGAGCCAGAACTCACAGTAAAAGAAGCAACTATAAAAGCTATGAGCGAGATAGTAGCTCCTGTCATTTCTATCGTTCTTGTTTTATCAGCGGTTTTTATTCCTGTTGCATTTATGGAAGGATTTGTAGGCGTCATACAAAGGCAGTTTGCGCTAACTCTAGTCGTATCTGTTTGTATATCAGGACTTGTTGCATTAACTCTTACGCCTGCTTTGTGCGCTATCATACTTCGTAAAAAAGAGAATCCACCATTTTGGTTTGTGCGTAAATTTAATGAATTCTTCGACTTTTCTACGAGAATATTTACAGCAGGTGTAGCAAAGATACTCAGACATGTTATCATAAGTCTTATATGTGTTGGAATTATAATATTTATGATGATAGAATTATTTAAAGTCATTCCAGGCGGTTTGGTTCCAGCCGAAGATAAGGGCTATATTCTTGCTATAACAAATTTACCACCGGCTTCTACTCTTACTAGAACTCTAGAAGATACGGAGTTCATACGTGAAATAGTAGCAAAAAATCCAAACGTTAAAAATGTTACCGGACTTGCAGGATATGATATGCTAGCAGGAACTCTTAGAGAAAATGCCGGCATTATGTTTATCACGCTAAAACCGTGGAATGAGAGACTAGGAGTACAAAATGCGGCTGCTACCATAGCAGGACAACTCACAGGACAACTTTACCCAGCAGATAGAGAGTCTATGACTTTTGCTACAACTCCACCGCCTATAATGGGTCTATCTATCACAGGCGGTTTTGAACTATTTGCACAAAATACAACCGGTAAAAATTACAACGAGATAGAAGCCGATATGCAAAAAGTAGTCGCAAAAGCAAATGCCCACCCGGCTCTAACTCAAGTAAGAACTACCCTTGATACAAATTTCCCTGAGTATAAACTTACTCTAAATAAAGAAAAAATCAAGATGATGGGTATTGCGTTTTCTGATATATTTGATACTATAAACGCGACTATAGGACAGTATTATGTCAATGATTTTAATATACTTGGTAAAACATACAAAGTAAATATCAGAGCTTATGAAGAGTATAGAGACTCTCCTGAAGACTTTAGGTCATTATATGTAAGATCAAGCGAAGGCAAAATGGTTCCGCTTGATTCATTAGTAAAACTCACAAGAAGTCTTGGAGCAGACAATGTCGATAGATTCAACGGATTCCCAGCAGCAAAGATTATGGGTGAGCCAAAGCCCGGTTATACTTCTGGAGAAGCCATAGAAGCTATAAGACAAGTTATAACTGAAGAGCTAGGATCTGAGTATGATATAGGCTGGTCTGGATCAGCGTATCAAGAAGTAGCATCAACTGGTAAAGGCGCTCAAGCATTTGTATTTGGTATGATATTTGTATTTTTGATACTTGCAGCTCAGTATGAAAGATGGCTTATGCCTTTAGCGGTTGTAACTGCTGTTCCTTTTTCTGTATTTGGCTCACTTCTTTTTACATGGGGAAGAGGACTTAGCAACGACGTGTATTTTCAAATAGGGCTTTTACTTCTCATCGGACTAGCGGCTAAAAATGCCATATTGATAGTGGAATTTGCTATGCAAGAGCACTTAGCGGGAAAAACTATAAAAGAAGCTGCTATAAATGCTGCTAGGATGAGATTTAGACCTATCATAATGACTTCTCTTGCTTTTACTCTTGGAGTTTTACCTATGGCGTTAGCTACTGGAGCTGGAGCTGCGTCGCGTCACGCACTAGGTACTGGAGTTATCGGCGGTATGATAGCAGCATCTACGATAGCTATTTTCTTTGTACCGCTCTTTTTCTATATACTAGAAAGTTTTAATTTGTGGCTAGATAAAAAACGTGGTAAAATAGCTACTAAAGGAGAGGAAAATGCGTAATTTAATTTTGATCGCCTCATTTGCTTTGCTTATAACAGGATGTTCTTTAAAGCCTGATATGATAGATATAGAGCAATCATATGAGTATAAATTTGATAGTTATAGTATCAATAAAAAATGGTGGGAAGATTTCAGTGACGAGAGATTAAACTCTCTTGTTGCTGAAGCGTTAAAAAACAATAGCGATCTTCTAATAGCTCTAAACAATATAGAACAAGCAAAAATAAACCTAAATTTAGCTAATGTTGAGCTATTTCCAAATATAAATTTAAATGGTGAAGCAACTAAAAATCGCTCAAGCGGTGAAACATACACAGGTCAAGATAATAAAAAATACAACGCATTTAGTCTAAGCGCTGCTCTTAGCTACGAAATAGATCTTTGGGGTAGAGTAAGAGACAACGCAAACGCTAGTGAAGCTACTTTTAAAGCCACAAAATATGACTATGAAAACGCAAGACTAAGCATAGCAAGTACTACTGCAAGCACGTATTTTACGCTCATATCTCTAAAAGAACAAGAAAATATACTAAATGAGACATTAAATACTTACGAAGAAACACTTGCTTATAGGCAAAAAGAGCTTGATGCAGGAGCCATAGACGAGCTTACGTATTATCAAGCCAAAGCTGCAGTGCATAGTGCTAAAACTCAGCTTATAGATATACAAACTCAGATCGCACAAACAAACTCAGCTTTAAGCGTTTTAGTCGGTAAAAACTTAAATGAAATTCTATACAAAAATATAGATGCCCCTTTAACCCTTCCAACTATACCAGAAGTCCCAAATGGCATAAGCTCAGACGTGCTTTTACATAGAGCAGATATAGCAAGCGCACTACAAAGGCTTAAAGCTTCAAATTTCTTAGTTGGAGTAGCAAGAACTAGCTATCTACCTAAGCTCTCTTTAACAGGAATTTTTGGATTTAGTAGCGATGAATTTGATAGATTTTTCGTAAAAAATGCAAATACATGGAGTGTCGGTGGAAGTCTCATAATGCCTCTTCTTGATTTTGGAAGAACAAAAAACAAAGTAGAACTTGCAAATTTAGAACAAAACGCAAGCTTTTTATCATATGATAAAGCCGTAAAAACTGCATTTGGTGAGATAAGAACTGCTCTTGATACACGCAAAAACTCTGTGTTAAAAGAAAAAAGTATGCAAAATCTAGTAGAGTCTCAAACTAAAATTTACGATCTTTCAAAAGCCAGATACGACAACGGATACAGCACTCATCTTGAGTTTTTAGATTCACAAAGAAATTTGTTATCAGCAAGACTAAGCCTTGCTCAATCAAAACTAAGCGTAGCTACTAGTGTAATTGATGTCTATAAATCACTTGGCGGAGGATTTGACTATGAAGATGATCCTAGCTTAGCAAGTCCTAAAACTGCTCAGAAATGAGCGGTTTTGGCAAGCGATAAATTTAAAAAATATAGCATCATTTAGATCTTTTATAAGCATAAAATTCTACAAAAATCACCGCACATAAAGATATCAAAACTATAAGTAAGCTTGGCAACGCTGCAGCGTAAAGTCTCTCATCAGTCGCATAAAAAAACGCTCTGATGCTTAGAGTTTCAAATTCGAACGGACGCAAGATCAAACTCAAAGGAAGCTCTTTTACGATATCTACGAAAGAAAGAGTAAAAGCAAGTAAAATAAAGTGTTTTAAAAGCGGTAAATGCACTCTAAAAAACATACTAAAAAGACCGATTTTCATAACTTTAGCAGCGTCGTCTATAAATTTAGATATTTTTGTATATCCGCTATCAAGAGCATAAACACTAGCAGTCATAAAACGAACCGCAAAGCCAAATATAAGCACGACAAAACTACTAGAAAGCAAACTCGTACCAAAGTTTCTATCCACGTAGCCAAAGACTATCATCACGCAAACTCCAACACTAGCTCCTGGCAAAGCATATCCTAAAGATGAACATTTTAGCACAAAACTTCTAGCTAAATTTGATACGAAAAATCTCGAAGAAAACGTCAAAAATAGACCTATGGTGACTATCAAAACAGAAGCTATAGCCGCTATAAAAAGCGAATTTGAAGCCATAGAAACAAAACTCATATCAAATTTAATATCCCCAAAAATAGACCAATAAACAAGCCAGTAAAAAGGCAGTCCAAATGCCAAAATAAAGATTACAAGGCACCATAAAAAAGCTAAAGATTTTTTTAGCGAAGATAGCTCTTGTTTTTGAATTTCTAAATTTGTATTGTTATTGAAGCTGTATGATTTTTTGTTTATATGTTCTATAAACATGATGCCAAAGACTATAATCATCAAAATTCCAGCTAAAAAACTAGCCAAATATGAATCATCAAGATCATACCAAACCTTAAATATACCAGCGCTAAAAGTATTTACGCCATAATAAGCCGCCGTCCCATAATCGCTCAAAGTTTCCATAGCTACAAGCATAATTCCACCAAAAATCGCAGGTTTAGCCAGTGGAAGTGATACCTTAAAAAACGCACTAAAAGCAGATATGTTATGCACTTTTGCGATCTCAAATACCATCTTTGACTGCGTTTTAAAGCTAGTTTTAGCGAACATATAAATATACGGATAAAGCGACATACTTATGACAAAAATCGCACCATAAATATTCATCATATCAAGTCTAAAGCCAAATATTTTCATAAATTCGCCATCATAATCCATAAGTCCAACATAAGCAAAACTAAATATATAAGCAGGAATAGCAAGTGGCAAAACAAGTCCAAATTCAAAAAATTTACTAAAAGGAAACTTGAAATTCACGACTAAATAAGCACTTATACAGGCTATAACACTGCTAAGAAAAAGCACACCAATAAGCAGCGTAAAAGTGTCTTTGATATATGGGGCTAACAGATATCTCATAAAATGGCTCAGCAAAGAAAAATCGCCGAAAAACATTTCGATAAAGATAAAAAATATAGGAAAAACGATGATCAGGGCGACGAAAATCGCCCCAAATTTAATAGCTCTCAACTATTTCCAACCGGCTTGATCTATAATGAAGACGGCTTTTTTTAGATTTTCTCCTATTTTGTTTAGAGATATCTCGTCTTCTTTAAATTCGCCAAAGCCAGCCGTAGTTTGGCTAGGTTTCACATTTTTATTTACCGGATATTCATAATTTATATTTGCTATGATCTCTTGAGCCTCAGGACTTAGCAAAAACTCCATAAATTTAATAGCGTTATCTCTATTTTTACTAGCTTTAGTAAGTCCCACGCCGCTGATATTTATATGCGTTCCATAGCTTTTTTGGTTAGGAAAGATTATACCGATACTCTTTGCTGCTTCGATATCGCTTTGTTTTGGAGAGTTTAACATAAGACCGATATAGTAGGTATTTACGACTGCTATCAGGCCCTCACCAGCAGCCAAAGCTCTTATTTGATCCCTATCTGCACCTTTTGGATCTCTAGCAAAATTTGCAACTATACCTTTTGATAATTCAAGCGTTTTTGCCTCACCATTATGTGCTATTTGAGAAGCGATGAGCGTTTTATTGTATCCTGCAGAGCCACTTCTTATAAGAAGTTTATCTTTTAAATTTGGATTTGCAAGATCTTCATAGTCATTTAGACCTTCTTTTATAGGATCAAATTTATCCTTTGCATAAACGATCACTCTAGCTCTTTTTGTAACGGCAAACCACTGATTCTCATCATCTCGTAAATTTGATGGAATAGTTTCTTCTAGATATTTAGAACTCACGCTTTGTAAAAGTCCCTTTTCTTTTGCCAAGTACAAATTCCCGATATCGGCTGTGATAAAAACATCTGCTTTTGAGCTTTTTCCTTCTATCTCAAGCTTTTTAATGAGCTCACCAGCTTTTGCTTGAGTAGCTCTGACTTTTATGCCGGTTTTTGCTTCAAATGCGTCGTATATTCTTTGATCTGCATCATAATGTCTTGCGGTATATATATTTATCTCATTAGCCAACATAGCACTTGTTAAAAGTCCCAAAAACAATAAGCTTTTTTTCATTTTTATCCTTTTGTATGAAATTTTTGGAATTATATCTATTAAATTTAAACATAATATCAATTATCATTTTGAGTTCAAAACAACACAAAAGCCAATTTAGCTTAAATTTATTATTTTTTTGATAAAATCAGCGTTCATTTTAAATTTAAAGGATTAGTATGCCAAAGATGAAGTCTGTTCGTGGCGCAGCTAAACGCTTTAAAGTTGGAAAAAACAAGATCAAAAGAGGCTCAGCATTTAGAAGCCACATCTTGACTAAAAAACCATCTAAGCGTATGAGAGACCTTAGACAATCGCATTATGTTGATAGTACTAACGTTTCAGCTGTTAAAAAAATGCTTTGCATATAAGTTTTTGACGAAAGTCATTTAACCTCCTAAATTTAGGATTTAGGACAAGTTCCAAATTTGGACGCCAATTTGTAAAGGATAAATATGGCAAGAGTTAAAACAGGCGTAGTAAGAAGAAGACGCCATAAAAAAGTTCTAAAACTAGCTCGTGGATTTTACAGTGCTAGACATAAACATTTTAGAAAAGCAAAAGAACAATTAGAAAGAAGTTTAGTCTATGCGTTCCGTGATAGACGTGCGAAAAAACGTGATTTCCGTAGATTATGGATCATCCGTATTAACGCAGCTTGCAGACTAAATGATATAAGCTATTCAAGATTTATGAATGGTCTTAAAAAAGCAAATATCGCCCTAGACAGAAAAGTTTTGGCAAATTTAGCTATGAATGATGCAGTAGCATTTGCTAGTATCGTAGCAGAGGCTAAAAAAGCTCTATGATCTACCAGAGTCCTCTTTTGGACTCGATCAAATTAAGCTATGACGATTGATTTAGCTAAAGTTCAGATCGAAGAGAGCTGGAAAGAAATCTTAAAAGATGAATTTCTAAGCCCGTATTTTTTAGATATAAAAGCAAATTTGATAAATGCCCTAAAATCACAAACTGTATATCCTCCAAATAACCTTATATTTAACGCATTTAATCTCACTCCGTTTAATCAAGTAAAAGTAGTCATCCTAGGACAAGATCCGTACCATGGCGCAAGACAAGCTATGGGACTAAGTTTTTCAGTGCCAGCTGGGATCAGGATTCCTCCAAGTCTAGTAAATATCTATAAAGAAATCAAGGACGATCTAGGCATCACTGAACCAAACTGCGGCGATCTCTCATACTGGGCAAAACAAGGGGTTTTGCTGTTAAATGCCACTCTTAGTGTAGCAGCAGGTATGCCAAACTCACACGCTCATTTTGGTTGGCAAAGATTTACGGACGCTGTTATAAGGACTATAAGCAAGCAAAAATCAAATGTAGTTTTTATGCTATGGGGAAACCAAGCAAAAGCAAAAACAGAGCTAATAGATGGCTCACGTCATCTTATCTTAAGTGCGGCTCATCCAAGCCCCTTAGCACGCGGCGCATTTTTTGGTTCGCGTCACTTTTCAAAATGCAATGATTATCTCATAGCAACATCTCAAACCCCTATAGACTGGGATTTAAATAACTCAAATTTATAAATAAAACACAAAAATAATTTAAAGCCAAATATTTATTAAATTTAAAAATAAATTTTTGTCAAGTTTAGTAAATTTTGCAGTACAAAAAAAGGGTCTTAAACCCTTTTATATTAGAGCAGATCTTTTGCTTTGTTTGCGATATTTTCAGCAGTAAATCCAAAATACCTAAATAGCTCATTTGCAGGAGCAGACGCACCAAAAGTTTTCATTCGTAAAACATCATCTGCAAATTTATACCACTCTAAGCCACTCGCTGCTTCTACTGCTAAAACCTTTGTAGATGGATCAAAGATAGTATCTATATAGTCCCTATTTTGTTCGCAAAGCAAGTCAAAACAAGGTGCAGAAACTACGTTTGTATCTATATTTTCTTTTTCCAAAATTTCAGCAGCCTCTAAACAAAGCCCTACTTCACTACCGCTTGCGACAAGCGTTATCTTTGGATTTTGTGATTTTTTGACTATATAAGCTCCATTTTTTACATTTCCAAATTTAGGCTCATCAAGTGGGGCTAATGCTTGACGAGAACAGACAAAAGCAGAAGGCGCATTTAAATTTAGTGCAGTTTTCCAGCATTCTACATTTTCATTTCCATCAGCAGGACGGAAAACATAGAAATTTGGCATAGCTCTAAATGTAGAAAGCTGCTCGATAGGTTCATGAGTAGGGCCGTCCTCTCCTACGCCGATACTATCATGAGTCCATATAAAAAAGTGTTTAACGCCCATAAGCGCTGCTATCCTAGCTCCTGCTTTTAGATAATCACTAAAGATGAAAAACGTCGCTGAAAATGGTAAAAATATACCATATCTTGCATAAGCATTGCAAATAGCAGCCATAGCGTGTTCTCTTATACCAAAATGTAAATTCTTACCATTTGGAAAATCTCCAAATCCTTTTAACTCTGTTTTGTTGCTAGGCGCTAAGTCCGCACTACCCCCGATAAATCCAGGAAGTGCGGCCGCGATAGCATTCAAAATCTTACCATTGCTATCTCTAGTTGCTAGTTTTTCACCTTTTAAATTTGGAAAGTCAATACGTGAAAAATCAGGATTTAAAAGAGAGTTTAAAAGCTCTTTTTTACTAGGTTCAAGTTCGCTTACTAGCTTATTCCATTTAGCTTCTTCAAGATCGCCAAGCTCGATTGCACTTCTAAAAGCAAAAAGCACGTCATCATCTACAAAAAACGTCTTAAGCGGGTCAAATCCAGCTTTTATCTTTGCCTCTTTTATGATATCTTCGCCAAGAGGAGCCCCGTGTGCGTGGTGGCTGCCTTCAAGCTTTCCAGCGCCTTTGGCTATTTTAGTATTTGCTATGATAAGATACGGTTTTTCTTTATCCGCAGCCTCACTTAGAGCAAATTCGATCTCATCAAAGTTGTGTCCGTCTATCTTTGCCACTTCAAAACCTGCAGCCTCAAAACGTACTTTTACATCTTCACACCAAGCTATAGATGTATCGCCTTCTATAGTGATATTGTTGCTATCATATATGATGACTAAGTTATTTAAACAGTGTTTTCCAGCAAGAGCACAAGCCTCGTAGCTAATGCCCTCTTCTAAATCGCCATCGCCACAAAGACAATAAACTTTATGATTTATGATCTTGTTACCTAGCAAATTTGCCGCACTTTTTGCCGCCATAGCAAAACCAACTGCATTTGCAACGCCTTGCCCTAAAGGTCCAGTAGCTATCTCTACACCGCTAGTTTCGATCTCTGGGTGACCGGGAGTTTTTGAGCCGAGCTTTCTAAAGTTTTTTAAATCCTCTAAGCTAACATTATAACCGCTAAGATATAAATAGCTATAAACAAGGCTACTAGCATGCCCGCCACTAAAAATTAAGCGGTCTCTATTTAGCCATTTTGGATTTTTTGGATTATGCTTTATATGCCTCATCAAAACACTCATTAAATCAGCAAGTCCCATTGGCGTACCAGGGTGACCTGAATTTGCATTTTGAACCATATCCGCGCATAAAAATCTTATAGTATTAGCCTGTTTTTCTAGCATTTTATCCCTTTAGATATTTATTTATTAAATTTGTAACAAGATTTTTTATAGGAGAATCTTTTAACTCATCAAGTATCTGTTCTTCTAGTTCGTCTCTTTGTTTTTTTGCTTGTTCTATTCCAAGTAAATTTGTAAAAGAATTTTTAAATAAATCATTATTTGTAGGTTTTCCAGCGTCTGTTTGCTTGCTCGTAGCATCTATGATATCATCATGAATTTGAAACGCAAGACCTAGTTTTATGCCAACTTTATAAATTTCATCGCACTTTACTTTATCAAGTCCGGCTATCACGGCTCCCATCTGCATACTTGCAGCGATCAAGGCTCCTGTTTTATGAATATGCAAAAACTTTAGCTCATCTAAAGCCAAGCGTTTTCTTTCAAAAAAACAATCACAAGCCTGTCCTATCGCCATACCATAAATTCCGCCGTTTTTAGATAAAATTTGCGTACATTTTACTACGATTTCAGGAGCCAAATCAGCATTAGAAATAACATAAAACGCGTGAGTATTTAAAGCATCACCTACTAAGATAGCAGTAACTTCGTCATATTTTACGTGAAGAGTTTCTACGCCTCTGCGAAGCGGTGCATTATCCATAGCAGGAAGATCGTCATGCACCAAAGAATAAGTATGAAAAAGCTCAACTCCAAGAGCCACCGGATAAGCATTTTGTAACATATCAGGTTTTATAGCCTCAACTACTCCAAGCAAAAGCTTAGCTCTAAAATGTTTGCCACCAGCTTTCAAAACCCAAGCCAAAGCGTCATTAAAATGCGGATGAAAGCTCTCTACTCGTGGCAAATTTAAATTTAAATACTCATCAAAGCTCATTTATAAACTCTTATGAAAAATTGAAAATCATCTCTTGAAACTAAAAAATAAAATTTATTTTTCTGAGCTCGCATCGCCTTTTCTATATCTGCTGCTGAGAGAACAGATCTTTTATCTACAGCTAAAATCTTATCTCCTACTCTAAAGCCTGCTTTTGCTGCTTTAGAGCGTGGAGTTACCTTCTGAACGGTTGCATTTTTAGAAACTTGTATGCCGTATTTTGATAAAAATGAGATATATTTTTTAGCTTTTTTTGTTTCAGTTTTCTTTGTGGAATTTGTGTCAGCAGAGCCGATTTTAAGCTGGTTTTGAATTTGATTTGGTGGATACTTCATATCAAATACAATAGTCTGATTTTGATCGTTTCTTACGATATCAAATTTAAAACTACTATTTTTTGGTGCAAATAGTATCATCTCGTTTAGATCTCTTAGATCAGTAGGGATTTTATTATTCACCATAACTATCTTATCGCCACTAAGTAGCTCTTTACCCGCAGAAAATGGATTTGAGCTTTTTACGCGCAAAGTACCATTTATATCACCAAATTCAACCCCTATATCGCCATAAAAAACATCATCGTCTTTCATAAAATGCTTTATGTAGCGATTTCCTATAAATTTATTTCCACCTATGGCGATACCTAGCATAGAACAGCAATCGCACAGCAAAAGACCTGGTTTTTGAGCGTCATAAGTCAGCTCATCAAAGTCGCTTATAGTATTCCCAAAAGATTTTATATGCCCTATCTCGCTTACGTTTTGATCTAGTACATTTACCCACATGCCAGGTTTAGTATCTAGCTCATTCATCATAAAAGGAGCTTTTAAAGTGCGATCTACCCTAACTAGATAAAGCCCTAGATATGGATCAAATTTAATATAATCACGACTATCTAGCTTCTTATCTTTATCGTATAAAACTGCAGCCAAATCTTTGTTCAAAGATATAGCCATCAGCCCTTTGTATTCGAAAACAGAATCTCTGTTTTTTTCATAACAAGCTTGTAAGTCTTCTGGAGTGGGACGAGGCTCGGCAAAAACACTAAAAGCACCAAAGATAAAGCAAAAAAGTAAAACCAGCTTTTTCATCTAAACTCCAAATCCGCCAAAGCCTCCAAGCATCTTAGAGGCTGCACTTTTTTTCTCGTTTTCGGATAGTTTTATAGCATCATTTACAGCAGATATCAAAAGTATCTGCAAACTCTCTTTGTCTTCTAGTAAGCTATCATCTATACTTATATCTAAGATCTCGCCTTTGCCGTTTGACTTTACACTTATCAACCCACCGCCACTTTTAGAAATAAACTCTTTAGACGCAATCTCATCTTCAAATTCTTTAGCTTTTTGTTGTGCTTGTGCTAAGACTTCGCCCATTTTTGAAAAATCAAAATCTTTAAACATAAAATAACCTTTTTTGTTTGATTATAACAAAACGGCTATTAAACTTGGCTTTACAACTAAATTTTGAAAAAATCCATAAGATCATTTAGCTTCTTAGAGATAGTTTCTAACTCTTTTAATCTAGCTTGGTTTGAATCCATATTGTCTTTTGTATCATTTGAAACTTTTGCGATATTTTCTATATTTGACGCTAATGAATTCATAGAATCTACTTGATTTTCAGCCACATTTACTACTTCTGCGGCTTTATTTGACGAATCTATAGCTTGATTGTAAATTTCATTTAGTAACTCTGCTACTTCATTTGAAAGCTTGTATCCATCCTCGACTTTTGGGACGCCTTGTTCTATGATGCTAACTGCAAGTTCTGTTTGCTCTTGTATGATTTTGATAGTGTTTGTTATCTCGTTTGTTGCAGTTCCTGTCTTCTCGGCTAGCTTTCTTATCTCATCAGCAACAACGGCGAATCCACGTCCAGCTTCTCCTGCTCTAGCTGCTTCTATGGCTGCATTTAGAGCTAAAAGATTTGTTTGGTCTGTTATCTCTGAGATAAGCTCAGCTGCACCGCTGATGTCTTTTGCGTGACCGCTTAAAAGCTTGATTTGATTTACTTGTTCTGTTACATTTGCACTGATCTCATTCATCTTAGCAGAAACTTCTGTAGATGAATTTTTACCATTTTGGCATAGATTTGTAGCTTTGTTTGAGTTTAACTCAGTATCTTTTGCCATACTTGCGACATTTTCTGTTTTTTGTTTAGCTAGTTGGACTATTTTTGTGGAATTAGCAGTAATCTTGTTTTGCTCCTCAACTGAAGTACTTACTAAACTAAATGTTTCTACGAGCTTTTTGGTTTTATCATTTACCTCTTCACTAGCTTCATTTATAGAATTTACTATCTGTTTTAGCGTATTTTTCATCTCTATAGCTTGAGCTAATATGCTATTTGGATAATCGGTGTGAGCTACGATAGTAAGATCTCCGCGAGCTACTTTCGAGATGATTTTATTTACTTCATTTGGTTCGCCACCGATGGATTTTTTAATGCCGTGTTGTATCATAAATGCGATCAAAATAGATATGATAGCAGCTATAAGTGTTAAGATTATCATAATCTCTTGAAAACCGTTCGCCTCACTTTTAACTACATCTGTAAGTTTGCTATTTGCTTGTTCTTGATAGTCTATAAATTTATTAATAGCAGCTAACCAATCAGTAAAATTGCCAGCGACCTTATGCATCAAAAGTTCGTGAGCTGCTTCATATTCGCCTTTTAGTTTAAGATCTATAGTCTTTTTATAAGCAGACATAGTTGCCACTTTGATAGACTCTATATCTTTTATCATTTGTAACTCTTCTTTTGTGACAGAGCCATCTTGTTTTATAAATTTATTTAGCGGTACTTCGGACTCTTCATAAAATTTTTCTAGTCTTGCGATATCACTCAAAAATCTTTTTAACTCACCATCTTCAGTCGTCAAAATAACATCTCTGATAGCTATAGCCCTATCGTGCACCGAGCCTCTGAAATTTATACCGTATCTTTGTTTTAGCGAATTCACATCGTTCATCACAGATAATGATTCGTCGATAAACTTGACTTTGCTTATACCTATAACACTAACTATAACCATAAGGATTATAATCACGGCAAAACTAAGATAAAGTTTGCTAGAAACTTTTAAATTGTCAAAAAATCCCATACAAATTCCTTTTTTTTGTTATTTTATTGTTCTTACCAAAAATATTGATGATATTATATCACTTTTTAATATTTTTGTTAATACATAATCAAAAAAATATCATTTGATGTATAGTTGTTTTAAATCACTTATTTTAGTATCCCAACCATCTGGCAGAAGCGAAAAATACCTATCTTTGTCTTTACTTCTATGGTATGTTCCGCCACTTTGTTTTTTGGGTTTATATGATTTTGTTTTTATAAGATCCCAATTTTTAATAAATAAATTTTGTATTTCTAAATTTAGTTTTTTATATGAACTTGCCAAAGTTTCATCTTTATCAAATTTAATTTCTTTTTGGACTATGATATCGCCAGTATCAAGCCCCTTATCTAAAAGGTGGATGGTAACACCTTTTTTACTATTTTCTACAAAACTCCAAAAATTTGGATCCGCACCTCTGTTATAAGGAAGATATGAAATATGCAAATTTATAGCATTGCCATTAAATAAATTTATCACTTCTTCATCTATAATGTAGCGATATCCGTAGCTTATAAGAAAATCAAATTTATTATTTAAGATAAAAATCTTATTTATCTTATCACTTGTTTGGACTATATAGCAACCCGCATCAACTAAAAAATCTGAAATTTGACACTCTTCGTATCCTAAAAATAAAATACGTTGCTGCCCCCCCCTATTAGATAGTCGATGAATGGCTTTTATATTTATCATTACAATATCTCATTTTTACTATCTACATGAACGATAGTAGGGCTAAAACCTTTAGCTTTTTTTGCTTTCATAGAAGCATATGCGACTATTATCACAAGGTCGCCTACGCAAACCTTTCTAGCCGCTGCGCCATTTAGGCAAATTTCGCCTTTTTTATCACCTTTTATAACGTATGTTTGAAATCTCTCGCCGTTATTTATATCTAAAATTTCAACTTTTTGATACTCAAGTAAATTTGCTGCTTTCATAAGCTTTTCATCTATTGTTATTGAGCCTACGTAGTTTAAATTTGCGTCAGTCACAGTGGCTCTATGGATCTTACTAGCTAACATTTGTATTTTCATATATTGCCTTTGTTATTTAAATTTAGTATATCTCTTACAACTTCTTTGTCGCTAAATGGATACTTTACGCTTTTTATCTCTTGATAAGGCTCATCGCCTTTACCTAGGATTACTACAGCTTCGCCGTTTTTTGCTAGATTTAGAGCTAAATTTATAGCTTTTTTACGATCTACTTCTTTTATGACGTTTTCATCTAATACCATTTTGCTAACTATATCTTCGATGATAGAACTTGGCTCTTCACTTCTTGGATTATCGCTAGTAACTATAGCGATTTTAGCGTATCTTTGAACAATTTGACCCATAATCGGGCGCTTAGTTTTATCCCTATCTCCGCCCGCGCCAAAAACAACTATAAGCTCTTCATCTTTCAAAGCATCAAGCAGTTTTTCAATACCATCAGGCGTATGAGCAAAATCAACTATGACAAGCGGATTTCTGCTTACTATCTCAACCCTACCTGGTGCTCCGCTAAATTTAGACAACGCCTTGCTTATCTCATCAGAGCTCTTCTTCGTCAAAAACTTAAGCGCACCAAAAACGCATAAAAGGTTGTAAAGATTAAATTTACCTTGCAAAGAACTTTTAAATTTAATCTCTTCGCCGTTTGTTTTTATAGTCGCACTTATACCGCCTTTTAGACTATAATCAAAGGCGTAAAACGTAGCGTCAGAAGTAAAGCCGTATGTCATAGAATTTGTTTTGTCATATGATAAATTTTTATCATCGCCATTTATAAGTTTTGGCGTGATATCTTTAAAAAAGCTCGACTTTACTCTAGCATACTCTTCTATGGTTTTATGAAAATCTAGATGGTCTTGGCTTAAATTTGTAAAAATCTTAAGTGCAAATTCAAGCCCCTCAATGCGGTTTTGTGCGATAGCATGAGAGCTTACTTCCATCACGAAATACTCACAACCTGCATCTTTGGCTAGTTTTAGATAGTTTAAAGTCTCTAGAATTTGACTTGTAGTAAGTCCTTTATCTGCGATTTGTTTGCCATTTATAAAAGCACCTCTTGTGCCGCTCATCCCAGCTTTTAAACCTAAATTTAAAAGGGTTTCATAAATGGCTGACGCAGTAGTCGTCTTGCCGTTTGTTCCTGTGATGCCTACTAGTTTGATGCTATCATCTAAATTTAAAAGAGTTTTTGCTTCTTTTGGGGTTATAATATTTGCCCCTAAACTTTTTGCGGCATTTTTAAATTTAGCATTTGAATTTGAAAGCACAAAGTAGCAACCAAAGGTGCAATCTTTGGAATTATCCGTGATAAAATTCCCATTTTTAAGCGTTATTTTCACTATTTTTTCCTAAATCTTTTATGATTTTTTCAACCCTTTGATCACCCAAAAATATCGCAGACGAATTCTCCAAATAGTTCAGCCCCATCTCTTTATATCCATTTTTAATCAGATTTTCTACGAATTCCAAAAGATCATTTTTATTGCTTATGATAACTTTTGTAGAGAACATTATATCTTGAAAAATGGTTTTGAAATTCCCTTGTTTAGACACTAGCTTCTTAAAATCGCTATAAGTGATAGCATTTTCATAATCAAGTTCTTTAATGAATTGATTACTATTTTCTTCTAAGATATTTATGATCTTGTTTATCTCTTTTTCCTGGTCTGGAAGTTTTAAATTTATATAAATTTCAAATAAACTCATAACCTCGTCTGGTTCGGTTTTTGCAAGCTCACAAAGCTCTATAAAAGACAAAAGCTCTTCACTTTTTTCATCTTCATATGCTAGCGAAAAACAGGACTTAGCTTCGTCAAATTTATACTTTCTAAAAAGTTCAATGCCTAACTGCTTATAAGATATTTTATAACTCAAATTTTTCACCTATAGGAATATTTACTACACTAAGCTCTGGATGGATATCTAATCTTAGTTGTCTTTCTACACCGTATTTTAGTGTTTGAGAACTAGCTGCGCACCCGTGACAATGTCCAGTAAGTCTGACATACACTACGCCATTTTTTATACCTAAAAGATCCATTCCGCCGCCATCTCTTTCAAGCATAGGTTTTACTGTATCTAAGCTCTGTTTTACTGGCTCAAGTAACTCTTCATCGCTAAATGGTATCATAAAATCCCTTTTTTGTCTTTTTATATTATTATATCACAAAAGGCATAAATGAAATTAGAATTTTTGGGATTAATTTTAATCAAATTTATCTAAAAATAACTTTGAACGATAAATGTAACAATATGTGGTATTTTTATAGTTTTAAATCGTGAAAATAAATAGATAAGAGATTGCCGATAAAAATCGGCAATAAATTATTCGCTAACTAGCTCTATATAAGCCATCTCAGCTGCATCACCTTTTCTGACGCGAGTTTTGATGATACGAGTATAGCCACCATTTCTTGTGGCATATTTTGGAGCTATTTGGGTTACAAGCTTGTTTGTAGCTTCTTTGTCTTGTAAAGCAGCAAACACAAATTTGTGAGCATTAAAATCGCCTTTTCTAGCTCTTGTGATAAGTTTTTCTACATAGCCTCTTAACTCTTTTGCTTTTGGTAAAGTTGTTTCGATTTTACCAGCCTTTACGATAGCTATCGTAAGGTTTTTAAGCAAAGCAGCACGGTGAGAGCTAGTGCGACCTAGTTTTCTATATCCGTGATTATGTCTCATTATATTTTCCTTCGCCTATTTTATGATTTTAGCTCAGCTATTTTTTTTCTGAGCATTTCTTTGCTATCACCAAGTGTGTTTTCACCAAAAGGATAGCCTATTTCAGCCATTACGGCTTTTATCTCATCAAGAGACTTTTTACCTAAATTTTTAAGCTCTTTTAGCTCACTCTCTTCCATAAGAGCAAGTTCGCCTATATAGCGAATCTCAGCCTTATCAAGACAATTAAAGCTTCTAGCACTTAAATTTAGATTTTCAACGCTTTCAAAAAGTTTAGAGTGTTCATTGCTTCTTCCAGAGATAGATAAAGCAACATTCACATCGATATTTAAAACGTTATTGAAAACCGACATCTGTTTATACATAGCTTCTATCGAGTGTTTAAATGCCTCAACAGGACCCACTTGACCATCAGTTGTTACAGTCAAAACGATCTTTTCATAGTCTGGATTATCTTCAACTAAAACGTTTTCTATCTCATAAACCGCTTTTTTAACCGGAGTAAAGAAAGCATCAAGAGCTATGTAATCAGCTTCGATATAATCTCTTATCTCTTCGCTAGGTACGTAACCTATACCCTTTTCAACAATGACGCTAAATTTAAAATCAGCATCTTCATTGATAGTAGCAAGGTAGGCATCTGGATTTACTATTTCAACTATATCGTTGTTTAGATCGCTTCCGATTATCTCTTTTGACCCTTTAAAATTATACTCGATAACTTCGCGTTGTGAATTATTTTTTAATTTAAAACGTAAATTTTTTAAATTTATAATAAAAAGCGTAACGTCTTCAAGCATACCACGCATACTATCAAACTCGTGCGCTACGCCCTCTATCTTTACGCCAGTTGGAGCAAATCCAACTGTGCTTGTATAAAGTAATCGGCGTAATGGATGAGCTAGAGTCACTGCATAACCTGTTTCGAAAG
This sequence comes from Campylobacter hyointestinalis subsp. lawsonii, assembly GCF_013372165.1. Classification (NCBI taxonomy): domain Bacteria; kingdom Pseudomonadati; phylum Campylobacterota; class Epsilonproteobacteria; order Campylobacterales; family Campylobacteraceae; genus Campylobacter; species Campylobacter hyointestinalis. The sequence continues at coordinate 112,248 of NZ_CP053828.1, read as the reverse complement.
GATATGCTATAATCTTAGCTACATTCTCACTTACATTAACAACTTCAATCTCGGTTGGCATATAAGCTGATGTTGTAATTTTTCTCATAAACGCCTCCTACTATTTAGAGTAAAGCTCTACTATATATCTTTCCTCAACTGGAATAACTACTTCTTCACGTTCTGGAATTCTTGTAAAAATTCCGTATTTTTTATCTTTTTCTACATCTACCCAAGCAACTATACCTGTTTGGTTAGTAAGCTCGATCGCTCTAACGATTTGTGGGTTGGCTTTGCTTTTTTCTGCAACTTCGATCTTCTCTCCAGCAGAAACTCTGTATGAAGGGATATCAACTCTTTTGCCATTTACTAAGATATGTCCGTGAGTCACAAGTTGTCTTGCAAATCTTCTAGTTGTTGCAAATCCCATTCTATAAACAACGTTATCAAGTCTTTGTTCTAAAAGCGAAACAAGAAGTGCTCCTGTGTTTCCATCTCTTCTTGCAGCTTCAGCAAAAAGTCTTCTGAATTGTTTTTCGCTTACGCCATACATAAATTTAGCTTTTTGTTTTTCTCTTAATTGTAAGCCATACTCGCTAATTTTTGCTTTTCTTTGTCCATGTTGGCCAGGTGCGTATGGTCTTTTATCCAATGCACTTTTACCAGCTAGTCTTCTCTCGCCTTTTAGTGCAAGAGATACGCCTAGGCGTCTTTCTAATTTTTCGACTGGTCCTCTATATCTTGCCATTATAATTCTCCTAAATTCTATCTAACATTACACGCGGCGGCGTTTTGGTGGTCTGCAGCCATTATGAGCAAGTGGAGTTATATCTTTTAGATATAAAACTTTTATGCCCTCAACTGCACCGATACTTTTTACTGCTGTTTCTCTACCGCTTCCTGGGCCTTGAACTTTGATACCAACTTCTTTGATACCATGCTCTTTTGCTTTATTTAATGCATCTTCAACTGCTTGTTGAGCTGCGTAAGGAGTAGATTTTTTGCTACCTTTAAAACCAAGACCACCAGCACTGCTCCATGCTATAGCATTTCCCATTTCGTCAGTTACTGTAACCATTGTATTGTTAAATGTAGCAGAGATATAAACGATACCTTTTGCTATATTTTTTCTAACTACTTTTTTCTTAATTACTTTTCTTTTTGCCATACTCTATCCTTACTTTGTAGCCGCACCAACAGTTTTACGTCTACCTTTTCTTGTTCTTGCGTTTGTTTTTGTTTTTTGACCGCGAACAGGAAGACCTTTTCTATGTCTTAAGCCTCTATAGCTACCTAAATCCATAAGTGCTTTGATATCCATTGCAACGCTTTTTCTTAAATCACCTTCCACCATATAGTGCTCTTGGATCTCTTTACGAATCGCAGCGGCTTCATCTTCGCTTAGTTCATAAACTCTTTTGTCGTAAGAAATGCCTACTGCATCAAGAATTTTTCTTGAAGAAAATAAGCCTATACCATAGATATAAGTAAGGCCATACTCTACTCTTTTTTTCTTTGGTAAATCAACACCTGCTATACGAGCCATACCTTATCCTTGTCTTTGTTTATGTTTTGGATTTTCGCAAATAACATGAACTATGCCTTTGCGTTTGACAATTTTACATTTGTCACACATCTTCTTTACAGAAGGACGAACTTTCATCTGAGTCTCCTAAAAATTTATTACCACTTTTATTCAACTGCACTTAGGTTTTGACGAAATCTCAAACCAACTATTTTCAAAATAGTGGTTCATTTTGAAAATAGTTCTTCACACAGTTAGTTGCAAAAAGTTGGATTTTATCCAAATTTAGCTTTAATATTACTTATATCTATAAGTGATCCTACCCTTATCTAAACTATAAGGTGTAAGCTCAACTTTAACACGATCACCTGGCATAATCTTGATATAATGCATACGCATTTTGCCAGCTATATGACAAAGAATTACATGCTTATTGTCAAGTTCGACTTTAAAAGTCGCATTTGGCAGAGCTTCTACTACATTGCCATCGATCTCTATGACATCATCTTTTGCCAATACTTTCTCCTTTCTATTTTTATGTTCTTTTAGCGTACGAATAAATTCGTACTAAAGAACCAAATACTAAAGTCCGTTCGCTTTTGCTCACGCTTTTAGAAATTTATATTCTTTTAAATGACACGAATAAATTCATACTAAAGAACCAAATACTAAAGTCCGTTCGCTTTTGCTCACGCTTTAAGTATTGAGTAAATTTAATTAAATACCTAAAATAAGGTATTTTTACCAAGCAAGGCGATTTTTAAATTTAGAGTGATGCAAACTTAACATCAGTGATTGACTAAATTTAAAAACCAACACAACATAGTCAAAAAAGACAAAGTTAAAAACTCTAAATTTGACTTAAGATCTCCACCTTGCCATCTACCATAGCCAAACAGTGTTCATAATGGCTAGTTCTAAGTCCATCTTTACTTGTAACAGTCCATCTGTCTTTTGCAATAACTGGAGTGCCATCTTTTTGGCATATCATAGGCTCTATGCAAAAAACCATTCCATTTCTTATCTTTGGTCCGCTTTTTGGATTGCTTCCTTCAAGATAGTTTGGAATTTCAGGTTCTTCATGCGGACGCTTACCTATGCCATGCCCACAAAATCCACGAAGTGGAACAAAGCCACGATTTATGATAAACTCTTCGACAGCCGAGCTAACTTCTTTAAAATGCATTCCGACTTTTATATAATCAATCGCAAAATAAAGAGCGTCTTTGCTACAAGATATCAAAGCCTCATCATTAGCTGAGATTTTACCGACTGGATATGTCCTAGCACTATCACCAAAATATCCTTTTAAATTTGAGCCGATATCGATACTTACTATATCGCCCTCTTTAAGCTTATACTCATTTGGTATGCCGTGGATCACAACTTCATTTACGCTTATACAAGCAGCAGTCGGAAATCCGTAAAGTCCCTTAAACGCAGGTTTTGCACCGGCACTTCTTATCATATCTTCACAAACTTTATCGATCTCTAGCAAACTAAGACCTGGTTTTATAAACTCATGCATATGATCTAAGACTTGAGCGACAATCTTATTTGCCGCTCTTAAGCCTTCGATATCTTTTGCAGTTTTGATTGAAATAGCCATAACTATAGTCCAACCGCACTTAATGTCTGGTATTTATTCATATAAATTTGAGCTTCAATCTTTCTCATCGTGTCAAGTGCGACCGATACGACGATAAGGACACTAGTTCCACCAAAATAAAACGGCACACCCATAAATTTGACTAGAATCCAAGGAAGCGTAGAGATAAGTCCTAGATATATTGAACCAGTAAAAGTAAGCCTACTTGCAACCTCATTTAAGTATGTAGCCGTACTCTCGCCCGGTCTAACACCTGGGATAAATCCGCCTTGTCTTTTTAAATTTTCGCTTATATCTTTTGCATTAAATGTGATTGAAGCATAAAAATATGCAAAAAATAGAATAAACAAAAATGTTAAAAAGTTAAAAAAGTAACTATTTGGATTTAAAAAATCATTTATAGCTAGTATAAATTCATTTGTACTTGCTTGCAAAATGGTGCTTGGAAACATCAAAATAGCACTAGCAAAGATCGGCGGAATAACGCCACTTAAATTTACCTTTATAGGGATATAGTTCATTATTCTTTTATTTTGATTTTGCATAACCGTTTTTCTAGAATACGAGATAGGAACACGCCTTTCGCCCATTTCTACAAAGATTACTATTCCGACTGTTATGAGTATAACAAGAGCTATACCGATCACAACTAAGAAATTCATCTCTCCGGTATTTACTAAATTTATAGTTCCGCCTATCGCACTTGGAATTCCACTTACTATACCAGCAAAAATTATAAGACTTATACCATTGCCGATACCGCGTTGAGTTATCTGCTCACCTATCCACATAAGAAGCATAGTTCCTGTAAGCATAGAGACGCAACTGATCGCTATAAATAAATTTATATCTATCATGATAGCTTGCTCGCCACCACGTCCAGTTAAACTCTGCAAACCGATACTTACGCCTATAGCTTGAACAACGGTAATAACAATAGTAACATAACGAATGATCTGCATATATTTTTGCATACCATCACGCTCTTTTTTCATCTTTCCTAAATTTGGAAATGTAGCAGCTAAAAGCTCCATAATGATAGAAGAAGTGATGTATGGCATAATACCTAATGAGATAATGCTTAAACGCTCAGCAGCACCGCCACTAAACATATTAAACATACCCAAAGCATTACTGCTATTTGAAGTAAAGAATTCTTTTATAACATCAATATTAACGCCAGGGACTGGCACATAAGCCAGCACCCTATAAGCAAACAAAAATCCAAGCGTAATTAATATCTTGTTGATTAATGTTTTATTCATTATTTGATTCCAGTAACTGTTATATTCTCATCTTTTATTTTGCTTACTAAATCTTTAGCTCCAGCACCTATAAGTTTTACTTTTTTGATGCTATTTGAGAATTTATGTACTGTTTTAAGAGCATCTAGCGTAATCTCACTTAACTCTTTAATAGCAGGATTTTTATCAACGCTAATTGCGTATGGTTTTTCAAATTTAGAAGTAAAGCCTACTTTTGGTAGTCTTCTTTGAAGTGGTTGCTGACCGCCTTCAAACCCTCTTTTTTCGTTATAACCTTTTCTAGCCGTTTGACCTTTACCGCCTTTTGTGGCAGTTTTACCCCAGCCACTACCTTGACCGCGACCTATTCTTTTAGTATTGCGAGTTGAGCCTGCAGCTTTTTGTAAATTTTCTAGTCCCATGCTCTCTCCTTAACCTTTTAGCATACTAAGTGCTTTGATTGTAGCACGAACAACATTTGCAGAGTTATTTGAGCCAAGTGATTTTGTAAGGATATTTTTGATACCCGCAAGCTCTACAACTGGACGAGCGCCACCACCAGCGATAACTCCGGTACCTTCACTAGCTGGTTTTAGTAGAATTCTACTTGCATTAAATTTAACTTCAATATCATGAGGAATAGTGCTACCTTTTAATTTAACTTCAACTATGTTTTTAAAAGCATCATCAACTGCTTTTCTCATAGCATCTGGAACCTCTTTAGCTTTTCCAAAACCAAAACCAACACGACCTTTTTTATCCCCTACGACTACAAGAGCTGTAAATCTAAATCTTCTACCGCCCTTAACAACCTTTGTAACGCGACCGATATCGACGATTACTTCTTCAAATTCTTCTCTATTATACTTTTCCATCAACAATCCTTGCGTTATAGCTTAATGCCATTTTCTCTTAAAGCTTCAGCAAAAGCTGCAACAACGCCATGATATAGATAGCCATTTCTATCAAATACTGCTTCGTTTATACCTTTTGCACTTAACTTACCTGCGATATCCTTAGCCAAAATTACAGCACCTTCTTTATTTGCTTTGATGCCTAATTTTCTTCCGTCACTTGCACAAAGAGTAGTAGCGTTGATATCTTCTATCGCTTGGACATATAGAGTTCTATTTGATTTAAATATAGAAATTCTAGGGCAAGACGCGGTACCGCTAATTTTAGCTCTAATTCTTCTTTTTCTCTTAATTCTTAGAGATAATTTTCTTTTTAATACATTTGCTACCATTGCTTACCCCTATTTCTTAGATGTTTTACCGGCTTTGCGGATTATACGCTCTTCGACATATTTGACACCTTTGCCCTTATATGGCTCTGGCGGTCTAAAGCCTCTTACTTCAGCTGCTACTTGACCTACTACTTGTTTATCGCTACCTTTGATAGTGATAATGTTTTTATCAACGCTAACCTCCACGCCTTCAGGAAGTTCATAATTTATAGGGTGTGAAAAACCAAGCGTAAGCTCCAAAACTTTACCTTTTGTAGCCGCTTTATAACCAACTCCGTTTATCTCAAGTTGTTTTGTAAATCCAGCAGTTAAACCAATAACAACATTATTTGCTAAAGCACGATATGTACCCCAGTAGGCTCTACTTTGTCTGTCATCGCCTTTACTTGTAAAAAATATATGACCGTCTTTTACTTCAACATTAACATTGTTTTTTGTATCTAGTTCTTTTGTTAGGTTGCCCTTTTTAAAAACTAAAATATCACCATTTAAACTAACATCTAAACCACTTGGAATAGATATCGGTTGTTTTCCGATTCTTGACATTTTTTTCCTTTTTATTTGTCTAGGATATTTCTACGCTAAATTTAAACGAATGGATATCCAATGCCATAAAAAAGATTTAGCCTTTTTTAAATTTAATACTACAAATTTAAAAGGCTAATTCAACTCTTACCAAACTGTGCAAAGTACTTCGCCGCCCACACCAGCTTTGTGAGCTTCGTCATTACTTAAAACACCTTTGCTTGTACTTACTATGATAGTTCCATAACCATTTTTAAATCTTTTTATCTCGTCTTTGCCTTGATAAACTCTACGGCCAGGTTTTGAAACTCTTTTTAGTTCGTTTATTACGCTTCTACCACGCTCGTCATATTTCAAAACTACATTGATGAATTTTTTGTTTCCTTCTTCAACAACATTATAGCTCTCTATATAACCTTTATCAGCTAGGATCTTCAAAGTTGCTTCAACAACATTTGAATGAAGAAGTTTTGTTGTATCAAGTCTTCTCATACTAGCGTTTCTAATGCGTGTTAGTCCATCTGAAATTAAATCATTTATCATCTTGCTTCCCTTACCAACTTGCTTTTTTAAGACCTGGTATTAGTCCTTCGTTAGCCATTTTTCTTAGGCACACACGGCAAATTCCAAAATCTTTATAAACAGAGTGTGGGCGACCACAAATTTGACATCTAGTGTATCCACGCACGCTAAATTTAGGTTTGCGTGCTGCTTTTGCTATCATTGATTTTTTTGCCATATTACTTTCCTTTTGCAAATGGAATGCCAAAGAGTTCAAGTAGCTTGAACGCTTGTTTGTCATCGTTAGCTGTTGTAACTATAGTTATGTTCATACCGTGTGTTTTTAGAATTTGATCATATACAACTTCTGGGAACATTAATTGTTCATTTAAACCGAAATTGTAATTTCCACGACCATCAAATCCGTCTCTTGGAAGACCACGGAAATCCTTAACTCTTGGCAATGCAACACTGATAAGCTTGTCTAAGAAAGCATACATTCTTTCTTTTCTCAATGTCACTTTGATGCCTACAGGAAAGCCCTCACGAACCTTAAATCCAGCAACTGACTTTTTAGCATTTGTAACAACTGCTTTTTGTCCTGCTATCAAAGATATCGTATCAGCCATATTTTGAAGCAATTTTTGATCTTTAGCACCCTCGCCAGCTCCAACGCTAATAACAATTTTCTCAAGTGCTGGGATAAGCATAGGATTTTTGATATCAAATTCTTTAACCAAAGTCGGTTTAATACTCTCTGCGTATTTAGTTTTTAATCTCATACTTAGCCCTCAACTTTGCTTACATTTGAAATATCGATAGGCATCTCTTTGCTAACAAATCCACCATTTGGATTTTTATCAGTCGGTTTTACCGCTTTTTTAGCAACCTTAATGCCTTCAACTATTACTTGACCTTTTTTTGGTAAAACAGCAAGAACTTTTGCAACTTTACCTTTATCATCACCTGCGATTACTTTTACTTCATCGCCTTTTTTGATTTTATATTTTACTGCCATTATAGAACCTCCGGTGCAAGAGATACGATTTTCATAAAATTCGCATATCTTACTTCTCTACCCACTGGGCCAAATATACGAGTGCCTACTGGCTCTTTTTTACTATCAAGTATAACGGCTGCATTTTCGTCAAATCTAATAAGTGATCCATTTGCTCTTTGAACCTCTTTTTTAGTTCTAACTACTACTGCTTTAACTACTTGACCTTTTTTTATTTTGCCATTTGGTAGAGCTTTCTTAACTGAGCAAACAATGATATCGCCTAAACTTGCGTATCTTCTTTTGCTACCGCCTAAAACTTTTATACACATAAGCTCTTTTGCACCACTGTTATCAGCTACTGCTAGTCTTGTAAAACTTTGTATCATTATTCAACTCCTGTTTTCAAAACCGCTTGTAAGCGGAAGCTTTTTCTAGCACTTAGTGGTCTGCACTCAACAGCAGATATAGTATCTCCTGTCTTTAGTTCATTTTTTTCATCATGAACTAGGTATTTTTTAAAGCGTTTTACAAATTTGTGATATCTTGGGTGCATAACTCTTCTTTCAACAAGAATAGTTGCTGTTTTATCACCAGCCTTTGCAACGACAACGCCTTGAATTTCTCTTTTCATTTCTACTGCCATTGTTTGCCCCTTATTTCGCAGCACTAATTGCAGTATTGATTCTAGCGATCTCTTTTTTGGTATCGCGAATCTCGTTAGGGTTAGTTAGCTGCATTGTTTTTAGCTTTTGTCTAAGTGTAAATAAAAGCACCTTTTTCTCTTTTAATAACGCTGTAAGTTCGCTTACGCTCTTTGCACTTATCTCAGTATATTTCATTTTCGCTCTCTTTAGTTACAAACTTAGTCTTAAATGGTAGCTTGTGCATTGCAAGAGTTAAAGCCTCTCTGGCTAGCTCTTCGCTGATTCCAGACATTTCAAATATTATTCTACCCGGTTTAATATTCATAACCCACTCTTCAACTCCACCTTTACCTTTACCCATACGAGTTTCAAGAGGTTTTTTAGTGATAGGTTTATCAGGGAAAACTCTTATCCAAGTTTTAGCTTGTCTTTTAACATGACGAGTATATGCTTGACGAGCGGATTCTATTTGGCGTGAATTTACACGTCCTGCTTCAACAGCTTTTAGTCCGAACTCACCAAGAGCAAGATCAACTCCTCTTGTTGCATAGCCGCGATTGCGACCTTTCATCATTTTACGATATTTAGTTCTCTTTGGTAATAACATAACTATTTACCCCTTCTAGTGCGTCTTGATTTTTTTGGTGCTGCATCTTCATTTTTCTCGGCTTGAATGCCTTTTTGAAGAACTTCACCTTTGAAAATCCAAACTTTAATACCTATGTTGCCATAAGTAGTATGAGCTTCTGCAAAACCATAGTCTATCTTAGCTCTTAATGTATGAAGAGGAACACGACCCTCAAGATACCACTCAGTTCTAGCCATTTCAGCACCACCTAAGCGACCTGCTACTGAAACTTTGATACCTTTGGCACCTGCTTTTTGAGCACCTTGGATAACTTTTTTCATAGCACGGCGGAAAGCAACACGACGCTCAAGCTGCATAGCCACATTTTCTGCTGCTAATTGAGCTGAACTCCCTGCTTTTCTCTCTTCTTTGATATTTATAGTGATGTCTTTATTTACCAACTTCGCAACTTCAGCTCTTAAATTTTCAACCTCACCACCTTTTTTACCGATGATAATGCCCGGACGAGCCGCAACTACTGTTACACGAAGTTTTTTAGCTGTTCTTTCGATAAGAATTTGACTCACACCGGCGTAATATAGCTTAGTTTTTAGGAATTTTCTTATCTTATAATCTTCACCTATATTTTCTGGTAAAGTCGCTTTTGATGGAAACCATCTAGACTCCCAGTTTCTATTGATACCTAGTCTAAGACCTATTGGATTAACTTTTTGTCCCATTTTATGCTTCCTTACTCTCTGGTTTAGATACTTCTACAAGAATGTGGCTAGTTGGTTTTCTTATTCTACTTGCACTTCCTCTTGCACGTGGCCTAAATCTTTTAAGAACAGGACCTGCATCTACTCTACAACTTTTTACAACTACCTCTTCAGGCTCAAATCCGCCATTAGCCACAGCTGAGCTGATAGCATTTGCGATATATTTTGCACCACGGTTAGGCATAAAACTCAAACTTGCAAGTGCAAGCTCTGCATTCATTCCTTGAACTTCATTAGCTATAAGTCTAGCTTTTGTTGGAGATAGTCTTATGAATTTAATAATAGCCTTACTCATAACTTCCCCTTATTTACCTATTTTTTTCTGAACAGAGCCTTTGTGACCCTTAAATGTTCTTGTTGGTGCAAATTCACCTAGCTTGTAACCTATATGATTTTCTGTCACATATACAGGGATAAAGCTTTTGCCATTATGCACATTAAATGTCAAACCTATCATTTCAGGTGTAATTGTGCTTCTTCTTGACCAAGTTTTAATTGGTTTATTATCATTAGCGGCTTTTGCAGCGATGACTTTTTTCATTACATGGTCATCTACAAAAGGACCTTTTTTTAGCGATCTAGCCATCGTTATTTACCTTTCCTTCTTGATATTATAAGTCTATCACTAGCTTTTTTACGGCGAGTTTTAGCACCCTTAGTTGGTTTGCCCCATGGAGTAACTGGATGGCGACCTGAGTTTTTCTTACCTTCACCACCGCCGTGTGGGTGATCTACTGGGTTCATCGCACTACCTCTAGTTTGAGGGCGGATACCGCGATAGCGATTGCGACCTGCTTTACCGATAGTTACATTTGCCCAATCTTCATTGCCAACTACACCGACTGTAGCCATACATTCAGCTAAAACTTGTCTCATCTCACCACTTGGCAGTCTTAGGATTACATATTTTTCTTCTTTACCCATAAGCTGAGCATATCCACCTGCACTTCTTGCCATTTGGGCGCCTTTGCCTGGTTTTAGCTCGATATTATGGACGATTGTACCAACTGGAATGCTTTTTAACTTCATAGCGTTGCCCGGTTTTATATCAAGGCCAGCTTCAGCTGCGCTGATGATATCACCTACATTTAAGCCACTAGGGCGGATAATATATCTTTTTTCGCCATCTGCATATGAGATTAGAGCTATACGGCAATTTCTATTTGGATCATACTCAATAGCTTCAACCTTGCCTGGAATTCCAAATTTACGACGCTTAAAGTCAATTATACGATATAATTTTTTAGCACCTGCTTCTTTATGGCGACTTGTGATTCTACCATTGTTATTTCTACCAGCTGAGGCAGGAATTTTAACAAGTAGGCTTCTTACACTAGCTTTAGCTGTGATATCTTCACTGCTAAGACTTGTCATAAATCTTCTACTTGGGGTATAAGGTTTAAAACTTCTTATTGCCATCTTATGCCTCCTGACTTGCTAGGCTTACGCCATCTGGTAATTTGACATAGAATTTTTTATAGTCGTTTCTTACGCCAATTCTTCCTTTAAAACGCTTAACTTTGCCGTCTATTCTAAGTGAATTTACTCTAAGTGGCGTTACACCAAAATACTCTCTTAATACCTCTTTTAGGCCATTTTTAGTCATTTTTGGCGAAGTTTGGATTACTACTACACCTTGTTCTTGAAGGCCAAGAGTTTTTTCTGTATATACTATAGTTTTGATATCTGTTATATCTGCCATTTTTAGCCCTCTTTTACTATTGATTGTAGTGCTGATTTCTCTGCTATAACCGCACTATAGACTGAGACTAAATATGCATTTACTTCACTAGCATCAATTACATAGCAATTTGCTAGGTTTCTAAATGCTAAAAGAGTCTTAGCATCAAGCTCATTTTTGATGATTAACGCATCTCTAACGCCTAGTTTTTTGATGATAGCTGCTGCGTCTTTTGTTTTGCCACTTTCGATAGCGATGCTATCTACTGCGTAAAATTTGCCATTTGTTACTTTTTCGTTTAGAGCAAATTCAAGCGCTAATCTTTTTTGTTTTTTATTAACTTTTTGATTATAATTTCTATTGTTTTTAGGACCAAATGCCACAGCACCGCCAACCCAAACATTTGTTCTAGTTGAACCAGCTCTTGCGCCACCACGGCCTTTTTGACGCCAAGGTTTTTTACCGCCACCACTTACATCTGAGCGACCTTTTGTGTGGGCTGAGTTTGCTCTCATACTAGCAAGGTAGCTTTTGACATAGAGATATAAATTGTGCGAATTTACTTCAGCGTAACTAGCTGGAAGTTCTAATTCACTTGTTTTTTCAAATTTATCATTTAAAACTGCTATTTTACTCATTTAACTATCCTTACTCTACCCATCGCACCATTAAATCCTGGAACTGAGCCTTTTAATACTAAAATTCCATTAGCACTATCAAAGCTTACAACTTCGTTTTTAACGGTAGTTTTTTCATTACCATAGTGTCCGGCCATCTTTCTACCTGGTTGGACACGGCCTGGCCATTCGCAGTTACCTATAGAACCTGGTCTGCGGTGAAATCTCGAACCATGACTTGCAGGACCACCTGAAAATCCATGTCTTTTTATAACACCTTGGAAGCCTCTACCTTTTGTATTAAAGCTAACTTTTAAAACTTTTGCTTCATTTAGTGGAGTAGTATCTAAATCCCCAGCTTCGCTATTTGCTACGCTTAGAGTCGCAAATTGATTAAATTCGCTACTTAAACCATATTTTTTTTGCTGACCTTTTATGGCTTTGTTATTTGCTTTTGTATAAGCATAAGCTACGATAGCTCTGCTATTTTCACCTACTTCGCATACTTTAGCTGGTAAAAGTCTAAGCAATGTAACAGGAGTGCTTGGGTTTGAGATAGTTCTGCTCATACCTATTTTTTCTACGATATATTCCATCATCTCTTCCTTTTATGCTTACTTGCCCATAGCGCGAACTTCGACATTAACTTCTGGAGCTAAGTCAAGCTTGGTTAGGCTATCAACTGTATCAGGCGTAGCTGCTACGATATCTAGCATACGAGCGTGAATTCTCATCTCAAATTGCTCACGAGAATCTTTATTTATATGTGGAGATTTTAACACTGTGTAGCGTTTAATCTTTGTAGGCATAGGTACTGGCCCACGAACATCGGCACCAGTGCGTTTGACAGCTTCTACGATGGCTGCAACTGTGCGGTCTAGAACTCTGTGGTCATAAGCTTTTAGCTTAAGCCTAATTCTTTCCATATTTTTTTCCTTTAAAATAACTTGTCACGACACGTGACCTTTTGATATAGTGCTCTTGTAGAGGCTTATAAACAGAATCAAGCATACAAGCAAAGCTTACGCTTCTCATCAAAAGACGCGAATTATACCCAAAATAAGTTTGAAAATCAAATTTTAAGGCTGTTTTGTTAAATTTTATAAGAAATTTTTCCTTTTTATCAGGAATAAATTTAATATATCCTATTTCTAATTTATACAATTAACTATTTTTTGTTATATTATAGCATAGACTAGGTCTAAATTTAATATCAAAAACACAAACGACCAATCATCGATCACGATCAATACAGATAACCCAAATTCACAGATCAAATCCAACACAACACAAAGCAAAAATCTAGCTAGAAAAGTTCTAGATATCCACTCTGGTAGGGTTTTTGGCTTTATAGGTGAGTTTGTCTTTTGTGTTGTCTCTTTTATGGGAGCGGTGCTTGGCTTTGTGCTGACCTATAATAGGCTTAAACCTAAAATTCACAAAAAGCCAAAAATATAAATTTTAAATAATACAAAAAGGTCAAACTCTAAATAAATTTAGAGTTTGATTATTAGATTAATGCCCGCAACCACATCCGCCGCCGCAGCAACCAGATGCTAGTGGATGAAGCTCATCTATGTAGAATTTCACAGATTTTAACCCCTCTTTTTTCGCCCATTCATAAGCTGAGCTTACAAAATCCCAATTGATATTTTCATAGAATTTCTCTAAATACGCCGGGCGAGCATTGCGACTATCTATATAATAGGCGTGTTCCCATACATCAACTACAAGTAGAGGCACTAAGCCATCAGTTACTGGTGTAGCTGCGTTTGAGGTGTTTTTGATTTCTAGTTTGCTTGTAGCTGGGTTATAAACTAGCCAAGTCCAGCCAGAGCCAAAAAGAGTTGTAGCTGAGCTTATAAATTCAGCCTTAAAGTCTTTAAAATCGCTTTTTAAAGCCGCTTCAAGCTCACTGCTTTTATCGCTTTTTTTCGCTATACAATCCCAGTAAAAATCGTGATTATACACTTGCGCAGCGTTGTTAAATAATCCGCCTTGTGAGCTTACAAGCACATCATACAAACTAGCATTAGCTAGTTCGCTATCTTTTGTAAGACTATTATAGTTATTTACATATGTTTGGTGGTGCTTGCCATGGTGATAATCACAGGCTTCTTTACTCACTACTGCGTTGGAATTTGGGTCAAATGGTAGGTTTCTTAACTCTAGCATATTTTATCCTTTGATTAAATTTAAGATTTGAAATTATAGCCTAAAATATTAAATAAGAGTATAAAACTCTTAAATAAATTTATATTGCGAAATTTAAATATCACAACTCTTTTATGGTATCAATAAACTCACCAACAAGCAAAGAACCTTCAATTTTACTATTTTCAAACACCATGAAATAAAAATATTTATCCCCAGCTTTATCTGCCCACTTTGAGCCTAATTTTAGCTTTATTCTGCTATCATCGTTTATTCTATCATCGCCTTTTACTTCTACCATTTAGTTTTATTAATACAATCTATATAATCATCGGTATTTTTTAATAATAATTGATTTATAAGCACATCGTAATTTTCTCTAAAACAATCTAGTGTTGGTGAGTTTTCAATCAGTTTTAAAAAAGCATCGATGCTAATCGGTACTAATTTACTATCAAATTCTTTTGAACAAAATTTAAAAAATAAAGCGACATCCCAGTGAATAAGTGGCGCAATAAGCATTGTTCTTTGCTCTATTTTTTGTTTTTCTTGTAGCTCTTTTGAGTGTCTTGCTATGCTTGTTGTTTCAGCATTTAGTTGTTGATTTTTATTTTTTATCATAGTAGCTTCTATCAAAAAATCTTTATATATCAAATCGCCTTTACCAAGATTAAAAACAGAAAAATCTAAATAAATTTTTCTATCTCTCCTGTCATCTCAAATTTTCTTTGCATTTCATCAGTATAGTCATTAAGCGTATCAAATTTAACTCTAAATAATTTTTCTTTATCAAATAGATATTTTTTTATATAATTTTGACTTTCTTTGCTTGATTTAATACCAAATTTTTCTCTAAATTTAATTATTTCATCAGCACATTTTTTATAATCACAATCTTTCATTCCAAGCACAAAGCTTTTAAACTCATCTTTTAAAATACCTTTAAATTCTTTATTTTGTAAATCGTAATATTTTTTTAATTCAGCTATCACAAATAAAGTATTTAAAAATGGTCGTGATTCATTTAACATAGAAGTTCTAGTTGGATTATTTGCATGTAAGCCTATCATAATTTTAGAGTATATATCAGTAATGCTTTGGCTGTTTTGGATTATATTCTCGCCCAATTTCCATAGTCCATACCGCTTCTGCCCATATTTGAAAAGCCAAGCTGATGTTTTCTTGATACGCAATAGGTGGATCTGTCAAAATACAATCAACTAAAATATTTTGTTTTGACATTTCCTTTAACAAATCTTTATAATCTAAATTAGCAAATAAAATATTCTCGTTTTTTAGCATTTTTGACTTTTAATATATTTTTTCTCTAGCGTGTGATAAGGCGGATTGTATCTTAAAACCTCATCTTTTCCTATCCAGTTTAAAGATGGCATATCGCTCCTTTAGTTATCTTTACTCTTTCCCATCAAGCAACGGGACAAATACGCACTCATCTAAAATTTTACTGGTAATTTCTCCATTTGATTTTTTATATTGTGTGATATATTGTTTATTATCCTTAGCTACTGGGGCTACCAAAATTCCGCCATCTTTAAGCTGATTAAATAGCCTATCAGGCACACTTTGACAAAAGCAACTAAGAATTATTCTATCATAAGGTGCATACGAGCTCCAACCGACATTGCCGTCGTCGTATCTTATATTTACATTATTTAAATTTAATTTTTTAATAGTAGCTTTTGCCGCAAGTGCAAGTTTTTCTATACGTTCAATGCTAAAAATTCTATGAGCTATCTTGCTTAAGATCACAGCTTGATATCCGCTTCCACAACCGATCTCAAGTATATTATCGCAATTTTCAGCCTCTAAAGCAAGCGTCATTTTAGCCACTGTTAATGGCGAACTAATCCATTGATTGCCCCCTATTGGATGAGCATCTAGCTTAAAAGCATTTATAGAAACTGGGACAAATGGAGTGCGTGGGGTACTACAAAACGCCCTATAAACCATAGGTGTAAGCCCTATAACATCAGCTATATCATCAGCCATTTTTTGGCATCTTGCTTGTTCTAAACTATCCATTTTTTCCTTTCATTGCTCTATAATGCCTAAAGATTTTTTAAACTCACTAGCTAAATTTGGTTCAAATTTAGAACTTTTTACAATATCGCCATTTGGCTTAAAAACTGCTCCAAATTTTAGATCTCTATCACTACAAGCGATCACATAGCAGCGATTTTGCAACGCCAAAGCTTCGCACAAAACTTCAAAATGTCTTTTGCGTCCTTTTCCCCAAAGCGATGGCACAAGAATGATATCTGCACCCTTTAGCCTTTCCCAAAGCTCTATAAAACGCAATTCAAAACAGATCAAAACGCCTATCTTGACGCCACATATTTCAAATAAATTTATATCTTCAACTTTTCCGTCTTTGAATTTGTCTTTTTCTAAATTTGGCGTAAATAAAACCGCTTTTTTCTGTTTGTAAATTTCTTTATCGCCATTTAAAAGTATAAATTCATTAAAGCCATTACTAAAATGAGTAAAACCAAAAAAAGCTTCAGCAGGCAAAATGTTTTTTAAATTTGAGATAAGTTCGCTTTCAAACTCATCGCCTAAATTTTCATATCCACTCACGCAAAGCTCACTTGCTAGGATTAATTCACCTGGTTTTATGTCTTTTACTAAATTTAAAAGCTCACTAGCTCTATTTATAGCTCCAACAGAATTAAGATGTAAAAATCCTAGTTCAGAAATCATCAAAGCTAAGGCTTCCTTTGCTGTAATTCGTAACTTTGCTTTCAAAAAAGTTGCTTTTTTGATCATTAAATTTAGCAAAATCATCGACCCATTTTATCGGATGTTTTGCATTATAAAGCTTTTTAAGCCCGATAGAAGTGAGCCTATCATCGACAAGGTAGTGGATATACTCTTCTATAATATCATCAGTAAATCCCATTATCTGATTTCCTGTGATGTATTTTCCCCACTCTATTTCAAGATCTCCGGCTTTTTTGAACATCTCATAAATTTTAGCTTCTACTTCGCTTGTAAATAGATCTGGACGCTCTTTGCGAACTGAGTTTATCATATTTTGAAACAAAAGCAAGTGAGTTATCTCATCTCTTTGAATAAAGCGTATCATCTGAGCACTTCCAAGCATTTTCCCAGCTCTTGCTAGTGCGTAAATCGCTGTAAATCCGCTATAAAAATAGACGCCTTCTAAAATTTGATTTGCCACCATAGCAAGAAGTAGTTTCTCATCTGTAACTTCGCCTGCTAACTCTTCATACACGCTTGAGATATAATCATTTTTACGCCTTAAAACCTCATCATGCTTTTCCATTTCATAGATGAGATCGGTATTATCACAGATCGCTTCTACCATTACGGCGTAGCTTTTTGAGTGGTTTGCCTCTTCATAAGCTTGACGAGCTAAAACCGCATTTATCTCAGGTGCTGTGATATAAGGATTTATATTATCAGCTAGGTTGTTTGTCTGAAAGCTATCCATTGAAATAAGCTGACTCCACACTAGATCATACATACGCTTTTCAGCAGTTGTGAGATTAAAGGCATAGTCACGCACATCATCAGTGGTATCGACCTCTTTTGGAAACCACGTATTTGCCTCCATAAGATCCCAAAGTTTAAGTGCCCATGTGTATTTTGCTTTTGTGAAATTTAGAATTCCGTGAGGATTTCCACCAAATACTTTTCTATCATTTAAAGTCTCATTTGAACTTGGATTATAAATTTTTTTTCTATTCATCGTAGTCTTTCAAATTTAAAATAGGCTTGATTTTATCTAAAAAAATTTTAAAATCCTATGAAATTAAATTTTCGACTTTTAAGAGTTATTTTTCAGTAGAGATTTAAAATTTATTTATTTTTATTGATTAAATTTTTCAAATTTTAATTTAGGAGAAAATTATGAAAAAAGCTTTTACAATGATAGAATTAGTCTTTGTCATTGTTATACTAGGCATTTTAGCAAGTCTTGCCGTGCCAAAGTTAGCTGCTACAAAAACAGATGCGGAAGTTACAAAAATAGTAGTAGAGATGAAAAATATCTTTGATAAAATCGCAGCTTTGTCTATCTCATATCCAGAATTATCTGCAAAATTAAACTCAATAGACCCTAGTTCTCCAGAGAATTTTGCCGCTTTAATGTCTGTTCTTGGAGATGACCTAACAATAAGCGATTTTAAAGCACCAGGCCGTGCAAATGAAAAATACCCATGGCTTGCTAAATGTTTTATTATCACATATCAAAACGGAGCCTTACAAGTCAAACAATCCTCAGACACGTCTAATCTTTGCAAAACTCTTTACGCTCATCCAACCGTAAATGAGTGGATGACAAACGGCGTAAATTTTAGCGGAAATAGGCTTTTTAAAGAGGAAAAATAACGATACGAAATAAATTTTTATGGCTTTGATTTAGCCATAAAAATTTTGCTTTTTGTATAAATTTTATTTTGAGAATTTGGCTTTTTAAATTTATTTGTAAATTTAAATTTTGCAACAAAATCGTCGATAAACAATATAAATTCAAAAAAATTTAAAACTCAAAACAGACAAAATCAAAAATTCCTAAGCACAATGCTTAAATTTGAGTTTATTAAATTTGGATCAAATTTAGCTTTTGGTTTTTGTAAATTTCCTAAATTTATAGCTTCAAAAAAGTTTTGTAGATAGTAAGCTTGGCGATATCCGTTTTGCTCTAAAACTTTTGCCATATCGCTGATATCATTTTCGTTTAGTATATCTGCGTGGATAGTAGTTCTACACTCAAATTTAGCTCTGTTTTTTAGTAAAATTTGAAGTGTTTTTATAAATTTATCATATAAATTTGACGCGGTGATCGTTTCAAATTTAGCCTTTGGAGCTTTGAAATCAAGCGATATAAAATCGATCAAACTCAAATTTTCTTCTATAATCTCAGGATTGCTTCCATTCGTATCTACTTTGGTTTTATATCCAAGATCTTTAGCGAGCTTCAAAACATCACTAAAATGCAAACTTTTAGTGCATTCCCCACCGCTTAAAACTACCGCGCTTAAAAGGTTTTGGCGTGAATTCAAAAACTCGCTTAGATAATGGATATCAAACTTGCCCTCGCCCAAAACTATATCTTTGTTGTAGCAATAAACGCAGCGCATATTGCACCTTGCAAACCACACCAAGCAAGCTAGCTCATCAGGATAATCAATAACGCTAAAAGGCGTGATATCATAGATAAATTTATCTAGCATTTAGTAGGTTCTAAAAACTTGACTCTCTCTTTATGCTCACCTTGTTTGCCAAGATTAAAACTCTCAACTGGTCTGTGATAACCCATAACTCTGGTATAAACCACGCATTTTGTACGTTTGTCTTTAAATTTTGTTAGTAGCTCTTCTTTTTTCATATCTTATCCTTTAATCAAATTCCTTAACCCTAGCTCTGATATCATCAAAGCTTACTTTGCTTAAGATCTTGCCATCTTTAAAAACTGGTTTGAGCTTGTTTTCTTCTTTTTTTAGCTCATCTAACCTAATAGTTTTAAATAAATTTCCTTTTCTTATAAGCGCAAGGCGACCCGATTTTGAACGTTTTGTTGGGTCTGTGATAGGATCTTTTTTCACATCTATCCAGTGCTTACCATCTTTTGATACTGCATTTGCTTTCATAGCAAATCTAAGAGTATCGCGGTTAAGGTGTTGCAAAAGCGCCCCGCCCATACCAAAAACGATATTATCCGCACTTATCTTTCTAAGTTTTAGCTCGTTTAAAATATCGACTAAACTTTGCGGGTTTATGCCATCTCCATAAATCAGCCTAACGTGATTTGGAAGCAGACGATAGCCCTTTTGATTTACGCTAAATCCCGCTATATCCATCATCTTTTCTAAACACTCACTAGCCATTGTTACAGGATTTCCACTATCTGGGCGAAGTACGACGCGACCGCCCTTAGCTTTTACTTCATCAAATAATTTTCCCCAAAGATCTATCGCATTTAACGTATCATAGCTATCTATCACACAAGCAAAAATGCCATTACCAAATTTATCCACCATATTTTTATAAGCTTCATTTTCACGCTCTTTTCCCCAAGTAGTCATCGTGCTATGCTCACTTGCTGGGATACTAAATGCTGCCATATCAGCGTCATAGTACTTTTTAGCAAATACTGCTCCGGTGATCGTGTCTGAGCCTTTAAAATTTACCATATGAGCACTTCCACCGATCCCTGCGCTCTCAAAGCTACTAACGCCCCTTGCACCAAAATCATGCAAACAAAAATCAATTAGCTCAGGCGTTCCGGTCTCATTTAAAAACTGCAAAATATTTTGCTTACAAAAATAGCTATTTGTAGCCACGGCAACTGGATACCAAATAGCCCTTAAAATAGCCGTCTCAAGGTAACCTACTAGCCAAGGAAGTTTTGGGTCTGTATTTCGTATCTGCAATAACACATTATCAGTTTGAACGATACTGCCTTCTTTTACCGCTTCTATCTCGAGCGGAAGTGCGCCGCCGTGCTCATCTACGATGTATCGCCAACCATCTTCATTAAACACAAGTCCGTGAGCCTTTATAAAATCCCGTGCTTCTTCTATATCTTCATATGTGATTTTTTTGCTTAGATACTCCATCAAAAACATTTGTAAGCCGTAAAATAGCACCCTATTCCACCTACCGCCGCGAGATTCTATGTAGGAACTTACGTAATTCACCTCTTTTGGATACTGAAGATAGTGCGAAATTTTGTAGCTATCTGTATTTAAGATCAAATTCATATACATTTTACCTTTAAATTTTTTAGCGATTTTATCAAAAAAGGGCTTAAATTTGATAATTTAAATTTAAAAACACTTTTACAACGCATTAAAAGCAGATCTAGCTTAAAAACGTATTTTATGGTGAGTTTTACACCTAAACCATGATCGCCCAAACGCACTAAAGCGCTAGGGCAATGATTTATCTCTATAAAAAGCACCAAAAAGTCAAGCTAAACTCAAAATCTCCTCATCACATTTTGGACAATACTCATGCTCACCTGCGATATATCCGTGTTTTGGACATACACTAAATACAGGGGTTATCGTGATATATGGAAGCTTATAATTTTCTACTATATTTTTTACAAGTTTTTTGCAAGCTAAGACGCTACTTAGTCTTTCATTCATATACAAGTGAAAAACCGTTCCGCCCGTGTAGCTACTTTGAAGCTCATCTTGCAAATTTAAACTATGAAACGGATCATTGCTGAAATTTGCTGGAAGCTGAGTCGAGTTCGTATAATAGACTTTTTCATCAAATCCCGCTTGGATAATGTCTGGGTAGCGTTTTTTATCTTCTTTAGCAAAGCGATAAGTCGTTCCCTCAGCCGGAGTTGCCTCAAGGTTATATAAATTTCCAGTAGCCCCTTGAAACTCTATCATCTTAGCTCTTATATACTCTATAAGCTCTTTTGCAAACTCTATGCCAAATTTAGTAGTTATATTTTCCTTATCATTCGTAAAATTTCGTATCATCTCGTTTGCACCATTTATTCCGATAGTGCTAAAATGGTTATTGAACGTTTTAAGATACCGTGCGGTGTATGGATAAAGACCTCTTTCATACATCTCATTTATAAATTTGCGCTTCTTTTCAAGTGTGCTTTTTGCTAGTTCTAAAAGCTCATCAAGTCTTGCATAAAGAGCTTTTTTGTCATTTTTAAAAAGATATCCAAGCCTCGCTAGGTTTATCGTCACTACGCCGATGCTTCCTGTCATCTCGGCACTTCCAAAAAGCCCTCCGCCGCGCTTTAAAAGCTCACGTAAATCAAGCTGTAGCCTACAGCACATAGAACGAACAGCACCTGGTTTATAGGCTTTTTCATTTGGAATGCGGTTGCCAAACTCATCTTTCACGTATTGAGATCCGATGAAATTTTGAAAATAGCTAGAGCCCATTTTAGCGGTATTTTCAAAGAGCTTAGTAGCGACCTTGCTATCCCAGTCAAAATCTTCGGTGATATTTACAGTCGGTATAGGAAACGTAAATGGCTGAGAACACTTATCGCCCTGCGTGAGTATCTCGTAAAAAGCGATATTTATCCTATCCATTTCGGGTTTAAAATCACCGTAAGTCATATCTTTCAGATTTGAACGACCACGTTTTTTACACTCAGCTTCCAACTCTTCATCGCTTAAATTTGCAAATAAATGAATGTCGTTTTTAGTAGGAATTTGTCCTTTTAAATCACTTGGAGGAACAATATCGATGGTAACGTTCGTAAATGGACTTTGACCCCAACGAGCAGGAACGTTTAAGTTAAATATAAAGCTAGTAAGAGCTTTTTTGATCTCTTTATCGCTAAGTTTATCTTTAAAAACATAAGGTGCAAGATATGTGTCAAAACTGCTAAATGCTTGCGCTCCTGCCCATTCGCTTTGTAAAATCCCTAGAAAATTCGCCATTTGATATAAAGCTTCTCTAAAATGATTTGGCGCCCTACTCTCGACTCTTCCTCTTACACCATTAAATCCTTCATTTAGCAAAGCTCTAAGACTCCAACCAGCGCAGTATCCAGTCAAACAATCAAGGTCGTGTATGTGATAATCGCCATTTCTATGAGCTGCACCCTCATGATCATTATAAACAGCGTCTAACCAATAGTTTGCGATGACTTTTCCAGCTGTGTTGTTTATAAGTCCAGCGTTTGAATAGCTCGTATTTGAGTTTGCCATAATACGCCAATCAGATTTTCCGATATACTCTTCTATGGTTTGAGTCGAGTTTATATAAGTTGTGCGCTCATCAAGCTCTCCGCCACGCTGCATAGTATGAGTATGTCTATAAAGCATAAAGCTTCGCATCACGCTAAAATCGCCACTATCAAAGAGTGCTTTTTCTATGATATCTTGTATTTCTTCGACACTCATTTTATCTTTAACACAAGATGTTACACATTTTATAAGCTCTAAATTCGGCTCTTTATTTACGCTTTCATAAGCTTTTGTTATCGCGCTTTCTATCTTATAGCTCTCGTAATCTTGCAAACTTCCATCACGTTTAATTATCTTCAAATTTAATCCTTTTTTGGTCTGGAATTATATCTATTTTGAAGTTTTACAAAGCTTAAGAAATACAATTACAAAAATGTTACTAATGATATATAATATCAATTAAAAATAAATTTGTAGTTATATTTTAAGATTTATACTATTAAATTTAATGGTAAAATCATAATCTTAAGGATGAATTTATAAATATTATTTAATAAAAACTTAAATTATATAATTAAATTATTTATATAATTTTTACTCATATCCTCATAGCGATACGGCTATAAAATTCAAATTATATTTTTGTTTAACATTGTTTTTGTTATACTTAAATTTAGACAAAAAATGAGGTATAGTTTTGATAATACTTGGTAGAAAATACAAATTTAGCGATGATGAACTTAGAAAACTAGGTAAGAAATTTAAAACTATCAACATAGTAAGATATCGCAACAGATCAGAAGATGAGGTTTTAAAAGAGCTTCAAAGCATAGTAGTAGAAGAGTATTTTGACACTTTGGTTTTAAATACGACCGCAACTGTTGGCAGCAATATCATAAAATATCTGACAACTTTACAATTTCAAAAAAGAAAAAAGCCTTTAAAGATCATAACTATCGAAGATTTTATGGAGAAATATCTATATAAATGCTATATTCCAGAAGATAATACCGATCTTAGATTTCTTAGCCATATTAAACCCTTTAACAAATTTGAATATTATGTGAAACGCATAATAGATTATGCTGGAATTTTTATACTTTTTACATTTTCTTGGCCGATAATGATATATGCTAGATATAAGATAAAAGATGAATCGCCCGGAACTAGCATATTTAAACAGCTTAGAGTTGGTTTAAATAATAAAGAATTCTTTTGTATTAAATTTAGATCAATGAGACTAGATGCTGAAGCTAATGGAGCTAAATTTGCAAGCAAAAATGATGATAGAATATTTAAATGGGGAAATACTATGAGACAAACTCGCATCGATGAATTACCCCAAATATTAAATGTATTTAAAGGAGATATGCACCTAATTGGTCCAAGACCTGAGAGAAAAGTATGGACAGATAAATTTGAACAAGTCATTCCATACTATAATGAACGCCACCTTGTGCGTCCGGGCATCACAGGCTGGGCGCAAGTCATGTACCCATACGGCGAAAATGCCTACGACGCAAAACAAAAGCTAATGTATGATCTCTACTACATCAAACACTGGTCACTTTGGCTAGAGCTTAAAGTCATATATAAAACGATAGCTGTGGTGTTAGAAAGGAGAGGAATGTAATTGCAAAATTTCAATATATTTTTGTGCTAATTTATCATATGTAAAATGTTTTAAAATATACTCTTTTCCATTTTTTCCCATATTTTGTAGCTCTTGTTTTGGCGTATTTGAGAGTTGTAAAATCGCCTTTGCTATCTCGTTTTCATCTTGTGCTTTTACGCACTTGCCACATTGTGAAATTTTTACTATTGAATTTTTGGTGTTTATAGACTCTAAAACAGGCTTTGCGACATACATGTAGTCATAAAGCTTATTTGGAGAGACACCAAATTTAAATAATTCTTTGTCTAGCAATCCTATGTAACAAACATCAAATAGTGCTAGCATTTGGCTGATTTGCTCTTTTTTGATAGGGTCTATGAAAATCACGTTTTCTAAATCTTTTGCCTCATCTTTTAAAGTGTTTTTTTCTGAACCATCGCCAACGATAACAAAGGTTAAATTTTTATGCTCTTTTAAAATTTTTGCAGCTTTTATAAGATAAATCATTGCATTTGATATGCCTAATTTCCCTGTATATCCTATTATAAATTTATCTTTTGGGATAAGATTTTTTATATTTAATGGCAACTCCTTTGCTTGTGCTATATGTTCTAAACTTATGCCGTTTGAGATCCAGTAAAAAGGCTTAAAAATATTAAGTTCTTTTACGTGTTCATCGTAACAGCAAAGGTTTGAGACTAAAAGGTCTGATTTTTTAATAGCAAATTTTTCAACTAAGGACATAAGCATGATAAATGGATGAAATTTTGAAATTTTGCCTATTTCAATCAAGCTTAAAGGCCAGATATCTCGCACTTCAAATACTAGTTTTGCCTTAAATTTTTTGGCTAAAAAATAGCATGGAATGATAGAAAAAACTTCAGTCGGAGAGCATATTATAACATCTGGTTTGTGCTTTAATATTTTAGTGATAAAAAATAGCTTAAACATAAACTCAAACCATGTAAAAACACGTTTTTTATCAAATGAATTTTTATATTTTGAACTTTTTAACCAGATAAAATCGACTCCATCTACAATCTCTTGCGTGAAAGTTTTAGATTTATCAATTGCTGGAAATTTTGTAAATAAGTGCGAAAAAGAGGCACTTGCTATCGTTGTTTTATAACCCATTTTATTAAATTCTTTAGCTAAATAGTAATGCCTATACATTCCACCACCGTAGCTAGGGGCACTAGCGTAAGAATTTACTATCAAAATATTTTTACTCATAGTTTTTTAACTCTTGTATTATTTTTTGGCTTGCTTTGCCATCGCCATATAAATTTATGCAAAAATCTTTATTAAAATCAAAATTTTGATAAATATCTAAAATTTTATCGCTATTTGCACCGGCAAGTGCGTTAAATTTATGCTTTACAAGCTCACTCCATTCTGTCTCATCTCGCAAAGTTATGCAATGCTTTTCAAAAAAATATGCCTCTTTTTGCAATCCGCCACTATCTGTAATAACTAATGAGGCGTTATTTATAAGCCAAACCATCTCTAAGTAGCCTAGCGGTTGAATTATTGTTAAATTTGATAGGTCTAAATTTAGAGTTTGGACTATTTTTTGTGTGCGTGGATGAATAGGCAAGATGATTTGCCTATTTTTTGCTATTTGGTTTAAGGCTTTAAAAATGCCTTCTAGCCGTTTTGTATCATCTGTGTTTTCAGCTCTGTGAATTGTGCAAAGTATAAAGTCGTTTTGGATATTAAAATTTGGTTTTGTGGCTAAATTTTTGTAAAACATAGCACCATCTAACATTACATCGCCAGTTTGAACTATCTTACAACCAAAACTGTCATATCCTTCATTTTTTAGATTTTGCACAGCTACTTCAGTCGGACAAAACAGTATATCGCTTACTCGATCAGTAAGGATACGGTTAATCTCTTCTGGCATTTTCATATTAAAACTTCTAAGTCCAGCTTCAATATGTGATAGCTTTATATGAAGTTTGCTAGCTACAATAGCACCTGCTAAAGTAGAGTTCGTATCACCATATACCATTATCCAGTCAGGTTTTTGTTTAAGCGCTATCTCTTCAATCTTTTCTATCATTTGCCCAGTCATCGCACCGTGGCTTTTACCGCCGATACCTAAGAAATAATCAGGCTTTGGAATTTTCATCTCATTAAAAAATATATCACTCATATTTGCGTCATAATGCTGACCGGTATGGATAATTATCTCATTTAAATCGCTAAAATTTGCTATTTCTCTACTAACTGAACCGGCTTTTATAAACTGCGGTCTTGCACCTAGAATTGTTAGAATTTTCATTGTAAAAACCCTTTGTATAATGCAAATAATTTTTTCTCTTCAATATCCCAGTTATATTTTTGTGCTACGGCTTTTTTACCATTTTCACCCATTTGTTTAGCAATTTGTGGATTTTGAAGTATGAAATTTATAGCTTTTGCTATATCTTTTGGATCAAGTGGATTTACGCAAATTCCACAGTTATTATTTTCTACTATCTCTCTCCATAGCTTAAAATTTGAAGCTATTACAGGAATTCCCGCACACATGTATTCAAACATCTTAATAGGTAGTGAGTCTAAATAATTAACTATAGGATGTAATGTAACAAGACCCATTTTTGATGAGCACATGGTGGATGATACCTCTTGTCTTCCTAAAAATCCAAGCAAATTCACTCTATTCCCTCCCCCAATTTTATCAATCAGGCTTTTTAAATCTTTTTCTAACTCTTGCGTATCGCATGACCCTGCTATATTTAATTTAGCGTTTTTTACATACTCCATCGCCTTAACTATCTCAATAGCACCTCTTATGCGAGATATGCCACCTATATAACAAATTTCGTCTTTTTTCTCATCCCAAGATGTAGAATTTGATAGTTCGGACAAAATAGGATAATTGTTTATATCGATAGTATTTTTATTTATTTTAAGAAATTTATCCCTTATAAATGGTGTAGCTGCGATAATGGCATCAAATTTAGAACAGGTGTAGCGTTCGTATAGATTATACATAAATGATATAATCCATCTTAAATATCGTGGTATCCATTCTTTTGATAATATATCCTTAGAAATGTCTTCATGGGAGTCAAATATCACCTTAAAGCCAAATTTTTTTAGTTTTATTCCAATAGGTATTAGCTCTGGGTCATGCAAATGATAGATGTCGCTATTTAATTCTTTTGCTTTTTTAAATATTTTTTTTACTGTCTTTGTCATACGAGATAAGCGACTGCCAGTTTTTGCACCAATATCTATAATATTTACATTATTTTTGGTCTCATTGTCTTTGCCATCGGTTACTATTAAATTTACAATATAATTTGGATTTTTTGCCAAAGATGAGCACATTTTAATAAATATGCGAGTATCGTATCTGCTGTGCGCTGATGTAAGATGCGTTATTTTAAGATATTTTAACATTATATATTTTCTCCCATACGCTTACATTATAAAGTCGCCATTTTAAATTCTGATTTAAATTATCAAAATTTGATAATAGTTTATCTGTATTACATAAATTTAGTAAAATTTCGGACTTACTTATGCTCTCTTTCATTTTGTTTTCTATACTTTTTAGCCAAATATTATCAGGCGCATTAAATCCAAATTTATTTTTCCTCCACACAACTTCTTTAGGCAATATTTTACTTATAATTTGGCGCAAAATAAATTTACTCCAACCATTTTTTATCTTAAATTTTGAATTAACGCTAAGTGCAACATTAAGCGTTTTATAATCTAAAAACGGCAATCTTGTCTCCACAGAATGTCTCATGGAATTTTTATCTTCATATCTAAGCAGGGCAGGGAGATTAAAATATTCTATCTCCTGTTTTTGTAGGCTAAAAATATTTAAATAGCTTTTTGAGATTGCATGTAAAAAGACAAATTTATTATGATATTTTTTTAAAAAAAATGTCCGCCTTTTGTATTCAAATTTTCTTAAAGTATGTATAAGTGCCCCAAATATATATATTAGTAAATTTTTTATACTTAGTTTTGTATTATTTTTATTAGAGTCCATAACAGCTTTTAAGGCTGATATTACCCCATCTTTTTTAAAAATATCAATATATATCGCAGGATAATATTTCTCATATCCAAGAAGTGTCTCATCGCCACCTTGTCCATCGAGCATAACTTTACAACCTATTTTTTTTGCCTGTTGCATTACAAAATACTGCATAAAAATAGATGGACCACCAAATGGTTCTTCTTGTGTATAAATAACTTCTTTAATATAATTTTCAAAGTCATTTATTTGTGGTTCAACAATATTTAAATTTAAATTTGCACTATTTGCAACAATTTTGGCAAATTCACTCTCATCTGTGGATTTTTCGATACTTTTAGCATGAATAGCATTAAATTTTATTCTGCCATTTTTGTTATACTTTTTTGCTGCCAAACTTGCTATACTAGAACTATCTAACCCGCCACTCAAACAAGTGCCAACCAAAACATCACTTCTTAGCCTAATGTCAATGCTTCTATTTAATTCTTTTTCATATAAATTTATAGAATTTTCTAAGCTCTGATTTGCAATCACATCATCAATCTCAATTTCATAATATCTTTTTATCTCAAATTTATGAGAATTTAAATCATATATTAAATTATGAGAACCTTGAAGTTTATAAATTTCATCAAAAAAAGTTTTATTTGTATGCTCCAAAAAACCAGCAACAATATAATCAATCAAAATTTCTTTATTAGCCATAGCTTCTGTATATGGTAAAAGCTGTTTAATTTCTGAGCCAAATACAAACCTATCATTAACTTGTATATAATAAAACGGCTTAACCCCAAATCTATCTCTACTACAAAATATTATATTTTTTTCTTTATCATAAATAGCAAACGCCCACATTCCATTAAATTTTTCTACACATTTTTCACCCCATTTATCATAACTAGCAAGTATAACTTCTGTGTCTGTATGAGATTTAAAAACATATCCATCTTGTAATAACTCATCTTTTATCTCTAAATAGTTATAAATTTCCCCATTATAGGTTATGGTGTATTTTTCAAAATAGCTCATAGGCTGATGCCCCTCAGCACTAAGATCTAAAATAGATAATCTTCTATGTCCAAATGCAAAATTTTTGCCAAGATAAAACCCTTCATCATCAGGACCCCTATGGGCTATAATATCATTTATTTTTTTAATCTCATCGATATTTATCTGATTATTATTTTTATTGATTATTCCACTTATTCCGCACATTTATGATCCAATTTTTTATATTCGTTTATCATTTTTATCTCTTGATTTTCCCAGCAATATTCTTTAGCAAATTTAAGGGCGTTGCACCTTAAATTTGCCATATCCATACCAAGAAGCTCATCTATGGCCAAATTTATAGCATCTATAGTATCATTATTTACTACTACTCCTAGCTTGTATTTTTTGACCACATAACCCATATCTTTTAAATTTGATACAATGACAGGTAGTCCAACCATAGTATACTCAAATAATTTATTTGGCATACAATAATAGTAATTAAGACAACTATTATATATATACGGCACGGCGGCGACGTTTGCAGCGGCAGTATAGTCTAACAAAACGTCCGGAGAAACAGCTGGGTGATAAAAAATATTACTCGTACTCTTGACTGCTTTTTTTATATCTTCTTCTAGTTCTCCATACCCCATAAACACCATTACAACTTTATCATCTTTACGTCTTTTAAATGCTTCTAGCCACATCTCAAGACCACGTCCTTTCATAAATCCACCTTGATAAAGCATAATGATAGAATCTTTTTTAATAGGCAATGTGTCTCTGAATTTATCTGTTTTGATAGGTTCTTTGAAGCTTGGTGCATTAAATAAAACAGTTGGTTTGATACCATATAGCTTATTGTATTCATTGGATATAGACTCACTTACCGTAAAACAAATATCCGTATATTTGATCAATGCTTTTTCTAAAAAATAATTGATTTTTATTGACAATTTACTCTGGAATGGAAGTTGATTTATCTCAAATTCATGGGCATCATATACAACTTTAGCCTTTTTATTAAAAAATAATTTAATAAGAACACCTATTGGCAAAGCATTCAAATCATTACAGTGAAAAATATTATTTTTACGATATAGTTTAATAACCTTGTACGTAAATTCTATATACTTAAATACCTGAATAAATTTATTTTTTGACCATTTTTTACTTTTTAATTTAACACGATGCACATCAATACCATTTATGTTATCAAATTCAAAAAGCAATTCTTCGTGCAATGCCACAACTCTAACATTATATCCATTTTTTTTTAGCGATATGCTTTCTTTTAATACTCGACTATCATTTTTAAAATTATTTAAAACTATCAATATCACATTTTTCATATTTATACAAAATTTCCTTTTTTGCTTCTATAATTTTTAGTTTTGCTATTTAAAAAAACACTTTTCAAAAACAGATATATTTAGCATCCGAAGTTGTTTCGATAAAGTTAACTTTATTTTGCTATTGTATATTTTATCAATATATTTGCTTGCCATAATAATACTCTTCATCCAATCTTTAAGTTCAACCTCAAACCAATGCTTTTCAGGTATCGGCCACCCCATTTTATCTACTCTCCAAACAACATCATCTGGCAATCTCTTGTCAAAAGCAAGCCTAGCTATATATTTAGTCCAGCCCATATGCATTTTATAACACGACGGTATCGATGCTAAAAATTCTACAAGTCTATAATCCATAAATGGCATGCGAGATTCTATACTGTGTGCCATAGAAGTATGATCTGCATAATGCAGCAAAGTTACTAAACTACTTTCAAAATCCTTATATATACTTGAGTTTAGATTAAAACAGATATTTTTATGCATATATTTATTTATTAAAAATTTTATTATTTTTTGTCCAAATAAATTTTTGAATAAACCTATCAAAAATCCTCTAATAATACTTTTTTTATTTTTTATTCTCTTACAACAAAACAAACTTTCCTTAAGTAACTCAAGCATACCCAAAGAAGACAAATATGTCATCACATATGGAGTATAACCAGCTAATTGCTCATCTGCTCCTTGACCATCAAGTGTTACTTTTACTTCGGTTGAAGCAATCAGTTTAAAAGTGTGCCAACTAGACATTAGTGTATTTTCTGGTGGATTTTCCAGATGGTATATCATTTTTTGATGTTCATTTGGTATATCAGATACTTTTGGCTCAATTGTATTTGAATTCACACCAAGATGATCTGCAACAGATTTTATAAACTTACTTTCGTCGCAATCTTGTGTTCCTTCGCTATGATAAACGCTTGAAAACGTCTCTTGCAATTCTTGCTTGTTTTCTTCTTTCAGAATTTGATTTATAAGATATACTATTGAGCTACTATCTAGCCCTCCAGAAAGTGCTGATCCTACTTTTACGTCAGCATTTAGCCGAATCCTTACAGCATCTTTTAAAAGATTATAGTATTCCTCAGCATATTTTGATGCTTTTGATTTGTCGAATTTTTCATAAGCGAAATTTGGTTTTAGTTTCCAAAACCTATTTTGTTTAAAATTAGATAACAATTCATCTATCGAGCCTTTGAAATACGATGCAACATCAAATCTAAAAACGTTTGTAAAAGCAGTTGTTTTAATAAATTCTTTGCAACCATCATTGAGATAATCTTGTAAAAATTTATTATTTGGTTTTATATTAATGTCTGGATATTGTAGTATAGACTTGATTTCTGAAGCAAAAATGAATTTTTCATCATCTATATAATAATAAAGCGGCTTGACACCAAATCTATCTCGTGAAATAAAATATTCATCTTTTACTTTATCATATATCACGAATGCCCACATACCATTAAATCTATTTAAACAATCAACACCCCAATAATCATAACTAGCCATAACCACTTCTGTATCGGTATGATTTTTAAAACTATATCCAGCTTTTATCAATATATCCTTCAGATCTATGAAGTTGTAAATTTCTCCATTATACGTGATGACATACCTATCCAAATACTCCATTGGTTGATGGCCAGCTTGGCTTAAATCAACTATAGCAAGTCTTCTATGGCCGAAAGCAAAATTATCTCCAAAATAAAACCCCTCTCCATCTGGTCCTCTATGAACAATCACATCAGTCATAGGTTTTATAATATTTTTATCAATCTGTTTTTTACTTATTATTCCTGTTATTCCACACATATTTAATTCTTAAACCAATAAAATAATTTAATGTATATACTTTCAATTGCTTTATAAATGCTATATTCGTAGTTGTTAATAGAATAATTTGCATATTTTTTATATAAATCAGAGAAAAAATCATCATTTGTATTTATATACATTTGCAACATTTGATTTGTTTGAAATTCCATATAATTATTGTTAATACGATTTATACGATACCTATCATAAAGCAACCAATCCCCAGTGTCATAAAAATTTATGCTATGTTTTAAAGAAACAATAAGTTGATTATATATTTTTTTACGTACTTCGTCGTTTGGAAATAATATCGAATAATCATAAAGTCCTACTATACTACTAACAAACCCATTTAATACAAGTGATGGCTTCTTACTTGGATATTCTTCAATCCAGACATAACCCTCAGGCGTATATCTTAATAAACCTTTTTCATTTTCATTTATTTCTTTAAGCATAAAATTAATAGCTTTTGAAATAATCGGTAAATATTCTTTATTATTTGTTATAAGATAAGCCCTTACCAGCACTGAAGTTATTTGACCTTGTGCCAATCCAGAATACCAACCTGCATCTAAGTCATAATACTTCCATTCAAACATATATGGCCATCCTATATTAGAATTATCAATATTATCATAATTATTAACCAAATAATCAACTTGATTAAAAAAATTATCTTTATATATTGTATCATTTGTATCAATATATTTGTTAAAATTTGTTAATGCGTATTGAGCTATTGTTAGTGGGTTGTATTGAATTCCAATAGGCTCTTTATAATTAACATAAACTATATTATTATCATCAATGCCAAGCATATCGCTTTTTTTATAATCATATACATTTTTAGATATAGGTATATAGTAATATAAATATTTGTTATTATTTATATCAATAAAATATCTATCCTTAAGTTCTAAAATTTCATTTTTTTGACAAAAATTTAGCTTCTGCGTATCCACTCTTTCTCTAGCAAAACAGGTTTTATAACTATCGGCATATCTATATTTAATCAATATGATAAGCCTCCCCCCACAATCAACATCATACATATAAAAATAATGATTTTACGCATTTATGACCTCTTTGCAAATATGTTATATTTTAAGTTTGTTTTACTATACAATAAAAAAACTAAAATTAATGATAAACATATAAAATAAAAAAGTTTAGCAATTATACTATAAATATCTATTTTGTTTAATATATTTTCTATAAAATAGGAGCTAGTTAAAACAATCGCGAAAGAAATTAACAATCTCTTTGTTGAATATGGAATAGGATAAAATCTATATGAAATAAAACAATACATAAAAAAGCCAACAATCGATCCTATTAAAGTAGCATAAGCAGAACCCACCAACCCAAAAATAGGAATTAAAGTATAATTTAGAAATATATTTAACAAAGCTATAGTTATTGTTATATAAATCACATATTTTGTTTTTTTGGCAATAGTAATGCCTGGGGCAAATATATACATATTTGAAAAAAAACTAATCATTACCAACAATCCAATTAATTGACTTGCATTATAAAAATTAGGTGTTGTAAATAAAATTAAAATTTCTTTTGAAAAAATTATACTTCCACAAATAGTAAGAAGTGCGAATATGGAAAAAATATCAAATATAGTTGATATTTCTCTAGGGGTATTGTTATTATTATAATTTTTAAAAATCAGAGGAGTAATGGAATTCTGAAATCCAATCATAACAAGTCCGGCTACAGATGAAAAACGATAGGCCACGCCATAAATTCCAAGATCATTAAATCCTAGCAAGTCTTTAATAGCAATCCTATCTATATACATTGCGATAAATATAGCTACACCAGAAAGAACTAATGGAGTTGAAAAAGATATCATTTCTTTCAATTTTTTATAATCAAATAAAAATTTATAACTATTTATAGCATAATAAATTGCCAACAAAGAGGCTATTACATTGCCTAGTATTTGAGCAATAAATATACTCTCTATTTTTAATTGAGAGTTAGTTAATAATAAGACTGCTACAACCACAACAATTACTATATTTAGGAGGCTTGCATATATACTATCTTTTGGTTGGATCTGCCACTTAAGCTGATTTTGAGTAAAATAAAATATACCATTAGTTGCTATTGAAAAAGTTGCCAAAATAAAAATATCTTTATATTTAGAATCATCTAACAATAAGGTAGTAAAAATATCACTAAAAATTAATGACACTATACAATAAGCGCCATATACTACAAATGTAAACCAAAATGCCGTAGAAGTATATAAAGCCTTTTGCAAATCTCCTTTTGCATCTTGGTAATACCGAGCTATCGCCTGTGAAATCTCTAATGCTATGGTAATATTTATAATACTTGCTACAATAGTAAATAAATCAATTATCCCATAATCTGATGGAGATAAATATCTAGTATATATTGGCACTAGTAATATTCCTATTCCTCTAGTAACAATTGTGCCAACTATATATATTAAGCTATTTTTAAAAAACTCTTTTATCAATCAATAATACCATTTTCTTTTAGTATTTTATTTGTATATTCACCAGCTGCTTCATATGTATAATGACTATATGCAAATTCATAACCGTTATTTGCATAGTATTTAATTTTATCTGGGTTATCTAATAGATATTTTAGTTTGTCATATATCTCCCAATACTTAGTAATAAGCCAAGCATATTTTATATCAGATTTTATATCAAAAATAAGTCCAGTTTCAATATTTGGATCTGCAGACATTAAAACAGCACATTGTTTAGCCATACACTCAATGCCAAATAAACCAGGCACAAAACTATAAAATTGATTTAAAACTATGTGTGAATTTTTTAAATGTTCTTCTACTACATAATTAGGCACATTTTGTAATTCGACATATTCTATATCATATCCTTCTAGTTGTATTTTTTTAATAGCAGCTCTTACAAGCTGTGTTCCTTTTAAAATAGGATTGCTTGGAGCATGTAAAATTTTTACTTTGGATATATTGTTGAATTTATCATTATTTTTAATAAATTTTTCCTTAGGATACATATATCTCCACGGATATTGTTTGCTTTTTATATATGAAATTTGATCTATATTAAAATTAAAAATCAAATCAGAGTATTTATCAGCACTTTGAGCCAATAATTTTTTCTCTTTTTCATACTCGTAACTTATATAAATTGATTCATAATAATTAGCATATGTGTCTATGGCATTATCTTTTGCGTATTGCATTGTTAATTTAATAGATCTAATATCATCGCCGTTAAACATGCAGACTATCTTTTTATGTTTAGCTTTTAAAAATTTAAATTCCAAATTTCTATCAAGTAAAAAACCGGTATGCCATATATACCAAAAATGAGTATTTTTAGCAGATAAATACCCCAGCAAAATTGGGCTATAAAAAATTCGCCACAGCCTATTACTAATAAAATAATCATATTTAAGATTGTAAAATTTATTTTTAGATAAGCAAACCGTTGTCGAGTTTGCTAATATGCTGCCTAAAAAATAGATACTAGAGGCAATCTCATCTACGCCAATTACCCAATTAATTTTATCTTTATTTGTAATACCAAAAAACCTAAATAAATAAAAAGAAATTTTCAATAATAAAAGTTGGCAATAATATACTACTCTCTTAATAATATTTTTTAATTTATATTTCATATGTTTCTCTTGCATTAAAAATATAATCAATCACGCTTAGTCCTTTTATAAAATCTTCTGCATTGTTCTGTTTATATATAGGATGGACAAAATCTTGATAAACAAATTTTAATCGATTTTCATAAAATAAATCTATATTTTGGTACTCACTAGCTCCGCTACCAGCCATATAAGTATCGCATCCAGCCGCTTTTGTTAAATCAATAAGCAACTTATTAGATGATGTTGAAAATCCATATTTTGATGATAGTGCTATCTTATTTGCATCTATGCCTAAAAATTGACAAATTTGAATAATTGAATTTAGATTATATTCGCTCAAATTTTGATTTTTAAAATTTACAAGATCAAAAATAAAATCTTTATTTTTTTTAAAAAATGGTGCTTTAGAGTAATTTGCTATCAAAGTTTTTATTATCTTATCTCGCCAATTAGTATCTTGAAAAGTGGTTTCATTTATATTCCATAAACCATTTGGTCTATTTATGGGTGCAGTTATCCATTTACTTTGACCTTGAATATTAATGGTTACTCTATTTCCATATGTGCCGCCACCAGTTTTTGCAAATTGGACACTATCTAAAATAACAAATTTATCGCACCTTTTTATTTTATCAAAAAAACCAAGCCATGGAAAAAAATTTGGTTGATGTATCGCGCATATCATTTATTTAATCCATTCTCTACGTAAAATACTCATCACCAATACATCTACGTATTTACCACATATATACGCATCATCTCTTAATATACCTTCTTGTGTAAAACCAAGACTTTTATATAGTGATATTGCTCTATGATTTGTATCAAATACATGCAAATAAATTTTATTTAAATTTAAATCGTTAAAACCATAATTTATTAATAAAAACAATGCTTCTTTACCATACCCTTTTGATACATTATCTAGTCCAAATCTAATTTGCAACTCTGCTTTTTTGTAAATATGATTAATAGAGTGCAGTTGGCAACTACCGATAAGTTCATTGTTGCATATTTTTCTTATACCAAATAAAACGCAAGATTTATCTTGTCTTATGTTATTAAACCATTCTAAATGATTACTAAAATGAATGGGTGTAAATGACGAACTCAAATTTACTAGTTCTTTATCATTTATCCAGCAATACAATTTGTTTATCTCATGCATATTTTTTATTGCACCTAAATATACACGCATATTATTAAATACCTTATCTGACATTTACTCTTCCAAATTTTTCTAACGTTTCATCATATGCTTTTAAAACAAATTCTGCTCTGCCATTTATACTACGCTTGATCCGGTCTCTTGGACTAAGAACTTCTTTTTGCCACCATCCTGGATGAGTTAAAACTTGTATTTTGTCATTCTTTTCATCTAAAAAATTTTCAAGTCTTTTAAATCTCCAATACCCATTGCTATCACTACAATACTTTACGTTATCTTTAAAATATTTTGCATAGGTATTTATCATACCGCCTATTTCAAAATTATCATATTTTAAAATATCATCCGTAGGATTGTGATATGAAAAAACCTTAATGTCTGTTTGAAATAAATTTTCTAAAATATTCTTTTCAAACAATAAATATTTTTCCATATCATCTTTATTTGAAATTTTATATGCATTTGGATCAAAGTGCAGACCCAATCTATGCCCTAAAGATAATATCTTAAAAATAAGCTCTTTTATATTTTGTTCAAAAATATTATAAAACATTGAACCAAGTTGTATAAAATAAGTAGATCTAACCCCCCCCCATTTTTCTAAAACAGCTAAAGCATATGCTCTATGGATAGAAAAATCAACATCATGTCTCCATAATACAAATTTATCCCTGTTACATATCTCATCATAAAATATGGTATCTGATAAAATTTTTTTAAGAATATTTTGATAATTTTGCTCAGTAAAATCAGATTCGTAATAATTCATTAACGCAATCTCCTTCTAATACTTTTTATTATTTGACCTGGTTTTAAAATCGAACCATCATACTCTATTTCATTTATTTTTAGTTTTCCGTTACCTGTTATAACAAGTATATTTTTATCTTCATCTATATTTGCAACTTGCCCAACTTCTGATAAATAAATTTCATCATCCACAAATAACTCTGCATCCCAAATAATAAGTTTTTTATCATCATAAAAACAATATGCGCCACTATATGGCTTATTTGATGCATTTATAAGACGTAAAATTTCGATATTTGAATTATTCCAGTTTATTTTGCCGTCTTCTGGATTTCTAGGATAGCATCTTAATGTATTTTTTGGATCTTTAGACTGAATTTCCAAAATATAATTAGGATCTTTTTGTAATTTTTTAACGGCGCTTAAAAACATATTTGGTATCATTTTAGCCATCCAATCCCAGCATTGTCCAACTTTTGTATTAATATCTATATCTAAATATTCTTTCTCTATTATATTTCCACTATCTACTTCACCTCCTATCATAGAATGGATACAAAGCCCTACTCTTTTTTCTCCATTTAGTATTGCCCACGCTTGACAAGCATTTCCCCTGTATTTTGGTAGGTCTCCGCCGTGAGCATTTAAAATACCAAGAGGAAATAAATCAATTACATCTTGAGATAAGATACTTGAATAATTTAAACTGATAGCTATATCGCAATTTGCATTTTTTATCTCTTGTTTGTAATCATCTAGTTTGCTTGTATAAATATATGTGGCATTTATTTTATTTGCTATATATTCAAAGTTTTTTGATGTTTTAGTGTATTCTGGTGCCTCTTTCGAAGTGATTATTAGCGGTATTTTATAATTATGCTGTAAAAATATTTCAATTGTTTTATATAAAATTTCAGTCCTTCCTATTACTGCTATATTCATATATTTGCCTCTATTAAATCTATTAATAAATTATTAACACCGTATCCGCTATATCTATGATTTAGCAATTGACTTTTACTTTTATGAAATTCTCTACTTTGTTCATATCTAGCCAAATTCTCTGTATTTAAATACACATGGATAGGATGAAAATCAAATACTTTTAAACCATCATAATTTATAAATTTATCAACATTCCATTCCCAGTTATAAAGACAATGAACATCATCCTCCCAAAAATATGGTATTTTGATCAGTTTATCTGTAAAATGCCTATATGGACGACATTTTATACCAGAAGAAAAAGGAATAAAAGTATTACAGTCATATATCAATCCATTTTTATCAAAGCTATCAAGTATTAGTGAATTTTGAGTTATGGAATGACTTCTTACGCTAACCACATTATACCCCCCCCATCCCACTTTTTCAAAAATATTTTTATAAAATTTTATAATTTCATCTATATTTTTTCCTTGTCTAAAATCACCGTTTAATAAAAAATTAAAATTTGGATGGATGCCTAGCTCTATATTTGGATTATCTTTCATTCTTTCTAAAAGTGTGGTTTGATGCGTTACAAAAAACGTAGCTTTTAAATCATATTTTTCTATAATATCAAGCGTATAGGACAAAACATCATCGCTACACCAATCCATATCAAATGTTACAAATATTTTATCTTTCCAAGATAATGTATCTTTTACTTGTATATTTTTTATGTTTTCAAATAACAACTTATGCCTCATATTGTTTTATTAAAAAGAGCCATATTCTACTTATATTTTTCTAATATATTGCTGAAATAATAAGCTCTAGTTTATATATCTTACAATACGCTATTTAATGTTTTATTTAAATCGTAGTGCTTAATCTGTTTCCGTAGATTATCTAGATGTTGTTCTATATTTCTTTTTGTGACATAAACACCAAAATCCTTTGGCACTTCTACTGATTTATTATCGAGAATCCTAGCCATTATTACTTCTGTTAATTCTGTTTTAAGGTGAGAGCTATCCCAATAGTTATTTTTATTTTCACTAATTATATTGTGTCCGGTAAAATCTACAAAATTAGTTATTTTGGCTAATTCTTTTTTGAACAATTCAAACTCATCATATAAATTAGCAGAAAATAAAGCATCAAAATGATCACTAAACATAGGAGGTATATATACAAAAACTTTTATATTGTTATTTTGGCAGAATTGTATTATATTTTTAAAATACTCTAAATAATCATAAGAAAATTTATAATTTTTATATATTCCATTTTTAGAAAAATATCCTTTCATTTGCATTTTTGCTTCTTGATCGAAATTATACACACCATTATTGTATTGTTGTATATAATTCTTATAATCTAGCATTCCGTTTTTAAGATAAACTTGTTCTAATGGTTTATTAAATATATTGCCTAATATTGTCAAAATGCTATAAGTAAATGTTTTTATGTTTAAATACAGATTAAATTTACTTATCTTTTCATATTTTCTTATTTTATCTTCTAGCTCATAGAATTCGGGGAATTCTTTTTTGTCCCTATTCTGATTAAAGGCCATAAAATCTATACCATAAACAAGATATTTTATATTTTTATTAAAATGGTGAGCATATAAAAACAGCTTATTTTGCATATCCAAATTTGAGCCAGGAAATGAAATATTATATGTTTTGGCTTGCAAATATTTATCCACAATAGACGGGTCCATAACCCCAGTCCTAGAAGTTCCTAGCATAATTGCATTAAAGTTATTTTCTACTAAAGATATTAATTTAAATCTAGTTATAACTTTTTCATTTGAAAACTTATTTGTATTAAATTTTTTAATAGAAATGAGCTGATTGAGACCATACGGATCGACAACAAAATTTACTACTCCTATAAATCCAATAAACATTGTCGCAAAAACAGCAAATAAAATTACCCATTTTTTATAATTTAAAACTTTTTTCATCTTTTGCCTTAGAAGTTAAAGTATAAAAACTCAGATATTTTGCTAAACGAAAGCAGCGAATAAGCAAATAAAATAGAAGAAAAAAGTAAATACATAATACTTGACCTAAATTTAATCTCATTTGAGTTGCGAAAAGATATAATAATCAAACCCGATAATAAAGCAACAACAGTAATAACATTGCCTCGAATATTTGTCAGCCAAGCACCAAATTCCACCCCAAATACACTCAAAAATTCAAGCTTACCTACCAAAACACTCGGCAAAATAATGCCATTCATTCCGAGCATTCCTTTGAGAACTTTTATCGCATCTTCCCACTCTTTAGCTCTGAAAAATATCCAAGTAAAATTTATAAAATTAAAAGTTATAAACCAAGCTAAGATTTTATGCATCTTAAAGCCAAGATTTTGCCACACTCTATGCATCACTAGTGCAATACCATGTAAAAATCCCCAAAAAATAAAAGTCCAACCAGCTCCGTGCCAAAGTCCGCCAATAAGAAATGTAAGAAGTAAATTTCTATATGTACTAGCTACCCCCCCCCTATTTCCACCAAGAGGGATATAAATATAATCTCTTAAAAAGCGCGATAGCGTCATATGCCATCTTCTCCAAAAGTCTTGTATATTTAAAGCTTTGTATGGCGAATTAAAATTAATAGGAAGCTTAATATTAAACATCAAAGATATACCAATAGCCATATCAGTATAGCCTGAAAAATCAAAATAAAGTTGAAAAGTATAGCTAAGACTAGCAGCCCAAGCTTCGGCAAAATTTAGTATATTAGCACTATCAAATCCAGCATTTGCCCAAACTCCAAAAGTATCTGCAATAACTACTTTTTTAAATAATCCAATAGAAAATATAAATACCCCAAGAGCTATATTTTTATAATTTTTTACCCAGTTTAGCTTAGATGAAAATTGTGGCATCATTTCTTTATGATGCAATATAGGACCGGCTAAAAGATGTGGAAAATATGTTACAAACAGCATATAATTAACCAAGCCATACTCTTTTGCTTCGTTTTTATACGCATCGACTAAAAAAGCTATCTGAGTAAAGGTGAAAAAGCTAATACCAAGTGGCAAGATAATATGTGGAAGTGGTATATTTAATCCAAAAAATCCGTTAAAATTTTCTAAGAAAAAATCTGTATATTTAAAGTAAGCCAAAAGAGCAACATTAAAAACCACTCCAAAAACTAGCAAAATATTAGGATTTAATCTAATTTTATGATGATTTACTAAACTTAATCCAACACTATAATTTACAAATATAGAAAGCAGTATTAATGGTAGATATTTTACATTCCAATAGCTATAAAAAAATAAACTGGCGAGAACTAAAAATATTTTTGCACCCAAAACCAATCTCTTATTTAACAAATAAAAGTATATAAAAAATGTAATAGGTAAAAATAGAAATATAAATTCATAGCTATTAAAAAGCACGTTAATCCTTTAGAAATTTATTTGATCAAACCACAATCTCTTCAATTGTTCTTAAAATTGTCATTTTTTTATATGTTGTTAAATTTATGCTTTGTTTAAATAACCTATCAAGTATCATAGCTTCTGGCTCATTATAACCTGCCAAAGCCCGCAAAGAAGTGGTGCCAGAAAGCCTAGGATTTATCTCAAAAGGATACAAAATTCCATCTATTACTCTGCATTGCAAATTTAGTGGCCCTACGGAATTTAATTTAGTGGATATATTTTCTGCTTGAGCTAAAATATTTTTATCGCTTACTATCATACCTTGAGAAATCCCAGTAGATATGATATATTTTTTATTGTTTTTATTGATTTTAATTCTAGTAGTTAGAGAATTATTTAGCATTCTTTTTATACATATACTTCCTATTATTTTTCCGCTATCATTAGACGATACGCCTACTGTATATTCATCATCGCTATATAGATATTCTTGAGCAATAATATCTATATTGTATTTAAGCATATATGTAGCAGCCAATTCCAAATCCTCTTTATCAAAGCATATATTCACATAAGCAGAGCCACCAGAACCGGTGCTTGGCTTAAGCACTAAAGGAAAAAAATCTATATCACGTATATCATCAATAGAATTTATTTTTTTGTATTTTCCTACTTTAACGCCTAATTGCTCAAGCTTTTTAAAAGTTTCATATTTATTCATACAAAGCTTTATAACCTCATCTGAATTTAAAGGATGCATAACAGATAATTCCTTTAAAAAATCTCTATTTTCAGACATAAATTTCAATTCAGTCTCAGAGCCGTGAAACATAAATTTTATATCATGCTTTTTTATTATCTTAGCAATCTCTGTTTTGTACTCTGGCATATAAGTATATGGCATCTTATAAAATATATCCACTAATCTTTTTCCGGTAGTATCTTGCATTATATCTGTACCGATTATTCTTAAATCAATCTGTTTAGCAAGTTTTAAAGCTTTTATAATCTGTTCGCCATGACTTCCGCCTCCTATTCCAGATACTAAAACATTAATTTTTTCCATTTTTTACCCTTTTTAAAATTTCTATTACAGCATTCGAATAATGCTTATTATTTAGCCTATTAATTAAACCGTCGATATTTTGTTTTATTTTTTTAATAACTACTTGATCTAAATCAAAATCAACTATTGCATAAGATGATTTTTGCGTATAATCTCTTGGTTGGCCTACTGAACCAGGATTAACAATACATGTGCCGAATTTATAAAAAATAATAGGTATATGAGTATGCCCAAAAAAATAATAATCATATTTATCCAACAATGAAAAATTAAACTGCTCCATATTGTATAAATATGTTTCGCAATCCATTGGCAAAGAATGCGTCATATAAATTTTTCTATTATTTATATTTAATACTATTTTTTCATCTAGCTTGCTTATATAATGTAAATTTTCTGAACTAATTATATGTTTTTGCTCTTCTAACCTATACAAAGCATCTTTTGTTTTATCGTATGAAATCTCTCCGAGAATATATTTTTCGTGGTTACCTTTAATGCAAGTTATATCATTTTGTTTTATGATATCTATAACTTCGTTTGGTTTATCATAATAACCAATAATATCCCCTAAACAATAAATCTTATCAACTTTATTATTTAAATTATTTAACACTGTTATTAAATAATCTAAATTTGAATGTATGTCAGATATTAATGCTATTTTCATTTTTATACCACTCTATATATTTTTTTAGACCGGCTTCAATGGTATATTTTGGCTTATATCCAAAATCATTAAATGCTTTGCAATAGCTATATACTGGATTATAATTTTCTTGCGGATCATCGCCGATAAAAACAATTTTTGATTTTGAATTTGTAATCTTAATAACTATCTTTGCTAATTCTAGCATTGAAATACTCTTATTAGATACTATTTCATATACGCCATTAATATTACGTTCTAGTCCAAGCTCAATAG
Organism: Campylobacter hyointestinalis subsp. lawsonii; assembly: GCF_013372165.1. NCBI lineage: Bacteria > Pseudomonadati > Campylobacterota > Epsilonproteobacteria > Campylobacterales > Campylobacteraceae > Campylobacter > Campylobacter hyointestinalis. The sequence continues at coordinate 67,816 of NZ_CP053828.1, read as the reverse complement.
CATTTAAAATATCTCCAACATATGTAAAATTTTGTCTGCGCTTACCATTTCCAAAAAGTGTTAGATCTTCATTTCGTAAAGCCTTATCGATAAATATATTTATAACGCTTCTAGCCTTGTTATATTCCCCAAAAGGAGCTGATATCCTAAAAGATGTAGCATTTATTTTATTTTTAGTCATCATTGCACAAAAATGTTCGCCGACAATCTTAGACATAGTATAATAATCCCCTATATCTAGTAGCTTTGGTTCATTCATTGAACCAAAGCTACTTAAATAAATAAATTTATTTAAGTGGCTTTTATACGCGTACTCGTATAAATTTTTCATCATTTCCGTATTTGATAAAAATAAATCATACGAAGCTTCATTAAAGCTTTTTGGAATAATAGAGGCGCTATGAATAATGCAATCTATTTTGGTATCTAATAGCAAATCGCAAATATTTTTATAAAGCAAATCAAATTTTATATAATTATCATCTAAACGAGATGTAGTTCCATAAAAAACATTATATTTTGGATTTATATTGTTTTTAATGTATGTTCCTAAAAAGCCATTTGAACCAGTTAAAAGAATATTCATAATATATCCTTTTTGGTTCTATATAGAATAAAAAAATTGTTATATAAAATAGAATAAATTGCTAAATTTAAGATCGAAATTTTTAAGTATAAAAAATAAAGTATAATATAATAGCTAGCTATTTGTCTCCAAATACCCCCCCCCATCCATAAATTATTAGCTCTTGCATAATCTTTAAATTGGTATTTTTGCTTTCCATCATTTATCTCTCCCAACTCCAAAAATTTATCATTTGTGGCTACTAATATCTCCCCATCAATATTTACTATTGAACCATTTACATAGTCACTACTATCTATATTTACAATATTGCTATTTATAATTTTAATACATATCTTATCTATATAAGAAAAAGCACATGGATATGGAATAGTTTGAGCCCTAATAAAATTATAAATCTCTATGGCATTTTTATTCCAATCGATTTTACCATCTTCTGGTTTTCTTTGTGGATAAATTTCTATTTTAGCCATATCTTGAGGTGTAAATTGTATATTGTTTATATTTTTTAATGCTAATTCTAAAATTTCTTTTGAACATAAAGTTGCTTTTTCATATACATCTTTGATGTTATCTGTATATAATATATCAAAAGATTTTTGATATATTATATCTCCATTATCAACTCCGTTCTCCATACGAAAAAGTGTAACACCAGTACTTTTTTCTCCTTTTATAATAGCCCAGTTTAAAGGAGCTCCACCTGCAAACTTTGGAAGTAAAGAAGCGTGAATTCCCCAAGCGCCATATTTGGCGGTATCTCTTATATGTTTTGGTATCATATAATACCAACCAAGAACTAAAATCAAATCAAGATTAAAATCTTTTAAAATAAATTCATAATCTTTTATTTTTTTTCCATCTACTGAATTCACTTCATAATATGGTATATTATATCTATCTGCGATTATTTTTAAATTTGCATAATTCGTATTTTTCACTCTTGTTTTGCTATAAGAAATATAAAACTCTTTAGGTATAGAAAATATAGCTTTTGGAATTAAATTTCTTTCAATGAAAAATTCCAAAAGCTCTTTACTATAATTTGTAGCACCGAAAAAAGCAAAAGATAGACTATTATCCATAAATATTGTTCCATTCTTCGAAATTCAGCAAACTCCATATAAATAGCCTTCGATTTTTCTCACCATTCAAATGCTCTTTTATGAGTTTTTGGGTTGAAGTTTTATCCATATACTTATATATGTTTGCTTTATCGTCTAATAGTTTGTTTTTGACAAATTCCATACTATCGCCTTTAAACCAACTGCTATCAGGAGAGCTAAAACCCTGTTTAACAGCCTTATTGATATCTTGTGGTATATGCCTATCCATAGCTTTTCTTAGTATCATCTTACCATCATTTGTTTTTTGCAATTTACCTATATCGTTTTCATTTATATTAATTAAATTATTAATATTTTTCAACTTAAATTGTACCGGTATCTTTTGAGCAAAATCCACCAAATCATTATCCAAAAATGGAACTCTTGTCTCAAGACTATGAGCCATAGATAGCTTATCTTCTACTATTAATAATCCATGCAAAAATGTTTTTGCTTCAAAATACAACGAATGATTTATATAGTCTTCTACATTTTGAGCTTTTAGAGGGGTTTTAAATATACTAGAAAAAATATCCCTTGTCCATACATTTGTATCTTCTAAAATTGAAGAAAATACATCTTTTATATCTTTATTTGGAATAAGGCGCTTCCAAAAGCTATAGTATTTATCGATATAGTCATCAAAATTCTCATTGTTGATAGCCCTATAATATCTCCATGGATATCCAGCAAACAATTCATCTCCACCAGCCCCACTAAGAACAACTTTAACAAATTTACTAGCAAGTTTTGCAGCATAGTAATTTGGATAGCTTTGCCCAACCCTAGGCTCTTCTATATGGTAAGCAAAATCATTCAAACACCTTTCCATATCGCCCGATTTCAAAACCATTTCATAATGTTCGGTTTTAAATTTATAAGACATGTATTCTGACTTGGCTCTTTCATCAAAACTTAGTTCTATACCACTAGCACTAGAAAGATCAAAACCAACCGTAAAAGTCTTAAGACAATGTATATACTTAGAGGCTATAGCAGTTATTGAGCCGCTATCCATTCCTCCGCTCAAGTAACTTCCTATTTCTACATCTGATACTAACTGTCTTTTTACAGCTTGAATAAATAATCTATCTAATTCTTCTATATATTCTCTTTCATCTTTTAATTTTTCTGAAGCAGAAAAGTCAAAATCCCAATAATTAATCTTTTTCAAATCCCTTGATAGTAAATTTATTTCAAAATAGCATCCTGCCTCTAAAATATTGATATTTTTATGCAGTGTTTTATTTGTAAATATATTTTGAAAAGTAAAATATTCCAACAAAGCTTCTTTGTCTAGCTCGCTTTTATAGTCCTTATATTCTAAAATAGACTTTATTTCACTTGCATAGACTAACGTATTATCTTTTGTTATGTGGTAATAAATAGGTTTTATGCCATATCTATCGCGACACAAGTAAAATTTTTTATTAAAATTATCATATAAAGAAAAAGCAAACATTCCGTTAAACTTTTTTATACAATCAATTCCCCATTCTATATAAGCATATATTATAACTTCTGTATCTGTTTTACTTTTAAATCTATGACCAAGTTGCTCAAGCTCTGCTCTAAGCTCTTTAAAATTATATATTTCTCCATTGTAGGCTATCCAAATGTTTTTCGATAAATCGCTCATCGGCTGATGCCCATCACAGCTCACATCTAGTATAGAAAGTCTTCTATGACCCATATATAAATCATAGTCATGCAAATGTAATTCTCTTTGAGCTGAGATTGACTCTATAGTAGGAAGCATATCATCTACATTTTTAAATTTTTCATCTGTTAAATTTAAAAAAAAAGATACCTTATTTTCGTGTTTAGTACCAGTATGAAAGCATAGATAACCAGCATCATCAGGGCCTCTATGAGCTATCTTATCGGCCATAGGCTTGATACAATTGACATCGATAGTTTTTTTATTTAGAGATATAGCTCCTACTATACCACACATATTATTTTAGAGCCTCTTTGATGTTTGATATTACATAGTCAAATTCGCTATCGCTCATATCAGCATACAATGGAAGTGCTATTGATAATCTATCTGCTGCATAACTCATTAAAAAATCATCATCTTTGAAGCCATTTTTATTTTTATAATATGTCAAAGTATGGATAGCGTGAGTTCCTTGTCTAGTTGCTATGTTGTTTGATTCTAAACGCTCCATTAGATTATTTCTCTTTACATTGATTCTATCTATTTGTTCTTTGGTTAAATTTGAAATATCTTCACCGGCAGTAAATAGGCATACGTAGGATTGGTATCCATGTTTATAATTATCTGGAACAAATGGTGATACTAGCTCTGGTATATCTTTTAAAGCCATATCATATTTAGTAGCAATCTTTCTTCTACCATTCATGATAAACTCTTTTTTATTCATCTGACAAACGCCTAATGCACCTTGTATATCAGTCATACGATAGTTATAACCCCTCATTGTAAAATCAGGTAGCAATGATCCGCCTTTTTCTTTGTGTCTTTGCAAGTCGCTTTTGCTAGCACCATGATCTTTGAGTTGCGAAACTTTATTGGCTATTTCTTGATTATTAGTGATCAGCATACCACCTTCGCCTGTAGATATAGATTTTCTAGGGTGAAAAGAAAAACAACCACAATCCCCAAAAGTCCCAGAATGCTTTTCTCCTATCCAGCCATCAAAACCACAAGCACTATCTTCAATAACCCTTAAATTATATTTTTGCGCTAAATTCATTATATATGGCATATTTGCACATAAGCCAAATAAATTAACAGGCATTATAGCTTTAATAGCAGAATCACTCTTTATAATACTTTCAAGTTTTGTTTCATCTATATTAAAAGTTTTTAAATTTATATCGCAAAATATTACCTCTGCTCCTGTATATTCAACAGCATTTGCACTAGCTATGTAAGTAAAAGAAGGAACTATTACCTTATCTCCTCTTTTAATATCCATAGCCTCTAAACCCAAATGTAATGCTGTCGTGCAATTGCTTGTTGCATGTGCAAATTTACTTTTTGTAAATTCAGCGAACATATCTTGAAATTTAGCTACATTTGGACCTTGAACTACCCATCCTGTTTCTAATGGTTTTACTATGGCTTCTTTTTCTTCATCTGTAAATATCGTTTTTGTAATAGGAATATTCATCATAAATCTCCGTAAAATTTTTTTCTAAATTCTTGTTGTGTCAAAATTTTTGCATTTGGATAGTATTCTAAAACTCTATCTCGATTATTTTCATCTTTTAATCCAACATAACGAATATCGTTTTCGAATATCATTGGAATTTGCATTACACGTTTATACCACTTTCTAATATCACTATAAATATAATCTGCAAAACCATGGTAGCTTATAGAATTAGAAGTAAAATTTTGAGAATCTAAATTTTCATCTTCTGATAGTTGTGAAAATACAATATCATTCCAGTCTAGATCATTAAAAAAATCCAATAGATTCATATTTTTATTGTCTAGTTTAAAATATCTATTGTTATCTATGTCTAATAGCACCCATTTACCATCAATTTTTACTTCAATCAATGTATGTCCATTATCATACGAATTCCATTTATCCATTGTCAAAAATGATACTAGTCGACTTTCTACATTGTACTCTTTTAAGATATTCAATACCAACATAGAAATATTGCCACAAGTTAAAGATATTTTTTTAGTAGTCATTTTTTTTAACATATCTGTTTTTGATAGTTTGTCATCTAAATTTCCGTGCACATGGAGATAAGATAATGCCGATAATAAAGCTTTTACATCACCATTATAGACAATAAAATTTCTGCTAATACCTCTATTAAAATCTACTAAATAATAATATCCCTCTACGCTCATATTATAGCTACCCCCCCCCCATATATAATTATTAGGGGGTATTATTAGATCGCTATTCTCATCTAATAAATTTCTAGATTTTATATCATCTAGTGCTTCTAATTTAATAGCTTTACTTCCGATAAAAAATATAACTAAATTATCGCTATAATAGCTGTCGTAATTTTTAATTGTTTTGTATTTTTTAATCCCTATCTCTCCTAGGATAGAATTTATATTATTTTTTGCTTCATTATAAATAGTATCATAGTCAAAAGAAAAATACAAAATATTTAATAGCAATAGAGCAATTAATGGTTTATTTTTAAATATCATTAACCTTTTATCCCTTTTGCTTCTCTCCAAGCGATCAATTTTTTTAATCCATCTTCTAAAGAATATTTATATTTAAATCCTAGCTCTTTTTCTGCTTTTTGCCTTGAACCAATTCTATTTTGTACAAACTGCCTAGCATCATCAGCACTATATGGAATATAATTTATTTTTAGATCAGATTTTTTTAACTTTAGCATCAGATTACAAAGCTCTTTTATTGTTGTCTGAATCTCAGTACCTACATTATAATATCCAAATTTTACATCTGATTTAACTGCTGCTATATTACATCTAGCAATATCTTCTACATATATAAAATCATACGCTTGACTTCCATCTCCATTAACACTAGGAGCTTCATTTCTATCTATTTTATTTAAAACTATTGGAACCACACCGCTGTATACGGCATGCTGATCTTGTCCTGGACCATAAACATTCATATATCTAAGACCTATAATTTCTAAACCGTATCTATCATTATAAGCAGTACACATAGCCTCACCTGCTATTTTTGTAGCTCCATAAAAGTTTTTATTGTTAAATGGATGATTCTCTTCCATAGGAACTTGAACCGCATCTCCATATACTGACGCAGATGAACTATATATAAGTTTTTTAACTTTATGTTTCACACAAGCTTCAAGCACATTGAAAGTTCCAGATATATTCACATCAAATGCTGTTCTTGGGAAATCTTTACAATGGAGCAACCACATAGCCGCTAAATGAAATACATAGTCTATACCTTCCATTGCCTTATCTAGTATGTCAATCTCTCTCACATCTCCACCATATGGAAATATAAAACATCTTGGATCTTGTAAGCTATCTTCTATATTTTCGATTTTACCTCTTGTAAAATTATCATATATAATTACTTCTTTTACAGGCTCTTTAAGAAGCTCTCTTATAACAAACCCACCAATAAATCCCGCAGCACCTATCACTAATACTCTTGCATTTTCTAATTTATTTAACATATTTATTCTCCGTTATTTTAGTGTTCTATATTAATTATATATTCTCAACTATATATCCTAATTCTTCATCGCTAAGATAAGGATTCATCGGTAAGCTCATTATCTCTTTTGACACTATTTCTGCTACTGGAAAATCACCTTCATTATAGCCAAGATAAGTAAAGCACTCTTGCAAATGAAGTGGTTTTGGGTAATGCACTGCAGTTGGGATGCCTTTTTCTTTCAAACTAGTTTGCAAACTATCTCTATACTTGACCCTGACAGAATACTGAGCCCACACAGATGAAGCTCTCTCATCTATATATGGTATTATGACGTTTTTATCTTGTAGCAGTTTTGTATACTTGCTGGCTACTTCTTGTCTAAGTTTCATATCTTTATCATAATGGCTAAGTTTTACATTCAAAATTGCCGCTTGTATTGTATCAAGCCTTCCCCCAAGCCCTATATATTTATGATAATATCTCTTTGTTTGTCCATGAATTCTAAGGGATTTTAGCTTGTTTGCTAAATCTTCATCATTAGTAAAACATGCACCACCATCACCATAACAGCCAAGCGGTTTAGCTGGAAAAAATGAAGTAGTAGATATATCCCCAAGCACTGAGTCGCTAACACCGCCAAATGTAGCACCAAAACTCTGAGCACCATCTATAATGACTTTAAGATTGTGTTTTTTAGCTATCAAATTTATAACATCCATATCTGCCGGCTGTCCATATAAAGATACAGGAATGATCGCTTTTGTTTTTGGAGTGATTTTTTCTTCCATTTTAGTAGCGTCTATATTGTAAGTCTTCTCATCAATATCTACAAAAACAGGCTCAGCCCCCAAAAATGCTATCATCTCGGCTGTAGCTATAAATGTAAATGGAGTGGTTATTATTTCATCGCCTGGCTTGATATCTAATGCCATCATTGCAAGTAGCAAAGCATCTGTACCAGATCCGCAAGTGATAGCGTATTTTGCTCCAGTAAATTTCTCTAAATTTGCTTCAAGCTCTTTAACCTCTTCACCCATTATAAAATTACAATTTCTAGCTACTTTTAGTAGTGCATTTTCTATCTCATCTTTATAAAGATTATGTTGGTATCCTAAATTTGCGAAATCTATTTTCATTTATTACTCTTTTATTAAAACTAGATTATCATTTTCTAGCTTGTACTTTGTATTATCACATTTATCTACAGCTACACCATTGTCATCAAATTTAAGCGTATTACCTGCGATACTTACCCAGCCTATTTGGCGAGCTGGAACCCCAACCATAAGAGCAAATGGCTTTACATTTTTATTAACTACTGCTCCGCTACCAATAAGCGCATACTCACCAATAGTTATACCACACACTATTGTAGCATTTGCCCCAACCGAGCAACCTTTTTTTAGCAATGTTTTTCTAAACTCATCTTTTCGCACTATAAATGCTCTTGGATTAATTACATTTGTAAAAACCATAGAAGGTCCTAAAAATACATCATCTTCTACTTCTACGCCCTCATATATAGATACGTTATTTTGAACTTTTACTCCATTGCCAATACTCACTTTTGGACCCACTACACAATTTTGTCCAAAAGAGCAATTTTTGCCTATCTTTGAGCCGATAAGAATATGTGAAAAATGCCAAATTTTGGTATCTTCTCCTATTTCTACATTTTCATCTATATATGATGATTCATGGGCGAAATAATCATGCATCAAAGCACCTTTTTACAAAACGGATGATACTCACCTTTTAGACCAAGTGGATCCATTTTTCTTATTTGAGAGACTATGTTTATAGAGTTTCTAGCTTCGTCTAGCCCAAAACCATCGCCACTTAATATATGCTCATAGCTTCTAGTATGAAGCTCTGTAAAACCACCGGAGAATTCAAATTCTTCACCATTGACAGTTATGCTTCTAAATGTTGTTTTGCCACTAAGTTTAACATCTTCTGGGATATAATTATAATTTACAGATAAAAACCACCTGACATTTGCATTTTTAAGCTTCATAAATCCGGCATTTACATCTTCATTTTTTATATGAACGATATTTTCCTCAACAGAACCAAAGATCCAAGAAAGCATATCAAAAAAATGAACTCCAATATTCGTAGCTACACCACCACTCTTACTCTCATCGCCTTTCCAAGATACAAAATACCATTTGCCTCTACTTGTAAGATAGGTAAGATCTATATCATAAATTTTATTTGGATCTTCTTGCAATTCTTTTGATATTTTTTCTTTTAGAGCTATGATAGACTCATGGAGTCTTAATTGAAGTATATTATAAACTTTTTTGCCACTCTCTTCTTCAATGATTTTGAGTTGATCTATATTGTGTGGATTTAAAACTAATGGCTTTTCGCATATAGCATAAGCGTTATTTCTAAGAGCAAATCTTATATGGCTATCATGGAGATAGTTTGGAGTAGCAATGCTTACATAATCTATCTTATCATCATGAGATCTATGATACTTATCTACAAATCTGTCAAACCTTTCAAATTCTGTAAAAAAACTCGCTTGTGGAAAAAAGCTATCCATGATACCAACACTATCGTTTTTATCAAGTGCTGCAACTAGATTATTTCCTGTATCTTTTATAGCTTTCATATGACGTGGAGCTATATAACCACCAACCCCTATAAGCACAAAATTTTTACTCATTAAAGTCTCCCATCTGCATTATTAAGTATTGATTTTATATCATAAACTATATTTTGATTTGTTTTTAAATTTAGGGCTTTAAATTCATTGTGAGCTACTGCTAAAACTATGGATTTATATTTTGATACATCGAATTTATCTAATAAATTTATATTATATTCGCGTTTTACATCAACTTTGTCAGCCCAAGGATCATAAACATCAATATTACAACCAAAGTCTTTTAATTCATTTATTATATCAATAACTCTACTATTTCGTATATCTGGGCAATTTTCTTTGAATGTTATGCCAAGAATTAAAACATTAGAGCCAACTATAGTAAAGCCTTTTTTTATCATTAGCTTAACTACTTGTTCAGCTACAAATATCCCCATATTATCATTTATACGACGTCCTGCTAGTATAACTTCTGGATTATAGCCTACTTCTTGAGCTTTATGAGTAAGATAGTATGGATCTACACCGATACAATGACCACCTACTAGTCCTGGCTGAAACTGTAAAAAATTCCATTTTGTAGATGCTGCTTTTAGTACCGCATCTGTATCTATACCAAGACGATTAAATATCATAGCTAATTCATTAATAAAAGCTATATTAATATCTCTTTGAGAGTTTTCTATAACTTTTGCGGCTTCTGCTACTTTGATATTAGGCGCCATATGAGTACCAGCAGTAATTATAGAAGCATAAAGTTCATCTACTTTTTTACCTATTTGCGGAGTTGATCCAGATGTTACTTTAAGTATTTTTGTTACTGTATGTTTTTTATCTCCCGGATTTATCCTTTCTGGACTATAGCCACAAAAGAAGTCTATATTAAATTTCAAATTTGAATACTCTTCTAAAATAGGAACACATACTTCTTCTGTAGCTCCTGGATAAACTGTAGATTCATATATTACTATATCGTCCTTATTTAGCACTTTACCTACTGTTTGGCTTGCTTTTATAAGAGGAGTTAAATCTGGTCTTTTATTTTTGTCTATTGGAGTAGGAACCGTCACAATATAGATATTACAATCTTTTATATCATCAATGTCAAGAGTAAATTTCATATTGTTGTTTATAGCTTCTTCTACTTGCCCCTTTGAAAGTTCTAGAGTTCTATCATACCCATTTTTTAGCTCATTTATACGCCAACTAGCCACATCAAAACCAACTACTTCATATTTTGATGAAAAAGCATGGGCTAATGGAAGCCCAACATACCCCAAACCAATTACGCAAATTTTGTTCATTTGTCATCTTTATAATTAATTAAATTAATAATATTGAAGCGTATTATACAAGATACAAAGTTAAACAAACTTTATACTATAAATACAAGCGAATTCCTGATAAATTTATCAAATTTAACACACAAAAATAATCTAATCTCATGCTAAGTTAAATTTAAATTTATCATTCACATTCAAAGTAGAACTCACAAATGTATGAAATTTAATCCCCATAAAATCAAGCTCTAAATGATAATTTGCACCCAGAAACTGTGAGTTTGTCACCTTTGCTTCAAACTCATCGCCAACTACAATCTCTTCTGGGCGAAACATAAAGTTTTTCGTCTCTAGCCAGCTTTGAAATTTAGTCGGCAAAACTTTAGCTAACGACCTATCTATAACGTTTATATCGCCTAAAAATCTAGCGATCTTCTCGGTTTTTGGTTTAAAATACAGCTCCTTTGGCGTCCCAAAAGCCACTATCTTTCCACCATCGATGAGAGCTATCTTGTCGCTGAGCAAAAATGCGTCAAATTTATCGTGAGTTACCATTATAGCAGTTATGCCGTTTTGCTTTATCATCATTTTTAGCTCATTTCTAAGCACGTTTTTTAAGTGTGCGTCTAAATTTGCAAAAGGCTCATCAAGAAGTAAAAGATTTTCTTTGTTTGCAACAGCCCTTGCAAAAGCCACCCTTTGAGCCTGTCCCCCGCTGATCTCATCTATCATTTTATCTTTTAGCTCTGCGATATGAAATTTATTTAGTAGCTGAGTAACTCTTTTTTGTCGCTCGTTTTTTGGGAGTTGATGCAGTGCAAATGCGATATTTTGAGAAACGTTTAGATGAGGAAATAAAGCGTAGTTTTGAAACATCATCGCGACTTTTTGGCTCTTAATACAAGCTCCGTTTTTACAAACGATATCCCCAAATATCTCTATATCGCCGCAAGTTGGCGTTTCTATGTTCGCTATTATCCTAAGCAAAGTGGATTTTCCACAGCCGCTTTGTCCTAAAACAGTCAGAATTTCTCCAGCATTTAAAGATAAACTCAGATCATCTAGCACGGTCAAATTTCCAAATTTTTTACTTAGATGCGTGATTTTAAGTAGTTCTTTCATATGACCCCTATAAACTTTTGCCGTATTATACATTTATTTAATTAATGATATCTAATATCATTAATTGCTTACAAAAATCAAATGCTTTAATGAAACAAGCAAAAGCTTCATCTAAATTTAGGTATAATAACCGCATTTTGGAGAGCTTATGAAATACTTTTATTCATCATTTATCGTTACTTTGATAGGGCTTGGGATAGCATATCAAATAGGTGGTTTTTTGGCGGTTTATATCTGCTTTTTACTAGGTATTTTAGAGATCAGTCTTAGCTTTGATAACGCTGTTGTCAATGCAAAAGTTTTATCTAAAATGAGTAAAATTTGGCAAGATAGATTTATACTTTATGGCATACCTATCGCTGTTTTTGGTATGAGATTTTTATTTCCAGTGCTTATAGTTTCAGTGGCCGCAAGCCTTGGTATGTGGGAAACTTTCTTACTAGCCTTAAATGATCCTGATACATATCATACTGCTTTAGCAGCAAATAAAAATCAAATTTATATCTTTGGCGGAGCATTTTTGCTTATGGTGTTTTTATCATTTTTCTTCGAGAAAAAGGATATAAAGTGGATAAAGCTAGTAGAGGATAATTATCTTATCCATATCCTTACTAAAACAGATAATATGCCATTATTCATAGCTATTTGCGTCGGTATGATCATGACGTATCTCACACAAAATATTAGCTACACATTATCATATTTTGGGGCTATTTTACTCTATATGGCATTATCGCTTTTTGATGAGATATTTAGTGCTAATGGCGTTAAAAGTGGGATAATGGGATTTTTATATCTTGAAGTTTTAGATGCTAGCTTTAGCTTTGATGGAGTTATAGGAGCGTTTGCGATGAGTGAAAATATCTTTATCATTATGATAGGTCTTGGCATAGGAGCTATGTTTGTTAGAAGCCTTACTTTATTTATGGTGCATAAAAAGACGCTTGAGAGCTTTATCTATCTTGAACACGGCGCACATTACGCTATTTTGGCGTTAGCTATCATTATGTTTATAAATATTTTTCACGAGATCAGCGAAGCAGTGACTGGAACTATCGGCTTTGGCTTTATTTTAGTTGCGTTTTTAAGCTCGATCTATCAAAAACGAAAATCGCAAAAGTAAAAAAATGGTTAAAATTTGCGGTATAGATGAGGCTGGACGAGGTGCATTAGCTGGCGAATTAGTTGTTGCGGGATGTGTTTTTAAACCTAAATTTATAGATGAGCTCTTAACTATCGGGCTAAATGACTCAAAAAAGCTGAGCGAAAAAGCGCGCGAAAAAATCTTTTTAAAACTAGAAAAAATGAGTGATTATCTAGTGGTTTATTTTAGAAATACAATAATTGACGAAATCGGGCTTAGCGAGTGCTTAAGACGTGCTTTAAAGGTTATCAAAAATCATTTTAAAGAGTGCGATTTTATCTATGATGGAAACTGCGATTATGGTGTCAAAAATATAAAAACCATCATAAAAGCCGATGCTAGCATACTTCAAGTAAGCGCGGCAAGTATCATCGCAAAAGTCAGCCGCGATAGACAGATGAGAAGCTTTGATAAGATTTACCAAAGCTTTGGCTACGCTAAACACAAAGGGTATGGAGTGAAGGCTCACGTTGAAGCTTTAGCTAAATACGGCGCAAATGATTTGACAAGAAAGAGTTTTTGTGTGAAAAATTTGGAGAAAAATTTATTTGATTTTACTTAAATTTAGGCTAAATTTGGAGTAATTTATTTGGAGTTTGTCTATGGATATTTTAGAATACTTTTACGAAAATCCGCCTAAAAATGGTAAATTTATAGATAGAAAACTAAAACCAAGCGGAAACAAAATCCTTTTAAAAGGTGGCTTAAATAGCGGTAAAACTACGATTTTAACAGAGTATTTGCAAAACTTCAAAGACAGAGAATTTTTATATATAAACTTAGATGATGCAAGAATAAACGAACTAAATTTCTTACTAAATTTAAATGATTTTATAGAAACAAAAGGCATAAAAGCACTTGGAATAGATGGAGTAAAAAACGACTTTAAATTACAATTTAAATGTGAAAATATCATTATTTCAACTTGCTATAACTCTTTAGAGCTTGAGGGGTTTAGCGATTTTTTTATTAATGGATTTGATTATGAAGAGTTTATCGCAAATTATGGTAAAAACTACGAAGCAAGGACGCTTTTTAGCCATTTTTTAGCACGTGGAAACATGGTAAAAACAGCGTTTTTGCAAGATTTTGAAATAACTGAGTTTTTGCAAACAAAACTCAGATCTGTTTTTAAACCGCTTTTGATATCTGTGATTTCAAAACTAGCCTTGCAAATTCATCAAAATTTCAATGCTTATAAAATATATAAAGAGTTAAAAACACATACTAAAATCTCCAAAGACAAAATTTATGAAGCCGTGCGTGAATTTGAAGATATAAATTTGATATGCTTTGTACCACATCTTGATGAAAAAAGCAGTTTTAAAAGAGTGTATTTTTATGATTTTGGCTTAAAAAATGTATTAAGTTACGAAAAAGATCCAAAAATAACGGTTGCAAATATGGTCTTTTGTGAGCTTTTAAAGCTACAAAGCAAGATCTATTTTGATGATAAAATAGACTTTTATCTACCTCAAAAAAACATAGCCATAAAAATAGAACCATTTTTACCGCCCGAACTCATCTTTCTTAAATTTAAAAAACAAATAGATCATTTTAAAAATTTAGGTATTAAAAAAATTTGCATCATCAGTAATGCAAATGAAGCAGACAACGCATTTGAAGGCGTAAGATGCGTGATCGTGCCGTTTTGGAAATGGGCAGTAACACTTTGATAAAAACATAAAATTCTATAGCCAGTCTTAACAATGAGCTATATAAAATTTGTTTTATAACCTTTTAAATAACTCTAAAATCGCATTTATCTCTTTTTTAAATTTAGTGATATCAAGTCCGGTTTCATCTAACGGAGTTTTTAAATTTAGCGCTAAGCTATCATGACCTTGATTTATATATACTAAAACTTTATCGTCTGATATTTTGACTATGGCATCACAGCCAAATGTCTCTTTTAAATTTGATATATCAAGTTCATTTTGGATATGCTTTTTAAATTTAGAACTAACAAAAAGTCCGTAAAATAGCCTATTTTTAGTAATTTTATCTTCTAAACAAACATCATAAAACAGAGCTTCAAACTCATCAAATTTGACCGCAAAAAGCGGATAATAGTTTATAACTGCGTTTTTGTCATTTTCATCTTGTAAAAACTCTACTTTATCAAGCGGTAATGTTAGCTTATCAAAGTCAAATAATTCTGCTAAAACTCTCTCTTTTAGTCCTGCTTCAAAGTCGCTTGTGATCTTAAATTTATAGTGATAATAAATATATAAAGTAGTAAAAACTCCAGCTATCAAAGCCAAAAAAACATCAAAAGCAAATAGCAAAACAGCAACAATAAAACCCGCAAATGCAGAAGTGAAAATCAAGGTCAAAAGCTTAGCTTTCAACCTTTTTCTAGTGAGTTCTAGCTCTTTTAGGCTCATTATTCTTTAGATTTTGCCATTCTTTTTCTCATAGTTGGATCAAGGTAGCGTTTGCGAATACGAATATTTATAGGAGTTACTTCTACAAGCTCGTCTTCTTCTATCCACTCTAAAGCACGCTCTAAGCTATGTTTGCGTGGTGGGACTAGCTTGATAGCATCATCACTTCCGCTAGCTCTAACATTTGTTAAATTTTTACCTTTTATAGGATTGACATCAAGGTCATTTGGACGGCTATGTTCGCCTATTATCATACCGACATAAACTTTAGTTTGTGGATCGCAAAAAAGGACGCCACGATCTTGTAAGTTAAATAGTGAGTATGCCAACGCCACGCCATTTTCCATACTGACTAAAGCACCATTACTTCTGTGTTCGACTGAGCCGCTTAGTGGGCGAAATTCCAAAAAGCTATGGTTCATAACGCCCTCGCCTTTGGTGTCAGTTAAAAACTGACTTCTAAAGCCGATAAGCCCGCGCGCTGGTATCTCAAACTCGATCCTAGTTTGACCATCGCCTGTTGGATTCATACTCACCATTTCAGCTTTTCTTTTGCCTAGTTTTTCTATCACGGCGCCAGTACAATCATCAGGCGCATCGATTACTAAAAGCTCATAAGGCTCACACTTAACCCCATTGATCTCTTTGACAATCACCTCAGGTCTGCCAAGACAGAACTCAAAGCCCTCTCTACGCATATTTTCAGCTAAAATTGTGATCTGTAATTCGCCACGACCACTTACTTTAAATTTACCCTCACCTATATTTTCATATTTCATAGCAATATTTGTCTTCATCTCACTCTCTAAACGCTCATCAAGTTTATTTGAAGTTACAAATTTGCCCTCTGTTCCAGCAAGTGGAGAGTCATTTACGCTAAATACAACACTAAGTGTCGGCTCTTCGATATGGAGTGGGTCAAGTGGCATAGGATTATTTGGATCAACAACACTATCGCCAACATCAAGCGTCTCAAATCCTGCAATAGCCACGATATCACCAGTTTTAGCTTCGTTTATGTCCATTCTATCAAGTCCGAAAAATCCGATAAGTTTGCTTATGCGTCCGGTGGTTTTTGTGCCATCAGCTTTAGCTAACATTACGCTTTGATTTTTACTGATTTTACCATTAAATATACGAGCTATACCGATTTTACCTACATAATTATCATAATCTAGAGTGAAAACTTGGAGTTGAAGAGGATTGTCGTCTTTTCCGCTTGGCTCTGGAACGTGAGCTAAAATAGTCTCAAAAAGTGGCTTCATATCTACGCTTTCATCATCAAGCTTAAGCTTTGCATAACCATTTTTAGCAGCGGCATAAACTACAGGAAATTCTAGCTGCTCATCAGTAGCGTCAAGTGCGACGAATAGATCGAAAATTTCATTTATAACCCTATCTGGATCTGCTGCTGGTTTGTCGATTTTGTTTATAACAACTATCGGACGAAGACCTAAGCTAAGAGCTTTTTTTACGACAAATTTAGTTTGTGGCATAACGCCTTCTTGTGCATCTACAAGAAGTAAAACCCCATCTACCATCTTTAAAACACGCTCAACTTCACCACCAAAATCGGCGTGTCCTGGAGTATCTATAATGTTTATTTTATGGTCTTTATAACGAATCGCTGTATTTTTACTAAGAATTGTAATTCCACGCTCACGCTCAATATCATTGCTATCCATCACCCTCTCACCTACTGCTTGATGTTCGGTAAAGGTTCCTGATTGTTTTAGGAGTTCATCGACCATTGTGGTTTTACCATGATCAACGTGGGCGATAACTGCAATATTTCTTATCTTTTCCAAATGTTTTCCTCATGCGTTTTAAATTTTAGTGGCTGATTATATCCAAATTTTACTTAATCTAAATATTTACAATAAAAAATATCTAAAAACTTAACTTAATAAATTTAAAAACCACTTAAGCTTAAACACTTCGTGGGCGTGATGACGTGGCTAAAAACGCCTTGTTAAAATCAAAAATAAACGAAAACTCTTTAAAGATGCTATGGCAGAGGTGGTGTGCAAATTTCAAATTCTTACACTCAGTCTCATTTCATAACGTATATATTAAGAAATTTAGTATGACTTTCATGCTAGTTACCATCGTCATAGTGGCTTATGCAGATCATAGCAGTAAATAATTCTTAAATTTAAGCTATATATTTGTAAAATGGCAGATAAAATATAAACAAAAAAAGGGTGATAATGTTACTAACAAATTCCGTAGTGCTTAGTGTTTTGCTTATGTGTGTTTTGTGCTTACTGCGATTTAATGTCTTTTTAGCCATACTTATCTCGGCTTTGGCTGCTGGAATGTTTGCTGGAAAAGGTCTAGTAGAAACCACGAATTTACTCATAACAGGAATGCAAGGCAACTTAGAAACCGCACTTAGCTACATACTTCTTGGAACGCTTGCTGCAGCTATCAGTATGACAAATTTAACTCCTATCTTGATACATTACGTTAGTAAATTTATTAGTAAAAAGGTTTTTTGGTTTTCTTTGAGTATAGCTTTTATAGCCTGTTTTTCACAAAATCTCATACCGGTTCATATAGCTTTTATACCGATTTTGATACCGCCTTTACTTGCTTTGATGAATAAACTTAGGATAGATAGAAGGGCAGTGGCGTGCGCACTTACTTTTGGGTTGCAAGCCCCTTATGTAAGTATTTCGGTTGGTTTTGGTCTTTTGTTTCATACTATTCTTAAAAAAGAGCTTGGAAATAACGGCATTAACGTAGAGATAGGCGATATAAGTAGCGTTATGTGGATAGGTGGTGTAGCTATGCTCATCGGTTTAGTTTTAGCTCTATTTTATTATAGAAAACCTAGAGATTATATGCAAAGTGCTTTAGAAAGTAAAGAGCTAAAAGTAGCACAAAAAGAAGATCTTCATATGGGGCAAAAAGAGTGGGTAGTGCTTGGCGGTGCGGTGATCGCTTTTGGCGTCCAAATTTGGAGTAGCTCTCTTCCTTTAGGAGCTCTTTTGGGGCTTATCGTTATGATAATATTTGGCGGTATAGAGTATAAAAAGATGGATAAAGTTATGGAACAAGGTCTTGCTATGATGGCTTTTATTGCTTTTATTATGCTTGTGGCTGCTGGATTTGGCTCTGTGATACGAGAGACTGGCGGCATAAATGAGCTTATAAATTTTGCGAGTTCTATAGGCGGTGGTAAGCTTGGTGGAGCTATTATAATGCTAGTTATCGGACTTCTTGTAACTATGGGTATCGGAACTAGTTTTGGGACTATCCCTATCATCGCAGCTATTTACGTGCCACTTTGCGTAAGCCTTGGATTTAGTGTTCCTGCTACTATACTTTTAGTCGGTATAGCTGCAGCCTTAGGAGACGCAGGAAGTCCTGCGAGCGATAGTACTTTAGGGCCGACTTCGGGACTAAACGCCGATGGTAAGCATAGCCACATCTATGATACTTGTGTGCCGACTTTTATATTTTTTAATATCCCACTAATCGTATTTGGCGTGGCGTGTTCGCTATTTATTTAATTTAAACAAATCTAAGAAATTTTTACTTTAAGCCTAAATATTTAATTTAGGCTTAAAACTTATCTTAAACAAACGATATTAAACTCACTCATCAAACTAAGCTTTAAATTTGCTTTATTTTAATAATTTAATTTTTTGTTTTAAAATAAAGCATAAATTTGGTAATAGAATTTATTTGTGTGTGAATTTTTGTAACAAAAATAATATTTTTTTATTTTATTCATAATAATTTTTTTGAATTTTAGACTTTTACTGATATTATATATAATAAAAATAATTATAAGGAGAATTGATGCTAGAACAAAGCGTTTCTTGGATAGGCTTTTTTATTTGCCTTATTCCAATCGCCATTTTTTTCGTATCTTTAGTGTGGTTTAAACTTCAAGGTTGGTTGGCAGCTGGTTTGACTGTGTTTGCATCGACGATAATCGCCATTTTTTACAATGACATAAGTTTAGCTCGTAGTTTTGCTCTGTTTTTAGAGGGTTTTTTAAAAGGCATGTGGCCGATTGCGTGGATTATTATCGCTGCCATTTTCTTGTATAAATTAAGCGATAAAAGTGGGTATTTTGCTATCTTAAAGCATAGCGTCATTAGCATCACGCCAGATCATCGCATTCAAGTTATCTTGATAGCTTTCTGCTTTGGTTCATTTTTAGAAGGTGCTATCGGCTTTGGTGGCCCTGTGGCGATAACTGCTGCACTTTTAGTCGGTCTTGGGCTTAGACCTCTTTATGCTGCTGGGCTTTGCTTGATAGCAAATACCGCGCCTGTTGCGTGGGGTGCTGTTGGTATTCCTATCATTGCTATGGCTCAAAGTGTAGCAAATATATCAAATGCCGATCAAAATATGATCTCAGCTATGGTTGGTCGTATGATTTTGCCTATTACGATATTTGTGCCATTTTTTTTAGTATTTTTGATGGATGGCTTTAAAGGGGTAAAAGAGACTTTTCCAGCTGTATTTGTAGCTGCTATTAGCTTTGGGGTAGCTCAATTTATCAGCTCAAACTACATAGGCTCAGAGCTTCCTGATATTCTCTCAGCCGTTTTTTCTTTGATTTGTACTACCTTATTTCTTAAAATTTGGAAACCTAAAAATATCTTTAGAGTAGATGGAAGTGATATAGAACAAACAAAGCAGATAAATGGCAAGGAGTTATTATTTGCGTGGGTGCCATTTTTGATCTTGATAGTAGCCATTGTAGCGTGGCAAATTCCGGCCTTTAAAGCACTTTTTGCAAAAGGCGGGATATTACACTACACAAATATCATATTTAGCATAGCTCCAGGTGGAGATGCTAATATAGCTACAAAATGGAATTTGGATCTGATAAAAAGCGCTGGAACTGCGATTTTTATAGCCGGTCTAATATCAGCTCTCATCCTTCTTATTAGAAAAAAGATTGATACAAAAACATTTTGGAGTGCAGCTGGTGAGACTTTAAATGATATGAAAATCCCGGTTTTTACAATAGGTCTAGTTGTGGCATATGCTAGTATAGCAGCTAGTAGCGGACAAGCTAGAATTCTAGGTCAAACACTAGCTCAAACTGGCGATGCGTTTGCGTTTTTTAGCCCTATCATAGGTTGGCTTGGGGTGTTTTTGACAGGCTCTGATACAAGCTCAAATTTACTTTTTGGCTCACTTCAAGTAGAGGCTGCTAAGGTCATAATGAGCTCTCCTGGGGCAGCTGTAAAAGAAGGGCTTGATACCTTATTTTTAGCAGCAAATACATTTGGTGGCGTGGTTGGTAAGATGATTAGTCCCCAAAGCATAGCCATAGCTTGTGCTGCTGTGGGGCTAGTGGGAAAAGAGAGCGATTTATTTAGATTTACTGTGAAATACTCTATAATATTTGTCATATTTTGTGGTGCTATCACTTGGATTTATGCTCATTTCTTGTATGATTGGATACCGCTAGTTTGATTATCAAATTTGATTGACAAATTTGATTTGGTTAATGGAATTTTAGATTTAAACTGCTAAAATTCCTACTATTTAAAAATTTATCAAATTTAAAAAGGAAAAAATGAAAGTTTATTTATACAGCACTTGCTTAGGGCAAGTTAGCATGAATCAAATGGTCTTAAGTGCCATAGAACTTTTGCAAAAATGCGGTGCTGAGGTGATTTACAAAAAAGACCAGACCTGTTGTGGGCAGCCATCATATAACACCGGATATTTTGAAGAAACTAAAAAAATCGCACTTTATAATATGGAGCTATTTGGCGATGGCGATGAGCCTATTTTAATAGCATCTGGGTCTTGTGCTGGTATGATGATGCATGACTATGTAGAGCTTTTTAAGGGCAATTTATATGAACAAAAAGCTATCAAATTTGCATCTAGGTGTATGGAGATATCTCAGTTTTTAGATAAACATCTACAAGTAGTTGATAAGGGTGAGCCTATAAAGGTTTCTTGGCACTCAAATTGTCATGCATTAAGGGTGGCAAAAAGCATAGAATCTAATAAAAATTTGATTAGAAAATTAGCAAATGTAGAGCTTATAGAGCTTGAAAGAGAAGAAGAGTGTTGTGGGTTTGGTGGGACTTTTAGTGTAAAAGAGCCTGAAATCTCAAATGAAATGGCACTAGCAAAAATAGCAGACATCGAAAAAACAGGCGTAAAATACCTAATCAGTGCCGATGGCGGCTGTCTTTTAAATATCAATGGCACGATGAAAAAAAATGCCAAAGATATAAAATGCGTTCATTTATATGATTTTTTACTAGCTAGACTAGATGGAAAAAACATAGATGAAAGGAGTATTTGATGAGTGAGCATTCTGAGATTATAGTCACAAAAATTGCCGATAAACAAATGAGACAAAATCTAGATAGTGCCATGCATACCTTGCAAAAAAATCGCAAAAATTTGATAGCTAGTAACTTCACAAACTGGCAAACCCTAAGAGAACAAGGCAAAAATGCAAAGCAAAAAGCCCTAAATAACCTTAGCTCTCTTACTAGTGAATTCATCAAAAATGCCGAAAATAATGGCTTTATATTGCATTTTGCTAAAGATGCAAAAGAGGCATGCGAATGCGTTTATAATCTCATGAAAGAAAATGACATTGATACCATTTTAAAAGGTAAATCAATGGCAAGTGAAGAAATCCATCTTAATCACTACCTAAAAGAACGAGGGCTAAATCCGCTTGAGACAGATTTAGGCGAGGTGATTATACAGCTTTTAGATGAGCCACCAGTTCATATAGTTGTTCCAGCGATTCATAAAAATCGTTATGAAGTAGGCGAGATATTTGCTAGTAAATGGGGCGTGAAAAAAGAGAGTGAGCCTGAGAAATTAAACGCAATCGCAAGGACAAAAATGCGAGATGAATTTAAAAAGCTAAAAATGGGTTTAAGTGGTGTGAATTTTGCCATCGCAAATGAAGGGGCGATATGGCTCATTGAAAATGAGGGAAATGGCAGAATGAGCACAACTATGCCTGATATTCATATCGCAATATGTGGAATAGAAAAAATAGTTCAAACTATAGAAGATGCCGCCACAGTTGATACATTGCTCTCTCCAAGTGCCACTGGTCAATTCATCTCAAACTACAATAATATCATTGCTGGCCCAAGAAAACAAGGTGAGCTTGATGGCCCAAAGGAGTGCCATATCATACTCTTAGATAATGGCAGAAGCGATATGCTAGCCCATGATGAGTTTAGTGAGGCACTTCGTTGCATAAGATGCGGGGCTTGTATGAATTTTTGCCCTGTTTATGACAAAATCGGTGGCCATAGCTACCGCGCTGTTTATCCAGGGCCAATTGGCGAGGTAATTAGCCCACAACTTTTTGGCATGGATAAATACTCTGATATCACTGAGCTTTGCTCACTTTGTGGGCGTTGTTCTGAGGTCTGCCCTGTAGAAATCCCTCTAGCTGATCTCATACGAAAACTTCGCCGAGATAAAAATAACCCACAAACTAGCAAGCTAAAAACCAAAACTAAACGAAAACTTATGCAAAGCCTAGTGTTTTTAGGCTATAGCAAGGTTGCGACAAGCCCATCAAAATGGCGTGGTATGCTAAGTATCGCTTCAAAAGCAGATAAAATGATCCATAAAATCAAATTTTTACCTATTTTAAAATCATGGCAAAAATATAAAGAATTGCCAAATTTAAAAAATGATTTAAACTCACAAATAAGCAAATTTAAAGGCGTGATATATGAGTAAAGAAAGTATTTTAAACGCATTAAAAAATGGCTTTAAAAGAAGCGTAGATAATCAAGCCACACCAGACCCAAGTATCTTTATAAAAAACATAGATGATGATTTGGTGCGAGAGTTTATACAAAGAGCAGAAGCAAATAAAACCATAATCATAAATAGTAACCAAGAAAATCTTAGCAAAGATATAAACGAAATCATCAAAAATGAAAATGCTAAAAATCTCATCTATCCAGTCTCTTTAAAAGACCTAGCAAACGACTTAAAAATAGAGCAAAAATTTGCTTTTGAGAGTGAGATAGAGAGCTTTAAAGAGCGTATTTTTGAGTATGATATCAGTATCATTAAAGCTAGGGGTGGTGTCTCATCTCACGGCGTAACTTGCGTAAGCTCAAGTGATAACCCAAGGCTTTTGAGCCTTACACCTAGAGTTTGCGTGGCGATTTTAAGCAAAGATGACATTGTGTATTCATTAAGCGATCAGCTAAATAAGATCAAAAACGAAGATGGGCGTTTGCCGACAAATACTATTTTTATCTCAGGACCTAGCAGGACTAGCGATATTGAGCTTCAGCTAGTTTTAGGTGTGCATGGTTCGCAAGTATTTTATGTAGTTTTGATCTAAGTTTAACTAAACTATCTAGCATTTAATAGTGATGGATAGTTTATCCTTTATGCTAAATTTATTCAAATTTAATTTTAAATTTGAATAAACAACAAAATGTTTTAGAAGTAAATTTATATTTTGCTTCTAAAATATTTATCTTAGCTGGTATTCTACTTGAGTAACGACTCTTATGCTTTTGATGTCTTCTAAGCCTATGGCTGCGTTTTCTACGCTAAATAGTCCTTGAGTGGCTTTTTTGATCTCGCCAACTTTACTTCCTGAGTCATTAGCAAACTGCTGCGCGGCTAGTCTGGCGTTTTTAGTGGCTAAGGCTATCATTTCTGGTTTTATATCATTTAGCTTGGTAAATTCAAAAGTGATTTTATTGTCAAAGTCATTTGACACGGCTATACCATCACTTGCTAGTTCTAAAGAGTTGCTTTGAGCTTTTTTGGCTTGTTCTATCTTGTCTGTTCTGATAAGCAAATTTACTTTAGCTATGTATGTGTAGCGGATCTTTTGCGTGTCCATATACGGATTTACAGAATTATCTGTGATAGTTGGAGCTTGTACGCTAAAATCTTTGCTCTCAAGACCTTGTTTTTTTAAGAAATTTGATGCTATCTTTGTCTTTTCTTCTATAGTTTTTTTAAGATTTGCAAGGTCATTATCCCCTAAAGAAAAGCTCATTTGCCACAAGGCAAGATCCGCTTTTACCTCTTTTTGAGCTAGTCCTTTGACTACTACGCTTCTTTCGTCTTTGATTATTGAGCTAAATCCAAAAGCTAGAATTATAGCTGAAATAACAAGACTGATTGCTATAAAGTTGTTCTTTTCCATAGTTCTTCCTTTAAATATTTTTTTTAAATTTTAGCAAATTTCGTTTAACTAACGCCTGTTATATATCCACATTTTTGACAAGTTTTTTCTATCGCAATACCTTTTGCGAATGAATTTTTGATATTTATAGCACGCTTTGAGTTTAGAATTTGGCTTAGATCCGCGGTTTTTAGATTGCCAAGATTTATCTTTGCTGCGTAGTCGATGCAACAAGGCACGACAGAAGCGTCACTGAGAATTCCTAGCTGATCTTTTAGTGCGTAACAGGTTTTTTGAATGGTTTTTGAGTTTGAGCTTTTCCATTCAAATGATGCTTTTAAATTTAGTAGTATTTTTCTAGCAAGACGAATTTTTGTATTTTTAGGATAAAGACCTTTTGCAAAGTCCTCTTTTATACGTTTTAACTCGCTATTTAAATTTATATTAAAATGCTCTTCAAACGCATTTATGAGCTTTTGTAAATTTATATCGTTTTTAAGTAAAAAGTCGCTTTGGATGCGTAAATTTATAAATGTATCGCTTTTTTTTGTTAAACTTGCATTGCAAAATGCGAGTAAATTTAAGACATAATCATCTCTAAATTTGCTGTTTTTATCCAAAAATGCACTCAAAGAAAATGAAATTTGGTGTATTGGAGACTCTAAAAGCATATCAAAACTATGTCTATAAAGCATTTTACCAGTCGTTACTAGATCGATCTTTAGATCAAATTTGGCTACTAAATTTATATACTCTTTTAAATTTACTACTTCCAAAGGATCGCCCAAAATATGCAGACAAACGCATTTTGTAAATGGCGAGATCTGCTTTAAAACATACTCAAAAAGCTCTAAGCTCATCGCACCTTTTTTTGGCTGGTTTGGCGATGGACAAAAGCTACATTTACACGAGCAGATATCACTTATCTCGATATAGACTTTTTTAAACATTATTTTATAAAGAAGTCACTAGCGACCTTTTTGTCTTCAAAAGGTTTTACGTCTATGGTCAAATCGCCTATTTTTGCGGTGTAAATTTGTGATGGATCGCTTTTGCAGTATGTTATAGCAAGTCTTGCACCAAACTCTAAATCTCTCTTTGAAGCATCTTTTGATATGAATGAATGAGCACCTACTACATCATCAAAGTTGATGCTATACATCTTATCTAAATTTAAAGCTTCTAGATGAGCATTATCATTTTCATCGCGTCCGATTATCATTTTTGCACCTTCTAGCAGACGCAAATGACGACCATAACGCAGACTTTGCAAGTCGTTTTCACTCATATCTTTATCAAATTTTATAAAATCTCTTATGCGATTTGCGAAGCTTTCCATAGTGTATAAACATCCTCCACCAGGCGTTTCGTAGTCTTCAAAACCAAATTCTTTTGCAAGAGAGAGTTGAGGATTTCTGCCTCTACCATTTAAAGCTAAGAGTTTTTCTCTATCTACTAAGCCTTCGCGCTCAACTTTTGTTGGTTTTAGTAGTTTAGCACAAAGTGGGCGAAGCACGATATCTTCGGTGTCTAAGGCTAGATTTTTGACATGAACCATAGCATCGTTTCTTTGGCTCATAGGACGCTGACCGATGACTTCGCCACTGATGACAAAGCTTGCACCGTAATCTTTTAACATAGAGATCGCTGTCCTAAACATAAACCCATGGCAATCAATGCAAGGATTAAATTGTTTTCCATAGCCAAATTTTGGATTAAAAAGTACTTCTTGTAAGTAGCGACTCCTGACATTTACGCTCTCAAAGCTCGCTCCTGCCATGGCAGCTCTTTTGGTCATAGTTTCTATTTTATTTGGATCACCACCAAATCCAATATCGATATTTAACGCATGAACTTCTATGCCTTGAAGGCTCATAAGCTTTATTGCAAGCATACTATCAAGACCTCCGCTAAATAGAGCTAGACATTTTTTCTCCATTACATTCCTTTGAGTTGTTTTTTTATATTTTGAAGTTTTTTTATCTGTTCAAATTTGTCTTGTGAATTTGAATTTGCGATTGTTTTTATAGCTTTATCGCAGAAATTTGTTTTTAGAATTTTTATAGCTTGTTTTAAAGGCTCAAAGTCTTTATATACCTCTAAATCGCCTTGTAAATTTAGCTCTCTGATATAAGGATTATTTGGATTTTGTGAGCCAACTACAGCCTTATAAGTCTCTTTGTGCGTCATAAACATACTTTCGTCGCATTCGTTTTTTACTATTTGTAAGATTTGTGGATTTATCAGCATATTTTTTAAAATTTCAAGTTCAAGTAGATCTTTTTTAGGTTGTGACTTTAAAGAATTTGCTAAATTTGGTGTAGTTTTGCGGTATCCTTTGGCGCTTAAGCTAAAGCTAGAAGGATCTAAGCTAAGCATAGTCGCAACTAGCGGTATGTATGAGTTTGCTACAACTTCTTTTAAATTTTTTGTGAATTCTTGCACTGCTTCAAGTGTATGGCTGATTTCTAATGGGGTTTGTGGTTTTTTGCTTGATATCAGCTCTCTTATGTAAAACTCTCCAAGCTCAACTCCACCACTAAGCATAGTTTTTAGCTCATTAGCTTTGCCACTTACTATCATATCGGCTGGATCTTTTTCGCCGCTTATGAGAACTACGCGTCCATCTATCTCATTTAGTGCAAGTAGTCTAGCACTTTTAAATGCTGCGCTTCTGCCTGCATCATCACTATCAAAGCTAAGAACAACCTTTATATCGCCTCTTTTTAGTAGCGGTATATGCTTGTCTGTTAAGGCTACTCCTAAGACGGCTACGGCGTTATTTATCCCTGCTTTATGTAGCATTATGCAGTCCATATAGCCTTCGCAGATAATCATCTCGCCTTTTTTATAAATTTCATTTTTAGCCTTATCATATCCGTATAGAAGTCTGGATTTGTCAAAGATCTGGCTTTGGGGCGAATTTACATATTTTGCAGGGTTACCCGATATCGTGCGACCGCCAAATCCGACTAAATTTCCAAGATGATTGTAGATAGGAAAAGTTATGCGGTTAATAAAACTTGCATAAATTCCGTGTTCGTTTTGTTTTATCGCACCTGTTTGCAAGGCTGTTTCCTTGTCTATATTTTCATTTTGAAGTAAATTTAGCGTGTTTTGATTCTCACTAGCCCAGCCTAGCTCCCAGATCTCTATCATAGCGTCATTTATACCGCGATTATATAGATAGTTTAATGCCTCCTGATTTTTGTAAAGTAGGCTTTTATAGTGTAAATTTAGATTTTCAAGTACTTTTTTATCTATTTTATGGCTGTTTTGTGCTTTCGTATAAGTCAGGGTAAAGTTATACATATTTGCAAGTTTTTCAACCGCTTCTATATAGCTAAGTTTCTCATAGTCCATTATAAATTTGATAGCATCACCACCTGCTTTACAAGCAAAACAGTGAAATATTCCTTTGCTAGGGCTTATGCTCATTGATGGGTTTTTATCGTTGTGAAATGGACATACGCACACAAAGTTTCCACCTGATTTTTTCAGCGGTATGTAGCTACTTATGACATCGCTTATATCTATTATGGCTTTTAAATTTTCTATACTACTTGGTTCTATCATAAAGGGGATTATACCAACTATTTACTTTAATTTAACTCATATTTATAACTCATATCTTTTTAAGTCCGAAAATAATAGATAAAAATATCACTATAAATCCAAAAGAAATCAAATTTAGCACTTCCCAACCACCATTTGCTAGCACAAATCCTACGCTAGAACTTGCTAGTAAATTTGCTCCAAAAATGCTAATAGCATTTAGACCTTGTAAGCGTAGTTTATACTCTGAGTTTATGGCATTTAGCATAAATGTTCCGCCATTAAAACTAAACGCCCAGCCGATACCAACAAGCACTAAACTCACCCAAAATCCCCAAAAACTCACGCTAAAAAGTGCTACCAAAACAGCAATCAAATAGAACAAAATCCCAAGTAAAATAAGCCTAAACGGACTTAAATTTTTCATAAAAAACGCTAAAAATAAGCTTGGTGCATACATAGCTATGAAGTGCCACACAAGCACACTTTTAGCTTCGTCATAGCTAAATTTATATTCACTCATCGCAAGCGGTGCTGCGTTCATAATGAGCGTCATAAATGCAAATCCAAAAGCGCAAGCTAGCGTAGCAAGAATAAAATTTGGCTCTTTTAAGCAAGTTAGTAAAGGGACTTTTTGAGATGGTTTTTTAGTATTTGGTGAAGTAAGCGTTAATGGCAGAGTAATAGCAAAATTTATAGCACAAAGCAAAAGCGCAAATAAAAATGAGCCAACAAAAGGTGTATCAAATATCAAAGTGCCGATGTTTGCTAAATTTGGTCCTAAAATACCACCCATTATCCCGCCTGCTACGACAAAGGCTGTAGCTCTGTTTTTGTCATTTTGCGTAGCTAAATTTAGAGCTTCATTAGCTAAAAATCTATAAAATTGATTGAGTGCGGTAAAAAATCCGAGCAAAAAAGTCGCAAAACAAAATAGATAAAATAGCCCAGACACTAGTGAAAACATAGCAAAACCAGCGCCCAAACAACCAATCAAAGAAGCATATAAAAAGACCTTTTTTCTACCAAATTTTTGCATTAAATTTGATGAAAAAAATACAGCTATAAATGCCCCGCAAAGCGTAGCAGAGATAGGAAGAGAGGCAAAACTGCTATTATAAAAATGCAAACAATCCTTAGCATACAAAATACCATCAAGTAGCCACTTTCCAGCTAATCCACTACTAAAAGTTAGCAAAGAGACAACAGCGCCACTAAAACCTTGCCCTAAAAGCAATAAAATGATATTTTTGTTTAGGAACATAAAAATCTCCTTATTGATTTAAATTTAATTGATTTGATCAAATTTGCAATCAGTGTTTTTTTATTTTATTTATTTCTTAATATATTTTTAAAAAAAGATGATATTCTATACTACTTGATTTTATCATAAGCGAGATTATACCTTGAATTTGCTATAATGGTCTTTAAATTTGATTATTAGGTTTAGCATTTGGATTTCTTTTTTATAGAATATCGTGATCCTATTTTTGGGCTAATTGTTCTTTTTGCTGCAGTTCTTTTAGTCGCTATATCAAGTTATGCTTTGGGAATTTGGGGCGTAAAAGATGAAAATCGCAGTATAGAAAAATTTGTCAAAAAATTTGAAAACTCTAGCGGTCTTAGCCAAAAGCACAAAAATATGCTTTTAGATCTTGATATCGATATAAACTCACTTAGCGTTTTGGCTCTTACATTTGCTAAAAGTGGAGATTTTGACAAAGCCATAAGCGTATATTTAGTCGCGCTTGAAAAATCAAAAGACAAAAAAGAGCGTGAGTTTTTGCTAACTAGTCTGGGTAAAATTTATATAAAAGCCGGTTTTTTAAAACGAGCAAGCGATATGTTTTTAGAGGCGATAAAACTAAGAGCTAGAAACGATGAGGCTCTTAGGTATTTAAGCGTTTGTTATGAAAAACTTAGAATGTATAAAAACTGCCTTGAAGCGCTTGATGCGTTAGACGAACAAGGGGTGATAGACAAAGCTGAAATAGCCTATACAAAAGCACTTATATTAAGAGACGAGCCTATGAAATTCGATGCAAAGATAAAGGGATTTTTAGAGCTTAGCGATGATTTTGAACCGCTTAAACGTATGGCTTTAGAGCAGTTCATAAAAAACGGCGAACCGCTTAGTTCGCTTAGTGTTTTTCCAAAACTTGATATCTGCAAAGATCTAATGTTTAGGCTAAAAGAACCGGTAAATTTACAAGATAGTGAGTTTAGGCAGTTTTTTAAGAGCTTAAATTTAATAAAAGACGAGATAGAAATCGAAGATTTTAATTTATCTCTTTTTAAAGCGGCAAAAGATAACGGGATAAATGCAACTCTTAGTTTTAGTTATTTTTGTTCGCAGTGTAAGACTAGCTATCCTATCTTTTTTTATCGTTGCCCAAATTGTGTGAGACTAGGAAGTTGCAAGATCCTTACTCAAATTTCAAAGGATGAGATTGAAAACAGTATGCCTTTTTAGCGATGGAAGTTGCCTTGGAAATCCTGGAAGTGGAGGCTGGGCATATATACTTGAGTATGGGGAAGCTAAAAAATCAGCAAGTGGCGGCAAAGCAAATACAACAAACAATCAAATGGAGCTCATAGCAGTCATAGAAGGTCTAAAAGCGCTTAAAGAGCCTTGCGAAGTTTTGCTTTATACAGATAGTTCGTATGTGGCAAATGGTATAAATTTATGGCTTCCTAGTTGGGTAAAAAAGGGGTTTAAAAACGTAAAAAATAGTGCTATTTGGAAGGAGCTTTTAGAACTTTTAGAACGCCATAAAGTAAGTGCTCACTGGGTAAAAGCTCACAATGGTCATCCGCAAAACGAAGAGTGCGACACTCTAGCAAGAAACGAAGCGATAAAGGTACAAAATGGATAAGCTAAAAAGGCTAGAAAATTTAGTAGGTTATAAATTTAAAAATAAAGAGCTTTTAAAAGAAGCTCTAACTCACAAAAGTATGAAAACTAGTTGTAATAATGAACGCCTTGAGTTTTTGGGTGATGCTGTTTTGGATCTCATAGTAGGAGAGTATCTATTTTTTAAATTTAATCATACTGATGAGGGGAATTTAAGTAAGCTTAGAGCCGCTTTAGTAAATGAAAAAAGCTTTGCAAAGCTAAGTAGCAACATAAACTTAGGCGAGTTTTTGTATCTCTCAACAGCTGAAGAAAACAATAACGGCAGAAACAAACCAAGCCTACTTAGCGATGCTCTAGAAGCTCTTATGGGGGCGATATACCTTGAGAGTGGGCTTGAAAAAGTAAAAGAGATATTTACAAAACTTCTAGAAAAAGAGTATAAAAATATCGATCTAAAGAGTTTGGGTAAAGACTATAAAACCGCACTTCAAGAGATTACTCAAGCTAGATTTGGGGTTACTCCAAAATACGAGCTAGTAAGCTCAAGTGGGCCTGATCATAAAAAAGTCTTTGAAATGGCTGTGTATCTAGATGGTAAAGAACTTGCAAGAAGTTTTGGTTCAAGTAAAAAAGAGGCCGAGCAAAGTGCTGCTCTTAAAGTTTTACAAGGAATTGAGCAATGAATACTTTTGGAAAAAGGCTTAGGCTAAGTACGTTTGGAGAGAGTCATGGAGTAGCTATCGGCGGGATACTAGATGGAATGCCTGCTGGAGTAAGAATCGATGAAGAGTATCTTCAAAGCGAACTAGATAAGAGAAAACCGGGTGGAAAATACGCAACAAATAGAAAAGAAGATGATAAAGTAGAGATTTTAAGCGGTGTATTTGGTGGCTTTAGTACAGGTCATCCTATAGGTTTTATGATAAAAAACTCAAATCAGCACTCAAAAGACTATGAT
Organism: Campylobacter hyointestinalis subsp. lawsonii; assembly: GCF_013372165.1. NCBI lineage: Bacteria > Pseudomonadati > Campylobacterota > Epsilonproteobacteria > Campylobacterales > Campylobacteraceae > Campylobacter > Campylobacter hyointestinalis. Next base: position 35,942 of record NZ_CP053828.1, on the reverse strand, counting down.
AATATAAAAGAGCTTTTTCGCCCAGGTCACGCAGACTTTACGTATTACCATAAATTTGGTATTCGCGACCATAGAGGTGGCGGTAGAAGTAGCGCTAGAGAGACTGCGGCGCGAGTAGCTGCTGGCGCGATGGCTTCAATGATGTTAAATGAATTTGGTATAAGCGTAAAAAGCGGTGTATTTGGCGTGGGCTTGGATAATGCTAAAGAGATTGATTTTGAATTTGCTAAAACAAGCAAAATATTTTGCTTAGACAAAAACAAAGATGAGGCTTGGAAAGAGATCATACTTAATGCTAAAAATAGCGGAGATAGCGTAGGTGCGACTATTTTAAGTGTGATAAGTGGCGTTCCAGTAGGGCTTGGAGAAGTATTATATGATAAGCTAGATGCTGCTCTTGCAGGTGCATTTATGGGGATAAATGGCGTAAAAGCAGTAGAGATCGGCGATGGTATAGAAGCGTCAAAAGCAAACGGCTCTTCAAATAATGATCTTATGGATAAAAATGGCTTTAAGTCAAATCACGCCGGAGGAATTTTGGGCGGAATTTCAAATGGCGAGGATATCATCATAAAAAGCTATTTTAAGCCGACGCCGAGCATTTTTATGGATCAGGCGACTTTAAATGTTAGTGGCGATGAGGTGATATGCGCTTTAAGAGGACGCCATGACCCTTGTATAGGAATTCGCGGAAGCGTGGTAGCAACTGCTATGGCTAGGTTGGTGATAGCTGATATGTTGCTTTTAAATGTAAGCTCTAAGCTAGAAAATTTAAAAAAAATATACTGCTAATCTGATATAAAAGCTAAATTCTTTAGCTTTTATTGTTGTGATTTTATCCTTTTTGGTGGCGTCTAAAAACTATCTAGTCTATTAAATAAATTTGTAAATCTCTGCTTTATTAAAATCAGTTCCTTTGCTACCATCTATACTATGATGAGCCATACTTTATAGAATTTGTAGCTGTGATTATTAGATTAAATTTGAGCTAGCAAAAGAGCTACTTATTGCTAAATTTGTTGTGCTTTTTTAGATGAAGCTTTTATCGCTAAGATAGAGCTCGTTTGATGCTAATGAGCTGTATTTATATAAGCGTTTTGGAAATATTTTAAATTTATATTTTAAAAAATCTTATTTTGGTCTGTTTTAAATAGGCGACGTCCGCCTATTATAGTAAGCTAATACTCATAGCTCTCTTCGTCGCCGTCATCGTCGTATAAGTAGTCGTTTTCATCATATAAATAGTTATAGTTTTTTGGAGCGTCATCTTGCTCATCAAAATCTTCTAACTCTTCATCGTTCATTTCATCAAATTCATCACGCATCTTTTGTCTCCTTTGAATTTGCTATATCATACTCAATTTTCGGTAATTTTTCAATATATATGCTTTGAGATGGGAATGCAAACTCTGTTTCATATTTGCTTAAAATATCCATTATTTTTAGCATAACATCTTGTTTTGTTTCTAAGAATTCGCCCCAAACGACTGTTTTGCTAAAGCAGTATATAAGTATATTTATAGAGTTGTCGCCAAACTCGTCAAGAACCACAAAAAGGTTGCTTTTATATCCTGCTAGATCATCTACAGAAACCATATTTTGTCTATATTTTAGCCTAAAATCGCTTGAATTTAGTGCGCTATCTTCGCCACTTTTTGCGATACCAGGATGATTTTGAAGCATAGTTTTTATCTCGGTTATACACTCTTTTAGTTGGTCTGGTGTAGTAGAGTATGTAAGCCCTATGCTCATTTTTATCTGACGTCCTACTTTTCTTCTGTTCCAGTTTTTGACGTTTTCACTCATTATTTTTGAGTTTGGTATAAAGACTAAAGAGTTATCAAATGTCCTTATAGTCGTTTTCCTAAGCCCTATTTCAACAACTGTTCCCTCAACTCCTGCACAAACTATCCAGTCGCCTTGAGAAAAAGAGTTATCAAAAAGTAGCAAGATCGAAGCAAAGAAATTTGCTATGATGTCTTTTGTAGCAAGTGCTACTGCAAGACCGCCAATTCCTAAAGATGCGATGATCGTGCTGATATCAAAGCCAAGCCTACTTAAAATGAGTAGTATCGTGATGACGATAACTATAAAATACAAGATCTTGATGATTAAATTTATAACTTCTTTTTTACCGCTTTTTTGTGCTATTTTGCTTAAGATCATCATTCCATAGCCATCAAGTATGCCTATAAGTAGCCATGAGACAAGTATGATATAGGCTATAACAAAAAAGTTCGCAAATCTTATAGGCACCGGGCTTGGATAGTAAAATATACTCAAACAAACGTCTATAGCATACGCACTTAGAAATATCCCCATAGGCTTTTTGATGACTAGTATAAACTGCTCTTGTATATCTCTATGTGCTTTTTTGTCCTTTGATAAAAAAGCTGTAAGCAACACAAAAACTATCTTTGAGAGTTTTACTCTTATAGAAAAGAAAAATAGAAAAATCAAAACTATCAGTGTAAATTTACCCGGATTAAAAACCTTTGTATCGATAGGAATTTGTCTGTTTATATAGCTTATCACATCATTTAAATTTAAGCTAGAAAATAAAAAGTTGCTAGCAAGCAAATCTGAGTGGTCTTTTAAATAGGCTAAAATTTCATCGTAGCTTGTTTTTTTGATATCTAAATTTATAAGCTCTTGTTCGAACGTGTTTTTAGATGCGTCGCTAAGTGCGTCTTTGAAATTTTTAATATTAAGATAACTGCCTGTTTGGATGCTTATTATGCCTTCTTGTAAGATAGAGTTTATAGCATCTTGCTTGGCGTTGTTACTAAATGCGGTGCTTAAATTTAAAATAGTCTGATAGAAAAACTCATCTAACTCAAGGCTTAGTGAGTCGATTTTAGCCGTGATATAACGCTCAGAGTTTGTGTTATTTTCATATAATTTTACTTTTTTGTCTATAGCGACTTTGTCTTTTTTGAACTGATCGTTATCTTGCGCTGTGTAGTTTGTGATAAACACTGCTATGCTCTCAAGTAGCTTGTATTTTTTTGCATTTATAGGCGATAGATCAGAAGTTGCGGTTTGATTTTTATCTCTATTTTGATCTTTGATGAGCAAAATTTGATGATTGATGTTTATTATCTGCGTTACTACTTGCGGTAAGCTTTGCTCGTCTTTGATCTCGTTTGCAAAAACAGATATACTAAAAATCAGTAAAAATTTCGTTATAAATTTTATCATAGTCTATTCTCTTTTCAAGCAGTCTAAAGCTTTTTGAATCATCGCAATAATCATATAGTTCGCCTGTTTCTATAACATAGTGCCAACCATAAACCTTTAAATCTCCACTCTTTATTAGATCCTTTACAAAAGGAAATGTTTTTAAATTTTCAATTGAATTTATAACATTTAATCGTTCTGTTATCCACGCTCTTTTTGCATTATCTAAATTTTTATATTTTAAAACCTCATCTTTGATATCAGATATCAGATCTAGCCATCTTTTTACCGCAGGAGTTAAATTTAGCTTTTTTTCATCTTCGTATAAAGATGCGCAACCGCCACAATTACTATGTCCGCAGATGATTATATTTTTGATTTTTAAGATGTTTATAGCGTATTCTATAGCTGAAGTTGTTGCTAAAAACTCTTCGCTGATCCGGTAATGTGGTACTATATTTCCTATATTTCTTACAACAAAAAGTTCGCCAGGCAGTGTGTTTGTTATCAAATTTGGCACAACTCTAGAATCTGAACAACCTACAAAAAGAGTGTGTGGAGACTGTTTGTTTCCTAAACTCTCAAATAGTTCTTTATGTTCTAAAAAGTCCTCTTCCATAAATTTAACCGCGCCGTTTATTATATTATGCAAAGTCTTATTCCTTATTTAATATATGGGGGGGGGTAGGCTTACCTAGTAAAAAGCCTTGAGCGTATTTTATATTATAACTTTTAACCTGAGTTAAAATTTCCTCTGTAGAGACAAATTCGGCCACAATATCATATCCTTGACGATAAGCAAAATCAACGATAGTTTGCACTACGCTTCTTGCATTTTCGTCAGTTGGAAGTTTTTTGATGATAGAACCATCTATCTTTAAGTAGTCAATGTTTAGCTCTAACATACGATAATAGTTTGAATATCCACTTCCAAAGTCATCGATAGCTAACTTACATCCGTGATCTTTGATAGTTTTGATAAATGGATTTACTTGATCGTAGTCATCTATTCCTTCACTTTCTAGAATTTCTACTGTTAAGTGGTTTGGATTTGAACAAGCTTTTAACTTCTCAATAAAGAGCTTTTTAACGCCCTCATTTACCATATCTATACTTGATAAATTTATCGAAAATCTTTTATCTGTAAATGTGTCTAATAGTTCGAAAGTTTTGTTTATGACCTCTTTTGTCAGTGCTATATAAAGCGAAGTATGTTTGGCGACTTCTAAAAACTCTCCTGGATAGTGAATTTTATTTTCTTCGTCTAATATCCTGATCAAGATTTCATAAGATGCGATTTTTGGAGTAGAGAAATTTTGTATATCAAATATCCCTTGACACTCTACTATAACTTTGTTTTGGTTTAGCGCGTATTGTATCATTCTAGAGACTAGCTGGTTTGTATGATAGCGTTGCTCTATAGAGTTATTGTCTTTATAATACGCGACTTGAGAGTCGTTTGCTTTAGCTTCGCGTTGAGCTAGTATGGCTTGGGTCAGTCTATTTGTATTTTTCGTATCTTGAGCTAAACTTACGCCTATAGTTATGTTTATGCTTGGCAAGATCTCCTTTTCATGGTCTGCGACTATCTCTATATTTTTAGCACTGAAGTATTGCACGATATGTTTTATATCTTGCTCTAAATTTTCCCCTTCATACCATACGCAAAACTCATCACCCCCTAGCCTATATGCTGCGCCTTTTATCCTATATGTATCTATACAAAGTTTTAATGTTTGAGCTACTGCTATGAGTATGAGTTCTATTATTGAGTTTTTATAGAAAAATCTAATATTTGTAAAGTTATTTAGGTTTATATAGATAATCTTACCAAATTTCTTTCTATCGATTTTTTCCATAATGGCCATGTTGTTTTTAAGCCCTGTGAGTTTATCTATAAGTAGGCTATTTCTGATCTCTTGTGTTTTGAAATTTAGCTCTCTTGCAACTAGCCTTTCTTTTGTGATATCTTTTTTAAGAATGGCGGCGCCACTTATTTCGTAGTATTCATTAAATATAGGCAAGGCTATGACCTTTTCATATATAATAACGCCATTTTTTGTTTTGCTTATAAAATCATCGTGCGACCAAATTTGATTATTGTTTATATCTCTTAGCAGATTATCGTAGATGTTGTCGCCATTCATATTTGTTTTTAAGATATAGATCGGTTTTCCTATTATCTCTTTTTTGCTATATCCGCTTGTGGATTCAAAGGCTTTATTTACGGATAATATCTTGCCGACTTTATCTATAGTTATGATAGAGTTCATAGAGTTTTGAATTAAATTTTCCATATAAGATAACATAGCTTTGTTTTTATTGTTTTTTGTGCTTAGATAGATTGCTCTAATGGATAAAGCAATAGCCAATAAAAATAGCAGTATAAATGGTGCTAAAATGCTTTTTATATTGTTTTTAAAATACTCATTTATACAAACCCTTAGTTCGTTAAGTTTTTGATTTATAAGTAGCTCTTTATTTTCTTTATCTAGTTTATCAAATTCATATATATTATCTACCACTATTTCTGCTTTTTTGAAAAATAAATAATCAAGGCTTTTTTGATCTGTTATATTTCCTAATACGGCTTTAATCTTTTGTTTGGTAGTAGATATATGGTTGTTTAAGCCGATTTTACCTTGTATGACCTCTGAATATACCTTGTTGCTTATATATAAATTTGAAGTATAAGCAAGGTTGTTGTTTAGATAAAGAAAGGCATTGTCGCTATTTGTTTTTAATACTTGATATCTTTGCACTATGGCCTGTTTTTTTTGAAATGCTTTTTTAAAGGCTTGAAATATCTGCTCGTTTTTTACTTCGAATGTAAATTTATCAAAGTTTTCAGACATCTCCATATCGCTTATAATACGTAATATCTCAGCAGTTTGCTCATTTATCTGATCATAGCTTACTATAGATATCTGTCTTCCTAGCCAGATATCTATCTCTTTATTTATCTCACCTATCTTAAATATTTGTGTTTTCCAGTAATTGCTTTTTTGAAATGTATTGACACTTAAATACATACTATACATACAAAATGTTGATAAAAGTATTATCAAAAACAAAATTAGCCCGCTTGGAATGTTTTTTTTATTCATACAAAATCTCCGGAAATTCTCCTGTTAAGGCGAGTAAAAATTTATATAATAATTCATAATCTTTTTGAGTAAGGTTTTTTAAATTCATACGTTCGTTCATAAATTCTATAGTCGATAAAAGATCATTTAAAGTGCCATTATGTAGATAAACAGAGCGTAATGAGACGTTTCTTAAAGATGGAACCTTAAGAGGTTTGCCCTCATAGCCAAGAAGGCTAACGATGTTTCCGCCTAGATTTACTCCATTATGACAATTTACGCATCCAGTTCTCATAAATAGGTCAAATCCGTCTTTTTCGTCTTGCGATAAAGCGTTTTCATCACCTGCGATAAATTTATCAAATTTACTATTAGGCGTAACGGTTGCTTTTAAGAACTCTATTATCGCATCAATAGCATTTTCATATGTTACGCCGTCTTTGTATAGCTCATCAAATTTTAAAATATATGCCGGATTTCTTTTTATCTGTTTTATTATAACCTCTGTCTTTAGCTCTTCTTCAGATGTGAAGCATAGATCGATTCTATGTTTTAAATCGGTGATTTTGCCATCAAATGAGTGTATGTAATTTAGGTATGAATTTAATATAAGAGGTGGATTTAAGCCATTTTTATCCATTTTTATATTTGCTGTTTTATATGTATTATGGCACGACCTACAAGAGATCTTTTTATCTACGCCTATTCTTTTATCATTAAAAAGTTCTTTTCCTAGCAATGCTTTTTGTCTATCATAGTCTAAAGGCTTTAAAAGTGGCGAAAACAGAGTGCTTTTTGCGTCCGCAAGTAAAAAACCAAAAGATAAAAGCAAAGCTAAAATATACTTCATCAAAATACCAACACATTCATATCAGTTTCATTTTTTAAAGCCGGAGACATTGTAAGAAAAGCTATATCAAAAAATTCTATCTGAAATGCGCTTTTTGTGTTATTAAACTTCGGATATGTTTTAGACTTTTTATCCCAAATATTTTGCAAAGTATCTGCCTTTAAAAATGATTTAATATTATATATAAAAAAGCTTTAAAATCAAAACACTTCTAGTTTGTTTTTATTTGCAGTTTTCACAAACGCCTTTTATCACAGCACTTTTGATATTTTTCCCAGGCAAGATCGGCACTTCTATCTCTTCCATCTTATGACAAGTTTCGCATACGAAATAAGCTTTTGCGTGACCAGAGAGTTCATAAAAACTTTTGTGTTCTATCTCGCTTTTTATAATCAAATTTTTACTTAAAAGCAGATCTAAATTTCTATAAATAGTCGTTTTATTTGCTTTTATTTTTACTAAAAATTCGTCATAACTGATAGGCTTAGAGGCATTTTGCAATATCTCGATAATGCTGATCCTAAGTGGAGTGCTTGCTATGCCTTGTTCTTTTAAAAAAGAGGTTCCATCCATAATCTTTTATCCAAATTTTTAGCAATGATAACATAAATTTAATTAAATTTGAAAAATTAAAACTCGGTTTTTCTGTCAAAATATTAAGTTGCAACTAAGTTGCACTTGATATAATTCCGCACTGATACTTAAAATTTAAAGGTGAATTATGAAAAAGATCATAACTATTTTATGTCTTAGTTTTATGCCCTTTTATGCTAAAGGGATAGTTACTGCAAGTATTCTTCCTGTTAAATATTTTGTAGAACAGATAGCAGGAGATACTTTAGAAGTTGGCGTTATGACTCCTAGTGGCGCTGATCCTCACACTTATGAGCCACGTCCAAATCAGATGAAAATGATCGAGAAAAGCGATCTATTTTTTGCAGTAGGAGTGGAGTATGAAAGAGTTTGGATACCTAAATTTACAAAAAGTTTTGCGAATTTAAAGATCATAGATACGGCTTATGGTATCAAGCTTGAAAAGATGGAGCACTCTCACAATCACGAATCTAGCGAATCTGATCATGAAGATAGCAAGGGCGATCCTCATATCTGGCTAGATCCTATTTTGGTAAAAACTATGGCGCAAAATATATTTAATGCCCTAAAAGCTCAGTATCCGCAAAACGCCGAGATCTATAGTAAAAATTTAGCTAAATTCTTGCAAATTTTAGATGAACTAGATGCTACGATAAGAAGTGAGTTTTCAAATTTAAAAAATAAGAAATTTATTGTATATCATCCGTCTTGGGGGTATTTTGCAAAGCGTTATGGTTTAGAGCAGATAGCTATAGAGATAGAAGGAAAAGAGCCAAAACCAGCAGATCTTGCTAATCTCATAAATGAGGCTAAAGAAGAGGGCGTAAAAGTGATATTTGTAGCGCCGCAGTTTTCGAAAAAATCAGCAAATTTAATCGCAAATGAAGTCCGTGCTAAGGTCGTAGAGATAGATCAACTTCCTAAAGATTGGCTTTTTAGTATGAAAAAAACTGCTGAAGCATTTAGGCAATCTTTTTAGATGAAGATTTTTAGTGTTATAGTTTTGGCGTGGCATTTTTGAGTGCGTTAAGGATCTGTGTTATGAAGATAGAGATTGATAATCTTAGTTTTAGATATGATGATTGCTATGTTTTAAAAGATATTAATTTATCTTATGACTCAAAGGACTTTTTGAGTATTATAGGGCCTAATGGCGGTGGAAAAAGCACACTTTTAAAGCTTATGGTTGGACTTTTAAAGCCTGAAATTGGGACTATTAAATTTAGCGGAATTTCGCAAAGTGAAATTTCTAAATTTACCAGTTATGTTCCGCAAAATATACCGGTTAATAGATTATTTCCGATGAGTGTTTTAGAGGTTGTTTTGATGGGACGCTGTAAAAGTAGTAGCTTTTGTTTTTACTCTAAAAGAGATAAAGAGTTAGCCCTTGATGCACTAAAAAAAGTCTCAATGCAAGATTTTTATAAAAGAGATATAAAAGATCTAAGCGGCGGTCAAAGACAAAGAGTTTATATAGCAAGAGCACTTTGTGCTAATGCAAGTGTGGTAATGCTTGATGAACCAACAGCTAGTATAGACTCACGCGGACAAGTAGATATCTACAATACCTTAAAAAATCTTAATAAAAATGGTATAGGGATTATTATGATAAGTCACGATATAAATATGGCGATAAACTTTGCAAACAAGGCCGCTTACGTAAATAAAGAGCTATTTCTTCATAATATCAACACTAAAAATAGACCAAATTTCATAAATCATCTAACTAGCGAACATAGCCATTTTTGCGATGTTGAGCTACTGCTTGGCGAGTGTGGTTGTAAAAAAGGAGAGAGAAATGCTTGATGCTTTGAGCTTTTCTTTTATGCAAAATGCACTTATGGCTGGAGTTTTAGTTAGCATTGCTTGTGGAATCATCGGCTCACTTACTGTCATAAACAAAATGACTTTTATAGCAGGAGGCATTGCTCATGGGGCTTATGGCGGTATTGGTATAGCTTTTTTTCTAGGGTTTGCGCCTTTGTTTGGTGCGACTATTTTTGCTTTGATGCTCGGAATGCTTATTGCATTTATAAGCCTTAAAAATAGAGATCGCACCGATAGCATCATAGGCGCTTTATGGGCTTTTGGTATGGCGATCGGTATCGTTTTTACCGATCTTTCGCCTGGATATAATGTGGATTTGATGAGCTATCTTTTTGGCTCTATACTAGCTGTACCAAATAGCGATCTGTGGTTTATGGGTATTTTAGATGTTTTATTTTTACTCTTTATCGTTACTCTTTATCCACAAATTTGCGCTATGAGTTTTGATAGTGAGTTTGCAAAGCTTAGGGGCGTTAAAGTGACGTTTTTATACTATTTGATGATAACTTTAATGGCGCTTTGTGTTGTGGCTACTATAAGAGTTGTGGGGCTTATACTAGTAATAGCACTTCTTACTATACCGCCTTATATAGCTGAGAAATTTAGTCCAAATTTATACGTGATGATGATTTTAGCATCTATTCTTTCTGCTTTATTTACTATATTAGGACTTTGGTTAAGCTTTAGTTTCAACCTAAGCGGTGGGGCTAGCATTATCTTAGTAGCGACTGCGACATTTTTTGCTACTTTGTTATTTTCAAGGTTTAAAAAGCTATTTAGATAGCTTTAAAAAGCTATCTTTTAGACTGATCAAATTTGATCCTATCTCACTAAATAGAACTCCAAAAAGTATCATTATAGTACCGATAAGCTGTAAGGTGCTTAAAATTTCATTTGCAAAAAAGTAGCCTATAATACCTGCGCTAACTGGTTCAAGCGTAAAAATGAGAGCTGTTTTTGTAGGAGTTGTATAAATTTGTGCCCAGCTTTGAATAAAAAACGCAAATACGGTAGCAAATAGTGCGCAAACCAAGACTGCTACTATAAAATTTTCACTTAAATTTGCTTCTAAACCACCTATTATGCTAAACTCATAAGCACCGCTCTCAAAAAATACTGCGCCAAAAAAACTAAGAACGCTTACTGCTAAAAACTGAAAGCAAACAAGTGCGAAGATATTGCACTTTGGTGTCAAAACTCCTGTAAATGCGATGTGAAGAGCGTAAGCAAAAGCACATATAATAGCTAATATCTCGCCTATTTCAGGTGAAATTCCACCACTCCCGCTTAGAAAATAAAGTCCAAATACGGCTATGATAGCGCCTCCAAATGCAAATTTATTTACCCGCTCTTTGAAAAATATCAGCATTAAAAACGGCACTAAAACGACGTTTAATCCGGTGATGAAAGCCACTGTTGAGGTGTATGCGAATTTTAAAGCGTATGTTTGAAATGCAAAACCACAAAATAAGAAAAAACCAAGAAGTGAGCCATAAAGCATAGATTTTTTATCAAATTTAGCTAATTTTATGGTGAGTATGAACATAAGGATGGTTGCTAGTAAAAATCGCCAAAATAAAAAACTAAATACATTTACGCTTTTTATCGCTTCGGCAACTGGTAAAAACGTACTTCCCCACGACAATGCTACAAATACCAAAAGTAGCTCGGCTATGACATTTTTTCTCACTTAAACTCACCTTTTTACGGCTAAAATATCTAAATTTAGAGAAGTTTCATTTTAGTCGTTTATTAAAAAAGCATAATATTAGCATAAAGTTTTTTAAGATATAATTACTGCTTTTTTAAGGAATTTTATGGAACTTCTCTTTTTGGCTATAGCTTTAGCGATGGATAGCGTAGCGATCAGTATGGCAAACGGCGCTAAGTGTTTTAATATCAAATTTAGCTCTATTATAAAAATGTCTTTTATATTTGGATTAGCTGGGGCTCTAATGCCTGCTATAGGCTATTTTTTAGGGCTTAGCTTTGTTAAGTTTATATCTGCGATAGATCATTATATAGCCTTTGTAATACTGCTATTTTTAGGTATAAAAATGATAAAAGAAAGTAGAAACGTATCTGAAGAATGCACCTTAAATTTAACTCTAAGAATGCTTATCTTAGGCGCATTTGCGACTAGTATAGATGCGTTAGCTGTAGGTGTGACATTTAGCTTTACTGATACTGATATAGCTTTTAGTGTTTTAGTTATCGGCGTGGTTTGCTTTTTGCTTTGTGTGTTAGGTAGCTACATAGGCAAAATACTAGGCGATAAGCTAGAGAGCAAAGCCTTGATTCTTGGTGGAGTTATACTTATTTTGATAGGCTTTAAGATCTTGATAACTCATCTTTTAGATTGAGCTTATAAAGTCCGTTTTTTATCTTGTATAGGATCTTTTTATCTTCTAACAACTTAAAAGTAGCTATCACAGTTGGTTTGCTCGTATTTAGAAGCTCGCAAATTTCATTGATATTAAATTTAAAAAATCCATCTTCATCGCAGTTATCGGCTAAAAATTCCAAAATCTGAACTTTTTTGTCGCCGATAAGCTTTTTGAAAATTCCATTTAAAATATCAGTTTTAAGATAACAATTATCCATACTAAACTAGCTACTGTTATACTCAAAAACACTGCTGCAGCGCCTGCGTCTTTGGCTTTTTTCGCAAGTAGATTCTGCTCTTTACAAGCTAGATCCACGCATCTTTCGATACCTGAGTTTATGCACTCGGTTATGATTATACCAAATAAAGAAATGACTAATATCAAATGCTCTTCTAGGCTTAAATTTAAAAATACCTGCACCACTAAAAGCGGTAAGATGATGGCTAGCTCTATCTTAAAGCTCTTTTCATTTTCATAGATATCTTTTAGCCCTTCTAAGGCGTATGAGGTATTTTTAAAAAAGTTATATTTTGGCTGATTTCTCACCTTTGTTATCCTTTTTGCAATATATCTAAGTTTTTATCATAGACGCTTGTTTGGATACCAAAAAATCCTAGCATAGTGTGAAAAATATTATCATGCGAAAAGCTATTGTCTTTTAAATTTTTTAAATTTGCTAACTGATTTTTATCTTCTAGCCATAGCAGTGCTGGGACTTTGGTTTGGAAATCTGGTGCTAAGAAATATGGGGCGCCATGAAGGTAAATTCCGTTTTCTCCAAGGCTTTCGCCATGGTCGCTAACATAGAATAATCCGGTTTGCATATCGCTCTTTTCTAGCATATCTACTATTTGATTTACTATATAATCTGTGTATAAAATTGTATTATTATAGGTATTTACTATCTCTTCATAAGTGCAGTTTTTAAGCGTAGCCGTGTCGCAAGTCGGGCTGAATTTAGCAAATTCTTTTGGGTATCTTTTAAAGTATGTTGGTCCGTGGCTACCTTGGAGATGGATTACTATAAAGCTACTCTCTTTGGCATTTTGAATCCTGTTTTGTATCTCTTCAAGCATAACGCCATCATAGCTATCGCCACCAAAATCTTTTGTATCTTTTAAACGAGCGCAGACACCTTTGCAATATCCAGAGTTATTTCCTATCCAGCTTACTTTTATCCCAGCAGTCTCTAAGACATCTAGTAAATTTCCGCTATTTTTGGCGATATCAGTGGAGAAATTATCTCTATTTAAATTTGAAAACATACAAGGCAAACTTATGGCAGTTGATGTTCCACAAGAGCTAAATTTAGAAAAGCTCAAAAGCCCATTTTCCCTTGAGTATGGATTTGTCTCATGCGTTTCATAACCATTTAATGAGTAGTTTGCAGCCCTAGCAGTCTCTCCAGCTACAAAGACAAATAGCTTTTTTTGCTCTTTTGTCTGTTTTGCATCAAGCCCTATAGCTTTAAATTCAGCCTTTGGCGCTAGAGATTTTATATATTTATTTGCCGAGTATAAAGGATAAAATGGGGTTGTGTAAAATCTTATTTGATTGTGATTTCTAAAAAATGGAATATAGTCTTTGCTTAAACTAGCAAAAATCACGCCAAAAAGTATGAGCGAAGTAATACAAAGCAAACTTCTATATTTTAAGGCTTTTAGCATATTTGTTTTGGTTATTTTTACTTTAATTATAAAAAATATAGCTACAGCAGCTAAGATTATCCAAAATATCATATTTAAATTTAATAGATCTTGAACCTCTTTTATGTCTGTTTGGACTGCGTTTCTTATCATTTCGCTATCTATGATGACTGAGTAGGCATTCATAAAATACGCCCCAACAACGCCAACGATGGTTAAAAATATCGCTAAAGCCTTTGTGATATAGGGCAAAAATAGCAGACTAAAAATAAAAACTATAAGAGAGAAAAATAGCACCGGCAAGGTGAGCAAAAGGACTGCATTATTGCTAAAATCCACGCTTGAGAACGCAAAAGCAAAAAATTTATAATTTAACGCTGTGATAAATAGGGCAAAACATAGGATAAATTTATTTGAGCTCACTATAATTTCCTTTGATATAAAATTGCGGATTATAAATCAAAATAGTAATACAATGGTAAAGATATGGTTAATAATTAAAAAATATTTTAAATTTTGAATTATAATGGGGCTAAAAAAGGATTAAATTTGAGATTGATTTCGTGGAATGTCAATGGACTTAGGGCTGTTGTAAATAAAGATGGATTTTCGTGGCTTGGTGAGTATAGACCAGATTTTTTGGCTTTACAAGAGATTAAGGCAAGCGAGGATAAAATCCCAGCTGAAATTTATAATCTAGGATTTGAAAATATATCTGTAAATTCAGCCAAAAGAGCGGGATATTCGGGTGTGATGAGTTTATCAAATTTAAAAACACAAAATCTAAAATCGCAGTTTTTTGATGATGATGAGGGCAGAGTTTTGGAGCATAGATTTGATAATATCCATCTTTTTAATATATATTTCCCAAATGGTCAGCAAGGTGATGATAGACTAGCGTATAAGATGGATTTTTATGATAAATTTCTAGCTTATATCAAGAGTTTGGTTAGTGAGGGTAAAGGGGTGATATTTTGTGGTGATGTAAATACGGCTCATAAAGAAATCGATCTAAAAAATCCAAAAGCTAATGCCAAAACAAGCGGATTTTTGCCGTGTGAAAGGGAGTGGATAGATAGGGTTTTAGAAGCTGGATTTATAGATAGTTTTAGGTTTATAAATGGCGATAAAGAGGACGCATACTCGTGGTGGAGCTATAGATTTAACGCAAGGGCTAAAAATGTGGGTTGGCGGATTGATTATTTTTTCATCAGCTCAAATTTAAAAGATAGGCTAAAAGATGCTTTTATACTAGGTAGCATCGAGGGTAGTGATCACTGCCCTGTGGGGATCGATATAGATTTATAAGGAGAGATTATGGATAGTGTGGTTGTAGTTATCGATATGCAAACTAAGCTTTTAAGCGTGATGAGTGATAAAAATTTGGTGGCTAATAGCGTGAAATTTCTAAAAATAGCAAATGAATTAGGGCTAAAAATAATCGCTACTGAGCAGTATAAAAAAGGTCTTGGCGAGACTGATAGCAATATAGCAAATTTGATAAACTCTAAGATATTTGAGAAATTAGAATTTTCAGCCTTTAACGCTATAAAAGATGAAATTTCAGGGTTTAAAAGCGTGATTTTAATCGGCGTTGAAGCTCATATCTGCGTATATCAAACGGCTTTAGATCTCATTCAAAATGGCTTTGGCGTAACGCTCATTGATGAGTGCGTGGGTAGTAGAAACGAAAGAAATAAAGAACTTGCTTTTTTAAATTTAAAAGAAGCAAAGATAAAATCTGCTGAAATGATAGCCTTTGAGATGATAAAAAGTGCCGAGCATACTAAATTTAAAAATATCTCAAACTTAATAAAATAGTTAAAGAGTTAGCTCATAACTCTGAGCGATGAGATCTAAGACCATCTCTTCGTTCGCTTCTTCAAGTAAGATCGATATCCAGTTCTTTTTGTTCATATGGTACGCTTGAAATATAGTTTTGTCATCTTTTAACAAAATAGCCATATCTTTTTCACACTTTAAATTTAAAATATCGACCATATCATCTCCGTTTAATCCTAGCTTGTTTCTTGGTATGCAAAGAAAAACTCCATACCATTTTTTATTTTTCAAATGCCTTAAAACAGCGTATTTTGGGTATCTTTCCCAAGGATAATCAGGTGTCGTACCATACTTTTTTTGGACATATACAAACACGGCTTCTTTAGTCATATTTATCCTTTTTTAGTTTTAAAAGATGGATATTATAGCATTTATTGCAATATTTAGAAAAAATTAAGCTATTTTAGAAACTTTAAATCCTAAATTTAGTATAATCTTAGCTATTTATGAATATATTTTGTTATTGCTTCTTAAATAAAAATTAAAAAAAAAGGGGGGGGTGGGATTGATGAAGTATGTTTCGTATGTTTTGACTTTCGCGTTTTTTGTATTTGCAATGGTTTTGATCGCTAGGTTTAAAGTCACTCCAGTGGCGATTATTTTTACTGCTTTGCAGTTTGGAATACTATTTTTAGCGATATTTGCACTAAGCGGGCAATGGCTAAGGAGCGTAAATTTTGCTAGTACCTTGCTTGTATGCGTTTATTATATATCAAATTTAACTTATCATTACTATAAAAAACCTATGTTTTTGTCTGATTTTTTACTATTTTTCGACACTGAAAACTGAATACCTGAGTATAAAGAGCTTATATTTATAATTTTGCTATATATTTTGGTGCTACTTTTTGGTATATTTGCATATCGTGACACAAAAAGAGTAAGTATTAAATTTAGAATTATCTCTATTTTTGGACTTTGATCTTTAGTAACTATATTTTAATACGCCAAAAATTTATTATGGAAAATTGGCTAAAAACATTTCCAGAAGCCAAAGAGATAAATATGAATCTCGCGATGTCTTTAGTAAATATGAGCTATCAAGCGCCGTATTTTGATGATTCTTATCCATATTTTGAAGATAAAATGAGCATCCTTATAAAGTATCAAATTTAAAGCCAAATTTAGTTCTTTTTTTGCAAGAATCCACTGCGTACTATAAAGGCGATCTAAAGCAAGTAGATATGTTTAAAGGAGATGATTTTAAATTTAAATCACTAGCTAGAGTTCATACCTTTGGGGGGGGGGGACTTTTAAGAGCGAATTTGAGATTTTAACAGGGCTTAGCGTAAATGATTTTGGGGTAAATTCATCTACCGTATTTTACAATGTAACAGAGCATTTGAGTCATTCACTACCTAAAATGTTAAAAGAGCATGGATACTACGTCATTTCGCTAAATCCATTGATGCCAAAATATTTTAACGTTTATAACGCATATAAGGATCTAGGAGTTGATAAATATTTTCACCCATACGATCTTGAGTGCGGTAAAGAATTTAAAAATGGAGACTCATATAAGAGAAGATATTTTCTAAAAAGCTAGGTGAGTATGTAAAGGAAATTTACGACAAGCATAGAGATAAAG
Source organism: Campylobacter hyointestinalis subsp. lawsonii (assembly GCF_013372165.1). Lineage (NCBI taxonomy): Bacteria > Pseudomonadati > Campylobacterota > Epsilonproteobacteria > Campylobacterales > Campylobacteraceae > Campylobacter > Campylobacter hyointestinalis. The sequence goes on along the minus strand of NZ_CP053828.1, from coordinate 18,942 downwards.
AGCCGCTATTTATCTCTATGCCACTACTATTGATGAACATGTGCCTTATGACAGAGCGAGTAAGGTAGAGTATGGGCTTGATAAGTTTTATCCTAAAGATCAGGCTTTGGCTCTTAGTGATTATTATAAAAGACAGATAGATCTTAGTGATGCGACTTTGGACTTTGATAAATTTATGAAAAATACGAATAAACCTTATGTCTTTGCATATTTTGGGGATCATCATGGGATCTTGGGGCTAAAAGAAAACGACTTGCTTTTACCGCATAAAAATCCATTTTTTATAACCGGTTTTTATACAAAAGGTAGTGAGGAGATACAAAAACTCGCGACTACTGAGTTAAGTGAGCTTGGACTAAATACTTCTGTGCTTTTAGAGCTTATGCAAATCAAGCCAAACAAATATTTTGAAGCGATCTACGCGATGAGAAAGCTTTGTGGAGCGGTTGAGACTTGCAAAGATAAAAATCTCACAAAATCATATAAAAGTTATATTTATGATTATTTAAAAGTCGCAAGTCAAAATTCAAATAGATAAAATAAGCTATTTGCTACCGGCTATAGTCCGGCGTTTGCTATGGCTTCTGCTTGGTAGTGGGCGATGAGTGGATCTATGATCTCATCAAAAAGTCCTGCTGCCATTATAGCATCTAGCCTATAAAGAGTGAGATTGATGCGGTGATCACTGATGCGGTTTTGCGGGTAGTTGTATGTGCGGATACGACCACTTCTATCGCCTGTTCCTACTTGATCTTTTCGCTCTTTGCTCTCTTTTTCTCTACGTTCATTTTCTTGCATATCATAAAGCCTAGCTTTTAGGACTTTTATAGCAGCGTCTTTGTTTTTGTGTTGGCTTTTACCATCTTGATTTACGACGACTAAGCCTGTTGGTATGTGAGTTACACGCACTGCGCTATCTGTGGTATTTACTGACTGTCCGCCATGACCTGAGCTTCTCATAACGTCTATTTTAAGATCGTTTGGGTTTATATCTATCTCGCTATCTTCAATTTCAGGCATAATCGCCACTGTGATAGCTGAAGTATGCACTCTACCTTGACTTTCAGTTTCAGGCACTCTTTGAACTCTGTGTGTTCCGCCTTCATACTTAAGTCTTGAATAAGCACCTTCACCTTTTATAAGTAAGATAAGCTCCTTATATCCACCCGCACTTCCCTCGCTTGAACTTACTATTTCGTATTTGTAGCCACGCTCCTCAGTATATCTCATATAAGCAGTAGCTAAGTCTCCTACAAACAAAGCCGCCTCATCGCCGCCGGTACCAGCGCGTAGTTCTAAAAAGATATTTTTCTCATCATTTGGATCTTTTGGAAGAAGCAAAAGCTTTATCTCTTCTTCTAGCTTTGGAAGCTCTGTTTCTAGCGCTTTTAATTCATCTTTAGCAAGTTCGCCTAGTTCTAGATCTTCAAGTAGAGTTTTATTTTCTTCTATAGAGTTTAAGATATTTAAGTATCTATCGGTGGCGTCTTTTATAGGTTCTAAGTTTCTTTGCTCTTTTGAGAGTTTAGTCATACGAGATATATCATTTATGACTGATGGATCGCTAAGCAGAGTATCTAGCTCATCGTAGCGATCTAAAAAGGGACGTAGTTTGTCAGCTAACATTTAAATTTAAATTATGCAGCTAATGTATTTACTAACTTTGCTAAGCGACTAACTTTTCTAGAAGCGGTTTCTTTTTTAAGAAATCCTTTGCTTACAAAGCTGTGGAAGTTTTTATTTACATCTTTTAAAAGAAGTAGAGCAGCGTCTTTGTCGCCCTTTGCTACTGCAACTCTTACCGCTTTGGTTAAATTTTTAAGTCTTGTGCGGTAAAATCTATTTCTCTCAGTTCTTTTTATAGTTTGTCTTGCTCTTTTTTCAGCAGATTTGTGGTTTGCCATAACTTACCTTTTTCATAATTTTAGTCGGTGATTATACCCTAAAGATAATTAAATAAATCTGAATTTAAGTCAAATTTAATCATCAAATCTTTTCTTTTAAATTTTAAATGTTTATATGTATCAAATTTAAAATCTTTTTGCTAAAATGCGTTTTAAATTTTAACATTAAAAATCAAAAGAAGGCAAAATTATGAAGCTTTTTGGAACTGATGGAGTTAGAGGCAGAGCCGGAGAAAAGCTAAATGCGATGACTGCGATGCGTCTAGCTATGGCTGCTGGAATTTATTTTCGTAAAAACTCAATTACAAATAAGATATTAGTCGGAAAAGATACTAGAAAAAGTGGCTATATGATAGAAACTTCTATCGTCGCTGGACTAACTGCTGTAGGATATAATGTGATACAAATAGGACCTATGCCAACTCCTGCAATAGCGTTTTTAACCGAAGATATGAGATGCGATGCTGGCATAATGATAAGTGCGAGTCACAATCCGTTTGATGATAATGGCATCAAATTTTTTGATAGTTTTGGAAACAAACTAAATGTTGAGGCTGAAAAAGCGATAGAAGATATATTTTATAATGATGAAATGATAAATGCAAACCAAAAAACAGGACTTGAGATCGGTCAGTCAAAAAGGATCGATGATGTGATCGGCAGATACATAGTTCATATCAAAAACTCATTTCCAGCTAAGCTTACCTTAAAAGGTTTGCGAGTTGTTTTGGACGTGGCAAACGGCGCTGTTTATAAAGTCGCTCCTACGGTATTTAGCGAGCTAGGTGCTGAGATAATCGTGCTAAATGATGAGCCAAACGGCGGAAATATAAATTTAAATTGCGGTGCTTTACATCCTGAGAATTTGGCTAAAGAGGTTAAACATTTAAGAGCAGATATCGGTTTTGCTTTTGATGGCGATGCTGATAGACTAGTAGTCGTAGATGAAAATGGCAGGGTCGTTGATGGCGACGCTCTACTTGGTATTTTAGCAACTTATCTTGATGAAAATAAGATGCTTGATAAAAAAGAGATAGTAACTACTGTGATGAGTAATGCTGCGCTTGATGACTATCTAGTAAAACATAAAATCAAACTACTTCGCTCAAACGTGGGCGATAAATTTGTTCTTGAGATGATGAAAGAAAATGGTATAAATTTTGGCGGCGAACAGAGCGGTCATATTATATTTAGTGATTTTTCAAAGACTGGCGACGGGCTTGTTTCAGCGCTTCAAGTTAGTGCTTGTTTGCTTGCAAAAAGCAAAAAAGCAAGTGAGATATTTGATGTTATAAAACCATATCCACAAAAGCTTTTAAATTTAAAAGTAGCAGATAAAAAACCTCTTGATAGCATCAAAGGTCTTAAAGAACTCGAAGATGAACTCAAAAAAATAGGAATAAGAACACTATTTAGATATTCTGGTACAGAAAACGTTATAAGGCTTTTGCTTGAAGGACGTGATGAGGCGTTGGTAGCTAAAAAAATGTCCGAAGTTGAAAAATTCTTTACAAAAGCATTAAATGAGTAGAGTGGTTTTTAAATTTCTATCGTATTTTGCTGCTGTTTTTGCTGTTGATCAGATCATAAAATGGATATTTTTAAACGGGTTTAGATATAAAAGCGAATTTATAGATCTGATTTTGGTCTATAATAAAGGCGTTGCTTTTTCTATGTTTTCGTTTTTGGGTGAAAATTTAAAATATATCCAACTAGCTCTTATCGCCGTTCTTTTAGGCTATCTTTTTGGTCAAAAAGAGCTTTTGAGATCTCATAGTGCCGCGTTTGGGCTTTTGCTTGGCGGTGGCTGCTCAAATATACTTGATCGTTTCGTTCATGGCGGAGTTGTGGATTATATATTTTGGCATAAATGGTTTAATTTTGCCGTATTTAACTTCGCAGATATGATGATCGATCTAGCTATAGTTATCATTTTGATACAAAGTTTTTTATATAGGAAAAAATAGTGACTAGAAATATCTATATAGCGTATGCGCTTTGGTTTTTCTTAGGCGGTTTTGGTGCTCATAGAATTTATTGTGGTAAATTTTTGAGCGGAATTTTACAGCTTTTACTTTTTTGGGTCGGAAGTTTCACAGCTATATTTTTAGTAGGTTATCTTTTTCTTGCTATTTGGGGAATTTGGTGGCTAGTAGATATATTTTTAACTTCTAAAATGGTTTATGAAGTAAATGATATAAACAATCTTGAAAAATCCCTTAGCCAGACTCAAAATCTTAAAAATATAGAGAAATTATATGATTTATACCAAAGTGGCGCGATAAGCAAAGATGAGTTTGAAAGGCGAAAAGCGTCTATTTTAGGCTAGTCTAGAGAAATTTAAATTTTTGTATGTTATACTAACGAAAAATTTTATTGAGGAGTTACAAAATGAGCTATGAAGCTTATTTATGGATTAAATGGTTGCATTACGTAGCTTTTATATCGTGGATGGCTATGCTTTTTTATCAGCCAAGACTTTATGTTTATCACGCAGAACACATACAAAATCATGGATTTGTCGATGTGGTAAAAATCCAAGAAAGCAAACTTTATAATGGTATAGGCTGGATAGCTATGGGAGTTACGCTTCTTAGCGGACTTGCTATACTTGTGTTTGCTAAGCCTGAGCTTATGAAAGCTGGATATTTTCATATCAAACTACTTTGCGTTGTTATTTTGATAGCTTATCATTTTAGTTTAGGATATTATCTAAAACAATTTAAAGAAAATCGCTGTAAAAAAAGTGGCAAATTCTTTAGAATGTATAATGAAGTGCCTACTATAATTATGTTTATAATCATATATGCTATGATAGTAAAGGCGAATTTGATTTAAATTTGGGTTTTTACCCAAATTTAAGTGATAAGATTGTATAATATCCCCCTTTGGTTCTATAGCTCAGTTGGTAGAGCATCACCTTGACATGGTGGGGGTCACAGGTTCAAGTCCTGTTAGAGCCACCATTTATTCTAGTTTTATCTTTATAAATTACCCTTTTTTATCAAGGTTACTTGCATGAAAACTTTTATATTGTTGCTTGGCGCTTTTTTGTGTATAAATTTACTTGCAAAACCATCAAATGAAATACCAAAGATCAGCAGTAAAGCGTATGAGATTTTTGAAATACATAGTCCGTTTTATTTTGAAAATAACAGTACAAGATATAAGGTTTTTACCGCAAAAACTAAGCGCCAAACAAGCGAATTAACAGTCATATATACTCTTGATGGCAATGCGTTTTTTCCTACTCTTTTAAATTTATATGCAGATAGTTTTATAGATAAAGCTTCAAATTTATTGATCGTTGCTATAGGATATGATAGCGATTTGGCTTTTGATACTTTAAAAAGGACTAAGGACTACACGCCAAAAGTAACCAAAGAAGAGTTTAGTAAAGGCGGAAATGCAGACATATTTTTGGAATTTGTAAAAACTAGCATCATACCTTCTATAGAAAAAAGCTATAACGTAAGTTCTCCAAAACGCGCTATTTTTGGCCATTCTTTTGGAGCGTTATTTGCATTAAATGCTTTGCTTAAGTCAAGCGATACGTTTCATTATTATTTCATTGCTTCGCCGTCTTTATGGTGGGGCGATGGTTCTTTTTTACCGCAAAATATCACTTTAAAAAGTTGCCCTGAAATTTACATCACAATTGGCAGTTTAGAAAGACAAAGAGGCAAAATTCATACTATAAATGCAAAGAATTTAGCCGATCGGATAGGCTTACAAAGTGGTTGCTGGGTCAAATTTAAAATGTTTGAAAATGAAACTCACGGTAGCGTGATACCAAAAGCGATGTCTTTAATGATAGATGAGATTTTAGATCAAGATGCAAAAAAGCATCTTGAATAATTAAAAACTAAATTATATTTTTATTACCTTGTAAATTTAACGTCTCCATATATACTTTGTATCTAGCTTATCATACTTTGTAATATCTCAAATCATCTCCACGCCTAGATCTGTTTTTCCATAATTAATCGTATTTTTAAGCCTAAATAGGCTTAAACTTAAAAAAATTTAAAAATATAGATTTTGGAATAATTTTTGCATATATATCTCAAAAATATTTTTAGGATACTTTATGGAAAGTCTAAATTCATTATTAAATAACGTATCTCAGCCTACAGCGCAAGTTAAAAAAACAGATACTCTAAGTGGAGGAAGCGACGAAGGTGGAGATTTTCTATCATTTGTTTTAGATAGCGTAAATAAAAATATCAGCGAAAAAGATACAAAAAAGATAATCTCAAGTCAAAAAACATCTAATACAAATAGCACAAAGCTAGATGTAAGCGACACCAAAACTCTTTTAGAAAATGCCGATTTTATCCAGCTTTTAGGGCTTTTAGAGTCTTTGAATGGTGGCGAAAAGTTGAGTAGTTTTCCAACACTTTCAAATAACCTAGCCAAACTTTTATCAACAGAAAAAAACGTAAATGAGATAAAAGGTGCAAAAAATTTACAAGACCTTATAAATTTAAGTAAAAAATTTGATCTTAATCTTAGCAATATAAAAATCACAAAAGAAGACGTAGCAACACTAAAAGAGCAGTTTAAAGGACTTGCACAAAGCGGTTTTTTTGACTTTCAAGAAGTTATTTTAGACCAGGTAACAAAGAAAAAAGTACAAAACGTTTTAGAACAAACTACAAAAAAAGATGAAACTATAAATTTAAATAAACTGCTTCAAAGCGTTACCCCTAAAGAAACTATTTTAAAAGATGAAAAATCTTTAAATTTAAAACAAACAAACAAACAAAGCGATGTATCCTTAGCAAAAATAGATGGCGATAAAACACTTTCAAAAGCTGTATCTACCACTATAGATAAAGATAACAAGCTAACTAATAAAATGGCTGAATCTAATAACGATATAAAAAATGAGATAAAAACACAAACTACAAATACAACAAATATAAAAGAGCCTACTACAAAACATAAAACTGATCCTAGCATAGATGAATACCTTGCAAATTTAACAAAAAAAGCTATAAAAGAGCAAGTAAATGAGACGCAAAATAGTAAATTTGATAATAAAAACAGCATCTCTTTGCAAGACTTACTAAAAGACACGAGCTTAGAAACTAGCGCAAATGAGAGCAATTCAGGCGAGTCAAATACGAATTCCAACCAAAATAGCCTTGTTAAAGATATCATCGCAAATGCAAAAATGCAGGCCAAAAATATTCAGATAAAACAGACTTTTGAGACATTTGCAAGTGATTTACAAGAAAAGATAAATGAATACAAGCCACCAGTTACAAGATTTCATATGACTTTAAATCCAGGAAATCTCGGCGAAGTCGAAGTAACTATGATAAATCGTGGAAATAATCTTCATATAAATTTCAACTCAAACAACCAAACTATGCAGCTTTTTATACAAAATCAAGCTGAATTTAAAAATAGCCTTGTAAATATGGGTTTTACCGAACTTTCTATGAATTTTAGCGACCAAAGACAGAGCGGAAATCAAAACGATCGTGGCAAATTTAAAAATTATGACCAAAACTTTGATGAGCAAAATAGCGATGAAGAAAAAGTCGTTCTAGAGCTTGTCTTGCCACGCTATATTTAAGTGGAATAAAATTTGCTTAGATAAAATCAACAAAGCATTAAAGGATTTAAAATGGCAATCAGTTCAGTAAATAACACTACAACTCCGACATTTACGACAGACAAATGGGCAGCAGACAAAACTGCTGAAAAAGAAAATGGCGTAGCAGGTACAGGGACAAACCCAAACTCAACCCTTGATAAAGATGCCTTTATGAAGCTTCTTCTTACAGAACTTCAATATCAAGATCCAACCGAAACTATGGATAGTGCAAAGATGCTTGAACAAACCAGTCAGTTAGCAACTCTTGAAATGCAAGAAAATACAAATAAAGTTATGAAACAACTCACCGAGCAGATGCAAGGTAGTCTTTCGATGACTGCTATGAGCGCACTTGGCAAAATAGCAAATCTCTCAAATGCTATATCAAAAGATACGGCTACTAGTAGAGTGGATTTTAAAATAAACTTTGGAAGTGATGCGAAATTTGGTAATATCGGGATTTACAATTCAACAGGAGATTTGATAAAAAATATACCATTTAATGAGTTAAACAAAGGTACAAATAGCTTTACTTGGGACGGCACTGATGATAATGGTTTGCAAACATCAGCTGGAGAGTATGTAATAAAAGCAAGCTATACAGATAAAAATGACCAAAAACAAGAAGCAATCATCGGCTCATACCCTGTTGAAGCAGTTAAATTTGTAGATGGTGTAGCTCAAGTAAAAATAGCAGGCGAGTATATTTCCATAGACAAAATATCTGAATTTACAGAACCTGTTAAAAAGACTACAGCATCAAATAGTGGTGAAAGTAGTAGTGAGGATACAAACTCATGATGATAGGATTTTACAACGGTATCAGTGGGGTAAAATCTCAAGGATTTGGTATCGATGTAGTTGCAAATAACATATCAAACGTAAATAATGTCGGCTTTAAGTCAAGCACACCTGAGTTTAAAAGCATATTTTATCAGACTCTTGCGCAAGGCTCTACTCCAGTAACCTCTCAAATAGGACTTGGCTCGACTAGTATGGCAACTTCCTTGCAATTCTCTCAAGGTAATATAACTAGCACTGATAAAGTGTTTGATATGGCTATCGAAGGAGATGGATTTTTTGGCGTAAGCGTGGGCAATGAGCTGTATTTTACTAGAAACGGCGATTTCATAATAGACTCAAATGGAGATATGGTAGATTCTAGCGGTAGATACTTACAAGGTACAATGGCAAATTTATCGCCTATAGGTCTTAGTCAAAACGCACAAGATAAACTAGGAGCAGGAACAAACGGCGAAGCATTTACGGTTGAGACTGGAAACTCTATCAATCTTGGAGCAGTCGATGCACAGACAAAAATACATCTACCAAACATACTTTTTATACCAGCTACTGCTACAACTGAAGTTAAACTAAAAGGAAATTTGGATTCTAGTCTTATAAAAGACAATGTAAAACTAAATTTAAATATAAATCCAACAACAAAAGAAGAGTTAAATTTAACCAACGATCAGATAAATCAAACTTTAGATAAAGCAGCTCAAAGACTAAACATAAATGGGGATTTAAACGTAGCTGAACACAAAATGGATATCGGCGAAAATCAAACCGTAAATTTAAAAATCACAGATAAAAACGGCAAGGTTTTAGAAGTAGATACAAAAACCGATAAGGATGGTAAATTTAGCCTAAATAATATCGATGTAAAAGACTTAAATTTAGATGGGGATTTAAATATAACTGCAAATTCTACTACAGAAATGCTAGATAAAGATGCAAAAACTATCTCTTTAAAAGGCGATTTAAAAGATACTCCAGAAGTGTTAAGCATAAATGAAAATCAAGAAGTAACTATAAAGATAACAGACATTGATGGAAAACAAGTTACAGCAAGAGCTACAGCCGACAAAGACGGCAAATTTGAGATAAAAAACTATGACGTCAGTAAGCTAAATTTGGACGAAGAGCTGACCATTGCTGCAGAAGCTATTGTAAAACAAGAAGTCCCAAATAAATTTAGCTCAACTACAGACGTATATAACGCAGATGGCACAAAAAATATTATAAAACTAGAGTATGAAAAACAAATTCCACAAAATGCAGATCAAACTATCTGGAACGTAACTGCTACGATGAAATCACCTAAAAACGAAGTTTTAAGCACTTCTACAGGCGCACTTACTTACAATAACAAAGGTGCTCTAGTTTCAAGTACAATTAACGAAATAGGCGGTGTAAAACTAAATTTTGGTAGTTTTTATACCGAAGGTACGCCAAACTCTGGTTATGATGGCTTAGTAACAAGTGCAAATAAGTCTGTGATGACAAATGTTATAAAAGATGGCTTTGCTGAGGGAATTTTAAAAGAATATAGTATGAACGATAACGGCGAAATAATAGCTGTATTTGACAATGGAAAGATGAGTTCTGTAGCTAAAGTGGCACTTTATCATTTTCAAAATGACCAAGGACTAAGCAAAGTAGGCGAAAATGCTTACTCTGCGACTTCAAATTCAGGCAGACCGATATTTTTTACAGATAAAAACGGCGAAGTGATATATGGAGCAAAGATACAAAATAGATCACTTGAGATGTCAAATGTCGATCTAGGCACGTCTTTGACTGATCTTATAATTATGCAAAAAGCTTACGATGCAAGTGCGAAGTCTATCACTACAAGTGATCAGATGATACAAAAAGCGATAAATATGAAAAAATAAATTTGTTATGTTGGTATGGATTAATACTGACATAACAAATAGAGTAAATAATCTTTTAAAAATTTAAAAAAGCTCAACCCACTTTTTTTCAAGATATAAATATGCTTTAGCATAAGATAATTTTTGCAAAATGTCTATTTAAAAATGTCTATTTAAATATACAAAAACTAAATTTATACTATTTTATAAGATATGATTAGTAGTAAATTTATCTACATAAAACATTAAATTCCACCACTCTAAGAGCTATAAGTGGTAAGAAAAAGCTAAATTTTATCAACTATATCTTTTAACTTCTTCTAAAAAATATTCATAAACTCTTTGTTGTATGAGTGCGTCTTCTTCGCTACTATCTAACATAAGACGTCTAAGATGAGCAAAATCTATCTTTTTAGCGTAGCGTTTTATGTTTTTTAGTTCATCATCTATGTCTTGTAAAAGGTTGTCTAAATTTAAAAAATTAAGAACTTTTACTTTATTTACATACTCTTTTACAGTTTGCGTCAAGACGCCTATCCTTTTCACATCATTTGGATAAATTTCGTTCGCGATATCTTTTATATCTTCAAAATCGCTATCAGATATATTTTTTTTGGCACATATCATCGCAGCAAATATCTTCGCTCGAAACTCTAAAGATCTATGATGCGGGATAAAAAGTTCCCTAAAAACCGATAGCAAATGAAATTTAACGTTCATAAAATAATCCTAATTTAAGTATGATTTAGATATAATCCTTTTCGCCTTTCCTTAGACCTGTGCAATGCTTTTAAAAAGAACCGCTTCAGGATGGGAACATAGCAGAGCACTTTTTCTTAGTGTGTGCCGCAGTCATCTGGGGAAGGGTTTTTAAAGTTTTATATCAAAATACTCTATAATCTCAGCACAAATTTTGCTAAAATCGACGCTTTCTATCTTTGGATTTTTATCAAATTTAGCTTGTATATTGCTAAATCCGCTGACTAAATCCTTGCTTTTTACACCATAACTTATGGAAATTCCCGCTTCTACATAAGCGGCTAGATTGTCGCAGTATTTTAGAGCTTTACCATCTATAGCATTAAACTCATTATCATTTACACTACTCATACTGCCTTCAAAATGCACTGGAATGGTTTTTTTTATACGATTTTCAAATTCATCTTTTTTAAAAACACCATCTTCTTTTCTAACACCTAAAATATAACTAAACTCGTCTCTAAAACTCTCAGGAACAAAAGGTAAAATTCGCTCATCTATAAGCCTCATCTCATATTCGCTTATTATCTCATTTAGTCCGCTTATACCATATTTTACTGGACTTATGATGTCACGCGTAAGGCTTTCTGGTAAGTCGTGAAACAAAGCGCAATAAAAGTTATTTTCAAGTCGTTTTGGACAAGCCCCTACTTTTAAGCTATAAAAATAAGCAAATATCGCCACAACTAGCATATGTCCTAATACCGCAGTCTCAGGAATGCGCTGAGTTTGTGCCCAACGCTTTTGGAAGCGAAGACGTCCGCTTAGATCTATAATACGAGCTAGTTTTTGATTCATAGCGATCTTACGAACTCCTATAAGTTCATAGTAATCTTCTAGTTCCTCATCAACTTTTTGTTTTAACTCTTCTATATCACTTAAAAACTTGCTAGTTTGATAAACTATACTAAACTCCCATTTTGTCGCTATATAGCTAGCCGCTTTTAAGATAAGACGCTCTTTTTGATGAGTTTTATCGTCTTGATAAGCTTTAAACCTTTCAAAAAAATTACCATCGTCGATATCTTCAACCATATTTTCAAGTTTAGTTAAAATCCAGCTTTGTATTTCTTTATTTTTGGATTTTTGGATCTGATGAAACACATCAGGGCGTATGTCAGTCACTACTACACGACTTAAAAACTCAAAAACACAGCCTTCTATGATATAGTTCATATCAATCTCAGGCTCGAGTTTTGCGATAAAATAAGCTATTATAAATTTATGTGCTTGTTTGTCAAGCTCGACTAAATTTACCATTTTTGGATAGTCATTCCAACGTGAAATCGAAGCAGCTTTAAAGATATGATCGATGAGTTTAGCGTTTATCATTTTTGAGCCTTAAAATTTGCGAGTAGTTTCTAAAGTGATAGAACTTACGTCAAATTTTTCTTTGCGAACTAAATTTGAATCTAGTTCTATAACCGTATGCACGTTTCCACGCGGATTAAAGTCACCCACAACGCGTAAATACTTTGGATTTAACTTTTTATCTAAAGTATCATAGATCTCATTTATACTTGCTTCGTGGCTTATATGGCGGTTTAAAAAGCTATTTATATAGAGTTTTATCGCTTTTAGTTCGACTACAAAGTCACGCGGCACGTAAGTTAAGTATATAGTCGCAAAATCAGGATATCCCGAGCGCGGACAAAAGCACACGAACTCAGGTAAAGTTATGCGTATAGCATAGTCGTTTTTACTAGAGTTTGGCCAAATTTCAAGATCTTTTTCTATATCAAATTCATTTATTATTTTTTCACCATATTTCACTGAATTTCTCCTAAAGTATTTTTTGGTTTATCTATACAAAATCCTTGTAAAAAATCTATACCGCTCTTTTTTACTTTATCGTAAATTTCATCTTTATCGATAAATCTTATTATAGTTTTTATACCAAGATTTTTTGATAATATTTCTATGCTTTGTAATATCTTTTCAAATTTAGAATCATTTAGATTTTTACTAAATTCCATATCGTAGATTATATAATCAACTTCTAAATATTTTAGATATTCTAAGCTGGAATTTTGACCACCAAAATGAGATAAAGCAAAGCAAAAGCCCTGTTTTTTGTATTCGTTTAATATCTCTTTAAATTTATTTATCTGTTTAAAATAACTCTCTTCAAAAAACTCAAATACAATCTTATTTGGATCTATATTTTTATCTCTTACTAATTTAAAGAATTTAGTCATAAACTCGTGATTTCTTATACTAACGGGCGAAATTTCTATAAAAAGTTTATGCTTTATCTTATTGAAATTTAGATCTTCAAACAATAATTTTATAATTTCAAGATCATATTTTATCTCATAACCCATTTGATTTATAATTTTTGTGAGTTTGTATTTTGGTATATTTTGAGAATTAAATTTAAGTTTTTGTATAAGATATATCATATCTTTATCAAATTTATTATCTTTTATAGTTTGAAACTTTAAAATAAAATTTCTGTTTTGTATGGCATCATAAATCATCTTTTCATAATCATTTATATCGATTTTTTTGCTATTTTCATCATCTAATATCTTATAAAAAAGTGCTGAAATCGTACTATTTAAATTTAGGTCATAACTATTTGGCAACATACTAAAAACCATGTTTATCTCTATATTGTTTATGCCTTTTTTAGATATATAAAGCTCAAATTCTTTTAATATATGACTAAGAGAGCTCTCTTTAGAATCTAAAAGCATCAAAAAATAACCATCAAAATACTTTCCTATAGGAATATTATATAGATTTTTTTTCTTTAAAAAATACTCTAATTCAATGACAAAAAGCCTTAAAATTTGATCTAAATTCTCAAAACCATATCTTTGATTTATCTCATTTAAATTTTTTATGCCTATCATCACGATATTTCTGTTTTCTTGTTTTTTTATACTTTTTTGAATTATATCTTTTATCTTTTCTTTTGTGAATGTTTTAGTATTTTGGTCTATAAAGCTTGAGTTAAAACCTTGATATATCATAAAAAAAGTGTAATAAACATAGGCTAAAGTAAGTGCTAAAAATAATACAAGATCTTGTTTAGCAAATAGATCAATCTTTAAAAAAGTATAACCCCAAAAAAATAGTACGAAGATAAATGGAATAGCTATACGAAGTGCAAGAGCAAAGCGATTGCTTCGCTCCTTTGTTTGGCTATAAAGCATCAAACGTCCAGATGCTTTACATCTTTTGCGTGTGTTTGGATATATTCACGTCTAGGTTCGACTTCATCACCCATAAATAGCTCAAAAACTCCACTTGCAGCTTCCATATCTTTTACGTCGATTTTTAACAAACGTCTATTTTCTGGATTCATAGTCGTATCCCAAAGTTGGCTTGGATTCATCTCTCCAAGACCTTTATAGCGTTGTATATAAGCGCCTTTTTTACCATTTTTTTCTATCTCTTCAAGCAATTCTACTGGATCTCTTTTTAGATCTATCTCACGCTCTTTCATTTTTGTAAAGATATGAACGGCTTCTTCATAAAGAGGATTTGCAAAAAGATTATCATTTATAATAAGTTCTTCAAGTCCGTTTTCAGTCTGTACATAAACCCTTATCTCATCTTCATTAACGTATGAATTTAAGATATTAAATCCTTCATCTTCAAGCTTTTTCTTGATAACTCCAAAAAGTTCATTATAATCTTTTGCTATAATATCTGGATTTTCTATCATATATCTTATGGCAATTAGGACATTAAAGCGTTTTTTAAGTTCAATAAGTATGCTTCTATAAGCCGCTATTATCTTTAGATAATCGATCAAATCTTTATTTCCGACACCTTCAAAACTCTCTCCTTCGATACCTGTTTCTATAAGGAATTCATTTAAAGCTTTTTCATCTTTTAGATAAATTTCTTTTTTACCTTTTTTATATCTATAAAGTGGTGGTTGAGCTAGATAAACATATCCATTTTCAATAATTGGCGTAAGAAATCTAAAGAAAAATGTAAGAAGCAGAGTCTGAATATGACTTCCATCTACATCAGCATCGGTCATAATGATGATTTTATGATATCTTAATTTACTAGCATCAAACTCATCACCTATACCACAACCAAATGCGGTTATCATATTTTTTATCTCTTCAGATTTTAGGATTTTATCAAGCCTACTTTTTTCTACATTTAAAATTTTACCACGAAGTGGAAGTATCGCTTGAAATGCTCTATCGCGACCTTGTTTTGCAGAACCTCCAGCAGAATCACCCTCAACAAGGTAAATTTCACTCTCGCTTGGGTCTTTGCTTTGACAATCAGCTAACTTACCAGGAAGTGTTCCAACACTATTTAAATTATCTTTTTTTCGTGTTAAATCTCTTGCTTTTTTGGCTGCTTCTCTACCACGAGCTGCCAAAAGAGCTTTATTCATAATAGCTTTTGCTTCGATAGGATTTTCTTCAAAATATTTACAAAGTACTTCAAAAGTCATCTTTTGAACGATAGGTTTTACATAACTTGAACCTAGTTTTCCTTTAGTTTGTCCTTCAAACTGAGGTTCTGGAACTTTTACGCTAACTACTGCAATAAGACCTTCTCTTATATCATCTCCAGTTATTTTCGTGTCTTTTTCACGAGCTGCGGCGTTTGCTGCTATGTAATTTGTAATGGCTCTAGTAAGTCCAGCTCTAAAACCTGCTTCGTGAGTTCCACCATCAGGAGTTTTTATATTATTTACAAAGCTTAGTAAATTTTCACTATATGTTTCATTATAAAGTAGGGCAAAATCAACTATAACATCATCTTCGCCACCACTAAAGCTCACAGCTTTGCTTACTGGATTGCTTTTATTCATATCAGTTACAAAGCTCTCAAGTCCGCCATCAAAGTGGTAAGTTTCATTAAAGCCGTCTCTTTGATCTTTAAAATTTATGGTAATTTTTGGATTTAGATAGGCTAATTCTTTAAATCTTTTAGCTAAAATTTCTCTATCAAATTTAGTTATTTCAAAGATAGTATCATCAGGCCAAAACTCAACGCTAGTTCCTGTTTTATTAGTAGTTTTGATAACTTCTAGATCGGTTTGTGGTATGCCTTTAGCAAATTCTTGCCTATGAAGTTTGCCATCTCTTTTTATATTTAAAACTAATTTTTTAGATAGGGCATTTACAACTGATACACCAACTCCGTGAAGTCCGCCTGAGACCTTATATGTATCTTTATCAAATTTACCCCCAGCGTGAAGTACAGTTAAAACGACTGTCGCAGCTGAAATTTTCTCTGTAGGGTGAATATCAACTGGAATTCCCCTACCATTATCTGTAATTATAGCTGAGCCTTCATTTGTAAGTTCAATATCGATAGTATCACAATATCCTGCCATAGCTTCATCTATAGAGTTATCTACTACTTCATAGATCATATGATGAAGACCATTTATATTTGTATCGCCTATATACATTCCAGGGCGTTTTCTTACAGCTTCTAGTCCTTTTAAAACCTTAATATTTCCAGCACCATAATCTTTATTTTCTAAATTTTCCATTTCATTCCTTATATATTTACCGGCATTATAATAGTTTTTAAATCACCTGATCTTAATATAAAAGGTAGTCCTGAATCATTATATCCAAGAGAAAATTCGCTATCTTCTATACTTGTTAAAAAGTCTAACATAAATCTATTTTTCATACCAATTACTATCTCTTCAGATATATTATTTTTGTATTCTATCAGAGTTTTTGCTTCGCTATTGTCTTCATTTATACTTTCAAAGCTTATATTTTCAGCGTTAAAAGTTATTTTTATGTATTCTGATAGCATAGATATAGTTTTTATACCTTCTATCATTTTTTCTCTATTTAGGATTAAATTTTGTTTTGTTTCATTAGGAACAACTCTATTATAGTCAGGATATTTTCCATTTATTAGTTTTGTGAAGAACTCAAAGTTTTGTGAAACGGCTATAAGTATATTTTCATCATAGTAAATTTCTATATTTTCAAAAAATAGTTTTTGAATTTCAGTTATAGCTTTTTTTGGTATTATTATATTTGAGTTTTCATTATCAGAGTTTGTTTCTAGCTTGTAGATACTAAGTCTTTTAGTATCTGTTCCGACTAAATTTATATATTCTTTTTTTACGTCTATTAAAGCTCCGGTTAGTTCTATTTTTGAATTTACTGCTTCGATTGAATTTGATATTTTTCTTAAGCTTTTACTTAATAGTCCTGCGTTTATATCAAATTTCTTTTTATTTTCTAAATTTGGAAATGATGGAAAATCTTCTGCTTTTTGCATAGGTAGTCTATATTTTGAATTATTTTGTTTTATATAAAGGTGATTTTGTATAGTTTCTAGCATTATATCGCCGTCTTTTAGACTTTTGATTATATCAAGAAGTTTTTTTCCATTTGCAGTAGCTTTTCCTTCATCATTTATTACAGCATTTTTTACTTTATAAGCTAGACCTATTTCGTGATCTGTTGCTTTTATACTTAAAATTCCATCTTTTGCAGATATGAAAATATGCGAAGTTATGGAACTAAGGTCTTTTTTTTCTAGGTAAGGATTTGTGTTTGTTACTATTGATTCAAGGACATTTTTTTTGATTAAAACTTTCATTTTTTTGCCTTTTAAATTTAAATTATATTTTTTTATTTAGTTAGTATGTTGATTTTGTGAAAACCAACATCAAACGCCTTTAAATTTGATATTTTATGGTTGAAAAACTTTTTTTATATTTTCACAGATTTTCACATTATTCCTTTGAAGTTATCTTATTTTTTAGCTCTTCGACTCTTGCTTTAAAATATTCATCGTTATTGATTATCTCATTTATTTTTTTTATGTTATGACTAACTGCGCTATGGTCTTTTAATCCAAAATGCGATGCTAGTTGAGGCATTGAGTTTGGAGTAAGAGATTTTGCTAAATATATACAAATTCTTCTAGCTTCTACTATGCCTTTTGTACGACTTTTACTTTTTATATCGCTTGGTTTTATATTCATCTCTTTGCTTACACAATCTATGATATTTTCAAGGCTTATATTTTCTTTTTTCTCTTTTATCTGATCTTTAATAACGTTTTTAGCAAATTCAAGAGTTATTTCTTGACGCATAATATTTGCAAATGCATTTATGTTTATGATAGCACTTTCTATCTCGCGGATATTGTCACCCATATTTGTAGCTATGTATTCTGTTATATCACTGCTTAAATTTATACCATCAAACTCACATTTTGCTTTTATAATGCGTATTTTAGTATCAAGCTCAGGTGGCGTGATATCAGCCATAAGTCCCCATTCAAAACGACTTTTTAATCTTTCTTCAAAACCTTTTAGCATTTTTGGCGGTTTATCTGAAGTCATAACTATCTGACCTTTTTTGGCGTGAATTTCATTGAAAGTATGAAAAAACTCCTCTTGTGTTTTTTCTGACTTATGAAAAAACTGGATATCGTCTATAAGCAAAACATCACAACTACGATATTTTTCTTTAAATTTATTCATAGTTCTATTTTCAACGTTTCTCATAAAATCGCTCATAAATTGTTCGCTAGTTACGCATATAACTGTTTTTCCGTGTTCTAAGCAGTAATTTCCGATGGATTGTAAAAGGTGAGTTTTACCAAGTCCGGTTGAGCCGTATATAAAAAGTGGATTATAAACAAGACCTGGATTTGCTGCTACTTGTTTTGAACTAATATATGCGAATTGATTTGAGTCGCCTACGACGAAGTTTTCAAAAGTATAGCTTGGATTTAAAAGCGAACTTTGAGTTCTGATCTGTTTTACATCTACGTCTTTTGTTTTGATAGATAGTCTATTTTTTTGAGTAGTGATGCTTATATTTGGTTTATTTCCTGTTTTTATCTCAAAAAGATGAGCGATCTTAGAAGCATATCTAGTTTGTATAAATTTAGCCATAAGTTCGTTTGGTGCTGTAAAAATAGCAGTTTCATTATTTGATAATTTTTCATTGAATTTAATTTGAGATATGTAGTTTTCCATCTCATTTTTTGAAATTTCTTGACTTAAAAGTTCTAAGACTTCATTTGCTAACAA